>NZ_JXKG01000020.1 GCF_001885735.1 Enterococcus canintestini | reverse complement strand
TAGGTCTAAAGACAATAATAAAAAAAGACCCCAGACATAAGTCTGGAGTCTTCAAATAATTCAGTGATTATTTGTTTTTCAAGTTGTAGAATGCGTTAACGCCTTTGTATTCAGCAACTTCGCCTAATTGGTCTTCGATACGTAATAATTGGTTGTATTTAGCAATTCGGTCAGTACGTGAAAGAGAACCAGTTTTGATTTGGCCAGCGTTTGTTGCAACAGCGATATCAGAGATTGTTGAATCTTCTGTTTCACCAGAACGGTGAGAAACAACTGCTGTGTAACCAGCTTCTTTAGCCATTTCAATAGCGTTGAATGTTTCTGTTAATGTACCGATTTGGTTAACTTTGATAAGGATTGAGTTACCAACGTTACGTTCGATACCTTCAGATAATTTTTCAGTGTTTGTAACGAATAAATCGTCACCTACTAATTGAACTTTATCGCCTAGTTCAGCTGTTAATTTTTCCCAGCCATCCCAGTCGTTTTCGTCCATACCATCTTCAATAGTGATGATGAATGGATATTTTTCAACTAATTCTTTCAAGTAAGCTACTTGTTCTTCAGAAGTACGTTTTGCTCCGCCTTCACCTTCGAATTTAGAATAGTCGTAAACACCGTTTTCGTAGAATTCAGAAGCTGCACAGTCAAAACCTAAGCGTACATCGTCGCCGATTTTGTAGCCAGCTTTTTCAACTGCTTTAACGATTGTTTCAACAGCATCTTCAGTACCTTCAAAACGAGGTGCGAAACCACCTTCATCACCGACTGAAGTTTCTAAGCCGCGTTCTGATAAGATAGATTTCAATGCGTGGAATACTTCAGCACCCATACGCAAGCCTTCTTTAAATGTAGGTGCACCTACAGGCAAGATCATGAATTCTTGGAATGCGATTGGCGCATCTGAGTGAGAACCACCATTGATGATGTTCATCATAGGAGTTGGCAACACTTTAGTATTGAAACCGCCTAAGTAGTGGTATAAAGGTACTTCCAAGTAGTCAGCAGCTGCACGAGCAACAGCGATTGAAACGCCTAAAATTGCGTTGGCACCTAATTTACCTTTGTTAGGAGTTCCGTCTAATTCGATCATTGCTTTGTCGATCGCCATTTGGTCACGAACATCGTAGCCAATGATAGCTTCTGCAATAATGTTGTTTACGTTGTCTACGGCTTTTTGAACGCCTTTGCCGCCGTAACGAGATTTGTCGCCATCACGTAATTCAACGGCTTCGTATTCACCAGTTGAAGCACCTGAAGGAACCATACCGCGACCAAAAGCACCTGATTCTGTGTATACTTCTACTTCGATTGTTGGGTTACCACGTGAATCAAGGACTTCGCGTGCGTAAACATCAGTAATAATTGACATGTTTGTCTCTCTCCTTTGATTTGTATTTCAAAAGGGTTAAAACCCTTCATCCACAATTTTAGTGAATTTTGTGCATTTCTGCAAATCAAAACTCAGCTTTTTAATGTTGTTGTTAGATTACTTAACTGCATCTAATAAGGCTAAGAATGAATCAGCTTGTAAGCTTGCGCCACCGACTAATGCGCCGTCAACGTTTTCTTTTGCCATATATTCTGCAATGTTTTCAGGTTTAACTGAACCACCGTATTGAATACGTACTTTATCAGCTACTTCTGAACCGTATAATTTTGCAACAGTTTGACGTACCACGCCACAAATTTCGTCTGCGATGTTGGCATCAGCAGATTTACCAGTACCGATTGCCCAGATTGGTTCATAAGCAATTACCATGCTTGAAACTTGTTCAGCAGATAAATCAGCTAAACCTGCAGTGATTTGTCCTTCGATCCATTCAGCAGTTTTGCCTGCTTCATAAGTTTCTAAAGATTCACCACAGCACAAGATTGGTGTCATACCGTTAGCAAAAATTGCTTTGGCTTTTTTATTGATTTCTTCGTCTGTTTCATGGAAATATTCGCGACGTTCAGAGTGACCAATAATCACATATTGGACGCCAAGATCTGCAATAGCAGCTGGTGAGTTTTCACCAGTGAATGCTCCTTCGTTTTCCCAGTAACAGTTTTGAGCAGATAATTGAACATCAGAATCTTTTAAGCTCCAAGCTAATGGTGCTAAAAATAATGCTGGTGAACCAATCACAGAATCCACAACATCTTTTGAAGGAACAGCTGATTTCACTGCTTCTGCAAAGCTTTGTGCTTCTGATAATGTTTTATTCATTTTCCAGTTACCCGCGATAATTGGTTTACGCATTTTGTGCAACTCCTCTTTTTAAATTAAACAGTAATATTCTTATTACGCTTTAAATTATTTATCGTTAATGGCAGCTAAACCTGGTAATGTTTTACCTTCTAATAATTCTAAAGAAGCACCGCCACCAGTTGAGATGTGAGTAAATTTGTCTGCAAAGCCTAATTGTTCTGCAGCCGCTGCAGAGTCCCCACCACCGATGATTGTTGTTGCATCTTCAAGGTTTGCAATAGCTTCACATACACCAATTGTACCATTGGCGAAGTTAGACATTTCAAAAACACCCATAGGTCCGTTCCAAACAACAGTTTTTGCACCTGCTAATGTTTCAGCAAACAAAGCGATTGAAGCAGGACCAATGTCTAATGCCATTACGTCGCCTTCAATTTCTCCTTCAACTGTTTGTGTTGGGACGTCATTTGAAAATTCTGCTGCACAGATATTGTCAATTGGTAAGACTAATTTGTCGCCAGCTTTTTCGATTAAACTTTTTGCTAAGTCGATTTTGTCTGTTTCAACTAATGATTTACCAATTTTCATGCCTTTAGCTGCGTAGAAAGTATATGTCATACCGCCGCCGATCAAAATTTTGTCAGCTTTTGGAATCAAGTTTTCAATTACGCCAATTTTATCTGATACTTTTGCGCCACCAAGGATAGCAACCATTGGACGTTTAGGATTTTCAACAGCTTCACCGATGAATTTGATTTCTTTTTCCATTAAGAAGCCAGCAACAGTTGGGATACCAGTTGAAGCAATCCCTACGTTAGAAGCATGAGCACGGTGAGCAGTACCGAATGCATCGTTTACAAATACATCACCTAAAGAAGCCCAATATTTACCTAATTCAGCGTCATTGCCGCTTTCTTTTTTGCCGTCGATGTCTTCAAAACGAGTGTTTTCAAATACTAATACATCGCCATCTTGCATATTTGCAATTGCGTCTTCTAATTCTTTACCGCGTGTTTCAGGTACAAATGTTACATCTTTACCTAATAATTCACCTAAGCGTTTTGCAACTGGAGCTAAAGATTTACCTTCTTTATCTTCTTGTGTTTTCACACGACCTAAGTGAGAGAATAAAATTGCTTTACCGCCGTTGTCGATAACGTATTTGATTGTTGGTAATGCAGCTTTGATACGAGTATCATCTCCGATTACACCATCTTTTAAAGGAACGTTAAAGTCAACACGGACTAAAACTTTTTTATCTTTTAATTGAATGTCTTCGATTGTTTTTTTAGCCATCTTTAAAATTTGCCTCCTAAATTTATTTCATAAAAAAAGCGGAGAAGCGCGTCGCTTCCCCGCTTTAAAAAGTACTACATTAGATTACGCAAAGGCGCAAATCTTATAATTTAGCGAAGTATTCTAAAGTACGAACTAATTGTGCAGTGTAAGACATTTCGTTGTCATACCAAGCAACAGTTTTAACTAATTGTTTGCCACCGACTGTCAATACTTTAGTTTGAGTTTCGTCAAATAATGAACCGTAAGTCATACCAACAATATCAGAAGATACGATTTCGTCAGTGTTGTAACCATAAGATTCGTTAGATGCTTCTTTCATCGCTGCATTTACTTCATCAGCAGTAACTTCTTTGTCAAGAACTGTTACTAATTCAGTTAATGAACCAGTTGCGATTGGAACACGTTGTGCAGCGCCGTCTAATTTACCGTTCAATTCTGGGATTACTAAGCCGATAGCTTTAGCAGCACCAGTTGTGTTAGGAACGATGTTTTCAGCAGCAGCACGCGCACGACGGAAGTCGCCTTTAGGGTGTGGTCCATCTAAAGTCATTTGGTCGCCAGTGTAAGCGTGGATAGTTGTCATTAAACCTTCAACAACACCAAATTTGTCATTTAAAGTTTTAGCCATAGGAGCTAAACAGTTAGTAGTACAAGAAGCACCAGAGATAACTGTTTCTTTACCAGTTAATGTTTCATGGTTAACGTTATAAACGATTGTTGGTACGTCGTTTCCACCAGGAGCTGTAATAATAACGCGTTTAGCGCCACCTTTTAAGTGTAATTCAGCTTTTTCTTTAGAAGTGAAGAAACCTGTTGATTCCAACACGATATCTACGCCTAGGTCGCCCCAAGGTAATTCTTCAGGGTTACGGTTAGATAAAACTTTAACTTCTTTACCGTTTACAGTGAAAGAACCGTCGTTTACTTCAACAGAACCGTTGAAACGTCCTTGAGTTGTATCGTATTTTAATAAATGAGCTAACATTTTAGCATCTGTCAAGTCATTGATTGCAACAACTTCAATTCCTTCTACATCTTGGATACGACGGAATGCTAAACGACCGATACGTCCAAAACCATTGATACCTACTTTAACTGTCATATTGCGATTTCCTCCTTATGAAAATCAGGTTTTTTATTTTAAAGGGTTGCCCCTTTTAAAATCTCATTAGCAGCAGCTTCATCTGTTAGAAGCCACGTTTGTTTTGGTGCATTTTGCATATAGGCATTAATTGCTTTGGCTTTACTTTTGCCACCAGCAATAGCCAAAATAATTGGCACCTTTTGTAAATCTTTTAATTGTAAACCAATACGCGGGACTTTATAAACCACTTTGCCAGTTTCATCAAAGAAATAGCCAAATGATTCTGCAACTGCATTGGCTTTTTTTAACATCAAGATTTCTTTTTCACTCATCTTGCGTCTAGCCGCCATGTGCAGTGCCCGTCCAATACTATGAATAACACAGTTGGCATGGCTTATCAAGTTTAAGACCTCCAGAATCGAGGGCTCTTTCATCAACGAACGATACGTATCTGAACTGAGTTGCTCTGGGACATATAATGCCCGATGTTCCCCATTAGACCTCATAGCCATCATAGCAGAAACTGAGTTGGCTTGTACAGTCAGAGCTTCTCCAATACCACCTCTGGCGGGAACAAAAAGGTTATGTCGTTCGTCACTTTCAAGGTTTGTCAAACATTCCGCAACTTGGGCCATCGTTGTCCCACCCATAACTGCGATAATATTTTTGCCTTCTGGTAAAAGTAAATCCAAAGATTCATTTAAACTTTCACCAAAGTTTTTCACGACTTTTTCTTGACGATCGCTATCTCCTGCAGAAATGACGCAACGTGTAATGCCAAAATAATTGGCCAACTGCTTTTCCAATTGATGCATACCAAACAATTGA
Source organism: Enterococcus canintestini (assembly GCF_001885735.1). Taxonomy (GTDB): domain Bacteria; phylum Bacillota; class Bacilli; order Lactobacillales; family Enterococcaceae; genus Enterococcus_C; species Enterococcus_C canintestini. The sequence continues at coordinate 39,028 of NZ_JXKG01000020.1, read as the reverse complement.
TCCATGACTTTGCCTAAATCAGTAAAAACTTTTTCACCAGTTTTAGTTAAACTCATCCCACTTTTGGTGACATCAATTAACGCCAATCGTTTTAATAGATCGGTTTCAGTTCGTAAAACCCGTTCGGTCATATTTAAACTATCTGCTAAATTTCGGCGACCAATAGGCTGCATCCAATAAATGTTGCGCAAAATCTTATATCGTTCTTGCAAAACATGGAGGATATCAGGAGCAACTGCTTCGATCAATTTTAAGTCATCAAGCATGATTACTCTCCTTTTTAACGGTGGACGTTTTTCGTCCATCGTAGACCTATTTCGACCCATCAAGACCAAAAAAAATTTCCTGTAGGTCAAAATCCATTAACCTTACGGAAGTAATAGTACCATTTTCATGGCGAATGTGCAACTAAAACGCGAAGAAAAAATCCCGCTAAATTCACTTCTTTTCAGTAAAATCGCTTTACTAATTGATTTGACGCTAAGTGATATTTTGCACAACCTAATTAAAATAAAAAAAAACACAACTAATTTGTGCAATAGCATAATTGATCTTAGGAAAAATAATAAGAATCATTTCCGAAATATTCATTTCCTTTAAAAATCATGTTAAAATAACTCAGTGGTTGTGAGAGCGTTTTTTCTCCCACCAGAAAAGCAGAATGATTCTTTTCGCTTATTACCAACGCAAATTCGTTTATAGCGCTGGCACCAAAGCCTTTTGTAGTTCTGTTTCATTTTTATCAAATAAGATGGTCCTTTTACCATAAAAAAAGACATCTTCTTAGCTAGAAGATGTCAGTGACGCGCTCTAAGGGAATCGAACCCCTGTCTCAAGAACCGGAATCTTACGTGATATCCACTACACTAAGAGCGCCGAACACATGTTAGTTTAGCTAATAATCAGAATAAAATCAAGAGGAAAATACATGAAATTTCAACAAAGTTTTTCACAAAAACAAAAACAATCGCAAAAGCTTGCTATGACGCAGTCGTTACAGCAATCGATTCAAGTTTTACAATTTTCAATTGATGAATTAGCTGAATTTGTTGAAACACAAGCGATGGAAAATCCATTAATTGAAGTTTCAGAAGCAAATTATGCGCTAACTTATTCAAAACCTCGTTCTTCTAGTGGCGAAGAATTAAATTATTTAAGTCAAATCCCCGATGATCGAATTTCATTATTTGAGTATTTACTCGATCAAGTTCATTTGAATTATCGTGATACTTTTTTACGGGATATTGTTTTATTTTTGATTGAATACATTGATTTAAACGGTTTTTTGACGATTGATTTAGCAGAAGTGGCAAAAAAAATGCAAGCTACAAAAATTCAAGTCTTAGATGCGTTGACTTTACTACAACAATTAGATCCAGCAGGCGTCGGGGCCCGCAATTTACAAGAATGCTTAATGTTACAAACAGAGCGGGATGATACCGCGCCTAATTTAGCATATCTTATTTTAGAAGAACACTTTGAAGAACTGGTCAATCGTAAATGGCCTGAATTAGCCAAAAAACTAATAATCCCGATCAGTGAAGTTCAAGAAGTATTTGACTATATTCAAACGCTAACCCCCACTCCTGGTGCTAGCTTTGGTACAACAGATGGCCTTTATATTATTCCTGATTTAACTGTTAAAGTGAGTGCCAGTGGCAAAATTAAGATCTCCAGCAATCGTCGCGGCATGCCAGAGATGCATTTTCAACAAAGCTATTTTGACCAGATGACTAAAAAAGCCGATGATGAGACTAAAAAATATTTAAATGAAAAGAAACAAGATTTCGAATCACTAAAAAAGATGGTCCAACAGCGTGGCGATACGATTTTACGGGTAGGACAAGCAATTATTACTCACCAACAAGCGTTTTTCTTAGATGAACAGCGCCCAATCAAGCCTTTAATTTTAAAAGATATCGCCGAAGAATTAGAAATTCACGAGTCCACTGTCAGTCGAGCTGTGAATGGGAAATATTTAGAAACAGATTTTGGCATCTTTGAATTAAAACACTTCTTTAGCCAAAAAGTTGGCATTCAAAATGAAAGTGGCGAAGATTTGTCCACCGATAATGTGAAATCCCGTTTACAAACTCTAGTCGCAGAAGAAGACAAAAATAAACCATTATCTGATCAAAAATTAGTTGATTTACTAAAAGCTGAAGGAATTGAAATTTCCCGCCGTACAGTCGCTAAGTATCGCGATGCTTTAAAAATCCCCAGCTCTAGTAAACGCAAACGCTTTGACTAGTCTCACATCTTATTAAAAGAGCCCCTGTGCATTTAGATTTTCTTTTAAGAAGATCTAAAGCGCAGGGGCTTTTACATTTTTATTCGTTTGGTTTTCTTTCCGGACTTACCCACGTCCCACTACCATATCCCATAATTGTTTTGATGGCGGGAATTAATGTCGTTAAAATCGTTAACGCGTTCATCATCCAATACAAGAGCATATAAAATGGCGCAAAAATAAAGTAACGCAATTTTCTACCCTTGTCATCGATAAATAAGGCAGCGCCAAGTTGTAAAAAGCCTGCTACCATTTGGAAATTAACAAAGATAAAAGCCATCGCGAACATATGGAAAATCCGTTCATAGTTTTGAGTTACAAGAAAATACAATAGTGTTATCACAAAGATTAAACTTGAGAACCAAAAGAAAAGTGACCAGAGAATACTTAATGTTTGATCGACAAACATCACCAACTGATTAAAGTGCTTAAACGGATGTAAGGCAATTTTAGGAAAATTGGTTAACCATACTTCTGTACCACCTTTTGCCCAGCGCTTACGTTGGCGGTAAAGCATTGAAAGTGTATCTGGCACCATCATATAAAACATAATATCTGGCGCAAAAACCGGTACCCAGCCTAAGAGTTGCTCGTCCCAAGCAATACTAATATCTTCTGTGGCGCGATCTTGGCGAAATAATCCCGCATCTAACAGTGCTGTTTTCCGATACATCGTATTAGCACCACTAAAAGCATACATTGTATTTAATGTTCCTTGTTGACTACGCTTAATTACCCCAACAATACTTGAAAATTCCACCGTCTGTGCTTTTTCAATAATTTTCGAACGATTTAAAACGTCCATGTTACCAGTAACAGCACCAATATTATCATCGTTTGAAGTCTTAAAATAATTAATATATTTGCCTAGTGCATCGGGTTCAGGAATTGTATCCGCATCATTACTTAAAATAAATTCACCATTACAAAAAGCAAAGCCAATATCAAACGCGTGGGCTTTTCCTTTATTTTTTTCAATCGTAATCACCCGTAAACGTTCCTCTCGTGCAGCTAGGTCGGCTAGAATTTGAGGTGTTTTGTCCGTTGATCCGTCATCTACCACGATTACTTCATAATTTGAATAATTTAATTCATGAAGTAAATAATGTAACGTTTTTTCGATTACAGCTTCTTCATTATGGGCTGGTACCATAATGGAGACACAGGGTTGATCTAAAGGAACAATTTCTTTAAAGTCTAGTTTCTGATAGCGAAATAAAAAACGATAACTTACTACTCCAATAAACCACATGAACGCACCTAAAATTGGATAAGTAAAAAGGACAAATAAAACAACATTTACAATAAAATCGAGATATGTATTACCCGTTTGCAGAAGTTTCATCTACTTCCCTCCTTTTTTTAAAATCGCATCTAATTCTTCTTTAGTAATATTTTTTTCCGGTGGCACCGAATACGTTTTTTCAGTTGCCCGTTTTTCAAACGAACCAAAACGTTCCGTGTAAAACTGATCCAAAGCGCGTCTTTTTGTTAACATTGCATCAAAGTCATAAGTAAATTTCTGACTGTACTTATCTTTTATACGCCGATTGCTCCGCAAGGTCATCAGCACAGTAAAAATAGTAGCTGCGATAAAAAATAGCACAAAGACTTTTAATAAAAAGTAAAACGTATCAATACCTTCTTGATAATGCCAAACAGGATTCACGTTTTTATGATGGCGTAACAATGTCGAAGTTACCGTCCAATAAACAGGAATCACGACTCCCAGCCAAGCAATTATAGTCAGCACGATCGTACGTAATTTTAGCCAAAAGTGACCTTTTTCAAAAAATTTGTCCTCAAAAACCGTATTTTCGTCTTTTTTAGCTGCTGTTTCTGACTTCACTGTTTCTTTTTCTTCATTCACAAGCATTCCCTCCTTTCATTTTAGTATTTCGTATGGAATAAAAATTTGCAAATTAAACGGGTTTTGTTACATTAAAATTCCTTTTTGCTATAAAAAATAGCACTCCACAAAAGTTAGCGTTTTGGTCTAACTTTTGTGGAATGCTTTAAAATAAATTTTTCTTTTTGCTAATTTTATTACTCGTCTTCATCATCGTCATCAAAGTCATCTAAATCATCGTCATCATCGATAATGGTTAGATCTTCTTCGATGTTTCCAGGGACTTCTTCTTCGTCATCAGAATTATCGTCGGCGCCAATTTCTTGTAAGTCGCTGTTGTAAGCTGAGATTTCTTCATCGTCTTCATCATCATCGTCATACAATTCTTTGTCGTCTTCTTCATCTTCTGGATCAGCGTCTTCTGGATCATCATCGTTATAGTCGATCGCATCTTCATCGTCGTTAATAAAGGCATTAACCTTTTTACGTTTACGTTTGCGTGGTGTGTCTTCTTCGTCTTCATCAAGACCATGAGACAATTCTTCGTCAATTGAATCAATTGCATACCATGAACGCAAGCCCCAACGATTCTCACCTAATGAGATAAAGCTGCCGTCAATGTTTAAATCGGTATAAAATTGGGCCAATGAATCACGAATTTCGCTGTCAGATTTACCCAAATAGGTTTGAATTTGGTTTACTAAATCTGAAAACTCCATTACGTCGCCCTTTTGCTCTAAAATCGCATGAGCCACTTCGATCATGGACAACTCGTTTTTGTTTGCCCCTTCAAATACTGTAATTTCCAAAATAGGACACGTCCTTTCGCAGTCTACGCTTTATCATACAAAAATGTTTTGAAAAAATCAATTTATTTCGCAAAATTATGCTGTGAAATCTAAGCTAATTTGATATTCTCCAACTCGTTCGTCTGCCATGTACAAGTCATAGTCAATAAAAATAGTCCCAGAGGTTGGGCGATCTTTTAAACTAATGTGTAGATTTCGTGTAAATGTGCCAAAGTACATTACCCCATAAGGCGTCGTATAGCTAGTTTCTAATTTTTTCTTATAATCAAATTTTAAACGCAACCGCATTTCCCCTGAACGTGTCAATTGCACGGTTCCATCTGGCATAATCTTAATAATAACAGGAATTTTTTCCCCATTTTCTTGTACTTCTTGATAGCGAATATACAGTTTATCCCCAATTGTTACCAATTGTCCCGGCAACTCAAAACTAAAATCTTGTACTTCATGATGTTGCTTTACTTTTGTTTTCAGATGGATTGAAACCGGTACGCCATTTTTTAAATCCATTGTTGTATCCTCCACTTCCCACAGTCATTGTAAAAAAGTATTTTAAAAAGCCACGATACTTTTCACCTTTAGTTTCATTCTTCACAGTTTTGCCTCTTTTGTCAAACATTGCGTCTATCTTGAGGCCTTCTGTTATTTTTTCAAGTCTTTTTCGTATATAATGAAAGAAAAGTGGAATATTTTTTCTGCTATTAAAAGTTTGTCACAAAAGTCTCCTACTTTTAGCACTTTTTTAAGATGACAACAAAACTAGATATTTAGGAGTTAAGTTATGAATTTAAGTTTAGATCAACCGATTTATGCCAATCAACAGGCTCTTTTGCCTTTTGCCTTAACCGATGTCTTAATAGAAGCCGTCAGTCAGGCCAACCAGCCGCTGCTGCATTTTTGGCAACTGGAAAACACCATGATTTTAGGTATGAAAGATACTCGTGTTTTAAACCTAAAACAAGGAGTAGCTCACCTGCAAAAAGCAGGTTATCCGCCAGTAGTGCGCAGCGCCGGTGGCTTGGGTGTTATAAGCGACGCGGGTATATTAAATATTTCGCTTTTAATTCCCCAAGGTGAACATACCACAAGTTCTGCTTATGAAATGATGTATCACTTAACTAAACTAGCTTTTCCCGAACTTATTATTACGCCTGGTGAAGTTTTTGATTCTTATTGTCCGGGAAGTTATGACTTAAGTTGTAACGGAAAAAAAATCGCTGGTATTGCCCAACGAAAAATTAAAGCAGGAATCGCTGTTATGATGTACTTAAGCGTTACTGGCTCGCAACTTACCCGCGGGGAAGTTGTGAGAGATTTCTATTTAACAAGTTTATCAGAAAAATTTGGCCAAGATGGCTATCCGCCGGTAAACCCCACCAGTATGACCACTGTGACTGCGGTCATGGGAGAAGAAGTTTCCATTGTAGAAACAAAGAAACGCTTTTTAAACGCCTTTAGTGAGCTTACAAATGATACAATCAGTTCTATTAATAGTCGTGATTGGCTGAATGAAGCAGATCGACTTGCTACTTATAAAGACAAACTCAGTCACATGATTACCCGCAATCAAATTCTTGATACACTCTAGCTATTCAAATGTAGCTTGTAACTTAAAAACTCACCAACCAAAAGGAGGAACACGATGATGACTTTATATAAGGATCAAAAATTGCCAATTGAAAAAGTTTTTCGCGATCCTGTTCATAACTATATTCACGTTCAACACCAAGTAATTTTAGATTTAATCAACTCAAAAGAAGTGCAACGGCTAAGACGCGTAAAACAGCTGGGGACCTCTTCATTTACCTTTCATGGAGCCGAACACAGCCGTTTTTCTCATTCTTTAGGCGTTTATGAGATTACCCGTCGCATTTGTGATATTTTTGAACGAAATTTTTCGGTTTCAAAAATTGGCGCTGGTGGTTGGGATGACAATGAACGGCTTGTCGCGTTGTGCGCTGCATTATTACACGATGTCGGCCACGGGCCTTTTTCTCATACTTTTGAACATATCTTTCATACCGATCACGAAAAAATCACAGTTGAAATTATCACCTCGCCTGAAACTGAGGTTTATCAAATTTTAAATAAAGTCGCAGCAGGTTTTCCTGAAAAAGTTGCCAGTGTCATTACCCATGACTATCCCAACCCCCAAGTTGTCCAAATGATTTCTAGTCAAATTGATGCCGATCGGATGGACTATTTGTTACGGGATGCTTATTTTACCGGCACTGAATACGGTACTTTTGATTTAACTCGTATCTTGCGGGTCATCCGTCCTTATGAAGGTGGTATCGCCTTTTCAATGAATGGGATGCATGCGGTGGAAGATTACATTGTTAGTCGTTATCAAATGTATGTTCAAGTCTATTTCCACCAAGTTTCCCGGAGTATGGAAGTCTTATTGGAACATCTATTAAATCGTGCCCATGAACTTTATAACGAAAATTCAGATATATTCCAACAACACTCACAACTATTAATTCCCTTTTTAAAAGAAGACTTTACTTTAGCCGATTACCTGAAGCTTGATGATGGTGTTTTAATCACTTATTTTATTCAGTGGGTGGATGAAGACGATGCGATTTTAAGTGACTTAGCTAATCGCTGGTTATCGCGAAAACCATTAAAATCGGCAAAATTTAAAGAAAATCAAACTGCTTTAATTGAAAAACTATGTAAATTAGTCGAAGAAGTCGGCTACAATCCCAAGTACTATACCGCCATCAATTCCAGCTATGATTTGCCTTATGATTTTTACCGGCCAAAATCTGGTGTCCATCGTACCCAAATCGAATTGCAACAAAAAGATGGCACCTTAGTGGAACTTTCAAAAGTCAGCCAACTTGTTGCCGCCTTAGCTGGCCAAAAAACTGGCGATCATCGCTATTACTTTCCAAAAGAAATGGTCGATCGTACTTTACAAGATAATTATGATTTATTTAGCGAAACCTATGCTGAATTTGCCCGCCATATTAAAAATGGTGAATTAGTAGAATAACTGCATTAATTTAACTCCCTTTACTTCACTACTAGAAAAGGGAGTTTTCTTTTAGTAGAATAGAACACGTATCTTGTCACTTTAAGACAATTTCAGTAGCAAAAATAAATAAAGTGATTCATTTTAGGAGGATTTTCATGAGTATCAAACTAGTTGCAATTGATATTGACGGCACTTTACTCGATAGTGCTGGTCAATTAAGTGAAGGCGTCAAAAAAGCACTACAAGAAGCCAAACAAAAGAACATCCGCATCGTTTTATGCACCGGTCGTCCCCTTCCTGGTGTAACAGAGTATTTAAAGGCACTAGATTTATTAAGTGCTGACGATTATGTGATTACCTATAACGGCTCGTTGGTGCAAAACGTTGCTACCCAACACACTGTTTTTTCAGCCAACTTAACGAAAAATGATTATTTAAAAATCAATTATATCGCTCAAAAATTAGGCGTCCATTTCCATGTTTCAGGAGTCGATGCCATTTTCACAGCCAATCGCAATATCAGTCCATATACGGTTCACGAATCAACGTTGGTTCACATGCCCATTAAATATCGTACTTCCGATGAAATGATCCATAACGATTACGAAATGATTAAAATGATGATGATTGATGAACCCGAAATTTTAGATCATGCCATTACCCAACTACCAGCTGAATTTAAAGAACAATATAATATTGTAAAAAGCGCTCCTTTTTATTTGGAAATCTTACACAAAGGTGCCAATAAAGGTATTGCCTTAAAAAAACTAGCCGAACACTTAGCAATTGAACAGGCAGAAGTAATGGCAATTGGCGATAATGAAAATGATATGGCAATGTTGGAATACGCTGGAATTGGCGTTGCCATGCAAAACGCCGTGGAAAAAACTAAAGCCGTTGCTGACTATATTACCACGGCTTCAAACGACGAAGACGGGGTTAAAGAAGCTATCGAAAAATTCTGCTAATAAAAAATGTTGCCTCCGGTATTAAACACCATTAAAAGTAATAGCTTTACAAGCAATAAACTATAAAAAAATGCGACCAAAAAACAAATGATGTTTTCTGGTCGTGTTTTTAGTTGTTTTGATAATTTTTAGGCGCTTTGAACTTTTCTTTGGGTTTTAAAAATTTTGCTAATAAAAAAGCATAGCAAAAACTAAAGACAACACCGATTAAAACGGATTTGCCGCCATAAACGAGAAAACCTAATAATAAAACGACAAAATTTAAATTACGGATAATGGTCGCTAATTGAAATTTGGGTCTTTTTTGTTGAATAATTAAAGCTACAACATCCATTCCAACTGTCGATGCTGTAGCTGACAAACAAAAGTAGTATCCTGCTGCGATAAAAAGACACGCCAAACTAAAATCGACGATAAAATTTACGGATAAACGCAGTGGCAAATTTGAAAAAAAGGAGAAAAAACTAAGGTAACAAATGCTACTAAAAAACGATTTAACTAATAATTCTTTACCCAAATAACAAAAACATAAAATTAACAACAATACTGTGATCAAATTCGTTAAAAAGACGTGATCTATTCCCAGTAATTTACTACAAACCAGGGCTAAACTCGTGACGCCGCCATTAATAATTTTGTGGGGAACCATCCATTTTGCATAGGCGATTGCCAGTAAACTATTGCCAAACAAAATTTTACTGATTTTCCTCCATTCGCTTTTGAATAACACACTTTCTTGCATCTGCACTCACTTTCTACTCTTAGATAAACATCCCTTAATTAAAGGAAGACATTTGCGTTTTAATGATTTTCCCCCCCGCTCTATTTTCCTGACTCTTCTTGTTCATATCGAGCTTATCTTTTTTCTACATTATTTATCTAACCTTAAAAAATTACCTCATAACCATCATATGCGACCTGAAACCCTGCAGATGCAACTAACGTCTCCATTTCACCATGAGTAAGTTGACTATTATGGGAAAAGTGACTGCAAGTAAAAATAGTTTTTTCATCCACTAAGCCTAATTGGGCTAATCGAGCTTTTGTCCTTAAATTATTGGGAAAGCCCATATGGTTATGAACAGTATCATTGTTTTGGCTATTACAATCTAGCGAGACATAATCAAAATAGGAACCATTTTTTGCTAAATACTCCCATGTTGCTAAAGGAAACTCTCCTGTATCATGTGCATAAAGCATATTTTTTAAGCCGTCAGAAATAGCATAAATGAGACAATTTTCCCGCGGATCATGATCTGCAATTAATGGGGTAATTTGATAGTTTTCAATTTGAAAAGGTTCAAAAGCCTGAATCAAATGAAATTGGATGCGTTCTTGCTCTTTATAACCTTCTAAATCAAAGACACGCTCTAAAAATGATGCAACCATTTCATTGCCGTATACGTTTAATGTTGCTGGCGTATTTTTCACATAACCACTTAAGCGCAACACCAAATCTTCGGGATAAAAATGATCAGAATGACTATGGGTAATTAAGAGATGCTCGAGGTGGTATAAATCATAACGATAAGTTAAATAGTGCCAATAGCTATCTGCTGGCCAATCAATCATTAAAAAATCATCAACTAGCGATTGGCAACGACTACGAAGATCTTTCCCACCATTTTTGAGCGCTTTTTTGCATAAATCACACTGGCAATAAAGTGCCGGTACCCCTTCAGCTGCTGCGGTACCAAAATATTGTAATTTCATCTTTATCTTTACTCCTTAATTCAACCATCTCATTAACATGTAAAAAACGAATCTTTTCTCATTAACTAAGAAATAACATTTACTTAAATATTCTCGCTATTCGTGATTAAAGCCGTTGTTTAAAATCACATCTGCCATCCAAAAACTTGAACTTTTAGGGGTACGTTTAAAATGATCATCCAGCTCAACCCGATAATAACCATAGCGATTTTTATAAGCGTTCAACCAACTCCAACAATCAGCAAAAGTCCATAAATGATAGCCAAAACATGGCGAACCGTCGTTAATTGCCCGCTGTAACGCGATTAAATGTTCTTTGATAAATGCGATACGATACGTATCCTCAATTACCCCTTCACTATTTGTAAAGCGCTCTTCATCAGATACTCCCATGCCATTTTCAGAAACAAACCACGGAATATTTTGATAACTATTTTTTAAACGCATCGCAATATCATATAGCCCAGTCGGATAAATTTCCCAACCACGATGCGGGTTAATACGTTTTTGGGGCCAATCGTAACCGTTAAACAAATCCCGCGGTTCACTAATAGGACAATGAGCATTTTTTGGGGCTTGTACGCGTAACGGTTGATAATAATTACAACCTAAAAAATCAACGGTATTATTGGCAAAGATTTCTTTATCATTTTGGGCAGTAACAGGTAATAAATCTGCTTCTTTTAATAACGTCACCAGTTCTTTAGGAAATCGTCCGTAAACAGCTACATCTAAAAAACTACGAATATAAAGTAAATCTGCCCACTGCGCAGCCTCTTGATCGGCTTTTGCTTCACTTTTGGCATAAACCGGTGATAAATTTAAAATAATTGCAATCTTACCATCCCCATGAATACTTTTGCGATATTCAGCAACAGCTTTGGCATGAGCTAATAATGTGTGGTACCCCACTTGTAAAGCCCGTTTAAAATCCCTTACTTTGGGCCAATGCGCATTGCCAAAATAGCCACATTCAATATGAACAAGAGGTTCATTAAACGTCGCCCATTTTTTTACTAAATCTCCAAACTGTTCAAAAGCAACGCGGGCGTAATAGGCAAAATGTTCAACAGATTCTCGTGCTTCCCAACCACCTTTTTCCATTAGCCACCACGGCATATCAAAGTGAAACAAATTTACAATGGGTTCGATGCCATTTTCAATTAATTCAGTAAAATAATTGCGATAAAAGCGCACGGCTTTTTTATTTAATGTTTTGCCATCTGGTAATAAGCGAGTCCAAGCAATTGAAGTCCGAAAAGAATTTAAATGCATGGCTTTCATATTAGCGACGTCTTCTTTGTAGCAATAATACGTATTGGATGTATCTTTTGGTCCCACCCCGTCATAAAAAAGTTCCGGTTCCATTTCAAACCACTTGTCCCATGTAGAAGGACTTTTCCCATCAAGTAAAGCTGCTCCTTCTGATTGTGGCGCAGAAGTCGCTGCTCCCCATAAAAAATCTTTTGGAAATTGATACATTTTTTTCCTCCTCCAATCAGTAAAAAAAATAGTTGTCAAATCGAAAAGGGCTGCGACAAAAGACTTGTCACAGCCCTTTATTAGCTATAAACGGCATTTTTAAAAGAGCTTTTTAGCTAAATCAGATTCCTTAAAAAATAGTTTCTCTCTGTTAGACAAATGGGTATCTGATTTTTGTAAAAGGTAATTTTGCTATACCGAGCACCTTTTTTTGCAAGTTTTACTCAGCTTTTGCCCAGCGATCGTATGCTTGTTGATAAACTTTCACATAGTTATCAACGTCCATGCCTTTTAGATTTTTCACATATTTATCCCAGTTATCTAAGCTTTCCACACCGGTAATAAATTTGGCTTCCATTTGTTCCACATAAGTTAAAATGTCAGTGCTAGTAGTTGCGATTTGATCTGTTTCTTCTTTAGTCATATACACAACTGGGAATGGCACTTCTTCATAAGGCGTTACTTTTGCTTTAGTTTCTTTTTCTTGGAATTCAGACCAAATGCTACGAGCTGGTGCATCTGCGGTTTCTCTAATTGAAGTAACGTAGTCGTTTTGTAAACCTGGTGTTACTAAGCCATAGTCAATCCCGATTTTACCGCGATCTTCTTCCATTTTTTGTTTATCTTCTCCGACATAAACGCGGACTTTTTCACCATCTTTATTGGTTTCATATTGCCAAAATGCGCCTTCTGGACCATTACCTGCTAAATCAGCGCCTTCTTCTGTATACAAGTAATCTGCCCAACGAATTGCAGCTTCAGGTGATGGACATTTTTTAGTAATCGCAAAAGTACCGGTACCAACCCGTGGATGCCCTGGTGCTAGTGGTGTATCTTGAATATCAGAAGTTATTTGTTGGAACATTGGATCATTTAAAGCATCTGCTGGATTTTTACCTGTAGCCATGTAAGAAGCATATGCACTAAACAAACCAACTTTATCTGTTTCAGTGTTACCTTGGAATTGATCAGGTGATTGTGAGAAGACTTCTTTATCCAATAAACCTTCAGAATATAGTTTGTTCATAAAAGTTAAATATTCTTTATAGTCTTTTGACATCGCAGCAAACCGAACTTTGCCGTCTTGTTCTTCAATTGTTTGTGACTTCATTCCAAATGCTGGTAGTAACCAAGTCCGAATAATTAACAATTTGTTACCATCTGATAATGGAATTTCATCTTGTTTGCCATTCCCATTTGGATCTTCTGTTTTAAAACGTTTCAATAATGTATATAGTTCGTCTGTATTTTTTGGTAATTCTTTTACGCCAAGTTTTTCTAACCATTCTCCGTTATACCAAAGTGGTGAAATATAAAGAGGATTTGATGTTTCTTCAGGATATAAGCGTGGTAGTGAATAAATATGACTATCTGGCGCTGTAATCGATTTTTTAAATTCTGGATTTTCTTCCAAAATTTTATTTAAATTCGGTGCGTGTTCTTTAATTAAATCTTCTAAAGCTAGTAAATTTCCTTGTGCCCCTTGATCAGACTGAACTGAATTTTTCAATAGTGATGATCCTGCTCCAAAGATAACATCTGGTAATTCATCTGAAGCAAAAGCCAAGTTTAATTTGGTTTCAAAGTCGGTTTGGGGTGGTGTAATATAGTCAAAATCAATATTCGTTAAGTCTTCTAAAGCTTTGGCTGCGGCTAAATCTTCCCATTCAGTTTTAGTTAGTCCCGGAGCCATCATCGTCATTTTGATTTTCTCTTTAACAATTGGCATACCTTTTTCTTCAACTTTAATATTTTCTTTTTGCGTGGCAGAACCTTCTTTACTCCCACAAGCAGCTAATAAAGATGTTGCCATTAATAATGACGCGATTAACACATATTTCTTTTTCATTTCATTCCCTCACTTTAAAAAATTTATATTTTGACGGTTAGCCTTTTAGTGAGCCAACCATTACGCCCTTCACAAAGTAACGCTGTAAAAACGGATAAATCATAATAATCGGCAATGTCGATACAATCATGACGCCGTATTTAATCACGGCTGCTAATTGTTGTTTACTAAAGGCCACTTCAGCCGCCGCAGAACTCATAGCCGCACCTTCTTTTGCCATGTCAGAATTAACCAGTATTTCTCTTAAAACAAGTTGCAATGGGTACATAGATTTATCAGTGAAATAAATCAATGCGCTAAAGTAACTGTTCCAATGAGCTACGCCACAAAATAATCCCATTACGGCAATGATTGGCATAGAAAGTGGTAAGATAATACGGAAAAATAATTGAAAATCTGTACAGCCATCAATTAACGCCGCTTCTTCCATCTCTCTTGGAATGGTACTTTGGAAAAAAGTTCTAGTAATGGCGATATTGTAAACAGAAACCGCACCTGGTAAAGTAATGGCCCAAACTGTATCAATCATCCCTAAGTTTTTAATTAATAAATAACTTGGAATTAAGCCACCACCAATAAACATTGGCACCATCAAAAATTTCATAAATAAATTACGACCGTAAAATTCTGGTCGCCCCATTGCATAAGCACAAGGAAGCGTTAATGCCAAATTAATAAATGTTCCAATGGCGGTATATTTAATCGTATTCCAATATCCTTGCCAAATCGTGTCATAACCTAAAATCGTTTTATACCCTTCCCAAGTGATATTTTTTGGTAACAACCACATTTCACCGGAATTGACCGCTGTTGGACTCGAAATTGAGGCACTTACAACATAAATTAACGGATATAAAACCAGAAATAGTGCTAAGGCAATAAATAAGTAGACGACGCCCATAAAAAGTCGATCTGTTTTAGATACACTAATAGTTTTTGTATTCATCTGCTTGCTCCTTTTCTACCACAAACTTGTTTCGCTGACTTTACGGGATATTTTATTGACTACAATTAATAAAAACGCATTAATTGCAGCATTAAAAAGTCCCACCGCTGATGCATAACTATATTGGGCATCTAATAGACCTTGTTTGTAAACAAAAGTCGCAATAACATTGGATGAATCCATATTTAAAGCATTTTGCATTAATAGAATTTTTTCATAGCCCAAAGACATCAAGCTACCGACATTCATAATTAGTAAAATAACCATTGTCGGAATAATCGTCGGAATGTTGATATAAAAAACGCGTTGTAAACGTGTGGCACCATCCACTGTCGCAGCCTCATGAAGCTGTGTATCTACACCAGACAAAGCTGCTAAATAAATCACAGAACCCCAACCTGTCCCTTGCCAAACACCAGATAAAACATAAACTGTTTTAAACCAGCGGGGATCATTCATAAACGCAATTCGCTCAAAACCTAAAAAGTCTAATAAGTGGTTAATAATCCCGGTGGAAGGAGTTAAAAAGGCAATTAACATCCCGCAGACAACTACGACTGAAATAAAATTCGGTGCGTACGTAACAGTTTGCGTGAATTTTTTAAAGCGACTATCTTTTAGCTCATTTAAAGCTAAAGCCAAAATAATTGGTAAAGGAAAGCCAACTGCTAAAGAATATAAGCTAATCCCTAACGTATTTTTAAGTAAATCCCAAAAGTAATACGATTCAAAGAAACGTTGAAAATGTTTGAACCCAACCCACGGGCTACCCCAAATTCCTAATGAAGGAATAAAATCTTTAAACGCAATGATTACACCGTACATCGGAATATAAGAAAAAATAAGGACGACGATAAAAGCTGGTAAGACGAATAAGTACAACTGACGTCCTGTATAAAATTTTAATTTTATTTTTTCCCAGCGTGTCTTCTCTTGCTTCTTTTTTAAAAGCTCTCTTGATGATAATTCCATTTCTAGTCCTCCTTGTTTTTTGATTATCGTGATCTGTTGTTTTTATCTAATCATGTATCCGCTTTCTTAGCAATGTGTGGATTTTTTTCAATGTGTGATAATTTCAATTCCTATCATACCAACCTTTGGTAGTTCAATATCTTTCACATTTAGATAAGCGTTTTCATTTTCGTGATAAATTTTAAGTCGTACACCTGTTTTCATATCGACTAGTTGATCTGTTATTTGGGCTTTAATTTCATTTAAATAGATTCTTTTTGGTAACTGGTTGATACTGCAAAAAGCGAAATGTCTTGTTTCATCTTTAGCATATGTTAGTTGCCAAGGACTAATCTTTCCTTCGACTTTAGCGCGTGTTTCATAAATGCCATGACCATATATTTTAAGCCAATTACCAATATCATTTAAAATCGCAGTTTCTTCTTTAGTAAAAGTTCCTTCTGGAGTAGGTCCAACGCCTAAAATTAAATTGCCCCCTTTGGCTACTACTTCTACAAATGTTTCAATTAATTCTTGGCTAGATTTAAAGGTGTCACTTGGGACATACCCCCAATCATTCCCAATCGGAATATTACTTTCCCACGGCTTATTAGGAATTTCTGCATAACTTGGAATTTTTCGTTCCGGGGTAACATAATTTTCATGCCGTCCCCCCATCATGCGATCAACGATAATCAATTCCTCTTGTTGCTCACGAGCAATTTCAGCCAATTGATCCATATCTAAATCTTCTTTTCCTTGACCACACCACCCAGCATCAAGCCACAATAAATCTACTGTTCCATAATTATGGGTAATTTCATGAATCTGGCGGTGGACAAATTCTTTATAGCGCGCCCAAATTTCAGGATGCGCTGTTGGATCATAACTTGCCGTACGTCCTTTTATCGTCTCATCGTCTAACCAATAAAAAGGCGAGTACCAATCTGCTTTGGAATAATAAGCGCCTATTGCCATTTCTTCAGCCCGAAAAGCCTCAAAAACTTCCTTTAAAATATCGCGTTTAAACGGACTCAATTTCCCACCTATTTTATATTCGCTTTCCATTGTATTAAACATATTAAAGCCATCGTGATGTTTCGTCGTAAAAATACAATATTTAAAACCAGCTTCTTTACATGTTTTCGCCCACTTTTTGGCATCTAGCTGGGTAGGGTTAAATTTTGAAATTAAGTTCCAATAGTCCAGTTGCAGTTGTTTAAAGTCTTGCCGAAACGCGCGCCCTGTTCTAGCCCATTCATCTTTTTGCGATAATTGCCACGATTCAACAATCCCCGCTTGCGCATAAAGACCGTAATGAAAAATGACACCTAATTTCAAATCCTGAAACCATTCCAATCGTTTTTTTAACATCTCTGTTTCAGGATAAATATTATGATCAATGACATCACTATTTTTAGCTACTTCAATATCGCCTCTAATTACTGTCACGTTAATACTCCTTTCAATTTTGTTTTTAAGTTTTGTTTGCTCTTTTCTCTTTTAATGTAGCGGTAAATATTAAAGCTAACAATATGTAAAACAAAAGCGGATATGTAAACGCATTCTTTTTGCAAATTTGATTTAAGAGCTTGATTTTTTAGCATTTGGTAGAATGTGTAAGTTTTTACCTCAGCATGTATTTTAGATAAACCCCTATTTTACAACCTTTGTAAGTGCTATCATTTTTTTATAAGAAAATTGTACTTTGCTATTTTTAATACGATGGAGGCATAACAATGGAAAAAAAACAAAAAGGTATGATCAAAGCAACTTATAATTTAGGCGAATTTTTAATTGCACTAGTCAAACTACAATTTTTTTGGTGGTACGGCGTTTTAAAAGGAGGCATTTTGCTAGGGGTTTTTCCTGCCACAAGTGCTGTTATTAGTCTCTTTTTTCAGTTTTTTCAAACTAAAGAATTTTCAAGTCAACTTTTTGTAGATTTCAAAAAGAGCTATCAGGTCGCCTTTAAAAAGACTAATCTTTTAGGCTTTATCCAAACATTTATCTTAGCTGTCTTGTGGTTAGATATTCGTGTTGCTGGTCAATTACTACAAAATCAGCTAATTCATCTTTTCTTACTTATCTTTTTTGTTTTTTCACTACTGGTGGGAGTCTTTTTATTTCCCGTTTATTGGCGCTACGAACTCAGCTGTTTAAATTATTTCAAACAAGCCTTTTTTTTAATGATTGCAAGTATTGTTGAAACGATTGCTATTGGTGTGGGAATTGCGGTTGCCACCGCTATTACTACAATTTTTCCCATCTTAATGTTAATTGCAGCGGTACCGCTTTTACTTTTACCAATTAGCTGGTTTTCTTTACAAGCGATGAAAAAAATTGAAGCAAATAATTGTAACGCCAAAAGCTAGTCATACTTTGAATTAAAATATTGTACATGTAACACTTCCTAACAATAAACTTAATTTTTATAAAGGATGGAAAAAAAATGAAAGTCCATTTAAGCGGAGCTAGTATTTCGCCGCTATTTTGCAACATTGTAGCTAAAAATTTGAACTGGGAACTCACTTCAAAAGAACAAAGTGATTACCAATTACAATTACAACCAGGTGAGCACTTACAAATTTATGCCAATTTTCACAAAGCTACTTTCATTTACGGTAATTTACCGCAATTATTTCGCGCCCTCACCCTTTGGCATAATCGGTGTGGCGAGCATTTTAATTATGAAGAACAGCCTCATTTTGAAAAAATTGGTCCCTTATTAGATTTTTCCCGCAATGCAGTTATGACGGTACCTGCATTAAAAAAAATGCTCACTTTAATCGCAAAAATGGGATTAAACAGTTGTATGTTGTACTTAGAAGATACTTATGAAATAGAAGAATATCCTTATTTTGGCCATTTTAGAGGCCGATATACGCAAGCGGAATTAAAAGAATTAGATGATTTTGCTGCTATTTTGGGGGTGGAATTAATTCCAGCGATTCAAACATTAGCCCATCTTAGTAACCCGTTACGTTGGAATTACGCCCGCAAGCTAAAAGATACTTCCGACATTCTTTTAGTGGATGATAAAAATACTTATTTATTGATTGAAAGTATGATTAAAACTTGTGCAAATTCTTTTCGCTCAAAACAAATTCACATTGGTATGGATGAAGCCCACCAATTAGGTCTGGGCCGCTATTTAAAACAACATAGTTTAGAAGATCCCTTTAGCATTATGTCTAAACACTTAAATAAAGTCATTCCTATTTGCGAAAAATATGGCTTAGAGGCAATGATGTGGAGTGATATGTTCTTTCGGATTGGTAGTAAATCTGGAGACTATTATGATCCTGAAGTTCATTTCCAAAAAACATTGGTGCAAAATATCCCAAACGTTGCCATGGTCTATTGGGATTATTATCACCATGAAGAAAAAGATTATCTTACAAATTTTAAAAATCACAAAAAATTAGCAAAACCCGTAATTTTTGCAAGTGGCGTTTGGACTTGGAATGGCTTAGCGCCAAACTATGGCAAGTCGATTGCTACTCTTAGCGCGGGCCTTAGCGCTGCTAAAAAGCAACAAATTAAACAAGTCTACGCTACGTTATGGGGTGACGATGGCCAAGAAACAGCGCATATTGCCGCACTTTTAGGCCTTCAGTATTTCGCCGAAGCACAATATACAAAAAGCCCTAGTCAACAATTAGTAGAAAAACGATTTAAACTTTTTCATAGGCAAACAGCTCATGACTATCTACTTCTAGATAGCTTTGATCAAACACCAGGCGTGGCAAAAAATAATCCCGGTGGTTCCAATGTTAGTAAATTGCTTCTCTATCAAGATCTGCTTTTTGGGCTTTATGAAGAAACGTTACAGCCCTATGATTTAAAAAACTGGTATAAAAACTTAGCTAGAACTTTAAAAACTGTTCAGCCAACCACCGTAAGTGCTACTTTATTTGCTTACTACCAGCAACTTGCAAACGTCTTAGCTAAAAAGGCAACGATTAATACTGCAACTCTTTTGGCGTACCAACATCACAATGATGAGGAATTGAAACAGAGTATTTTACAGCTAAAAGAATTGGTTTTATCACTAGAAAAACTCCATCTAGCCCATCGCGATTTATGGTTTGAATGGTACAAACCTTTTGGCTGGGAAATTTTAGAGTTACGTTATGCAGGATTAATAAAACGCTGTCAAACGGCAATTTGGCGTATAGAACAATATGTAACAGGAAAAATTAACACGCTTGAAGAACTCAATGCACCAAGATTACCTTTTGACGGACCTTATCCATTAGATCCTGGCACGATTGGCCGTAACCTCTTTTATGGCATCTATTCTGCTAGTAAGTTATCTGACGTATAAAAATTTTACAAAAATTAGAAAGGCAGTGTTGTTATGAATAAAAGTTATCGCAAACTTATTTTAACTCTTATTATCTTGTCAGGCGTTATTTTCTTCTATGTTTTTCCCCATCAAAAGGCAGCAGAAGCTATTATTACGCCATCAAAAGATAAGACAGAAAGTATCCAAATTACTGGTAAAATTACGGACCAAAAAGCGGCAAAAGCTGGCTTAACCTTGTTACAACAAAATCTACAAGCCGCCAATGCTAAAGATAGCACCGCTTATGCAGATACTTTAATCAAAAAAGCCCAAGCCGCTACTAAAAAAGAGATGGATAAATTTTTTGCCTCCTACGATTTACATCACGAACTGTTGAGCTTTGAGGTAATCAAACAAGAGCAAAATCAAATGGTAATTAAAGCACAACAAAAAACTATCAATCAAGGAAAAGAAAAATACCGCAACCATATCTCAGAAGCACGGCATTTATTTGTCAAAGAAGATGGTAGCTGGAAAATTAAAGAAACAAATATGGCAGACACAAGTTTCATTGATTAACATAATAGAAATGGAGTTCTCTTAAAATGACAAATTTTGCCAATTGGCCTAGTACTTACCCTGATCCCAGCTGGTTTATTCATGATCGCTTTGGCTTATTTATTCACTTTGGTTTATTTAGTGTTGGCGCACGTCATGAGTGGTTTATGACTAAAGAACAAATCGATCCAAAAGAATATCAAGCAAAATATTTCAAAAACTTTAATCCCGATTTATTTGATGCTACAAAATGGGCGCAAGCAGCTAAAGACTGTGGGGTAAAATACATGGTTTTTACCACTAAACACCACGAAGGTTTTGCACTGTGGGATTCCCACTTAACCGATTATAAAGTTACCAATACACCTTTTAAACGGGATTTTTTAGCCGAACTTTTGCCAGCCTTTCGAAAAGTAGGCATTAAAATTGGACTCTATCACTCTTTAATTGATTGGCATCATCCAGATTTTCCCATCGACGGCTTACATCCAATGCGGAATAACGAAACTTATCAAAAGAGTAATGAATTACGCCAGCTAAAAAAATATCAAGATTACTTAGCAGGCCAAGTCGAAGAATTACTAACAGATTATGGGAAAATTGATTATATTTGGTTTGATTTTTCTTATGCCCACCGCGATTGGGGCTTTGCAAAAGGTAAAGGCGCATTCGATTGGGACAGTGAGCGACTAGAGGCACTTTGCTTACAGTTACAACCCCATATTTTAATCAATGACCGGCTTGATTTAAACAGAGGCGTGACCACCCCCGAACAATTCCAACCCGACAAACCATTTATAAAAGATGGAAAATCAGTCTTGTGGGAAGCTTGCCAAACGATGTATGGCACTTGGGGTTACGATCGAGATAATTACGAATGGAAATCAAGTGAAATGTTATTAAAAATGTTAATTGATACGGTTGCTAAAAATGGGAATTTCTTAATGAATATTGGGCCGAATCCGCGGGGCGAAATTGATGACAAAACAGCACTACGCTTAAGAGAAATCGGGGATTGGATGCGACTTCATCAGGATGCTATAATCGGCTGTACAAAGGCCAACTATGAAGCACCACTTGATTGTCGTTATACGCAAAATGCAAATAAACTATATTTACACCTCTTTTCTTATCCTTATCGCAATCTGCATTTAAAAGGATTAGCAAAAGATGTTTCATTTATTCGTTTATTAAATGATGGATCAGAAATTTTTTACCGTGGTTTTGACAAAGACGAAGTCATCACTTCCACTGAGGCTATCATTGACCCTGATGATATCGTCATTACTTTACCGGTTGAAAAACCACCTGTCTTAGTTCCAGTCATTGAAATCACATTAAAAGACTAAAAAAAGCTGTGACAACTTTTTGTCACAGCTTTTTTTGCGAATAAACAATGTGAAAGAAGCAACTTCTGACTAAATATGTCAAAAATTTTAGCGCTGTGAAGAATAATTTATTAAATTATTTCTTCTATTTGCAAGTTAAACGCGTTTATTCAACTTTTTTTATTGTCGAGTTTCACAAACGAACTCTCTACGGTAATAAGTTGAAATTTCACAAAAATTTGAGTAGCATTTTTCGGAAATTCCAGCTTATTACTTGCAAGTTAAACGCGTTTATTCAACTTTTCTTATTGTCTAGTTTCACAAACGAACTCTCTACGGTAATAAGTTGAAATTTCGCAAAAATTTGAGTAGCATTTTTCGGAAATTCCAGCTTATTACTTGCGAGTTAAATACGTTTATTCAACTTTTAAAGACTGTTGCCAAATGTCAAAAAGTGGCTCAAAATCAGTCTTTTTTAAAGGCTCTTCAGCAAATACTTTTTGACTGAGCGCAGCTTGCAGATAAAAAACATCTGCAATAACTTCTGCTTGTGTTTTAGCTTGCGGAATATCAGACCAAATAGCTAAAGCAATTTGGGGCGTTTGTAAAAGGTATTGTTCGGCGACTACTTGATTGCCGGCATATGTCGTTAAAGTAAAATCTTGACTGATTTTTTCATAAGTCGGATAAGTATAACTCGCAGCTTCTCCTAAAACGTAATAAAAAAAGTTATCATTATGATTAATGACTTCATACCCTTTCTCAAAGAAAGTTTCTACCGGTGCCATATTTTGATTCCAGCGCGTCCAATAAGAAATTTCGCAGTCTGGTGATAGAGATAACTTTTCTGAGCGATTCAAACGGAAAAAGCCGTCATTCCAAACCCGCGGAATAAAACCTAATTGACGCACAAAGTCGATTGTTTGGTTCGCATATTCGATAAATACTTCAATCCCACTGGCCTCAGTCCCATATTTTTCCTTTGCGTAAGCACTTAAAGTCGGATAGCGCTCGATTTGATCAAAATCGACAAACTCGTCAGCCCCAATATGAAAATAGCAACTTTCAGCAAATAGCTCTCCATACTCCCGATAAAAATCTTGAATCAATTTAACGGCAGCCGGATCAAGGATATTTAACGCTTTTTTGTCTTTGGTTAAATTTCCCGCTTCATCAAAACACGTTAATTGATATTGAGGATAATGGGCCAAAATTTTTTGCAAATGCCCCGGCGTATCAAAATCTGGGATAACTTGAATAAAGAAGTAATTTGCATAAGCAATAATTTCTCTTACTTCTGATTTTTTTAAATGCGCTTTTGACACGACTTCTGGATGCAATTCCGATTCAATCCGAAATCCTTCATTTTCAGAAAAGTGGAGTTGTAGATGTGTGAATTGAAATAGCGCTAAACTGCGAATTAACTGTTTTAACTGTGCCAAAGAAAAGAATTTACGCCCCATGTCAATCATCACACAGCGTTCTGCAATCGCCCCTTTGTAACTGCTATTATAGTTTCTTTTCACCAGTAGAGATTGCATGACTTTGGTGGCACCGTAAAAAAGTTGTTTTTCCTCTTGGGCTTTGATATAAATGCCATTTGCTTCTTTTTTAATTTCAAAATCAGCTGTGACATTATCAGTGAGTTCAAAAATAAAATTCGGTTTTTCCACTTGTAGCTCTTGGCAAAGTAAGTTAATTCGTTTGGTCACATTGGCTAGACTATTTTTACTGGCTGTTATCATTTTATTAAGCTCCTTTATTTCTATTTACTTTTTTATCATAAAAGGCTACTGTCTTTGCCACAATGTGTGACTTTAACTTCGCTTGTCATTTTAAGCTCTCATTTATATGTTTTATTTTCCTATAATAATAAAATACCGTTTGTACCTATTTACTGGCTGCTAATTTTGATGTAAGGTGCGGTATTGCCCTGGCGTTACACCTACGATTGTCCGAAACTTACGGGTATAATTGGAAACATCGTAATATCCTGCATCACGAATAATATCTTTAATCGGACGATTGGTTTCAACTAAAGCTTGTTTAATTTTATTTAAGCGTAGTTCTTGAATGTATTTTGAGAAAGTGAGCCCACTTTCTTTTTTAATAAAACGGCTTAAATAAGAAACAGACATGTCAAATTCTTCAGCCAACCACTCCAAAGATAGTTGTGAGGCGGCATAATTTTTATTGATAAAGTCAAATAATTCTTGCTTTAATTGCGATTCTTTATTTTGTGGCTTTTCCTGCACTAATGCGCAAAGAAGCTGAGCAATTTGCAACAGATTCGGTTCTAAATCATATAAACTATGAAAATCAGTCGCTTTTTCAGCCACCATTAGCGCGTCGTGACTATCAATTTTACTAGCAAACTTGGTTAGTGTATTTAATAAATAAAAACCAAACATTTTTTGGGCATTCGGGGAGCCCTGTTTTACTCCCACTTCAATTAAAGCGTGAATGGTTTCTGTGGCTACTGCATAATCCCCTTGCGTTAAACTTTGTACTAGTTTCATTTCTTCTGAGTCAGGATAATGAATCCCAGCTTTTTTCGTTTCATCTTTTAATGCATCGTAAAAAATAATTTTTTGACTTTTTTGACTATAGGCATATTCCAAAGCTGCCAATGCTTCAATAAAGGAGCGGTTAATTTCAATCAAGTTATCCACCGGATCTCCGATGGCAATGGTTAACTGCAACCCAACTAAATCAAAAATTTCATGATGGAAAGCTTCTGCAATGCGTTTGGCACCAGTTATCTCTTCATAGCCCACTAAAATTGCAATCACTTGTGTTGATAAAATTTCCGTGGCATAGGCGGTATAACCTTTTCCTTTAACCGTTTGTAAATATTCGATTAATAAGTCATGCTCTGTTGAAAATTCGTTTAATGTGTTTTCTTTTGTACTAATTGTCATAACAAAAAAGTGTTGACCAGTCAGTTTTACGTGCACCGAGTCTAATAAAAGTTGCAACTGCGCTTGTGTTTTAATCCTATCCCCAATTAATTTACGTAAAACTTGTTCTCTGGCATGGGGTGTTTGTCGTTTAATTTCTTGGTGGAGTGCTTTATTTTCGTCTAGAAATTGTTCAATTCTTTCATGCACAAATGACGGCGCATATTCCCCTTCTTTCACTTCTTGGGTCGTGTAATTTGCAATCAATTTTTCCAACTGACGCATCGGTTGATAGCTGCGCCTGCCTAAGACATAAACTACCATAGCCCCAATGATTAAAATAAAACCAATAAAATAAAGCAAATTTCGCTGCACTTGATTTACTGAGTCTAGTGCATTATTAGGATCTACTAAAGAAATATAAGCTAAATCAAAGCTAGACTTGTCCAAAGCTTGGATTTGATAGTCTTGTTGCTCAATTTTTACGTGAGTCTTTTTTGTTACTTGTTGCAGTTGTTCTTTTTCTTTCAAGTAGGTCAAGAGTTCTTTTTTGCCAGTATGAAATAAGACTTCATTTTGTTTATTGACAATAAAGTTGGAACTTTCTTCACCAAAAGTTGATTGGTCTAAAAGTTGTTGAATACTGGAGTCTTTAATGGCATAGATAGCTGTTCCATAAGCTACTTGGTCTTGATTTTGTAAGGGAACAAGATAATAAAGGCGCTTACTGATTGCTGTTTTTGACGCTAAATTAACCAGTTTTGGTACTTTAGTTTGAAATAATTCTGCCACTTGGTTTTTAGCAAAGCTTTCTGCCTTAGCTTCTTTTAAAAAGACATCAAGAGAAAGCCAACCGTCAGCCGAAAAAAGCGCCTCTGGCTTATCATAATAAAGCAAAAAGACATCCGCTACGATACTACCTGCTAATCGGCTTTTCTTTAGACTTTGTTGTCCTTCTGTGGCGTAATAGGCATGATTTGTTTGTGCCAAAGAGAGTTTGTTATCAAAAGGAATTTGATGGGATAAATCATTTAATTGCATCAAATTATTCTCAAAGGCTGATTGTAATTGTAATAAATGATTGCGTGCAGATAATGTGACTTGTTGATTAATGCTGTCTTTGGATGTTTTAAACCAAATTCCTGAAACAATTAAAAATGGAAATAAAAAAACGACTAAATAAGACAAAATGGAACGCGTCAGCCCAGTCATACGAAATAATGGTAATTTCTTCAACTTCAATTTCATTTTTTCTCCCCTATCACTTTTCTACCGTCTTTTAGCTAATCCAAATGATATTTTTGTTGCCAATCATAACAAGCCCCCAACAAGTTAGATTGATTAAAGAAGGCGCAATTTTCAATTTTAGGGATTAAAACATTGCTGGGAATTTTAGCCGCCAATTCATTGATTTTTATTTGTAATAGCGGTAACAATATTTCCGCTTTTGAAATTCCCCCACCAATTAAAATTTTTTCTGGATCTAAAATATACTGTAAATTGTAACAAGCAACCGCTAGTTCTTCGATGAAGTGATCCATTGCTAAAATTGCACTCTTATCTTTGGCTTGATAGAGTTTTATGACTTTTTGACCATCTAATTTTTCAGCCGCTATCCCTTTTTTACAAGCAACCTCATTTACTAAACTACGCGTAGCACCGGTAATACTCCAAATCTCCCACTTTTTATGCGGGGATGTAACAGGAAATAGCATAAAACCAAATTCCCCTGCCAATAAATGTTTGCCACGAACCAATTGATCGTTCAACATAACTGCCCCACCGACTGAAGTCCCTAAGACAATCAACGCGAGATCTTGACAATTTTTGCCATTTCCTAACCATTTTTCGGCTAATAACGCACAATTCCCATCATTTTCTGCACTCACCGGAACGTGGTAATGGTTATATAATGTACTTACTAATTTTTTACCAAAAGGTTCATAAATAGGTGAGCTCATCCCAATTTCTTGTGTTAGCGGATCGACTAAGCCCGTGCTACTAATGGCAATACCATCAAACTGACGGTCGTAATATTTCGTAATATGCGCAATAAGTTGCTCGGTTAAAAGCGCATAATTTTCTCTTGGTGTCTTAAAATCATGGCTTTGCATTATTTCTCCGTTTAATTTTAACAAGCCAGTTTTTACCCCTGTTCCGCCGATATCAACTGCGACAATCTTCATTTTGGCACCTCGTTTTCCTTCACTCGTTTTCTTTTTCCTATGTAAAATCGCAACAAAATGTGAAATCTTAATTACTTTTAAAAATCACATTTTGTATGCTTTTGCAACAGCTTTGATTATAACGTATTAAAATAACGTTGTCTACGCTTTCATTTTTTTGTTATTCACTAAAATTTATTAATTAAAAGACTTTTGATTCTATGTTCAAAAACACGATAACACTGTTTTAGTATACGGATAAAATAAATAAATTTATAGCAACAAACTTTAGTACTTACATAACAAATTTTAGCCGCTCGCCAGCAGATTATGCTATATAAAAACCCCTAACATAGATTTTAATCTAACGTAGGGGCTAATCTTTAATAGCGATTTTTTTATTATTTTCTAAACTGTGCTTCATAAAGCGCCCGATAAGCGCCGCCTTTTGCCATTAATTCTTCATGGCTACCTTGTTCTACGATTCCTTTTGGACTGACCACAACGATTCGGCTAGCGTGTTTAATAGAAGCTAATCGATGGGCGATGATTAAAGTTGTCCGGCCTTTAGCCAGCGAATTAAGCGATTCTTGAATGACTTGTTCTGTCTCGGTATCAAGCGCTGAAGTTGCTTCATCTAATATTAAGATTGGCGGATTTTTTAAAAACATGCGTGCAATGGCAACTCTTTGTTTTTGTCCCCCAGATAATTTTACCCCACGTTCTCCGATTTGAGTTTCAATTCCATCAGGCATTTGCGCTAAGACGCCATCCAAATGAGCAAGCTTAGCGGCTGCCATGATTTCTTCATCGCTTGCATCTAAACGACCATAAGCGATATTTTCTTTAATACTGCCTGGAAATAAGAAAACATCTTGTTGCACAATCCCAATTTGATTGCGTAACGATTTTAATGTCATTTGCCGAATATCGATGCCATCAATTGTAATGGCACCACCGGTTACATCATAAAAGCGGGGCAATAAGTTACATAAAGTTGTTTTACCAGAACCACTTTGACCGACAAAAGCCACCGTTTCTCCCGGTGCAATAGCCAAATTAATATGGTCTAAAACTGGTTTTTCGCCTCCATAAGAAAATGAAACATCCCGATATAAAATATCGCCTTTTAATTCCTTCACCGCAATAGCATCGGGACGATCTAAAATATTAGGTTTTTTATCTAATTCTTCTGTTAAACGTTTAAAACCAGCAATGCCTTTGGGATAACTTTCAATCATATTATTCACTTTTTCAATCGGTCGCACAAAAACATTGGCTAATAATATAAAACCAACAAATTGACCGTTCGTTAACTCACCTTGAATTACATAATAAGAACCAAAAATTAAAGTAAATAAATTAATTAGCCGAATTAGTAAATAGTTATAAGCTGAACTTACCGCCATCACACGATAAAACAAAATCTTCGATTGTCGATAGGCTTCACTCAAGCCCGCAAAACGAGTTGCCTCAAAATTTTCATTTGCAAAAGATTGGGTTACTCGAATACCACTAACCGAAGCTTCAACCCCAGCGTTAAATTCGCCTAAGTTTTCGTATATGCGCGTATTTACTTTCGTCATTTTTTTATTGAAAAACACTAGTGCAATCGTAATTAAAGGCAATAAAGCAAAAGTTGCAATTGCTAGTTTCACATGGGTATGTAACATTAATAAAAATGAACCCGCTAACGTCATAAGCGTAATAAAAATATCTTCTGGACCATGGTGGGCAACTTCTGAAATTTCAAATAAATCGGTGGTCAAACGGCTGATTAATTTACCAGTCTTTTGATTGTCGTAATACTCATACGGTTGGGTTTGTAAATGCGCAAACAATTCCTTACGCATGTCTGTTTCAATGTTAACCCCCAATTTATGACCAAAAAAGACCACGATATATTGTAAAACAGTATTTAATATATAAAATAAAAACAGTGCGCAACAAGCCATTAGAATAATGCGAAATTCTTTTTGGGGCATAATTTTATCAATAACTTCATTGACTGCCACTGGAAATACCAACTCTAATAGACCAGCTAAAACAGCACAGGTAAAATCTAGGATGAATAGTCCTTTATAAGGACGATAATATTTAAAAAAACGTTTTAGCATCTTTTTTCTCCTTTACACATAATTTACTACAAACCGCTGATGATTTTTCTTGTCAGAAACACGAAAACAGCAGACAACTTTATCCATTATAACGAAATTTTGGCAAAAACACAGTACAATTCGCGCCTCTTTCTGGTAAAAATACAAAAAGACTTCAACCAAAAAGATTAGCTTGGTTAAAGTCCGGTAATTTTTTAATTTTCTATTTGCATCCACTTTTGCACTGCCCAACGATGACTGCCCCGTTTTAACAAAAGCATCGCCTCATCAGGTGTCACCCAACGTAAATTATTGGTCTTTTCAGTGGGGGCGGCAACTTTTTCCCAACTGTTGACCACATAAAAATAACCAGGATGATAAAAATATGTATCCCGATGGCTTGAATAGAAATATTCTACTGCTTCACCTAAATAATTTCCCACTACAACCTCAAAGCCCAATTCTTCTAACATTTCCCGCTTTATAGCTTCAAGATGCGTTTCAGCCCCTTCAATTTCTCCTCCCGGTAAAAAATAGGCACCATTTGGAGCTTGTACCAAAATAACTTCTTGTCCTTTTTTGCGACTTACTACGACATAAGCACCATAGCGCGCTTGATAGGTTTTGTCTTGCTCCTTTTTCCCAAACACTGGTTCCATTTTGCAACCTCCACTTTTCATTTTGTTTATTTTACCGAAATGTTGTTATTTTCACAAGCCAAAGCGTATTTCTTATCAGGGCTAACTGGCTATGATAAGATGATTTTATAAAATAGAAAGGACTGATTTTTTATGAAAATGGCTCATACTTGTGTACGTGTCAAAGACTTAGAGGCTTCATTAGCCTTTTATGAGGGAGCTTTTGGCTTTGTTGAAAAAAGTCGCCGTGACTTTCCCGAAAATAAATTTACTTTGGTTTACTTAAGCTTACCAGAAGATGATTACGAGTTAGAATTAACATATAACTACGATCATGGTGCTTATGATTTGGGTGATGGTTATGGTCATATTGCAATTGCCGTTAGTGATTTAGAAGCCTTACACAAAAAGCAAAAAGAAGCAGGATATAATCTAACTGACTTAAAAGGCTTACCTGGTACGGCTCCTTCTTATTATTTTGTAGTTGATCCTGACGGTTATAAAATCGAAGTTATCCGAGAAAAATAGTAGGATTTAAATTGAACTGTTAATAAAGGCCTTCATTACCTTTAACTTTTAGTTTTCACTAAAAAATGCTCGGTACAATTTTTAGTCAACTTCTTTAATAACAGTTCTCTTTTAAAAGGACGTGAAAATATGAAACCAATTATTGGCATTGCCGCCAATGAACAAACCATGATTGACACAGATAGTCACTGGATTAGCTATACTCCCCGCAACTTTGTATCTGGCATACAAAATGCCGGTGGTTTACCGCTACTCTTACCCATTGGTTCAGTAGAAGATGCCAAAAGCTATGTTCAACAAATTGATAAATTACTTTTAGCAGGGGGCCAAGATGTATCGCCAGAAAGTTACGGTGCTTTGCCTCATCAAAAACTAGGAGCAACCAATCATCGCCGTGATTTATTTGAAATGGCACTCGTTAAAGAAGCCCTCAAAGCAAAAAAACCGATTATTGGCGTCTGTCGTGGTATGCAACTGCTAAACGTTGCTTTTGGTGGTACCCTTTTACAAGATTTAAGTTTAGCAGACGCCCCGCTTTTAAAACATGTACAAGTGCCAACACCATTTGAGCTACCAACTCATACCGTTGAAATTGATATCAATACGCGCTTGGGAGAATTTCTTCCTCAAACTTACCAAGTCAACTCTTTTCACCATCAAGTAATAGATACACTAGCAGATGAATTTATCGTCACTGCAACAGCACCAGATGGCGTTATTGAAGGTATTGAAAGTATCAACCATTCGATTATGGGGGTTCAATGGCATCCAGAATTAGCTTATTTTACTGTTGAAAAAGAACGCGAATTTTTCAATTATTTCGTGCAAAAGTTTGCTTAATTACTCGTAAGGAAAGCCAAAATTGGAAACAGCTTATCTGAGAGATTGTTGTAATAAAGTTGTGACAGAAATTTTTTGGTCAGAACTGTATTACAAAAAAGACGGTGTGACAAAATTTTTGTCACACCGCCACAACGATCCGTCCTCAGACAAGCTGTTTCTTTTATTTTTTATTTTCTGATTTCATCATGGTAAAGGATTGTTTTAAGGCGGCAATCACACCATTTTCGTTATAAACTAAAACATTTGATTTATACAAACCAGATGAAATCAGCATTAAGAAAATAGTGAAGACAGCTAAGATGACCACTGAAACAATAGCGCTAGAGATACTAGCAGTATCATTGGCTAAACGTACTGGCATCGCAAAAGAAGAAAAGAAAGGAATATAAGAACAAATCCGTAGCGCAATATTTTGCGGATCAAACATTCCCACAAACAATGCTAAAAAGTAAGCACCCATTGACAAATAAGTCACGGGAATAATCGCTTTTGACGTATCTTCGGCTTTATTCACTAAAGAACCACAAAGCGCTGCTAAAACGGCATACAATAAAATTCCCAATATTACAAAAATAGCTGAGAAAATTAGAAATGGACCAAAAAGACTCTCCAAAGAAGTATCACCGATGAATTGTTTAACAATATCCATATCTTTAAATTTCTGATAACCAAAGACAATCATGACGCCATAAATCACCAGCTGAGTTAAGGCCACCATTAAAACACCGGTTAATTTCCCATAAAAATGGGTCTGGGCTTTAGTACTTGATAAAATAACTTCCATAATCCGAGTACCTTTTTCAGAAGCAATTTCTTGGGCAATAATACTTGAATACGTTACGACAAAAATAAATAAAATAATCGCCGAAACATTGGTTACAATCATTTGTAAACTACTGTGATCGGTTTCTGCTGACATATTACCAGCCTTATCAAATGAGACCTTTTGTGTGGTGAGCTGGGCTGGTTCACTTAAACGCGCTACTTCTGCTGAAGTTAGACCAATTTCTTTTGCCCGTGAAGTACTTTGCATTTGGCTTAATAGTTGTTGTAACATTATTTGCGTCGTTTGTCCCACCGAAGACTCAGCATAGACTTTGCCGGTAAAACTATCTTCTTTGGCGGTTAAAACTAAAAAGGCATCCAATTTTTCTGCTGACAATTCTTTTTCAGCTTTTTCTTTTGAAGAAATTACTTGGAATTCATAATCATCATGATTCAATTGGGTAAAGGCCTTTGCTAGAGCTTCATTTTCAGAATAGACACCAATTTTATTAACGCTTGAATTATCTGCCAGCTGACCTGTAAAGTAATAAAAAGCTCCCATTATAAAGGGTGCAAGAATTAAGATTAAGAAACTGACTGACTTTACATTTTTCTTATAAACATCTTTTGCAATCACCCAAAACTTATTCATGGTCATCACCTGCTTTCCATTTAAAGATTTCTTCTAAGGTTGGGGGTTGCTGATTAAACATCGGAATATAGCCATTTTGAGTCGCGCGCATGAAAATTTCTTTCCCTGCCGCCGGATCTTTTAAGGTAATGGCTAAGGTATTATCTTCTGCTTTAACTACCTCAGCTACCCCATCAATTCCTTCCACCTCTTCTTTTGTTAAAGACGATTCTAAAAAGAGCTTGCTGCGGCCAAATGATTCACGAATTTCATGGACTTTACCATTTAAAACTGTCTGACCATTTTTTAACATAATCAGGTGATCGCATATTTTCTCCACATTATCCATATTGTGACTGGAAAAAATGACACAGGCTCCTTTTTGTCGCAATTCAATAATGCCATTTTTTAAAAGTTCAGCATTAACCGGATCCAAGCCACTAAACGGTTCATCTAAAATAACCAGTTTCGGTTCATGAATTAAAGTGGCGATGAGTTGTACTTTTTGTTGGTTCCCTTTTGATAACGACTTTACTTTATCTGTTTTTTTTCCTTTTACTTCGAATTTATCCATCCACTTGTCGATTTCTGGTAAAATATCCTTACGTTTTTTTCCTCGTAATTCCGCAAAATAAATCAGTTGGTCTTCAATCGTCACTTTAGGATAGAGTCCACGTTCTTCTGGTAAGTAACCAATAATATTGTAGTCTTTACTGCCAATCTTTTCCCCATTCCATAAAATTTCACCTTTATCTGGCGTCAAAAAATCTAAAATTAAGCGAAAAGTCGTTGTTTTTCCCGCGCCATTTTGGCCAATCAATCCCATAATTGTTCCATCTTGAATCGTAAAAGAAAGGTTATCAACTGCTGTATAATCTCCAAATCTTTTTTCCAAATTTTTAACCGTTAGCATTTCTTCACTCCTCCTAATTTCGTTTATGTTCCATCATAAAAAAATTGTCTAAATTACAATAAAGGCTAATAAAGCGCCAAAAAGCCCTCCTAAAATCATCAATATTAGTGTGTCGCGAATAATATTTTGTTTTTTTGCAAATTTAAGTGGTTGTTTATAATAGGCTGTTCTTTTTTGATAGATTAATTTCGTTGTGAGCATACACATTAAAAAATAACAGGAAAACTGGCTAGCAATAAAGTTGCCGCCAAAAAAAGAAGGGGCCAAGTAACCAAATCACTACCGAATATTATTTTGCCACAAAAATAAAAAATAATTCCCAATAGTGTTGCCCAGCAAGAGCGCAGTAATTGCTGCTGCCATTCTTGCAAAATTCGACTACGATAACTTTGTTCATCGGTAAAAAGTGGTATGCTTTTATTAGTACTGACAAAATAACAATAACGTTTGCCAAATGTCGTGACATGGTTCCAACCACTACTGGCATATAACGCCAGATAGTCAGCTAATTCCTCTTTTGGTCCTGCAAAATAATCTACCGCATAAAAAAGATTTTGCGGGGCTGCTTTTTGAAAGACTAATAAGCCAAATACGTTCATCTTAACAAAATGCCAGCCTAGCTGTGCCTGCTGGTTTAAGCGCAGCATTTCTTTTTCAGGATAAAAAGCAACGCCTAAACTTAATAAATATTTTCTATTCCCAATTCTCATACATACCCCTCACTTTTAAATAACCTGTCAAAAGAACCACTTTTATGGCAACTTTTTTAATCAGTAAATGTCGTGATTTGCAAGTAACGTTGCACCAGCTTCATAAAAAATGCGTCGTCTTTGGACATCTTTGGCCAATGCTTTTTTTCCTTTTGCTGTAATCTGATAAACTTTTTTGCGATCCGAATTTTCTGTCAGTGTAATAAATCCAGCCTTTTGTAATTTTTTTAAGTTCGTATACATGCTAGCCGGACCGATTTCCATTTCGCCACTAGTTATTTCACTAATTTCTTTCATAATTCCATAACCATGTTGGGGTTTTAACAATACGAGCAAAATCACATATACACTATCTGACAGCGCATCTTCCATTTTAACCCTCCTCTATATCACACCATGATATATCACTTAATGATATAGTATGCTAGACTTTCACTACTGTCAATCATAGAAAGCTGTTTTTTTCACTCCTATTTGCTTTTTTAATTAGCTACTATTCTTGTAACCAACTGGATTTGTCAAAATCAAATGCCAACGTAACCAACTTTTTATTCTTTTTCTTTCTGCTTGCAAAAAAAGTAAGCGAACTAAAAATTGCCGTTGATATAGTTGGTATTTTTTTAACAGATAAACCCAAGTATCCTTATGAAAAAAACACTTAACTTTTCAAAATAAAAAGCCATATACGGTGTCCAATCGGGGCGCCGATAAATTGTATCGACTTCTTTTTGATAAAGAGCAGGTTTTAAAGGGGCGACTTTAACAAACAATTTATGAC
The DNA here is from genome assembly GCF_001885735.1 of Enterococcus canintestini. GTDB lineage: Bacteria > Bacillota > Bacilli > Lactobacillales > Enterococcaceae > Enterococcus_C > Enterococcus_C canintestini. The sequence goes on along the minus strand of NZ_JXKG01000020.1, from coordinate 4,044 downwards.
AAATTTGAATAAAATCAATGTACGCCAAAAAAAGAGCTTCATCTGATTCGGCTTGTAAAAACGTCTTTAAACGTCGCGCTGTTGTTTCTGGCTTAAAATATCCCAGTTGATTGGGACTAACAATCAAATACATTATTTTTTCCCCCTTTAATTTAACAACGAAAAAAATAATGATTTTGTCAAAAAAGAGGCGTGACAAAAGCTTGTCACACCCCCAATTTTAAACAAATGGATTGAAAGAAGTAACTTCTTAAATAAACCGAAATTTCACCAAAATTTGAGTAGCAATTTTCTAAGATTGCTTCTTATGCTGAAATCAATCCACTTATTTCGTCTGGAACGATTAGATGTTTTTTACGCTTTAACAATTGGGATGAAATAACTAAGCTGTTTGCATTTACAGTCTAGTAACCTTTTGTCCCAAACGATAAAAAACATAAAATTTATTGTTCTTCATTTTTTTTATCTGCAGCTAATGTTGTTTGAATCGTTTTGGCTACTGCCTCTGGAATACCAATCGCTTTAATTTCTGCTAATGAAGCAGCTTGAATATTTTTTAACGATTTGAATTCTTTTAATAAAGCTTTTTTTCGTTTGGGCCCAAGACCTGCGATACCGTCTAATTTTGACGCGAAACTATTCTTACTGCGAAGCTGCCGATGAAAAGTAATCGCAAAACGATGGACTTCATCTTGAATTCGTTGTAATAAGAAAAATTCAGGTGAATTTCGTTCCAGTGGTACCACTTCTAATTCAGGGCCAAAGAGCATTTCACTAGTTTTATGTTTCTCATTTTTTGCTAAACCAGCAATCGGAATATCAAGCCCCAACTGGTTATCTAAAACTTCCTTAGCCGCATCTACTTGTCCTTTGCCTCCATCAATGACAATTAAATCAGGAAAAGGAAGGTTTTCTTTTAAAACACGAGAATAACGCCGATAAATCACTTCCCGCATCGATGCATAGTCATCTGGCCCTGTTACGGTTTTAATTTTATATTTGCGGTATTCATTTTTAGCCGGTTTGCCATCAATAAAAACTACCATCGCAGAAACCGGATTTGTCCCCATAATATTAGAGTTATCAAAGGCCTCAATTCGAACAGGAGTAGGAATACCCATCGCATTTCCCAGACTTTCAATTGCGCCAATTGTTCGCTCTTCTTTACGTTCAATTAAATCAAATTTTTCTTTTAGCGCAACGCCAGCATTTTTATTCGCCAATTCTACTAATTTTTTCTTTTCACCGCGTTTAGGCTGTAAAATTTTAGTTTGCAATAAAGCTTCCACAGACTCTTTATCAATATCATCAGGGATTAAAACTTCTTTTGGAATAAAATGTTCGTTTTCTTGATAGAATTGTCCAATATAGGTTAAAAAATCATCTTGGGCTTCATTATAAAAAGGAAAGATGGAAACATCGCGTTCAATTAATTTACCTTGGCGGACAAAAAAGACTTGGACGCACATCCAACCTTTATCAATTGCATAACCAAAAACATCGCGATCCATAAAGTCAGTTTGGGTCATTTTTTGCTTGGTCATTACCGTATCAATTGCTTTAATTTGGTCCCGTAATTCCGCTGCTTTTTCAAATTCCAAATTTGCAGCGGCCGTTTCCATTTCTGCTGCAATATTGTCGCGAATTTCCGTGTGTCCTCCACTTAAAAAGCGTTTAATTTCAGCAACCATTTCTTCATAAACCTTCGTTGGGACATCAAACACACAAGGTGCTAAACATTGCCCCATATGGTAGTACAGACAGACTTCTTTTGGTAATACTTTACATTTTCGTAAAGGAAAAAGACGGTCTAAAAGTTTTTTGGTTTCATTAGCTGCTCCCACATCTGGATACGGCCCAAAATATAACGCTTTATCTTTTAAAACTTTACGAGTAATTAATAAGCGTGGATACGCTTCATTAGTAATTTTAATAAAAGGATACGTCTTATCATCTTTTAACATGATATTGTATTTGGGATCGTTCTTTTTAATTAAATTAATCTCAAGCAATAACGCTTCAATATTTGATTCGGTCACAATATATTCAAAGTCTTCAATCTCAGATACCAGTCGCTCTGTTTTAGTATCGTGGCTACCGGTAAAGTAAGAACGGACTCGATTTTTCAAAATTTTGGCTTTTCCGACATAAATAATCGTGCCATTTTTATCTTTCATTAGATAACAGCCAGGCTGATCTGGTAAAAGTGCCAATTTATTTTTAATTCGTTCATTCACGTCTTTTTCACCCATTTCTTTTGCTAATGGTATGCTTTAAAAGCACCTTCCATTATAACATGCACGTCAAATCATAAGAAAAGCTAAAGGCAGTGGTTAGCTCTTTGGAAAAATCTCAGAAATTTGCTTTCTGGTGCACTTTACCAGAAACTAATTTTTGAATTTTTCCCGAAGAGTTGCTGCCTGTGCTGGATCACTAGAAAAGCTAAAGGAACTCGTTCAGCTCTCAAGCAATAAGACGAAATCTTGTTAAATTGTTTCTCAAATTTCGCAAGATTTTGGCTTATTGCCGTAGAGAGCTAGTTCATGAAGCTAGATCAAAGAAAAGCTAAAGGCAGTGGTTAGCTCTTTGGAAAAATCTCAGAAATTTGCTTTCTGGTGCACTATACCAGAAACTAATTTTTGAATTTTTCCCGAAGAGTTGCTGCCTGTGCTGGATCATAAGAAAAGCTAAAGGAACTCGTTTAGCTCTCTGGAAAAGCCAAAAGCAGCGAAAAGATTTTTTCGCTGCTTTTACTTGTGTCAATTTAATAATAAATTTTTACTGGTGTGTTTCCTGGCATATTATAATAGAACCATTTCGCATCTGCTACTGACATCCGAATACAACCATGAGATGCCCGCCGTCCTAATTTCATACCTTCAATATGATTAAAGGCAGTCGTTGTACCAGGATAAGCAATTGGAACAGTGTGGAACAAGTACACACCATGTTGGTGGTAAGAACGATAAAACGCACCACCAGAGCCACCAAACCAGAAGGAATTTCCTCGTTCTGCTTGAATTTTGAAATTGCCATAAGGCGTACTTAAATTATTAGGCCACAAGCCCAAACCCGTTGAACATAACATGGTATAAATCGTCTTAGAACCTGAACGAATATATACCCGTTGTTTTTTGACTGAAACTTGAATATTCAAATTTTTAACTTTTAAAGAAGGATAGCGTCCACCGGTAGTATACATGTAAAAACGATTATGAACATTCGTCGTTTCACTTGCCTTTAACCAGCCCAAAGCTCCACCTGGTAAGACCACATAATAATACGTACCGCTACTTGTTTTTGCCTCTTTTGTCGCTTGCGCCATGTAGCCTTTATAAGTCTTTTTCGCGCCTTTTTTACTACTGTTGGGATCTGCCTGACTATAAAAATTACCACTATTGGAATTAATCCGGACGTAACGATTAATGTTTTTAGTACTGTAAATTGTATGAGGTGTTCCGGTAAAACCTGCATTTAAATAGCCTATCCAAGTATTGCCGTTATAAATGGAATAATACCAAGCACCATTAAAATGACGATATTTACATTTCACTGTATAAACTTTGCCATAGTATTTTGCGGCACTTTCTTTTTTCTGCCAATTAAAGTTACGCCAGAAAGTTGCTGTTTTTGAATTAATTCTTACTTTGCGATTTTCTTTTTGGGCAATTCCGCCAGCACTTGTAGCTTGTTTTGCAGCACTAGCATTTAAGTAGCCCACCCAATGATTTTTATTATCGCTTAAACTATAATAAGTTGCCCCATTGTAATGGCGATACATACCTTTAGCCAAGTAAGTTTTGGTTGCCATTGAAGCAGTCGTCGCACGTTTTTTCCAACTAAAATTACTCCAAGTATTATAGTTTTTATTGGTAATGGTGACATAACGATTCAAACTTTGATAGACACCTTGACTACCAGCAGCAAGTTTAATATCTTTAGCTTCCAGATAACCTACCCAAGTATCTTTTTTGTTTTTATTTTCATAAAGAGTGTAGTACTTTTTACCGTTAAAGTGCTGACCTGAATAATTCATACTTTGAC
>NZ_JXKG01000002.1 GCF_001885735.1 Enterococcus canintestini | reverse complement strand
TAGGTCTAAAGACAATAATAAAAGAGTACGGTAGCACCCGTACTCTAAATCATTCAATCCTCGAATGGACCAAAATCATGCATACAAATTCCTCATAAAAATTGAAATGGAGCCTCGATATTTCAATTTTTATGAGGAATTTTTTTGTCAAAAAAATTGGAAAAGCGCGTATAAATAATTTCAGAATTGGTTGGTACGAAAACACTCCAATTGGTCGTGGGCAATATCTGAATTTTTTGCTAAACTTTAGCTCAATAAGAGAGGAGTAGGGTGATGACAAAAATAGCATTAACCATTGGTGGTTCAGATCCTTTTGCTGGTGGCGGTATTCAAACAGATTTAAGAACATTTAGTGATTATCATATGTTAGGAATGTCGGTTTTAACCTCTATCGTAACTTTAAAAGAAGATTGTCTATCAATTCATCCAATTGATACAGAAATATTTGCTGCACAATTAGAGACGATACAAAATATTTCTTTTGCTGCCATTAAAATTGGTCTAATTGCTAATCCGGCTTTCATTCCACTAATTGAAACGTTTTTAAAAGATCATCCAGATACACCTGTTGTACTAGATCCTGTTTTAGCCTTTAAAGAAGGGGACTTAGCACTTGAAAAAGCGATTGTAACTGGGATTCAAAAAAATCTGGCGCCTTTGGCTACTGTCATAACACCAAATTTAATTGAAGGACAAGCATTGCTGAAGCTTAAAAATAAAATAGCTACTTTAAAAGATATGCAAGTAGCTACAACTCGTTTACAAACAGATTTCAATACTGCGGTTTTACTGAAGGGTGGGAGCCGTTTAGCTGGAAAGTTTGCGGTTGATATATTCGCAACTACCACTGGCCAACTTAGTCATTTTACCAATAAAAAAATTGATAGCAAAACAATAAATGGGGCAGGTTGCAGTTTATCTTCTGCGATTGCCAGCGGACTGGCTGAAAACGATAAATTAGATGAAGTAATCAAAAACGCAAAAGATTACGTCTATCAGAGTATTCAAAATGGAGTAGTGGTAACAGACGAGTTTGGAAGTGTCTACTATGATCGTAAGTTTCAAAAAGTTGAAGGTACTCAGATTATTTCTAAAATAGGAGGAGAAACATGGAAATAAGAAAAATATCTCGTTATGCAATTTTATCTGCTTTGATTACGGCTGTTTCTTTATTTGTTGTCATTCCAATACCTGGTACTAATGGTATTGTGACTTTATGTGATGCTGGCATTGCTGTAACAGGTCTACTATTTGGACCTGTCGCTGGTCTTTTTGTCGGTGCAATCAGCGGGGGAATGATTGATCTATTAGCAGGCTATCCGCAATGGATTTTGTTCTCATTAATAATTCATGGGCTGCAAGGGTTTATATTTGGCTATTTTTTCCAACAAAAAAAAGCTCTTAAAATATTAGGCCTTATTTTGGGTGCTATCATTATGGTAGTTGGTTATGCCTTAGCAACGGCATTGCTTTATGGCTTTGGTGCAGGAATTGCCTCAATTCCAAGTAATCTTTTTCAAACAGGGTTTGGGATTATTGTTGCAATGCCATTAACAACAATGTTAAAAAAAGCTAGCGGGAAGCATTTAAAATTTAATCAATAAAAAAGTCAAAAACAAGTAGTTAGCAAGCTTAATTATAAGTGTTGTAATTATTTGTTTTTGAGCTTTTTTAGTTAACTTTAAAAACCAGACAGAATCTCAATTGAAATAAAAATAGCCAGAAGTTATCTTACATTGTTTGACTTCATTAATGGTAACATTTACATTTACTAAAACATTGTCATTAATTTATATTTAGAATTGTAAAAATTAACATAGAGCAAGTGTATAAATAAAAATTACATTTAACAGTTTTTAAATGCAGCAGTATATTTTGACAGGGAAGTGCAAAATAAAGTAAAAATAGCAGATATAATCATAATTTTTTTATTTTAGTTTACATAATATATATTATACGAAGTTAAATGAAGAATAGCGAAAGTCCAAATAGCTTAAAGGCCCTCTTTTTATTACATCGAACTTTCGCATGACAAAAATTATTTGTTGCTTATATTAGTTAACAGTTTTTGCTCTTTGATCCACGCTCGTTTAAATTCAGAAATTGTTTGATATCTGTACTGAGGATTTTTATGTACCGATTTTAAAAGTAACAAATATAACTCATATGGTAATGAAAAATTTTCAAAGTGAACTGGCACTAATTCATTATAATCATATATTTTAACGTACTGTTCGTTAGTGAATCTGCCAAATAAATTCATAAATAAAGCACCGGCTTTAAATACGTTTATTCTTGAATCGATTGGTTCATTTAAGAGATATTCTTCTGGCGATTTCATTCGTTGGCTTCCCCAAAAATCCTTTCCAACCTTATTGTATGTTGACATTTTTTGAAAAAGATCTATGTCACAAACTTTAAAATCATTCGTTTTAAAGTTATAGATGATGCTACTATCATAAAAATCAATTGCTGCATAATTTTTATTATCTACTTTTTCTAAAAATGATAAGATCTTATTTGAAAAAATAACCTTTTGTTCTACCGATAATTGTCTGAATTTTTCGTTTGGACTTATTATTTCAGGATTTTTAGCGTAAAAATCAAAATTCCAATGATCAAACAAACATTCACCGTCAAACCATTCAAAAATAGTTATGAATAATTCATTTTGATAAAAAGCATCAATTAAACTTATTAATTGAGGATCAGCTAATTGGTGATATTTTTCAACTGATTCATTGAGTATTTGAATAGCATTGGTTTTATCTACTTTCATGTTACAAGTCTGCAAACCTGCAATTTTTATAAAGAATTTTTTGTTGAGTTTGTTTTTAACACCAAAAGATATATTTCCCGAATCATTTTGGTCAAAAACCGCAAAAACTTCTCCTAATGAAGATAGAAAAGACAAGTCCGCACTTTCAGCTAGTTGAAAGTTAATGTTATTAATTTTTTGGTTAATTATTTTATTCAAAATGTTATCTCCTAATTATATTAGTCGATATTTCCACATTTTCGTAATTATTCCAAATCGACCGGTCAAAATAATTTAATAAACAGTATTTTATATCCCCCACCAGCTCCTCTCAAGCTTATAGTATTATAAAATAAACTTAGAAAGCAATTACATAATTAAAAAATAGTCTATTAATTATTAATATTTTACTTTTTATTCTGTAAAAATAGAAATATCTTTCAAAAATAAAAGCTGCTAACCATATGAGGATTAGCAGCTTTTATTTTAAACTTCTTTTAATTCAGGCATTACAGTTTTATCTTTATCTTTTCGCGCAATCGCAGGTAAAATCATACCTAGTAAGATTAAGACAATTGGTGTTAAGATGTTAGTTATTAATTGGAACCACCAAGCTTTTGGATTTGTTGCGTAATCCAATTTTGGTACCATTCCTAATACACAAGCAAAGGCTGTAAATGCAAAACACCAAGTACCAGCAATAAAGCCAAGTTTTGGATTTTTTAAGAATTTATATTCAGATTGATAGTTTTTCCACGCTTTATTTAACATCATATAAGCAAAGAATACCCATAAGTAACGCATCGGCATTACAACGGAGTTAAGGTTTGTCATCCATTTTACTAATTCATCAGTATTCCCAATTCCTAAAATCGGTAATAAAATGATAACACTAACTAAAATACCTGTTAATAAATACCCGTTTACCAATGTTCCTTTAGCTGAACGTTTACGCAACCAATTTGGAACAAACATTGGATCAGCATCAGCAAGTAAAATTTGTAACGGAGCATCAATTGAAAATGCCAAAGCAGAAATTTGACCAATTGTATTTGTTAGAGCGTAAATGATCATTAATAGGTTCCCGACACCATAATAATTCCCTAGTTGTTGGAAAGCACTATAAGCGCCGTTTCGCATTAAGTCAGCTGGAATATTATTACTTGCAAAAAGCATACCCATTGCTACAGAACCTAAAACAGCAGAGACCCCTACCATACCTGCTAATAAGAACATACCGCGCGGAAATTCTTTTGCGGGATTTTTTGTTTGGTTAACGTATGGTGAAATTTTTTCTGCTCCCCCTACGGCAAAAACTAGCATTGAAATTGTCGTAAAATAAGAGAAATCAAACTTTGGAATGTAGGTTTTAATATTGCCCATATCAGGAGTGGCAAAATGCATTCCTTTACTTACTGCCGGTGCGCCTACAGCTAATAAAATAAATAAAATCGACATTACAAACATCGCTGTACCGGCTAAACCACCGATAACTTTAAGTGTTGTCAAACCTTTTGTTGATAAGAATAAAAATAGCAAGAAAATAACTAAACTTATTAAAGCGATTGTCGTCATTGACATATTGGCAACCATATCACCATTACCTTGAACAGCCCAACCTAATGCAATTAAAATTGCTTGTGGTTTTTGCGCTAAATAAGGAATATGGACAACCCAATAAGTCCAAGCTGCATAATAAGCTAATCGTTTTGTTGACGTATTTTCAACCCAAGAGCTGACGCCACCTTTACTGCTTTTAAAAGTTGAGCCTAATTGGCCGACGATTAAAGCATAGGGAATAAAATAAAGTGCTAGAATAAGAATCCAAGAAGTTACAACTGAGATTCCTTGTTGGGCATAATTATTTACAACATTTCCTATACCCCAAACCATATTAAAAGCAATTAAGCCAACGGTGAACCACCGCATTTGTTTTTGATTTTGACTCATATGAAAACTCCTTTAAATAATAAATTGCAACTTCTATATCATAGTTATTTTTAAAAGAATCTTCAACTACTAAAATGCTGATTTTAGCACAGTTTCACTAACAATTAATAATATTTTCATTTAAAGGGCGAAAATTTATTGAAAACATTTTCAAAATAGGCTTAAATTACAAAATAACCATTAACTCTCTTTCATTATTTAGTGTTTAATGGTTATTAATCAAATTTAGCAATTTTATTATTTTTTGAAATTCTCAACTTTTTAATATCGTGCTATTTTGACAAAATTACTGTGTTCCCCACTTTTGTCCGCTCTCTTAATATAGTTTTTTCCTACTTGGATAATCTTTGTTTGATTATCAGTTAAAGCCATCTGGACTAATAGTTCAATTTTGCTGCTTTGTATAAGTGTTCTTAATTTCTTATTTAGATGGTCATACACTAAGCTTGTGTATCTCACCTTTTTCAAAATTTCTTCTAACATGCCGCTTACTCCTTTACTTTGCCAATATTTCTGCCATTAACATGGCAAGAATCGTCTTTTTTGTCATTTCAGAAGTAATTAGTTTTTCGTCGGCAAAACCTAAACGGTCATCTGTTAGCCACCATTTAGCCATCTCATGAGAAGTAAATGAAGTGAATTTTGCTCTACTTTGATGACGGATTACAGTTTCATTAAATGTAAGATCAAAGTAATAATAATTTGTCTGATCAAAATGAGTAGCCAATTCTGCAAGCATTTGACCATATATAGCGCGATTTAAAATTCCTTCAATCAAAACTACCGGATAGTGTTCGCGGCCAAATAAAGCGAGCTGTTTCTTTAATTCAACAGCTCGCTTTATTTGGCGTATCTTTTACATTTAGAATTTGACGGCGGATTTCATCTTGCCCAATTGTCATAATGGATCCTTGGGGTAAGGAATTTCGTAACATTTTTGCAATTGTTGTCTTACCACTGCCTGAATTTCCCCGTAAAATAATGAGTTTACGCATTGGGAATTACCTGCTGATTAAGGTTTAGCTCTTCTCTTAAAATACCGTACTTCACTGAATCCCAAAACTGTCCTTGCCAGTAGCGCACTTTCCGAATTTGCGCTTCCTTTTTCATACCAATTTTTTCACCTAAAGCCATCATTCTATTATTTCCAGACCAGGTTGTATAACCAACACGTGCAATCTTGGGATAAGTATAAAATAAATGTTTTATCCATAAATCACTTGCTTTACTTCCAATACCTTTATTCCAATTTTTAGGTTGATAAATTGCAATGCCAAATTCTAACCAGCGTTTTAATGAGCCATCTTCAAAATATGCTGTTACTACCCCTACCATCTCTTCTTCATAAAAAATCACACCGGCACTTTCGTCATTTAAAAAACGGCTGCCAAATCCTTCTTTATATTCTGGCCACGAAAGAATCGGATCATTAAAATAAGGTCCATCAAAGTCTTTCCACGTTAAATCTGCCGTAGGACCATAGCTTATTTCCCACAGATGTTGCAGTTCTTCTTCTGTTATATTTCGAATCGTAATGGGAGCTATTTCTGATTGTAGCTTCATATTCATTCTCCTTATAAGTAACTTTTAATTATTTATTTTAAATGTAGCATAGTTCAAATCATTATTGAAGAAAAGCTAGAGCCTCTTTAACCCTAGTTCAATAAATACAACCATCTTATTTCTTAAAGTCTTATAAAAGAAAAGTGAAATGACGTCTTCGTTCATTAGCAAAAAAATAAACCAGACTGAATAATTCAGCTGGTTTATTTTTTAACTGTCTAATTCTACAACACGATCGACAAAATCTTCATAAAATTCAGCTTCGTGAGAAACAACGACAATTGTTCCAGGAAAAGCAATTAACGCTGCTTGCAAATTTTCTTTAGAAGCTTGATCAATATGATTGGTAGGTTCATCCAAAAACAAGAAGTTACTTTTAGGTATCATCATTTCAGCTAATTTAACTTTCGTTTGTTCTCCCCCACTCAAATATTTCAATGATTCTTGAACGTGTTGACTCGTCAAGCCAGAACGGGATAAATACCGCCGTAGTTCTTTGTTGTTAATGGTTGGGTATTTATCACTTAAATACTGTAAAGGAGTGGCTAGTGGATTTTCCCAGGCTAATTCTTGTTCAAAATAATTCACTTTTGTATGTTGGGGAAAATGAAATTCACCGTCAACAGCTGGGATAATGCCCAATAGAGTTTTAATTAAGGTCGATTTGCCGATACCGTTGAATCCTCTTAAGGCAATTTTTTCACCAGCACGAATTGTTAAGTCAATTGGTGCAAGTAATGGTTTGTCATAACCAATCACAAGTTGTGTTGTTTCTAGTGCCAAAGTCGTTACAACGGGCGCATAAGTAAAGGTCACGTGAGGTTTTGGCGCGTCTGTTGGCGGAGTTAGGCGGTCGATTTTCGCCAATTGTTTTTCACGACTTTTCGCCATCGTTGAACGAGAGCCGGCTTTGTATTTACGGATATAGGCTTCTGTTTTTTTGATATGCTCTTGTTGGGCTTCATACTGGCGCATATAGGTTTCTTGTTGTAGATCTTTTAGCTTCAATGCGCGGTTTAGGTTGCCCGTGTATTTGGTTAATTTACCAAACTCGATATCAATGATATGCGTGGTAATCGCATCTAAAAAAGCTTGATCATGGGAAACAACAACAAAAGTTCCATCAAATTCTTGTAAAAATTGCGTCAACCACTGAATATGGTTGTCATCTAAATGATTGGTTGGTTCATCTAGTATTAGTAAGTCGGGTTTTTCTAATAGCATCTTGGCTAAAATAATTTTGGAGCGCTGTCCACCACTTAGATTTTTTAAAAGGCTATCCATTCCCAAAACATTAATTCCAAGTCCTGTGGCTAAATTATCAATTAATGTATCCATTTGATAAAAATTGCCTTGATCTAATTCGTTTTGCAAGCGCCCAGCTTGTTCTAATAAACGATCATCGAAACTTTCGCTGTATTCTTCATAGAGTTTAGCTATTTTTGTTTCTTTAGCAAAATCTTCTTTAAAAGCAGTTTGCATAAATTTTCGAATTGTTAAGTGTTCATCTACGCCAACATATTGGTCCAAATAGCCCAAACGTAAATTTTTCGGAAAGATAACTTGCCCGTCATTTGGCAATATTTCACCAGTAATAATTTTGATTAATGTACTTTTTCCAGCCCCATTGCGACCGATTAAACCAACGTGTTCACCGCGATTTACTTGAACTGAAACATCTTCATATAAAACTTTATCGCCGAACTGTTGGGTAATATTTTCTAAGCGTAACATGGTTAAATCCTCATTTCTCATAGTAAAAAGCGCCAGACAAAAATCATCCGCCGCTTTTTGTTTATATCCAGATGGTATAGGTTACAGCCTATCATGAAGCTTCTTACTTGTCAAAGACTGCCTCTAGATAACTTATAAAGTATCGTGAAGTTTAAATTTCTTCGTATCTGCGGAGGCTTTTTTTGCATCGTCTGCATAAAAAAGAAAATGTTCGCCTGAATCAAGATCAGTTGCAATCACTAGCCCCCGTCGTTTTAAATCCTTTGATTGTTCAATTTGCGCGGTACGTGCTAATTCTTTGGTATCAAAGTTAGAAGCAATGGCATTTCCTAGATTGAAAAAAACTGTTTCTTCCATCATGATCCCCTCCTTAGTTTCATTTTACCATGGAGGCTGTTTTTACTGATACTAATAAGAGTTACTTGCAATGTTGTAAATTTTAGTGATAATAAAAGCAGAGGTGAAAAAAATGAGCCAAATTAGTGAAACTGAATTAAAAGAACAATTAACAGCGATGGTGGAAAGTGTCCTTGCAGTAGCAGATTTACAAGAAGATGATATTTTTGTCTTAGGCTGTTCTACAAGTGAAATCATAGGTGGTGTTATTGGAAAAAATTCTAGCGCCACAGTCGGCCAATGGGTGGTCGAAACATTAAAAAATATTTTAGATCCTTTACACATTCATTTAGCCGTTCAAGGCTGTGAACACTTAAATCGTGCATTAGTAGTAGAACGTGACGTTGCAAAGAAAAATGGATTTGAAATCGTTGCGGTTAAACCGGCACTACATGCAGGAGGAGCTTGTTCTGTTGCAGCTTTTGAACAATTTGAACATCCGGTTGAAGTGGAACATATCGTCGCCCAAGCAGGAATCGATATTGGTGATACTTCTATTGGCATGCATGTGAAACATGTCCAAGTGCCTGTGCGACCTGTCGCTAATACTTTAGGTAGTGCGCACGTGACCGCTTTACGTTCAAGACCAAAATATATCGGTGGCCCACGGGCTGTTTATGAATAAAATTCTTCGCTAGAAAAAGATTTTCAACTTAAAAAATGCAGAACCAATCGCTTAAAAGGCGAATGCGTTCTGCATTTTTTATAGTTATTAATCTAATTCAACTTTTCCGGTATAAAGTTGATAATACATACCTTTTTGCGCTAATAATGCCTCGTGACTGCCGCGCTCAATAATCCGTCCGTGATCCAAAACCATAATCACATCCGCATTTTGAATAGTCGACAGACGGTGGGCAATGACAAAAACTGTCCGACCATGCATTAAACGATCCATACCTGACTGGACAATTCCTTCTGTACGGGTATCGATACTTGAAGTTGCTTCATCTAAAATCATCACCGGTGGATCAGCAATCGCTGCTCTAGCAATCGCTAGTAATTGCCGTTGGCCTTGGGAGAGACCTTCGCCATCGCCGGTAATCACAGTATCATATTTATCCGGTAGATGATTAATAAAGCCATCAGCATTGGCTAATTTTGCAGCAGCCAATACATCTTCATCACTTGCATCTAATTTACCAAAACGAATATTTTCGCGAATTGTACCAGTAAATAAATGCGTGTCTTGTAAAACAATCCCTAGTGAACGGCGTAAAGAATCTTTTTTGATTTTTTTAATATTAATTCCGTCATAACGAATCTTACCATCTTGAATATCATAAAATCGATTAATCAGATTGGTAATGGTCGTTTTACCTGCACCTGTAGCGCCAACAAAGGCTACTTTTTCACCAGGTTTCGCATAAAGATTAATATCATGTAAGACGATGTTATTGTCAACATAGCCAAAATCAACATCTTCAAAGACAACGTCACCCGTTAGTTCTGTGTAAGTGATGCTGCCGTCTTCATGAGGATGTTTCCATGCCCATAACCCAGTCCGTTCTTTTGTTTCTACTAATTGACCGTCAACTTTTTTAGCATTAACTAACGTTACATAGCCATCATCTTGTTCGGGCTTTTCATCAAGTAAGTTGAAAATACGACCAGCTCCAGCTAATGCCATAATAACAAAGTTAATTTGTTGTGATATTTGGCTAATCGGCCCATTTAACGAGCGGCTCAACTGTAAAAACGAAGCAATCATACCAACGGTCAGACCAGAAATACCATTAATCGCAAAAAGCCCACCAATAATTGCGACTAAAACATACTGCACATTTAAAAGATTCATCATAATTGGCATTAGCGTATTTGCATTGATATTCGCTTTAGTTGCACTTTCTTGTAGTTGGTCATTTAAAGTATCAAACTCTTCCATCACTTTTTTTTCATGGTTGAAGATTTTCACCACTTTTTGGCCGTGCATCATTTCTTCAATATAACCATTCACTTGGCCTAAATCTTTTTGTTGGGCACCAAAGAAGCGACCACTTTTTTTGGAGATAAAACGAATCACATTCATCATTAAAAAAACAGATATTAAGACAAAGCCGGTTAAGGGTAAACTGATCGTGAACATGGCAATGAAAACAGAAACAAATGTCACCATGGCCATCATCAAATTGGGGATACTTTGTGAAATCATTTGTCGCAATGTATCGGTATCATTGGTAAAGTGACTCATGATATCGCCATCAGAATTCGCATCGAAATACCGAATCGGTAAACTTTCTAAATGGGTAAACATTTGATCCCGTATTTTCTTTTGGGTGCCTTCACTTATTTTAACCATCATGAAGTTATATGTTAAAGAAGCAATGACTCCAACTAAGTAAATAAGCGCCATTTGTAAAATTGCTTGCAATAACCCGCTGAAATTTGGATGCGCTTGTCCAACAAGCGGTGTGATATATTGATCAATAACTACTTGTAAGAATAGTGAACCTTTAACATTGGCATAGGCACTTAATAAAATCATAATTAGAACTAAAACCAACTGGAGTTTGTATTCTTTAAACATTAAAGTCAACAATCGTTTCAGATTAGATCCAGTTGAACGCTTGACTATCGGTTTACTCATTTCCACTTTCACCAAATCCTTTCTGTTGCGATTGATAAACTTCTTGGTAAATTTGATTATTCGCTAGTAATTCTGCATGAGTACCAACACCATTTACTTTGCCATCATCTAAAACGACAATGCGGTCTGCATCTTGAATGGAGCTGATTCTTTGGGAGATAATTAGTGTTGTCATCCCCGGAATCGCTTTGGCTAAGCCTTCACGAATAGCCCGATCTGTTTTAGTATCGACTGCACTAGTAGAATCGTCTAAAATTAAAATTTTAGGTTTTTTAAGCAAGGCACGCGCAATCGTTAAACGTTGTTTTTGTCCACCAGAGACGTTATTACCACCTTGTGAGATTAAAGTATCGTATTTATCTGGAAATTCATTAATAAAACCATCAGCTTGGGCTATTTTACAAGCTTCGATTAGTTGCTCGTCAGTTGCAGTTTCATTCCCCCAACGCAAATTATCTTTAATAGTTCCAGTAAACAAAACATTATTTTGTAAAACCATACTTACTTGGTCACGTAACGTTGCCAGATCGTATTTTCTAACATCAACGCCACCAACCTTAACTGTACCGTCTGTCACATCATAAAGGCGGGGAATCAATTGCACGAGGGTTGATTTTGAACTACCCGTACCACCGATCAGTCCGATAACTTCACCGGATTTAATGGAAAGATTGATATGTTCTAAGGCTAATTTTTCCATATCGTCAGCATAACTAAAACAGACATCCTCAAAAGCAATCGACCCATCAGTCACTTCATATAAAGGTTTAGCGTCATTTTTTAAATCACTTTCTTCTGATAAAACTTCTGTAATTCGTTCAGCCGAAGAACGGGCAATTAAAATTTGAACAAAAGCCATTGACATCATCATCAAACTCATTAAAATTTGCATCGTATAATTGAACATACTAACTAGTTCGCCGGTTGTGAGGCTGCTTTTATCCACGATTAGTTGTGCGCCAAACCATGAAAGTAAAAGCATACACGTATAAACAGAAATTTGTAATAAGGGATTATTAAAAGCGACGATTCGTTGTGCTTTCGTGAAGTTTTTATAAACATCTGTCGATACTTCATCAAATACCTTTTCTTGCTGTTCTTCCCGCACATATGATTTAACAACACGAATTCCTTGCAAGTTTTCTTGTACCACGTTATTTAGCTTGTCATAAATACGAAAGACTTTCATAAATAAAGGGTGAGCAAAGTGAATGACAATTGCCAAGCCAATTGCTAAAAAGGGTAAAACCACTAAATAGATTAACATCAGTTGTGGATTGATGAGGCTAACCATGATTAGTGAAAAAATTAAAATTAAAGGGCTTCTGACCAGGATACGAATAATCATTTGATACGCATTTTGAACATTGGTTACGTCGGTGGTCAAACGGGTAATTAAACTTGAAGTAGAAAAGCGGTCAATATTTGAAAATGAAAAATCTTGAATTCGGCTAAATAAATTATGGCGTAAATTACGAGCAAAACCAGCCGATGCAATTGCCGCAGTCCTCCCTCCTAATGCACCAAAAATTAAAGCAATTAGCGCGCACAAAAAAAGGAGCGCTCCTAATTTCAAAATGACACTCGTATTACTTTTTTCAACACCTTGGTCAATCATCATCGCCATAATCAGCGGCATAATAACGTCAAGGGCAACTTCACCGGCGACAAAAACTGGTGTGAGTAAACTGTCTTTTTTGTACTGACCTACATTAGCCAATAGTTTTTTGATCATATCCTCCGTCCTTTCTTTTATTCTTAAAAATAGACACCAACCGCAAGCAGCGGTCAGTGCGTCTTTCTTTACTTTAACGGATATAAATCCGTCCTTCAAACAATAAGTTTCTCATTTTTCTCATTAAACAAAATACTTTTCGCCTATAAATTACAAAAAAGAAATTTTATAAGAATTATAAGTAACGGGAAATCAATTGAATTAAATCTTCTGGAAATGTTGTAAGATCACCAATATCTATGAAACGTTGGCTACCAAAAATATTTTTAATCGCTTCTTTATCGTCTCCGATAGCAGCTGCTAGATAAATAACGCCTTGGCGTTCAAATTCGTTCATGACAGTTTGAATATCGTTTTTAGCTTTATCTCCTGTATAGTCTGGTAGTGCCTTGGGCTGACCATCAGAGATATTGATTAATAATTTAGTCGTAGCATTTTCTGCAGCTAATTTTTGGCTTAAAAGACGTAACGGCACGCCATCACGGTTATTTTGACGTGGTTTCATGGTCACCAGTTTTGCCTCTAAGTAACGAAAATCATCTTCAAATTCTTTATATGAATAAATGGACGTCTTTTCACGAGAAGACAAATCGGCTGTATCGCCGTAAATCATTAAAGGAATTGACATTTTCTTGGCAAAACTTGCGACTGCTAACGCTGCTAGGCGGGCACTGTCAATCCGGTTATCTTTTAACATGGAGCCAGATTCGTCAATGCGTACTGCTAAAGCCAGAGAAGGCTTTTCATGAGGAGGTGTCTTTTTATCAAATGTCCGATAATCGCCATATGCAACGCGACTGGCATCAAAACGAGTGCCACTATACTTTCCTTTTCCATAAATCTCACTTTGTTCATTTTCTAAAATATCAGCAATCTTTTTGACTAAACGATCGACTACAGGCGTGATGCTCTGATTTAAAACAGCAGCTTCTTTCATATCTTGTTTGGTAAAAGTTGGCCGTTGTAAAATTAAGCCTTCTTTTTCATGAATTGTTCCTTTCATTGTCGCGCGAGCAGTTTTATTTAATTCTTTCCGCAACTCTTTTTCTTTTTTTTCATAAGCTTTAATGTCAACATTTTGCTCGCTTGAAATCCCTTCATCACTTTCTTTTCCTACGTGGCTTGCACCATCATGAGCAGCTTTTTCTCCTGCCATTTCCGCTTGTTTTTCATTGCTAGAATTTATTGATTGCTCTTTGGGAGATTGTCTGTCACTGGTAGAATCGCTAGTATCTAAAGAACCGTCTTTATCTTCAGTAGCAAGACTAGCTAAAACAGCTTCACTTTCAGCTTCTTCAGTTATATTACGCAAATCAGCCTCAGCAGCAGAAATTTTGCGTCCTTTAATATCTTTTAATGCTTCTGTAGGATTAGGATTAAGCGCTTCACGTAACAAAATTAGCAATTTACTATCATCCAGAGCCTCTTTTAATAAGGTTATTTCACTTGGTTCAGTGGTTAATTTATAAATGACTTTAGGATAAAGACTTTCAAAAATATCTTGCCCTTGCTTAAAGGTATTGACCCAGTAAAAATAAGATCGCATACCTGCCACACCTTTAATGGCATTAGCTTTTGCTGTTTCATCTAATAAGCGAATCACTTCAGCCATTTTGGTAGCGACGGCTAAATTAGTCACGCCAGTTTTAGCTACTGCTCGTTCTACCATTACTTCAAGAGCAGGTAAGTCCATCCGTTCTGCGTGTTGCATCCGGTCTCTTAAGGATTCATTTAAGGGACGGTTTCCTTGATAGTTGCGATTGGTAGTAATGACAATAACACAATCAGGGTGTCTTTTTATAACTCCTGTTGGTAAATTTAACATCCCGTTTGGTTCTAAAGCTGAATTTAAAGCGACCAAAACAGATGCATCGCGAATTACTGTGGGTTCTTGAATCTCTAATAAATAGCCTTTTTCGATTGCCCGCACAATTTCAGAAGGATAAAATTTATAATGCACCACTTCTTGTTCGTTACGATCAATGCGTTCAATTAGCTCTTTTAACCGAGTTTTTGCTTGCTCAATTGTAATACTATAATGTTGGGCAATTAATTTTAAGACAGCATCCAGACTGTCTGTTTGATAAATTGCTTCTAATAATTCGCCATCACTTTCATCATCTGTTGTTACTACCGGCAGTAATGCACCAAAAACATCTGATTTATCCATATCGGCAAAACAAGTTACTTTAGTATAGGGCAGTTGTAAGTCATAAGATAAAGCTTTTGCTAGCTGTGTTTTCCCTGAGCCGGCGTCTCCTTCCAATAGGACATTCATGATTTTCATTTCAGAATCATCCCAATTATTTTTAATTTCAGAAGCGACGCGTATTTCGACTTCACTTGTTTGGTGACTTTGTGGCTTTTGCCAAATCATTTGTTTTTCTAGACGGCTAAAGACGCGTGTGTTTGTGATTTCAAATGGCGTTAGCATAATCTCACCTACTTTATTTTAATAACCGGCTTCTTCTAATAAACGTTTTAAAATACGAAAACGCTCGCCTAAAATTTCACCATCTTTTTGCCAAATATCATGGAAAAGTTTAATATCTTCATCAATCATCGGATTATTTGTATCCACTTCGACGGTCATGCGATTTCCTTGTACGCCAACAATATCGACAACAGGATTTTCAGGGTCGTAAAATTTAGGATACCGATACGCATCTTGAAAATAAATACTCGCTTGCGCCACTAAAATAGCTAAATCTAAAATACGGTTAATCGGTAGTTCTTCTGATTGACGAGACCATTTTTCGCCTGTATGGCGCCAAACCTTGCCTGAAATATCGACTTTACCGCGATCATTCCATTGCGCGAGCCCCAAAGAAAGTCCTTTTGCATCTGATTCAAAAGCTTGTTTGCCATCTGCATTATCATAGTTTTCTACTACTAGAACGGGTTTGTGTTTCAAATTTGTTGGAATTTCCACCGTACTCACTCCTCTTATCATTTTGAATAATTAATTTATTAGATAGTACTTTAGTAATATACTACTTTACTAAAGTATAAAAAAGGATGGATAAATTGCCAATCATTTTGACTTATTGCGCTAGTATGTGCTCACAAAGAAAAGCAAAAAAGGCATGACAAAATTTTTGTCATACCTTTTGTTTTTAACTAAGCAGTTTCAAAAAGTAACTTCTTTTAAGATAAGCCAAAGTTTCGCAAAAATTGAGTAGCAATTCTGTTAAAATCTCTGCCTGTTCTTGAAGCTGACTACTTCAGTTACAGCCTGTTTATCTATTAAAAATTAAGTTTAGATAGCAGCAATTGCAATTCCAATTGCTTTTTCTCCCAAGTGAGTTCCAATAACTGGTCCAAAATAACCAATTTCAATGTCTGCATCAGGATATTTAGCTGCTAATTTTTCTTTCTCCTCTTGCGCTACTGTCAAATTATTCGCATGGATGACATACAATTTAACAGGACGATTAATTTCAGAAGCCCGTTGCCCGATAACTTCTTCAGCGCGATTAAAAGCCTTTTTGCTAGAACGAATTTTTTCAAATAACTCGATTTTCCCATTATTAAAGGTCAAAATCGGTTTAATTTTTAACAAACCGCCAATTAATGCGGCACCATTAGTTAAGCGCCCGCCACGAACGAGGTTGTTTAAGTCATCGACAATTAAATACGCATACGTATTGTCACGAATAATATCTAAATGCTGGATGATTTCTGCTAATGTTTTGCCTGCATCGTTCATTTGAATCGCACTTTCTACCATGTGACCCATTGGCATACTCGTAATCTTAGAATCATACGGAATGACGGTTGCACCTTTTATTTCATCTTTAATCGTATTGAGCGTTGCTACAAATCCTGAGATTCCGCCAGATAAATGGATACTTAAAATTGTATCATAGCCTTTAGCGGCTAGATTTTCATAAAGTTCAATTACTTCACCCAAAGCCGGTTGAGAGGTTGTGGGAAATTCTTTACTACCATTTAGCATTTCATAATATTCATCGGCTTCAATATCGACGCCTTCATTATAGATTTTGCCATCAATGATGACTGGTACAGGAATAATATATAAGTCCGAATGATTTTTGATGGTTTCAGGTAGAAATGCAGAACTATCTGTTACAACTGCTAATTTCATTTATAATCCTCGTTTCAAGAAAATTTCACTACTTCTACAAATATAGCATAAACTAAGATTCAGGAAAATAGTTTATACTAGATTCACCTTAAAAGAAACTACTATTACTAAAATAGAAAAGGGGAAAGGATAGTTTTTCATCTATCCCTACCCTTTTATAATTATTTTGCTAAAAAATTATTGATTGCTTTTTGATTGGCTTCTTTATCTACGACTAACACACTTCCAGCTTCCGCTGTATTCCCATATTCCCAAGTATCTTTAGCTGGAACCGTCAGTCGGTCAATCCCACTTGCTCCTTTTAAGATGTGCAAGCTATTTTTGACTAAGAAACTCGTTTTAAGGTTTGTGCCAGTGTACCCTAAAACTTTTCCGGCAGCATAAGGTAATTTCGCAATTGCAAGTGGATTTTTCATTTGACTAAAAATGGCATCCATAACTTGTTGTTGTCTTCTTACGCGACCAAAATCGCCTTCTTCATCCATCCGAAAACGGGCATATTGTAATAAGTGTAAGCCATCCATATTTTGTTGGCCTTTTTTGATTGGTACTTCTAAGTTAGTACTCATGTCTTTTTCGGCGTTAATAGCAACTCCGCCAGGAAACAACGTATCAATTACTTTTTCAAAAGATTTAAAATCAACAACAGCATAATACTTACATTCTAAACCAAAGTTTTGTGAGATGGTTTGACGAACTAAATCTGCCCCACCATAAGCGTAAGCTGCGTTAATTTTATTTTGCCCAACCCCTGGAATATCAACCAATGTATCCCGCATAAAAGAAATTAGTTTTGGTTTTTTACTTGGTCCGTCTAATTGTAAAACCATAATGGTATCTGCGCGTGCGGTTTCACCTTTTCTACTATCACTTCCCAGTAACAAGATATTATTTGCACCATCTGCTGAAGTAAAACCGTTGAAGTTCTCTACTTCTTGTTTAGGAATCTCACTATCAGAAGCAGCGGACATTTTTCCTAGTGCAAAGGCAACGCCGCTATAAACGAGTAATAACAGGAGTAAGCCAATGATAAAGCGAAAAATAGGGTGTTTTTTCTTAGGCTTAATTTTCTTTTCTTTTTTTACTTGGCGCGGCTGTTCTTCATCTTTTTGAACACTTTTTGGCTTGTTTTTATTCCTTAAATTACGAGGATGACTATTTCGGGCTTTAAAACCTTTTGTTTTTATCTCAAAATTGCCTTGCGCTTTTTTACTACGCGCATTGTACTCTTCATTAGTAGTAGAAAAATCTTCTTGATTGCGTTTTTCTTCTTCGTATGCTGCTTTTTCTAACTCTTTATCAGTTAATTGCTTACGAGCAAATACACTTTCTTTTTTATTTGTTTCTTCATGTATTTTTTTATAGCGATCCATGCGACTCATGTGGCTACCTCCAAAAGTAAATCATTTCTCTACAAGTTTACCCTAACTTGAGTGCAAAAAAAGATGCTATGAAAAAATTTAAGCATTTCATAGCATTTCTTTCAATTTTGTTAGCTCGATAAAGTGACAGGATATGTCCCTAAGTGAATAACAGTCCCACCAAGTAATTTAATTTCTTCGATAGCATTGTCAATTAATTGTTGTGGTTGATCTAATAGGAGATCAATTACAAAGAAATATTCACCAAGACTAGTTTTTAAAGGCCGCGATTCAATTTTGCTTAAATTAATTTGACGCCAACCAAAAGCGGCCAACATTTGGTGAAGTGCCCCTGCTTTATTTGAAGGTAGTGTCAAAATTAAAGACATTTTTTCTGCCTTACCAAATGTAGTTGTCGGTTTTAGCCCTACAATCCAAAAGCGTGTTTGGTTAAAATCATTGTCTTGAATATTAGAGCTGATAATTTTTAAACCATAAGATACAGCAGCCTCAGCCGCGGCGATGGCCGCAATTTCTTGTGTCTGTTGCGTTGCGACATATTCACACGCTGCAGTAGTAGAAGTGGTAGGTACTAATTCAGCAGTGGGATAATGTGTTGCCAAAAACTTTTGCGACTGAGCTAGCGCTTGCGGATGAGAATAGATTTTTTTAAACGGCCCTTCACTAGTTGCTAGTAGTTGTTGTTTAATTGGTAAAATAACCTCGGCTAAAACCTGTAGTTGATGATTTTGCGACAATGTATCAATTGTTGCGTGAACCGATCCTTCTAGCGAGTTTTCAATTGGCACAATGGAATATGCAACTTCTCTTGTTAACACGGCATTTAGACAGGCTGGAATAGAGGCATACGCCACCAAATCGACTGCATCAAATTGTTTTTTGGCGGCTTGGTGAGAAAATGAACTCTTAGGTCCCAAATAACCAATTTTCATGCTTTTCCCAACCTTTCTATGATTTCTGTAGCAATTTCTTCAGGATCGCGTTGCGTTGTTTCAATAATTATTGCCGCACTCTCTTCATAATGTGGCAGACGCGAATTCAAGAGCGCGGTAATTTCTGCTGCGCTTTTTTGACTTGCCAGTGGACGAATATTTTTTGCATCGTTTTTGATACGGGCAATTAATGTTTTGGAGTCAGCCTTTAAATAGATGACATGAGGATGATCTTTTAAAAGGTTACGGTTTAATTCATTGACTACAATCCCACCGCCAGTTGCAATGATGGCATTAGCAGTAAAGTGATCTTTTAAAACAGTTGTTTCGACATGACGAAAAGCTGCTTCTCCTTTAGAAGCAAAAAAATCAGGTATCGGCATGCCAATTTCTTTTGTGATTAAATCATCTAAATCAATTAATGGTCGCTTCATTTTCTCCGCCAGTAGGCTACCAATTGTTGATTTTCCTGCACCCATAAAACCAATTAGTAAAATACTACTCATGGTGCTCACCTACTAGGATTTTTTTGATATCTTGGAAAAAATCTGGGTAAGAAATGTTAATGGCTTCTGGCTGTTGTAACATAGTGGTACCAGTGGCAATTAAAGCAGCGATTTGTAGCATCATCCCGATGCGATGATCGCCTCGACTTGAGACTTCAGCCCCTTTTAGTGGCGTTGGTCCATTAATGATGAGACCATCTTCTGTTGGCGTAATATCAGCCCCCATTTTCTTTAATTCTGCTGCGGTTGCATCAATGCGATTTGTTTCTTTTACTTTTAATTCTTCTGCGTCTTTAATAATTGTTTGACCACTAGCTTGCGTAGCTAATAACGCAATAATGGGCAACTCATCAATTAGGCGGGGAATAATCTCACCTTTTATGATAGTACTATGAAGTGCAGACGTTTCAATTTTTAAATCTGCTGCTTGATTGTTTGTATCAAGGTTTTCAATCGTTAAATTAGCCCCCATTTGTTTTAAAACATCAATGATACCTGTTCGCGTTGGATTCATCCCTACATTTTTAAGGTGTAGTTGACTATTCGGGGTAATGGCAGCAGCCACTAAAAAGAATGCCGCCGAAGAAATATCTCCTGGAACCACAACGTTTTGACCGACTAAGGTTTGTGGACCGGTGAGTGTAATCTTGCGACCATTTGTGGTAATTTCACCGCCAAATTGGCGAATCATTTCTTCAGTATGGTTACGAGAAATTTCTTTTTCGATAATCGTTGATGTACCTTTTGCTTGTAAAGCTGCAAAGATAATTGCCGATTTTACTTGAGCACTGGCTACAGGCATTTGATAATCAATGGCTAATAATTCTTTTGTACCTTGAATTGTGATGGGAGGAAATTCACTACTTGCTTTACCGGTAAGAGTCGCACCCATTTGCTGCAAAGGCGTCATTACCCGTTGCATTGGTCGCTTATTTAGGGAATCATCTCCAAATAGTGTTGTGGTAAAGTTTTGGCCGGCTAAAATTCCCATCATCAAACGAATCGTTGTCCCAGAATTACCAACATCAATGTCTGATTGACTTTTCTTTAAACCTGAAAACCCAACACCAGTTACTGTAATCGTCGTACCATCATCTGAAATTGGGACACCTAGTTTTTTAAATGCATTTAAGGTACTTAAACAATCTTGGGCGCGCAAGAAATTCTTGATGGTTGTTTGTCCCGTTGCTAGAGCACCAAACATTATGCTGCGGTGGGAAATTGATTTATCTGCCGGGACAGTGATACTGCCGGCTAATCCGTTTTGTGCTTGTAATAATTCCATAGTTGCCTCCTTTTATTTTAAGCGCGTAGGATAATTCGTATGTCTTAAAAGGCAGGCTTTGGCCCGCATTAAGTCATTTTCGTTACGAAAACTAATTTGCAAAATCCCATTAACATCTTCTCTTGTTTCCTGAATTTTCAGATTAATCAGATTGATCTGATGGTGCCCTAGAAGTCCTGTCACTTCTGCTATTACCCCGGGTTCATCTGGAACATCAACATAAAGATCATAAAAGGCTGGAATCGCGCCATTTTTGTGAACAGGTAGGCGGTCGCGATTATCTTTAGCTTGATCAAAAAAATGAAAAATTTCCTTTTGATCACTTTTTGTGACCCACTTTTTTACTTTCATAATTTCTTTTTGCCAATTGTCCAACTGCTGTAAAATAGCCGCTTGGTTACTTAATAAAATTTCAGTCCACATCTTCGGATCAGAAGAAGCAATGCGTGTAATATCCCGGAATCCACCGGCTGCTAATTGTTTGGCACGAGGATGCTCTTGATTAAAACAATCCCCTTGAGTTACAAGGGCGGCTGCAATTATATGCGGCAGGTGGCTAAGCATTGCTGTGATTTGATCATGTTCACTGGCTGTTAATTCGACAAACTTTGCTTTAGTTCCTGACAATAATTCTTGTAAAAGTACAACTTTATTTTGAGATTCCTTTTGATTAGTCATAATATAATAGGCATTTTCAAATAGATGGGCATCTGCTGCTTTTATCCCTGATTTATGCGATCCGGCCATCGGGTGCCCACCAATAAATGAAAAAGGCAGTGTTTTAGCAGTAGCCATAATTTGTTCTTTGGTACTTGCAACATCTGTGACAAGAACATCTTCTTTTAAGGGAAGCTTGGCAAGTTCTTCCAAATAGCTAATTGTTTTAAAAACTGGTACTGCTAAAATGATAATATCTGCATCCAGTGCACCTTGGGCAAAATTATTAGCCATTTTGGTAACAATGCCTTTTTTTACTGCAATTTCCCCGGTTGTTTCATGTAAATCAAAACCGCTAAGCTCAACTTTAGGATGTTTACTTTTGATTGCTAATGCTAAAGATGAGCCAATTAATCCTAAGCCGACAATAAAAACTTTTTGCTCCATCACAGACCTCCTAAAAGTTTTTAATATATTGGCGATAATTTGCCACTGCTTCTTTTAATTCTGCAAAAGAATCACTAGAAAATTTAGCT
Organism: Enterococcus canintestini; assembly: GCF_001885735.1. Taxonomy (GTDB): domain Bacteria; phylum Bacillota; class Bacilli; order Lactobacillales; family Enterococcaceae; genus Enterococcus_C; species Enterococcus_C canintestini. The sequence continues at coordinate 278,102 of NZ_JXKG01000002.1, read as the reverse complement.
AAAATTTCTGTTGCTAAGACCGTTGCGACTACATTTTCTGCTACCACACTGGCCGCAGGAACAGCGGTGCTATCTGAGCGCTCTACACTAGCTTTATACGGTTCTTTGGTCTTTATGTCTACACTCATTAATGGTTTATATAAAGTCGGAATTGGTTTCATAACACCTTTTACGATGATTGTTTCGCCATTTGTCATGCCACCTTCAAAGCCACCCAAGTGATTGGTTTTACGGCGGTAGCCAGTAGCTTTTGACCAAATAATTTCATCCATTACTTTTGAGCCAGGTAAATTAGCAGCTTCAAAACCAACGCCAAACTCTACCCCTTTAAAAGCATTAATGCCAACGATTGCTTGGGCTAATTTTGCATCTAGCTTTGTATCCCATTGAACATAACTACCAAGTCCTGCTGGAACATTTCCCACTAAAACCTCTACAACGCCCCCGATAGTATCGCCATTTTTTTTCGTCTGATCAATTAGTTGTTTCATTTGCTCTTCAACATTTTGATCAACAACACGAACTTCAGATTTTTCTGAGCGCTCTTTTATTTCTGTTAGGCTAATTTCAGCCGGAATTTCTGCTTTTATTCCACCTAAAACAGTAACATGACCCGCAACCTCTATTTCAAGTTCTTTTAATAGTTTTTTAGCGATTGCACCAACTGCAACCCGCATAGTAGTTTCTCTGGCAGAGGAGCGCTCTAAGACATTGCGTAAATCCGCATGATGGTATTTCATTCCACCGACTAAATCAGCGTGTCCTGGTCTGGGGTGTGTTACTTGTCGCATTGTTTGTTCTTTTTTTGGAACCTCTTCACTAGCCATAACAGTTTGCCAGTTTTTCCAGTCGCGATTTTCGACAATCAATGTTATGGGTGACCCCAATGTTTTTCCATGCCGCACACCCGAGGTAATACGGACTTGATCTTTTTCAATTTTCATCCGACCACCGCGACCATAACCGGCTTGTCGTCTTGCTAATTCTAAGTTAATGTCTTCGGCTAAAAGCGGCATCCCCGCTGGCAAGCCTTCAATAATAGCTGTAAGTTCTGGCCCATGGGATTCTCCTGCTGTTAAATAACGCATTATAACGCCTCCTTCAAATAATCTTTCATTTCAACTAAAGGAACTTCTACAATTTTGGCTTGACCAATCTCAGCTAATAAAATTAGTTTTAAATTGTTACCTCGAGCTTTTTTATCGTGAGTAATCGCTTGATAGAGTGCTTTTTCATCCCAATCAGGTAATTCCGTTGGCAAATGAAATTTCATAATCATCTCTTTTAATTGCGCAGTACTACCAACCGGGGACAATCCTTTTGCTTCTGAGACACTGTTAATTTTTATCATTCCCAAAGCTACACCCTCACCATGGCTAATCACACCATACCCAGCTGTTTTTTCAATCGCATGCCCGATAGTATGGCCAAAGTTCAAAATTAAACGCATCCCATTATCAAATTCATCTTCTTCTACTACTTGGCGCTTTACTTCTAAGGCTGAGGTAATTATTGCTTCAGCGTGATCTAATAAGTCAGCTTCATCTTTTAAATGCGATAACGTCTGCCATAAATTCAAATCTGCAATCGCTGCTGATTTGATAATTTCGGCAATTCCTTCTCGCACCCGCCGCATTGCTAATGTTTTTAATACATTGGGATCAATCAAAACACCTGCTGGTTGACAGAAAGTACCGACTAAGTTCTTAGCTTTATCAGTATTAACACCTGTTTTGCCACCAATACTAGAATCTACTTGCGCAAGTAATGTTGTCGGAATTTGGACAAAATGAATTCCCCGCATATATGTTGAAGCCACAAAACCGGCTAAATCGCCAATTACGCCTCCACCTAATGCTAGAATACCATCACTGCGCGTAAACTCTGCTTCAGCTAGAAAATCGTATAATTCTGCGGCAGTTTGTAATGATTTACTCCTTTCGCCTGCTGGCACGACTGCTAAATGCGGCGTGTATCCAGCTGCGCTCAGTTGATTCATTACAGTTTGACTATAAAGTGGTGCTACATTTGTATCTGTAATAACCGCAACTTTTTGAGGCTTCCATAATAAATTGAGCCAGCTTCCCAATTTGGTTAAGGCGCCACGTTCAATTAAAATTTCGTAGGAATCTTCTTTTAAGTTAACTCGCATAAGTTAGCCCTCGATTTCTTTAATTTGTTTCATTGCAGCCGTTAAAATATCTACTTCTTGCATCATCTTTAAGTAATTTTCTTCATTTAACGATTGTTGTCCGTCAGACCAGGCATTTTTAGGATCTGGATGAATTTCGACAATCATTCCATCAGCACCAGCAGCAACACCTGCCCGCGCCATTGGAGTAACCAAATCCCAAACACCAGTTCCATGACTCGGGTCCACAATAATAGGAAAATGACTTAATTTTTTAATTAAAGGTACCGCTGATAAATCAAATGTGTTTCGCGTTGCTGTTTCATAAGTTCTGATTCCCCGCTCAATGAAAATAACAGGTGATTTATCCTGAACAGCAATGTATTCCGCTGCATTTAACCACTCATCAATAGTCCCGGCAATTCCTCGTTTTAAGCCAATTGGTTTACCTGTTTTACCAACTGATTGAAGTAATTTGTAATTTTGCATATTGCGGGCTCCAATTTGTAAAATATCACTGTATTCTGCCACCATTTCAATATGACCTTCATCCATTACTTCTGTGATCACTTTCAAATCAAATTCATCTGCTGCTTGCCGAATGTATTTTAATCCTTCTTCTTCTAATCCTTGGAAAGCGTAAGGGGAAGTACGTGGTTTAAATGCGCCTCCGCGCAAGATTTTAGCACCACCCGCTTTAGCAATTTTGGCACACTCTAAAATTTGTTCTAAGCCTTCAATAGAACACGGTCCTGCCATTGTCACAAAACTGCCGTCACCAATTTTAACCCCGTCTACATCCACAACAGTGTTACCAGGATGAAATTCTCGTGATGTCAACTTGTAAGTATTCGAAATTTTTAATGTCTTCTCTACGCCATCGTATGTGTTAAAAGGCACATCTTGGACGCCCCTAACATCACCTTTTAAGCCGATGACAATATGTTCTGTACCTTGATCAATATTGACATCTAATCCTTCTTTTTGAATGCGTTTAACGACTAATTCAACTTGCTCTTTAGTCGCACCTGGTTTCATAATTACAATCATTTTCATATTCTCCTTTTTAACTGTTAGCCACAAGTGGCTTAACGATTTCTAATGGCATTTTTTTACCTGTCCATAATTCAAAAGCATAAGCACCTTGATAGAGCAACATACCTAAACCATTGACAGTTTTTAATCCTTTTTCATTAGCAATTTGGATTAATTTCGTTTTTCGTGGATTATAAATTACATCATATACAGCTAAATCATTATGCAATGCACTGAAATCTTGAATTGGTGTTTGAGCTTCATTAGGTTTCATTCCGACATCTGTTGCATTTACTAATAATTTGCTATTTCTGAGCGCTTTATTGACAGCTTTAACATCCGCTAAATCTGTTAAAGATAATTTACACTGTGTCTTTTTTTCAATCTCATTAATTTTTTGCTGTTTCTGATAAAAAAATTTACCTTGCCGATTAAAGACGTTTATTTTTTTTACTCCGTCTAAAGCAGCTTGAACACAAATTGCAGTAGCCGCACCACCAGTACCAATGACAGTTATTTCTTCACCAATAATAGCTATCTTACTATCAACTAAACTTCGCATAAATCCACTACCGTCTGTATTGTGTCCAACTAAGCGACCATCTTTTTGCGGTAGAACAGTATTGACTGCACCAGTTAATGTTGCAGCTTCACTTAATTCATCTAGATAAGGTAGCACCGCTCTTTTATAAGGCATTGAAACATTTACCCCGATCATGTTAAGTGCGGTAATACTTTTCATCATCGCCGCTAATTGCTCTTTTTCTATCTCAAAAGCTAAATAGACCGCATCAATGTTATTTGCTTTAAAAGCAGCGTTATGCATTAACGGTGAAATACTATGTTTAGCAGGCTTGGCAATTAAACCTGCTAGACGGGTATAACCTGTAACTTCCATTTTACTCACCCCTCAAATATTAGCAGCCTATGGGTACAAAAAAAGTGTTCACCTAAGATACAACAATCTACAGTGAACACCTAATAGGAAAAATATTTTTTCCGCTGGGAATAAAAAGAGCCACTATAGATTCTTGATCTACGTGGCTGTAAAGTCATTACAAAATCCCTTAGCCATCATAGATACAAACGAGTTGGTTTGTATCCATGTTTTCATGAATACAAACTATCTAAAATAGCTAAAGTAATAATTATTCAGTTGTGGTCTGCTTTTTTCTAACATAAAAAAGTCCTCCGAACTGAGTAAGATGGTGTTAAGTATAGATTGTATTGATCAGACTGTCAATAAGTTTTTGTAAAAGCTGCAAATTATTTCATTTGTTTTCACAATTCTTCTTCAAAGAAGAGCAATAATTCAGCTAAAGTAAGTTTAGCTTTTTGCTGCTGATTTAAATCTTTAACAATCTCACCTTTTTTCAAAAGTAACAACCGATTACCGTATTTTAAGGCATCTTCCATTTGATGGGTGATCATCATACAAGTCAAATTATTTTCTTTTACTAAATCATTTGTTAACGCCATGATATTTTTAGAAGTCTTAGGATCTAAAGCAGCTGTGTGTTCATCTAATAATAAAAGTTCCGGTCTTTCAATCGTAGCCATTAAAAGACTTAGTGCTTGTCTTTGTCCGCCAGATAAGTGTCCTGTAGGGGTATCTAAATGCTCTTCTAGGCCGTTACCAACTTTTGCACACAAAATTTTAAAAGCTTCTTTTCGTTCATTTAATTTCCGGGGACGTAATTTTCTCTTTTGTCCTCTTCTTTCAGCTAAAAGCAAATTTTCAGCTACTGTCATTCGCGGAGCAGTCCCCATTTTGGGATCTTGAAAGACTCGTCCTAAGTATTTTGCTCTTTTTTCTTCACCAAAGTTGGTAACATTTTCGTCGTCTAAAAAAACTTGGCCGCTACTAAGTGAGAGAGTGCCAGTTACGGTGTTAAACAGTGTACTTTTCCCCGCACCATTGCCGCCTACAATTGTAACAAAATCGCCAGGATTCAAAGTCAAATTGACATTATTTAGGATTACGCGTTCATCATTTACGCCATTTTTAATTTTTTTTACTGCTTTTTTTATTGTTAAGACACTCACCGGCTAGGCCTCCTTTTCCAACCCTGTTTTTAAATTTAGTTTTTCTTTTAACGTTGGAATCATTAAACAAATGGCTAAAATGGCAGAGGAGAAAATTTTCAGGTAAGTAGTATCAAAGCCCAAGTAAATAATTAATGTAATAATAGCTTGGTAAAGAATACTACCTACAACAACAGCCACCAAACGTTCTAAAAAGGCTAACTCGCCAAATAAAACTTCACCAATAATAATGGATGCCAGTCCAATAACAATTACACCAGTTCCCTTTGAAACATCAGCGTAGCCGTCATTTTGAGAAATTAAGGCACCAGAAAGTGCGATCACACCATTTGAAACAGTTAAGCCTAAGATTTTCATGCGGTCGGTTTTAATTCCTAAAGAGCGGGCCATCACTTCGTTATCACCAGTTGCAATATAAGCCTGTCCTAAGTCTGTATTGATGAAAAAGAGCACGAAAAGTATTGTAAGAATTACAGCGATTAAGCCGAGAATAACGATATCAAAATAATTTGGTAAGTTTAAATTGGTGAAAACAGTCTGAATGCGCGGAAAATTACGCAAGCCTTTATTGGGGCTTTTCATAACAAATAAAATCACAGAGTTAAGACCTGACATCACCAAGATACCGGCTAAAATCACGGGAATTTTGCCTTTTGTAAATAAAATCCCCGTTACAAAACCAGCCGCCATTCCGGCTAAAATTCCTAATAATGTCGCCAACAAGGGCGAAACACCACTGGTGATTGCTGTTACACAAACAGCTCCGCCTAAAGGAAAAGTTCCTTCTGTAGTCATATCAGGAAAATTTAAAATGCGATAAGTTAAATAAATACCAATTCCCAATAAAGACCATAGTAACCCCTGTCCGATAGTTGAAATGACCATTTTATTCCGTATCTCCTTTAACTGTCTTGACTAATTTGGCACTATCTTTTAAATCAGCTGGTAAAGTTAGGCCAAATCTCGCTAGCTGTTCTTCATTTACAATCGTATCGCCATTAGTAAATGTATAAACCGGTGTATCAGCGGGTTTTGATTTGCCAGCTAAAATCGCAGCGACCATCTCACCAGTTTTAACCCCTAACTCTTTTTGGTTAATACCAATAGTTGCTAAACCACCTTGTTCCACCATAGTATCAACAGAAGGAAAAACTGGTACATTGTTTTTGTCTGCTTCTTGACTGACTGTTTCCATTGCGTTAGCGACGGTATTGTCATTTGGAATAAAGATAAAATCAACTGATTGTGATAAAACTTGTACCGCTTGTGCTACTTCGTTGGTTGAAGAAACTGCTTTTCTTTCTACAGCTAAACCAAGTTTTTTTGCAGCCGCTTCTGCTTGATTTGTTTGAAATTTAGAATTCATTTCAGATGAAGAATATAAAAGACCCACTTTTTTAGCTTCAGGTAATAATTTATGCGCTAATTCAATAATCGAAGCAACAGGTGGTTGATCTGAAACACCAGTAATATTACCTCCAGGTTGTTCATTACTGGCCACAAGTCCCGCCCCTTCTGGATCAGTGACTGCACCTAATACAATTGGAATACTAGTCGTAGCATTTGCTAATGCTTGGGCGGCAGGTGTAGCAATCCCAACTAAAACATCTGCATTGTCATTAATTAATTGTTTGCTCATTGTATCTAGTTTACTTTGATCAGCTTGACCATTTTGAAAATTAATTTTCAAATTTTTTCCTTCTTCATAGCCCGCCTCTTTTAGCCCTTCTTTGACACCGGCATAGATTTGATCTAAAGCAGGATGACTAACAAATTGCAAAACACCAACAGTATGGATCTTCTCTTTTACAGCCGGGATATCGTTATTAGCATCATCTTTTGCCCCTGTTAAAAGTTGAAAGCCTAAAAACCCTACTAAAACTACTGCTAATGCGATAACTGTGTATACTAACCCTTTATTTTTCATTATTATTTCCTCCTAAATATATTTAATGTTTTTTGAGATGAAAAAAAGCAATTTCCTCTACCTTAAGGAAATTGCTTTTAAACAAAATCCGCATAGAGGTTGTCTCTATGCGGAATCATCTCACTATTACCAGCATAGATACAAGTTTTAGAGTTCACTAAAAAGTTGTATCTATGGAAAAATCCATCAATACAACTATCTACGCCAAAATTGCCATGCAAATGCAGTTTCTCTTTGTGTAGTAAATAGTTTCATGATGGCTCACCTCGTTTTGTTTTTGTCGTAATTAAGCATACCGTAGAAAATTTAAAGCGTCAAGCAACATTTAAATATTTCAGAAAATTCGTTCAACTCACTCGTCCAAATCTTTAATGTTCCACATTGGCAAGCGGTTCAATTCTGGAATGAATTCTTCAGTGTAATTTGATAATTCTTCCACTTCAAAACGATTTTTTTCTATCCCTTTTTCAAAAAAAATGAAGGTCACTTTACTAGGATCAATTTGGTATTTTTGCGCTACATTCTCTGTATTATAGACTAAAGGGTAATAATAAAACTGACGATTTATCTCTTGTGCTTCTTTACCGGAAAATGTACGCATTATCTTTTCGTATTCTGCTCCATAAGGCGGAGAAAACATAACTGAAATCGCTTTTGAATCTTTGATTTCTTGTTCTTCATTGCCATAATCCAACATTTCAATTTTTTTACTTTGAATCGTAGGAAGTAAAAGTTCCGTATACTCAGCTTGACGAATATGGGCCACTGCCACTATCATCGAAGCCGAAAAAAGAGTGACCCCTAATAAGAGTCCTAAAACAGTCAAAAGTGCTTTGCGCTTATTTGCCTCTGCCCAATTGGCAAAATCGTGCCATATTTGTAAAAAACCAGCCTTTACACTGGCAAAAAAGGATTGAATTATCTTCATTGGTTTGCTCCTAAAAAATTAATAATAAAAATAACACTGCCGCTGTAAAATAGTGATACTAATTTTTTCTTGCTGTCTTTATAGTAGCAATCATTGTTTATTATCGTCAAGATAGTTGGCAATTCTTTAAATATTCGCTATCATAATAGTGATAGTACTTTAATGAATATAAGGAGGCGTCAAATGGAGAACTTGGGACATATGATTATGAATATCGCCACGCCTTTTTTTGATGTTATTATTGTTTTTCTTAACTTCTTGTCAATTATCGTCTTGGTTTGGGGTGTTGCCATTGCCGGTTATGACTTTATCCGCGCTGAATGTTCACATGCCAATCACGTCGAAGCTGCCCGTCATAATAACTTTATTCGTAATTTTTTAGGTAGTTATGTTTTACTCAGTCTAGAAATTTTAATTGCTGCTGACATTATTGAATCTATTGTTAATCCGACTCCCGCTGATATTTTGCGTTTAGCAGCAGTTGTTATCATTCGCACAGTTATTTCTTATTTCTTACATCGTGAAATTCAAGACGCATTAGATAACGAGGAAACGATGGAAAAAATAAATGCTAAAAACAAATAATTTTTGTTAGTACATTTACCAACTTAGCCAGATTCTGTTAAGTAAGAATCTGGCTTTTATCTGCTATAATAATATTACTCTTGCAAGAAAGAAGGTTACATCATGTCTTTTGATGGTGTTTTTACCCATTTAGTTACAAAGGAATTATCCGAAACATTGATAGGTGGTCGTATTTCAAAAATCCACCAACCTTATCAAAACGAAATTATTTTAGTAATTCGTTCAAAAGGAACCAATCATAAATTATTACTTTCTGCTCACCCCAGTTATGCAAGAATTCAATTAACTGAAATTGCATATCAAAATCCTGAAACCCCACCAAATTTTGTGATGATGTTACGCAAGTATTTGGATGGTGCGATTTTAACGGGAATAAAACAATTAGAAAACGATCGGGTTGTCCATTTTACGTTTAATAAACGAGACGAATTGGGTGATTTGCAAAACATTGTTTTAGTCGTTGAGTTAATGGGCCGTCACAGTACAATTTTATTATTAAATGAAGCCAACGGAAAAATTTTAGATGCCATTAAACATATTGGCAGTAGTCAAAATACGTATCGTTCCATTTTACCAGGTGCCATTTACATCGCCCCGCCTAAACAAGATTTATTAAATCCTTTTAGCGTAAACGATGTGGCTCTTTTTGATGCCCTATCCCAACTACCACAGCTAAATGGCAAAGCATTGCAACAAAAATTTCAAGGATTAGGTGCTGATACTGCCCAAGAGCTCGCTTTTCGCTTAAAGAAAAATCCAAATGAAAAAGTTGCGACTTGGCGTAATTTTTTTAAAGAGTTAGAGCGTATAAAACCTACTTTAACGGTTACAGAAACAAAAGAATTTTTTACTCCAATTGTTTTTAACTATTTAATAAAAGATGCCATCAGCCAGACTAATTATCCCAATTTAAATGAACTATTAGATGCTTTTTACGGAGATAAAGCTGAACGTGATCGCGTCAAACAACAAGGTGGCCAATTATTAAAAAAAGTAGAAAACGAACTCACCCGTAACCAAACGAAGTTAAAAAAGCGGTTGAAAACACTTAAAGACTCTGAAAACGCAGAAGAGTATCGCCAAAAAGGGGAACTTTTAACCACCTTCTTACACGAAGTACCAAAAGGGGCTAATCAAGTTGTTTTACCTAATTACTACGAGGAAGATCGCCCCCTTGAAATTAAACTAAATCCTGCTCTTTCGCCTAATCAAAACGCGCAAAAATACTTTCATCGTTATCAAAAATTAAAAAATGCCGTTAAGTTAATTTATCAACAAATTGATGAAGCCAAAGCAGAAATTGCTTACTTGGAATCTGTCTTGGCTCAAATTGAGATTGCCGGACCAATGGATTTGGATTTAATCAAAGAAGAATTGGTAGCACAAGGCTATTTGAAAAAAACGACGAAACGTAAGAAAGCTCAGTCAAAATCACAACCCGATCAGTATCTTACCGACGATGGAACGATTATTTTAGTTGGTAAAAACAACCTACAAAATGATCAATTGACTTTAAAAACAGCTCGTAAAACTGACTATTGGTTACACACCAAAAATATTCCCGGGTCTCACGTTATTATTAAAAGTAGCGATCCTAGTGAAGAAACTATTCTAGCAGCAGCTGAACTTGCAGCTTATTTTTCGAAATATCGCCATTCCGCTCAAGTACCGGTAGATTTGGTTCAAGTAAAATATATAAAAAAACCAAATGGTGCTAAGCCGGGCTATGTTATTTACGAAAATCAAAAAACGTATTATGTTACCCCAGAAGAAGACATTGTCACCCGTTTACAAAAACAATAATAAAAGACCATAATCAGTTTTAAATCGCTGATTATGGTCTTTTATTTTCTTTTAGGTGTCATAGGATTGTATTATTCAGTGAGCATAATATTGTTCCTTAAACTTTAAAAAGTTTATTCACAAAAATAGATGGGTCTGCCCTTTTTTTCCTGTAACGGTCGATTATTTCCCTTTAAAATTTCCTCTTGAAACTGCGATAAAAATGCGCGAGAAATTTGATGGCGTGCTTTAAAAACAAACCAGTTAATCGGTCCTTTTGTAGGCGGTGTTGTGAGAGAACCCACGTAATGAAAATAACTTTTTTCTGTAGGTAAAAATAAATTAGGATTAAAAACTTCAATATGCTCTTTTAAATCCCAACGTTGTGCTTGTTTTAAAGGACCATCGGGTAAAACACCTGGTAGAATATCACACAAAACCCCCACTACTAAATTGGTGCCATCTTTTTTCATATGGACCAAATGAATTTCTAAAGGAGCTTGCTGGTTGTCTAAAATATGCTCACTAGGTAGATGATAGTGAATATCGGTTAAACCGTATTTTTCTCCTTCAAATAAGACATAACTCTGACAATCAAACGGAACAAAATGAATTGTATTTTTAAATTCTTTTTCGGTAAATTTTTCTACCTGATAAGAAAAAGTGAGACGGTGTTTTTTTGTGCCCGCTAATGTTTCTCCACTAGTGATGGCAATTGGTGATTGATAGGCAAATTGTGCCCCTTCAGCATACCAGTCACAAAGTGTGTGCCAATACTCTGGTCCGTTAGTGCCGCTATAACTCCAGGGAACATCTAAGTTTCGTTTCATCTGCTGACCTCGCTAAATTGCTAAATTTGTCAAAATATTTTTAATAGCATATCAAATACACTAGCAAGTGGCAAATAAAAAAACTGATAAGTTGGGAACCCAATAGCATCAAATAACGTTTTTCCTGGCCCTAACATAAATAAAACAGCTAAAATAAGCAAAATCGCAAGTATAATGAATAAGACATTAACCCCTTGCAGTAAACTAAACCAGATTTTGACATTGCTAAATACCATATCCATCTTTTGATTACGCAAAACATTTCTTGTTTCAGGAATTGACTTCATTTTTTCAATGTTTTGCCAGTTGTTTTTAAATAACATCATTTCCTTTTCCGTCAAGACTTCACTGAAAATTTTAGTGCCTGCTGCAAAATCTAGGAAATACCAATTAACTGTCTGGCGTTGCTGTTTTTCATCCCGATAACGAATGCTCCATTTTTTGGTCGTAATCCCTTTAATTTTATCATAGGCAAAACTAGAGAAATGATCCATTTCAAAAAAGTCCAAAACAGTTAAAAAAATCAGGCGAGTAGAGGTAAAAATTAATAAGCGATTGCCCCGTGTATCATGAAATGTGGTGACATAATTTCGTGCTTGCTTATTTCTTGCGTACCCCATCCCCATTAGACCAGAAGTCATCATCCCTGAATTTCCCTCGTTTGTCATCGGCAAATAGCCCATAATTTCTTCTGATTGTTCTAATTGTGGCTGTAGCTTCGTTTTAATTTCTTGAAACAAAATGTAGTACTTGCTTCGCTCAAAAAGCGCTTTTTTATCCGTGTTACTTAAATAGTCAGGCTGTAACTTGGCATTTTCAGCATAAATAACGTCTTTAAAGCTCATGACAACTCCTCCTTTAACGCACTTTGCAATCTTACTTTTCCCCGTGATAAGTGATTATAAACAGCGCTTACGTTAATAGCTAATAATTGGGCAATTTCATGCGGCGGTGTTTGATAAAAATAGTAGTGCAAAAAAATTAATTGATCTTGCTTGGACAATGTATCTAGCAGTTCCAAAAATTTTTCTTTTGCTAAGGGATTTTCTTCTTGCCGATAGTTTTGATCAATTCTTTCTTCCTGAAATTCTGTTTGACGGCTACTTTGCTTTTGCTGTTTGCGCTTAAAATCGATTGCTTTATTACGGGTAATCACCATAATAAATGTAGCCAAACTGCTTTTTTGTTTGTCATAAGTGGGAATCTTTTGCCATAAAGTATAAAACACTTCATTTTCACAGTCTCCCCACGAGGTACGTTCATCGCTTTTTGATAACACACCACGAATAGTTTTAATAATCGTTTGACCATACACAGCAATCATTTTTTCTAACCCAACAAAATCTTGAGCTGTAATTAATCTTACAATTTCTTCGTCTGTCATCTAGCCTCCTCCTCTTTGTTCACTTAATATACGTATCAGATAGCATCATTCTATCGTTAAAATCAAATTTATGTAAAAAATGCACGCAGTAAGAAGCGTTTCTAGTAAATATTACTAAAAAAAATGTGAAGCTTACATCATGCAAACTTCACAACTTTTTAAGATTATTTTTTTAACCAGTTTTCAGGATCTTCTTTCCATGCTTTTAACAACGCCAGCTCATCGTTGTTAATATAATCACTTTCTAATGCAACTTCAATTAAGGTTGAATAGTTGGTTAATGTCACTAACGGAATTCCTGCTGCTTCAAAGTTAGCTAAGCCTTTTGGCAACTCATAAGTGAAAATAGCAGCGACACCCAACACATCTGCGCCTTCTTTTTTAGCTGCTTCACAAGTACCTAATACACTGCCGCCAGTTGAAATTAAATCTTCAATAATAACCATCTTTTGGCCTTTTTTTATCCGACCTTCAATTTGTTTACCTTTGCCGTGATCTTTGGCTTTGGCGCGAATATAGACCATTGGTAAGTCTAAAATATCCGCTACCCATGCAGCATGAGGTACACCGCCAGTAGCAGCGCCAGCAATTACTTCGACATCAGGAAATTGAGCCTTGATTTTATCTGCTAAGCCTTGAGCGATTTGTTTTCGCACTTTAGGGTAACTAATGGTAATCCGATTATCACAATAAATTGGGCTTTTAATGCCACTAGCCCACGTAAAAGGATCATTTGGGCTCAAAAATACTGCTTCTACTGCTAACAAGTCTTTGGCAATTGTCGTTTCTAAACTAGTCATTTTCAATACCATTCCATTCATTTTTTATTTGAGTATATGCTTTGTATGGATCTTCTGCTAAGGTAATTGGACGCCCCACCACGATAAAATTAGAGCCAATTTTACGAGCATTTCCTGGGGTCACTACGCGTTTTTGGTCGCCTACTTCACTACCTGTCGGCCGAATTCCTGGGGTTAAACAGATAAACTCTTCACTTGTCGCCCCTTTAATATCTGCAACTTCTAACGCAGAAGAGACAACACCATCTAATCCCGCTTTTTTTGCGCATTTGGCATAGTGAATTACACTTTTTGCTAAAGGTACTTCAATTAATTGATCATCATGCATTTCTTGTTCAGTCGTTGAAGTCAGTTGGGTAATGGCTAAAAGCTTAGGCCGCTCTTTGCCCATTGGTGTACCTTCTTCTAAACCGCGCATTGCCGCTGCCATCATTTTGACACCGCCAGCTGCATGAACACAAGTAATGTCTACGCCAAGTCCTGCTAAGCCCCGCATTGCTTTTTCGACTGTATTAGGAATATCATGTAGTTTTAAATCTAAGAACACGTCATGACCGTTTCGTTTTAACCAACGGACTGTTTCTGGCCCTTCTTGATAAAAAAGTTCCATCCCAATTTTAACAAATAAAGATTCTTTTTTTGGGAATTTTTTAAAAAACAATTCAACTTCTCCACGACTTGAAAAATCTAGTGCAATAATTGGACGTTCATTCATTTTTATTTTTCCTCTCTGACTTGTTGAATTAATTCACTCAAACTATTAATCCCTAGTTCTGCCATTCGTGCTGGTAGAGCATCGATTATTTTAGGACAGACCAAAGGATCGGTAAAATTCGCTGTTCCGATTGCCACAGCAGACGCACCTGCCATCATCATTTCCAATACATCATCAACCGTTTGAACGCCCCCCATTCCAATGATTGGAATATTTGTCGCGTGAAAAACTTGATGAATTAAACGAATAGCGACCGGTTTGATTGCAGCTCCTGATAATCCCCCTGTTTGATTGGCTAAAAGTGGTTTTCTAGTTTTTAAATCAATGCGCATGCCTAATAAAGTGTTAATCATTGTAAAACCATCTGCACCAGCGTCTTCAATCGCTTTAGCAATTGGTACAATGTCGGTTACATTAGGGGACAGTTTAACATAAACAGGGACTTTAGCTACTTTTTTAACAGCTTCAGTTAAGCTCGCTGCCACTTTGGGATCAGTTCCAAAAGCAATCCCACCATGCTTTACATTAGGACAAGAAATATTCAGTTCAATCGCTTTAACATTCGGCGCATCGCCAATTTGTTTGCAAACTGCCACATAATCTTCTTCACAAGAACCTGCAACATTGGCAATAATGTTCAAATTGGGATAACGTGTATTTAAGTCCGGTAATATTTCTGTTTGTACTACCTTTAATCCTGGATTTTGTAGTCCAATAGCATTTAACATCCCACTTGGTGTTTCAGCAATTCGTGGTGTTTCATTGCCAAAGCGTGCTTCTGGTGTTGTAGCTTTAATCATAATCGCACCGAGCTTATTTAAATCATAAAATTTGCCATACTCATTTCCAAAACCAAAGCAACCACTTGCCGGCATAATCGGATTAGGTAAATCGAGTCCTGGTAATTGAATGTGTAGTGGATTACTCATAATACGATTACCCCCGTTTTAAAAATTGGTCCTTCATCACAAACTTTTAGACTTTTTGTCGGTTCATTTTTGACATGGCAAACGCAGCCATAACAAGCACCCACGCCACAGGCCATCCGGGCTTCCATCGAAATTTGCGCATTGGGATGATTTTGATATTTTGCATCTACCATTTTTAACATGCCATTATTTCCGCAGGCAAAAACAGCTGCCGGTTCTTCTGTGCGCCCTTCTAAAAGATGTGATACATTTCCTCGCACCCCAAAGCTACCATCATCAGTGGCAAAAAAAGTTTCACCTAGTGCTTGAAATTTCTCGGCATAATAAACAACTTCTTTTTTAGCAAAGCCTAAAAAATGAATTGGTTTTACGCCTTTTGCTACCAGTTGTCGTGATAGTTCATATAGTGGTGGCACACCGATACCGCCACCGATAATGTAAGCAATATCGCCTGCCTTTAACCCACTAAGGTCAAAACCATTCCCTAAGGGCCCAAGACAATCTACTTTATCTCCTACTGATAACTGAGTGAAAGCTTTAGTTCCTTGACCTTCAACGCGATAAATTAAATGGCAAGTCAAATTTTGACGATCAAACTGATTAATACTAATCGGCCGGCGCAGTAATAAATCTTTTTGTGGTACCAAAAGATGTAAAAATTGCCCTGGTTTTTCCATTGCTCTTACTAGTTCTCCTTGTAAAACCAATTCAAAAATATTAGGTGCAATTTCTTGTTGTGTGATGACTGTCAACATTCCTTGTTCCATACTGCTCCCCCTGGTATTCATTTACATTTTCTCACAAATGGAGTGTGCGAAAACCGCACACTCCGCTTATTTTATAGAGCTTTTGTTGAAAAGGCTCTATCTTCCATAACTTTCAAAATAGCATCGGCTGTATCTAACGATGTTAAAAGAGGAACACCATGTTCCACAGCTTCTCGCCGAATTATAAAACCATCAACTGAAGCGCTTTGGCGATCTTTATCCATCGTGTTAATCACTAATTGTGCTTGATTATTGCGAATTAATTCCACCACATTATGCTCTTTATTTTCAGAGATTTTTGCAATTTCTTTAACCCGTAAACCAGCAGATGTTAAATAATTGGCAGTTCCTTTAGTAGCAATTAAACTAAAGCCAATTTCAGCAAAACGTTTAGCCAAAGCTAAAGCTTCTTCTTTGGTTTCGTCTGCAATAGTAAATAATACTGAACCAAATTCGGGCACCTTTAATCCTGCGGCTTCAAAAGCTTTGTATAATGCTTTTTCTAAATTACGATCGCTCCCCATAACCTCGCCGGTAGATTTCATTTCCGGTCCTAAATAAGTATCGACTTTTTGTAATTTAGTAAAAGAAAAGACTGGCGCTTTAACATGAACACCACTATCTGCTGGATACAGGCCGTTTTCATAGCCCTGGTCAATAATTTTTTCTCCTAAGATAGCTTTGGTGGCAATTTGGGCCATCGGAATTCCTGTAACTTTACTTAAAAACGGAACTGTACGACTTGCTCTTGGGTTAACTTCAATGACATAAACTTTATTGTCGCTAATGACAAACTGAATATTCATCATGCCAATACAATTTAAACCTAAAGCTAACTTTTCAGTATATTCAGCAATAGTTGCTTGAATTTCCTGACTTAAAAATTGCGGCGGATAAACTGCCATAGAGTCTCCCGAATGGACCCCTGCTCTTTCAATATGTTCCATAATACCCGGAATTAAAACGGTTTGTCCGTCACAGATGGCGTCTACTTCGCATTCACTACCAGTTAAATAGCGATCGACTAAAACCGGATGTTCTGGTGAAGCTTTCACAGCGTTTTTCATATAATCTAAAAGATCGGCTTTATTTTCCACAATCTCCATTGCCCGACCACCTAAAACATAACTTGGTCTAACTAAGACAGGATAACCAATTTTTTCTGCTATCGCAACTGCTTCTTGTTGATTGGTCGCAGTTTCACCTGGCGGTTGCGGGATATTAAGCTCTTTTAATGCTTGTTCAAATAAATCGCGATTTTCTGCGCGATCTAAATCTTCAATTCGCGTTCCTAAAATTTTGACACCAGCTTTTTGAAGCGGTTCTGCCAGATTAATTGCAGTTTGTCCGCCAAACTGCACAATAACACCAGTAGGCTGTTCTAATTCAATCACATTTAAAACATCTTCTAGAGTTAAAGGTTCAAAATATAGCTTATCAGAAATTGAAAAGTCAGTCGAAACTGTTTCAGGGTTACTATTCATAATAATTGCTTCGTACCCTGCTGCTTGAATTGCTTTAACCGAATGGACAGTTGCATAATCAAATTCTACGCCTTGGCCAATTCGAATCGGTCCTGAACCTAAGACTAAAACAGAAGGTTTTTCAGTCACTTTACTTTCATTTTCAAATTCATAACTGCTGTAAAAATAAGGTGTCTCTGATTCAAATTCAGCAGCACATGTATCTACCATTTTATAAACCGGTTTTAAATTTTGTTCTTTACGAAAATGACGTACTTTAGCTGCTGTTGTTTGCCAAAGATCGGCAATCTTTTTATCTGTAAAGCCATTTTGCTTGGCTTTTTTCAAAACGGTAAGATCATTTGGCGCCTGTTCCAAAGCTTTTTCTAATTCGACGATATGTAACAACTTATCTAAGAAGAACAGATCAATTTTAGTCATTTCTGCAATTTCTTTAATTGGATAGTTACGTCGAATCGCCTCTGTCACATAAAATAGACGATCATCTTGTGCTTTAATCATTTTTTCTGTCAATTGATTATCACTAAGTTCTGCTAATTCATTTAATTCTACGTGACATACTCCAATTTCAAGTGAACGCACTGCTTTTAAAAGTGATTCTTCAATGTTGCGACCAATTGCCATTACTTCACCGGTCGCTTTCATTTGAGTTCCTAACACACGTTCTCCTTGTTCAAATTTATCAAAGGGCCAACGTGGAATTTTTGCTACAACGTAATCTAACGCTGGCTCAAATTCAGCATACGTCGTTTCAGTAACTGGATTTTTCATTTCATCTAAGGTCAACCCCACCGCAATTTTCGCAGCTAACTTAGCAATTGGATAGCCCGTCGCTTTACTAGCTAGCGCAGAAGAGCGGGAAACACGTGGATTTACTTCTATGACATAATAATTAAAACTATGGGGGTCTAGTGCTAATTGTACGTTACAACCACCTTCAATTTTTAAAGCGCGAATAATAGATAAAGAAGCATCCCGTAAGAGTTGATATTCAATATCAGATAATGTTTGACTAGGGGCAAAGACAATCGAATCTCCTGTATGAATACCCACTGGATCAAAATTTTCCATATTACATACAACAATAGCATTATCGGCTGAATCTCGCATCACTTCGTATTCAATTTCTTTAAAACCTGCAATACTTTTTTCAATTAAACATTGAGTAGCCGGTGATAACTTCAAACCATTTTCTGCAATCAGACGTAATTCTTCTTCGTTATCACACATCCCGCCACCAGTACCACCTAATGTAAAGGCGGGACGAACAATCACAGGATAACCGATTTCATCTGCAAAAGCGACTGCTTCAGCTACTGTATTGATAATAGCAGATTCAGGAATCGGTTGGCCAAGTTCTTCCATCAGCTGTTTAAATAAATCACGATCTTCAGCTTGATCAATTGCAGAAAGTTTAGTCCCCAATAGTTCAATTTCTAATTCTGCTAAAATACCAGAAGCGGCTAGCTCAATTGCCATATTCAAACCTGTTTGTCCACCTAGTGTTGGTAAGAGTGCATCAGGATTTTCTTTACGTAAAATACGAGAAACAAATTCAAACGTAATGGGTTCAATATAGACTTTATCGGCAATTTCTTTGTCCGTCATAATGGTGGCGGGATTAGAATTGACTAAAACTACTTCATAGCCTTCTTCTTTTAACGCCAAACACGCTTGGGTGCCGGCATAATCAAATTCAGCCGCTTGGCCAATAATGATTGGACCAGAACCAATCACCATAATTTTTTTAATATCCGTACGCTTTGGCATCTTTTTGCTCCTTCCATGCATCCATCATTTCAATAAATTCATCAAATAAGTGCAACGCATCATGAGGACCTGGTGCTGCATCAGGATGAAATTGAACCGTAAAAGCCGGATAGTTTTTATGGCGTACGCCTTCGATGGTGCCATCATTAACTTCTACGTGAGTTATCATTAAGCGCTCATTATCAATGGACTCTGCATCTACTGCATAGCCGTGATTTTGAGAAGTAAAATCAATCCGTCCTGTTGCGATTTCGCGCACCGGATGAT
The DNA here is from genome assembly GCF_001885735.1 of Enterococcus canintestini. Lineage (GTDB taxonomy): Bacteria > Bacillota > Bacilli > Lactobacillales > Enterococcaceae > Enterococcus_C > Enterococcus_C canintestini. The sequence goes on along the minus strand of NZ_JXKG01000002.1, from coordinate 258,722 downwards.
TTAACCCTCGATGACCAAACTTCATTTTAAATGTGTCTGCACCATTTGCTAGTGAAAATAGTTGATGACCTAAACAGATACCAAAAATTGGAACTTGACCTTGAATTTCTCGAATCATTTCAATAGCTTCAGGCACATCTTTAGGATCTCCTGGTCCGTTGGTTAACATGACACCATCAGGACACAATTCTAAAATTGTAGCAGCTTTAGTGTTATAAGGTAAGACAGTTAAATTACAATTTCGTTTTGATAATTCCCGTAAAATGCTGTGTTTTAAACCAAAGTCAATCACTACAACATTATGGCCCACACCAGGACTAGGATAAGGTTTTGCTGTTGAAACTTGCGCTACTTGATTGGTTGGTAAAACCGCGGCTTTTAACTGGTCATAAGCATGGGTAAAATCTTCTTCTGCCACAATACTGGCTTTCATCGTACCGTATTTTCTAATTTTCCGTGTTAAAGCACGGGTATCAATCCCTGCAATTCCAGGAATTTCTTTGCGCTTTAAAAACTCATCTAGTGTCATTTGATTGCGCCAATTACTAGCAACGCGAGCGTGTTCTTTTACGACAACTGCTTTACATGTTGGTGCAATTGACTCATAATCATCGCGGTTAATCCCGTAATTTCCCACCATGGGATAAGTGAATGTAATAATTTGCCCATTAAAACTTTGATCGGTAATGGTTTCTTGGTAACCAGTCATGCTAGTTGTAAAAACAATTTCGCCGACTACATTGTTACTAGCACCAAAACCTTCTCCTTCAAAGTAAGTTCCATCTTCTAAGATTAACCATCGTTTCATAATTATTCCCCTTTTTGCCAAGCTATTTGACCATCAACGAATGTTAATAAAGTCTCACCATAAACTTTTTCGTGATTAAATGGTGTATTGACTGCTTTTGATAAGAAATTTTGCGCGTCAATTTCAGATTCCTCTTGAATTGCAAAGACAGCTAAATCAGCTGGTTGACCAATTTGTAAACGTCCTGCTTGTAAGCCAAAAATTGCAGCCGGATTTGTTGCCATCCAATTAATAACTTGTTCCAAAGTGAAAATGCCGGTTTTAACAAAATGAGTATAAATCAATTGAAACGCATATTCTGAGCCGACAATTCCAAACGGTGCTTTTAAGAAGCTTTGATTTTTTTCTTCAAAACCATGGGGAGCATGATCCGTCGCAATACAGTCAATTGTGCCATCTAATAAGCCCTCAATTAAAGCATCGCGATCTGTAGTCCCTCTTAATGGTGGATTCATTTTCCAGTAGCCAAAATCATTGGGAATTTCTTCTTCTGATAAAATTAAGTGGTGGGGAGAAACTTCAGCAGTGACATGAACTCCTGCTTTTTTAGCTTCACGAATAATCCGTACACTTTCTTTAGTGGAAACATGACATACATGATAATGACAGCCTGTTTCTTCAGCCAAAATTAGATCTCTGGCAATTTGAGAACTTTCCGTTGCACTTAAGATCCCAGGTAAACCAAGTTCTTCTGCTTTTTTCCCAGCGTGCATTACACCGCCAAAAAGTAAGGATTCATCTTCTGTGTGGGCTACAAGTGCCATATTATTGGCTGCTGCTTCTTTCATTGCCAAATACATGGTGCCCGCTGTTTGAACACCAACGCCGTCATTTGTAAAAGCAAACGCACCAGCTGCTTTTAGAGCCTTTTGATCGGTTAAAACATCACTGCGTAATTCTTCTGTGATAGGAGCGTATTGTAAAACTTTTACTACAGCGTCAGATTTAATAAGCGCTTGGATTTTTTCAAATTTTTCAACCGTATCGGGAACAGGATTCAAATTTGGCATCGCACAGACAGTCGTAAAGCCCCCTCTAGCTGCCGCTTGACTACCAGTTTTAATGGTTTCTTTGTATTCAAATCCTGGTTCTCTTAAATGCACATGAACATCTACTAAACCGGGAGTGATTAATTGCCCCTTGGCATCGAACACTTCATCAAAAAGGTTGGGATCAAAGTCGGTTCCAATCGCCTTCACTATTCCATCTTCAATCCAAATTTCTGCTGCTGTTAAGTGATTTTCGTAAGTATTTATTTTACCGTTTTTAATGAGTGTTTTCATAATCATCCTCCTAAATTTCGTTAAGGGTACTACTTTATTATGATAAAGGAGAAGACCAAAATTGAGCCCACTCCTAGTTTATCTTTATGCTCTGCCAGCTAAAACAGCTTCTAAAATTGCCATCCGGACAAAAACACCATTTGTCATTTGTTGAATAATCCGGGCTTGATAACCTTCTACTAATGAATCTGCTAATTCAACGTCGCGATTAACTGGTGCTGGGTGCATAATAATTGCACCTTCTTTCATCTTTTTCGCGCGACCAACTGTTAAACCGTATTGTTGATGATACTCTTCTTTTGAAAAACTTTCGTTACCGTCATGACGTTCGTGTTGCACCCGTAACATCATCATGACATCTACTTCACCAACAAGTTCATCTAATGGTAAGTAGTGTCCATATACTTCAAATTCTTCATCATACCACTGAGCAGGACCAGAGAAGAAGACTTCTGCACCTAGACGTTTTAACATTTGCATGTTTGATTTTGCTACGCGGGAATGAGTGATATCACCGACAATCGCAACTTTTAATCCTTCAAAGCGGCCGAACTCTTCATAAATCGTCATAAGGTCTAATAAACATTGCGTTGGGTGTTGGCCACTACCATCACCACCGTTAATAATACCGCATTGGATTGTTTTACTTTGAATCAAATCATCGTAATAATTTTCATCACCATGGCGAATGACAGCTACATCAACTCCTAAAGCTGACATGGTTAAAACAGTATCGTATAATGTTTCGCCTTTTTGAACAGAACTAGTCGAAGCATCAAATTCGATTACTTCAATACCTAATTTTTTCTCCGCTACATCGAAACTTTTATGTGTCCGGGTGCTGTTTTCAAAAAATAAATTTGTAGCAAAATATTGTTCTTTTTCTGGCGTCCATTTTGCCCCGTTTTTGAATTCTTGTCCTCGGCGGATTAATCCCATCACTTCTTGGTCAGTTAAAGCTTCGACTGTTAATAAGTGTTTTAAACTAATTCTTTCTTGTTGGATGATCATCTTTTTTCCTCCTGCGTGTTTGGCTTAAAAGTTTTTATTCTGCTTCTTTATTAATAACAATACGGTCTTTACCGTCAACTTCTTCCATTTCAACAATAATTTCTTCGGCTAAAGATGTAGGAATGTTTTTTCCCACGTAATCGGCACGAATCGGCAGTTCCCGATGCCCGCGATCGACTAGGACTGCTAATGAAATTTTTCTAGGACGACCAAAATCCATGATCGCATCTAACGCCGCACGGATAGTCCGGCCAGTAAACAAGACATCGTCGACTACAATAACTTCTTTTCCTTCCAAATTGACTGGAATATCAGAAGCGTGTACCGTCGGATCGTCTTCTTTTTTAGCATCATCTCGGTACAAAGTAATATCTAATTCGCCCACCGGAACTGCTATGCCTTCAAGTTGTTGCAAACGTTCTGCAATTCGCTTTGCAATATAAATTCCTCTTGTTTTAATACCGACTAAAACCAAATCCTCAATACCGTGGTTACGCTCGATGATTTCATAAGTAATCCGAGTCAAAGCTCGCTTCATTGTTACTGCATCTACTACTTCTTTTACTGCCATTTTCTTCCTCCTCGTCCATTTAAAAGACAAAAAAACTCCTGCCCGAAATTAGGCAGGAGTGATAATTGATTTAGTATTTGGGTATAACTACCCTTTTTACTTCAATTCACAAGGCAAGTTTTACTAAGGCGCACCTTACTAAAATTCTTGCTCAACTCCTTCTTAGCCTCACGGGACTACTCTTAAAGGATTACTATTTACTTTTCTTAGACATAGATTACACTTCTTTAAACCAAAAATCAATCTTTTTTTCGTAAGTTTGTTAATGTTTTTTCAAAAACTGGCGGTAGTGGTGCCTCAAAAACCATTTTGGCTTGTGTTCTAGGATGAGTAAAGCCCAATAGTTTTGCATGTAAAAATTGCCCGTTTCCCTTTAGTGTTTTTTTAGGGCCATAAGTTGGATCACCGGCTAAAGGAAAGCCAATGTATTGCATATGCACCCGAATTTGATGTGTGCGACCAGTTTCTAATTGTAACTCGACTAACGTAAAATCACCAAACCGTTCTAGGACAGTAAAATGCGTGATTGCCGGCTTACCATCTTCACGAATCGCTTGCATTTTACGGTTAACCTTAGAACGTCCAATGGGCGCTTCAATTGTCCCTTTTTCATGGGGGATGTTTCCATGAACTAAAGCAATATATTTCCGTAAACTCGTTTTATCTTTCAATTGAGCTGCTAAGGATTCATGGGCAGCATCGTTTTTGGCAATCATTAATAAACCCGAAGTGTCTTTGTCAATCCGATGTACAATCCCTGGGCGAACAACATCATTAATCGTGGACAAATTATTTAATTGATATAATAAGCCGTTAACAAGTGTTCCTTTCCTGTGACCTGCAGAAGGATGAACAACCATTCCCTGTGGTTTATTTACTACAGCTACATCCTCATCTTCATAAACAATATCTAAATCAAGATCTTCTGGGATAAGCTCGAGTGTTGCGGGGGCTGGAATTTGAATTACGATTTCATCTCCTGTTTTTACTTTATAGTTTGCTTTTACAGTTTGGCCATTTAAAAAAACTACCCCTTCTTTTAACCATTGCTGAATTTGAGAACGTGTATAGTCTGGTAGATATTGGGTTAAGGCTTTGTCAATTCGTGGGCCTTTTTCTTTGATAACGATTAGCAGTTCTTTCATACTTTTGCTCCTTTAAAATGATCTTCAAATAAAATATAGATGAAAATCAAAATCACACCAACCACAAGACAAGAGTCGGCTACGTTAAAAATGGGAAATGAGATAAAATCTGTTTGAAACATATCTACCACATAACCTAGACGCAAGCGGTCGATAAAATTTCCTAAAGCTCCTGCCAGTACAAGACTTAAACCAAAAGAATATATTTTAGCGCCCCGGCGATTTTTATATAATAAATAACTACATACGGCTACTGCAATCAGTGTGACAATAGTAAAAAAGCCCATTTGCCCTTCTAACATACTCCAAGCAGCCCCGGTATTTTGATAATAAGTCAAAGAAAAAACGTTTTTAATTAGCGGCAATGACTCGCCTAAAGAAAGATTTGCCACAATCCACGCTTTTACCAATTGATCAAGCACTATTAATAAAACAGTAATAACTAAATAAACTATCATAAACTCCACTCATTTCTTAAACAGTAAATAAATCGCGCGGGCGGATAATCCCCAATAAATTGCCATTTGGATCACCATCTCGTGTGATTAAAATTGCTTCTAATAAAGTATTTTGATGAAACATATTTTCAACTTCTGCTACAGTGGTTTTTCCTGTAACAAATTGATAATTGGTAACTTTTCCATCTTCGATTAACAGTTCTTCAGCTAGACGGTTTTCTAAAACAATCTCACCTTTTAGGCTTTCTTTTGCAAACCAATAACCTAAAGCACGTAACGTAATTAACCCCTTAAAAACCCCTTTTTCATAAAGCGGAAACTGAGAATAACGTTTATGAGCAATCGTTTTTAGTATTTCTTTAATTGGTAATGTAATTTCAAAACCAGTAACATTTTTACCAAAACGTGGCAAGACCAATTCTGGCTTTAAAAGAGCCTGTTCAATCGTTGTAATTCGTTTGACTACCCAGTCATTTGGCTCAGCAATCACAAAATCAGTACTAATTTGATCGTGAACAATGGCATTTCGCAACTGCGCCATTTGTAATAAATCATCAACATAATCATTTGCTAAAAATTCTGGTTGCCTACTTAGTCGCCGAACCATTTCGCTAAAGCCCATATTTTGGGGATGGTTCAATTTTTCTTTAAGCCATTTATTAATTCGATTGAAACTCGCTAAGAATATATCTGCATTACTAGCCATCTGCTAACTCCTTTATTCAAATAAATTCGTATCTTTTGTCACAAATTTTTCAGCAGGAAGATACGTTTTTAATTCATTTAAAAATGCCTTTTTGGTTTTTTTTCGCATTAAAAAGCTATATTCTTCACCTAAATACAAAAATTCAATTCCATTTGGTAAAATGGCAATACGGGTTATATTAGCATAATATAATTTTTGTTTCTTCCAAAAGCGCGCATAAAAAATAAGTAGGTAATCTTTAAATAAAACAAAACGCCGCAGACAGCCAATTATAACACAGACAAAAAAGAAGACCATGACTAAATTGCTTTTCCAGTACGGCCGGGTATTTTCTAAAGACAATGTCAAACTATAAAAGAGAACAATCATTGTTAATGACCAATAAATGATACTGACAGCAAGTTCTGGCTGCCAACGATATTTTCTATTTTTCATGCTTACAAGGAGCCTCTTTTCTGCTAAAGTTAATTCGTAAACAAAATGAATAAAAGGATGATACGAATGATTAAAGCCTATATCGATGCCGCGACTAAAGGCGATCCGGGTCCGAGTGGGGCCGGTATACTTTTAGTTGGCCAAAATCTTCATAAACAAATTCATCAAGCACTCCCTGTCTTAAATAATCACCAAGCAGAATTTTATGCTTTTTATGAATTGCTGAATTACTTATTAGAACATAATTATTTTCACGAAACGATATTCGTTTACTCGGATAGTAAAATTTTAGTCCAAACTGTCGATAAAAACTACACAAATAACAAAAATTTCCAAGAAATATTCCAAAAAATTCAAACCTTACTACCTAAATTTCCATTACTTATCTTACAGTGGATTCCCGAAAATAAAAATAAAGGGGCTGATAAGCTAGCACGTCAAGGATTACAAAAAGCACTTCGTCAAAAAAATAATTCAAAGTAAGCAATAACAGCTCCTTATAAAATTGGCGATAAAAGACGGGAGAAGTTTTGCTTAAAGCGTAACCAATAAGATTGCTGTTCAATCATATCATCTGTCAATAAGTAGCACTTTTCTTGATCAGCTAAAAAGATTTGTTGCATTTGTTTAGTCAATGCTTCATCATACACAAAAGCTGTAACTTCAAAATTTAATTCATAACTACGAATATCTTGGTTAGTAGAACCAAAAGAGCAAAGATTATCGTCCATGACAATTGTCTTAGCATGTAAAAAGCCTTCTTGATATTGATAAATCTTGACACCACGTTTATGAAGTAAATTAGCATAGTATTGGGTAGCGCGATAGATAAAGGGATGATCAGGCATATTTGGTATCATAATGCGCACGTCTACCCCCGAGCGAGCAGCTGTGACTAGTGCATTAAACATCACATCATCAGGAATTAAATACGGTGTCTGTAACCAAATTTTTTCATTTGCTGATAAAATCATTTTAACAAAAGCGCTCTTTAAGATATCAATTTGATTTTCAGGACCATCTGCGACAACTTGAATTTCAGCTTCGCCTTTTGTATCTTCACCAATAACAAAATAGCGACTTTCATAATCGAGTAGATCTTCTTTTTTTCTAACTGATGCATTCCAATCCCTAATAAAAATCTCTTGCAAACTAAAACTTGCAGTTCCAACTATTCGCCCGTGCGTATCCCGCCAATAACCAAATTTTTCACTACGGCCAAGATATTGATCCCCAACATTAAAGCCACCGGTCCAAGCAATTTGACCATCAATCACCACTATTTTACGATGTAAATGGTAATTTAAGCGCGTTTTACGAATTAAGTCACGGGAAGTAATAAAAGCAGCCACTTTTCCACCAGCAGCAACAAGAGGTTGGAAAAACTTCTCATTTGATCCTTTTGCTCCCCATGGATCGTAAATAAGACGAACTTCTACACCTTCTTTGGCTTTTTCAACTAATAAATGCAGAAATTGATGGCCAATTCTGTCAGGGAAAAAAGCGTAATACTCAACATGAACATTATCTTTGGCTGCTTTGATATCTGCAAATAATGCTGCAAATTTTTCATTGCCATCTGTATATAACTCCACACTATTGCCTCTTGTTAAAGGAGATTCATCCACCGATTTTAAATAGCGCTCTAATAGTTTTAGCTCTATTTCAACTTCTTCTTTATCGTAACGCTTATTATTTTGATGAATTAAGGCATTAATTTCTTTTATTTTGCGGTTAGTTTCAACATCGAATTTATAAACCGTCTCGCCATCGATGCCCCGACCACAAAACAAATAGACAACAAATCCGATTACAGGAATAAAAACTAATGTTAAAGACCACGCTAAAATACTAGTAATTGAACGGGGTTTTCGAAACACCGTGATTAAAGCACCAATAGTATTAATAAAAATAACTAACAAAAAAACCGATTGTAAGATACTCAAATCCTGTTGAATGGTCATAAAGTAGGCTCCTTTCAAATAAAAGCTTGCTTTTATAATAAGTAATTGTGATCAAAAGTAATTTCAAGTGTGACTTCACCTAATTGCGCAGTCAAATATTCTGTTAGTTGTTGCCGAATTGCTAAGTCAGATTGGGGACAATTAGGTGGCACCACAACATCAAAAGACAGTTGATTTTTTTCAATCCGAAAATCATGTACCCGTAAGTTCAGATTCAGCGCTGTGATTGCTGCCTTCACAATTTCCCATTTTTGTTGATACTCTGGACTTTTAACAGCCACGGGATCTAAGTGACACACCAATTCAACTTTCAAATTTTCGCGAAAGTCTTTTTCAATTTTATTAATAAGGTCATGAGCATAATTTAGACTCCACGTATCGTCTACTTCAATATGAACAGTAGCGAACTGGCTTTTAGGTCCATAACTGTGGACTAATAAATCGTGATATCCTAAAATTTCAGGAACATCATTTAAGTGTTGTTCCATTACTAAAATTTCTTCTGCACTGGGGCGACTTCCTAGTAATTCATCGATGAATTCTTTTACCATTTTTAAGCCACTGTATAAAATATATAATGCAATGAAAAGCCCCATCCAACCATCGACATGTAGTCCGGTAAATAACTCGATAAAGGCTGAAATTAAAACAGCTGCAGTCGTAATTACATCATTTAAACTATCTTGTGCCGTGGCTTTAAGGGTCTCTGAATTAATTTCACCCGCTATTTTTTTATACATTAAACTTTGCCAAATTTTAATTACAATTGACAACACTAAAATAATAAAAACTAAAGGCGAAAGTTTGATCTTACTTGGATCAAGAATTTTTTCAACCGAAGAAATGAGAAATTGAAAACCGACAAAAGTAATAATAATTGAGATCATAAAACCACTAATATATTCAAAACGCTCATGCCCATAGGGGTGTTCTTTATCTGCGGGCTTAGCTGCAATCCGAAAACCAACTAAAGTTAAAACAGAAGACGCCGTATCACTTAAACTATTAATGGCATCGGCCATAATGGAAACACTTTGGGCAAAAAGACCAATCAAAAATTTCATAATAAATAAAAGACCATTTGAAACTAGCCCTAAACTTCCGGCTAAAAAACCAAAAGAAGTTCGATTTTTATTCGGATTATTTTTTGTGATTTTTTTCATAAAATAATTCAGCATTTCTTTAAAACTCCTTAACCAAAACTTCTCTTCATTTTACCCTTTTTATCACTTTCAAACAAACTAAAGGCAATATTTGACAAATGATTGTTAGATTATCATGTGCTCTTGTGGTAAGTTAAGTCATCTCCACAATAATAACCCGAATATAAGCTAATTTCTTGTTTTGCCTCAAAGAGACAAAACAGTAAATTCAGCCATATTTCGGGTTATAAAACGAGCTATTATTCTAATTTAGTAGTTTGTTACGCTTGTTGTAAAAACTCAGCTACTTTTGCCAAAGCGTCTTTAATTCCTGCTGGTTTTTTGCCACCGGCTTGTGCCATATCTGGTCGGCCACCGCCGCCGCCACCGACAAGCGGAGCAATCGTCTTAATTAAATCCCCTGCTTTTAAGCCACGGGCTACAGCCTCTGGCGACATTGCTGCCAATAAATTAACTTTTTGATCACTCGCATTTGCTAATACTAAAACATCAGAAGCAGCTTTTTGTTTCCATTGGTCTGCTAATTGACGTAATTGGTTCATATCTTTAACTTTTACTTCCGCTGCGATAAATGAGATGCCATTTACAGTTTCAACATTTTTGAAAACGTCCCCTGCTTGTTGATTTGCCAACTTACTTGCAAGCTGTTCATTTTCTTTTTGTAAATCTTTTAACTGTTGTTGTAATTGTTCTGTTTTTGTAACGACTTCTTTTAATTGCGGTGACTTCACAATTGTCGCAATTTCTTTTAGTTGTGTTTCTTCGCTATAAAGTAATTCATAAGCTTCTTTACTTGTTACTGCTTCAATCCGGCGTACACCTGCTCCGATACCAGATTCTGCAACGATTTTAAAAATACCGATATCTTCTGTATTGGCAACATGAGTCCCCCCACAAAGTTCAATAGACCAATCCGCAATATTTACTACCCGCACGTCATGACCATATTTTTCGCCAAAGAGAGCCATCGCCCCCATTCCTTTTGCAGTATCGATGTCTGTTTCAATCGTTACAACTGGAAGAGCTTCCCAAATTTTTTGGTTAACAATTGCTTCCATTTGACGCAACTCTTCTGTAGTTACTTGACCAAAATGAGTAAAATCAAAACGTAAATGACCTGGTGCTACTAATGAACCAGCTTGGTTAGCGTGATTTCCTAAGACTTCTTTTAATGCTTTGTGCAATAAATGGGTTGCAGTATGGTTTTTGATGATTCGATTACGGCGCCCCACATTAATTTGTAAGAAGTAAGTCGTTCCTTCAGTCACCGGTGCTTTGACTGTCACAGTGTGTAAAAATTGACCGTTTGGTGCTTTTTTCACATCATGCACTTCTGCCACAATATTACCTTCTAAATCACAAATCATACCAGTATCCGCAACTTGTCCACCCATTTCAGCATAAAATGGTGTTTGGGCAAAAATTAATTGGGCCTCGCCAGTCTTCACTTCACTAACAACAGCTTCATCTTGAATGACAACCAGTAATTCACTTTCAGTTTCATAGTTAGCATAACCCACAAATTTACTATCGACTTTAATTTCGGTCAATAAAGCAGATTGTACTCCCATTGACGCATCCGTACTGCGAGCAGCACGAGCCCGTTCTCTTTGTGCTTGCATTTGGGCTTCAAAACCAGCATGGTCTACTTTTAAGCCTTCATCTTCGGCAACTTCTTCAGTTAATTCTACTGGGAAACCATAAGTGTCATATAATTTGAAAATATCTTCGCCACTTAATGTATCTTTTTTCTCAGCCTTCACTTTTTCAATGACTTGCGTTAAAATTTCCAACCCTTCATTGATTGTTTCGTGGAAACGTTCTTCTTCTGTCCGAATTACTTTTTCAATAAACTCTTGTTGTTCCAATATTTCAGGGTAATAGCTGTCCATGATTTTGCCTACAACTGGAACTAATTTATACAAGAAAGCTTGATCAATACCTAATTTTTTACCATGCATAACAGCTCGACGTAACAAACGACGTAAAACATAGCCCCGTCCTTCATTTGAAGGTAGTGCACCATCTCCAATAGCAAAGGCTAATGCACGAATATGGTCGGCGATAACTTTAAAAGAAATATCTGTTTGTGGTGCGTCTCCGTATTGGAATTTACCACTTAAAGTTTCAACTTCTTTAATTATTGGCATAAATAAATCAGTTTCAAAGTTTGTTGGTGCATTTTGAACGATGGAAACCATCCGTTCTAACCCCATGCCCGTATCAATATTTTTATGTGGTAGTGGTTCATACGTATCATCTGGCTTGTGATTAAATTCAGAAAAGACTAAGTTCCAAATTTCTAAATAGCGTTCGTTTTCTCCACCAGGATAATTTTCTGGATCGTCAGCAGCCAAATCGTTAAATTCTTCACCACGATCATAAAAAATTTCAGTGTCTGGACCACTAGGACCTGCGCCAATATCCCAGAAATTATCCTCAATTTCAACAATATGATCTAAAGGAAGACCAACTTCTTCATGCCAAATTCGTTTTGCTTCTATATCTTTTGGATAAACAGTAACATATAATTTTTCCGGATCAAAAGCCATCCACTTTTCATCGGTTAAAAATTCCCAAGCCCAATGAATCGCTTCTTTTTTGAAATAATCACCAATTGAGAAATTACCTAACATTTCAAACATAGTATGATGACGAGCAGTTTTCCCAACGTTTTCAATATCATTTGTCCGAATCGATTTTTGCGCGTTAGTGATGCGGGGATTTTCCGGCACGACAGATCCATCAAAATATTTTTTTAGCGTAGCTACCCCAGAGTTAATCCACAAAAGAGTGGGATCATTAACTGGAACTAAAGATGCGCTAGGTTCAACACTATGTCCTTTTGACTTAAAGAAGTCTAAAAACATTTGGCGGACTTGGCCGCTAGATAATTCTTTCATCATTTCTCCTACTTTCCAAAAAAAATAAGACACCACTGCAAGACAAGGACGAAAACCGCGGTACCACCTTGTTTGCAATGATGTCATTCATTACCTCTTAAGCTCCATAACGCAGAGTTGCGTCAGTATTGCTACTGAAATAAAAAAGGGAGCAACTACAAACAGATTTGTGCTTTTTCTCAGCAAATAAAAGCTTTCTGTAACAAAGTAACTGTCTGGTCATATCCTTTTTCCCTACAAAGTATAGGTGACAAACCCATACTTGTCAACGATTTAATCTAATTCTATTAAAATTGCTTTACGATATAAAAAATCTTGTGGTGTTAAATTTTCATCGGCTTTTAAGCGACGATTAGCGCGATAATACGTTGCTTCTGGTAGTAATGTCAACAAAGCAATGGCACTTTTTTGGTTATGATCCATTTTTAAGATAGGCTCAGTCGTTAACTCGTAACGATTTGCCCCACCGTTAATGACTACCCCAAACATATTGGGACCTTCTTTTAGCATTTTCACCTGTTTGCCCCAATAGCTTTGATCCACATCAGCTGCATTCCCCCAACGGAATAACTTACGGGTAGCCCCACCTACCATAAATTCCCACTGGTCTTCACTCAGTAAATCAAAACCGTCTTTTTGAATCGTTTTGATTAAAGTTTGTTGGGTACAATCAAAATGTTCAAATACATAATAGCTATCTGTTCCATCGGCAATTTCTAAATAAAATTCATTTGGCACTAAGATATGATACGGCAATGAATAATTTAAGCTTTCTTGAAAAGTTTTCGGAGCTGTAAATTGTGCTTTAATTTTTCTTTCAAGCATACTAAATTTTTCCATGTTTCCAGTGAATTCACCTGTAATAGTATCTAACATGCCTAAATACCGCGTCCCAGCGGGCAAAGCGTGTTTTTGAACCAACATAGGAGGGATGTTTTTCTTTCGTAATGGCGAAGTATGTATATCTACAAATAAATCCCAGTCATCGATATTTTTCAACTGATATTCAGCGACAATCCGTTTGTCGTCTTCTGTCAAAACAGTCTTTTCAGTAGTCGCCCACGCACTACTCGCTAAACCTTGTACACCTAGATCCCAGCCTAAAATTGCTTCGTTTTGTCCAGGCACAAAAACAAAAGCTTCTCCATCAATTTCCAGCTCAAATGTCCGACATTTTACGCCGTCTAATTGGTAAGTTAAAAGTTCAAGATTCGTTATTTCTTTTAAGGGACTGACAAAATACATTAAGACTTGTTGAAAAGCCTGAATTTTTGTCTCGTCGGTTAAATTTTTCCAGTTATTCCAATGTAGCATTTCAAATAAATTCATCGAAATTCTCCTTCACCAGTTTCTTTTCATGTTACCCTTAAGAAAACTTGCTAAAATTAAGTATAGCATGATTGGAGTACATTATGGATAAAATTTCTTTTGGATCAGCGAGTTATTTGCAAGCTGCAGCTTTTTCAATTCGATACCGCGTTTTTGTCTTGGAACAAAAAATTCCACCAGAATTAGAATTTGATCAACACGACGATGAGCTTGCACGTTATTTTGTTTACTTTCACAACAAAGAAGCAATCGCTACAATTCGTTATCAAGCTCTTAATGAAAATACAATTCAACCAGATCGTTTTTGTGTCACAAAAAAGTGGCGAAAAAAAGGCTTTGGTAAAAAATTACTTGCATTTTACGAAAAGCAGGCGATTAAAGATGGCTACCAGCGGACGATACTATCAGCAGAACTCACCGCAATCCCCTTTTATCTCAACAGCGGCTATCAAATCGTGAGTGCCCCTTATTTAGAAGACGGTATTTGGTGCCAAAAAATGGAAAAAATTTTAACCGAGGTTACAAACGGATACTAAGAAGATAAGAAATGCTAAAATAGTAGATAGCTCTTTAGTGTGAGCCTCAGACAATTTTTTGTACAACAAAAACGAGGGATGACAAAATCATGTCATCCCTCATCTTTTACAAATAAGCGGTGTTAAAGTAATAACTTCAGCTTATAACAACCCGAAATTTCGCAAAAATTTAAGCAGTAGTTTTCGTACAATTTTTACGTACTTCTTAATTTGACTACTTCTCTTACATCAATTTCTGTTACTGACTTGATTTTTTCTTGTGTTTACGAGCTGTCCGTAACTGTTGGCGTTTTTCAATTTTGCGTTTTTGCTTTTTATCTTTATCTACAGCCCATTGAATTTTTTTCTTATAGCCTGGTTTGATTTTTTTCTTTTTCTTTTTCACCAAACCAATTAACGTAGGATCAAGTTCCTCTTTTTTAGTTTGCTCCCGCTTTTTACGACGGTTACGATCATAGCTATCCACAATTTCGCCATTTTTAATTTCTTTTGGTTTGAAAGTTACCCCAATTTTTTCAATAGCAGCGACTTTTTCTTCATCTTGAGGACTATACAATGTGATGGCAGTTCCTTCAAGATTACTGCGTCCTGTCCGACCAACACGATGAATGAAAAATTCCAAATCGTTAGGAATTTCGGCATTGATAACGTGAGATACACCTTCAATATCAATTCCTCTAGCGGCCAAATCCGTGGCAACAACATATTGATAATCCATGTTTTGAATACTGCGCATAATCCGTTTTCGTTCGCGCGGAGTAATATCGCCATGCACCTTCGCAACTTTTAGTCCTTGTTCTTTTAAATAGTCACTGATTTCATCCACCCGTTGTTTCGTGTTAGCAAAAACTAATGCCATATAAGGATGACCAATAGTTAATAACTGATAAATCAGCCGATTTTTATCTTTGCCTTTTGTGGCAATCAACCAATTGTCAATTGATTCGGCGATGACCGCTTTAGGTTGAATGGCTTCAATGACCGGATTTTCTAAATATTTTTTTAAAAATGGCCGTAACTTTTCTGGGATGGTAGCCGAAAAGACTAAAATTTGTACTTTCTCTGGTAAACGGCTAGCGATTTGATCGACTTCTTGTAAAAAGCCCATGTCTAGTGTCATATCCGCTTCATCAACTACAAAAGCAAATGCTTTATGGATAAACAGAGCTTGTTCATTAATCATATCCAATAAACGTCCTGGCGTACCAATTACGACATGAGGTTGTTGGTGCTGTAATTTATCAATTTGTCGTTGTTTATCTGTCCCCCCTACAAAGTTACTAACGCGAATCACAGGGTTTGAAAAAGCGGCAATCTGTTTTGCTGCAATATAAATTTGATTGGCTAGTTCACGACTTGGTGCAGTAATAACAACTTGGGCACTCTCATTAGTAGGATCAACTTTATCCAATAAGGGTAGTAAAAATGTATGGGTCTTACCAGTACCAGTTTGAGATTGTCCCACTACGCTTCTGTTTTGTTGAATAACTGGAATAAGCCGCGCCTGAACTTCAGTTGGTTGTTCAAAATTCTTTTCTTTAAGAGCTTCATATATAAAGGGCTTAAATTGAAAATCCTTAAATTGCATGTTTCCACCTTCTTTTCATAATGTTCTTAGGGATTATAGCACAAAAGGTTTCTGCCGTCAGATTTCTTTTTTCAAAATCGTACTAATCACATAAGTTCCACTTCTTTTTTCATAAAATAATTGTCTCTTTTTACGAATAACTGCCCATAAAACGTTAATCACAAATAAAAACTGAATAATGGTTGCACCGATAGTAATAAATGAGGCAATCCCCACTAAGAAGTGATTATTATCGCCGATTAAAGGAGCAAAAAGTGCACCAATTTGACCGATACCACCATATATGAGGTATAACAAACCATAGCGGATAAATAAAGCTTTCAAAGTGATATGTTGATGATTATTTTCTACTACCCGAATCCGCACAATTTTTTTACCTAGGGTTTGGCCGTTTAACAAATAATTAAAGAAAATAAAATAAATAAGAATGGTTACAAAATACCACAGTGGTGAATCAAAATATTTATCCGAATAACTATTTGTTACTAGACGTAAAATAACAGTCAAAACAAAAGTAAAGAAATAAATAATGAACCAATCTAATAAAAAGGCAGCAAAACGACGAAAAAAAGTTACATCTTTTCCTTTTTCATAGGCTATTTCTTCCAATTTTTCCCGTGTTGGTAGCAGTAGCGCAAACAACGGTTCCACTAAATAACCTAGTGTTCCCCCGAGCGTATTATGAAAAAGATCATTCACATCTGCTAGACGATAATTCCGTGGATAAATGAAGTACAAGCCAGTTAGTTGGGTTAATTCAAAAAATAATGATAATAAAAAGCTAGCCAAAATAGTCTTTTTTAATGAAAAACCAAAGAAATAGCGTAAATAAACACCAAATGGCAATAAAAGCAATACATTAAAGACCGGTTCTAAAAAAACACCTTGACGCATCGCTGGTAGATAGGTACTAGGATCGTCAATTTTTAACACCGTTTGGCTTAAAAAGTTATGTAACGACGCGCCTAAATGTAATTCATAATGAGGACCACCATAATGCGCGACTTCACTAATTGGCGGTAACGGTAAAATCACTAAAAAATACGCACACAATAAATAAAAGACAAAAGAATACAAAATAATAGCTCGACTAATAATAAAGCGCCCGAATTTACGGTATTCATAAATAAAGAAAAAAGATGAGATAAACAACGCTAAAAAAGGAAAAATAAGTAAAGCAGTTTTAAGGGGTTCAATATAAGCAGACATAAAAAAATCCTTTCTTTTATGGTGAGAAAATAAAATTTTGAAATATTTCCCAAAAAAAATAGTTTGGCGTATGATAATTACAGGAGGTGCAATTATGTTAAACGAATATTTTGCATTGGGTGTTCCTATTGCACTAATTATTTTATATGCATTAATTTTATTCTTACGTAAAAAAAGCAAAATCCACTATCTTGGCTTCGTCTTATTTATTATCGCAGGTTTTATGGTTGCATTTAGTTACCAGGTGCTACAATATGCCTTAAAAGAGCAAAGCCAGCTAAATAAAACAGGTGCTATATTGGCGTTGAATTATCCAATTTGGTTACTTTATTTACCGCTAATTATTGGTATCGTTTTAGTTATCATCAATATTTTTCGTGCCTATAAACGAATTAAGCCTCAAAGTAAATCATAATTGAATTTTTCTTAAGTTGAAATAAAAATGCCCAAACTATCTTCTACTGTGCTTTCAAAAGCTGAGATAGCTTGGGGTTTTTACTTTTTAATCCATTTAGACGCTTAGTCTTCTAAAAACTCCGATTCGTCGTTATCCTCCAGATATTGCCCTCGTTCTTCTTCATCCAGCTGACTGACTAAATAATTAAAATCAGCTTGTGATAAAACGATAGCATCAACGTCATTTTGTTCATCAATTAATTCAACAGCAGAATAATCATCACCTAAATCTTGGAGTAACTTGATAAAGTTTTCATCTTTAAAAGTTAAATACTCTGTTTTTTTCATTTTTAACCTCTCCTAATAAAATTCATAAAAACGAATACTGACAGTGCTATTTGTAGCTAAATGAGACAATGTCAAAAGATCTAGTTTTACATAATCTTCTGCTACTAATTCATAAAGATTTTTTTCTAATGCTTCTTCAATATACGGCAAAACCTCGTCTTCATCCCCGTGAGACTCCGTTTTTGTCTTAGTAATTTGTTGAAATAAGCGAGGGTCTAAAAGTAGGAAATACTCTTTATCGTATTTATAAATTGCTACGCGATATTGTCTTTTAGGTAATTGCGCTGTAATGACAAAAAAGCACTCACTACTTAAAGCTAAGGTATCTAAAAGCTCAATTGGCTCCATAGCTTGTTGATAAAACATCTCTATCCCCCCTTAAGTTAATTATAGGAGATATTGATAGTAAAATAAAATAATAAGTGTTGTATGAATATACCTAAAATTAACACATTGCATAAAAATCTTAGACTTTTTATGCTTTGCTTTGATCTACGTTACCAAAGAAAATTTATAAATTATTCCAGTTCTGTCAAATCAATGTTTTCAGGCTGCCATTCTTGATAAAATTCAGCCAAAAAAGACTCCATAAATTTCTGGCGCCGTAAAGCTTCTCGGTAAGCCGTTTGTGTGTTCATTTTTTCTGGTAACAAAAATAATTTTTCATAAAAATGATTAATCACTGTACTCCCTTTGCGATATTGTGTTTTGTCAGTAAAAGTAATTGGTTTTATCGCAGGATCATGAAGTGGATGTTGGTGACCGCCACCAAAATAAGCAGTCCGCAGTATCCCCATAGCTCCTAGTGCTTCTAGGCGATCGGCATCTTGAACAATTTTTCCCGCTAGAGGTAAAGAAACCTTTCCTGTTAATTCTTTAGAAAATGACATATTGTTAATAATAAAAAGAATTTCTTCTTGCTGTTGCGCACTTAAGCCGATTTCTAGCAAAAACTGCTGTAGCTCACGACAAGCGGTGTCTACATCTGCTACTACTTTGTCATCAATCGTATCATGTAAATAAGCTGAAGCGAGCAGTACGATTTCATCGACTGGCGCTTTTTCTGCTTTGGCAATTTTATGGGACAAAGTCGCTACTCGTTGTGCGTGGTCAAAACCATGCCCCGTCAGATCAGTTTGTAATTGTTGTTTAGTATATGCGATTATTTTGGCTAACTTTTCCATTTTATCCCCTTTATTATGCAAATTCGAATTTCCGCAATTTTTAAAAAGCGGTTACACTATTAACAGAGTGGTTTCTTGTTGCTTGATAGTTGGACACTTCCGCTGGTCTGACTAGTAAATACTAAAGACAAATTCTAGCCACTTCCCCAAAAGGTGCCAGGCGAAATCGCCTGGCACTAATTTTTGTAGATAATAAATTTCGTTTCCTTCTACTTTAATTCAGTCCTAAAAATTGCAGGCAACTAACTATTTAGCTTTACTCATTTGAATAGATAACTAGCTAACCTCCAGAATAAAAACAAAATTAACTTCTCTTCTATTTATCAATTTGATAAACATCATAATAAAGATCAGTTAAATACTGAAGTAAGTATTGCGGATTTAAAGCTTCGCCGGTTGCTGCTGTAATTAATTCACTTGGCGTTTTACTTCTGCCAAATTTATGAATGTGTTCAGTCAACCACGCTTTTATTGGAGCATAATCTTCTGTTGCTAATAAATTATCCACATCTAATTTTCTTTCCATGGCAGCTAATAATTGAGCAGCATACATATAGCCTAATGCGTAAGATGGGAAATAACCAAACATACCCCCAGACCAATGCACATCTTGTAAAACACCGACTAAATCATTTTCAGGACGAATTCCTAGGTACTCTTCATATTTATCATTCCACGCTTGCGGCAGGTCTTCTACGGCTAAATCTTCATTAAAGAGCGCTTTTTCCAATTCATAGCGAATAATAATGTGTAATGGATACGTCAAACTATCCGCTTCAATCCGAATTAAACTGGCAGCAGTTGCCTTTAAAGAACGATAAAATCGTTCAAAGTCAATATCATCAAAAGTACCAGCAGCAGCCTTTTGAAAATGCGGATATTGTTTTTCCCAAAAACTGCGTTTACTTCCTAAAATAATTTCATAAAATAAAGATTGCGATTCATGAATTCCCATTGAAGGTGCATCATAAACGGGGGTCATATTATATTTTGCGTCAATACTTTGCTCATAGATACCATGACCTGCTTCATGAATTACACCAAAAATCCCCATAGTAAAATCTTCTTCATTCCAACGCGTTGTAATCCGAACATCATCCCGCGTAATCCTCGTGGCAAAAGGATGAACAGTATCGTCTAAACGCCCCCGCTTAAAATCAAATCCCAGTTTAGCGACTAAATTTTTGACAAAAAACTGCTGTTGCTCTTTTGTCATCGTCCGATTTTTAAAACTAGTATCTGGTTTTTGCCCTTTTTCATTAATAGTTTGTCGAATTTTTACTAGTCCTGCTTTAAGCTCGCCGAAAACCTGGTCTAAGACTTCTGTTGTCATGCCGGGTTCAAACATATTTAATAAGACATCGTAATCTGTAGCTTCGTCCTTTTTATAATAAGGAATTAGCTCTTTTGTAATGCGAATATTTTCTGCTAAAGCTGCTTGAAAATCTGAAAAACTCTGCGTTTGTCTAGCTTTTAACCAAGCAGTATGGGCTTGACTATATAACCGACTCCGCTCAACCATCAATTCTTTAGGAATCGCATGTAATTCTTCGTAATCTTTTTTTGTCACTTGGTACACTGTCTTACCAATTTCAGAAAGCTCATCATTATGCGCACTAAAGTAATCCAAGGCGGCTTTAATTTTTGGTCCCGTTTGTTTTTCAAAAGCCAAACCACTCAAGTAGCCACTAGCAGCACCCCTTTCTGTAGCCGCAGTTTCTGGCATCCCCGTTTGACTATCCCAATCTAGTAAGGCTAGTGTTTGATTTAATAAGGCTAATTCTTCTAATTCAGCTAAAAATTCTTTTTCTTTCATTAAGCTTCCTCCTTTTGACGGGGTGGTCGCATTCCCCAATATTGGAATAAATCCGTCCGTAATGCACCGTTATATAATTTGCGTTTTTTAGTAGCTTTTGCACCGTAGAATGATTCAAATTGTAAATCACTAGTTAAAATATATTTACTCCAAGTTTTTAAAGGACGTAATACAGCGCCCATTTCTTGATACAGTTTCTGCACTGTTTCTGTTTCCCCTAAACGCTCACCATAAGGAGGGTTAGCTACAATCACACCGTAATCTTTTGTCGTAGTAAAATCTTTGACAGCCTGTTGTTTAAAAGTAATGGAGTCACCTAAGCCGATTTCTGCTGCGTTTGCTTTTGCAATTTCAATCATTTTACCATTAATATCATAGCCACTAATATCTAGCTCAATATCATAGTCTGCTGCAAGATCTGCCTCTGCTCTTACCTTTTCAAATATTTCTTCATCTGCCCAATCCCATGCTTCGCACAAAAATTCACGATTAAATCCCGGGGCAATATTATGGCCAATTAAAGCTGCTTCAATACAAATTGTTCCTGAACCACAGACTGGATCAACAAAAGGACGATCCTTACGCCAATTGGTCAACAACACTAAAGCCGCTGCTAAATTTTCTTTTAAAGGTGCGCCCCCTTTTTCCAAGCGATACCCACGTTTGAATAGGCTTGGCCCTGTTGTATCAAGTGTAAGCATGACATGATCTTTTAACAACGCTACTTCCACTGGGAAAAGTGCCCCTGTTTCTGCTAAAGGTACATGACTAGGCCGGTGATAATAAGAACGCAAACGGTCGACAATCGCCTTTTTAGTAATGGCTTGACAGTCTGGTACACTGTAAAGTTTTGACTTGATAGATTTACCGCTAACCGGAAATTCTGCATCAAGAGGCAATAAATCTTCCCATGGCAGTGCTTTTACTTTTTCAAATAATTCATCAAAAGTATAAGCATCAAATTCGCCGACGACAATTTTAATTCTATCCGCTGTTCTAAGCCATAAATTGGCAGTAGCAATTGTCTGCAAATCACCTTTAAAACGAGCCCGACCATTTTCTACTTGGCATTCAATTCCTAAATCGCGTAATTCTTTTCCAACTAAAGCTTCTAGTCCACTGGCGCATGTGGCCACTAAATTAAATGTTTGTTCTTTCATATATGCTCCTTTACCCGCAGGTTTAAAATGTTCTTAAATGTATTGAAACACGACAACCACTTGAATGCAAATGATTGCAAAGAAAAAAAGCTGAACCCACTTGTTCAGCTTTTAGTTTACTTCTAAAATAAGCCCTGAATCCTGTGATTTTCTATAAGCCATGTTCTGTCCGTAATTTTTTCAGGGTCAAAAATTACGGGGTAATCATCTATCTGCATCATAAAGATACCTTCTTGTATTCGTTTGATTCCGTCAAAGAAGTGCCCCTACCATTGTTTGGGTTGCTCGCTCGAGGGGTTTACCGCGTTCCACCGCCAATGTTTCCATGGGCGCTTCGTCACTGTGGCACTTTCAAGGATACTAATCCATAGCTTACGCCTTAGGAAATTTTCCTGCCGTTACTAAATAGTACCCTGGCTTATGGTTTCGCCAGGCACGAACACTACAAGCATCGCAGCTTGTGCGAGCATGGACTTTCCTCAGCCTATTACTAGACCGCGATTACCCGAAAATCACAGAGCTTCATTAAAAATTAGAAACGACGTGTCCGTTCATTATCATCACTATTTTCGTCATTTGTGTAATTCCCATTTAACGCCTGAGAAACACGTGTAGTTACTTCACTATGGTCTGTAACAGTATCTTGATCTAATTTTTTACCAAATACTTCTTTTTCTAAGTTGGAAAGACGTTTTAAAATATCAAAATTTGTCACTGTTTGACTTTTTGGTGCTTCTGTTTGTACACGACTTGTAGCTGGAGTTGGATTTGCAGCTTGTTGGCTTAATTTTGCCTGTAAGCGATCATTCTCTTCTTGTAATGCTAAAATTTCTTTGTTATAAGCTTCATAGTCTTTAATTACATTATCTAAAAACTCATCTACTTCAACTGGATCATAACCACGCATTTTTGTTTTGAATTCTTGTTGCAAAATGTCTTTAGGACTATAATTTAAATTCGCCATTAATTCATACACCTCATTTATTTTTAGAAACTCTCTTAAAACATTCTATCAAAAATAAGCTAGAAAGCAACAAAAATCATTCGTAGAAGGTATTTTGTAAATCATCCATTGTAATGAGATGAATAAGATATTCGTTATTTTCTGTCATTTTCTCCGCTGCATCCAGTAAATATTTCGGTTTTCCCGGAAATTCCGGATCGAATACTGCTAAAATTCCATCTGAATGTTGCAATAAAAAATTCGTATGATTTTGTAGCTGTTGTGGATTTTGATAAGGTTTATGACTAACCGCTTCAACATAATCTGCTTCTTGTTTTAGATGAACTAATTTTTCCTGGTTAGCTTCATTCCACTGTTCGCCAAATTCAGCAAATGGAAAGATAACGCCTAGGTGCAACTGAGGATAGTCTATTTTCAACTCACTAATAACTTCTGCTCCCCACATTTCAACTCCGAGATTGCCACCAATTAAAACCCACTCCAACCCTGAGTCAACATATTGGATTAAATTATTTTTTATCGCTTTCTTAATAATTGCAATTTTTGCGTCTTTTTCCTGAAATATGCCAAGTTCGTAACTGCGATAACCAGTTAATAATAATGTTTTTATAGATTCCATAACGATACATTTTCTTTCTTTTTAGCTTTTTGGTATAATACACCGGTAGGAGTGTGACACATATGGTTTTAAAATATCCCAACGGTCAAATTTATCAAGCTGCGCTACCTGCTAAGCATAAACAAACAAAGACGAAAACTCAAGGGAGTGTAAGCTTCAGTAACCGTGGTATGCGGTTTGAAGAAGCCATTAATGAAAGCAACCTTTATTATTTAACCCACAATCAGGCAGTTGTTCATAAAAAGCCAACTCCCATTCAAATCGTCAACGTAGATTATCCTAAACGCAGCGCAGCTGTTATCAAAGAAGCCTATTTTAAAGAAGCTTCTACGACAGATTATAATGGCGTCTATCAGGGCCTTTACCTTGACTTTGAGGCCAAAGAAACTAAAAATAAGACATCCTTTCCTTTTAAAAACTTCCATGACCATCAAATTCGGCATATGGAAGCCTGCTTAACCCAAGGAGGGATTTGTTTTGTTTTATTATGGTTTTCTAGCTTACATCGTTGCTTTTTTTTAGATAGCAAAATCTTAGTTTCGTTATGGAAACAACAAAAAGATGGAAAAAAATCGATTCCTCTATCCTTAATTGAAGAAGTTGGAATTGAGATTATACCAAAGATTGCCCCCCGCATTCCTTATCTGGAAGCAGTTAAAAAATACGTTTTAAAGGAGTCAACTAAAAATGGGAAATGATACCTCTTCAAGAGCATCCCGTCACAATGGGAATAATGCGCCAAATAAGAAGCCTAAAAAGTTAAAAAAGAAAACCAAAAATTCTGTTGGATCAATCGTTTTAAAAGGTTTGATTGGTTTTTTTATCCTCGGTTGTATCGCTCTACTTTCTGGGATGGGACTTTTTTGGTTTTATGCTAAAGATGCACCAAAAATTGAAGATAGTAAATTAGATGCATCTGTCTCTTCAGTAATATACGCAAGTAATAATGATATCGTTGCAGACTTGGGCTCTGAAAACAGGAAAAAGATTTCTGCTCAAGATGTACCGCAGTTACTAGAAGATGCCGTTGTTTCAGTAGAAGATCGTCGCTTTTATAAACATATCGGTGTTGATCCGATTCGAATTATCGGTTCTGCTTTATCGAACGTTACAAAAGGTGGCTTGCAAGGCGGAAGTACATTGACACAACAGTTAATCAAGTTGTCGTATTTTTCGACAAAAAAATCTGATCAAACTTTAAAACGTAAAGCCCAAGAAGCTTGGTTAGCATTACAATTAGAACAAGAAAAATCCAAGCAAGAAATTTTGACTTATTACATCAATAAAGTTTATATGGCAAATGGTCTTTACGGCATGGAAACTGCAGCGGAGACTTATTATGGCAAAAATTTAAAAGATTTAGATTTAGCCCAAACGGCACTGATTGCCGGGATGCCACAAGCGCCGAATGCTTATGATCCATACCAACATCCTGAAGCAGCAAAAGAACGCCGGGATACGGTTCTTTACACAATGAAAGAGAATAATAAAATTACCGAAAACGAATATCAAACAGCGATCAAAAAGCCAATTAAAGATGGCTTGAAAGATTTAGAAAAATCCAGTGAAAATCTGCAATTAGTTGATAACTATGTCAAAGAAGTGATTGCTGAAGTAAAAAATACAACCGGTAAAGATGTCTATACTGACGGACTTGAGATTCATACTAATCTTGATTTAAACGCTCAAAAACGTTTGTATGAAATCGTTAATACCGATAAATATGTCAACTATCCTGATGAAAAGCTACAAGTTGCCTCAACTATGGTAGATGTTAATACCGGTAAAGTTCTGGCTCAAATTGGTGCGCGTAATGTTCCAGATAATGTAGTCTTTGGGAACAATCAAGCTGTTAGCACTGCCCGAGATTTCGGTTCCACCGTTAAGCCGATTACCGATTACGGGCCTGCTTTTGAAGATTTAAACTACTCGACAGCAAAACGAATTGATGATGCCCCTTATAAATATGATGGAACAGATATTAGCGTCAATAACTGGGATAAACAATATATGGGAAACATCTCACTGCGAACAGCTCTTTATGAATCGCGGAATGTTCCAGCCGTAAAATTATTTAATGATGTTGGCAAAGAAGATGTCTCAAAATTCTTAAACGGTCTTGGCATTCAGTATAAAGACTTGGTTCAATCAAACGCAATTTCTAGTAACACTACTCAAGATGGCGATAAATACGGGGTCTCTTCCTTGAAAATGGCTGCTGCCTATGCCGCTTTTGCCAATGGCGGAACGTACTATAAGCCCCAATATGTCAACAAAATCGTCTATCAAGATGGCTCTTCTGACGAATTTAAACCAGAAGGCAAAAAAGCAATGTCTAAAGGAACTGCTTATATGATTACTGATATTTTAAAAGATGTAATCACACAAGGTACTGGTACTAACGCGATGATTGATGGCTTGATTCAAGCCGGTAAAACGGGAACTTCTAATTACTCAGATGAAGATCTAGAAAAAATCGGCATTTCAGATGGAATCTCCCCTGATGTCACTTTTGTTGGCTATAATCGCCAGTATGCCATTTCTGTTTGGACAGGTTATGAAAAACATTTAACGCCAATCACCTCAGAATCAAACATGATTGCTTCTGACGTCTACCGCGAATTGATGCAATACGTCGCACAAAACGGTGATAATAATGATTGGGAAATTCCAGATGATTTGATTCGTGTGGGGAATGAATTGTATTGGCGCGATAAATATGAGCAATCTTTAACAACACCAAGCTCTTCTTATCAAGCACCAACTGTTCCAAGTACCAGCTCAGAAAAACAACCTGAAACAAGTAGCTCTAGTAGTGTTGAAGAATCAAATGCCTCTTCTGCTACCCAAGAAAGTAGTAGTATAGCGCCAACACCAACACCAACACCAGAGCCTTCAACACCAACCGAAAATTCCACCACGGCGTCTACAGCTACTCCACCGGCTACTAGCGGTTCTGCTGGCGGTGGCAATAATGGTACTAATAATTAAATTTAATAAAATAATCCACCCGTCTTTTAACGGGTGGATTATTTTATGTTCTTTTTTTCATTCTCAATTTTCCATCTTGGCAAATGTCTAATAAAGGACAAATATCACATTTAGGATTACGGGCCAAACAATGATAACGCCCAAAGAAAATCATTCGGTGATGATCTTTAATCCACTCTTCTTTTGGTAATTTACGCATTAGAGTTTTTTCGACTTCACTAACCGTTGCGTCTAACTTACAGATACGTAAACGTTTGGATACCCGCTCAACGTGTGTATCCACAGCTATTGCCGGAACACCATAAGCTTCTGCTAAAACCACGTTCGCCGTTTTTCTTCCTACACCTGGTAGAGATTCTAAAATTTTACGGTCATTTGGAACCATTCCGTCATATTCTGTTGCAATAATTGTGGCACAAGCTTTAATATTTTTAGATTTTGTCCGATATAAACCAATTGTCTTTATTTTTGTCATTATTTCATCAAGTGGTGCAGCTGCTAGTTTTTCTGCTGTTGGGAAAGCTGCAAAAAGTGCGGGTGTTGCCTTATTGACCGAAACATCAGTAGCTTGTGCGCTTAAGATAACAGCAATTAGTAATTGAAAAGGAGAATGATAAATTAACTCACCGTGAGCTTTGGGGAACATCTCCCCCATCACTTTTAATGCATACTGTGTTTTTTCAGCATTTAACATATTCAATCTCCCTCTAGCCAATTATGCAAAGAAATTGATGGTATTTCTTTTGCCTCAGCTGGTTTCTGTTTGTTTTTTTGATAACGATTTTTCTCATTTTCAACATCTTGTGGTGAACGAATATTTTTATTGTGCCAGCTAGATAAGATACTTTCAATATATTGCAGGCTGCGTGCATTATTCAAAACAGCTTCTTTTAAAGCTAATGTAATCAGTTCCGGCGTATATTTATCTTCTTCTAGCCACTGGGCGATCCGCTCATACTCAAAAGATGATAACGGGCGACCAAATTCTTGTTGAAAATGCTGAAATAATTGTGCCACAGCTTCTTGATGGCTGTTTTCAAAATCTTTATTTTTTGACTGTTCAATGAGTTGTGCAATTTTTTCAAATATAGGAGTAAAAAGATAGTGATCTTGTTGTTTGTTATCTACTGTTACAGTTTCAATTTTTATCACTTGCTTTAAAACTAACTGATTTAAAAGCTCAAATACTTTTTGCTGTCTTAAACCCATTTCCTTTGCAATTTGATTCAAGTCAGGAAAATAGTCACCTTGTTCATGATGGCGATACAATTGCAGCCAAAATACTAGCTCATCACTATTTAGTCCCAATTCATGATAATGATCTAAAATAAGATTGGAAACAACCGTCTGACCAGCTGCCAAATAATCTTCTAACGCTAACATGTTATCCCTCATTTCTATTAACTAGTATAACGTATTTTTAAACGAAACACGTAAAAAAGCCAATCCAACCAAAGACTGTCGGACTGACCTCACGGCAAAAAAAGTTTTCAAAAAAACTATTTAACCACTGCAATAATTTCAATTTCCACTAGCGCATCTTTTGGTAGTGCAGCAACTTGAACAGCTGACCGAGCGGGAAAACTTGTAGCAAAATAAGTAGCATAAACAGCATTAAAATCTGCAAAGTCATTGATATCTTTTAAAAAACAAGTTGTCTTAACAACATCAGCAAGTGTTAAATTACAACTTGTTAACAGACCCTCAATATTTTCAAAAACTTGTCTTGTTTGTTCCTGAATAGTCTTACCCATTAATTCCCCTGTTTCAGGATTTAAAGGTATCTGACCAGAAGCAAATAAAAAACCATTTACAATTTTTCCTTGTACATAAGGACCAATCGCTTTAGGGGCTAAATTAGTAGCAACATCTTTCATTTCATTACTCCTTTTTCTGACAATCTGGGCATAACCCATATACTTCTAAACGATGATTGTTTATTTCAAAACCGGTAAGTTGACTTGCCGCTGTTTCTACATCTTCTAATGATGGATAAAAGAAATCAACAACTTTTCCGCAATTGGTACAAATTGCATGATAATGTGGTTTCACTGCAAAATCAAAACGGCTTGAAGCATCCCCATAGTTCATTTCTTGAACAAAACCAATATCTGTAAACAGGCGTAAATTATTATAGACTGTTGCAACGCTCATACTCGGAAATGACGGAGATAACGCATGATAGATTTCATCAGCAGTCGGATGAGAGTGGTGGGCGATTAAATAATCTAAAATAGCTTGACGTTGAGGGGTAATACGTATATTATCTTTTTTCAATTTTGCAATTACTTCTTCTATATTAATGTGCGCTTCCAACAAATCCCCTCCTCTTTTTGTTTTTAATATATTTTAATCATACTATGAGTCAAAAAAAAAGAAAAGTATCTACTTTAAGCGATGCAAAAAAAACATGGACTAAATAAAACGAACTTCTTAATCATTAAGAAGTTCGTCAAAAATTATTATTCTTCGTCAAATTGATAAAGTACTGTAGATAAGTAGCGCTCACCATTATCAGGGACAATCGCTAAAACTTTTTTACCCTTACCAAGATTTTTGGCAACATCAATAGCTGCTTTAATTGCTGCACCAGAGGAAATCCCTACCAAGATACCTTCTTGCGTTCCCATTTTGCGGGCTGTTGCAATCGCATCATCACTAGAAACGGCCACGGCTTCATCATAAACTTTTGTATCCAAGGTGTCTGGGATAAAGCCCGTGCCAATACCTTGAATTTTATGCGGTCCAGGCTTGCCACCTTCTAAAACAGCAGATTCTTGTGGTTCTACCCCAT
This sequence comes from Enterococcus canintestini, assembly GCF_001885735.1. Lineage (GTDB taxonomy): Bacteria > Bacillota > Bacilli > Lactobacillales > Enterococcaceae > Enterococcus_C > Enterococcus_C canintestini. The sequence continues at coordinate 229,341 of NZ_JXKG01000002.1, read as the reverse complement.
AAATTTTTATCTCAGGATAAACCCGTCTTAATTCATGACCTGCCCCTGTAATGGTACCACCTGTGCCAATGCCTGCGACAAAAGCATCAAGACCGCCAACCCCAAAGGCATCCACAATTTCCTTACCAGTTGTTTTTTCATGAATTTCAGGATTAGCTGGATTTTCAAATTGCAATGGTAAGAAATACCCATTTTCTTGTGCTTCTTTTTCAGCTCGTTTGATAGAACCAGTTATTCCTTCAGAACCTGGTGTTAAAATTAATTTAGCCCCATAGGCTTGCATTATTTTACGACGTTCAATGCTCATCGTATCTGGCATCACTAAAATAACGTTATAACCCTTAGCTGCCCCAACCATTGCCAAACCAATGCCGGTATTACCAGAAGTCGGTTCAATGATTGTTCCACCTTTTTTTAAACTGCCGTCAGCTTCAGCTTTTTCGATCATGCTCAATGCAATTCGATCTTTTACACTGCTACCGGGATTGAAAAATTCGAGTTTTACATACAACTCGGCATCTTCAGCTGAAACTAAATGGTTCAGTTTTACAATGGGTGTATGTCCGATTAAATCTAAAACAGATTGGTAAATTTCACTCATATTATTTCCTCCTTTTAAGCTCTAAAAACAACTGTACTCATTTAATATAATAGCGAAATTACGCAACATGTGCGAATATTTTGTCTTACAAAAAAACTACCCTCGACTAGACAGTTTTTACTGTTTAGTCGAGGGTAGTTTTCATTTTATTAAATATTTAATTGTTGTCCTACCATAATAACATCGCTGGAAAGTCCATTATTGGCCATTAGCTGATCCACAGTAGTACCGTATTTAGCGGCAATATCCCAAAGTGTATCACCAGACACAACAGTATAAGTAGTTCCCGCAACGTTATTTTGGGAAGCAACAGCTGTTTCTTGCTGGGAAACTTGATTTTCACTACTTGTTGTTTGAGCAGTTGTGTCATAACTAGTTTGCACATAGCCAGAAGCTGGTGTGTCATATTGCGTCAAATTGTAAGCTGAGATTAAATAATTTAGTTTTTGGTTGTAGGTAGGGTCAGTGGCATAGCGTCCTGTTAAATATGCAGTCGCATCTAAATAACTATTCGTATTACTCTTCCAAGCCCCTGCATAATGTGGCATTTCTGTAGCGAAACTTGTACTGCGTAATACATAAGCGTGATCCGCTAAAGATTCCCAGTAAGAACTATATTGGCGAAACGGTTCATTCATAGTCACCCATTGTCCGTTCAAATATTCTTGCGTTGGAAAAGTAACAGACTGGCCATTATATGCCCCTTTAACCCCAAATAAATTATAATATGGCGCTTGAGCTAGAACTGAGGAACCATTACCGCTTTCTAAAATTGCTTGGGCAATCATGACTGAAGCATACAAGTCATTTTGTTGGGCAATTTGCGTTGCTGCTGCACCGATTTGATTGATTAAACTAGCCGTGCTATCCACGCTTTGATTTTGGAGTTCTGCCGCTTGAACAGTTTGTGTTGGCATTGCTGCCATAATACCTGGTGTACAAATCAAACCAACCCCCGCCATTGACAGAGCCTTCTTACTATCAAAACGGTATTTAAACGTTACTTGCTTTTTTTGATGTCGCTCACTACGAGTTAGATACTCTACCATTTTCTTCCTCCTGAAAAAACTTATATAAATTAAGATTATTATAACGATAACTAGATGTATGTATTATAGCTTGAATTTTTTTTCATATCAAATAATTCCTATCTTGTAACATATATTTAATATATGCAACAATCCAAAAAGCTTTTTAAATGATTTTATGCACAATCATCATTATGACGGAACAAAAACAAAAGACTCCTTGCAGATTGTTTAAATAAAACATCTGACAAAGAGTCTTTTAACAGTTAATTACAATGAATTATAGACGTTTACAACATTTTCAACAGTGAAACCAAATTCACTAAGCACTTTGTCACCAGGTGCAGACGCGCCAAAGTGATCAATAGCTACTACTTTACCGTCAAAGCCAGTATAACGTTCCCAGCCAAATGGAGATGCTGCTTCAATGGCAACACGCTTAGTAACAGAACTTGGTAATACACTTTCTTTATATTCAGGACTTTGCGATTCGAATAAATCAAAACTTGGTAAAGAAACCACAGAAACATCTTTACCAGCTTTTTTAAGTTCAGCTTGAGCCTTAACAGCTAAGTCAACTTCTGAACCAGTCGCAATTAGAATTCCTTCTGGTACTTGCCCTTCTTGAGGGGAAACTACATAACCACCCTTAGCTACATTTTCATCAGCATTTTCTTTTGTCCCTGGTAATACTGGTAAATTTTGACGGCTTAAAACTAAGACAGTTGGTTTATCTTTAGTGGTCATTGCAATCTTCCAAGCAGCTCTTGTTTCGTTTCCATCAGCAGGTCGAATAACTTGAACATTTGGTATGCAACGGACACTTGCTAGTTGTTCAATCGGTTCATGCGTTGGTCCATCTTCTCCTACTGCTACAGAATCATGGGTTAAAACATAGATAACTGGCGCATTTTGAATTGCAGACAGCCGTAATGCTGGGCGTAAGTAATCGGTAAAGACAAAAAATGTACCGCCATAAACTCGGGTGCCACCGTGTAATTGAATACCATTCATCGCCGCAGCCATTGCAAATTCTCTAACACCAAACCAAATATTACGTCCTTCATATTGACCAGGTTCAAAATCTTTTTCTGCAGCCACCATGGTGTTGTTTGAAGATGATAAATCAGCTGAGCCTCCCCACAAAGTTGGGACTGCTTTAGATAGCGCTTGAATCATTTCTTTACTAGAAACACGACTTGCTTGGGCAGAACCTACTTCATAAGTAGGCAATTCACTATCCCAATTATCTGGCAGCTCGCCTGCAAATGCAGCTTTAAATTGCGTAGCTAGTTCTGGATAGCTTTGGCTATATTCAGCAAACATCTTGTTCCAAGCTTCTTCTGCTTTTTCGCCTCGGTCATTAATTGCTTCTTTGAAGCGAGCAGCTGCTTTTTCAGGCACTGTAAAGTCAGGATATTCCCAACCGTAAGCTTTTTTAGCAGCAGCAATTCCTTCTGTGCCAAGAGGTGCGCCATGAACTTTGTTTGTTCCTTCGTTTGGAGCACCAAAACCAATGATTGTTTTGACTTCAATTAATGTAGGTTGGCTCAAATTTTCTTTTGCTTTTTTTATAGCATCTGAAATTGCTTGTAAATCATTGCCGTCTTCTACTAAGATATGTTGCCAGCCATATGCTTCAAAACGTTGCCCAACATTTTCAGTAAAAGCTTTTGAAGTTGGTCCATCTAATGAAATATCATTTGAATCATATAAAACAACTAGCTTTCCTAGTTTCATATGCCCAGCCATTGAAGCCGCTTCTTGAGAAACACCTTCCATTAAATCACCGTCACCACATAGAGCATAAGTATAATGATCGACGATATTGAATTGATCACGGTTATAAGTCGCAGCTAGATGTGCTTCACTCATCGCCATTCCTACAGCCATTGCAATCCCTTGACCTAATGGACCAGTTGTCGCTTCGACACCATCAGTGTGATTCACTTCAGGATGTCCAGGTGTTTTACTTCCCCATTGACGAAAATTTTTCAAATCATCAATTGAAACTTTATAACCTGCACAGTGCAATAAACTATAAAGTAATGCTGAACCATGCCCAGCAGATAAAACAAAACGGTCACGATCAGCCCAATTACGTGAAGTGGCCGGATTAATTTTCAAATGCTTTGTCCAAAGTGCATACGCCATTGGTGCAGCCCCCATCGGTAAACCAGGGTGGCCAGAATTTGCTGCTTGGATTGCTTCAATACTTAAAGTACGTAAGGTGTTAACGCTCAATTCATCGATTTTATCAAACAATTGTGCTTCCTCCAGTTTTTAGGTTTTTTTTACCTTTATTATTTACTTCCCTATTGTAAAGGATTTTCGCTTTAAATGCAATTAAATATCAATCACGGTTGTGTAATCCTTTTTCTTTTTGGATTTGCTTCAATTTTTCTGGTGTGACATCATTTCCTTTTGGATCCACGACTTTCATACCTTCAATGTGGTGCCGCATTCCTGATCGAAAAGCTTTTAAATACTCTTCCCGTAAATTCTTTTGTTCTCTTGTTTCTGCTTCTGACAAACCCATTTCTTTTTTCTTTTTAGCCAGCTCGTTAATACGCGCTAATTTTTCATCTGATAGCATTATAAAATCTCCTTTATGCTTATGATTTGAAATTGAGACTACATTCCTATATTCCCTCTTATCTTAGCTAAAAAAAGGGTTCGTGACAACCACCAACTAAATACGAACATCTGTTTGAATTGTTTTTTGCTTTATGCTAAACTAAACGTATCGAAAGAAAGAAGGTGCAATATGGCAAAACGCACAGAAAATCGTCAAATTGAAATCTTAAAATTTATTCACGACCGCGTCTCAGAAAAAGGGTATCCCCCCACAGTTCGAGAAATTGGCGAAGCGGTTTCGTTATCTTCCACATCGACAGTACACGGTCATCTTTCCCGTTTAGAAAAGAAAGGTCTTATTTTACGCGATCCTACTAAACCCCGTGCAATCGAATTAACGGAATTAGGATTGGAAAAAATTGGTGCACAGCCTGAGACTATTCCGATGCTTGGCGTCGTTACAGCCGGTGAACCAATTTTAGCTGTGGAAGAGGCATCTGATTTCTTCCCTATCCCGCCTCATTTATTAAATGATAGCGGTGCTTTATTTATGTTAACAATCCGTGGAGAAAGTATGATCAATGCAGGTATTTTAGATGGTGATCAAGTTATTGTCCGCAAACAATCAGCTGCAAATAATGGTGATATTGTCATTGCGATGACTGATGAAGATGAAGCAACTTGTAAAAGATTTTTTAAAGAAAATAATTACATTCGTTTACAACCCGAAAATGATTATATGGAACCTATTATCTTGCCAAATGTCAAAATCTTAGGCTTAGTGGTCGGTCTTTATCGTGATTTACTTTAAAATTATGAATAAATCTTCGAACTTTTCGGAGATTTATTTTTTTGCTTTACAAACCGAACATACTTTCGTATAATCAATATACAAACGTTTGTTCGTATAATTTAATTGAGGTGAAAAGGATGAATACAATTCGCAATATTTCTTTAATCGTTTTAGGTATAATCGTTAGCTTTGTCATTAGTCACTATGGTGTTGCTTTAGCTGCTTTAATTTTTGTCCCGCCTTTTTTAACTTGGTTTGCTTTGTGGGATGAGAAAAAATATCGCCAAAGCATTCGCAAATTTTCTCCCTACACCCAAAAACCACGTAATACGTACCATCAGTATAAATAAATCAAATTTTGCAACTTGCATCTTTTTTAGTCAGAATATAGTTTTTCCCTTCTAAAATTTTGTTTAAACACCTCCCGAGCGAGGTGTTTTTTTCTTTAAATTTTTGTATCGCTGAATTTGAGGAGATTAAAATAGAGTTTACTTAAACAACAGTTCTTTTACATCACATTTATCTAAATGATTTACTTTAAAAAAATGTAAGCGATTCCTTTTAGGGAGTCAGATTACTTTCCTTATTTAAAAAACGGCAGTATATTGATTTTAAGAGCAAAATATTGCGCAAAATTAAGGAGGCATTTTACTATGACAAGTTATGAACCAAGAAATCCCCAAAAAGATGAACTACTTTCCCCCGACAATAGTGTTTTTGTTTTAATTGACTACCAACCGACTCAAGTCAACTCGATTAATTCGATGAACCGCCATGAACTGGTTGAAAGTATTACAAATTTAACTGCTTTAATGCGTGCTTACAATGTTCCCACAATTGTATCAACAGTTAATGTGGCAACTGGACGCAACAAAGATACTATTCCTCAGTTAAAAGAACTGGTAAAAGATTTACCAAGTTATGATCGTACCTCTATCAATGCGTGGGAAGATCAGGAATTTAACGATGCAGTGAAGTCCACTGGCAAAAAGAAAATTATTATTGCTGCCTTATGGACAGAAGCCTGCCTAACCTTCCCTACTTTGGATGCATTAAAAGAAGGCTATGAGGTTTATCCTGTTGTTGATGCTGTTGGCGGCACGAGTAAAATCGCACACGAAATGGCACTTCATCGTGTTGAACAAGCGGGGGCTAAAATGACCACCTTTGCCCAATTAGCTTGTGAATTCCAGCGGGATTGGAATCGAACGGATACGGTAGCAAAATTTGTAAAGGCAATGCAAGACAAAGGAATTTTCTTGAAATTAGAATAAAAAATAGGAGATGTTTGTATGTTAGACATTCAAGGCTCTTTAAAAAATTTAGCTTGGACAGTAGAGCATCACTTTTTGCATATTAAAAATCAACATGAATTTATGCGGGCTTGGGCGGTCCAATTTGAACTCGCCTATACGGATTTTCGTGTAACTCAAATGGCATTGCAACTTGCTGGCAATCAGATGGATTTGCTAAAAGATTTTACAACTCAGTACGATGCAGTTTATCAATACGAAATGGCATTTGTTAGTAATGGTTTAGCTGGATTCAATGAAAAATTTGGGGATCAATTACCCCAATACGAACAAGCACAACAAGCATTACGAAAAACAATTGATCAAATTTTATCACTACAGCCTGATGATCCCAACAATCTGATTTAGGAGTGATCACGATGAAAATTACTCAAGATATCGTTTATGATAGCGGCAATGATTTAAAACTAGATACCTATGCACCAGATACAAAGCCAAAAGCAACCCTATTATTAATCCATGGTGGTGGTTGGTTTCGTGGAGATAAAGAAAAAGAAAGTTTTCTAGCTGAAAAATTTGTCAATGAAGGTTTCTTTGTCGTCGCCCCCAATTATCGCCTTGCTCCTGCTGATCTTTATCCTAGTGCTCTGACGGACGTTTTCAATGCATATGCTTGGACGAAAAAAAATACATTAGCAGCTAATATGCCAATTTTTGCCTTGGGTGCTTCTGCCGGTGGCAATTTAGCTGTTGAACTGGCTTTGCAAAAAGGCATTCCTACTGCATCATGGTCAGGAATTATCGATATGTATGATTGGGTGACACAACATCCTGAAGTAAAAGCAGTAATGAATAAAGAGCAACATTTTGATGCCCATGAAAGTCGCGAAATTGATCAAGATGGCAACAATGATCAATTTTATAAATGGTTTATTTTAAATTATGTACGTAATGATTTAAACCTATTAAAATCAGCTACTCCGCTGACCCGCGTCAGTTCAAAAAGTGGCCCTGTATTTTTAGCGAATTCATTACATGAATTAGTTCCAATTAGCGGTGTCTTAAAGTTACAGCAGGCACTTGCTGATGTTGACGTTCCCAGTGATGTAAAACTAATCGCAGGAACAGTCCACGGTGAAGGTTATTGGGAATTGGCGTTGCCTCAAACATTATCGTTCTTTTCTTCCTATTTAGCTAATTAAAATTTGAAAAACAACATTCCAGTTTGACCGCCTCGAATGATTTCTTCATTCAAAGGCGGTTTTTTCTTTTAATTAATAAATTGCGATATCCTTTTAGTTTACATATTATTATGATAGTGAACTTATTTTTATAAATCCGCTCCATTAAATTTTCAGTTAATTTCATTTTTGGTAAAGTAACAAATTTATAGTCTGACAAGTAATAAAAGCAGCTAAACAATAAATAAATCCAGAGGCCATCTAATTAGTGGTAATAAAAAGTGTACTTTCTCATTAAGAAAGTACACTTTTTAAGCTATTTATTATAAATTTTGGGTCCTTTGCGCATATTCTTGCGATCGTTTTTTGGGGCTTGCATTTCTTTTACGCGTCCGCCACCTTGTTTTTTCTTAATTAATTCTAGCATTTTTTCTTTTGTATTCATTTTTTCTCCTTGATTAGCTCAACCTGCTACTAAATTACCTACTATAGTTTTACTACTTGCTGTCTATCCACTCAGCGCCTACTGATTATACAAGAAGCTTCTCTTGAAAGCAAATTGGAGGTGTTTTCAAAAGTAATCACTAAAATAAATCTTATCTTTATTCCTCCCTTGTAAAAGCCCCGACATTACTGTAAAGTCTTTAAAAAGACTTCCTATCGTTTTAAATCAATCAGTAATTCGCATGGAAAATTTCAACTTGTAATTCTTCTTTGTGCTATCATAAACTGCGGGAGTGAGAATAATGAAAAAAATATTACTGTTTTTGCTATTATGCACTAATTTCTTTTTAGCCGGCTGCCAAGAAAATGAAAAATTCGCAAAAAGTTTCTCGACTAATGATATCTTTTGGATAGCTACAGACATTCACTTTATTGCCCCGTCGCTTCACGATGACGGAAAAGAATTTCAGTTTATCAAAAAAACAGCGGCCGGAAAAGATTTGGATTATCAAGTAGCATCATTAAGCGCATTTGTCGCAAAAGCAAAAAAAGAACGGCCTGCAGCCATTATATTAACAGGTGACTTAACCTTAAACGGTGAAAGGCAAAGTGCCAAAGAAATGGCACAAATTTTTTCTCCATTAAAAGCTATTGATATTCCCGTTTTGGCCATCCCGGGTAATCATGATATTTATGACGGTTGGGCTAGAAAGTATCAAGAAGATAAAAAAGAGCGAATCGACCAAGTTTCACCGGCAGACTTTAAACAGTTTTTTCCTGATGGGTATAAAATGGCTTTTGATACGGATTCTGCTTCATTAAGTTATGCGGTAAATATTAACAAAACGTATGATTTCATTTTTTTAGACACAAATGAATATCCGATTCAGAATAGTCGTGCCCAACCACATACTGGTGGACAAGTAAAAGAAGCTACGCTCACTTGGCTTGAAGACAGGTTAAAAACCACCGAAAACAATCAGAAAATCCCCATTGTTTTTATGCATCACAATTTGTTTAAACATAACCCTCTTATTTATAAAGGATATGTTCTCTCAAACGATAAGATTGTAAAAAAACTTTTTGCTAAATATCACGTTCCCATCGTGTTTTCTGGTCATATTCATGCTCAAGACATCATGAAAGATCCAACGGGAGAAACATCAATCATAGAAGTTGTTACGAGTTCCTTTGCAATTGCAGATCATAGTTATGGTGAATTACAACTCCAAGCTAATCGAATTATTTATAAGCGTAAACAAGTTAATGTCGAAACATGGGCAAAAGAAAATAAAAAAACTGATCAAAATTTGCGTCATCACAATACCTATTTAAAGAATCTTTTTATAAAAGATGGTGAAAGACTAGCTTATCAACAACTATTGGAACAAAATGTTAGAGATGAAGAAATTTTAGACCCTGTCGCAAAGTTAGTGGCAAAAGTTAATTATAACTATTTTACTGGTAATGATAATTATTCTTCAAACCAAATAGCAGCTATAAAAGACTCCGAAGCTTATGATAACTTAAAAAAATATTCTCCTTTTTTACAACAATATCTTGACTATAGTCTACAAGACGATAATTTATCAGATCAAAAAATAGTCGTCCAGCCATTAAAATAGTGATACTAAAAAACTTTAGAAAAACAAATTATTAATCGTTTTTCTAAAGTTTTTTTATTACGCATTCTTTTTTCAAAATTAATATGAAATCCGCTACCTTAGCTATTATTTTTTATTCGGCTTCTTTAATGTCGTTAGCTATTTTTGAAATTTCGATTTCTTTTTCTAAATACTCCGGATTTTCGGTAGGAAAATGTTGTCTAAATTCCGCTAATTCCATTAGTTCTACTTTTCCTTTAGCTATTGTAAAATCTAGTACATGTCCACCAAATTTATGGTCATCACTAATAAAATGTAGATGAAAACCCGCGGCAGCAGCCCCGTGAAATAATTCGGGCGTGAAAAACCCCACAATCGTCCCAGTTATGTCAGTTGCTTCAAACTCAGGTTGATTGCGCGCTATTTCTACAAAGCGCGGATATGGCTTCACTTGTTTGGGAGCTACGCGTACATGCATATGTGTAAATGTCCCATGAATTTTAATCGCAGCAAATAAATTATGACTAATTTTTTGCAAAATTTCTGTTTTCAGAGCATCATCATCACTGGCAGTAACAAAAAAATTACGGTCCGATTCAAATTGCGTAACTGCTGCATACGGCGTTAATTCTGCTCCTGTTAATCGATTAATTTTTCCTGTTTCACCAGCATGATAAATTGTACCGTCTAAAAAAATAACTTCGCCATTGGATCCTTCTAATGTTCCCAACCCAAAATCGCCATACTTAGACAGTGTACCAATTTTTTCAGTGCCGTCCATTAAATCTTGCATTAGACCACCTAAGGTTCCATGTTGATAAAGGTAACTTGTCGTTTTCACAGTCATATTAAATCCTCTCCTATTTTGACTTTAGAAAAACATAGAATTCGTTTATGAATACATAAACCACGTAAATATCTAAAATTTAATAAAATTGATCGGGTAAAATTGTCTTGCCTAATTCTTTGTTATCTGCGTAATCAACGGGGATATCAATTATTACCGGGCCATCGGTAGCTAAGCCTTCTTCAATTGCTTTTTCTAGCTCTGATTTTGAAGTAGCTCTTAAGCCTTTGGCACCAAAAGCCTCAGCATATTTCACAAAATCAACAGAACCAAAATGCACACCTGATGAACGATCATATTTCATTTCTTCTTGGAATTCCACCATATTGTAACTTCCATCGTTCCAAATAAGATGGATAATTTTTTGTTTTAAGCGTACTGCTGTTTCTAATTCTTGAGCAGAAAATAAAAAGCCACCATCTCCTGAAATGGAGAAAATTTGCGTATTTGGGCGTACCAATGCAGCTGAAATCGCCCATGGAAGAGCAACACCTAATGTTTGCATCCCATTACTAAACAATAAATGTCTTGGTTCATAACTACGGAAATGACGAGCCATCCAAATATAATGGCTACCTACGTCCACAGTAACCGTCATTTCATCTGAAACACTTTTTTGTAAAGTATCAATAATTTCCAAAGGATGAACCTTTCCTTGCTTGATTGGATATTCTTGCGTATTATGGCTCAATTTTGCTTGTAAAGTCGCTAGGTAATGGTTAGCATCTGTTGATAAATGATAATTTTCAATGGCTTCACTTAACTTTTTAATTGTTTTTTCAATATTACCAATTAGTTCTACTTCTGGTTGCATATATTGATCAATTTCCATTGGTACTTCATCGATGACAACAATGCGCGCATCTTTTTCTGCATTCCAGTTTCTAGCTTCATACTCAATTGGATCATATCCCACTGCTACTACTAAATCACTACGTTTTAACAACATGTCTCCTGGTTGATTGCGGAATAATCCCACACGGCCAAAAAAGTGATCTTCTAATTTTCTAGAAATAATACCCGCACCTTGAAAAGTTTCCACAACAGGAATGCCGGTTTTTTCAACCAATAATCGAATCGCTGCTGTTTCTTTTTTACCAGAAGCTCGCATGCCTACTAATAGAGTGGGTAATTTTGCTTCCTTGATACGTTTTACTAATTCATTAATATCTGCATCAGAAGCAGCCCCTAGTTTTGGCGTTGCCAAAGGTTTGATCGCTTCTCCGTTAACTTTTCCATCAGTGACATCTTGCGGGATCGATAAAAAACTTGCCCCTTTTTTAGCTGTTTTTGCGATGCGATAAGCATTGGCAATATTTTCTGAAAGAGTATTTGGATCTTGTATTTCAGAACTATATTTAGTAATTGGTGCAAATAATGCTGCATTATTCATACTTTGGTGGGTTAATTTTGATAAATCTGAACGTTTTACTTGACCGGCTAAGGCTAAAACTGGATCACCTTCAGCTGTCGCTGTTACTAATCCTGTAGCTAAATTACTTGCCCCGGGACCACTAGTAGCAATTACTACACCCGGCTCCCCTGTTAAACGACCAATTGCTTGGGCCATAAACGCTGCATTTTGTTCATGACGAGCAAGAATTAATTTAGGGCCATGATCGGCTAATGTATCAAAAACACCATCAATTTTGGCACCTGGAATACCAAAAATGAATGGTACGTTATGATTTTCTAAACTATTAACAATAATTTCTGCACCTTTTTTACTCACTGTGTTACATCTCCTTAAAAATCTGTATCACTAACAAAAGTTAATATACCACTCATTTCTTTATTTATCAAAGATGATACACTTCTTTTATCTGTTTTGCAGAAAAATATTTTTACATTCTTTCAATTGAAAACTATGGACTTTAAACTGTGCTTAGTTACTTAGTTAGTAACGGTTCAAGTTAAACTAAAAATAAGAGTAAAAGCCTGATTACAAGCTTTTACTCTTATTTTTAGTTTAGGGAATTCGTCCGTATTTTTAAGTCACAACACTTAGGCTAACTCAAAATTATTACCTGCCCAATGATTAATGGGGCCAAATTTGTGGCCAACAATTAATTCAGCTGCAATAGCATGATTAACAAATTCTTTGGCAATTTTCACAGCGGTTAAAACATCGTTGCCTTTTGCCAATTCGGCTGCAATACAGGCAGATAGCGAATCACCAGTACCATTAATTCGGTTGGTTTTGTGATAAGGCGCCTTTAACCAGTGGCTTTCCCCTGTTTCTAATACTAAATAATCCACAACTTCTTCTTGTTTTTCATCATGATGGCCACCTTTTATGACGACGTTTTTAGCACCCATTTTTTGTAAAACAGCTGCAGCTGCAACAAAATCTTGTTCTTGTCTTAAAGCGATTCCGGTTAGTTTTTCTGCCTCATAGAAATTTGGTGTCAAAACTGTCGCCAAAGGAAGCAACTCTTCTTTCAAAGTTTTTAGTGCCTCTTCTTCAATTAACATGTTGCCATGTTTCGTTACAATTACCGGATCCACGACTAACGGACCAAAATCATATAAACGATAATTTTTAGCAACAGTTTTGATTAATTCAGAATTGGCTAACATTCCCGTTTTACTTGCCCGAATTTTGTAATCAGCAGCCAATAATTCAAATTCTTTATCAATAAATGTTGAAGGCAATGTGACACTAGCTTCAATACCGTAGGAATTGCCTGCCACACAAGCAGTCATAACAGAAGCACCATACACCTTTCTAGCAAAAAATGTATGTAAATCTGCCTGCATACCAGCAGATCCATCACTATCAGAGCCTGCGATTGTTAAAGCTTGTGGGTATTGTTCCATTTTTCATATCTCCTTTTTATCTCAGTAACAAATTTATTCACAAAACATTAAAGCGACCCTCACTACTTAATTTTAACTCTTCTGAAACACAAGTTTAAGCAATGAAACGTATCTTATTGTTTTAATCATAAGAGTAATTTCTTATGTACTTGTTTAATAAATCATAACGATCCATTCTCTACATGATTAAAACTTATTCTTCGTGCTGGTAATCTTGCCACCAATTTTCTTTTTGGTATTCTAAAGGATAAAGCGATCCATTAGCCATTACTTGAAATACGCGTTTTTCTTTTGCGGCAATACCATCCGGGCCTTTAACAAAAGGCGGTACCAGATAAAACGTAATTTTTCTATCATTAGCTCCTGCGTTTGCACCGTAAACGTGAACCAGATAGTAGTTGTCGACTTTTTTAGGTAAATCGGATTGTCTAATTTCATAACTACCATGTGAAGTAATCCCATTCCAATAGCCGTTTTGAACAATTGCCGGAAAAACTGTGGTTTGATTGTTGAAATAATCTTCTGGTCTGTAGCCACCCAAGGTAAAATTTGACTCGGCAATGGTTTGATTGAATTGATCGTTAGAAAATTGACCCGCAAAGCTAGATAAATCACCCTTTAAAATCTCCTCATATTGGGCATCAACTTGAGGCGCTTGTTTCGTCAACTTCATTTCGTGATTAACATTGCCATCTCCCATCGTAATAAAAATATTTTCTTCATTACGGTATCGAATTGAGATCTCAAAATTTTCACTGCCATCTGATTTTTTTAACATACTATCAGACTGCATTCCACTATCTGTTTCTTGCCAATTTGTCGTAAACGTACCACTTACATTTCCTTCTGAGGTTGGATAGAAAATTTCCCATTCATTTTGCCTTAAATTGCGAATTTGAGCTTCTTCTCCTGTTTCAGTATAAAAAATGCCAGCGAGTGTAATTGACACATTTTTTTCACTTGAACTTACTGTAGTAGTTGAAACACCGGTAGATTTAGCAGTAGTAGTTTCTTTAGTCGTTGAATCGGTTTTAGCAACTGATTCTGATGTTGATGTTGTCATTGTTGTTTCATTTGTTGTGGTTTTGGTACTACAGGCTGTCAGTGTAGCTAATAAAGCTAAAAGATAGGAAAAGCGACCTAGTTTCATTTTTTTCACTCCTTTTAAGATCCGCATCAAAATATCGACTAAATTCTTCAAAAATTTTATTTCAGCCCTTATGAATAATATGCGCCTTAGTCATGCTACTAGTATTATTATTATACCATTCTTGTTAGTTTTCTTGCCTTTTTAGCCTTTTTGTAAAAATTAACTGCATAACCGTTAATTAAATTAATTTGATTAATCTCACCTTGCCCGTTCCTTTTTGTTTTACTGCAAAAAAATAAAGACGTCCCTTTTTTAAGACGTCTTTATCTTCAGTTTAGTTAAATATCAAACTTTTTTATTCAATTAGGCTAGTTCAGCCAATCGGCTAAACCTAAAAATAAATCATTAATCTTTTGTTAATAGGCCGACTGCTTCAATATGCGTGGTTTGTGGGAATAAATCAACCGGTTGGATTTTTTCACAGCTATATCCTCTAGCCTTGAAATCAATTAAATCACGAGCCATTGTTCCTGGGTTACAGGAAATATATACAATTTTTTCTGGTTGCATATCACAAGCTGCATGAATAAAGTCAGGCGTTAATCCTTTTCGGGGTGGATCAACAAAAATGACTGCCGGCTGCATTTCTTCTTTTGACCACTGCCCCATTACTTTTGTGGCATCACCGACTAAGTAAGTTGCATTTTCAATGCCATTTAAATTTGCATTTTTTTGTGCATCTGCCACCGCTTCTGGAATTGATTCCATCCCATAAACGTGTTTAACACGATCAGCAACTGATAAACCAATCGTCCCAATTCCAGCATATGCATCAATAACCACGTCATCCGGTTTTAAGGCTGCCATCTCAAAAGCTGTTTCATACAATACTTCGGCCTGCTCTGTATTAACTTGGTAAAAAGACTTAGCAGAGATCCGGAATGTTTTTCCTAACAATGTATCTTCAATATGATCTTTACCATAAAGTAATTTTTCTCTCTCACCAAAAATAACGTTAGTTTTTTCAGTATTAACATTTTGAATAACACTAACAACCTCAGGAATTTCTTGGTGAATTTGGTTGGCAATTTCTTCGGCTTTAAAAAATTTGTTACGTAACGTTACCAATACCACCATCATCTGACGGGAATAATGCCCTTGACGAATCACTATATGACGCAATAAACCTTCGTGTTGTTGCTCGTTATACGCTTTAACATTGAAGCGTTCTAAAATATCACGGACTTTAATAATGGCTGCATCAATCGCTGGATCTTGAATAAAGAAGTCTTCAATTGCAACCAAATCATGACTATTTTTGCGGTAAAAGCCCGTTTGGAGTCTTCCGTCTTTTCGGCGGACAGGAATTTGCGCTTTGTTTCGATAGCCTGAAGGTTTTGCCATTCCAATAGCAGGAAGTACCGGAATATCAGGCATTTTAGCAATTTTTTGTAAAACTGTTTCCACTTGTTTTTGTTTAAAAAGTAACTGTTCTTCATAAGCCAAATGACTCAAAGGAGCAATACCAGTTCGTAATAAGTCTTCATTTTTTATATCTACACGCTTGCTACTTTTTTCCAAATAAGAACGAACTTTCCCAATCCCAAATTTTTTGCCTACTTTAATTACTTTTAAAATAACTTTTTCCCCGGGGAGAGCATTATCTACAAATAATGGGTAATGATCAATTTTAGCCACCCCCATGCCTTCATAAGTTAAGTCAGAAATAGTTACTTCATATTCATTGTTTTTTACTACTGGATATACTTGATCTGTTTTTTTCATAGTTCCTCCTAAATTTAGAACAAAAACAACCGCATCGGCTGCTGACTGATTCTCACTAAACAATCCTTGTTTATTCTAAGGCATAACCTTGACATATACAACCAAAAACTCCACATCCGTCTGTATGAATGTGGAGTTTATAATTATTTCTTATCATTTTGATCCGCGATTTGACCATCACCATCAATATCTTCATCCGTCAATTTTTCAACTTCTTTAATAAAATCACGACTTACTTCTTCGTATTCCGCTTCTTCTTCATAACCCACGACCGCATCGTCAGGAATCGCATCAAGATTAGCATACATTTCAATATGGTGATGGTGATTGATAAACGTCATCGGTGCATCTCCACCATATTCGCCATCAAGATTGATCATTAATTGATTTTTTTCACCAATTGTATCTACTTCTAAACGACTAGTTTTAGTATAAATAATTCGCTTATCGTTGATATGTTTCCCACCATTTAACATTAAAGCTACCAAATGGACAATTTCAAAAATATTAGCCGTCTTCACGATAATAAGTGAAAATTTACCGTCATCTAGTTTAGCATCCGGAGCGATTTGTTCAAAGCCACCAACAGAGTTCGTTAAAGCCAAGAAAAACATCGAAGCATTTCCTTTGTATTCACCTTCGTCATATTTTAAATGCATTTTAATAGGTTTTACGCGGGGTAATAATTCTGCACCTTTAGCTAAGTAGGCTAAATACCCGAAAATACTTTTTAATTCAGAAGGAACATCATAAGTCAGTTCAGTCAAATGACCACCAGCGGCAATATTAATAAAATAATTTTCTCTGGCTTGACCGATATCCATTTTAATCGTTTGTTTTTTTAAAATGACTTCAGCGGCAGCTTTTAAATTATCGCGGGGAATTTTCAAAGCGCGGGCATAGTCGTTTGTAGTTCCAGCGGGGATAATGGCCATTTTCGGACGTTTCTTTAAAGGGGCGATACCATTAACGACTTCGTTAATGGTACCATCACCACCGGCGGCAACAATTAAATCAAAGCCAGCTTTAGCAGCCCGCGTAGCTTCATTTTTAGCTGAATTTGGTTCTGGAGTCGTTGCAAAAGCACTGGCTTCAAACCCTGCTTGTTCCAATACTTGTAAAATATCGGCTAAGCTACGTTTTGTTGCCTCTTTACCTGATGTTGGATTATAAATCACACGTGCTTTTTTCATACTCTTATTAGCGTTTAGCCAATTCAGTCTGGAGTAATTGATTCACAACAGCTGGATTTGCTTTCCCTTTCGTTTGTTTCATAATTTGTCCCACTAAAAAGCCAACAGCGCGGTCTTTACCGTTTTTAAAGTCTTCAATTGATTGCCCGTTATTATCTAAAACTTCATTAATAATTGGCAGTAATTGAGCAGGATCAGATAATTGCACTAAACCTTTTGCTTCAACAACAGCTTTAGCATCGCCACCGTTTTGAATTAATTCGCGGAAAACTTTTTTAGCAATTTTTGAACTGATCGTACCATCTTGAATTAAAACAATCATTCCAGCTAAATTAGCAGGTGTTAATTTTGTTTCGCCTAATTCAAGTTTTTCACTATTTAAGTAAGCCGATACTTCACCCATTAACCAGTTTGAAGCGAGTTTAGCATCTGCACCGGCAGCAAGAGTTGCTTCAAAGAAATCAGACATTTCTTTGGTTAAGGTTAAAACTTTAGCATCGTATTCTGGTAGGCCAAATTCATTGATATAACGTAAACGACGAGAAGCTGGTAATTCAGGTAAACTTGCTTTTACTTTACTAATCCATTCATCATCAATCACAAATCGGGGAATGTCTGGTTCTGGGAAGTAACGGTAATCACTTGAACCTTCTTTAACCCGCATCAAGATAGTTTTATTGGTAGTTTCATCAAAACGACGTGTTTCTTGTTGAATTTGTCCACCAGCAAGCAAGACTTTTGCTTGACGTTTTTCTTCAAAGGCCAAACCTTTTTTAACAAAACTCATGGAATTTAAGTTTTTCAATTCCGTTTTTGTTCCGAATTCTTCTTGTCCATAAGGGCGAATGGAGATATTGGCATCACAACGCATGGAGCCTTCTTCCATTTTGACATCTGAGACATCGGTAAATAAAATAATAGAACGTAATGCTTCTAAATACGCATAGGCTTCTTCTGGTGAGCGCATATCTGCTTCTGAAACAATTTCAATCAAAGGTGTGCCTTGACGGTTTAAATCGACATAAGAATAACCGCCAATACCATGCATATTCTTACCGGCATCTTCTTCTAAATGCACCCGTTCAATCCGAATTTTTTTCTTTTTCCCCTCTACTTCAATTTCAATCCAGCCGTCATGTCCGATTGGTTGATCAAACTGTGAAATTTGATAAGCTTTAGGATTATCCGGATAAAAATAGTTTTTGCGATCAAAATGTGTTTCTTTTGAAATTTCGCAATTTAATGCTAGCGCTGCTTTCATACCAAATTCAACTGCCGCTTTATTCATTACTGGTAAAACCCCAGGATAGCCCCAGTCAATAACATTAGTATTACTATTTGGCTCTGCGCCAAAATGTGCTGGTGCAGGTGAGAAGATTTTAGAGTTGGTCTTTAGTTCCACGTGAACTTCTAACCCAATAACTGTTTCAAAATTCATTATTTATTCCCCCCTAAAATCACTGGTTTTTGTAAATGGAAATCTGTTGCACCTTCAAAAGCTGCAGCAGCTTGATACATTGTAGCTTCATCAAATTGTTTACCGATAATTTGTAAACCGACTGGTAACCCTTCTGAAAATCCAGCTGGAATTGACATTCCTGGTAGTCCCGCTAAGTTTACTGGAATCGTTAAAATATCACTCATATACATTGTAACAGGGTCATTGATTTTTTCACCTAAGCCAAAAGCAACGGTGGGTGAAGCTGGTCCAATAATTAAATCATAGTCATTAAACACTTTATCAAAATCTTGTTTGATTAAAGTCCGTACTTGACCTGCTTTTTTGAAATAAGCATCATAGTAACCAGCACTCAAAGAAAATGTGCCCAACATAATCCGACGTTTAACTTCTGTACCAAAACCTTCACTGCGAGATTTTACATAAACATCTTCCAAGTTTTCAACATCTTCAGCCCGGAAGCCATAACGGATACCATCAAAACGTTGCAAGTTTGAACTAGCTTCAGAAGAGGCGATAATATAATATACCGCAACACCATATTTTGAATGGGGTAAACTAACTTCTTCAACAGTTGCTCCTAATTTTTCAAAGGTAGCCGCTGCTTTTTCAATCGCTGCTTTAACACCAGGTTCGACACCTTCACCTAAATATTCTTTTGGTAAACCAATTTTAAGGCCTTGCACGCCTTTTTCAAGATTAGCGGTAAAATCTGGCACTGAAATACCAGAGCTAGTACCATCTTTTTCATCGTAACCACTAATCGCATTTAGGGTTAAGGCGTTATCTTTAACATTGCGAGTTAAAGGTCCAATTTGATCTAAAGAAGACGCAAAAGCAATCAAGCCAAAACGAGAGACACGGCCGTAAGTTGGTTTCATTCCCACAATGCCATTAAATGCTGCTGGTTGGCGAATAGAACCACCCGTATCACTACCCAATGAAACTGGAATTTGGCCGGCAGCTACTGCCGCAGCTGAACCACCAGAAGATCCTCCTGGTACTTTGCTTTCATCCCAAGCGTTTTTGGTTTTTTTGAAGTAAGAAGTTTCACTACTTCCTCCCATTGCAAATTCATCCATATTCAATTTACCAACCGGAATCATATCGGCTTGATAAACTTTGTCCATTACTGTCGCATCATAGATTGGTTCAAAATTTGATAAAATTTTAGAAGCCGCAGTAGTTAAAATATCTTTTGTAACAATATTATCTTTAATCCCAATTGGAATACCGGCTAAAACATTCGCTTCTGTAATTCCTTTTAAGTCCAACGCTTTGGCTTGTGCGAGAGCTTTTTCTTCACTGACAGTTATAAATGCTTCTACTTGTGGTTCTGTTTCTTTAATCCGCGCGATTGTCGATGCGGTTAAATCAGTGGCAGTGATTTCTTTTGCCACTAATAAATCATGTAGTTCACTTAAACTTTTATCATATAAGTTTTCCATTAAGCGCCAGCCTCCCCATTATCAATAATCGCCGGCACTTTAATAAAGCCGTCTTCTTTTTCTGGTACATTTTTCATTAAATCATCCCGATTCATGCCAGCTTCGGCACGGTCTGGGCGCATAACGTTAACTGTTTCTACCACATTAGATGTAAATGGAACGCCAGTTGTATCGACTTCGTCTAAAAGTTCAACCATTTCGATAATTTTGCCTAATTGATCAGTAAATTCTACTGCTTCTGTTTCAGAAAATGCAAGTTTTGCAAGTTTCGCCACGTGCTTTACTTGTTCTTCACTAATTGCCATACTACCCCTTCTTTCTTGCCACTAAGTATTTAAATGGTGCACAAAATACTTTTTCTTTTCTATAATGAAATAATTCTGCTTATTTTTCAAGTAACTAATTGAAAATATAGGAAATAATCTCTTTTTGTTCCGGTTTTTTGGCCACGAAAGCTTGTGGACCTTCGACAGAATTAATTTGAACCTCGACATTCCCAGCGACAGAATCAAAGATGGATTCCACTTGTTTACCCACATACTGCGTAAAGCTAGTAATTTCAGTTTTACTATAATATTTTGTTTCAATATTGATCGTTAAATTTTCAACTTGTTCATCGACATAATAAACTTGGCCTGTCACACCTACTAAGTTAGGAAAGAAATTTTGGACAGCAGCTTGAAAAGAATTAAATTTAGTGCTCATTCCATCTTGTGTAGCGATGTTCTTAACCTCAGAAGCTACTGGTAGCGACAAATGACTTTCATTTACTGCCTTAAAATCAGCAATCGTAGTGCCACCATCTTTGCTAACTGCTGTATAAATATAGTTACCACCATTAATATCTTCTTTTGAAGCTTGTTCAAAAATACCTACGACGATGGGAATATTTTTTAATCCTTCCATTTTACGAACTCTTGTTAAAACCGCATTAATCGTTTTTCTAGCATTGGCCATTAATTCATCGCGAGAAATTGAAGTTTCACTATCATTGCTATAGTAGACCGAATTAAAAGCAAAGCCTAAAGACATCCCAGCTAATGTTTTCCCATCCTCTTTTAAGAAATCTTGTTCCATTAACTGTTGGAAAATAATTGGTTGACTTTCATCAGCCGGGTTTAAACCTTGATTATTGTCATCTGAATTGCGCGCCAACCATTTTTCAATAGTATCGTAATCGAGTTTTTGACCTTCTTGAAAGAAGTATTTATCTGGTGAAAATGTTTGATGCGATAAGCGTAATAAACCCGATTCAAAATTATCTTGATTATAACCGCTATTTAATTTAGTGGCATTTAGCTCTCTTGCTGCACTTGTTTTATAGCGACCGTCATTGATGATAGCCTGATATTCAGAACGATCAATGCGACCTGTTGTCATATTGCCTCCATCTGATTTATTCCCATTATCAACATTACTAACACCCTTATCTAAATTGCCGCAACCAGAGAGGAGCAGTAACATAGCGCTAGTTAAAAATAATGATTTAATCTTCATGAACTAAACTCCTATCCAAAGCCTCTACCATCTGTTGTTCATTCCAGACAGTAATGCCTAATTCTTCTGCTTTTGTTAGTTTACTGCCAGCATCTTCACCAGCTACGACAATATCTGTTTTCTTTGAAACACTGCCGGTTACTTTTCCACCAAGATTTTCAATCTTTTCTTTGGCTTCATTACGATTATAGTGAGTCAATTTACCAGTTAAAACAACCGTTTTGTCATTAAATGGCGAATCGATTTCTGTCTTATTTACTAAGCGACCTTTATAAGTAAAGTTCACGCCGGCTGCTTTTAGTTCTTCTAGGAGGTCATGGACCTCTTCATTGTCAAAATACGTCACAATGCTGTCAGCGATGGTTTGACCTAAAGTATCTAAAGCAACAATGCTTTCTTTATCCGCTTTGGCAATTGTCTCTAAGTTGCCAAAATTTTCGGCTAATATTTTGGCTGCCTTAGCTCCGACATGACGAATCCCAAGACCAAACAATAACCGTTCAACTGAATTATTTTTACTGCTGGCAATCGCTTGTAAAATATTGTTAGCCGATTTTTCTTTGATTTTTGGTAAAGTCAGTAATTGTTCTTCTGTGATGCTATACAAACCAGCAACGTCATTTAATAAGTGATGATCATACATCTGGGCTAAGACTTTAGGACCTAAACCATCGATGTTCATGGCATCTCGTGAGACAAAATGACGTAAGCCTTCTTTAATTAAAGCCGGACATTTCGGATTGATACAACGCAACGCCACTTCATCGTCTAAATGGACCAACTCACTACCACACACCGGACACTGTGTAGGAATAGGGTAAGGTTTGCTGTCTTTTGGTCGCAAAGCCAGAACAACTTGCGCCACTTCAGGAATTATATCACCAGCTTTATAAATAGTTACAGTGTCTCCTACATGTAGGTCCTTTTGCTTAATGAAATCAACGTTATGCAAACTAGCGCGACTCACCGTTGTTCCCGCCACACGAACAGGGGTCATAACAGCAGTAGGCGTCACCACACCAGTTCTACCAATAGTCCATTCAATATCTAAAAGCTCAGTTTGCGCTTCTTCAGGAGGGAATTTATAAGCCGCCGCCCATCTTGGTGCTTTGACGGTAAAACCAAGTTCATCTTGTTGATGAAAATCATTGACTTTAATTACGACACCATCAATTTCATATGGTAGCGTTCCTCTGCTTGCTTGAAATTCTGCAATGTAGTCCCAAATTTCATCAATATTTTTACATATTCTTCGGTTTGGATTCACATGAAAACCAACCTTTTCCAATTGCTTTAAAGCAGCCGCTTGACTGTCTACATGCAACGGACCAAAGTCTACCACCGTGTATAAAAAGGTATCCAAATTCCGCTTTGCCGTTATTTTGGGATCTAGTTGGCGCAAGCTTCCCGCTGCCGCATTACGGGGGTTAGCAAAAATAGCTTGTCCCGCCTCGTCTCTTTGTTCATTTAAGGCCACAAAGGATTTCTTTGGCATAAAACACTCACCCCGCACTTCGATCGTGAGGGGTTCTTCTAAACGCAACGGAATGGAACGCACTGTTTTTAAATTTTCCGTAATATTTTCACCGACTGTGCCATCTCCACGAGTAGCACCTCGCACAAACAGGCCATCTTCATACCGCAATGTCACCGATAATCCATCAATTTTCAACTCGCAAACGTAAGAGACGTCATTGCCTAACTCTTTTGTGACACGGTTAATAAAAGCCTCAATTTCTTCTTTACTAAAAACATCATTTAAACTATACAACGGCACGTCATGAACAACTTTTTCAAATCCTTGTAAAACTTTTCCTCCCACACGTTGGGTAGGAGAATCAGCAGTAACAAGTTCGGGATATTGCATCTCGATTGCTACTAAATCATGATAGAGTTTGTCGTAAACGTAATCTTCTACAGTTGGATTATCTTTAACGTAATATTCATAAGCATATCTGTTTAATTCTTGTCTTAAAGCAGCTGCTTTTTTGGTTAAATCTGCCATTGATTCTGCCATCTCCACTTTTCCTTTCTGAAAACTAGATTTTTTCAATCGGGGCAAACGCAGCAAGTAGTCTTTTTACTCCTTGTTCAGGGAAAGCTACATCTAATTCCATATCTTTTTTGGCACCACTTGTTTTAACTACTGTCCCGACGCCCCATTTTTTATGTCGTAATTTATCGCCCACTTGCCAAGCAGCTTTTTCACCACCAGTATTTTGTTTAGCATGAACACCAGTTGTTGCTGTTTGTTCATAGGCTGGCCTTGTTGCATAAGCTTTTCTGGTGGCAAAGGGACGGTTATTTGCAGGCTGTACAACTTGTCCTGCTTTTGTTAACAACTGATCCTCAATTTCTTCTACAAAACGTGAAGGACGGTTATATTGTGTTTTTCCATATAATGTGCGAGTAAAAGCATTGGTTAAATATAATTCTTCTTCTGCACGCGTAATTCCAACATAAGCTAAGCGTCTTTCTTCTTCTAATTCATTTTCTTCCATCAAAGCGCGAGATAAAGGAAAAATACCTTCTTCTAGTCCAATTAAAAAGACTACTGGAAATTCCAAACCTTTGGCCGCGTGCAGCGTCATTAAAGTGACCTGACTATTGGACTCTTCAAAACTATCTACGTCTGATAATAAAGCCAAATCATTTAGAAAAACAGATAACTTATCGGCTGCATTTTCTGTATCTTCTTCATTTTCCCGTTCATAATTTTTATCAAATTCTTGGGTTACAGTCAAAAACTCTTCTAAGTTTTCTAAACGATTTTGAGATTCCAGCGTATTTTGGCGTTTTAAATCGTCTTCATAACCGCTTTTTGCCAAGACTTCTTTTGTTAGTTCCGTTATCGTTAAAAACGAGCTCATCTTTTGAAAATTGGTAATGAGTGTAGCAAAGCTTTCCAACTCTTTACCGGCTTTGCCACTAATATTAGCTAAAGCGGAATTTTCGGCAGCTTCTAAAAGTGAAAAACCGTGAAGATTTCCAAATTGGCGTAGTTTTTCTAAAGAAGTAGCACCAATCCCTCGCTTTGGTACATTCACAATGCGTTCAAAACTTAAAGAATCAGCAGGATTAGCAATTACTTGTAAATAGGCCAAAATATCTTTGATTTCTTTACGATCGTAGAATTTATGTCCTCCCACCATCTTATAGGGAATATTGGCTTTTAATAATGTTTCTTCCACTACACGAGATTGGGCGTTGGTCCGATATAAGATAGCAAAATCCCCGTATTCCCGCGCTTGCGTTTGACGCTTTGTTTGCATTTCACTTACGATAAAACGCGCCTCATCCCGTTCGTTATCGCCTCGATAATACGTGATTTTTTCTCCTGCATCATTTTCTGTCCACAATTTTTTGTCTTTGCGGTTTTGGTTGTTTTGGATTACTTGATTGGCTGCAGTTAAAATAGTTTGAGTTGAACGATAATTTTGTTCTAACAAAATAACTTTAGCATCAGGATAATCTTTTTCAAAATCCAGAATATTTTGCATATCCGCTCCCCGCCAGCCATAGATACTTTGGTCGGCATCACCGACTACGCATAAATTTTTAAAGCGGGCCGCTAACATATTTACCAAAGTGTACTGGGCATGGTTAGTATCTTGGTACTCATCTACGTGAATATAATGAAATTTATTTTGATAGTACTGTAATGATTCCGGATGATCGTGGAATAAACGAATGGTATTCATAATTAAATCGTCAAAATCCATACATTCATTTACTTTTAACTCTTGTTGATACATATCATAACAACGCGCTACAATCTCTTCAAAAAAAGCTCCTTGTTGTGCTTCATAATCACTAGGCGTTAAAAGGGCGTTTTTTGCATTAGAAATAGCCGCTAAAATGGAACGGGGATCATATTTTTTAGGGTCGATATTTAGCTCTTTTAAGACACGCTTCATCAACGTCAACTGCTCTGAACTATCTATAATGGTAAAATTACGAGAATACCCAATATAGTCAACATCTCGTCTTAAAATACGCACACACATAGCGTGAAACGTCGATACCCAAACATCTTGACCACCAGTAGGAATAATCTTATTAACCCGCTCTTTCATTTCTTTAGCAGCTTTATTAGTAAACGTGATTGCTAAAATATTCCAAGGATTTACTTCTTTTTCTTCAATTAAATACGCGATTCTATGAGTTAATACGCGTGTTTTACCACTACCGGCGCCTGCCATAATTAACAGTGGGCCTTCAGTTTGCTTTACAGCTTCTTTTTGCCGAGGATTCATTCCCTCTAATAATGAATTGGGTGACACCTTACAACATCCTCTCTCATTCAATCTTTTCAATTATAGCATTTTAGCCTCTTTGGATAAATTGAAAAAGAAAAAAATATTGGGTTTTTTATAAAGGTTTTAAAACAAAAAAAAAACAAATTTTTTTAAGCTACGATTTCTATTTGTCCTCTATAAAAAAATCCGCTATGATAAAAACGCAGACTTTTGACAAGTGAATAAATGAAATGGCGGGGTTGTTGTGAAGAATTTTTTAGATACATTGGATAAAACCAAAATAAAATACATTGCAAAAGGCGTGTTAGTTGGTGGTTTAGCAGGAGTTGTGGTTAGTTTATTTCGACTGGCAATTGAAAAAATTGGTGAAGTGTTGCCACTCATTTATAGTCAACTAAAAAGCCACCCCCTTTGGCTAATCCCCTGGTGTTTATTTATGATTTTTTTAGCAATTGTGGTTGGTTTATTAATTAAAAGCGATCCTAATATTAAAGGTAGTGGGATTCCGCAAGTAGAGGGCCAATTAAAAGATGAAGTGAATGTTTCATGGTGGTCTGTTCTATGGAAAAAATTTGTCGGTGGTATTTTAAGTGTTGGGACTGGACTTTTTCTAGGACGAGAAGGCCCTTCTATTCAACTTGGCGCTAGTTGTGCACAAGGTATTGCCGTTAAACTAAAAGCCACGAAGAGCGAAGAAAAAATCTTACTGTCAAGTGGTGCTGCTGCTGGCTTAGCGGCGGCTTTTAACGCACCTATTGCCGGTCTATTATTCGTTGTAGAAGAAGTCCATCACAATTTTTCACCTCTTGTTTGGTTAACTTCTTTTGCGGCGGCATTAACGTCAAATTTCGTTTCTTTAACTTTTTTTGGTTTACAACCGGTATTGCATTTAGGGGACATTCCTTCTTTACCACTAAGACATTATTGGCTGTTAATTTTATTAGGTATATTATTAGGTGTTTTAGGACGATTTTATCAAATTATTTTATTAGCGCTTGATAATTGGTATGCTCTGCTACCTCTACCTAGTTATTTTCGTGGTGTTTTACCTTTTGTTCTAATTATTCCAATCGGTCTTTTTTTTCCTCATATCTTAGGAGGAGGAAATCAAATCATTCTTGCCTTAGGTCAACATTCGCCTACACTAATTGCACTTTTTTTATTATTATTTTTACGCTTTACTTTTTCGATGGTTTCTTATGGCTCGGGTCTGCCCGGCGGCATCTTCTTGCCAATCTTAACACTAGGCGCAATTATCGGTAGCTTATTTGCAAATTTCGCCACTACAACTTTCGGTTTAGAGCCTGTTTTCATCAAAGATTTTATTGTCATTGCCATGGCTGGCTACTTCGCTGCAATCGGTAAAGCTCCATTGACTGCAATTATCTTAGTGACTGAGATGGTCGGCTCCCTTGTTCATCTAATGCCGCTTGGCTTAACAGCACTTGTAGCTTATATTGTTGTGGATGTTCTTGGCGGAGATCCGATTTACGAAGCTCTTTTGGAACGTCTGGTTAAAAGCAAAAAAACGCATCTCATCGGTCAACGAACAATCGTTGAAATCCCTGTTTTAGCTGGCAGTAAACTCGATGGAACTCTAGTCCGAGATTTTGAATGGCCAGACCACATGTTATTGGCTTTATTACATCGAGGTGACCGTGAGATTATTCCTCATGGAGATACCGTCATGAAAATTGGAGATACTTTAGAAATACTTACGGATACGACACATGCTAGTTCTATTGTCCGAACTATCAATGAACAGCTATAAAAAATATAGTAACTCGCTCTTGATCATTAAACAATTGTTATAAGAAATTTCCCGCCAAAAAGGCAGTGACAAAAATTTTGTCACTGCCTTTTTGCAAATAAATGGTGTTAAAAAAGTAATTTCTGTTTACATCTAGAAGCTTTTTGATTTTGTCACAATCTGTTTTTGAAATACACATTTTTTCTCAGTCGCTTTAGTAAAGCTTTTTATTCTTGTGGGAATAAGTAAACCATAGAATAAGGCGTCCCTGAGAAAATATTTGAGATCATATTGCCTGCTAATACTTGGTGCCAGAAGCGGTTTTGATGTCCGTTGTCTCCCCAGAAAATCCCAATATGACAATCGGCACCATACTCACCCCAGCGGCCTTCTAAATACAAAATGTCCCCTTTTTTCGCACGACCGCTTTTCAATAACGCACTAATGGAACCATAAGTATAATATTTACAATTTTTCTTCAAAGAATCGCGCCATAATGTCGCATTGGCAGCTCCGCCGTAACCTAAACGAGAGATAGGGGCTAGATTTGCGCCACTGTTACGCATTGCAGCTGCCACAAAACCTGTACAATTCATCCCTTGTCCATATTTATTTGGATTTCCTTTTGGCTGCATGAATACTTCTTGGTTACTAACGCCACCATAACCAAGACCACGATAGCGTGTTCCGACGTAAAAGCCATTTTTTTCATTTGCTTTTAAATGTTTCAATACTCGCGCCCGACTTGTACCTAAATAAGTGGCTGCGCCTTTTTTAATGCGCACTGCAGCACTATTAACATAGCCTAGCCATTTACCTTTAGCATTATAAATTGTGTAATATTTTGCGCCATTAAAGTGTTGATAGTAGCCGCGCACTTGAACACTTTGATTAAAGACAGATGAGGTTTTTCCCCTCTTTTTAAAATTAAAATTGGTGTATGTCGCATAATTTCGTGAGATAACGACACCTTCATCCCCTAATTTCTGATACATTCCACCTTTACCATTACCTGTTTTAGCGCTGGCAGCATTGACGTAACCTAGCCACTTGCCTTTGTTGTCATAAACTGTATAGNTCCACCTTTACCATTACCTGTTTTAGCGCTGGCAGCATTGACGTAACCTAGCCACTTGCCTTTGTTGTCATAAACTGTATAGTATCTTGCGCCATTGAAATGCTCATAGTAACCGCGGGCTTGATAGGTCTTTTTATACAAATTTTTTGTCGTCCCTAATTTTTTGAAATTGAAATTACTATACATGGTATAATTAGCGCTCGTAAAGGTAATATAGCGATTACTACTTTGGTAAATCCCACCTTTACCATTACCTGTTTTGGCACTGGCGGCATTGACGTAACCTAGCCACTTGCCTTTGTTGTCGTAAACCGTATAATATCTTGCGCCATTGAAATGCTCATAGTAACCGCGGGCTTGATAAGTTTTTTTGTATAACCCTTTTGTCGTTCCTAATTTTTTGAAATTAAAATTACTATACATCGCATAATTAGCGCTCGTAAAGGTAATGTAGCGATTGCTACTTTGGTAAATCCCGCCTTTACCATTGCCTGTTTTAACAAAGTTTTCTGGGACATAACCAATCCATTTGCCTTTATTATCGTAAATTGTTAAGTATTTAGTTCCATTAAAATGGAGATAGAACCCACGCGCTTCATAGGTTTTTAAATAATAAGTATTTGTTTTACTACGTACACTTAAAGCAAAATTATTATAGATTGGACTATTGTTTTTAACAAAAGTAACATATTGCTTGGCAGATTGATAAATCCCACCTGCATTCGTAGCTTTCAAGGCGCTGGTTTTCACAATCCCTTGTTGCGCACCATTTCTATCGACTAAAACTTCATACCGTGTACCATCAAAATCAAGATAATACCCTTTTGCTTTTAATGTTTTACGTAAAATGCTTTTTGTTGATTGGGGCGCTTGTGAGAAATCTTTCCATAAAGCATTCGTTTCAGTCACAGCTACAAAATACTTTTCTTCTCCATATGGTAGCTCACTACCTTGAGAAAAAGTAGTTGGTTTAACCGCTGAAGCTACTACATAGCCAAGCTCACTAGTAGTATCCCCAAGGAGATAATAATCTTGCTCGTTAAAACGATAAACTTCTTTAATTTGATATGTTTTATTTAATTGATTCTTTGTTGGCGTGTTCCAGACATTTAAATTGGTTAAATCTTGAAATAATTTCAAATTAGTATTATCGCTTGTTAGCGTTACATATTTGAAATCGCCAACTTTATTTTTCTTTGGTAATAGATCTTGTGGCGCTAAAAGTGGACTTTCTGTTTCTGATGTAGACGTATCGCTTTCGGTAGTAGCCGTATTTTCTTTACTACTTGATGTCGCAGTGCTACTTTCAACCGCTTCTTCACTAACAGTACTACTTATTACAGAATCACTCGTTGCGCTACTTTGCGTTATCATTTCATCTGATACCCAAGGATCCGTTGTTCCAGCACTTTGCGTTGTACGCGGATCTGCTGGTAAAACTTCTGCTACAACTTGCATAGGCACCACACCTTGCAAGATACACAACAACCCAAACCAAACACCTAATTTTTTCATTTTTTCCCCTCTTTTCTTATTGTTTCCAGATTAACTCTGCAACATCTTCATTAACATAAACAGAAATTTGCCCACCATTTACCGGAAACACCCCCCTTCCATTTTCGTCTAAGACGACTTTTGTCTCATTATTTTGTAGGACATCTACAAAAGTTTTACCCGCATGAATCGCACTAATTGTCATTTCTTTTTGATTCGCGTCTGCATTTGTTAAAACTACCGCAAAACCGGATAATTCTTTTTCAAATTCACCAGTATGAACCCAACCAATACAATTAGGATCATCAAAATAATCAACTTCATTACCATAAGCCAGATGACGCCTAATTTTCAACAAATATTCTAAGCTTTTGCCAACTGCACCGATATTTTGTGTGGGAATTCCATATAAATCTCCCCAAAAGACTGTCGGTGTTCCAATTTTACGTAATAAAATTAGCGCATAAGCATGGACTTTAAACCAACCATCAATCCAAGATTCCAAACTTTGTCCTTTTTGGGTATCATGGTTATCAACAAAAGTAACTGCATAATCTGGTCTTGACTCCACTAAAGTACCTGTGAAAATTTCCCGCAAGTCAAAATCGCCATTACTGCGACTAGCCTGATACAAATTAAAATGTAAAGGTACATCAAATAAATAAATTAAATTTCCAGACGAATCGATATAATTTTCCAATTTATCCAACTCATCTGTCCAATACTCTCCTACTACAAAAAGAGGTGCTCCTTTTTCTTTGCGGCGCCGTAATAACCAATCCACGAAGAAATCAAATTGAATATGTTTTACAGCGTCTAACCGAAAGCCGTCAACATCAGTTTCGGCTAAAAACCATTTTCCCCATCGATCTAATTGTTGAACAGTTTCTTCATAAGTCATATCCAAATTGCAGCCCATCAAGTAATCAAAATTACCGTTTTCTGAATCAACATCTGAAACCCAGCCCTTGTCTGCTAAATTGAAAATTGCATGATCTTTATTATGGGCATCATAATCAACGCCTGAAAAATTGCGCCAAGTCCAAACATAGTCATTATACTTACCTTGCCGACCTGGGAAGGTAAAGCGTGTCCAAGCTTCGATTTCTTCTTCATCACTAATTTGCTGATTACGGTTATCCCAACTATATTTTACAGCTGAAACTTGTTCTGTTTCATCTGCTCCCATAAAATGATTAAAAACAATATCTGCATAAACTTCAATTTGATTTTTTTGCAGTTTTTTTATCGCGTTTATATATTCTGCTTTGGTACCATATTTAGTGGGCACGGTATCCTTTTGGTCAAATTCTCCCAAATCGTATAAATCATAAGTGCCATATCCCACATCATTGACACCCGCAGATCCTTTTGCCGCTGGCGGTAACCACAATGCGTTTATTCCTAATTCTTTAAAATAATCTATTTCTTCGCCAAGCAAATTCCAGTGATTACTATTTGCCTCAAGTTCCCATTGAAATGCCTGCAATAACGTTCTCTTCATATTTTACCAACACCCTCCTACTTATAATTAAGCCAAAAAATGACAGCTTTTTCAATTGTTAACCCTTCCAAGTACTAATTTTCCCCTCACCATTAGTTTTTTATTTCTTCTGTGATTTATTTTGAACGTTTTTGAACGATTGTAGTTGAATTTGATTGAACAACGTGCTATTATATGGTCGAAGGAGGGATTGTAAATGCTTACAGAAGAAAGACAACAAAAAATTTTGCAACTCCTTGCTCAAAATAACATCGTCAAACTACACGAATTAACGGACTTATTAGCTGCTTCTGAATCCACCATTCGACGTGATTTACAAGAGCTCGAGAATCAAAAATTATTAATTCGTGTTCACGGTGGCGCAAAAAGAATCGGACAACATATTGGCTTTGAAGCAGACATGCAGACAAAATCAAAAGAAAATGTAAACGCCAAGCAAATGATTGCCAAACTTGCTGCCACACAAATAAAAAAAGACGATGTCATTTATTTAGATGCAGGTAGCAGTACCTTAGAACTTATCCCCTTGCTTCCTACTGGCACCCCTTTAAAAGTTGTCACAAACTCCGTCAAGCACGCATCACTACTGATTGATTTGAATATTGACACCATTATCTTAGGGGGAATGATTAAACTTTCCACTAACGCAACCTTAGGGAACACGAGTTTAAAACAACTTCAAGAGTTTAATTTTAACAAAGCTTTTCTTGGGATCAACGGTATTGATTTAAATGCCGGGCTAACCACCCCTGATCCAGAAGAAGCTATTTTAAAAAAAACTGCATTGCAACAAGCGGAAGAAGGATTTATTCTCGCCGATCACAGCAAGTTTAATCAGATAAGTTTTGCAAAAGTAGCCGCTCTTGAAGCTGTAACAATCTTAACTGACTACTGTCCAGCTGAACACGCTGAATTGTATCATGATGTCAAAATATTGGAGGCACAAAAATGATTTACACAGTAACACTTAACCCTTCCATCGACTATATTGTTCACGTCGACGATTTAAAAATCGGCGAAGTAAATCGAATGAAAAAAGATTTAAAATTACCTGGTGGCAAAGGTATCAATGTTTCACGAATTTTAAAAAGAATCGCTGTTGAAAATAAGGCCTTGGGATTTTTAGGCGGCTTTACCGGTAACTTTATCGCTGACTGGCTAAAGCAAGAAAACATCTCCCAACGCTTCACGAAAATTGAAGATGATACGCGCATTAACATTAAACTAAAAGCGGAATCAGAAACTGAAATTAACGGCCTTGGCCCTGCCATTACGCCGACTGATATTGCAGATTTAAAAGCGCAACTTTCAAAAGTTGAAAAAGGCGATATCGTTGTTTTATCCGGTAGCGCTCCAGCAAGCTTACCAAACGGATTTTATCAAGAATTAATTCAACTAGTTAAAGCAAATCAAGCGGAATTTGTCATTGATACAACCGGACAAGATTTAATGAATGCCTTAGTTAATGAGCCATTATTAGTGAAGCCTAATAATCATGAATTGGCAGAAGCCTATCAAACAACTTTTAACAGCATTGCTGATATTGTCCCTTATGGTAAAAAATTACTAACAGCCGGAGCCAAAAATGCGATTATCTCAATGGCTGGTGACGGTGCCCTACTCTTTACAAATGATGGCGTATATCAATCTAACGTCTTAAAGCGTCCATTAAAAAATTCAGTTGGCGCTGGCGATTCCATGATTGCAGGTTTCATCGGGGAATATAGCCAAAACAAAGATGCTGTAGCCGCCTTTAAATGGGGAGTGGCTTGCGGAAGTGCAACTGCCTTTTCCGATGATTTAGCACAAGCTCCTTTCATTAAAGAGCTATTAGCTGAAGTTATTGTAGAAAAAATTGCCGATTAATTTGGGCTAAAAATAAGACACTGTTTTAAAATTAAGGAGGAAAACAATGAATATCAATGAATTATTGATTAAAGATGCCATGATTATGGATCTTAAGGCGACTGATAAAAAAGGCGCAATTGATGAAATGGTACAAAAAATGTATGACGTAGGTCGAATTTCTGATATCCAAACATACAAAGACGGAATTTTAGCCCGTGAAGCCCAAACCTCAACTGGTTTAGGTGATGGAATTGCTATGCCCCATGCTAAAAACAAAGCTGTAAAAGAAGCTACTGTCTTATTTGCTAAAAGTAATACTGGGGTTGATTACGAAGCATTAGACGGACAACCAACTTACTTGTTCTTTATGATTGCTGCTCCAGAAGGCGCAAATGATACACATTTACAAGCCTTAGCTGCTCTTTCACGCCTATTAATTGATGCCGATTTTGTCGCACAATTAAAATCAGCTAAAACACCTGACGAAGTGCAAAAACTTTTCGCGGATGCTGAAGCAAAAAAAGAAGCAGAAGCACAAGCTGAGAAAAAAGCAGCTGAAGAAGAAGAGTTGAAAAGTTTTAATCGTAAATACATCGTTGCGGTTACTGCGTGCCCAACTGGTATCGCCCACACTTATATGGCAGAAGATGCTTTGAAAAAACAAGCCAAAGAAATGGGTGTTGACATTAAAGTTGAAACAAACGGTTCAGAAGGAATCAAAAACCGTTTGACTGCTGAAGATATCGCCCGCGCTGATGGTGTTATTGTAGCTGCTGATAAAAAAGTTGAAATGGATCGTTTTGATGGTAAACATTTGGTGAATCGCCCTGTTAGTGATGGTATTCGCAAACCAGAAAATTTAATCAACGAAGCTTTAAGTGGCAGTGCACCAATTTTTAAAGGTGACGGATCAAGTGTCAGCGATAGCAAAGAGAGCGCTGACGGCACAGTTGGCCAACGCATTTACAAAGACTTAATGAACGGCGTTTCCCATATGTTACCTTTTGTTATCGGTGGCGGGATTGCCATTGCTTTATCCTTTATGATTGACCAATTTATGGGTGTACCTCAAGATAGCTTAGCTCAACTAGGAAATTATAATATGCAAGCTTCATGGTTTAATCAAATCGGGAATGCTGCCTTTGGCTTTATGTTACCTGTATTAGCTGGTTTTATCGCTTCAAGTATTGCTGATCGTCCTGGTTTAATTGTCGGTTTTGCCGCAGGTGCGTTGGCTAACGCTGGTGGTGCTGGCTTCTTAGGTGCATTAATCGGTGGTTTCCTTGGTGGATATGTCATTTTATTCTTACGTAAACTTTTCAAAAACTTGCCAAAATCATTAGATGGGATTAAAACAATTTTATTCTATCCCGTTTTTGGCTTGCTAATTACAGGCTTTCTAATGTTGATCGTAAACGTACCAATGAAAGTCATCAACGATGCTTTAAATAGCTTCTTAACTGGCTTAAGTGGTTCAAACGCAGCCTTACTTGGTGCGTTACTCGCTGGGATGATGGCAGCTGACTTAGGTGGTCCGATTAATAAAGCTGCTTATGTATTTGGTACAGCAACATTAGCATCTACTGTTGCCTCTGGTGGTAGTGTGGTTATGGCTTCTGTTATGGCCGGTGGTATGGTACCACCATTAGCAATTTTTGTAGCTACTCGCTTATTCAAAAATAAATTCACCAAAGATCAACAAGATGCTGGTTTAACTAATATTGTTATGGGACTATCTTTTGTTACAGAAGGCTCCATTCCATTTGCCGCAGCTGATCCTTTAAGGGCGATTCCAAGCTTTATTGTTGGTTCTGCAATTACAGGTGCGTTAGTAGGTGCTAAAGATATTCTTTTACTTGCGCCTCACGGTGGTATTTTCGTCGTCTTCTTAGTAAGTAATCCAATTTTATATTTAGTCTTTATCGCAATTGGTGCCGTAATTTCAGGGGTTGTCTTTGGCCTATTAAAAAAAGATATTAATAAATAAATAAATAAATAAATAAAAGCATCAGCAGTCAATTTTAACCATTGATTGCTGATGCTTATTTTTATTTTTCTTTCTGTGCTCTTATTTTTTGTACCTCTAACTTCACTTCTAATTTCCAATAATTGTAAATACATAAACAGCTTCCAAGTAAAATAATCGTAATAGCCAGAGGTATCTTCATAAAAAAGTCTGGTAGAAATAGTAATAAAATCGTTAATACACCAGTTGGTAACATATACTTTTTAAACAATAAATCTTCCATCTTTTAACCCCCTACTCGGCTGATTTCATTAGTATTTTTCATTGCTGAAAATGGAATAAAATTGACTCGTAAATGATTATTCTCTTTCTTAAGGTCAAAAAAAATGCGTTTACGCCGTTTTTTTAAGCGACTGAAATGAATATCTGCCATTTTTTCTTTTAATGGTTTATATGGTATTTTAGTCAAAAATTCATCCGGTAAATAAATATTTAAAATGGCTAAATATTCCTGATATCTTTCATCTGCTACATTAATTTCTAAATAATTTCGTAAATAAAACTCATATGCACAAAGCCCTTCATCCAAAGAATATTTGGGGTTTAGAACTAAATAATTCATCATTTTCATCCCTTGTTCATCTACCCAAGGAAAATATGCTTGCGCATTTAAGGTGCCCTTTACACGACGCTCTTGATAGTTGTCGTGAATAATATCATAAACCCGTGTTACAAAATGTGTCGCTTCTTTTTTTGGTGTCGGTTGCAAACGATCATTTTGATATTGAACAGTTTGGATGACATTATCTGTGTATGCGTATTCAATTAGCGGTTCTCGTAAGATGCCAACACCGTTATTCCAAGCCAATTGATCAATCCCCATTTGGTCACGAAATAACCTTTGATAATTTAAGTTTAGCTTTTCTTGCCATCGATAAGGATCTTTGTATAATTCAACAAACCAAACATCTTCTGCGACTTTACATACTTGTTCAACTTGTTGAACTTCTTGGACTACTGCTAGTGGAATAATCTTGTGATAACGTGAGCTAAAGTAGATTCGCCAACAAGATGTCAAACAAAAGCCCCGATAGAAAATGTCATAACCGGCAAATTGATTACAATCGACGACTATCTCGTTTTTTTGATTACGGATTTTAGGGAGTTGTTCAATTGCTTGTGTTTCCTCAAAAGCTAAACGCATCTTTATTTCTTCAGTATTATGATACAAATATTCATCATAACTGCGTAAATAGCCAAATAGCCCCCGTTTATTCATTTTGATATCCATATAATTTAAAATCATTTGTTTTTGCTTTAAAAATATATCTTGGGTGATCAGATGTTTTTCTAATAGATTCCCATCAACTAAATGAAAATAGGATTCGTTGGGACCATTTTTTACAACAAACTCCAAATCTTCATGTTCTGTTAATTTATTTAATAATTGGTGGACCATGCGTAAGGAAAACGGCTGTGTTTTTTCATGGTTAATAATCATTTGGGCAGGAGTATAAAGCAAGCGAGTAAAGACCAACCAATCTTGTAGATGGCGTTTAATCATCTGATCGTTTAAATTAATATATTGAATCGTAATAAACATTTTATTTGTCAGCTTCACGTTCTCACCACCTTTTAATGTTTTTATAATTACATTATAACGAATATTACTTTTAAAAAAAAGTAAAAAGACATCCTTTTTCTTAAAAATAAAACGAAAACATGTTAAACTCTAAGAGGAGGTGGCATAGATGGGACTAAAATTTGAGCGCGACGATTCTTTAGATAAGATGTTTGATGACTTTGTCATTATGCCCGATAAAAAAGAAGAGGTAGATGTAACCCGCTTTTTAAAACCAGAAATTAAAGATAAAAAAAAGAATAAAAATAAAGAGTCGAATCAAAAATGATTCGACTCTTTATTTTATAGCAGCTTCAATTGCCGCCCAGGCTTGATCTTTTCCTTCTTTTGTAACAGAAGAGAAAATGATAAATGTATCCTCTTTATCAAAATCCAACGCTTTTTTGATAACCGATTCATGTTTATTCCACTTGCCACGCGGAATTTTGTCTGCTTTCGTAGCAACGACAATTACCGGTAAATCATAATACTTCAAAAATTGATACATCTGGACATCTTCTATACTAGGTTCATGACGCATATCAACTAATGATACGACCGCTTTTAGTTGTTCCCGCTGGGTCAAATAAGTTTCAATCATCTGTCCCCATTTTGCCCGTTCTGTTTTTGAAACTTTAGCATAGCCATACCCGGGAACATCAACGAAATGCAAAGTATTTTCAATCAAATAAAAATTAAGCGTTTGGGTTTTACCAGGTTTCGAAGAGGTTCTGGCCAGGTTTTTTCGTTCAATTAAGGTATTGATAAACGAAGATTTCCCCACGTTAGAACGCCCGGCTAAAGCAATTTCTGGTAAGTCAGTTTCTGGATATTGCTTAGGCGCAACCGCACTAATCACGATTTCTGCATTGTGAACTTTCAAAAAATTCACTCCTTTCTTAAAACATCATCCACTTGTTAAGTTTGATAAATTATTCTACTCAAGCTAAAAGCTGGGTATAAAACCCAGCTTTAGTTACCGGTTATCCGGCTTTTTTTTCAGCATAAATAACTTTTGGTGTCCCTTTGCCAGTGACAGAATCTTCAGTTATAACAACTTCTTTAATTTCTTCATCACTTGGCACATCAAACATAACATCCATCATAATGTCTTCAATAATTGAACGCAAACCCCGTGCACCTGTATTTCGTTCAATCGCTTTTGCTGCAATGGCTTTTAACGCTTCTGGTTCAAAGGTTAGCGCAGTTTCATCTAATGACAGTAATTTTTTATATTGTTTTACCAAAGCGTTTTTAGGCTCTGTTAAAATTCTTACCAAATCATCATTGGTTAATTTATCTAATGCCGCCATGACTGGCAAACGTCCGATAAATTCAGGAATCAACCCAAATTTTAATAAATCTTCTGGAATGATATGTTGCATAACACTTTCATCATCCCCGATTTTTTTATTATTGGTACCAAAACCGATGACTTTTTCGCCCATCCGATTTTTAACAATCGTTTCAATGCCATCAAAAGCACCACCAACAATAAATAAAATATTGGTAGTATCAATTTGAATCATTTCTTGATGAGGATGTTTGCGTCCTCCTTGTGGTGGCACACTTGCTTCTGTTCCTTCAAGGATTTTTAATAACGCTTGTTGCACCCCTTCACCTGAGACATCTCGAGTGATAGAAACATTTTCACTTTTACGCGCAATTTTATCGATTTCATCGATATAAATAATCCCTTTTTGCGCTCTGTCCACATTGAAATCAGCTGCTTGCAACAATTTCAACAAAATATTTTCAACATCTTCACCAACATAACCTGCTTCAGTTAAGCTAGTAGCATCTGCAATTGCAAAAGGAACATTTAATGAGCGAGCCAGTGTTTGGGCAAGAAAAGTCTTCCCAGATCCAGTTGGTCCAATTAAGCAAATGTTACTTTTTTGCAATTCTACATCATCTTCGACACTTTGTGCATTCACACGTTTGTAATGATTGTAAACAGCCACTGCCAATGCTTTTTTCGCACGATCTTGTCCGATTACATATTCATTTAATATTGCTAATATTTCTTTTGGTTTAGGTACATCGATGAATTCCCGCACATCTTCATCTAGGAATTCTTCGTCAATGATCTCTTTGCATAAGTCGATACACTCGTTACAAATGTAGACCCCGGGACCGGCGACGATCTTACGCACTTCTTCTTGTGACTTACCACAAAATGAACAACGTACAGTTTCATTTCCGTTAGTATTGTCGTACATGGTCTCACCCCTTGAAAAATTTCCGTACTCTTAACGAGTGGTGGATAACTGAATTTAAACAGTCTTAGACTATGATAGCATACAATTTACCAAAGCAAAAGTAGTTGCTTTTATTGTTTTGCAAGTTCGCTTTTTTTTAAGATTTATTAACTAGTTTTCCCATAAAAAAACGTAGTAATATGCTTTTTATTAAGCAGCAAGCAAAAACATTTATAAATTTTCCCTTTAAGACTTAGATTATTATTACAAAAGTTCCTTATAAAATATAATGCAAGTAACTTTAGAATAACAACTTTTTACTTTATATAAATTTTACTATGTAAAAAAGCTTGTGTCAGACATAATTAACTTCAAAATAAAAAAGAAACTTTAAGAAAATCGCTTCTTTAATACCGTTTATTTGCAAAAAAGAGATGTGACAAGACTTTTGTCACACCTCTTAAAAGTTACTAAAAATTATTTTTCAACAGCAGTTCCAGTTACAAGTTCCACTGCTTTTTTCATCGTGATATCATGTTTTAACATATCTTCTGTTAAGACGCGTTTGATTTGGTCAACTGGCATGTTGTAAGCTTCAGACAATTCAGCGATTTCTTTTTCGATGTCTTCATCTGTTGCTTCCAAGTTTTCCGCAGCAGCAATCGCTTCAATCACCAAGTTAGTTTTAACACGGTTTTCAGCTTCACCTTCAAATTGTTTGTGTAAGTCCGCTTCAGTTGAACCAGTTAATTGATAGTACATTTCAGGTGAAATACCTTGGCGTTGCATGTTGTTTAAGAATTCGTCCATTGAACGGTGTACTTCGTCGTGAACCATTACATGTGGCAAGTCAAGAATTTCAGCATTTTCAACGGCTGTACGAATCGCTAATTCGTCTTTTGCGTCTTCAGCTGCTTTTTCTTTTGCTTCAGTTAATTCTTTCATGTATTTTTCTTTTAATTCAGCTAAAGTTTCAACGTTTTCGTCAACGTCTTTAGCAAATTCATCATCTAAGTCTGGTAATTCTTTTGTTTTCACTTCATGAACAACAACTTTAAAGATTGCTTCTTTACCAGCTAAATCTTCTGCTTGATAGTCTTCAGGGAATGTCACTGTTACTTCAACATTGTCACCTGCTTTATGGTCGACTAATTGTTCTTCAAAACCAGGAATGAATGAACCTGAACCTAGTTCTAATGAATAGTTTTCGCCTTTGCCGCCTTCAAAAGCAACACCATCAACAAAACCTTCAAAATCAATCACAACAGTATCGCCATTTACAGCAGCTTCGTCTTCTTTAATAACTAATTCTGCTTGTTGTTCTTGTTCTTGTTTTAATTTAGCATCTACATCTGCTTCAGTAACTGTACGATCTTGTTTTTCAACAGTTAGATCTTTGTAGTCACCTAATTTTACTTCTGGTTTTACAGTAACTTCTGCTTTAATCACCCAGTCTTGACCTTTTTCCATGCTTTCAATGTCAATTTTTGGTTGTGAAACAGGATCAATACCCGCTTCTTTAACAGCAGCTTCATAATTTTCAGGTAAAACAGCGTTTAATGCATCTTCGTATAACGCTTCTTCCCCATACATACGGTTAAATACTTGGCGTGAAACTTTACCTTTACGGAAGCCAGGGACGTTTAAATTCCCTTTTACTTTATTAAAAGCTTGTGTCAAACCTTTTTGAATTTCAGCTTGATCAATTGAAAATGTCAATACACCATCATTGGTGCCAGTTTTTTCCCATTTTGCAGTCATGTGTTTCCCTCCGAATAAACTAATTTTACTATGAAATACTTTCATGCATACTTTTAAATAGTACACTAACCCTATTGAATTGTAAACATTTTAAGGTTATGGAAAGTAAAAAACCTTATAAAATTTCGTGATAAATTTGACGAATTTTTTCTTTTTGTAAATTGACCTCCAAAAGTTCCTCTAAATACTTTTCAGCAATGCTTTTCCCCATTATTTGTTGATATTGTAAAACATAGCTTTCTTGCCAAAGAGCTGTATTTTTAGTAAACGGTACAAAAGGATAAGTTAAAGCTAGATCCATTTTTAATTCCGCTAGACAATATTGTGCCATTTGGACATCGACAGCAGCAATTTCTGATTCAAAATAATGTTGCATTACTTTATAAGCAGGAATTTCTTCTGGTAAAGATAGTTTAGTTAACTCCACCTGCATTGTCACATCTTGCCAGCTATTGGTCGTAATGGTTTTGTCACATTTTAGCAGGACTAACTCTTCAATTAAGCGCGGCCGTAAAAAATTATTTTTACTTGTCGGTAAAAAATCTTGCATCAAAGCCACAAATTGCGGATAAGTTAATTGTTGTTGAAATTTGGCCCACGCATTTGGTGTGACGGGCCCTTTATTTTGATCCCAACTTTTTAGAAGTTGTCTTTTTTGTTGTAAATTTTCCGGATCAAGTAAATCGACTGCCAATTCCAGTTGTTCTACTTGGTGCATAAAAGCATGTGTTTTTTCTTTAGTCAAAAGAGAACTTTGATAAATAGTTTTACGGGCAACTAAAAATTGTTGATTTAACAATAAAATTCGCAGATATTGCGCCAGCGTCTCTTCATCTTTTTTGTATTCTTCAAAAAAATCTTCTGCTATATTTAACGCGGTTGGAAAATCTTCTAATTTTAGTAAGGCTGCCACATAAAGTTGATTAACAGTAAATGACATTTCCATTTCGTAGGCTTTTTTAAAGTATTGACAACTGGATAAGTATTCTTCCTCTGCCATTTTCTTTTTACCTAAACGAATAATTCGTTGGAGTTCATCAGGAAAGACGATTTTTTCTCCCATTGTTAGCACCTGCTCCTATTGCAAATTACGCTCGTACTTCTTTGTTAAAAGCTTTCAAAATATTAATCGTAACTACAGACGTATCTGAAAAGTAGTCGCCTACGTGTTGTTTGTGATCTGTAAAAGCGGCTACTACATAACCTAATATAAAAGGAAATCCTTTTAAGATAAAGCGACAAACAGTTTCTCTTATAATAACTGTAGT
This sequence comes from Enterococcus canintestini, assembly GCF_001885735.1. Taxonomy (GTDB): domain Bacteria; phylum Bacillota; class Bacilli; order Lactobacillales; family Enterococcaceae; genus Enterococcus_C; species Enterococcus_C canintestini. Next base: position 186,971 of record NZ_JXKG01000002.1, on the reverse strand, counting down.
CCACGATAACTCAGATTGTGTTAAGGAAACCACGCGAATCCCAAAAATCATTTTACCAATCGTTTGGCCACCATTTAGTTTGGTCAGTAAAGTAAAATAACTTAAATAAATAGCTAGTGTCAATAAAGAAGCAAAACTTAAAAAGCTAGTTGGCATCTTTAAACCCATAACGCGATATACTAGCCCAACCGTTCCATTCGTTATAGCACTTATACAAAGTAAATCAACGCAATAAGCAAAAAAACGAATCCAAAAACCCGCATAAAAATAATTGGGAAAGTAGTTTTTTCTTTGTGGTGCTTGTTCATTTGTTAATTTGTGCCATAATTTTTGTTTTTGTTTGGTTTCTATTTCGCTAAATTTTTCTTTTGCCGGAGCTTTTTTAAAAATTTTTGGTCCTTGTACTTTATCTTCACTCATTTTATTCACCCCCATAATAATAAAGAGGTTTTGGTGCTTGGGCACTTCCCAACGATTCAAATAAATGTAACACCTTGCTACTTTCACTTGGAGCAAGTCCTTGCCATTGTGCCACTTTGCTACCTAACCATGAAGAGTAAAAACCTGTATCACCTACTGTGTATTCAATTACTTGAGCATCTGCTAATTTTTGATCTTTCTTTAGCGCTGCTAACGTATCTTCTGGAAAACCAATTTCATCTACTAAGCCAATATTTTTAGCTTGCGCCCCATCGTAAATACGTCCGTCTGCAATTTTACGAACAGCATCTTCTGACATGTGACGTCCATTGGCCACTACTTTGACAAAACGATCGTAGGCATTGTTCACATATGTTTGTAGGACTTCTTTATCTTTTTCAGTTGGTTTACGAGTAGCTGAGCCCATATCTTTTAAAGCACCGCTTTTGTAAGTTTGATCAGTGATTCCTAATTTTTCCATCAAACCACTATAATTAACGCCTGACATAATAACACCAATTGAACCTGTTACTGTTTCATCAGTAGCAAAGATTTTATCTGCAGCAGCAGAAATATAGTAACCCCCACTTGCTGCCATATTTTTCATACTAACATAGACAGGAATCTTTAATTTTTTAATCTTAGCAAATTCCTTGGCGATTTCAGCACTTTCATAAACCCCGCCCCCAGGAGAATTTACTTCCAATAAGATGGCTTTAATATTTTCATCGGTTTGAATCTCTTTTAACTGTGCTAAAAAATCTTGATGACTGTATGATTCAGTCGAAAAAATCCCACCTGATCCTGTATCGGCGATCGTTCCATCTACTGATAATTTCGCAATCTGTTGTGTCTCGTTCCCGTCTTCTAATACCTTTTTTTCCAACTGATTTGAACCATAAAGTAACGCATTTAACCCCGCTAGCGCTTCTTTTGTATCCTCATTATTGTGGGTTGCCACTCTTGAAGACACAGCTGAAAATAGAAATAACCCCACCGCAATTACTACGGCAATCCAACGTCTTTTATTCATCTTTATTCCTAAACTCCTTTTAATATAAATTTTCAATCACAATAACTGTTTCTTCTTCCCCTGTCGCATTAACTTTTTCCGCTTTTTCCGTTAAAGCAAAACCACCAAAATATTCTTTACTAACAGGATCTTGCACTTCAAAATAGCGGGCTTTTTTTACTTCGATGCTCTCTGGTGCCACTTCTTGTAAACTATCCCAGCCTGTATTAAGAAAAATTTTAGTCTCATCCAAAACGGCTTCTGTCGCTTCTAATTTTGCAACTATAGCTTTTAATTGCTTAAAACTCATGCAGCGTACCATATTTTCCATATTATCCTCCCACTGAGTAACTTTATTTTCTAAACTCTGCTCTTAACAGCATCATCTTTTATCATTGTAGCGAAAAGACTGCAAAAAAAACAGTTATTCCTAGATAATTTCCCTAAACGAAAAATAAAAAAAGCAAAAAAAAATTCACTTAACAAATTGGTTTTAAATGCATAAGACTATACCAATTTAAATAAACAAAAATAATTATTGACAAAAACCAGATTAAATAATATCATTTTGATTGTCTTTTAATTTAGACCAATGAAAAATTATCCCCAAAAAAATTAATTGGTCTAATTAAATCGTTTGTGTTATACGCGGTAAATGATAAAAAAAGAAAACAACCGCAACTACAGAAAAGAGGTATATATATGTGTGGAATCGTCGGAGTCGTTGGTAAAAACGACGCAACAACAATTATTTTAAATGGCTTAAAACGCTTAGAATACCGAGGCTATGATTCGGCTGGTATTTATGTCGCTGGAGATGAAAGTCATTTAGTAAAAGCAATTGGACCGATTAAAAATTTAGAAGAAAAATTAGATACTACAATTACAGGGACAATGGGTATCGGCCATACGCGTTGGGCAACTCACGGAAAGCCAACCGTGGCAAATGCTCATCCACATACTAGTCAAAACGGCGAACTTGTCTTGGTTCACAATGGTGTGATTGAAAATTACGATGAATTACGCCAAACTTATTTAGCAACAGATCATTTTTATGGCCAAACAGATACCGAAATAGCCGTCCATCTAATTGCTCACTTTAAAAATACAGGATTAACGACAAAAGCTGCTTTTAAAAAAGCTTTAGCTGTAATTGATGGCTCTTACGCCTTTGCGTTAGTTGATACAAAAGATAGTGAAACCATTTATGTCGCAAAAAACAAAAGTCCTCTTTTGATTGGCCTAGGGGAAGGTTTTAACGTTTTGTGTAGTGATGCATTGGCAATGTTAGATCAAACCAACCGTTTTGTGGAATTGACAGATGGTGAGATGGTGACACTAACTGCTGATAATGTAACAATTGAAAATGCAGCTGGAGAAATCATCAAAAGAGACTATTATGTAGCTGAACTTGATGCCAGTGATATTGAAAAAGGTACGTATCCGTATTACATGTTAAAAGAAATCGATGAACAACCCGTCGTGATGCGTAAAATTGTTCAAAAATATCAAAATGACGATGGTTCAGTTGCCATCGATCAAAATTTATTAACCAGTTTAAAAAATAGTGATCGCATTTATATCGTCGCTTGTGGCACGAGTAGTCATGCTGGTTGGGCCGCTAAGAAGTTTTTCGAAACACTAACCCAAATACCAGTCGAAATTCATTTGTCTAGTGAATTTGGCTATAACATGCCCTTATTATCAGAAAAACCATTTTTCATTTATTTAAGTCAAAGTGGCGAAACTGCAGATAGTCGCCAAGTTTTAGTCAAAACAAATGAATTAGCTTACCCTTCATTAACGATTACAAATGTTGCTGGTTCAACTTTATCTCGTGAAGCAACCTATACGCTGTTACTTCACGCAGGTCCTGAAATAGCCGTGGCTTCAACAAAAGCCTATACTGCTCAAATCGCTGTCATGGCCGTTTTAGCTAAAGCACTAGGAGTAGAAAAAGGAATTTCTGCTGCCCTTCAATTTGATTTGTTCCATGAACTAAGTCTCGTGGCTAGTGCGATGGAAACAATGATCAACGAAAAAGAATCATTGGCTGAATTAACAGCTGATTATTTAACTGACACTCGCAACGCTTTTTATATTGGGCGGGGAAATGATTACTACGTTTCGATGGAAGCTGCATTAAAACTAAAAGAAATTTCTTATCTGCAAGCAGAAGGATTTGCCGCTGGTGAGTTAAAACACGGCACAATCGCTTTAATTGAAGAAGGAACACCCGTTATTGGTATTATTACTGATGCTGTAACCGGCCCACATACTAGAGGCAACTTGCAAGAAGTAACAAGTCGTGGTGCGCGGACTTTGGTCATTGCAACAGAAGATCTCGCAAAACCAGATGATCAAATTTTATTACCAACAGTTCACCCATTACTAAGCAGTTTATTAGCCGTAGTACCAACCCAACTTATCGCTTACTTTGCTACTTTACAAAGAGGTTATGATGTTGATAAACCACGTAATCTAGCTAAATCTGTAACAGTCGAATAATTTTAAAAAGGTGTGACAAAAATCTTGTCACACCTTTTGTTTCCGAATAAACGGTTGTAGCAGAAGCAGCTTTTGGCACAAGCTCTTTTTTATGATTAGTCAAAAAAGCAACAGCTTCAATCAGCCGCAACTTCGCGAAAAATTTTGAGCAGTGTTTTCTTAAATCCCTTCTTATTCTTCAAACTGCCCCTTTTTGCTTACAACTTACTTTTGGTTACAAATTACTTTTGGTTCAATTAACCAATCCCATTACCACTTACTTAACCTGGCCCGTGCTACTTATGATTAAAGTTGAAAAATTCGCTTTTTAGCTACTTTCACGGTATCTTTATACTAAATTGGAGGTGCTTTTATGAAGACTTTGCTTACAAATATCCGCATTGAAACAGGTTATTTAACACAAGACAACTTCACCTATGGTACCGCAACAAAAGGAATTGCAATTATTTTTGATGCTGGGGTTGTTACTGATGTTTTAGATGATGAAGTTAAAATAAACAAAGCCAAATTAACCAAAAATATCATCGTCATTGATGGTCAAAATAATTTATTATTACCGCAATTACGTGAGATGCATGTACACTTTGATAAAAGTAAATTGGGAATCCCCTGGACGCCAATAGAACCAGTCAAAAATCGGATTGAACGTTTTGAAAAGGAATTTGATTATTTAAAAAAAGCCCCATTATCTTTTACACAAAGAATGGAAAATTTGCTAAACTTAGAACTTTCTTATGGCGTTACTCATTTTCGTTCCCATATTGATATTCATCCTGCTGTTGGACAAAAGTCGCTTGAAGCTGCGAAAAAAGTTTTAGAGAATTATCATGATAAATTGGATTATGAATTAGTCGCATTTCCCCAACACGGTCTACTCTTATCAAATGCTTTTTCAGAGATGAAAAGTGCCCTCCAAAACGGCGCTACCCTAGTCGGCGGAGTTGATCCGATTAGTATTGATGGCAATTTAGAGAAATCACTAAATCAGACTTTTGAACTTGCTACACAGTTTCATGCTCCGATTGATTATCATTTACATGAACGCCATCACGATGCCCGCCAAACATTTGCGAAATTTTTGTCATTAATTGAAGAAACAAACTGGCAAGGAAAAGTAACAATTAGCCACGCTTATGGTTTAAGAGACTTACCAAAAGAAGAAAGAAAAGAACTGTTTGCCCAGCTAGCTAAAAATAAAGTAACAATTATTTCAAGCATCCCTTTAGACTTTGTCATTCCACCTTTAATTGAATTAAAGTCTGCGGGGGTGAAAACTTTTATCGGAAATGACAACATTTATGATTGCTGGTCGCCATTTGGAAGTGGCGACGTCATAGATAAACTGAATCGCTACGCTGAAATATTTGATTTAACCTCCCAAAAAGAGCTAACCGAAAGCCTGGAGTTGGTTACAAATCAAAAACTAATTACTCCTGCTGGTTGGATAAAAGAAGGTATGCCTGCTGATTTCACCTTGGTAAATGCTAGTTCCACGGCTGAGTTTGTGGCTCGAAGAATCCCTGTTGCCAAAAGTTACTTTAAAGGACAGCAGGTAAAATAAGTGTTTTTAGCTGTTATCATTTTTTATTTTATGTACTTTAGATAAAAATATAAAACATTCCAATTAAAAAAAGACTGTGACAAGTTTTGTCACAGTCTTTTTAATATTTAAGCACCAATTTCAGCTTCAACAACAGCTGCAATTTTATCAACATAATAATTGACTAACTCATCTGTTGGGGCTTCAGCCATTACGCGTAATAACGGTTCAGTTCCAGAAGGACGGACTAAGATTCGACCTTCACCATTCATTTCTTTTTCAGCCTCTTCAATTACAGCTTTGATGGCGGGAACTTCCATGGCACCGTTTTTATCTGTAACACGAATATTGACTAATTTTTGCGGATAAATCGTAACCTCAGAAGCTAACTCTGATAATTTTTTACCAGTTTCTTTCATAATACTTAATAATTGAATCCCAGAAAGCATTCCATCACCGGTTGTATTAAAGTCTAAAAAGACCATGTGACCAGATTGTTCACCGCCAAAATTGTAATCATTTTTACGCATTTCTTCAACGACATAACGGTCGCCCACTTGAGTAATCACATCTTTTAAGCCAATAGCTTCCACCGCTTTATGAAAACCTAAATTACTCATAACAGTAGTCACAATTGTGTCTTGTTTAAGTCGTTTTTTCGCTGCTAAATATTTCGCGCAAATGTACATAATTTTATCGCCATCGACAATATTTCCTAATTCATCCACTGCGATAACGCGGTCACCATCACCATCAAATGCTAACCCTGCATCGGCACCTTTTTCAACAACAAATTCTGCCAATTTTTCAGGATGCGTAGAGCCAACACCATCATTGATGTTTAGACCATTAGGAGAAGTACCCATAGTATAAAAATCAGTTTCTAAATCGGCAAATAAGCGATTCACACTTGTAGCAGTAGCGCCATTAGCAGCATCAATACATACTGTTACGCCAGATAAATCTCCCGTAATCGTTTGCTCTAGAAATTGAGAGTATTTTAACAGTCCTTCTGGAAACTCTTCGACTGTCCCTAACCCTTCAGCTGAAGGACGAGGTAAAGTGTCTTTTGGCGCATCAAGTAATGCTTCAATCTCTGCTTCTTGTTCGTCAACCAGTTTAAAACCATCACTACCAAAGAACTTAATACCATTATCTTCTGCTGGGTTATGAGAAGCTGAAATCATTACACCAGCACTTGCCTTTTGAACCCGAGTTAAATAAGCAACCCCTGGCGTTGAAATAACGCCTAATGTGAAAACTTCAATTCCAACAGACAATAAACCAGCTACTAATGCATTTTCTAATAATTGTCCAGACATCCGAGTATCGCGTCCGACTAAAACTTTAGGCCGGTGATCACTGTCCTCATGCTGACTTAATACATAACCACCACAGCGACCAAGTTTGAACGCTAACTCTGGTGTTAACTCTACATTGGCTACGCCACGAACACCATCTGTACCAAAATATTTACCCATTTTTTCTTACCTCACTAAATTGTTTTAGTTAATTTTATTCATTTGACGTTTGTTCTACGCTTGCTTCAGTTGATTCCTGACTTTCTTCACTTGACGAAGAAGCACTTGTTTCTTCTTCCTGACTTGTACTTGCTCGTGTGGAAGAAGTTGTCGTTTGTGTTGTGCTTGTTGTATTACGAACTGGTGTAATTTCCACTTTAACTGTTTTAGGAGAAGCAACAACGCCACTTTCAGTCGGAATAGCAACTTCTCGCGTTGTTTTTTCAGAAATATTAGTGATATCCACCGGCAACGCAATACTTTCAATTGCATCTAATTTAGACTGCGGTCCACGAATAACTGTAGATAAACTATCTAGCTTAAATTCATAGTGGGAAATGTTGGCTGGAACCGTGCCAATTTGAGACGCATAAAGACTGACAATTTTTTCAGGTGCTTTTACTTTAACTGATATTTGTGCTTCTGCTGGATCAGAAATCACACTTAAACGATTACCTTCTTTATCCAGCGCTTCAATTGTCGCTTTTTCTTCAAAATCCGCACTAGCAGTTTTTGATGGATCAACTGTTGCCACCACGCGATCAATTTCAGCTAATGTTTTTTCACCAGTGGTAATTTGTGCTTCTTCAGGTTCAACGGTAATACTATCAACTGAAAAACCTTCCCCAAGATTAGACGAAGATACAACTGGATTGATTTTAAAAGATTTTGTGACTTTCTTTTCAATTGTTACCGTAACTTTTGCCGGACTAATGGTATAACCTACCGCACTACTACCGTTTTGAATCCGTAGCTTCACTTCATGAGTACCTTCACCTAAACCAGTCAGATCACAAACAACTCGAAATCCCCGTGTATCCGGATTGGCTTCTGCGTTTAATTGAATCCGGTTGGCACTACTTAGTTTTACAGAAACATAAGGATCAAAACCTAAAATATAATATTTATCCGAATCATAGACTGGATGAATTTGAACTTTATTGACCGTTTCTTCAAAATTTTCGGGATTGGTATTTAAAGTCGTTTGCACATTCCGGCCATTGGCATTAAAAAATAAAATCAAGCTGAAAATAAACGCTAAGAAGCCATACAAGATATTGCTTTTACGACTTGAGCTCATTTCTTACCTCCTTTAGCGAAACTTTCGATAAAGGATTGAAGCAGATTTTTCTTTGTCTCTGTTTTTTCTTCAGGAATTAATTCTCTGTGTAAAATTTTCAAATATTCTTCTTGGGAGAGTTCAGATAACAATTGATTATTCAATGTAATGCTAACCCCACCAGTTTCTTCTGAAACAACGACGGTAACGGCGTCACTCACTTCGCTAATTCCTACGGCCGCTCTGTGACGAGTCCCGAATTCTTTTGGAATGAGCATACTTTCAGACAAAGGCAAATACGCACACGACACAGCAATTTTATCGTTGCGAATAATCACAGCACCATCATGCAGTGGAGTATTTGGAATAAAGATATTGATCAAAAGTTCACCGGTAATATCGGCTTCAAGAGGAATCCCGGTTTCAATGTACTCTTCAAGGCCTGTATTACGTTCAATCGTAATTAAAGCGCCAATTTTACGTTTAGACATATATTGAACAGCCTTGTCTAGTGACGTGATCAATTGCTCGTCTTCTTTTTGTTCTTGTTTTGTCGTCTTAAAGAAGGTACTCCGCCCTAAATGTTCCAGCCCACGTCTGATTTCAGGTTGGAAAATGACAATCGCTGCAATCACCCCATAGGTAATAACTTGATCCATTAACCAAGACAACGTGTGTAACCCAATGAGTTCAGCGCCAAAACGGATAGCAATAAAAATTGCTACACCTTTAAACAACTGGATGGCTTTAGTCCCTCTCACTAGTTGAATCAACTTATAAACGATATACCACACAACAAGAATATCTAAAATATTAACAAAAAAATTCCAAGAAAAAATATCGACGTTAAACATTTGTTTCCAATAATCGATATTAAATAATTCTTGAATACTAAATGACATAGGCAGACTCCCTTTACAATTGGACTTACTTTACTAGTATAGCACAGCTTTTCTCTCCCCTCACCTGCAAAACAATGGAAGTTACATTTTTTTCATACTCTTTTCATTTCTATTCAAAAAAATTATTATTAAACACAATATTTCCCATTTTACCTACTTTTCGCTACACTAACAGTAAGAAAACAGAGAGGATGAAACATTTTGGATATTAGTATCATTAATGCCGCCGAAACAAATGGCGATGTAGGAATCATTATTGGAGATAAAAATGCAAAAAAGACATTAGTCGAATTTATTAATCTCCGTTGCCCTTTTTGCCGCCAATGGTTTTTAGATCATGAAAAACTGTTAGCAAAAGAAGTTGCGAGTGGCAATTTAAAACGTGTAATTAAATTATACAATAAAGACAAAGAAAGTTTGCAACGCGGCAATGTCATGCATCAGTACGTGACAAAAGGAGATGAGAAAAAAGCGCTGGCTGATATCAAGAAAATCTTCTTATCACAAGACTTATGGGGGGATTTATCTTTAGAAGCTGTAGCCAAATTTGCCGAAGAAGATTTAAAACTGGAAAACTATACAGATGAATTAACACAAAAAGCTATCGTCACAGAAGCACAACGGGCCAATATTCAGTTTGTGCCAACTATGATTTTAAACGACCATATTTTTGATGAAAGCATCTCTGCAGAAACTCTGTTAGCTTACCTAAATGAATAAAGTAAAGCCTGTATTTTTTACCTTTATGCTTGTATCGATCTTAAAAAGTTAAACCAAAACTAACTCTTTAAATCGTGACAATTTTAAAAGGAAAAAAATACAGGCTTTTTTATGATCATTTTTTATTTAAACTACTTGTTCTCTTAGTCGCTCGGCAAACTCATTAATTTTGCGGATACGGTGATTAATTCCCGATTTTGAGATAGCACCTGAAGGAATCATTTCCCCTAACTCTTTTAGACTCACTTCCGGATGCTCTAAACGTAACTCGGCAATTTCTTGCAATTTTTCTGGTAAAGCTTGTAAACCAACTCGATTTTCAATAAATTCAATATTTTCAATCTGCTTTGAAGCAGCATCAATTGTTTTATTCAAATTAGCAGTCTCACAATTAACCAAGCGGTTGACTGAATTGCGCATATCCCGCACAATCCGAACATCTTCAAATTTCAACATAGAATTGGTCGCTCCAATTAACGTCAAGAAATCCGCTATTTTTTCTGCGCCTTTTAAATAAGAAATATAGCCGTTACGCCGTTCTAAGGTGCGCGCGTTTAAATCGTAATAGTTTAACATTTGACAGACATCGAGATTGTGTTCTTCATAAAGAGAATAAATTTCTAAATGATAACGACTCGTTTCCGGATTGTTCACCGATCCGGATGCCATAAAAGCGCCGCGCAAATAAGAGCGCATTTTTTGCGTATTTCCCATTATTTCATCAGAAATATGTGTTTGGAACATCAGACCGTCCATAATTGCCAATTCATTTAAAACTTCCTGTGTTCGTTCTTTTAAGCGTACGATATATACGTTATTTTTTTTCAATTTCATTTTACGCCGGACCAATAATTCACTTCGCACGCCAAAATGATCCTTTAATAAAGTATAAATACGGCGCGCAATTGCGGCATTTTCAGTTTGAACGTTTAAAACAAACTGATGATTACTTAAGCTAACCGATCCATTCATACGAATTAAAGCAGCCAACTCCGCTTTTGCGTGTTCGCGATGGACTTCTAAAGTCGTCAATTCTTTTTTTACATCTGCCGCAAATGACATTTTTTTACCTCCTTTCTGCTTTATTTATGGTTCATTAAATTTTTAATCTTTAATACAATATGCGCAATAATTCTTCAACGACTTTTTCGCCATCGTGAAAAACGCCACCATCGCGTAATTGTAAAAAGTCAGCTGAAACAACACGGCATCCTTCTTTGCGTAAACCTTTAAAGTCGTGTTTCACTTGAACCAAATACTCATCATATACTTCAGGATCCATATACCCTTCCGGAACTTTTTCAGTATTAACTAAAACAGTATCTACAAAAGGTTGGTTTAAGTGCTGGTGTAAAACTTGTACATGATTTGCATCAGTAAAATGCTCTGTCTCACCTTTTTGAGTCATAATATTACAAATATAAACCGTCTCCGCTTGCGTAGCCAAAAGTGCGGTACCAATTTCTGAAATCATTAAATTAGGTAGAATACTTGTAAATAAACTTCCCGGACCCAACACAATCATATCTGCTTCCATAATCGAAGAAACTACTTTTCGAGCAGCACTTGGTTCTTTGTCTCCTTCTTGATTACGAACAAAAACATGATCAATTGTCTTGCGATCAATCGCTATTTTTGACTCGCCGACTGCCTGGGTGCCATCTTTAAAAACAGCATGTAAAACTAATGGTGTTTCACTAGAAGGATAAATATGGCCATCGACATGCATCATTTTGCTCAATAATTGAATTGCTTCATAAGTACTGCCTCGCATTTCTGAAATCGCAGCAATAATTAAATTTCCCAAGGCGTGATTCGCTAAAAATTTGTCATCTTTATGAAACCGATATTGAAAAATATCAGCATATAATTGGGGCATATCTGATAAAGCGACTAAAACATTGCGTAAATCCCCTGGTGGAGCCATTGCAACGGAATTACGAATCTCACCACTACTGCCACCGTCGTCAGCTACAGTTACAACAGCCGTGATGTCAATTCCTTGATTTCTTAATCCCCGCAAAATAACTGGCAAACCAGTTCCACCGCCTACGACCACGACTTTTGGTTTACGAATACGATATGTTTTCATTTTCATGAGCGGTTCACCGTCTCTTTGCGTTTGTCTTTATCCCGATGAGTGATATTAACTTTATAGTTTTTGCTTAATGCTTGCCCTACCCGTTCTGTCAAAGCAACCGATCGATGTTGTCCACCAGTACAACCAATTGCAATCGTTAAACTACTTTTACCTTCTTTTACATAACCAGGCATAATCGTCTCTAGTAACTGATAGAATTGTTGATAAAATTGTTCTGTCTCTGGAAATGACATAACATAGTCATAAACTTCTTGATCTTTCCCTGTTAACGGACGCAATTCAGGAATATAATGCGGATTTGGTAAGAAACGAACGTCCATTACAATATCGGCATCAATTGGCAAACCATACTTAAATCCAAATGAAATCATTTCAATCCGAAAACCGACCTCATTGGTCGTTTTAAATTCTTGATTGATTTTTTCCCGCAGTTGCCGTGGCGTTAAATTGGTTGTATCGACAACAAAAGTTGCTTTAGTTTTTAAATCTTCCAAAATGGCGCGTTCTTTTCGAATTCCTTCTGTAATTAGACCTTCCATTGCCAAAGGATGTACGCGTCGAGTTTCCTTGTAACGTGAAACCAATTCCTCATCTGAAGCATCTAAAAATAACACTTGCGTATCAATAAAGTTCGTATTTTCAATGTCCATTAACATTTCTTGAATCTCTTCAAAAAAGGATCGGGAGCGTAAATCAACGACTAGAGCAATTTTAGTAACTTTGCCGGATTCCTTAATTAGTTCCCAAAATTTAGGAATTAAAGAAGGTGGCATATTGTCAATGCAAAAATACCCCATATCTTCAAAGCTTTGAATCGCTACCGTCTTACCGGCACCACTCATTCCGGTAATAATCACTAGTTTTAAATTGTCTTGCATAAAAGCAGCTCCTCTCAAAAGTTGCAGTTTTTTAAAGTTATCTCGACATGAATAAGCCGAACAAAGAATGGCAACTACTTTGGCTTTCTTTGCTCGGGTTTTTAGCATTCCTCTAAACTCTCAGCTGGAAAACTTCTCCATCTGACATTATAACATTCCGGGCGTATCATAAGCAATAATATTATATTCTCTTTACTTTTTACTTTAGAAATAAACACTCGACTTTCTATGTATATCTTTTTTCCATTAATAAAAAAGGACTGTGATCAAAGCTTCATCACAATCCTTTTAACACGTGCACAAACGGTATTTGGGTAAGCGGTTAGTTATTGCGGTTTAAACTATCACTAATTTTCTTTTGCGCTTTTACGATCAGCTAGCGCCCGTTCAATCGTACGATCAACTAAAATCGATTGCGCATCCACTACGCTATATGGATTATCCGTTGCAAATTCCTCCATTAACGACAACTCAGTACAGCCTAAAACCGCACTAGCACAGCCACATTCTTCAATCGCTTCGGTCAGAATTTCATAATATAACTCTTTATTTAAAAAATCGTTTTCTTTAATATCACGATAAATCAAATCGTTTACTTTTTGTTGTAACGCTGCATTAGGCAGCATTACTTCAAAACCGACTTTTTCCAGTTCGCGTTGATAAACCCCCGCTTTTACACTACCTTCTGTACCTAAAAAGGCCACCTTGCCACCTTCTTGCCGCCGACTCATTTCAATCGCCGCTTCTCGTGGCATATGCAAAATAGGAATTTCAGTCGCCGCTTGTAGCGTTTCAAAAAAATAATGCGCAGTATTACAAGTCAAGACAATAAAATTCGGCTGTAATAAATTTTGTTTTTTTATATCATCTAATAAAAACGGTAGCGGGTTTTCTGCATCTTTATCTAAGATATAAGCTGTTCGATCTGGAACGGTCGCATGATTAAACAAGACATAATTTAGATAATCTTGATCTTTATGCGTGACAGTCCGCTGATTTAACAGACGAACAAAACTTTCTGTTGCTTGGGTACCCATCCCACCTAAAATACTAAAAAAGTTTTCCACTAGGTTAGCCTTCTTTCTCACTGAAATATTTCTTAAAGCCTGTAACATAATTGTGGAAAGCATATTTCATCAAAAGATAACGACGAATTGATGAATCCTTTTCATAAAACAAAGTGGTGCCGTAACGTCCTGCTTTGATTAATTTTTCGGCATACTGCTTATCTGCGTTGTCTTTAGCATATTGACGAAAGACTTTTTTAGGGACACCTAGCCAAACCTTAGCATTAGGATTATCTTTACGCCCATATTCAGTTTCTCTAAAGACGCTGTTAAAAACCAGGTCTTCTGTTACATATTTGGCTAAATTAAAACCACTTAAAGTAACAAAAAAACTACTTCGTCCTTGGCGCAAGTTAATTTCAAATAATTTATATTGCCCATCACGACGGTCATATTTCATATCAAAATTAGCAAAACCAACATAATTGATTTTTTCCAAAAAGGCTTTGATTGTTTGGTAGATTTCATCATTTTCATCTGGCACAATCACTACATAATTTCCCACAGCTGCTGGCGCAGGATCTTCTAATAGCGGATGGCCTAAAAACATAAAACGAGTCTGCCCATTTTGATCGACATAGGCATTTAACACGCGCATATTGCTATCATCCCCAGGAATGAAATCTTGAGCAATCATTTCACTTGTATAGCCAGCTTTGTATAGACGATCTAAAATCATATTAAACTCGGGTAAATTATCGATAATAAAGGCCTTTTTACGTCCTTCAAAATCGACAGATAACCATTCCACACTATTGGCCGGTTTTAAAGCCACCGGAAAATCAAAAGGCAACTCTTGATTTAATTTGCCGTCAATAACCATATCTTTTGTAATAATTAATGTTTTAGGATAAGGCAGTTGATATTTTTCACAAATATCATAAAAACTAACCTTATTAATTAATTTCTCAAACAAAGCGTAATCATTTGCCGCAAAAACATAATGTTCTTTTAACTCTTCTTTATGCTGGGATAACAATTCCGCATAGCCATCTCCGCAAGCTACCAATAAATATTTTACACTGGGATCGTGATACTTGGTTTGAGCTAATTTCAATAATTCATCAATAAAAACTGGATCTTGATCAAAACCAGAAATCACATTAACATCGACAATTTTACTATATTTTGTTGGTGCCAATTGAAAAGAAGCATATGCTGTTGATTTTATACCATATTCTTCATAAAATGCTCGGGCCATGCCGTAAACATTCATATCACTACCTAATAATATGGGGACAAAAGATTGTCGTTCCACTTTTACCACACTCACTTTATGTTTTACTTTAACTATAGAATCTTCTATTAATACAACATTCGTATCATACCATAAAGAAAAAGAGCAATCAAAAGCTATCTTCTGACTGCTCTATTTCTAAAAGAAATATTAGTGATTTAGTTTAAAACTTTTTTCAAATATTGACCGGTATAACTTTCTTTTACTTTTGCAATTTGTTCTGGGGTTCCTTTGGCGATAATCATACCACCACCGTCACCACCTTCTGGACCAAGATCAATCACATAATCTGCTGATTTAATGACATCCAAATTATGTTCAATTACTAAAACAGTATTGCCTGCATCTGATAAACGTTCCAAAACTTTTAATAAACGGGCAATGTCATCTGTATGCAACCCAGTGGTCGGTTCATCCAAGATATAAAAACTTTTTCCATTAGAATTTTTATGCAGTTCACTGGCCAATTTCATCCGCTGGGCTTCACCGCCGGATAAAGTCGTTGCTGGTTGACCTAAAGTGACATATCCTAAACCAACGTCAACAATCGTTTGTAATTTACGATGAATTTTGGGGATATGTTTGAAAAATTCAACGGCATCCTCTACAGTCATTTCTAGAATTTCAGCAATATTTTTTCCTTTATAATGAACTTCTAAAGTTTCAGAGTTGTAGCGTTTGCCATGACAAACTTCACAAGGTACGTAAACATCTGGTAAAAAGTGCATCTCAATTTTAATGATACCATCTCCGCGACACGCCTCACAACGTCCGCCTTTCACATTAAAACTAAAACGACCTTTTTTATAACCACGAATTTTAGCTTCATTCGTTTTAGCAAATAAATCACGAATATCATCAAAAACACTTGTATAAGTGGCCGGATTACTACGAGGCGTTCTGCCAATGGGACTTTGATCGATATCGATTATTTTTTCAATCGATTCATAACCTGTTATCTTCTTGAATTTACCCGGTTTATTTGAATTACGATTGATTTTTTGCGCCAATGCTTTTTTCAAAATTTCATTTACTAACGTTGATTTACCTGAACCTGAAACCCCAGTAACGGCAATAAATTTCCCTAATGGAAAATCAACACTAACATTTTTCAAATTATTCTCGGCAGCACCTGTAATTCTTAGTTTATCACCGTTGCCTTTACGACGTGTTTTTGGTACTGGAATTATTTTTTTGCCTGATAAATATTGACCTGTAATAGAATTTTCATTGGCAGCTACTTCCTCCGGTGTGCCGGCTGCTACAATTTCGCCACCTTGGGCTCCTGCGCCAGGACCTACGTCAATTAAATAATCTGCCGCCCGCATTGTATCTTCATCATGTTCAACCACGATTAACGTATTCCCCAAGTCTCGCATTTTCCGCAAAGAATCAAGCAAGCGATCATTGTCTCGTTGGTGTAAACCAATCGATGGTTCATCTAAAATATACAACACCCCAGATAAGTTTGACCCAATCTGCGTCGCCAAACGAATTCGTTGGGCTTCACCACCTGATAATGTTCCAGCAGCTCGACTTAAAGTCAGATAATCTAACCCTACATTTTGCAAGAAATTCAAACGATCGTTAATTTCTTTTAAAATTGGTTTTGCTATCATCTGTTCTTGTTCGGTTAATTTTACTGTTTCAAAAAAGTTTAATGCATTATGAATTGCTTTTTCACTTACTTCACCAATGTGGGTACCATTCACTTGGACCGACAAAGCTTGTGGATTCAAACGATAACCATGGCAAGTTTCACACGTAAGCTCTGTCATGTATAGACGCATTTGATCTCTGGTAAAGTCACTATTGGTTTCATGATAGCGGCGTTTAATATTAGTTAAAACCCCTTCAAAAGGTACTTCAACATCCCGCACACCACCAAAATCATTTTCATAATGAAAGTGAAAAGTTTCTCCATTGGAACCTCTTAGAACAATTTGCTGTTGTTCTTCAGGCAGCTCTTCAAATGGTGTATCTAAATCAATCCCAAAACTATCACAAGCTTGCGCTAACATTTCCGGATAATATTGTGAGCTGATGGGATTCCAAGGGATAATTGCTCCTTCACGTAATGTTTTGCTTTGATCTGGAATCACCAAGTCCAAATCCACTTCTAATTTCACCCCTAAGCCATCACATTCTGGACAAGCTCCAAAAGGCGCATTAAAAGAAAACAAACGCGGTTCTAACTCGCCAACGGTAAAACCACAATAAGGACAGGAGTAATGTTCACTAAACAGTTTTTCCTCTTGTCCGATGACATCCACAACTGCGTAGCCCTTAGCTAAATGCAGTGCCGCTTCAAAAGAATCAAATAAACGCGAACGAATACCGTCTTTTACCACAATACGGTCAATCACAATCGCAATTTCGTGTTTTAAGTTTTTTTCTAATTCCGGCACTTCACTAATATCATAAATTTCACCATCTACCCGGACCCGCACATACCCTTCTTTTTGAATTAATTCAAAAACTTTTTTATGTTGTCCTTTTTTTTGATAAACAATCGGGGCTAAAATTTGAATTTTCGTACGCTCAGGTAATGTTAAAACTTCATCGACCATTTGTTCTACCGATTGGCTCGTAATTTCAATATGATCATTTGGACAAATAGGATGACCAACACGAGCATATAACAACCGCAAATAATCATTAATCTCAGTTACGGTACCGACAGTTGAACGGGGATTTTTACTCGTGGTTTTTTGATCAATTGAAATTGCCGGGCTTAAACCATCGATACTATCAACATCTGGTTTATCCATTTGGCCTAAAAACTGACGCGCATAAGCCGATAGACTTTCAACATAACGTCGTTGTCCTTCAGCATATAACGTGTCAAAAGCAAGTGAACTTTTTCCCGAACCAGAAAGTCCCGTAACTACAACTAGTTCATCTCGTGGGATCGTGACATCAATATTTTTTAAATTATGGGCTCTGGCGCCATGAATTACGATTTTATCATTTGCCATATTTTTACTCCTTAATCGTTTAAAAGCGCCAAAAGACGCTTTTAAACTTATTTTATTCTGTTGCTTTTAGTTCTAAAATTGTATCTCGCAACGTCGCGGCTGTTTCAAAATCTAACGCTTTTGCCGCATCTTTCATTTCTGCTTCTAATTTGATTAATAAAGTATCTTTTTCTTCTTTGGTCAATTCATCGTAATTGGCTAGTGTAACTTCTTCACCTGTATCATCACTAGCTTTTGTAATTGCGATTAAATCACGAATTTCTTTAATAATGGTCTTAGGTATGATACCGTGTTCTTCGTTGTATTTTTCTTGGATACTACGACGACGAGAGGTTTCATCCATTGCTTTTTGCATAGAATCAGTAATTTTATCAGCGTACATAATTACTTTTCCTTCTGAATTACGAGCTGCCCGTCCAATTGTCTGAACTAAAGAACGTTCACTGCGTAAGAAACCTTCTTTATCTGCATCTAAAATCGCAACTAAAGATACTTCTGGTACATCAAGACCTTCTCTTAATAAGTTAATTCCCACTAAAACATCAAATTTACCTAAACGTAAATCACGAATAATCTCAGTTCGTTCCAACGTTTTAATATCACTGTGAAGATATTTCACTTTAATTCCTAACTCTTTAAAGTAGTCTGTTAAATCTTCTGACATTTTTTTCGTTAATGTTGTCACAAACACGCGCTCGTCTTTTGCTGCCCGCTCATTAATTTCTCCGACTAAATCGTCAATTTGTCCCATAATTGGTCGCACTTCAATCAATGGATCCAATAAACCAGTCGGTCGAATAATTTGTTGAATTACGGTATCCGTTTGTTCTGCCTCATATGGTCCTGGAGTAGCAGAAACGTAGATGATCTGGTGTACATGTTCTTCAAATTCTTCTAAGCGCAGTGGCCGGTTATCAAGAGCTGATGGTAAACGAAAACCATAATCCACTAGCATTTGTTTTCGTGCTCTATCACCATTATACATCCCGCGAATTTGCGGCATAGTAACGTGAGATTCATCAATCACAATCAGATAATCTTCTGGAAAGAAATCTAGTAATGTATAAGGAGGCTCTCCTTCTTTACGACCATCTAAATGACGTGAATAATTTTCAATCCCAGAAGTGTACCCCATCTCTCTTAACATCTCGATATCATAATTGGTTCGTTGTTCAAGGCGTTGTGCTTCTAATAATTGGTTGTTTTCACGTAAAATTTTCAGGCGCATATCTAATTCTTTTTGAATAGAAGCAATTGCTGTTTCCAGATGATCTTCATTTGTTACAAAGTGAGTGGCAGGAAAAATCGAAACATGTTCTGTTTCGGCGATTATTTCGCCTGTCAAAGCATCAACTTCACGAATGCGATCAATTTCATCACCAAAGAATTCAACCCGCAATGCACGCTCATCTCTTGAAGCTGGGAAAATCTCAACAACATCTCCTCGGACCCGGAATCGTCCCCGTTGAAAATCGATGTCATTGCGTTCAAATTGAATTTCAACTAAGTCGCGCAATAATTGGTCCCGACTGATTTCCATGCCGACACGTAATGACACGACTTGTTTTTGATATTCCATTGGTGAACCTAAGCCAAAAATACACGATACCGAAGCCACAACTACCACATCGTTGCGCTCTAATAACGCGCTAGTGGCGGAGTGACGTAATTTGTCAATTTCATCATTAATACTAGAGTCTTTTTCAATATAGGTGTCAGAAGATGGAACATATGCCTCTGGTTGATAATAATCATAGTAACTGACGAAATATTCTACAGCATTGTTAGGAAAAAATTCTTTAAATTCTCCATACAATTGTCCTGCTAAAGTTTTATTATGGGCAATAATTAAAGTTGGTTTATTAACCTCTTTAATAACATTTGAAATTGTATAAGTTTTACCAGTACCAGTTGCACCTAATAAAACTTGTGCTTTCTTGCCGCCATTAACCCCAGCTACTAATTGGCTAATCGCCTCTGGTTGGTCCCCAGCAGGTTCATATTTTGAAACTAACTGAAATTGATTGGAGGTTACTCGATCAATCATTCACATCTTCCTCCCTGATATTATTTTCTCTTTACAAAAATTGTATTCTTTTCCTATATAAAAGAAAATAAATACGCATTTTGTCCACGAAATATTTTAACATAGCGAACATATTTTCGCCACTTTTGAACCGCGTCTGAAGTTTTTCTTAATGTTATGTTTTATTACATGAGTTGTTACTTTTTTAGACTTTTTTTCTCATAATCAGCAAAAAAGCATTGTGAAGAGAAGAATTACTGCATATAATATTTCATATGCGAATTTTATAAGCACTTTGTTATAACTAGTTAAGCAGGCTTAATCTTGCTATCATTTTTATTTGGTAGTTAAAAGTCTTTTAACATTTATTTATAGGAGGAATTAACAATGAAAAGAAAACTGCTCTTATGTTTGTCTTTCTTGGCGGGTTTTTTAACTTTAGCTGTTAGTAAACCAGCTGCAGCTGCAGAAGAAACCTACAAAATCGGCACGGATATTACGTTTGCCCCTTTTGAATTTCAAAATGATCAAAATGAGTATGTCGGTATTGATATTGACTTGTTAAAAGCAATCGCCAAAGACCAAAATTTCCAAATCGAACTAAAACCATTAGGCTTTGACAGTTCCATTCAAGGTGTGCAATCTAACCAACTAGATGCGATGATTGCTGGGATGAGCATTACAGACGAACGAAAGAAATCTTTTGATTTTTCTGACCCTTACTACGACAGCGGTATTCAAATGGCGGTAAAAAAAGGCAATGAAAAAATTAAAGATTATAACGATCTAAAAGGTAAAACTGTCGGCGCTAAAGTCGGAACCGAATCCGCTACTTTTTTAGAGGAAAATAAAGAAAAATACGGTTTTGATATCAAACTATATGACGCAGCAGATGCCTTATATGGCTCATTAAACAACGATACTGTCCAAGCTATTTTTGATGATGAACCTGTTTTGGGTTATGCGGTGACACAAGGTCAACCTTTACAATTAGTTGGCGAAAAAGAAAAAGGTAATTCTTATGGTTTCGCCGTTAAAAAAGGCAAAAATGCCGAATTACTGGAAAAATTCAACGCTGGTTTAAAAGATTTAAAAGCCAATGGCGAGTATGATAAAATCGTCGCAAAATACGTTGCCAAAAGCGATGATGAAGCTGCTACTGCTATGAAAAAAATTGAACCAAAAAAATCTGAATACGTAATTGCTAGCGATACAGCCTTTGCTCCTTTTGAATTTCAAAATACAGATAACAAGTATGAAGGTATTGATGTTGATTTATTAAATAAAGCCGCAGAAATGCAAGGCTTTAACCTAAAATGGAATCACATTGGTTTTGCTGGCGCTGTCCAAGCAGTTCAAGGTAACCAAGCCGACGCGATGATTGCCGGCATGACAATCACAGATGAACGTAAAGAAAGTTTTGATTTTTCTGATCCTTATTTTGAATCTGGGATTCAATTAGCCATCAAAAAAGGCAATGATGAAATCAAATCTTATGCTGATTTAAAAGGAAAAAAAGTTGGCGCTAAAATTGGAACTGAAAGCGCCGATTTCCTTCAAAAAAATAAAGACAAATATGGTTATACCATTAAGCAATACGATACAGCAGATGGCCTATACGATTCAGTTCGCGGCGGCCAAATCGATGCTATTATGGACGATTATCCTGTGATTGGCTACGCCATTAGCCAAGGACAAGAACTCGCTACGCCAATTAAACGCGAAAGCGGTGGTTCTTATGGCTTTGCTGTCAAAAAAGGGCAATCTCCTGAATTATTAGAAATGTTCAACGAAGCTTTAAAAGAAATGAAACGTACTGGTGAGTACGACAAAATCTTAGATAAATACATTGCCGATGGAAATGAACAAAAAAAATCGACAGTTGATGAATCTACTATTGGTGGCTTATTAAAAAATAACTGGAAAGTATTATTAGAAGGCTTATGGAAAACCATCACCCTAGCTTTAATATCATTTGCGTTAGCTCTTGTGATTGGCGTTATCTTTGGTTTATTCAGCGTAGCACCAATTAAAGGTTTGCGAATTTTCGCTTCAATTTATGTCGACATTATTCGTGGGATTCCGATGATGGTACTGGCATTCTTTATCTTCTTTGGACTTTCAGATGCAATTGGGGTTACTATTCCAGATTATACAGCTGGTGTGATTACCCTAACTTTAAATGCGAGTGCTTATATCGCTGAAATCGTTCGTGGTGGTATTAACGCTGTTCCTGTGGGTCAAATGGAGGCCTCTCGTAGCCTGGGTCTAGGATATACCCACACGATGCGAAAAATCATTTTACCACAAGCGATTAAAATTATGATTCCATCTTTTGTTAACCAATTTGTCATCTCCTTAAAAGATACTACAATTATCTCTGTTATCGGGGTTGTTGAATTGTTGCAAACAGGTAAAATTATCGTCGCACGTAATATGCAAAGTACGTATGTCTATTTAATTGTTGGTGTGATGTATTTAATTGTTATCACTGCCCTAACTCGTCTGGCTAAAGTTTTAGAAAAGAAGGTGAAATAAGATGGCAGAAAAAATCAAAGTAACAAACTTAGTAAAAAAATACGGCGATAATACCGTTTTAAACGATATGAGTATTACCATCAATGAAGGAGAAGTTGTTTGTGTTATCGGCCCTTCTGGTTCTGGGAAAAGTACTTTTTTACGTTGTTTAAACCGTTTAGAAGAGCCAACTAGTGGTGATATCGAAATTGATGGTACCCACTTAATGGCTAAAGGAACCGATATTAATAAAGTCCGCCAACATATTGGCATGGTTTTCCAGCACTTTAACCTTTTCCCACATCTTTCAGTTTTACAAAATATTACTTTAGCACCAACAGACCTTGGTCGCATGTCAAAAACTGATGCAGAGAAAAAAGCTGTTAGTTTGTTAGAAACTGTCGGTTTAGCTGATAAAAAGGATGCCTTACCAGATAGCTTATCTGGTGGCCAAAAACAACGGGTTGCAATTGCTCGGGCATTAGCGATGAATCCAGATATTATGTTGTTTGACGAACCTACTTCTGCTCTTGATCCTGAAATGGTAGGTGACGTTTTAAACGTTATGAAAAAATTAGCTCAACAAGGGATGACCATGGTGATTGTTACCCATGAAATGGGCTTTGCCAAAGAAGTAGCCAACCGCGTCTTATTCTGTGATGGTGGGAAGTTCTTAGAAGATGGCACGCCAGATGAAGTCTTTAACAATCCAACTAACCCACGGACACAAGACTTCTTGAACAAAGTATTAAATATTTAAGCAACTAAAAAGCAATCATTTCCACCAAGACTAACTTGGGAAATGATTGCTTTTTTAATGCTCTGTACCGCCAATAGTTTTAATATCTTCTAAACCATTGTAAGTAACCATTATAGTAATTGCCAATTCCAATCCTTTAACAATATCTTCTAAGTTCATCGCCGGCTGATTTGGCTTAGTAACTACTTGGGCTGGAATATAAGGAACATGAATAAAGCCCCCTTTTATTTTGGGATAACGCGTAGAAATTAAATGCTGGACATAATACATGACATAATTACAAACAAAGGTACCCGCCGTATACGAAACCGCGGCAGGAATTTCGTTTTCATTAAGAGCCGAAACAATTGCTTTAACTGGCAATTGGGTAAAATAAGCCGTTGGACCATCGTCAAAGATAACTTCATCAAGCGGCTGATTTCCCTGATTATCAGCAATTCGCGCATCTGCTAGATTAATAGCAACTTTTTCTACCGTAATATTAAAGCGTCCCCCTGCTTGCCCAACATTTAAAACCAGATCAGGCTGATAAGTTTGAATTGCTTGCTGAATAATTGGTCCAACTTCATTAAATACAGTGGGAATTTCTAAGGTAATTATCTTAGCACCACTTATTTGGGTTGGTAATTTTTTTACCGCTTCTAAAGCTGGGTTAATTTTCTCAGAGCCAAACGGGTCAAAGCCCGTTACTAAAATTTTCATTTTGTCCTCCATTAAGCTAGTTGTTTTAACGCCATAATAATTCTTTTAGTGTTCACTTGTGGAGAAATATGATTTCCCGCTTTTTTAGTTTCTAAAATTTTTTCAGCAAATTGCTGCAAATTAATTTCTTCTATCTTCAAGTTAAGTTCTTTAAGTGTTGTCGGTAATAAGAGATCAGCAAATAAATCATGATAAAAAGGATATTCTGCCAGTCTTTGTTCTGCTAACAATTGCAGTAAAACACCCACTGCAACAATTTGACCATGACTACCTGTAATAGTTAATTCTTTGTCTCCCATAATAACATTATGAAAGCCATGAGCTAAGCTTAAGCCCGCATTTTCAAAACCTAGACCACTTAACAAAATATTAGCTTCAACGACATTTTCAAAGGATTGCGTAATCATCCCTTTTCTTTGAGCGTGACAAGCATTTGCAATTTCATCAATTAAAATATCATGGCAACTTTTCGCTAGGCTTAACGCGGCCAACGTTGGTTTTTCATGGCGTGTATTTCGTCCATTTTCTTCAAAGATACTTCTAGCTTCAATATAAGTTGCAATCCCATCGGCAAATCCTGCAATTAACATGGTTTGCGGTGCATTTAAAATAACATTCGTATCTACCAAAACAATCGCTGGATTTTTTTCATAAAAATCATACTTTTGGAAATTTCCTTTTTCGTCATAAATCACTGAAATACGGGAAGTAGCCGCATCAGTCGCAGCAGAAGTCGGTAAGACAGCAATTGGTAAATTACTCACATGGGCAATCATTTTCCCCAAATCCATTGCCTTACCACCACCTAAAGCAATGACAAATTGACAATTAAAATTTTTTATAACTTCTTTAGCTTCTACTAAAAGTTCTCCTGAGATGACGTTATCAACTAAAATTGTCGTACTTGCAATTTCTTGCTCGACTAAATGATGGACAAAATCTGTTCCTAGCATTTGCATTACAAAAGAATCAGACACTATTAACGCTCGATTACCTAACCTAAGTAGCCGATGTAGTTGCGTTTTAAAGGCATCCGGACCTTGTATGTACTCTTCGGGACTGGTAAAAACGCGCATAAAATCACTCCTTTTTCTCAATTATTTTAACTATACCGCAAAAAGCAAAAGAGTTCATGGGAATTTTCCATGAACTCTTTTGTCTATTTTTTCTTACCACCAAAAGCATCTTTCATTTTATCAAAGAAACCTTCTGATTGTTGTTCGGTTAATTTTGTGCCACTCACTTCCGCAAATTGACGTAAAGCTTGTTTTTGCTCTTCATTTAAGTTTTTCGGCGTAATCAGCTTAACTTTGACGTGTTGGTCACCGTTACCTGTTCCTCTAAGTTTTGGCGCACCTTTTCCACGCAAACGGAAATTGGTACCTGTTTGTGTTCCAGCAGGCACTTTTAATTTCACTTCACCATGAACAGTTGGTACATTAATTTCATCCCCTAGTGCTGCTTGGACAAAATTAAGTGGTAATTCATAGTAGATTTCAGCCCCATCGCGATCAAAGATGTCGCTTTCTTCTACTCGGAAGACAACGTATAAATCACCATAAGGTCCGCCATTTTCGCCAGCCTCACCTTGATTTTGCAGACGCATTTGTTGGCCGTCTTCTACCCCAGCTGGAACTGTAACTTTTACTTCATGCGCTTTTTTTTCATGACCAGAACCGTGACAAGTTGGACATGGTTCTTTAATTTCTTTACCAGTACCATGGCACACATCACAAGTTTGACGACTCATCATTCGTCCTAGTGGTGTTTGACGTTCCACATTAATCGTACCTGCACCATGACATTTTGAACATGTCACTGGTTGAGTTCCTGGTTTAGCACCATTCCCACCACAAGTATGACACATTTCTTCACGGTTATATTTAACCGTTTTTTCGACGCCAAAAATTGCTTCTTCAAACTTCAAATTCACCGCATATTGTAAATCTGCCCCTTGGCGCGGTGCGTTTGGATCAACAGAACGGCCACCACCGCCACCAAAGAAGGATTCAAAGATATCTTCAAAGCCACCAAAACTACCGCCGCCACTAAATCCACCATAGTTGCCACCAAAACCACCGTAGCCACCACCATAATTAGGATCGGTACCAGCATGACCATACTGATCATAAGCTGCACGTTTTTGCGGATCACTTAAGATTTCATAAGCTTCTGAAATCTCTTTAAATTTTTCTTCAGCATCAGGTTCTTTATTAATATCCGGGTGATACTTTTTGGAAAGCTTGCGATATGCTTTTTTGATTTCGTCATCGGAAGCTCCCTTTTGCAGCCCGAGGACTTCGTAATAATCACGTTTGTCTGCCATAGGCTTTCCCTCCACATACTTTTATTCTCACTTGGGTATTTTAACACATTTTAAAAGGAAGCTAAACTATCTCATAGAAAAAGCCAAAGCAATGGCCTTGGCTTTTTCCTCCTAAAGTACAAAATAGATCTTATAGACTAAAATTATTTATCGTCGCCATCTACTTCTTCAAAATCAGCATCGACAACGTCATCTGCGCCGCCTTGTGCTTCATTTGGGTTAGCTTCAGCTTGTTGTTGCGCAGCTTGTTCATATAATTTAACCGTTAAGTTTTGCACGATTTCACTCAATGCATCACGTTTCGCTTTCATATCTTCTAAATTATTTGCTTCAACTGCCGCTTTTAATTCATCTCGTGCATCTTCTGCTTTTTTAACTTCGTCAGCGTCAACTTTACCTTCTAATTCTTTCAATGTTTTGTCAACAGAGAATAATAAAGCATCGACGTCATTACGTAAGTCTACTTCTTCTTTACGGGCTTTATCTGCTTCAGCATTTGCTTCAGCATCTTTTACCATCCGTTCGATTTCATCATCTGATAAACCTGATGAAGATTTGATTGTAATTTTTTGTTCTTTTTGTGTTCCTAAATCTTTGGCTGATACATTTACAATCCCGTTTTTATCAATATCAAAGGTTACTTCGATTTGAGGGATACCACGAGGAGCAGCCGGAATATCAGTTAATTGGAAACGACCTAAAGTTTTGTTATCTGCTGCCATTGGGCGTTCACCTTGTAACACGTGAATGTCAACAGCTGGTTGGTTATCTGCTGCGGTTGAGAATACTTGTGATTTACTTGTTGGGATAGTAGTATTACGGTCAATCAATTTAGTAAATACGCCACCCATTGTTTCAATCCCTAATGATAAAGGTGTAACATCAAGTAAGACAACATCTTTTACGTCACCTGTAATAACCCCACCTTGAATAGCGGCACCCATCGCAACAACTTCATCTGGGTTAACAGATTTATTAGGTTCTTTGCCAGTTTCTTTACGAACTGCTTCTACAACTGCAGGAATACGAGTTGAACCACCAACTAAAATAACTTCATCTACTTCAGATTGTGATAAACCAGCATCTTTTAAGGCTTGGCGTACAGGAACTTTAGTACGTTCAACTAAGTCAGCTGTTAATTCATCAAATTTAGCCCGCGTTAATGTCATTTCTAAGTGTAATGGACCAGCATCGCCTGCGGTAATAAATGGTAAACTAATTTGTGTACTTGTTACACCAGATAAATCTTTTTTCGCTTTTTCAGCAGCATCTTTCAAACGTTGCATTGCCATTTTATCATTTGAAAGATCAATTCCATTTTCTTTTTTGAATTCTGCAACCATGTGATCGATGATTTTGTTATCAAAGTCATCCCCACCTAAATGGTTATCACCGGCAGTTGATAATACGTCAAAGACACCGTCGCCTAATTCCAAAATAGAAACGTCAAAAGTACCACCACCAAGGTCAAAAACTAAGATCTTTTCATCACGATCTGTTTTATCTAGACCATAAGCTAGCGCAGCTGCTGTTGGTTCGTTTACGATTCGTTCCACTTCAAGACCTGCGATTTTACCAGCATCTTTTGTCGCTTGACGTTGGGCATCGTTAAAGTAAGCAGGGACTGTAATAACTGCTTTCTCAACTTTTTCACCTAAATAATCTTCAGCAAAACCTTTAATATATTGTAAAACCATCGCTGAGATTTCTTGTGGTGTATAAGATTTACCTTCTACTTCAACTTTATAACCAGCTTCACCCATATGACGTTTAATAGAAGAAACTGTATTTGGGTTTGTCACTGCTTGACGTTTTGCAACTTCCCCAACTTGAATTTCACCGTTTTTAAAAGAAACAACTGAAGGAGTTGTACGGTTACCTTCTGGATTTGCAATAATTTTTGCTTCGCCGCCTTCTAAGACTGCAACAGCAGAGTTTGTAGTACCTAAGTCAATACCAATAATTTTACTCATAATAAAACGCTCCTTTGTTAATTATCTCTAGTAAATTTTTAATCATTTATTGTGCTACAACAACCATACTTGGTCGCAAAACGCGATCATGTAATTTGTAGCCTTTTTGTAATACCTGCACAATTGTATTTGCAGGCACATCATCACTTGCTTCAACTGTTTGTACGCCTTGATGGAAATTTGGGTCAAAAGTTTCACCAGCTGCAGGAATTTCTTCAATTCCTTCTTCTTTTAGCGCTTGTTGTAAACTAGCCAGTGTCATTTCGACACCTTTTTTCAAGTTCATACCTTGATCATCTGTCACTTCAGTTGCCATTGCCCGTTCCAAATTGTCAATTGCTGGCAATAATTTTTTGGCTAAATCTTGGGAACGATAACGTTGTAACAATTCTCTTTCATTACGATTACGATTGGTAATATTAGCAATTTCCGCTCGGGCACGTAGTAATTGATCATCCAATTCATCAATTTTTGTTGTCAATTCAGTTAACTCATCTGTAACCGATTCTTGTTCTTCTAAATCTTTCAACTCGGCTACTTCTTCTTCTAATTCTTGATCTTTTACTTCTTGATCTTTTTCTGACACTGAACTTGCCACCTTTCTATGCAAATTTCTTATTTAACTTGTTGCATCTAACCCGCGGTAGTATTCCGCTAGTTTCTCAGCTAGTTCACGAGAAAATACATCAAGTAAACCAAACATTTTAGAATACTGCATACTTGCAGGCCCCAATAATGCTATAACTCCTTTACCATGACCTGAAATATCATAACTAGCTTGAATCAAGCTCATATTATGAAATAAGTCATTGCCCAATTCATCACCAATTCTAATAGCGATACTATCTGTGGGAGGAATCAAAAGTTGCATCAATTCTTCAGGGTCTTTCATAAAGCGGTAAATGGATTTAAACTGAGCCACATCTTGTGATGGTTCAAAATCAATCATATTCATTCGACCGCCTACAAACACTTTTTCTTCAAAAATTTGACCTAACATTAAATCAAATAAATCTAAAATACCTTCAGTTGTTTGAAAGTACTTATGCAAGATCATCGGAATCTCAGTACGCAGACGTTGGTAAACCGTAAGTAACGGCTCACCTACTAGTTTATCGTTGATGATCCGTACCATCTTCTCCAAGTCGGCTCCGCTGACATTTTGCGGTAAGGCAAAAACTTGACTTTCGACATTGCCCTGATCTGTTACAATAATCGCAATCACTTGACGGCTATTTAAAGGCACAATCCGAAATCCTGTCAGACGTCTATCCTTCATATCTGGACCTAACGAAAACGCAGTATAACTAGTCAAGCTTGATAAAATTTCAGCAGAGCGCTGAATAATATCATTAATTTCATGAAACTCCTGACCAAAAGATTGCTTAATCACCTGCATCTCTGTCTTGGCTACACGGGTAGGTTTCAATAAATGATCAACATAATAACGATAACCCTTCATCGAAGGAATACGACCAGAGGAAGAATGGGTCTTTTGTAATAGACCAGCTTCTTCTAAGGCCTTCATATCATTACGTATCGTAGCAGAACTCGCCTTAATTCCAGCGGCCATTAACGACTTTGATCCTACCGGCAACCCGGTCTTCGTATAATGTTGGATAATGAGACGCAGAATATCTTGTTGTCTGTTCGTCAACATATTCATCACCTCGTATTTAGCACTCAATCATTCTAAGTGCTAACACATATTAATATACCACAAGAAAGAATATTGTCAAGAAATGCGCAACAAAAAATTAGCACTCTTATACAAAGAGTGCTAATCGCCTTTTTCAGCTATATCAAGGGTTTCAAAGAATTAAAAAATTAATCTAACAAAAACTTCTCAAAAATTTCATTTCCAATCAGCAACCCTTTTTTAGTCAAAGCAATATGTTTATCAGACACCACAAGCCAATCTTTTTTGACCAAATCACGCATCACATCCCCATAAATCACTTCCATATCCACTCCGAATTTTTGCTTGAAATTAAACTTTGAAATTCCGCTTTTTTTGCGTAAACCCAAAAACATTTCTTCTTCTATTTGATTATTTCGGCTTAATATTTCTGTCTCATAGATAGGTAATTGATTTTCTCGCAAAGGTTTTAAATAATGTTGAATTGGACCAAAATTTTTATAGCGTTCATTACCGAGATAACCACTTGCGCCAGCGCCAAAACCAAAATAATGTTCATTATTCCAATAAACTAAATTATGTTGTGACTCAAAGCCTGGTTTGGCAAAATTGCTGACTTCGTATTGAAATTTTCCCGTATTTTGCATGGCAATCATTGTTTCTTCAAACATTTGACCTTCAATTTCTTGATCTGGCATCTCTAGACGTCCTTGTCTTACCCAATTCATGAACATTGTCTTATTTTCCAAGATTAAAGAATAAAGTGAATAATGTGGTAAATCTAGTTCAATTGCCCGTTTTAGTGTATCACGAAAACTTGTTAGTGTTTGGCCGGGTAATGCATAGATTAAATCAATGGAAACATTTTGAAAATCCGCTTTTTCTAGAAAATTCATCGTAGCGTAAACGTCTTTTACCGTGTGTTTACGACCGATTTTTTTAAGCAATACATCGTCAAAAGTCTGAACCCCCATGGACAAGCGATTGACTTGATAGTTTTTCATTACTTGTAGCTTTTCATAAGTTAAATCACCCGGATTGGCTTCAACGGTGAACTCTTTAACAGATTCCATGGGAAAAAGTTGATTAATGCCACTTAATAAAGTATCCAATTGCCCCACTGAAAGCGAGGTTGGCGTTCCACCCCCAACGTACAATGTGGGACTTTTTTGAATAGGATTTTTTTCTAAGGCAAGTGCCATTTCTTTTAATAAACAATCAATGTACTCATCTACCGGCTGTCCTTCTAAAAAGACTTTATTAAAGTCGCAATAATAACAGATATGTTCACAAAAAGGAATATGAATATATGCCGAAATAGCTTTATCTATTTGTTTTTCTACTTGCTTCATTACTTATTTCCTCTCAATTAACGTTACTTTTTCATAACTTATTACTTCGTCTATCTTACCATAAGTCATATATTCAAGATACAAAGGCTTTTTAAAAGCTTACGCAACAGGTCATTTCATTAAGGTCTGGCGTTTTTTATGTAAAAATTAAAAAGACTAGAAAATTTCCTTCTAGCCTCTTTAATTCGTTAGCTGTTTTTTACATAGCGGTTGCGGGGATGATTTTTGCAAGCTTCACTACAAGCACCTAAATGTTTGGCTTCATTTTCCTCAGAAGCCAAAATCCGACGATTACACTCAGGATTACTACAATTAATATATCGCTCGCAAGGCGTGCCATCAAAATAATCGCGACCAACTACCTGTTTATCTACCTGATTGATCTCTACACTAACCCGTTCATCAAAAACATACATTTTACCATCCCACAGTTCACCACGAACTGCTGGATCTTTACCATAAGTTGCAATACCGCCTTGTAATTGTCCAACGTCTTTAAATCCTTCTTTTACAAGCCAACCGGAAAATTTTTCACAACGAATTCCACCAGTACAATAAGTTACGACGCGTTTTTCCATAAATTCTTCTTTATGTTCTAATATCCACTGGGGTAATTCACGGAAATTGCGAATTTCAGGACGAATCGCCCCTCTAAAATGTCCTAAATCATATTCATAATCATTGCGAGCGTCGATTACTACAGTATTTTCATCCAACAACGCTTCTTTAAATGCCATTGGTGATAAATAATCTCCCGTTAAGTCATTAGGGTTTAAATCTTCCGCCAATTTCAATGACACAATTTCTTGCCGCGGACGCACAAACATTTTTTTAAAGGCATGTTCTTTTGCCTCATCCACTTTAAAAACAATATCTTTAAAGCGGTCATCGTTTTGCATAGCTTGTTGGTAAGCTAAAGTCGCTTTTTTTAAACCAGACACAGTACCGTTAATTCCTTCTTTTGCAACTAAAATCCGACCTTTTAAACCCAGTTTTTGACAAAACTCCAAATGCTCTTTTGCAAAACTCTCTGGGTCTTCAATCGTTGTATATTTATAGTAGAGTAACACTTCGTAATCCATATCAAATCCCCTTTCGCTAGTAGTATAGCGAATCAGCAGGCTAGAAGAAATTTCTCTGCTTGTATAAAACAGCGCAAACTCGCGGTCATTAGAATATTTATTGCCACATTTTTCTTCTTTTTACGTTTTATTTCTTTTGTAATCAGTTTTTTTATAGTCGCTACGACAATATTAGCTTTGAATATTTTTCACAATTACTTTTAAAATTTTAAAGGAAAGTCGCTTTTTAACAAGTATTTTTTCCATTGCAATACTTGGTTTAAAAAAATTAAAAAGGTATCTTGCGAGTATATTCGCAAGATACCTTTTAGACTAATATTCCATTAAAGTAATCATATCGTAATCTTTAATTTTATCACGACCATGTAAGTCCATCAATTCAATTAAAAAGGCACAGCCAACAACAACGCCACCTAATTCTTCAACTAATTCTGTCGTCGCTTTAATCGTACCACCTGTTGCTAATAAATCGTCACAAATTAAAACACGTTGTCCTGGCTTAATTGCATCTTCATGCAACGTTAAGGTATCTGTACCGTATTCTAAATCATATGTTACTTCGATTGTCTTGCGGGGTAATTTACCTTTTTTCCGTACTGGTGCAAAGCCTACTCCTAATTCATAAGCAACTGGACACCCAACGATGAAACCACGAGCTTCAGGTCCAACTACCATGTCGATTCTTTTTTCTTTAGCGTAATCTACAATTTGTTTTGTGGCTTCACGATATGCCATTCCATCTGCCATTAAAGGTGAAATGTCGCGAAAAACAATTCCTTTTGAAGGATAATCGGGAATACTTGCAATATAGTCTTTTAAATCCATTTTGTTTCCTCCTAGTTTTCAAACCATGTTTTTAAAGTTGCTATGTCACTTAGCAAAAGAAACTCTTCAGTTTTAATTTTTTGTTGTCTGTTTTGATAGACTTGACTTGAAGTCAAATCTTTTTTGCCAGCTATCTCAGCTTGGCGCAAAACACCATCGCTTATTGTAACAAATTCCAGATCAAAAAACACCTGAATCATAAAAATTAATAATTTTTCGGGTATTCTTAGAAATTGCGCAATACTTGGTAATTTATAACGCACGTCTAACGTTTTTTGGCGAGCGATTAATTTAAACAAACGTCCATACTGTTCCCTTGTACCTAACCCATCTAAATAAGCATCGTCACTGGCACTTAAAATTAAATATACTTGTTGGACATTTGTTGCTGTTCTGATTTCTTTTAAAGTTACAGCGTCATTGGGACAGTCTAAAAAGGCAATACTAGAAAATCTTTTCGTTGATTCTAATGCACTTAGATGCGCTAAATCTTGAAAATGAACTACTTCTGCAAAATGAAATTTTTGGAATTCTTCTGGTAATTTATGGTTGAAATGAATAAAAAGCGTATCAGCTGCAAAACGTAAATGTTGTCGATTTTTCTTTGCTCTTAAATCGATCACTTGTAAACCGACAGCTGCAAAATCTACTAGTTGTAGCTGTGGCGATTGACGACCATTCCATTCATTAATTTGAAGTTGTCCAACTAAGGATAGTTCATTGTTTTCAATGACAGCAGCTTGATTGCCAAAACCAAAACCAATGGTCATTAGCTGGGCATGATCATTGTCAGTTAAAGTAAATTTAAGATGATTATTATCGGCACCAATAGTTTTGATATCTTTTGGATAAACATGTTGAAACATAAAATATGGCTGGGGATTGTCCATTCCAAAAGGAGCTAATTTTTTTAACTCTTTAATTAAGTCTAAATTAGCTTCAGAAATTGAAATCACTGCATCAATTGCTAGTGAATTCCCCAATAACAGCTCTTTATGTCCTTTGGCAAAATTTTCTACCCGCTCTTTAAATTCTGTTAACGCACCTTGTGGCAAGCTAACTCCCACTGCCGCATGATGCCCCCCAAAACTTGTAAATAAATCCCGCAAGCTATCTAACATTTCAAACATATTAAGTGACTCAGTACTACGACCAGATCCTTTAGCAATGCCATCTTCTTTAATCGTTAGCACAAGAGCGGGCTTACCTGTTTCTTTTAAAATACGGCCGGCGACAATTCCTAAGACGCCTTCATGCCATCCTTGTTTTGCAATAATATGAATATCATCTTCAGGCTCAATTAACGCCAGTGCTTCTTTGGTAATCGTTTCAACTAAACTTTTACGTTCTTTATTAATACTATCTAATTCTTTTGCTAATGATTCAGCTTCGCTTTGGTCAAATGTCTTTAGTAAAGTAACCGCTTTATTAGGATCAGCGAGGCGACCAATCGCATTTAAGCGGGGGGCTAAAGCAAAACCAATACTTTGTTCATCGAGTTTAGTTTCATCAACTCCACTAATTTCTAACAAAGCCTGTAAGCCTAAACGCTCCGTTTGTTGCAATGCTTTTAGTCCATAGGTGACCAAAATACGGTTTTCATCAGTTAAAGAAACCATATCCGCCACAGTCCCAATGGCCACTAAATCCAAAAATTCAGCGGGAACTTCTTCTAAAAGTGCACATGCTACTTTAAATGCCACACCGACACCGGCAAGTTCGCCAAAGGGATAATTACCTTTCGGGTGACGAGGATGGATGATACCAAAAGCATTAGGCAATGTCTTTGGTAATTCATGGTGATCGGTAACGATAACATCAACACCTTGTGCATTGGCGTAACCAATCGCTTCATGTCCTGATACCCCATTATCAACAGTAATAATCAGCTGAATTCCACTAGCAATCATCTCTTTATAGACTGCAAGATTAGGACCATAACCATCTTTAAAGCGATTGGGCAAATAAAAACTAACATCTGCCCCTAAAAGCTCCAAGGCTTCGGTCATGATAGTCGTACTGGTAATACCGTCTGCATCGTAATCACCATAGACCATAATTCGTTCACCATTTAAAACAGCCGCTTGGATACGCTCCACCACTTTTTCCATCTCAAATAACTGAAAAGGATCATGTAATCTTTCAATTTGTGGTTGCAAAAATTCCGCTAACGCTTCTTCTGATTGGATTCCTCGCTGCCAAAGAAGGCGGGCTAACGTTTTATTTAAATTAAGTTTTTCGCATTGTTGCAAAAATTCTATTGGCATTTCCGTCTTTTTCGGAAGTTGCCAGTTATACATAGAGCTACTCAAAAAATCACTCCCAACCAGATTATTATAGCAAAAGCAACAAAACTTGGAAAGTTTTCCACTACGCTTTTAATTGTTATTTGACCATTTGAGCTAAACTACAAATAGATTTTACAAAACTAAGCCAATCATTTTAGCATCTCCTTATCCATTCAAACGATTCCAACGAAAGCTTTTTTGCACAAAATGACTAAATTGGCTTTCCTCAAAAAAGACGATGTGACAAAAGTCTTGTCACATCGCCTTTTTTAGAAATAAACAACCTGACAGAAGTAGCTTTCTGTCACAATCTCTTAAACTTGCTTATTTTTGATTAAAGATGCCACCAGCTAGCCAGTCGCCAACTTTAGGAAACAGATTATACAATTGACTAGCCGCCGCCATTACCCGCGGACGATTGATTTCTCTTTTACTCTTTTGTACTCCTTTTATAATAGCTTTAGCCAACACATCCGGTTCTAAGACCATATTACCTAAATTAGCTAAATAATTGCCACTTGGGTCTGCTTGTTCAAAAAAGTTAGTAGCAATCGGCCCTGGATTAACAGTCATAACATGAATACCTGCTGGTTTTAGTTCCAAGCGTAACGCATTGGAAAAACCCAACACAGCAAATTTTGTTGCAGAATATACAGCAGTCTTAGGTGTAGCCATTTTCCCAGCCATTGACGCAATATTTACAATAGTACCTGGTTTTCCAGCTTCTAGCATTCCTAGCGCAATTTGTTGTGTCAAGACCATCATCCCTAAAACGTTAACTTCAAACATTTGGTAAGCCTTTTGCATATCAAAAGAAACAAAATCGGCGAAAATTCCAAAACCAGCATTATTAACTAATACATCAACACTTCCCACTTCATTTTGAACCTTTTCAAGCATCGAGGACACGCTTTCAGGTTGCGCAACGTCCAATTGAAAAGCGTAAGCAGCTTTGCCACTTAACTCCTCACATTGTTCCTTGACTTTACCGATTAAATTGATGCGGCGGGCACAAACAATAACAATTGCCCCTTTTTTTGCGGCTTCATAACAAATTTCTTCTCCTAATCCACCAGAACCACCTGTCACCAAAACAACTTTATCTGTTAAATCCATTATCATCAGTCCTTTAATTCGTTTTGAAAGGGAATTTCAATAATATCAAAATCTTTGGCAATTTTCGTATTGGGAAAAATTTCTTGCGCTTCTTTTTCCAGATTTAGAGCATCTTGCGCTAAATAGCGGGCACTGATATGGGTTAAAATCAACCATTTGGCGTGGGAAGCTTTTGCAACTTCTGCTGCTTGGTGCGTTGTAGAATGATAATAATTGCGCGCCATTTTCGCTTCTGTTTTATTAAAAGTACTTTCGTGTACTAAGACATCGGCATCTTGGGCTAATTTCACCGAAGCATTCGTAATTCTAGTATCCCCTAAAATGGTGACAATCCGTCCTTTTTTTGCTTGCCCGACGTAGTCTGATCCTTTGATTATTTCACCTGTTGCAAGCGTTACAGTTTTTCCTTTTTTTAATTGGCCAAAGATGGGACCAGGTTTAATTCCTAATTCTAATAATTTTGCAACTTGTAATTCACCATCATGATCATGTTCAACGACGCGATAACCATAACTTTCAATCCCATGATCTAACAACTCGCAAGTAACCGTAAATTGTGAATCACTAAAAACAACACCCGGCGTTACTTCGATAAATTTAAGACTATAAGCTAAACGTGTTTGTGAGATTTTTAAAGCATTTAAAACAAACTGCTTAATCCCAACTGGACCATAAATCTCTAAAGGTTCCATGCCACCTTGAAAAGAACGACTACTAATTAAACCAGGCAAACCAAAAATATGATCGCCATGCAAATGTGTAATAAATATTTTTTCAATTTTACGAGGACGAATATTGGTCCGCAAAATTTGCATTTGCGTTCCTTCGCCACAATCAAATAGCCAAACGGCATTGCGCTCATCTAACAATCTCAATGCAATGCTTGTCACATTGCGATGTTTTGCCGGCACACCAGCACCGGTTCCTAAAAACTCTAATTCCATTTTTTAACCTGGCTTTCTAAAAATTTAACGAACGAAAGGTTCTACAGTAGTATAACACGCCTAAAAGCCAAATTTTATTTTTGTTTTATTCTTTTGAATTTTTGTTATCATCTTCATGGCTTTTGGCCCAACTATCTTTGGCTTTTTCTTTTGTTTCTTTGGTGACTTGTTGGGCTTTTTGAATTTCTTCTTGCACCTCATCATAATCAAAACGCGTAATTTCACCATGAAGTTGTTCAAAGACAATTTTGTTTAGTGGACGATTGTCTTCTTCTTCGGCGATAACTATTAAGCCTGTTTGCCCGGGAGCTATTTTATTTAGAAGAAATTTGAAAATGTCCTGCGCTTCACTAATTTCTTTTGCATCCCGCGTGGCACCAATCATGCTACCACCAAACCAACCTAACAAAATTGCTAACGGGCTGATTAATACCCCGACTAGCATCCCGATAAATCCGCCTTTTGAGGCATTATCGTTACCTGTGAAGTCCATAAAATCTTCAATTTTAAACTGATGACTGCCATCATCTTGATGGGTTACAACGGCCATTTGCTCTGCCTTTAATTCCCGCTTTAAAACTAATTGCTTTACTTCTGAAAATGCTTGATAACTTTCTGATGCAACTTCAAAATTCATTACGATTACCCGCTTACTCATAATAACCCTCCTTAACTATATCGCATTATTTTGCTTTATAAGTTGAGTGTACCAGTAAAGTAAAAGAAAGAAAAAAGAAAAGCAAACGAGTCGGTGTTTTTTTAAAGTGTGTCATTTTCCCACCACTTTAAAGTTACACTGTACTCGTTTGCTTTTTTATTTATTCGACAAATTCAAATTCAAAATTGCCAATCCGAACAATATCGCCGTCTTTTGCACCGCGAGCGCGCAAGGCTTCGTCGACACCTAACCCTCTTAGTTGTCGTGCAAAGCGCATTACCGTTTCGTCATGGGCAAAATTAGTCATTTGGAATAATTTTTCAATTTTATCCCCGCTTAAGACCCAAGTGGCATCCGGTTCACGTGTAATTTCAAATTCAGGTTCATCTGACTGGTAACCGTAATGCACCACATCTTCTTCAATTTCTTCATCATATAAAGGAAATTCAGGTGTTGTTTCCAATAAATCAGCAGTTGCATTCAACAGTGCTTGTAAACCTTTTTTAGAAACTGCAGAGATCGGAAAAATTGGAATATCATCCGCGAATTCGTCTGTCTTTTGCTCTTGTAATTTTTCTTTGAAGTTTTTTAAATTTTCTTCTGATTGGGGCATGTCCATTTTATTGGCGACAATAATTTGAGGACGTTCTAACAAACGTAAGTTATGACTTTCCAACTCTTTATTGATCGCTAAGTAGTCTTCATAAGGATCGCGCCCTTCCATCCCGCTCATATCAATCACATGTAAAATGACCCGCGTACGTTCAATATGACGTAAAAACTGCGTGCCTAAGCCTACGCCTTGTGAAGCCCCTTCAATTAATCCAGGTAAATCAGCGACAGCAAAGCTCCGACCATCACTAGTAGTAACCATACCCAGATTTGGCACTAAAGTAGTAAAGTGATATGCACCAATTTTAGGACGGGCAGAAGAAATGACAGAAAGTAATGTTGATTTACCGACAGAAGGAAAACCAACTAACCCGACATCTGCTAGCACTTTTAATTCTAATTCGATTTTCCGTTCTTGGCCAGGTTCACCATTTTCAGCTAACTCTGGAGCTGGATTGCGCGGTGAAGCAAACCGAGTATTGCCACGACCACCACGACCACCACGCGCCACGACTAACGTTTGACCTTCTGTTACCAAATCTCCTAATAACGCACCAGTTTCGGCATCTCGAACAGTTGTCCCTGGTGGAACTTTGACATACGTATCTTCTGCTCCACGACCGTGCATCCCTTTACTCATCCCATTTTCTCCGGGAGTAGCTTTAAAATGACGATGAAATCGAAAATCCATCAAGGTGCGTAAGCCTTCATCGACAACTAATATAACGTCACCGCCATGACCGCCATCGCCTCCAGCTGGACCACCGTCAGGTACGTACTTTTCACGTCTGAAAGCAACCATACCGTCACCGCCCTTGCCGGCTTTAACGTCAATTGTTACTTGATCTAAAAACATGGACATTTTTTGTCCTCCATTCTATTCCCATAATTAAGTCTTCATTATTGTAACGACCAAATAGCTATTTGTCTATGATTTTAAAATTTATCAACTTTATTCATAAAGACTTAAAAAGCTCTTAACCTTCTCTTTGTATCGTTCTGGGTTTTTA
Organism: Enterococcus canintestini; assembly: GCF_001885735.1. GTDB lineage: Bacteria > Bacillota > Bacilli > Lactobacillales > Enterococcaceae > Enterococcus_C > Enterococcus_C canintestini. The sequence goes on along the minus strand of NZ_JXKG01000002.1, from coordinate 147,198 downwards.
CTGTAACTTTCTGCATGTTCCGCTCCATCTACCACCCATTTTTCTTTCGGTGCGCTAGTGGCAGCATAAACTTCATCTAACATGCTAAATGGCACAAATGTATCATCAGAGCCATGAATAAAGAGCATTGGTGTCTTATTTTTTTCCAATTGCTTGGTGACATCTCCTTCAGTAAAGAAAAAACCTGCGCGCAAGCGTGTGACTAAATTTGTCACTTGTATAATAGGAAATGTCGGTAAATTAAACATTTGCTGATACTGATAGACAAGTTCTGCCTTAATGGAAGAATAACCACAATCTTCTACGATTGCTTTAACATTTGCAGGTAGTTTTTCTCCAGATGTCATCATCACAGTAGCAGCACCCATACTAACACCATGTAAAACAATCGTCTCATCTTCACCATTTTGTGTTAGGACTCTATCTATCCATTGAACGTAATCTTTTCGCTCTGGCCAACCAAAGCCAATATAATCCCCTTGACTTTCACCGTGCCCTCTGGCATCTGGTACTAATACATTATAGCCTAATTCATGATACATTCCGGCAAACTGATACATTGATTCAGCATCTCCCATATAACCGTGGGCGATAATCGCAGTTTTATGACTTTCATTTTCAGCCGGTAAATAAATTCCTCTTAATTTCAATCCATCTTGACTCGTTAAATACCAATTAGTTCTTGTACTCCCTTTAAACCATGTTAATGCTTTATCTGTTGGTTTGTTATCGACGGATGCTTGTGCCTCATCATTAGCTAAAAAATCTTTTTCAGCCGGAACAAACGCGTAATCATAAAAATAATTACCCGCAAAAGTTAAACCGCCAAGTAATAAAACAAAAATAATACCAATTGTAATCCAGACTTTTTTCATTTCTTTTCCTCACTTAAAATTAATCACAAATCGTGTTTTTTGGTTGATGATGGTAACTAAAAGCAGCCTTGATATCTTCTTTTGATGTTCGTGCCAATGAAAGTGTTAGATTTTCACATTCCTGTTGCGTAAAAAAGCCGACATCAACTGTCTCCAATCCCTTTTTAATCGCTGTGTTCTTTGCTTTACAATAAACAAAAAATTTATAAACATACGTTAAACTAGCAGGATAATTATGTTTGGCTTTGTCTTTGACTGCCATTAATTGTAGTGGTGTAACCACAATACCAGCTTCTTCATAGATTTCTTTTGCAGCTACTTCAAAAGGAGAATACCCGATATCTCCCCAGCCACCAGGAAGTGTCCAACTATCGTCACTTTTTTCTTTAACAAGTAGCAGTTTATCCGCCACAAAAACGACACCACGGACATCTACTTTAGGGGTAGCATAGCCATCATCGGTATAAAGATAATGTTGAATTTGAGTTTCGTCCCAATCGGTTAGTAGCGCCAACAATTTTCCTGTTACCACTAAAAGTTGATCGTAGCGCTCTTGATCAAAGACATCATGACCATATTTTTTACCCGACTGGCCAATTCCTTGTAATTCATTTAGCAAAAGTGCCAGTTGTTTTTCCATCTTCTCGCCTCCAACTTTATTATTATACCAAAAATATTTTTAGAGATAACTATTCGTAACTAAAAAAAGCGACTTGAAAAGTTAAAAATAATCGTTTCCTTAACAAAAAAACCAGCTAACACAGCCATTAAAACGAAGAAGTAACTTTTACCTTTTCATTTTAAAGAAGATGTCAACTGGAAATTTTAACTCTATTTATTTTCGATTAATTTAAAACTTGACCATGGTTTCAAAAAGTCTAATAAGAAAAGTTCATCATCACTAATACGACCGACAACGTTCACACGACCGTCATTTTTCATCGCTTTTAAAGCAATTTGTGTTTCACCTTTATATTGTCCATAACCTACATTATCAATCAACACATCGCCATGCTCCATGTCTTTTGTGTTATGAGCTGGGAAAGGTTTATCTTTGTAATAGACCCGTGTCATAGTAGAGCGTAAAATATACTCAGAACGATCGCCACGGTAACTATGCAAGTTATCAAATAAACAAATTCGTTCATCTGCAGTGATGTCATCTGCTGGATCTACTTTTAAACTTGGATATTCGGCAAAGAAAGCTTCTGCCGTTGCTTTTAATTCTGCTTCTGAAGCATAGGCATTCCCAACGGAAATATCATCGATTAGACCGGTTAAAATTAAATGCTTAACTTGGGTTGCGATTTCTAAGTCACGATGATCTTCTAATGTACACAAACCATCTTGTGTAGGCCAGGGACCAAACGTTGCCGCATGAGAATTGACAAAAGCCATCGTATTTAAATTGTACTTACGGAATTTTTTTGAACAAAAAACAAAATGATCATAACTCAAGCCAGAATAACGATGAGGATAGAAGTTATGAGAACCTAGTAAGTTGTTTGTATTTGGTGAATAGCTCATAATATTATCGACATAGTTAGTTCCTTGACTCATATTAATTTCGACTTTAATACCATACGGATTACGCGTCATCTTCGCTTCTTCGGCTCCAGTAAAACCAAGGTCTAAACGAACGCCATAAGCTCCCATTTCATCAAAAAATGAAAGATCATCATAAGAAATACCTAGCTGTTCAAACAAACCAGGATTAATATCGACCATAACTTCCATATCAAGACTATTAGCGTAATCAACCACTTTTTTAAAACCTGCTAATACTTGGTCTTTATCACCTTCTATTTCCAAAAGGCTAGTAAAAACTCGTTTAAAGCCATATTTATGCGCTAAATCTAAATACGCCTTGTCCTTTTCAAAAGTTGAACGTTCTGGATAGACTGAAATACCTAATTTTCCCATTACTCATTTCCTCCTTATTGCTGCTAACTTTGAATGCTCTTACATTATAACAAAAGCGCTTTAATTGGTCTACACCTTTCCCTTTTTTAATTTGGGATTCTTTATTTATGCCCCTTCTTTTCACGACTAGTCAAACTTTTTTATATTTGTTATTCTAAAACTATCTTAAATAAAGGAGCTTATCGCATGATTAAAAAACGTATTTTAGGGGTTGCACTTTTATTTTCAGTGACACTTTTTATCACTGGCTGTAATACCAGTTCAACTTCAACCACTGCTTCTAGCACCAACAAAACAACCGAAACTTCAGAAAAAGTTGACGTTAACCAACTTGATTTACCCCAATTAGATCCTGAGGTAAAAGAAAACGAAGATTTAGTAGAACTTCAAACAGATAAAGGTAATATTAAAATAAAGCTTTTTCCTGAAATTGCTCCAAAAGCCGTGGAAAACTTTATCACTCATGCTAAAAAAGGCTACTACGACGGTCTGACTTTTCATCGTGTTATTAATGATTTTATGATTCAAGGCGGTGATCCAAAAGGTGATGGCACAGGCGGTGAAAGTATTTGGGGCGAAGGATTTGCTGCAGAACCTTCCAATCAGCTTTATCATATTCGTGGCGCATTAGCTATGGCACAGTCCCAAGAACCCAATAGTATTGGTAGCCAATTTTATATCGTTCAAAATAAAGATGATATGAGTGATGGTCTTTTAAAAGGTTGGGTGCCAGATAAGATTATTGAAGCTTATAAAAATGGTGGTTATCCTTCTTTGGATGGTACTTATACTGTCTTTGGTCAAGTGATTGAGGGTATGGATGTTGTAGATAAAATCGCAGCGGTCAAAACTAACGAAAACGACAAACCAGAAACAGCAGTTAAAATTAAAACGATTAAAATTTTACAAGAAGCAAAATCATAACTATAAAACGAAATTGTTCCAGCATAATTAAGTTTTTAAAAAACTTTTTGAAACTACAATGTTTTATAAATAAGCCTACCGCTTAATTTTTACGTAATACGTAATAAGATGCACGCTCAACAATTGAATCTATAAATTTTTCGTGTTTTTAACTTACTTCTTTTAAAAAACAGATATTCTCTTTACCTACAAAGAAAAGACTGAAGCAGCTTTTGTCACCATGTTTATTAAAAGGTCTGTGACAAAATTTGTCACATCTCCTCTTGCCGAATAAACGGTGTGACTGAAGCAACTTCTTCGTAAATAAGACGGAATTCTCAAAATTTGAAAAACAATTTTCGAGAATTCCGTCTTATTTCTTGAATCTAATCGCTTCTATCACAGCATCTTTGTTAATTATTTAGCCCCTACAATAAATGTAAAGACACAGTCAGCGACTACTTTTCCTTCCACGGTAGCCACTGCATCAGCGGTTCCAACATTTCCTTTTAGCTTTGTAATAGAAAATCGCAATTCTAAACTATCTCCCGGACGTACAAACTCATAAAAATGCGCATTGTTAATCCCGCCAATATAAGCCGTTGCACCTAGAAACTCAGGTGATTTCAAAATTAAAATCGAACCCGCTTGCGCTAATGTTTCTAAGACAAGTGTACCGGGCATATGAGGATTTTCAGGCTGGCTTTGACAAAAATCTTCGTTATAAGTGATTTGTTTTTGAGCAATAATTTCCTTACCCGCTTTTAAAGCCGTTACTTTATCAATATATAAAATCGGAAAGCGATTTGGAATCAATTCTTTTACTTGGGCAACGCTTAGTGTTTGGCTCATAAGAACCCCTCCTTATTTTTAACAAAAATAGTAATCGAGATAATCTATTTTGATTATCAAAGTATCACAACTACAAAATACTTGCAAATATCTAAACTTAGCCAAAAAAATAGTTTGACAATCAAACAATTTTATCTAATAATAAGAAATCATACAAAGAAAACATTGCATTTATTTATTATAATCATTCAAGGAGTGTACACATGAGTTTATTAACTGGAAAAAAAATTGTCGTGATGGGTGTTGCCAATAAACGTTCGATTGCCTGGGGATGCGCAAAAGCATTAACCGATCAAGGTGCTGAAGTAATTTATACTTATCAAAATGAGCGGATGGCAAAACAACTAGAAAAATTAATCGGCAGCGAGGCTTTTAAAGTCGAATGCGATGTCGCCAGTGATGAGAGCATTAAAGAATGTTTTACAAAAATCGGCGACTACGCCGGAGAAATTCACGGGGTAGTTCATGCCGTAGCCTATGCAAATAAAGAAGATTTATCCGGCAGTGTAGTAGATATTTCCCGAGCCGGCTATGCCCTTGCACAAGATATTAGTGCGTATTCTTTAATTGCTGTAACACGTTATGCCAAAGATTATTTGGCCCAAAACAGTGGGATTGTGACACTGAGTTATTTAGGTTCACAAAGAGCCGTGCCAAACTACAATATGATGGGAATTGCTAAAGCTGCCTTAGAAGCCGCCGTTCGCTATTTAGCAGCCGATTTATCTCCCCAAGGCATTCGCGTCAATGGAATCTCTGCTGGCGCCATCAAAACGCTGGCAGTCACAGGTGTCAAAGATTACCAAAAATTGATTCAACTTTCAGAAGAAAGAACACCAGATCACGTTGGTGTGACCATTGAAGAAGTTGGTAATACATGTGCTTTTCTTATTAGTCCTGCAGCCAGTGGCATTATCGGCGAAGTAATTTTTGTTGATAAGGGTGTGCATTTGTCTTAAGAAAATAACGAAAGAAAAATTTTTAAAGTGACGTCTAAAAGTTAGCTTTTTACACTAACTTTTAGACGTCACTATTTTAGTGTCAATTTTATTTTAAGCAGCGGGACCATTAAAAATACCAATTTATCGAAATTTTTTCATAGTATTTAAAAAGATGTACAAATCTGGCTATACTTTTTGTTCACAATTGTCAAAAACCGTTTACAACTACGCTTCTTTTCGCTATGCTAGCAGTAATTGGTCAAATTTATTGCTGGAGGAAGTTTTATGTCGTATCAAGAAATGCTATTTAGTTTTTTAGGTGGTCTAGGAATTTTCCTATTTGGTATTAAATATATGGGAGATGGCTTACAAAAAGCCGCTGGTGATCGCCTGCGAGAAGTGCTGAATAAATTCACCTCTACCCCACTGCGGGCTGTGCTAGCCGGAATTATTGTCACTGGCCTGATTCAAAGCAGCTCAGGTACCACGGTCTTGACCGTCGGTTTGGTTAGTGCTGGATTTATGTCTTTGCGTCAAGCGATTGGCGTTATTATGGGTGCAAATGTCGGAACAACTGTTACAGCCTTCATTATTGGTTTTAATTTGAGTGCCTATGCCCTACCTATCATTGGAATTGGCGCCATCCTTTTATTTTTCACGAAGCGTAAATTATTTCAAAATAGCGGACAAATTTTATTTGGATTTGGCTGTTTATTTTTTGGTTTAAAATTAATGGGAACCAGTATGGAACCTTTAAAAGATTTACCGCAATTTAATGATTTAATGATTAGCGTTTCCCACCATCCTGTTTTAGGTGTTTTTATTGGTACATTACTTACAATGGTTTTACAAAGTTCCAGTGCGACAATTGGGATTTTACAGCAACTGTACGCTCAAAATAGTTTAGCGCTAGGAGCCGCACTACCAATTTTATTTGGTGATAATATCGGGACGACGATTACTGCCGTGATTGCCGCTTTAGGTGCTAGCATCGCTGCTAAACGTACAGCAGGTGCCCATGTAGTATTTAATTTGGTCGGTGCAATTATTTTCACATTATTATTAACACCTTTTACCCATGTCGTCATCGCAATGACAGATGTTTTCCATTTAAACCCAAGCATGCAAATTGCTTTTGCCCACGGTTTATTTAATCTCTCTAACTTAGCCATTCAATTTTGGTTTATTCCACAAATTGAATTACTTGTTAAAAAAATTATTCCAGGTACGGAAAAATCATTGGATATCCGCGCAGTAGAATTAAATGAAGATTTTCTTTATACTTCACCAAGCATTGCATTGCGCCAGGCTTCAAATGAAGTTATTCAAATGGGAGATTATGCGCTACGTGCCTTGTCAGCGACAAAAGATTTTTATGTTAAACCTGCTGAAGATATAAAAGATGATGTTTTTCAATACGAAGAAGCGATAAATCGTTTTGATGTAGAATTAACGGAATACTTAGCAAAAGTTGCTACGGTAGAACTATCTCAAACAGAAAGCCAAGAACAAGCCATGTTATTGGAATTTACGAAAGATTTTGAACGAATTGGAGATCACTGTAAAAACATCGTCGGCTTTGTGGAAGAAGCTTGTGAATTGGAACAAAAACAACGGAATAAAGAAAAACGAAATGGCAACAATCCCAAACCTACTCGTACTGCCTTACTTTTATATGATGAAGATTTAGTCTTGTTATTTGATAAAGTCTTAAAAAATATTCGTGATGCCTTATCAGTGTTGGAAACAGATGATCACGACTTAGCGACAAAAATTCTTTCACGGGAAAAAGAAGTCAATGAACTTGTCGATTTATTAAGAAGAAAATACTTCCGTTTAATGAGTAAAGGTGATGGTCGTGCCGCTGATAGTGTCTTATTTATCGATATCAGTTCAAATTTAGAACGCAGCAGTGATCGAACACTCCACATCGCAAAATATATCTTAGGAAATGTCTATGGCTTTAAAACACCTGCTTCATACCTGCAACAATTAAACGAATAATTAAAAAATGAAAAACTGCCGAATTCTAGGCAGTTTTTTTTTACTCTTTTTGTTAAGATAAGTACGTGGGATCTTTCCACTTCAATGAATAGTACAATAAAGGGAGGACTTGCATGTTACACATCATAGCACAAACAACAGACTCGACAGGTTCTGGTCTAACAGAACCTGCTGTACGCCAATTAAATGCGTTTCAACGTTGGTGGGATACAATTGATTGGGAAAAAGTCACAGGACTATTAATTTCAAAAGGATTAATGATTCTCTTTTTAATTTTATTATTTAGCGTTTTATTACGTATCTGTGATTTTTTAGTTGAACGCAGCTATCAATCTTATCAAAAAAGACAAAAATTCAGCGAAAGCCGGATGAACACATTAAATACTTTGATTCGCAATGTCATTCATTATACGTTAGGCTTTTTCTTTATTTATTCACTTCTTTCGACTTTAGGGGTTCCAGTTGGGTCACTATTAGCCGGAGCAGGAATTGCTGGTTTAGCTATTGGTCTTGGTGCTCAAGGATTTATGAATGATATTATCACCGGATTCTTTATTATTATGGAACAACAAATTGATGTCGGCGATTATGTAATTTTAAGCAATCTGGCTATTGAAGGTACTGTGACTTCAGTGGGTATTAGAACGCTTGAATTACGTTCCGCCAATGGTACCGTTCATTTTATCCCAAATCGTAATATCACTACCATTAGTAATAATTCTCGTTCCAATATGCAAGTTATCGTAGATGTCCGAATTGAACCAAATGAAGGTTTAGATAAAATAAAGGCAGCTATTCAGACCGCCAACGATAAAATTACCACAACTTATAAAGATGAAATTCAAACACCACCGACAATTTTAGGTCTAGTTGATTTAGGCAATAGTAATTATGCTATTCGGACAACTTTTTACGTTTTAAATGGCCAGCAATTCAAAATTAAAGAAGATTTACTAGCCGCCTCTATCACAGAATTAAATGAAGCAGGTTTATCTATTCCATCCACACCAATTTTACCGGCTCCATAAAGTAACAAAAAAACTTCCAGCCTAACCTCACATTAATACGAGGTGGCTGGAAGTTTTTTTATGAAATGCTATTTATTTACAACTACCTAAACAACAAATAGCTTATCTTTCTTTTTTTCAGATTTTGCTACCAGTTCATAACGTTTTTCCAATTCATGAACCAAATGATTGGTTGCTTTTAAAACTTCCTTGCGGGTAACGATTCCTAAAAAGATCCGTTCACTATTTACAATTGGTAAAAAAGCATTGTTGACTAATAAGTGTAATACATCTTCTAATTGTGCATCTTCTTTGGCATAATCAACTCCAATTTCCATCACGTCAGCAACAGTTAAACCGGCTAAATTATCGGTATCAATCTTTCTTAAATCGATCATTTTCCCGACGATATCATTTAAACCGATTAACCCTACAAAGCGATCATCTTTATCCAACACTGGAATTTTTGAATAACCGACTTTTGATAAAACTAACAATGCGTGATCTAACGGATTAGAATACATTAGTGATGCAACGTTTTCTGCTGGCACTAAAAAATTATGCTGATTTTCTAATAAAAGTTCTTGGACAGTGGTTCCTATCAAATTGATTGCCTCCATTTCCACCCAACATACAACCTTATTGTACAAAAAATTGTAAGGGGAAACATCTTGCGTTATTAGCCTTATGAAAAACTTACAATTTATTTTTTAAAGGTAAAATGTAAATCTGCTACTGCCGCATGTGTACGATCGTAATATTGTATTTCCCAACTATTCTCTGTACTTTCAATAATCGCATAACTTTGAATTTGAATCGGCCCTCTTGGTTGTGAAATACTTCCTGGATTCAAATATAGGCACCCTTTCACCGCTTCACAGCCAATTTGATGAGTATGACCAAACAGACAAACATCCGCTGCAACTTCTTTTGCTTCTAATGAAATTTGGGTTAAGCCAAAACGAACGTTTGACAAGTGTCCATGGGTTAAATAAATTGTATCTTCTTTCGTTTTTACAACCAACTGATTTTTAAAGCCGGGATCAAAATCACAGTTTCCCGCCACGACATTATACGTTTCAAATAACGGATCATTACTAGCTAACTCAGAATCACCACAGTGAAAAAAGTAATCAACTTCACTTTGACGACGATTTAAAATATCAACAAGAATTTCACGATCTCCATGGTTATCACTTACGACTAAATACTTCATATTCCGCTCCTCTAACTAACTATTTTTAATGAAAAAAATGATATTACGCCTCTAACCATGCTTGCCAATTTTTTTGTAATTTTTTTAGTGCTTGCCCCCGATGGCTAATGGCATTTTTTTCAGAGCCTGATAATTCTGCTGCTGATTTTTCCATCCCGGCTGGAATAAATAGTGGATCATAACCAAAGCCGTGGTCTCCCCGTGGTATGCGTCCGATTCTACCAGGCCAATCTGCTGATACAACCAAACTTTCTTTTAAAGGTGCTGCAAATACTAACGTACAATGAAAATGAGCAGTCCGATCTTCATCAGGAATATTGGTTAATTCGTGAAGTAATTTGGCATTGTTAGCGGCATCACTTTTAGTTTCTCCTGCAAAACGAGCCGAATAGACCCCAGGCATTCCATTTAAAGCATCTACAGCCAAACCAGAATCATCAGCTAAAACGGGACGTTGTAATAATTGAGCAATCGTTTCTGCTTTTAAGCGGGCATTTTCTTCAAACGTTTTTCCAGTTTCTTGAACTTCGGGAATGGAAGGATAATCCAATAATGTTTTTATTTTATAACCTGCTTGACCAAACATTGCAGCAAATTCTTTGGCTTTACCAGGATTTTTAGTCGCAATCACGATTGTTCGCGTATCGTCTTCATTTTTATCATCCTGGTCAACTTTTTCTTTGCCTAAAAGTGCCTCTTTTTGAAAAGCGATTAAATCGCTGATGCCGTGTTTAGCGTAAATTAACATCTCATTTAATTCTTCACCACTAAATGTGCTTTCCTCACCGGTACCTTGTAATTCAACAAATTGACCACTTTCAGTCATGACCACATTCATATCGACTAAAGCAGAAAAATCTTCTGCATAATCTAAATCTGTCACACAAGTACCATCGGGTAAAATTCCCACACTAATTGCTGCTAGATGTTCTTTAATCGGATCTTCTGTCAATTCGTTTTGCTGTAATAATTTATTGACAGCTAGGCGCAATGCGACAAAAGCCCCCGTAATACTTGCTGTTCTGGTACCACCATCAGCTTGTAAAACATCACAGTCGACAATAATACTTTTTTCTCCCAGCTTCTCTAAATCTACTACCGCTCGTAAAGAACGGGCAATTAGACGTTGAATTTCCATGGTTCGACCGGATAACTTTCCTTTTGCACTTTCTCTTCGGTTACGAGAACTAGTCGCCCGCGGAAGCATACTATACTCTGCGCTGACCCACCCTTTACCACTATCTTTTAAAAAGTGGGGTACGCGATTTTCAATTGTAGCCGAACAAACGACTTGCGTATCGCCAAAAGAAATCACCACAGACCCTTCTGGATGTTTAAAAACATTGGTCTTAATTGTTACCGGACGAATTTGTTGCACAGCGCGGCCATCATGTCTCATTTTATTAATTCCCTTCTAAATTTACGTGCGTAGACTGAACAGTGATATTATCCAGCCACTCATTTGCAATATCATCAAACATTTTTGTTGAACCAGTTGTATAAAACGCATACTGTGGTTTTTTATTTTCACTACTATTTGCAATTTCAAAGTAATCCAACAACACACTAACTTCCCCCACCGTTTCAGCACCCGAATCAATGAGCTGCACTTGGCTTCCTACGACATTTTGAATAATTGGTCGTAGTAACGGATAATGGGTACAACCCAAAATCAACGTGTCCATTCTGCTATATTGCAAAGGAGATAATGTTTCTGCCACCGTTTTTTTAGCCACTGGGGATGAAAATTGATTGCTCTCCACCAAAGGAACAAATTTCGGACACGCTAGACTAAATACTTGAATATTAGGAGTTTTAGTTTGCAGTGCTCGTTGGTAAGAGGCGCTTTTAATTGTACCTTGTGTGCCGATAACCCCAACTTTATGGTTTTTTGTGGCTTTAACTGCCGCTCGTGTCCCCGGTAAAATAACCCCTACAACCGGAATATCAATTTCTTGGCGAATCACATCAAGGGCGACTGCTGTGGCGGTATTGCATGCAATAACTAAAAGTTTAATTTCTTTTTGGATTAAAAAATGTGTCATCTGTCGGGTAAATTCAATTACTTGTTCCGCTGGTCTGGGACCATAAGGACACCGGGCTGTATCACCTAAATAAATCAAATTTTCATTTGGTAGCTGTTTTAATGCTTCTTTTAAAACGGTTAAGCCACCCACACCCGAATCGATTAAACCGATTGCGTGCTTATTTCCCATATTTTTTCACCCTTTAAAGCTTTAATTAAAATTAAAGCAAATTTATTCCACTAATGTCTCTATTTTCGCTTTTTTTTCCTTTTTTTTCAAGTCTTGCTGATTATCTTTAAAACGCAGCTTTATTTAACGCTAAAATAAAAAATATTTACATTTCTTATAGCAATTAAAAACAGCAATTTTTTAGGCAATAACCCTATCACCTAAAAAATTGCTGCTAGTATTTAATAGTTGTATTGTTTTGTTTCGAGATATTTCGATACCAAAGATAAAGCGTAACAAACGACAAAATAAGCAACCGTCATAGCTAAAAACATTGGCAATACATAATTTTCATTTTGACCATAAATAATTTTCGCATTATGAGTCAGTTCTGGCAATGAAATAATTACCGCCAAAGACGTATCTTTAATTAAAGAAATTAACTGGCTAACAATTGCCGGAATCATCGATTTAAAAGCTTGTGGAATTACAATAGCCCGCATGGTTTCGCTATAAGTTAGACCAGTCGAAAGACCTGCTTCCATCTGTCCTTTTGGCACTGCGTTTAACCCTGCTCGAAAAACTTCTGATAACATCGCAGATTCAAATATCGTCAACGCAACAACCGCAGACCAGAAAATATCAAAGCGGATCCCAATTTGAGGTAGTGCAAAATACGTAAAGAAGATGATTAACAATAACGGTAAATTACGAATAATATCAATCACAAAACCTAAAATTTTGGATAAAAATGGGATATTACTAAAACGAATAACACCCACGACGCCACCGATAATAAAACTAAAAATAATCGATAAGATTGACACTTCTACTGTGACCCGCAGACCATCGAATAAAAAGCGTAAATTAACAAAAGAAAATGCATCAAAAAAATCCATCTAACCCGCTCCTTTCTAGCCTGTTACGGCCCATTTTTTCTCTAAATGATTCATTAAATAAGAAAGTGGCAATGTTAAAACTAAGTAAAACAAAGCGACGATAATATACGTATCAAATGTATTGAAGGTGGTACTAGCAATTAAATCACCTTGATACATTAAATCAAGACCTGCCACCATCGCTAGGACAGAAGAATTTTTGACTAAGTTGATAAACTGATTACCTAGTGGTGGGACAACAATTTTAAATGCCTGGGGCAAAACAATGTAACGCATTGTTTGACTGTACGTTAGTCCTTGGGAAAGGCCCGCTTCTGTCTGACCTTTTGGTACTGTTTGAATTCCAGAACGAACTGTTTCGGCGATAAAGGCCGAAGTATAAATGACTAAGCCAATCGTCCCAGCTTGAAATCCGTCGATTTGAACCCAGTATAAAGGTACAACGACAAAAAAGAACATGGCAATAATCAGCAGTGGAATATTACGGAAAAATTCCACGTAAGCTTGCGCTAAAAATTTGATAATTCGATTGCTGGAAAGTTGCAAAATCGCCATTAACGTCCCAATAATTAAACTAAAGAAAAGGGCAATTACACTGGAATAAATTGTAAATTTGAACCCTTCAAAAAACATACCGCTGTATTCTTGAAATAGTGTCAGCATAACCGGCCTCCTTTATTTTACTTTCCCGGTATTATCCCCTGGGAACCATTTATTATAAATTTCATCATACGTGCCATCTGCATGCATTTCATCTAAGGCTTTGTTCACTTCTTTTAAGAAATTATCTTGCCCTTTATTGATGGCAATCCCATACGGCTCTTCTGTAAATGTTTCACCGGCCAATTTATAATTCTTATTTTCTGATGCCATACCTAATAAAATTGCATTATCGGTTGTCATCGCATCGCCTTGGCCTGACTGTAAGGCAGTGAAAGCTTCCGCATAATTTTCTAACTCTAAAATTTTAGCATCAGGTGCATGCTCACGAATATTTACCGCCGAAGTAGAGCCTTTAACAGCTAAGACAGTATCGTCCGCTGTTAAGCTATCAACACTCGTAATTTTACTATCTTTTGGTACAAGTAATGACTGACCAGCGTCAAAATACACTTGTGAGAAATTCACTTGCTTTTTACGCTCTTCTGTAATCGTCATCGTCGCGATAATGGCATCGATGTTACCGTTTTTTAATAATGGTATACGCGTTTTTGAGGTAACTTCCACAAAAATAGCGTTGCCATCTCTACCTAAGATTTTTTCAGTAATTCCGCGGGCAATATCAATATCAAAACCTTTGACTTCATTGGTTGTGACATCCATCATTCCAAACAAGCGGGTATCGTATTTTACTCCCCAAATAATTTGATTATTTTCTTTACTAACTTTTGCGATATCTTGATCTGCTACACTTTTTCCACAACCGCTTAGTAAAAGTAAAACTGCAGCAAATCCAAAAAACGCCGAAAAGATTTTCTTCATCAACTTTCCTCCAATCCTTTTCACTTTTTATCACAGACTTTTTTTATTAGTGATTAATCACTTTACTAATAAATTGTTTCGCGCGATCAGTTTTTGGATTATTGAAGAAATTTTCGACATCGCGACTTTCTTCCACTACCTCGCCATCAGCCATAAAGACAACGCGATCGGCTACCTCTTTAGCAAAACCCATTTCATGGGTAACGACAATCATCGACATACCATCTTTGGCGATTTTTTTCATAACATTTAAAACATCACCAATCATTTCTGGGTCTAACGCGGAAGTTGGTTCATCAAACAACAGCATTTGTGGCTGCATCGCTAACCCGCGGGCAATCGCTACCCGTTGTTGTTGTCCACCTGAAAGCATCGAAGGATAAGAATCTTTTTTATCCAACATTCCTACCCGATCTAATAAACGTTCTGCTAAAGCAATCGCATCTTGTTCATTTTGTTTTAAAACTTTAATCGGCGCTAATGTAATATTTTCTAACACAGTTTTATTGGGATACAAGTTAAAGTGTTGGAAAACCATCCCAATGTTTTTTCTAATATCTGTTAATTTCGTCTTTTTGCTGTATAAATCTTGATCATTAATTAACAAATGGCCTGAAGAAATGTTTTCTAAACCGTTGATACAGCGTAACATGGTACTTTTTCCTGAGCCGGAAGGTCCAATAACTACGACAACTTCCCCTTTTTCAAAATTCAAATTAATATTTTTTAGTGCGTGAAATTTACCATAGTATTTTTCCACGTTTTGAAATTCGATCATAGACATTGGCGTCACTCCTGTTTTAAATTTAA
Organism: Enterococcus canintestini; assembly: GCF_001885735.1. GTDB lineage: Bacteria > Bacillota > Bacilli > Lactobacillales > Enterococcaceae > Enterococcus_C > Enterococcus_C canintestini. The sequence goes on along the minus strand of NZ_JXKG01000002.1, from coordinate 132,091 downwards.
ATTCTATTGATGTTTGGTTTAAGTAGTATTATAAGCAAATTAAAAAACATTTGTAAAGTTTTTTTACAAAAAAAGATTTGAATCGACAGATTTTTCTGACAATAACATTTCGCCAACTTGATAAGTTTTATCACACGAATATGTCACTTACTTTTGTTTTCAGTAATATTTTAGCACCAGTTCTATCCCTAACTTATTCTCCCAGTTTACATTACTATTTTCCAGTTATTTGCTTTTTTGATAGTTGCCGTAAAGTTTAAAAAAAGGTAAACTGACATGTATGAGAATAGAAAGCAGAAAAAGGTGAAAACTCTTGAAAAATACTATTTTAACTGGGGATCGCCCCACAGGCCGCCTTCATTTAGGTCACTATGTTGGCTCTTTAAAAAAACGGGTAGAAATGCAAGCTGATCCAAACAACAAACTTTACATTATGATTGCCGATATGCAAGCACTAACTGATAATGCCAAAAATCCTGAAAAAGTTTCTTCTAATGTCTTAGAGGTCGCTTTGGATTATCTAGCTGTCGGCCTTGATCCAAGTAAATCGACATTATTTATCCAATCTCAAATTCCGCAACTAGCTGAGTTGACCATGTACTTTTTAAATTTAGTTTCAGTCGGACGTGTGCGACGCAATCCGACAGTAAAAAGTGAAATCGAACAAAAGAATTTCGGTGAAGGTGTCCCGACGGGCTTTTTCATTTATCCGGTTTCCCAAGCTGCTGATATAACCGCATTTAAAGCTAATCTTGTCCCAGTTGGTGAAGACCAAAAACCAATGCTAGAACAAACCCAAGAAATCGTTCATAGCTTTAATAATACTTACCGTCCTGTTTTGGTTGAGCCAAAAGCTGTTTTACCACCTAAAGGCATGGGACGTTTACCAGGCATTGACGGTAACGGTAAAATGAGTAAATCACTTGGTAACGGCATTTATATTGCAGATTCTATCGATGTTGTTAAAAAGAAAGTGATGAGCATGTATACTGATCCAAATCACATTCACGTAGAGGATCCTGGACAAGTAGAGGGTAATATGGTTTTTACCTACTTAGATGTTTTTGGAACCGATAAAGAATACATCGCGGAGTTAAAAGATCATTATCGTCGTGGCGGTTTAGGTGATGTCAAAATTAAACGCTACTTAATTGATGTTTTAGAAGCTGAATTTGCCCCTATTCGCGCACGTCGTGAAGAGTTAGCAAAGGATCCAGCTGCCGTTATGGCAATCTTACAAAAAGGCTCTAAAGAAGCTGAAGCAGTAGCTGCTCAAACATTAGCAGAAGTCAAGGCAGCAATGGGGATTGCTTATTTCAATTAATTCACATTCTTCTTTATTTTGATTTTTTTACATTTTAATCTTTTTACCAAGGCGCAATTTAAGAAAATCTTTTCTTAAATTGCGCTTTTTTGTAAAGACAAAATAGTTGTCAAAATCTTTTCTTGCGACTAGATTAAAGATAAGACTTGTTGGTGAGGTGAAAATATTGAAAGATAGAGAATATCCTTTACATGAACGGTTAATTATTGGGGTGTTTTTAGCTGCTGCTGCTGGTGGTTTAGATGCTTACACATATCTTTTCCACGGCGAAGTATTTGCGGGTCTACAGACGGGGAACTTCATTTTATTAGGATTAAATTTAGGACAAGGTGATTTTACTGCTATTTTACGCTATCTAGTGCCAATCACAGCCTTTTTCATTGGTAGTGTGGCCACTCGTTTTCTTCAACACCAATTAGCAGATGATACTAGTCTAAGAAGCCGTCAAAAAATTGTTTTAATACTAGAAATTAGCTTGATGGTAGGTGTGGCACTTCTCTCACCTTATATTTCTGATAAATTCGCCAGCGCCCTTTTGTCATTAGCGGCCGCTGCCCAATTACAAGAGTTTCGCAAGCTTCATGCGGGTCCTTTTACTTCTTTAATGATGACTGGAAATTTACGGACACTAGGTGAAACAACTTGGGATGCTTTTATTCATCACGATCAAAAAGCTAGCGCCAAGTTCAAAGATACGGCGATTATCATTTTTAGTTTTGTTTGTGGCGCTACCTTAAATAGTTTGTTAGCAAATGTTTTAGGATTTGCCACAATTATTCTTTCTGCTGTCATCTTACTAATTCCTTTGTTCATTCTTCATTTCACTAAAGAAAAACATTAAAAAGCTGTTATCAGCGTCACAATGACGCTGATAACAGCTTTTTTTAATTACCGAATTTCTACGGTTAATTTTTCAGTTAGATTTCTGGTTACTTTTTCCATTGCTTTATTGATTTCTTCATCGGTTAAGGTTGCTTCTGGATTTACAAAAGTCAAACTGTAAGCAAGTGATTTATAACCATTTTCAATGTTAGCACCTTGATAAACATCAAACAAGCTAACTTTATTTAAGAATTTACCGGCTGCTTCTTTAATTACCGCTACAACTTCTTGATTTGTAACCTCTTCTTTTACTAACATCGCAATATCACGACTGACTGCTGGGAACTTAGAAACAGCTTGATAAACTAATGGTGATTTTTGAGTTGCCAATAATGCAGCTAAGTTTAATTCAGCTACAAAAGTTGCGCCAATATCATAAGCTTTCGTGACTGTCGGATGAACTTGTCCCACCAAACCAACTTTCTCACTACCCACATAAATTTCAGCAGTTTGACCTGGATGCATTTCTTTTATTGCTGTAGTTTTAACATAGGAAATATCTGTTGCACCTAAAGTTGTTAAAAGTGTTTCAACAATTCCTTTGGCTAAGAAAAAGTCAACTTTTTCACTTGCTTGTTGCCAATCTTTTGTTTGCCATAACCCAGACAACGCAAAAGCAACATGGTTTTCTTCTAATGGCAAGTTTTTCAACGGATCTGCGTCTTGGTAAAAGACACGGCCAATTTCATATAATGCGATAGCATCATTTTTCCGCGCCACATTATAAGCCACATCATCTAATAAACCACTAATTAAGTTCATACGTAACACAGCACGATCTTCTGTCATCGGCCAATCCAAGCGGGTTACATTACTCTTACGTAGCATAAATTGACTAGATTTTTCTTCTGTGGTTAAAGCGTAACTAATCGCTTCGGTTAACCCGGCACCTTCTAAAGTGCTACGGACTTCACGTGTTTTTAATTGTTCGTCTGTCAAAGAACCTGCAACAGTTTCCCCACTTGGTAATGTACTTGGAATTTTATCATAACCGTAAATACGGGCCACTTCTTCAAGAATATCTGCTTCAATGTGAATATCCCAGCGACGAGGTGGAATCGTCACTGTAAAGTATCCATCGCTTTCAGTAAATGGAAATTGTAACGCTTCAAACACTGCCGCCACGTCCGCTACAGAAAGGTCAGTTCCTAAAGAACGATTGATTTTAGCTAAAGTAATGCTAACTTCTTCATTTCTAACTTCAACAGCAGAGCCTACTACCGCACCTTTTAAAACTGTGCCGCCAGCCAGTTTTGCAATCATCGCAGCCGCCACTTCACAGGCTTGGTTAATAGCACCTTTGTTAATACCTTTTTCAAAACGAGCAGAAGATTCACTTCGCAAATTGAATTGTTTTGAGGTTAGACGAATAGACAATGGATCAAACAAAGCAGCTTCTAAGGCAACTGTTGTCGTCGTATCTGTAATTTCAGAATCTAATCCACCCATTACACCGGCTAAGGCTACTGGTTTTTCTCCATTCGTAATCACAATATTTTCTGGGGTTAAATTTCTTTGTTCATCATCTAAAGTAGTAAGTGTTTCTCCAGCATTCGCCCGACGAACTAAAATTTCTTGACTACCTAATTTAGCATAGTCAAAAGCATGTAACGGTTGACCAAATAATAATAAAATGTAATTGGTAACATCCACCACGTTATTAATCGGCCGAATTCCTTCATTCATTAAACGATTTTGTAGCCACTGTGGTGAAGGCGCAATTTTAACATTTTCAATGATACGAATTTGATAAGCTGGCGCATCTTTTTCATCTGCTACGCTCACTTTAATTTTATCATGAGCTGCCTGATCACTTTCAACTAATTTTTCATCTTTAAAGTGCGGTTTTTGATTGTAAATTGCCCCGACTTCATAAGCCACACCTCGCATAGATAAGGCATCTGCACGATTAGGAGTGATAGATAATTCAATAATACTATCATCTAAATCTAAATAAGGAAAAACAGATTCTCCTACAACGGCATCTTCAGGCAAATAGTAAATACCATCAGCAAATTCTTTTGGTACGACATTTTCTGAAACACCAAGTTCTTGTAAAGAACAAATCATACCATTTGAAACTTCGCCCCGCATTTTACCTTTTTTAATTTTTACATTACCAGCAATACGTGCCCCAGGTAATGCCACAATTACTTTAATTCCCTCTTTAACATTAGGAGCACCACAGACGATTTGCGATAATTCTTCTGCACCAATATCGACTTGGCAAATCGATAAGTGATCAGAATTTGGATGAGGAACGCATTTTTCCACTTTCCCGACGACAATTTTCTTTAATCCTTCTGCGGGCACTTCAATACCTTCTACTTCAATGCCTGTAACAGACATTTTATCCCCTAATTCTTTCGGAGAAATTTGAGTAAGGTCTAAATATTCGTTTAACCATTTATAAGAAACTAACATAAATTTTTACTCTCCTTTGAATTGACTTAAAAAGCGCAGGTCATTTTGATAGAAGTTACGAATATCGTTGACACCATAGCGCAGCATCGCAACTCGATCTGGTCCAATCCCAAAAGCAAAACCAGCATATTCTTCTGGATTTATTCCAGACATTTCTAAAACGTTTGGATGAACCATACCAGCGCCTAATATTTCAATCCAGCCAGTATATTTGCAAACATTACAACCTGCACCGCCACACTTAAAGCAACTTACATCCACTTCTACAGAAGGTTCGGTAAAAGGAAAATAACTTGGACGCAGGCGAATTTTGCGATCTTCCCCAAACATTTTTTGCATCATAACCTCTAAAGTTCCTTTTAAATCCCCCATCGTAACGTGTTTATCAACAACTAAACCTTCAATTTGATGGAATTGATGACTATGCGTAGCATCATCAGTATCACGGCGAAAAACTTTTCCTGGAGAAATCATTCGTAACGGTCCTTTAGAAAAATCATGTTTTTCCATTGTCCGTGCTTGGACTGGTGAAGTATGAGTTCTGATTAAAATATCATCGGAAATATAAAATGTATCTTGCATATCTCTGGCTGGGTGATCTTTTGGTAAATTCATCCGTTCAAAGTTGTAATGGTCACTTTCAACTTCATAACCTTCGACAACTTGATAGCCCATGCCGACAAAAATATCTTCAATTTCTTCCATAATTTGGGTTAAAACATGGCGATTTCCTTTATTTATCTGTTGTCCTGGTAAAGTAACATCGATACTTTCTTTTGAAAGCGCAGCGGTTAATGCCGCTTCTTCTAATACTTCTTTACGCGTTTCAATGGCTTTTGTTAATGCATCACGAATTTCATTAGCAAAACTTCCCACTTTGGGACGTTCTTCGGCTGATAAATCTTTCATTCCACGCAATACCTCAGTAATCGGGCCTTTTTTTCCTAACGTTTCTACCCGAATTTGATTTAGCGCTTGTAAATCACTTACGTTGTCAATTTTTTCCATAGTTTCATTTTTCAATGATTCCAACTTGGCTTGTAATGACATTCTTGTTCCTCCTTAATGAAAAGACTTTCTCATTTTTTATTTAAGCTTAAAGCCTAAGAAAATCTTTATTTTATCAAAAAAAAAGAGACCTCATTCCTAAAGGAACGAGGTCTCGCGATACCATCCTAATTCGTCAAAAATCAACGCACTTTATTTTAATAACGATTGCTAGACAACCGGCTTAGCTCTCACTAAGCAAGCTAGGAAGTGAATTTCATTTTTCGATTACGACCCCTGCTTTCAGTCTATGACAGGTCTCCCTTTTTTCGTATCAACCAAATTACTTGTTTCCATCATTGCTTTTTATTTAATTGTATTTAGTTTACAAAACTTTTGTCTGAAAATCAACTGCATTCTGAAGCATCAATCCATTTATTGCCCCAATCTTTAACAGCAATTAAACTAGTTTCTAAATCGCGGCCTTTTTTAGTTAACTGATATAAGTTATCGTCTTTTTCAACAATACCTTCAGCATCTAATTCTCGCAAACGTTCCACTAAAACTCGATCACTTACTTCGGGAATTTTATTTGCCAGATCAACAAAGCGTTGGGACCCATCTTCTAATAATACATCGAGAATCAAACCGTTCCATTTCTTTCCCAAAATTGAAAAAGCTTTTTCAAATTTTGGACACAAACAAAATTCAGTTTCTACAACTTGTTCCACTTTCGGTCACCTCTTTTGTCACATTATAGCACGCTTCTTACATTTTGTAAGCACAAAAGATTACAAAAGTGAAATTATTTTACGTCCCTTTAAAAAAATCAGATAACTCTTTGTAACAGGGCGCTGATAAGTTTCTGTCAATGCTTGACGATAAAGATTAATTTGCCCTTGATAACGATTTACCAATTCGGCTTCATTGCCTTGCCATAGATGATCCGTTTTAAAATCATAAAGTAAAATTTCATCATCTAATACATAGCCATCGATAATACCGTGAATTAACAATTCATCGACACTATTATCGTAATCTTTAAAAATTGTTGTCGTTTTTTGCAACATGGCAAACGGTTCTTCCCGATGAACTTTTTCAGGTTGGCTGAGCAACTCTTGTCCTAATGGCGTATTAAAAAACCAAAGAATATCTGGTATGGAAACTTCTTGTGCTAATTCCGTGGTTAAAATTCCGTTAGCTACTAATTTTGCAATAAACTGCTCTAATGTTGTTTCAGTCGGCGCTTGTGTAAGTTCTAATAATTGTAAAACTGTATGGGTAGCCGTTCCAACACTGGCAGCATCCTGCGTGGTTTCTGCCACAAATTTTGGCACTGCTAAACTTTCTGCAGTATAACGATTTACTGTCTGTTGTTTTTCCAAATTACTTTGCCAATCCAAGCGATTTTCCTGGGTGTTATCAGGATCTTCAAACACGCGCTTAATTTCGGTTACTGACTGATAGCTAGTAGTTTGGGTTGCTTTTTCATAAGGATAAATAAAATCTAAACGTTCCTTTATTCTTGTTATATCTGATGAAAGATTTTCTTCAGGAGTTGCAACGGATGAATTTTCTAGCTTTTCGTAGTTTTCTCGCCAGTTTTTCACATCTTCTTGGTCAAACCATTGAATAGTAAAATGCGCGGGACTTTCCACAGTATAACTACGATCTTTGGCCTCAGTAAAAATAGCCTCCATATCAGGATGACGCATCAAAGTCATGCCAACCCAGTTTAGTAAGACATGGCTTCCCTTTAAGCGTAATGCGGGATTTAAGATGCGACTTTCTTGCGTAAGGGCACTTTGCCACGCTTGTAAGGCCTTTTCTTTACTTTCATAAGAGCCAACTAAATACAATTTTTGTTCTGCTCTCGTTAAAGCAACATACAGTTTGCGCATTTCCTCGGAAAAAGCTTTATTTAAACGGACTTGTTTTATCGCTTGGTAGGGCATTGTTTCATAACTCACTTGACGCATTTGATCAATGTATTTAATGCCGGCTCCCAAATGTTCTTCAAAAATATAATTACGGTTAAAATCAAGGCGATTAATATCTCTGGCCATATCCAATAAAAAGACAAGCGGAAATTCTAATCCTTTACTACCATGGATTGTCATCACCCGTACAGCATTTTCCACTGATTTTGTAGCAGGTTCGGCTAAATCCAAATCTTTTTCCTGCATTTTTTCAATTAAACGAATAAATTGATATAAGCCACGAAAATTACTTTTTTCGTAATTTTTTGCCCGCTCAACTAAAGCAATTAAATTTGCGTGACGTTGGATACCATTTGGTAAACCTAAACAATAATCTAAATAAGCCGTTTCTTCATAAAGACGCCAGATTAAATCAGGTAACGCATTGCGTTTTGAAAAAGCCCGCCAGCTTTCCAACTGTGCTAAAAAGACTTGTATTTTAGCTTTTAATTGCTCATCGGTGCCGTAACTTTCATAATCTCTTAAAGCTTCATAATAAAAACCAGTTTTATTTTGCAACCGAATTTGTGCCAATTCGTCTTCTAATAAACCGACAATTGGCGAGCGCAAAACGGATGCTAGCGGAATGTCATTATAAGGATTGTCAATAATTTTTAACAAACTAATAATTGTTTGAATTTCCGTAGTTTGGAAATAACTTTCTGCATCCGTAATTTCTAAAGGAATCCCGAGCTCATAAAAAGTATCCACAATTATCTGATTGTTTCCTTTTGTGGGAGTCAATATAACGATATCTCCATATTCTACCGGACGCATTTGTTTTTTCTCTTTATCATAAATTTCAAACGATTGCGTCATTAACTCTTTTATTTTCAAGGCAGTTAATTGGATTTCACCAGCTTGGCGCGTTTCAAAATGTTTAACATCCTCTTTGCCACCTTTTTCAAAAATAAGTAATTCCGTCTGAAATGCATCACTGGCAGGAAAGTTAGGAAAACCTGCGACTAACGCCGCGGCTTCATCATAATTTATCTGGCCGACGCGTTCATCCATTAATTGCTCAAAAACTAAATTAGTAAAATCTAGGACTTCTTTACGGGAACGGAAATTTTCTGATAAAACAATTCGCCGTCCATTATCTTCGTGGTGATAGCTATTGTATTTTTCGATAAATAAGGTGGGATCTGCTAAACGAAAAGCATAAATCGACTGCTTAACATCTCCGACCATAAACATATTCCCAGCATTTTCGGTATTGTCTCTAACATAGCTCAAAATAGCTTCTTGCAAACGATTGACGTCTTGGTATTCATCAACCATCACTTCAGTAAATTTAGCTTGGTAATAATTGGCGGCTGGACTTTGAGGAGCTGCCAAAATTGCTAACGTATAATGTTCTAAATCGTTAAAATCTAATACGCCTTTCGCTAATTTTTTTTGCGTGTAAGCGCGGCTAAACGCTTTTGTCACCTCGCTCATTTTTACGACAAGATCATAAGATTTAGCCAACAAATCATTCATAACCGCTTCTGGATAAGGAAAATATGTCGTAACTTGACTGACACTTTCTTTGGCGGTTGCTTGTAATTCTTTTACACTAACGGAAAGTTCAGCAAGTTCTCCTCTTTTTTTTCGAATATTCGTCTTTAAATCCAAGCCTTCCATTTGAGCAAAAAGAGCAGTCATATCATCATTTGAAATAGCTGTAGATATCCGGTTTACTTGATCTAATTGATTCGTTAACAATTCCAAGTCTTTTAAGAGTTTTTCTTCATTTTGGCACATAGCAATAGCTTTAGCATAGTTTACTCGCGCTAACTCTAATTCTGCCGATACAGCAGGCTTAATGTTTTCTTGGTATAAGGCAGTATTTTGGAATCCCTCTTTTGCCTGGTAATTTTCCGGCAATTTTTCCAGCCACGCATTAGGATCAGGTGCTGCACAAGCAAATTGATACAAACGCATAACCAAATCCGTCAGACCTTCGTCAGACCGATCACTACCAAAATTTTCCGTTAATTTAAAGAACACTTCATCATCACTGGCATAATAGTCTTCTCTTAATTGCGTCCAAACTTCTTCTTGTAATAACAATTTTTCCGTTTCATCACTTAACAGGCGAAAAACCGGATCTAAGTCAATAAGATAATAAAATCGTTTAATCACAGTCATACAAAAAGCGTGCAGTGTCGAGATATTGGCTTGTGGTAAAAGGACGAGTTGTTTGACGTAATGCGCGCGCAGTTGACTATTTCCTTCTTCATTAATGCTTTGGCGCAATGCTTTTTCAATCCGCTCTTTCATCTCACTTGCCGCAGCTTCTGTAAAAGTAACAATCAATAAACGATCAATATCACTGCCACTTTTCAGTTTTTCAATCACTCGTCTGACTAAAACCGTGGTCTTGCCTGATCCTGCTGAAGCGGAAACCAATAAGTTATTTCCACCATCAAAAACGGCTTGCCACTGACGATCAGTAAAGCGTTCATTTTCTGGTCGCACTGGAATAATTGGGTTTATTTTAGACATCGCCGTTTTCCTCCTTTATTTCATTTAAAATTTCATCTTTTGCTAAAGTTGGAATTTCGTGGTAATCATTTTGTTTTAACATAGCATCAAAACCACATAAACTTCGAAATGGACAAAACGTACACGCTTTTTCTCCACTGCTCTTTTTATAAGGATTTAAAGTAATCTGTCCTGTCACGATGTTTTCGGCTGCATTTTTCATTAAATTGCGATTATGACGGCGCAATAACGTTAAATCATCCTCTTTATAAAATGCTTTTGAATTACTTTCTTTATTTAATACACCATCTTTATTACTTAAGATTGGATAGATGACAGAGCGTTCTTTTACCGCTAATGTCTCATCAAATAAAGGATAGAGTTCACTATCTTCTAAGAAAATTCCTTTATATTTATATGCTTTTAAAACTTCAGCTAAACTTGCCTCTTCTGCTTTTAAAACCGGATCTTGAATTCGCATATAATAAGCGCCTGCTGCTTTAACATTTTTATTTCCTACTAATTCCGCCGCATTCACTAACGCAACATCTAAATAAGTTAACAACTGCATCGCTAAACCGAAGTAAGCATCAGTTAAATTAAAGTCTTTGGCACCAGATTTATAATCGATTACCCCAAGCCAAGTATGCTCTGGAGTCGTAGCGATATCCAGACGGTCAATTTTTCCTCGCACCGCTAATTTCCCGCCAGTTGATAAAGGCTCCTCGATTCCTTTGATACCATTTGTCCCGGCCAATTGACCAAAAACGATTTCCGTTGCCAAAGGTGTCATTTTAGTCCGCTGACTTTGCTTTTGTAGCGCCCAAACCACTTTTTTAATTGTCTTTGCCAAACGGTAACGCAAATAATGCATACGCGCTGAACTTTTTAAAATCATAAAGCGCGGTTCGGCAAAGATTTGTTGTAAAACTGTATCAATTAACTGTTGTGCTTCTTGTTCGTCTAATTCGACTAATAATTTCTGTTTGGAAAAAACAGCCTGTAAAAATTGATCTAGCGCATCATGGAACAATGTACCCGTTGTCAATGAATCTAAACCGAAAAGCTCACGTTCTTTTAAGCGTAATCCGTAGTTGGCGAAATAACGATAGCCACACTGATAGAAACTTTCCATTTGTGAAATTGAGGAATATAAATCTTTACCATATAGTTTTTCAGCGACTTCTTTAGGTAATGTAACCGGTAGATTCACATGGTCACGGCTTTCAAAAGCTCGCTGTGCCAAATTATGATAAGTCGACTCCAATAACATTTTTTCTAAGGTACGCCACTTTGCACTTAGCGACAACTTCTCATCTTTTGCATATCGATACAATAAATTTAATTGCCCAACTAAATTACGATACGTCGCCACAAAATTTTCCGGTTCACTGGTAATTGACAATTCCTCTAGCGCCACGACAGCTAGATTGCCGCGCGTAACAAAACGTTGGAGATACGGCGAAATACGTAAATTTTGCTCCGTGTCATGATTTATAGCATAACTTAAAAAAAGTTCATCACAAGCAGATAAAAAAACTTTATAAGCGACAAAAGGAGCTTTTGAAACACTTTCTTCTCTTAAATCCCGCAACTGTTTGTCATTGGTTAAAGCAGTATTTAAAACGACTCTGTCTTCAATAGTTAATAAGCTATCATCTGAAACTGGCGCAGGAAAATTTTTATCATTCAAGCCAATGGCAAAAGTAATTTTAGCTTGACCAATCCGAGCGAGGCCTAATTGATTTAGCTGCACTTGATCTATTGCAGAAGGAACTTTTCCATAAAAAGTATTTTCTAAACCAGTAGTAAAAAGTAAACTAAAATTAGCTAAATTAAATGGATCCTCACCATAAATCTCTACATAATCATCCATTAAAGCCATTAAAGCCGACCAAGTCTGTTCATGATTGCGGGCCAATTCTAAATTTCCTGTGGCAATATCTTTTTCACGCCATTCTTTAACGCGTACATCTGCTTTAATAGCGATTAAAAATTGATAAAGGGCGACTACGGCTTCTTTTGCCGTCCGACTTTTTTCAAGTCGTTGTAAAAATCCCCCAATCTGCTGAGAAAAAGCTTGCCGTAAACGATTACTATTAGTGGTTAATTCATCCACATCTTCTTGTGTTTCATTTTCAAAATCATATTGAACAATCTGCCAATCTTCTACTCGCGTCCAAAAACTCCCTTGAAAGTTAAACTTTAAAGCAATGTTTTCCGTCTGATCTACAATATTACGATAATCTTGTAGACCCGTTGTGGTATTTTCAAAAAAATAATCTGGAATAAACAATTCCGTTTTTAATAGACGCATAATATCACTTAAGCGGTAATGGTACTCCCCTAAAGCAAACAACGCTTGTAAAAATTCCACCAATGGATGTTGCGCCATAGAAACTTGTTGATCCAAGTAAAAAGGAATCTCAAATTCATGAAAGACCGGTGGAATTAAGTGCCCATAAGTTTCTAAATCATTGGTTAAAATTTGAATGTCTTGATAGCGATAATTTCCACTTGCAACCAGTTTACGAATTTCAATTGCAAGACGATTCACTTCATCAGTTGGTTTTAACGCCTGAAAAAGATGAATATTTTCTTTGGGTAACGCAGCCACAGCTTTACTGCCATCGTTTTGCGTTTGACGCCAAAATTCTTCAACTGGAATTTGCAAAGTTGCTTCCTTTTTTTGAGCAGCTTTTAAATCGACTAATACTTTTGTGCCGTTTTCGCGGGCCGCATGTAACAGTTGGTAGTAAATTTTCCCAGTATCGTAAAATAAATCGAGTACTTCTGGCGCTGTTTCCACATAAGCTTTATCTAAAACTAAATCCATTAACAAGTGCCCTTTTTGCGCCAATGTCGTCAATAGACAGCGCTCTTGGGCATATAGTTCTTGAAAGTCGGTGGCAATAAATAAGGTTTTGGTTAAATCAGGGGCTTCAAAAAGACCATTAGTTGTTGTAGCTTGAAAATAATCAGTTAATAAAGCCAGTGGGTCCACCACTTGTAGTTGGCGTTTTGTTAACTCGTTTTCATAACGACTCAACACCAAACTCAATTCCGCGAATTTTAACGTTTGATCGGCATTTGCCTGCTGACCCTGACTTGATAATGAAGTAACTAAATCTGTTGGTGTTAAATTTCCCACCTGTAATTCTTGATATAACCCTAATAATTTAGCGGAAAAACCGGCTTTTTCTACTTCGCCACGATAAAGTAATAACTCTTCTTTACTTTCTTCTAATACCTTTTGCAAAAGCATCAAACTACCTGCTTCAGATAATGTTTGATTAGCCAGTTGGCCTGTTTTTTGCAGATAAAACCACGCCAAGCGGTAAAAACTAAAGACTTGCGCGCGAATAGTCGAAAATGATACTGCCCCTGCTGGTTTTAAAGCCTTTAAAATTTCTTGTTCTTGTTCAAATTTATTATAGTTAGGTACCAGAAAGAAAACCTGATTTTCTTCATCTTGACTGAGCCATTCTTGCGCTTTTTTTATATAAATTTGGCGATGATCCAAAGCACCATTACCAATTAAAAATTGTAACGTCATCTCAAACTTCCTTTCTTGCATTAAGTTGAAGTTATCCTAGTACAGGTACTATCATAGTATAACAAAAAAAAGCCGACAAATTGAACGGATCGCGTCAATCGTCAACTTTTATTTTGCTTTAATTTCATAACTACTTGTTAATAAAACCTATTTCTTTTAAGGGCCAAAAAATAAATTTCACATCACCAGAAACCGTCTTTTCATCAATGAATCCAATCGAACGCGTATCTTTTGAAATACGACGATTATCTCCTAAGACTAAAATTTTACCGGCCGGCACTTTTTCAAAACTAAAGTTCGGTTCTTGATTTGGGCTTAATGTTAGTGGCATACCATCAGACAACTGTTTTTTGTATTCTTCCAAATAAGGTTCGGCTACTTTTTTACCATTAATTAACAGTTGATCATTTTGATAGCTAACCTCATCTCCTGGTAACCCAATCACCCGCTTAATATAGTACTTATCAGGCTCATCAGGAGCTGGAAAAGTAACGATATCAAAACGTTTTACCTTCGTATTTAACAAAGCAATGACCCGTTCGCCATCTTGTAGTGTGGGATCCATTGAATCTCCTTTTACTACAACGGGAGTAAAAATAAATAAACGCACTGCTACTAAAATGACAACTAAGCCGATTAAAAAAAGCGCTGATTTCAGCCATTCATAATTTTTATTTTTCAAACGTTTTATCCTTCTTCCTCAAGTTTCGTACTATAATTTTACCATAGACTCTTTTTTTCACCAAAATTTGCGACTAGTAATAAGAAAAATTTAAGTGAGCATATTATTTTACTAACTAAATGTAAGTATGTATACTAACGTTGTTACTTAATAAAAAAAGGTGGTTATTATATGTCAAACTTTTTAGCAGCAATCAAAAATCGTCGTTCAATCTACGCATTAGGACGTAACGTTAACCTTAAGGAAACAGAGATTGAAGAAATTATTAAAGAAGCAGTAAAATATAGTCCAACTGCATTTAACGCACAATCTCCTCGCGTTGTCATCTTATTTGGTGACGCACATGAAAAATTATGGGAAATGACTGAAGAGGCATTAAAACCATTAACACCTGCAGAAGCTTTTCCAAATACACAAGCTAAATTAGCTGGTTTTAAAGCAGGCCTTGGTACTGTGTTATTCTTTAAAAATACGGATACAGTGAAAAACTTACAAGAAGAATTTGCATTATATGCTGACAACTTCCCAGATTGGGCAGAACAATCAAATGGTATTGCTACTGCTAACACTTGGACTGCTTTAGAAGAAGCCGGTCTTGGTGCTAACTTACAACACTACAACCCAGTTATTGATGAAGCTGTTGCTAAAGAATGGAATATTCCTGCCAACTGGCAATTACGTTCACAATTAGTATTTGGCTCAAAAGAAGCTGAAGCTGGCGAAAAAGATTTCTTAAGTGACGACGAACGTTTCTTAACTTTTAAATAATTTGAATACAAAAATAGACTAGCTGCTAAACGGATCGTTTGGCACTAGTCTATTTTTTTTCGTCTAATAAAATATCGATGGGCGTACCTTCTTTTAAATGCGTTGCTAAAAACTCAACAATCTCTTCTAACGGTTCATTTAACACAAACAATGGCCCGCGCATCCCGCGGCGAAAGAAATTAACTTTCACTTGATTTTTTGTTTTTAACAAAACAATTCGTTCCACTTCACTATAAGGAATTCCCTTTTTATCCATCGCATTCACACTAATATGATTTTCTGCAAAACCTTTGGCATCCATTAAAAAACTTAAAATAATCAGTCCCGCCAATATCCTGCGCATATTTTCATCTAAAGTTGTCGGATTTAATAGAGCCATGACAATCGTTCCCACGCCTAACAATAAAATGAGATAAAAACTGGTGGATTTGCGGCGTGATTTAAAAACAATTTCTTTTTCGATCAAAAACAAATAGGCAAATAAAACGACCACAAAAACAAACAGTAAAATGGTAAACGTCGTCACTATAATTACCTCCTCTCTCATTTATCTTACCATAAAAAGATTGGTAGCCCAATTTGAAGTCCTCTAACTTTATCCACCTCAACTAAACCTACTATTTCCTTTATTCGTCACTTTTCGTTACAATAAAAAAGAGAATAGAAGAAAAGGGGTTTTTATAATGGATAATTTTTTTAAAACATTTCGTGAGAATTTTTTATTAAGTGGGATTGCCTATGGTATTTTGGGGATTTTGATTTTAATTAAGCCAGAACCTTTTTTCAACATGATTGTCTACATTTTCGCTGCCTTTTTTGCTATTATGGGCGCAATTAATCTATTTAACCATTATCGCGCGCAAAAGCAAGGACATTCAGGTTCACAATTAACAACAGGTATCTTACTTTTAGTGGCCGCTCTTTTAATTTTAATTTTTGCCAAAGGACTCGTCTCTATTATTCCTGTTTTCTTGGGTCTATTTATTTTAATTAGCGGTATCACACAATTAGTTCAAGAACTACAACTGAAAAAAGATGGTGTAGCTCGGACAGGTTGGTTTGTTTTTAGCATCTTATTAATGATTGTAGGTGCTTTATTACTGTTCAATCCTTTCCGCAGTGTTTTACTTGTTTTCCAAATTTTTGGAGGTGTGCTTGTTGTTTTAGGCATTTCGCGTTTAGTCGATTTTTTCCGCTTAAGAAATAATTAAAATTTTAATTATGACAATCTTTTTAAAGAATATGAACACTTTTTTTAATCCTTTTCCTTTATAATACTTTTGTTATGAATAATGGACTAGGAGGTGAAAATATGCCAATTGAAAAAAGCCAACAAAAACAACAACCCGTAATCATTGTAAAAGACGATAATGGCCAAATTTTACGGAAAGTTTCAGTCAAAGAATGGTTAGAAAATCATCCTTTTAACGCTGATAAAGAAGATTTTGAGTTGAAACTTTACCGTGAAGCTTTAAATTACTTTTACTTAAAACAATATGATCAAGCCGAGGATCTACTCATCTACTTATGTGAGGCGACCCACTACCAACGCTATGAATACATCGAGCGTGTTGCTACTTTATACCGCACGCAAAATCGTTTGGATAAAGAACGGTGTATTTTACTCCTTGCCAAAAGAATGCAAGAAAAAAATCAAGCACCAAAAGAGTTACTACAGCGCATCACCCGTCGCTTAGACAAAGTAGATGAACAACTCAATCATTATCAAAAAGCAAATAATCTCTTAGCTTTAAATTAAAAATACCCAAGCTATCCTTGCGACTGTAAAAATTTGTCGTCATTTGATAGTTTGGGTATTTTGTTTATTTTATCTTACCGGTGTCTAATCAAGAATTTGGCTTGATCCATCTTGATAATTCAATTTTACTCCTGCTTGAACATTAAAAATATAGACATTTATTTTTATCGCATCACTATTCACCGATTGTGCCATTAAATGCACGCCACGCGCTAAAAGTTCGTCGTTACGAAATACTGGTGTCACTTCATAACGCACAAAATGTTTTTTATCTTGTTCTAAATAATATTTAATATCCATTTCAAAACGCAGCATTTCTGGATTATTTAATTGACGCGTACCTGTGATTAAATTTTGCCAGTTGGCATTTTCACCAGCTAAGGCAAAGCCAATCAAATGGGAACGATTATACAAATAGCTGCCGCCAATTTTTTTATTGCGCCATCCTGTTGGTTTCACTTTAGAAATATCGCCCCGCTTTTCAGTTGGCATCAAACTTTGATTTAGTAATGCTTCTGCCCCTGTCGCCCGATTCAATGTATCCAATGGGTAATATTTTTCCCAGGCGCCATTTTTTGTTGTTAATTCAGCTTTTGTAAATGTCGGCTGTTCTTTGTTGATTGTGATAGTTTGTTTGCCTGCATAATTTAGTTTCGCCAACTCTTTTTTTAAAGCTTCGCGCTTTTTTAAACTTTGTTGTGAGCTTTCTTCATCTTCACGCGCAGTCGTTCCTGTCTGATTTGTTGGCTCAGCAGAAGTGTCTTGCCGATTAAGAGTTGACGTCTGGCTGGTTGTAGGCATCAGTTGCCCATTTTCTGGTAACAGACCACTTCCTGTTAACAATGCCACAGCCGAAAATGCAATGAGTGTTAAACTAGACTTTTTTTTACGATGTTTGGTGGTCGCATTGATTAAAGTTACAACGCCAATTATTATTCCCAATAATCCACCTAATATTAAAACAGTATCCATCTATTTCCTTCTTTTCTATAAATTTAGTATTCCTTTATACCCTAGCAAACAGCGGTCTTGAAAACAAGTAGAAATAGTTTTTCGCCCCTTTTTGACCGCATCTTATAACCAGTGCTTTTCCTTGAAATAAAAATCACCTTGTCCTAAAATAAATCATAGCTTATTTTTAGCGGAGTTGGTGGAACGGCAGACACGTATGCTTCAGGCGCATATGTCCATTACGGACGTGAGGGTTCAAATCCCTTACTCCGCATTTTATTTTTATAAAACAAGAAAATTCTGCTTGTTTTTCTTATTACTAATATAAATTTTAAAAAACGACTCAATTTCAAGGAGAAAATTATGCCATTTCTTGCTATTTTGATTGATTTTCTGACGTTAGCGGCTTATTTTTTACAGTTAAACATTGATAGTTCCGCGTTACGCTTTTTAGGCTTAATTTTTCAAGCCGTAATGACATTATGTCTGCTGCTACTCATGATACGTTATCGCGGCAAGCGCTATACCAACTATCGTCCTGAAGGTTATTCTTATGTTACGTTTCGTTTTGCCGTTATTTTACTTTCTTTTTTGATTAACGGCATTGTCTTATTTCTTTATATCTTAAATTTTATTGGTGCCAATGATTTAATTTTTTCTAGTTTTTAGGGAAAATTAAGTTTTTAATAAGTTATAGTTGCAAATAAAAAGTAGACTTATTATCTGTTATACTTAATGCTACGCGAAAAATATTGTTATGCGATAGATTGATTTATTTCGTTGAATTTAATCAAACTGGCGTAACTTCAGAGTTACAAAGATGTATTAGAGGTTAGGGAATACATCGTTTAAACGAGAAATAACATGAATTTTAGTAATAGTCTTGATCCAACCTTAAATAATAATATTGATTAGTCAGATAGCCTTCTCTAGTAATAGAGAGGGCTATTGTCCATTTTATACTAAAATTTTATTTCTCCCTTTACAAAACAAACATACGTTCGTATAATGAAATTATCAAATCGTTGGAAGTGATCTTATGCGCACACCGCCACCTTACGAAGACCGCAAATTATTAAAGTGGAATGGTTTTTATTTATCCGAACACACTGCTCAAATGGACGCTAAAAAAGCTGCGAAAGCTTACTCTTGGCCGCCAAAACCGACACTGTCGCCCACTGAAATTGATCGTATTTTATATGAAGCCCGTTTAAAAGACAAAAGTATTGCTATCCAAAAAGAAGAAGTAAATGAAGAAGGCCACTATCTGCCAGACATTACCGGCAAGATACAAGGTTATGATACATTAGGTATTTACATTGCCAATCAAAAAATTGATTATGATGAAATCCGTAACGTAGAATTTATCACTGTCAAAAAATGGTCTTCATTGGAGGGATGATGATGATTAATTTAAAAGGCACAATTCGTCAAATAAAAATTTTAAAAATAGCTGAACATCCCCTTGTCTATTTTCAATTAGACGATATTCATTGTTTAATCAGCCGTCATGCATTAAATTTTTTGGCTGATGTCACCGTTGGCAGTACCATTAGCGTTTTGGGCGCATATAATTCCCGCAAACAATTGGTAGTAAGAAAATACAGCGTATTGGGGAAACCCCAAATTGTAATCGAATTTGAAAGTAGTCGCTATCCTACTAAAGATGCCAAACATTACTGATAAATTAATGGGATAAGAAAAACTAGTCTAAATCTTAAGGAGGTTGAGACAGAAGCTACTTTTGTAACACTGTTTATTCGGAAATAGGAGGTGTGACAAGACTTCTGTCACACCTCCTTTAACTACCTATAAGCTTTTTAGAAAAGTAGTGGCTTAACTGAACATCAGCCACAACTAGTTGCAAAATTATAGTCGCTGTTGCTGTCTTATTGCTTAAAAGAAATTGGACTGTCATTTCCTTTAAAAATAGTTTCACTGATTTGATTGGCTAAATAAAAGACGCGATCACAACTTTTAGGTCGAGGTGAGGCTGCATTGAGCCAATCTAAGCCTTCTAGTGGGATACCATAACAGTAGATATGTTCTTGAATCTCACCTTTGCAATTTATCACTTGGTGCGTTTTGCGACTCACTCTAAGCGCTCCCGTTTCATGTTTTTTTCCATCAAAGGTGACAGTATGGGGCGTTAAGTAACCTTTTTGGTGCATATTGCGAAGTAAGGGGTTTTTCGTTCTAACTAAACTTGTGCCTGGTAAACGCGCTTCAATCAGATTTTTACCTTTAAACATCCGCTTTTTATCTTGTTTGCTAAATGCAATAAATTCACTATCGCCTTGCTCTACTGTCATATCTGGCGCTAAAAAAGTAATAAAACCAGCCTTAAAAAAAGCCAATAATTGTTTTTGTCTGATTACAGGTGCACCAATCGTCAAGAAACTATAATCTCGATTAAAGGTACCAAAAAAATCTTCATAATATTCTTTTGGCAGGAATTTCTCATGGTCAAGCATGTACTCAAAAGGTGCCTGTAATTCTTTAAAAGTATCAATTGCAGCGGCAAGTGCTCCAGTTTTATTACCGAATTGCGCATTAAAGATATCTTCTTGTAGATACTTTCCTACAAAATCAGGAAAATCAGTTGCTGAAACATTTTGCGCAGGTTTTAACAACTTATCCCAATCGAGTTGAATCTGTTTGGGAACCTGATATTTCTCTAACACACTGCTGGCATCAGACTGGCGATACTCGCTTAAAAAGGCCGGCAGATCTAAGTTAGCTTCTTTTAAAGCAATTTCATAATAAACTAATTCTGCTTCTTTTTTTAATAATGACACCAATTCTTTGACCGAACCATCAAACGTTGTCATGAATTTTGGCGTCAAAATTTGTGGTTGTGCATCTTCTCCTGGTTCTTTTTGATTAGTAGGACGCGCATGATAAGGTAATCCCCGCCCGGAACCAACAATAATTTGTTCTTCTTTACCTGAAGGAAGATAGATGAATTCTCCTTTTTCTTCTTGAAACTTTCCACCCCACTTGTTGATGAGTAAGGGTAGATAATCATAAAAACTTAAACCCAAGCCTCTAATAATAACAGGCCCTGCCACCAAATATTCTAATGGAGCGTCAGCAGGATTACCTGGATTTTGGTAAAAGAGTCCATTTTCTTTGGCAAATAATTGCTGTTTCTTTTCACCCCTACGCGCTTCATTTTTTGAATGACCGGTGGCTAGAATAACATCAGATACCAAATATACTTTTGTTGCTATTAATTGGATGTTTTCATCTCTAATGGTTAAATCGGTAATTTTTTCACTAATGAATGTAATGCGAACATTTTCAGGCAACTTTTTTATAATTTCATTGAAAAACCAGCGCTGGTAAAGTCCATAATATCGGCGCGAACAATAATCATTTTTGGCTAATTTTGTTTCTGGGATAAATTTTTTTTGCTCCGCTACAGACAATGAAGCTAAAAAAGACAATGCCAGGTTTTGACTCCATTGTCCAAGATTTGGTCCTTCATCTTCAGAAAATAACGTGACGTGTTGCATTACCGTATTCATAATTACTTCGCCACTTTGATCACTTCGCCAAACACTTCCTCCTGGCCCATAAGGATCAAAGACTAAAATTTCAGTTTCTTCATTTAAAGTTCTAGCTGTTTTAACTAAACTGGCTAATGCACTCAAACCAAATGGCCCGGCACCGATAATTGCAATTTTTTTCATAGCCACCCTCCTTACATCCACTAACAAATTATCTATTTTTTACTTATATCAATTATCTTTAATTATAGCGTAAAAACTAACTCTTTGTATCAATTTGGCGTCCTACTAGTTAATACAAGATAGCTTCCTAGCAAAATATCTCTTCTACCTAACACTATGTTCAATTTAAAATACGTTGCTAAAATAATTTCATAATATTCTAACTGAGGTCCAAAGCTAGCTCTAAATGTAAGAAATTATCCTAAAATTATCTTTTTCGTTATACTAATTGTATAAGAAAATTTTTACGTTATTTGATTATAACGGATAAAAGAAAGGGGTAAAAAAATGAAAAAGTATGTAAAATTTTTAGTGATGATTGGGGTTTCCACAATTCTGATGTTTTTGATGATGTATTTGAATGTATATAAAATCGACCATATTTTCTTTAGCCAAACCCGCGTTTTCATGGCTATTATGATGGGAGCGGCGATGGCTATTGTAATGTTGCTGTTTATGTGGAAAATGTACACCAATAAAAAAATGAATCTAGCAATCTTGATTACAAGTATTTGTCTATTTTTAGGCTCTCTTTTTATGGTTCGCAGTCAAACCGCTGTTGATGATGTTGCGTGGATGAAGGCGATGATCCCTCATCATTCTATTGCAATTTTAACGAGTAAAAGAGCAGAATTGGCTGACCCTGAAATTAAAAAGCTAGCTGAAAGTATTATTGAAGCCCAGGAAAAAGAAATTGAGGAAATGAAAACTTTAATTAAAAAATTGGAAAAATAATTTTCTAACTCCTATAAAAACTAAATTAAAAAGAGAGTTGTCTTATCACCCCAGCTATACTCTGATGGAGATGATAAGTTACCAACTCTCTTTTTGGACGTTTTAAATTCATTTATAAAATTTAAATCAAGTTTTTACCAAAATGAATAGTCTCCCACTTAATAAGCCCGTTTAGACAATTTTTTCAATCCGAATAAAATAACCCTCAATTGATTCGCTAATTTGGCTTAAAACATGAAATCCTTGTTCATTTTCATAGCGTGGCACTTCTAAAAGCTTCACTTCCACCCGATTTAAAGGAATTCCCACAATTAATTCATCTGAAGTCATATGCAAAGCCATAATCTCAGAAATTTGATTTCCTAAAATCATTAATTCTCTTTTTTTCTTGTTAGAGCGCCAAGTTTGATTTTGCATTAACCGTAATCCGCTAATTAAGACACCACTTTTAATTACCTTTTCAGAAATAACCGGACGCCACACTTATGCCACCTGCTCTAAAGGATGATGTTCAATAGAAATTGGCAAATCACTGGCTACCGTTAGTGTAACAAGACTACGATATTTTGCCGCAATTTTTTTCATTTCATTTGCTTCTTTTAAAGTGCAATCAACATAAAAGATGATGCCATCGTATTCGTCTTCAAATTTTGCTAAAAACTGATCTGCTTGTACGAGCCATTTATCTTTAATTGTCAAACTCTCATAAAAAGTGATTTGTTTATTACGCAAATAATTTTCTGGTAACTTTTTAGGGAATCCCACTACTGCAATTTTTTCTCCAGTGTGTTGCCGCTTAATATGCGCCCAAACATGATTAATTTTCCGTTGTTCTCCGTGAATCAGATACATTTTATTTTGCTCCTTAATTTTTGATTATTTTACTAAGACGGCAATAGCTCACCGTCGTACCTTCATCTTGCAAAACTATCACCTCCTCTAATCGAAAATAAAGTAACAACTACTTCTCCACCATAGCAAAGATAATCTTTAAAGCAAGTAACGTAAGAATATGGTAAGTTGTTTTCTTACGGGATTCTTACTAAAGAAACTAACGTCATCTTCAGCATTCACTTATCGTTAAAATAACTAGCCTTTTAAGACCTTTTGATTGGGGATAAATTTTAGGTAAACAAAAAAGGCTTACAGACAGACATATAATTTGTCTACCTGTAAACCAGATTCTCTTTTCAATTATTCGTTACAGTCTTCAAAAATGGACTCTTATCACTACACATCATTCTTAAAATTCTGCTAACATTATACGCGTCTAAATTGCATTACAAAAATTACCTTTAAAAAGTAAATTACACTAAAAATCATTTTTAATGTCTATTCAATAAATTCTTTTTCACCTAATGCATGTTGGGCCGCTAAGTTTAATAAGCTCCATTGACGGTCAAAACCTGGTTGGAAGAAGAAATCAGCTTCTGCTAAGTCTTCAATGGTCACTTTATTTTGAATCGCCAATGCTAAAACATTTCCTTGGGCAGTAATATCATAGGTAGATAAAACTGCTCCCCCTAAAATTTGATGCGTGATTGGATCAAAGAAGAGTTGGACAGAAACTTTTTTATTGCCAAATTTTTCTGGTACATATTTAGGTCGTAACGTATCTTCATAATAAGAACTGTAAAGGTTTTTACCTACTTTTTGCGCTGTAAAACTATTTAAGCCACTAGCCGCAAAATGATAATCAAAAACACTCAATGCAGAAGAACCTACTACGCCGCCAAATGGTTTACTTGGCACTTTTTCAAATAGATGTTTCACAACATATCTTGCTTCTCTTCTTGCCACAGTCGCTAGCGCAATCGGCATCTTGGCATTAGCAGGAACAGAATAAGCCAAAGTTGCATCTCCGACTGCATAAACATCTGGTAAATTAGTTTGTAAATATTCATTGGTCATAATAAAGCCACGGTCATCCAAATCGACAGTGCCTTTTAGCCATTCTGTATTCGGTTTCACCCCTGCTGCTTGGATAATTAAATCCACTGGAATTTCTTCGTTGTTTACTTGAATAGCTGAAACTTTTTGATCTCCTAAAAATGCTTCAATCTTTGCCCCAGTCATTACTTTAATTCCGTTTTCGGTCAAATGGGCGGCTAATATATCGGTCATTTCTTTATCAAGGTAAGTTCCTAAAGGCCGATCAATCATATCTAACAAAATGACTTCTTTGCCGGCTTTTTGAAAAGCTTCGGCAGCTTCAATCCCAATATAACCCGCACCGATTACAGCTACTTTCTTGATTTCAGGATTAGATAGTTTGTCTTTAATTTTTGTCGCCCAGTCATAACCCCGCATTAAATAGACGTTTTCTAATTCTGTACCAGGGACAGGAAGTGAATTTGGTTTCACCCCAGAACTTAAAATCAATTTATCATATTCATAGTCTGCTGTGGTATCGTCTAATTTATTTTTAACTGTTACTGTTTTATGATCGGCATTAATGGATTGAACAAGTTGATTATTTAAAATATGCACATTAGATTCCGGGAAATTTTCAGGTCTAAAGTTACGCACATCATTGACGTCAGTGACTTGATCTTCCAGATACAATTCCATCCCACATGACATAAATGAGATATAATCACCTGCTTCAAATAATGTAATTTCGACATCGTCTTCATATCTTGATAATAATTCAAGGATGGATTGGTGTCCGCCGTGTGAAGCACCTACGATAATAACCTTGCTTTTACTCATACTATTCTCCCCTTCCTTTTAATGGTAAAACTAGATTCCTTTACCATACATTAATAGCATAATACTTATGTTTTTTTATTTCATATGTTCTGCTCAAAAATATTTAATAAAAATCTACTATTTGAATCTTTTGCTTTCAAATAATATGTCTCAAAATGAAAAAGCCCCCTAAAACTAACCACAATTGGCAAGTTTTAGGGGGCTTACATGTTTGATAATGGAATTTTTCACTTTTTTGCACAACTATTACGAAAATTTATTTGCTAAAACCTGAATTTTTACGTCGGCAAATCGTCGGCAAATCATGAAAATAAAGGTCATTTAGAAATGATGTTGGCATAAAAATGTCCGCCCTATTTTTTTCAGGGCGGAAATTGGGCGGAAGTCTTGATGAAAACAGCCTATTTCTTTCACTCGTTTTCAAAAATTCCTTGCTATTTCACTAGCCCGTAGAGTCTTTTTTGGTGGGAAAAATGTGGGAAAACATAAAAAGAAAGGTCTAGAGTAATCTCTAGACCCCTTGCTATTTCTTAGGTTCGTCGTCATCCATTTTCAGAACGGCCATGAAGGCTTCCTGTGGGACTTCAACTGAGCCAATTTGTTTCATCCGTTTTTTACCTTCTTTTTGTTTTTCCAACAGTTTACGCTTACGGGAAACGTCCCCACCGTAACACTTGGCCAAAACATTTTTACGCAGTGCTTTAATATCAGAACGGGCCACAATTTTTTGACCAATTGCAGCTTGGACTGGTACTTCAAATTGTTGTCGAGGAATTAATTTTTTCAGCTTTTCAACAATTGCTTTCCCACGTTCAAAAGCAAAATCGCGGTGCACGATAAAGCTTAGCGCATCGACTTTTTCACCATTTAATAAAATATCCATTTTAACGAGCTTGCTGGTACGGTAACCAGACATTTCATAGTCTAAAGAAGCGTAGCCTTTGGTGCTGGATTTTAATTTATCGAAGAAATCAAACACGATTTCAGATAATGGAATTTCATAAACAACATTCACCCGATAATCGTCTAAATAATCCATAGTAACAAAATCACCACGTTTACGTTGAGATAATTCCATGACCGCACCAACATAATCATTTGGCACCATAATTTGGGCTTTCACGTAAGGTTCTTCGACATTTTGAATTGAGACCGGATCAGGAAAATCAGCCGGATTATCCACAACAACTTGAGTGCCATCCGTTTTATTTACATGATAAATAACAGAAGGAGCTGTCGTAATCAGCTCTAAATTGAACTCTCTTTCCAAACGCTCTTGAATAACATCCATATGCAGTAAGCCTAAAAAACCACAACGGAAACCAAAGCCTAATGCTTGGGAAGTTTCAGGTTCAAACTGTAGTGCAGCATCATTTAATTGTAGTTTTTCCAACGCTTCTCGCAAATCGTTATAGCGGGAAGTATCAATTGGATATAACCCACAAAATACCATCGGGTTCATTTTTCGATAGCCATCCAATGCTTTTTCAGCTGGGTTATTGGCTAGTGTGACTGTGTCCCCGACACGTGTATCTTGAACTGTCTTAATCGCTGCTGTAATATACCCTACATCACCTACCATTAAATAATCACGGGCGATTGCCTTAGGTGAAAAGACACCAACTTCTGTTACATCAAAAGTTTTACCGTTACTCATTAATTGGATTTTATCCCCAGGTTTCACTACTCCATCCATTACGCGCACGTTTAATACTACGCCCCGATAAGAATCGTAGACAGAGTCAAAAATCAATGCTTTTAACGGTGCATTTAAGTCGCCACTTGGAGCGGGAACATATTCAACAACTTGTTCTAAAATCTCTTGAATCCCAATTCCTGCTTTAGCAGAAGCCAACACTGCTTCACTGGCATCAATACCAATGACGTCTTCAATTTCTTGGCGAACTCGTTCAGGATCTGCTGCAGGTAAATCAATTTTATTAATAACCGGTAAAATCTCTAAATCATTATCCAACGCCAAATAGACGTTAGCTAAAGTTTGGGCCTCAATACCTTGCGCTGCATCAACTACTAATACAGCCCCTTCACAAGCAGCTAAACTACGGGAAACCTCATACGTAAAATCGACGTGCCCTGGAGTGTCGATCAAATGGAAAATATATGTTTTTCCGTCTTTTGCCGTGTAATTTAATTCAACTGCATTTAATTTAATTGTGATCCCACGTTCACGTTCTAAATCCATTGAGTCTAGCAATTGATCTTGCATTTCTCGACTCGTCACCGTGTGGGTTTGCTCTAAGATACGGTCTGCCAAGGTGGATTTTCCGTGGTCAATATGGGCAATGATGGAGAAGTTCCGAATCATTTCCTGTCTTTTTTTCATATCTGCTAGATTCATATATACCCTCATTTCTTTATTACCGCGAAAAAATCCTTGCGGTCTGCTAACTTCAGCCTTTTTATTATACCAACGAAACTTAGATATTTAAAGAGTTTTCCCTAGCTTGTAAACAACAAATTTGGCAATCTTTGTTATACTAAAATTAAGAACAAAAATTGGAGTTGAAATTATGGAAGAACACTTTCGCGACGAATTACAAATTCTACCAGTGGAAGAAAAAGATGTCGATCAATTTAACGAGCTATTAAGTTATGTTTTTCAAATCACAGAGTCTGATATTGAAGAAAGTGGCTTTGATAGTAAAAAGGAAATGATTAAATCAAAAAAACCAATCTTAGAATTATCAAAAGTCTTTGGTTGGTTTCATAAAGATCAGTTAATTTCGCAAATTGCCATCTACCCCTGTGAAGTAAATATTCATGGTGCCGAATATAAAATGGGCGGAATTACAGGTGTGGGTACTTATCCAGAGTATGCAGGTCACGGACTAATGCAAGACTTAGTGAAAAAAGCGTTAGAAACTATGCGGGCAGACCAACAGTGGATTTCCTATTTGTACCCTTACAATATCCCCTACTATCGACGCAAAGGTTGGGAAATTATGTCGGATAAACTGACTTTCAAAATCCGTGATACCCAGCTGCCAAAACAAGTTGATGTGCCGGGTATGGTGGAGAGGCGAAATGTCGATCATCCAGATGTTTTTAAAGTTTACGATATTTTTGCAACCCAAAATCATGGTGCCTTAAAACGCAGCCATTTTCATTGGGAAGAATATTGGCGTTACGAAAACGAAGAAGAACGAACTGCTGCTATTTATTACGACAGTAAAGGCAATCCAACGGGCGTTTTATTTTATTGGGTAGCTGAAGAAGTTTTTCACGTCAAAGAAATGTTTTACTTAAATCAAGAAGCTCGGAATGGATTATGGAATTTCATTTCAGCACATTTTTCGATGGTTTATTGGGTGAAAGGCAATATTTATAAAAACGAGCCATTAGCATTTCTATTAGAAGATAGTCAAATTAGAGAGACCATTGAACCGTATTATATGGCGAGAATCGTGGATGTCGAACAATTTTTAAAAAGATTTCCTTTTGAGTCTTTTAATGGTGCTTTTCATTTTGTCGTCCATGATCCCTTGGCAGAGTGGAATAACAATACTTTTTCAATTATTGGTGAGAATGATTCTATTACTATTCAAACAGGGACAAAAGTCGGGCCTGCAATTGAGATTGACATTCAAACACTAAGCTGTCTTTTAATGAACTACCGACGCGCCTCCTATTTATATCGGATTGAACGTCTACAAGTAACAGATAAAAAGGCCATCCATATCTTAGAACAAATTATTCCGGACATGGAAGCATATTTTAGTGATTATTTCTAAAAAAAAACGCTGAGTTAACTCTTTATAAATAGAGTTACTTAGCGCTTTTTTAGTTCACATAAAAAAGAGAGCACTATTTTACGTTTAGAAATTATTGAAAAGGTAGTTCAATAATGGTTTCTGCTTTTCCATTTATCTCTTCATAATACTCATAACTTTCTTGGCGAAATGTGCCTTTTTCTTTTTGAATTTCTTCTAATAGCAGGCGATAAATAAGACCACTATCATTATCGTCTTCAATAAAAGTCGCCACTGCAGCTTTAAAAGCAGGCCGTTTCGTAATTTTTAAAGGTGCAGTCACTAAAAAGTCTTTTTCAATTGGCAAGCAAAAGCCAACTTTCAAAGGATTCGTATGAATTTCACCTTCTCTACTGACTTCCAAGTAATGTACGAAAGGTTCTCCTTTAATTGAAACACCCGCTGAAATTAAGGCTGTAGCCATTTCTTCATACGCTTGGGCCAAAGCGGCACCAAAGTCTTCACTTGCGATTTCTTCTTCTTTTTCTAATAATAATATCTCGGGTATTATTTGTGTCTTGATTTCCATTTTCACCCGCTCCTTTAGTCTCTTTCTTTTAATTATAGACGAGTTTAATTTTTTCACCTAATTATTTGTCATAGGAAAGCAAATAGTAGCAAATTAAGCTTAAAAAATCATATCGTCTTTTCTTTAGCTATCAAAATACCGACCCCAAAAGTTAGATTTTTTACGCTAACTTTTGGAGTCGGTTCAGACTTGTTGTGACTTTTTATATTAAGCTTCTGTTATGGCTTCATTTTGAAAAACCAATTGGTCATTTAAAAGACTAATTGTAACTTTTGTTTTTGGTAGCACGCGTCCAGAAACAATTTCTTTTGCTAGTGGGGTTTCTACCTCACGGGTAATGAAGCGACGGAGAGGTCGTGCCCCATAAGCAGGTTCATAGGCATTTTCAGCAATCCAGGTTTTCGCCTCTTCGGTAATAGCTAAGACAATTTCTTGATCTTCCAATCGTTTTGATAGTTGTCCAATGATTTTATCTACGATACCAGTTACATCCGCTAAACTTAATGGCGTAAATAAAATAGTATCATCAATTCGGTTTAAAAACTCTGGTTTAAAGTGCCCACGCAATAAATTCATAACCTGTTCTTTTACAGCTTCTGGAATTGTCCCTTCTCCTGTCACACCTTCTAAAAGAAGCTGTGAACCAATGTTACTCGTCATAATCAAGACCGTATTTTTAAAGTCTACTACCCGTCCTTTGGAATCGGTTAAACGACCATCATCTAATACTTGCAGTAAAATATTAAAGACATCAGGATGGGCTTTTTCGATTTCATCTAATAAAACAATGGTGTATGGGTTGCGGCGCACTGCTTCGGTTAATTGGCCACCTTCTTCATAGCCTACATAACCTGGAGGTGCTCCAACAAGACGAGAGACTGAATGTTTTTCCATATATTCACTCATATCAATTCGTACCATGTGATCTTCAGAATCAAATAAGTTTTCTGCTAGGGCTTTGGCTAATTCTGTTTTCCCGACACCGGTTGGACCTAAGAATAAGAAAGAACCTAATGGTCGGTTTGGATCTTGTAAGCCTGCTCGGGAGCGAATTACCGCATCACTAACCGCATTTACCGCTTCGTCTTGACCGATGACACGATGATGAAGTGTTTCATTTAACTTCATTAATTTTTCTCGTTCCCCTTCTACTAGCTTAGTAACCGGGATACCCGTCATGCGACCAACAACAGTTGCGATTTCTTCTTCTGTCACAGATTCTTGTACTAGACGTACGTGATCATCGATACCTTTTTCCTCAAGATCCGCCAACTCTTTTTCTAATTGGGGAATAGTACCGTGACGTAAAACAGCTGCCCGTTCTAAATCATAATTATTTTCAGCATCTTCTAATTCATGCTTTGCTTTATCAATTTCAGAACGTTTTGTCGTGATTTTATTTACTTCTTCTTTTTCTGTTTCCCATTGCATCTTCATTGCATTGGCTTCTTCACGTAATTCAGCCAATTCTGCTTGTAGTATTTCGAGACGTTTCTTAGAAGCGTCATCACTTTCTTTTTTCAAAGCAGCTTCTTCAATTTCTAATTGCATCAAACGTCTCGTTACTTGGTCTAATTCTGTTGGCATTGAATTCATTTCAACGCGAATCGTAGCACTCGCTTCATCTACCAAATCAATTGCTTTATCAGGTAAAAAACGATCAGTAATATAACGATCAGAAAGAGTCGCTGCTGCAACTAGCGCATTGTCATGAATATTAACGCTGTGATGAATTTCAAAACGTTCTTTTAAGCCCCGCAAAATAGAGATAGTATCTTCAACGGTTGGCTCTGCAACCAATACTTTTTGGAAACGGCGTTCTAATGCTTTATCTTTTTCCATATATTGCCGGTATTCATCTAAGGTAGTAGCACCAATCATGTGTAACTCTCCTCGAGCTAACATGGGTTTTAATAAATTACCAGCATCCATACTACCTTCTGTTTTACCAGCTCCAACAATATTATGAATTTCATCAATGAATAAAATAATACGACCATCTGCTTTTTTTACTTCTTTTAAAACAGCTTTTAATCGTTCCTCGAATTCACCGCGAAATTTTGCTCCTGCAATTAATGATCCCATATCTAGTGAGAAGATTGTTTTGTCTTTTAGATTTTCAGGGACATCTTTGCGGACAATACGTTGAGCTAACCCTTCAACAATGGCTGTTTTCCCCACCCCAGGTTCACCTATTAGAACAGGGTTATTTTTTGTTTTGCGGGATAAAATCCGAATAACATCGCGAATTTCTTCATCCCGGCCAATAATGGGATCCATTTTGCCAGCTTTAACTTGTTGAACTAAATCGACACCGTATTTTTCTAGTGCTTTATATTGCTCTTCTTGATTTTTTGAGGTCACTTTTTCCCCTCCTCGCATTGACTCAATATTTTGACGCAATTCTTTTTCTGTCACACCTTGACTCGTCAAGTATTTCGTCAAACGATAATTTTTCAATTTCATAAGGGCTAAAATTACAATTTCAGTTGCTAAAAATTCATCACCGAAACTTTCCCGTAATTGATCTGCTTCATTCAATAAATTGAAGAGATTTTGACTCATACTTTGACCATAAGCGACGTTACCGCCTGCAACACTAGGATACTCATCAAGTGCTTTGTCGACTTCTCGTTCAAAACCTGCCACATCGACACCAGCATCTGTATAAAAATTACGCCCAAAATGATTGGGTTGTAAGAAAATTTTCCATAAATGAGCAATGTCGATTTCTTGATGATGACGGGTCACTGCAATCTGTTGCGCTTGTGCAATCGCTTCTTGTAGCGTTGTCGTCATTTTTTCAATATTCATTTGCCATTCCTCCTAAAGTTCATCATTAAAGTGAGTTTTACTACTTCTATCATACTACTATCCGCCTATTTTGGCATAAATACCGCAAGAAGATTTTTTACTCACAACAATATTATACTCCTTTGGTCAGTAAAGGTCAAAAACTAAGTCTGCATTGTAACCAATTTTTTTATTCTTTTTAGAAAAATCTGTTGCCTTTATTAACTGGAATTTTCAAGAGCTGAATAGTTAAACTTTCGGCACAATTCATCAACTGCATTTATTTTTTTCCAGTAGCAAAAAAACACCATCTTTAATAGTCTGACTAAAGAAAGGCGTTGAAATTGCCGCAACTTGCGCACCATATAAACCCATCGTTCATCTTTAAAAAATGGTTGAAAAAATAATAAGTATTCTGCTAAAAACGGTTCCCATCTTTCTTTTTGAAAGATCGAATTAACCTCACTTTGATATAACTCAGGCTGTAATGGCTGGACTTTTATAAATAATTTACTGCAAATTTCAATGAAGTGTAAATAAGTTAAAAAACGTTTTTCATCTTCGCTCTTTTTTAAAAAATTTTTTAACCGTACCGCTGTTGTTTCCGGTTTAAAATAGCCTAATTGATTTGGACTCACGACAAGATACATCTATTTTTCTCCTTTTTTCTTAACAACGAAAAAAAGTCTGATACTGTCAAAATATTTGGCAAAAAAAGAGAAATTTTTAACGAAGAATCGCTTACATATATTTTTACATCCTTTTCATTTTCTTTACCATCAAAGTATTAAATCTAAACTTAAATTTCGTATTCTACGGTAAACTTAGTCTTTCCAACAAATTAATAAATAAAAAAGAGTAAGAGGATTGATAATTCAATCTTCTTACCCTTTAACACTTACTACTAATAATCAAAAATCACGATTTATAGTTCTTTCAAACAATCATTTTGTAGCCTGTATCTTCATGACTAAAATTCAATCTTTCAATTCTTTCAGCTCACCTTTGATCGTTTTACGTTTATCCCATAAAACATATAAAAATCCCAACATAAAAGGCCACAGATACGTAGCAAAACGATACAATAACATTGATGATACAGCGTCAACGGTACCAACTAATGGTTTAAACAGTAATAAATAGACAAATTCAAAGGAACCTATTCCTGCCGGCGTGGGAATAACACCAGCTAAAATAACAGTAAAACTTATTAACGAAAAGACTAAAAGAAAATCTAATGAAGGGTGATTTTCCACTAATACAAAATATGGCAACACATACCAAATAGCCATTTTCGCTAAATTCAACAAGAAGATTTTAAAGATACGGGGACGTTCTTTTAAAATCCCATTTACTGCAATTCGTAGCGAATAAACTTGTAAATTTACTTTATCTACTATGTTTCGCAATCGTTGTGACTTAAAAAGTTTATTGGTTACCTTGACGAAAAAAACTTGCAAATTTAAACTTAAAGAAAGTAATAACAAGACCGCAATAATTAGAAAAGTTACCACCATCCCCGCCAAAATAAGAGGAATCATATTCGGTGCTTTATCATAAAATAAAGAAAACTGAATGATTAGTCCCAATAAAGCATAGATAAACAGCGCCAATTTATACATTACCATATGCAATGCTGTCACCCCGACGCCATCTGAAAGGCGCAGGCCTTTGCGCCGGTAATAATTCACCTCAGAAATCAACGTTCCCGCACCAAAAGTGACAACCCGATAAAAAGTATAATAACAAACTGCAAAAAAGCCATCTTGTGTTTTAAAATCATGGGTAAAAGGTTCGGCTAAGGTTTTGATATTCAGCCCTTCTACTACTAGATAAAGCGTACCACATCCAAAAACAGTGATTAAAGCGTAAATGGAAGTACTTTTTAATTCCGCTAAAATTTCGCCAAATGAATTTTGTAATAAATAAAACATCACCCCAAAAATTATAACTAATAGTAAAATATTTAAGAGTAACTTTGTTTTTGAACTAATTTTCATAAAAACTCCTTTAGACTACTAGTGATAGTAAATAATCAGCAACAAATCAACCGCAACCCCAATTAGAAAACATAGGTAAAACTTTTTCTTACGGGTTTTATGGCGAAATATTTTTTGCGCTAATAAGCCACCTAAACCACCACCGACGATTCCCATAAATAAGAGATTCTTCTCTGAAATTCGTTGGCCTTTTTTTACAGCTTGTCGTTTATCATAATACATCAAGAAAAAGACATAGAGATTTACTAAAACGAGATAAAACCACAATGGATTTTCATTAAACACTCACAAGACTCCTTTTTTTGTAAATTTAACGCTTCTAAAATAAACAAAAGCGAGAACACTTACGCCAAGCGTAGGCCTCTCGCTTCATTATAACAAGTATATTTAAAAATTTTGACTAAATTATGCGTTTGTCGCATTTAATTCGGCAATTTTCACAATCACATCTGTCGCTTTTTCCATCGCTTGTAAAGAAACATACTCAAAACGACCGTGCATGTTTTCGCCACCGGCAAAAATATTCGGTGTTGGTGTTCCTAATTGTGAAATCTTAGAGCCGTCAGTACCGCCACGAACTGGTTCAATAATTGGCTCAATATCTAACGCTAACATCGCATTTTTAGCAATTTCGACAATGCTCAAGTCTTTTTCGATAATTTCTTTCATATTGTAATATTGATCGTACATATTAACATCAATCCGTTTTTCATCAAATTGACTATTCATTTTGTCAGCAATTTTTTCAATTAGTGCTTTTCTTTCTTCAAATTTATTTCGATCATGATCACGAATAATATAGCTCATTTTAGCTTCTTCTTCGTTACCATTTAATGCCATTAAATGAAAGAATCCTTCGTAACCAGTAGTTTTTTCTGGGATTTCATTTTGTGGCAACTGATTGTTAAAATCAATTGCTAAGCGTAACGCATTAATCATTGTGTCTTTGGCAGTCCCTGGATGCACATTTTTACCGTGAATTGTAATTTCAGCGGCTGCCGCATTAAAGGTTTCGTATTGCAATTCGCCAACTGGGCCACCATCCATAGTATATGCAAAGTCTGCACCAAATTGCGCAACATCAAATTTATCTGCCCCGACACCAATTTCTTCGTCTGGACCAAAACCAACTTTAATTGTGCCGTGTTTAATTTCAGGATTTTTAATTAAGATTTCTAAAGCCGTCATGATTTCAGCAATTCCGGCTTTATCGTCAGCGCCTAAAAGAGTCGTGCCATCAGTTGTAATTAATGTTTGACCGGCGTAATTTTTTAAATTGGGAAAGTCACTTGTGTTAAGTGTGTACTTGCCCTCTTTATCTAAATTAATCGTCGATTCACCATCGTAATTTTCAATAATTTGGGGATTAACATTTTCAGCGTTAAAATCAGCCGTATCCATATGGGCGATAAAGCCAATTGTCTTAACAGGTTTGTCAGTATTGCTTGGTAAGGTCGCAATGACATAACCATTTGTTTCGTTGTAAATAACATCTGTTAAACCTAAATCTTCTAGTTCCTTTTTTAATTCATGGGCAAAAGCCACTTGTGTTTTTGTTGAAGGTGTTGTTTTACTGGTTGCATCTGAGCGCGTTTCCGTTTTAACATAGCGTAAAAAACGCGGTAATAAGTTTTCGTACATAATAATTCCTCCCAAGTGTTTGTCACACTATTTATTTAACGATATTGAAAAGGATTTGTATTGGTTGTAGAAGGAATGAATTCTACCTCCCAATTTTCTTCTTTTTTCCACTCGTTCATTTTTTCAATAAAACGGGGAATGCAGACACGTTCTATGTTATGCCCTGGATCAATTACCGTCAATCCATTTGCCTGAATGTCATGAGCCGTATGATAATAGACATCGCCGGTTAGATAGACGTCGGCATTTTTTTTAATGGCATCTGGATAAAAATTCCCGCCAGAACCACCGCAAATAGCAATTTTTTGTACCATTTTTTTGGCATTTTCCAGCGGTTCAACTAAACGTAAGCCATCTAATTCAAAGACTTCTTTGACTTTAGCGGTAAAGTTTTCAATCGTCATTGGCTGAGAAAGATAACCGACACGACCAATGCCATAGCGCATTGGTTCATTGTCTAAAGTAAATAAATCAAAAGCGGGTTCTTCATAAGGATGAGTAGCATACATCGCTTTTAAGACTTCTGCTTCAATTGTTGCAGGTAAAATAACTTCCACTTTGGCTTCTTGCACGCTTTGTGGCTGCCCTACACTTCCAATGGTAGGATTTGCATTTTCAACTGGCGTAAAGCGTCCCATCCCCACAGTTTGAAAACTGGTAAATTGATAGTTACCTTGCTGGCCAGCTCCAGCTTTTCCTAACGCTTCCCGCATGCTGGCTGCAGCTTCAACTGGCACATAAACAATTAATTTTTTAAAATTTACTTCATGGGTTTGCGTCATAAAATCTTCAACTTTAACGTCTAACATTTCGCAAAACCAGTCATTTAACCCATCAGGAATAATATCCATATTCGTATGAGCTGCATAAACTGCAATATCGTGTTTCACCAAATCCAAATACATTTTGGTTTGCGGATCTGTTTCAGTTAAGCGTTTAATCGGCCGAAAAATAGGTGGATGTTTTGCCACAATTAAATCGATTTTCTTATCAATGGCTTCTTTGACTACTTCTGGACGTACATCTAAGGTCATCATAACCCGTTTAATCGGCTTATTTAATGTCCCAATATGTAGCCCCACCGGATCCCCTTCTTCAGCGAGCCACAAAGGACAATAAGCTTCAAAGCGTTTGATAAAATCTGTTCCTAACAAGATAAAACCTCCTCAATCCAGCTTAGTTCTTTTTGGATAGCTGCTACTTTTTCTTCTGGTATGACTTTGGCTTTTTGTAATTGAGTTAATACTTTTTTTAATGCCTGTTGCTCTTGTTGCCATTTTTTTAAAAAGACGCTATTTTTTTCTGCTAACAAATGGGGACCAAAGAAAACTTCTTTTTCAGATAACTGTTGTTTTACACCAGTTTTTTCTGCAACAATAACTTCATAAATTTTGTCATTTTCTGCTAAAATATCTTCTTCAATAATTTGGTAGCCTTCTTTTTGCAACCAAAAACGCACATTTGCTTCCCCAACGTTGGGTTGCAAAATTAAGCGTTCTTTTCCGGTCAATTGTCCTTGTATCTTGCCATTTTCTAAAATATTAGCAATTAATGTACCACCCATTCCAGCAATTGTAATGGCATTAATATTATCTGCTGGTTCAATCGCTGCTAACCCGTCTGCTAAGCGTACGACAATTTTTTCTGTCAGCCCACTTTTTGCAACTTGTGTTTGCGCGGAATGAAAAGGCCCTGCTACCACTTCGCCACAAACTGCGTAAGTAATTTTATCGGCTAGCATTAAGGCAACTGGTAAATAAGCGTGATCTGAGCCAATATCGGCTAAACGTGCTCCCTTTGGTACTGCTTTTCCCACCACTGTCAGGCGTTGTGAGAGTTCTTGTTCATTCATTTTTTGCACTCCTTTAAAAAATTAACACTTATTTATTCTCTCTCAGACTATTATTTCGCAAAAATTGACACAAAAATTCAAAAAAAGAAAATTTGTGTCAATTGGAGTTAGTCATTGCGACGATTAGGACCAGACATAATAATCTCTTTTGCTAAATAGCGAATACGCTCCATAATCCGTTTGGCTTTTAAGGGTTCATCCGCAGTCTTTGTCAGCCGCAAATGATTTTCTAACCCATCCATTGTAAAATTAGAGGTGAAAAATGTGGGCAACTGTTCTTGCATGCGATACTGCAAAATAACTCCAAAAATTTCATCGCGGGTCCAAGCTGTCAGTGCATCTGCGCCGACATCATCTAAGATTAAGATTTTCGGTTTTTTTACTTGTTCCAATTTCTCTGCGACTGTGTTATCTGCCACTGAACTTTTCATCATTGAAGTAAAAGTAGGCATATGCACCATCATAGAAGTATAGCCTCGTTTGGCTAATTCGTTGGCCATCGCCCCTAATAAATAAGTCTTACCAACCCCAAAATCACCAGCTAAATACAAGCCTTTATGAAACACTTTTGGATTTTGAGCGTAATTTTTAATAAACTTCATCGCCTCAAATAAAGCTTCTTCCCGTTCATCTGTTTTGTCGAAATTTTTCATGTTCGCATTGCGAATATCTTTAGGAATATCAATAGTACTCACGCGATTTTTAATTTCTTCTTGTTTGCGTCGTGCTAATAAGTCTTCTGTCGGTACATAAGCGACATCCACGTAATGAAAATTCAAAACTAAGCGAGGCTCATAGCCTGGGGCCATCATGGTGGGATCGTTTAATTCGAATTTACGTTTTTCTTGGACAAATTCATACAGCTTCGGATAGCTCTTTTTCACTTCTTCTGTAGTTAGTTTTTCTTTATTTTCAGCCAAAAATTGTTTGACATCTAAATCAGCTAAGACGGCTTGCATCATGGCATCATATTTTTGTTGAAAATTACGGCGTTCAAACAGTTCATTAACACCTTTACCAACATCTTCCACTATTTCTCACCTTCTTCATCATTAAAGTACTCTTGCATCATTTTATCAATTTCAGCTTTACGGTTAGGATCACTGCTAGCCTGATTTTTTGACCAGTCGGGTAAATCTTCTTTTTTCACAATATTTTGAGGCCGTCCACTTGCTTTTTTCCGTTGTTCTTTAGCAACTTGTTTTTCTTTGACAGTTGTTCTGACATACAAAATCGCTTCTTCTGGTGTCTTGAATTTATTTTGCGACCAGTCGTTAGCGATCTGATTGGTTAACGCTTGGGGTAATTGCGCTTTATTTTGCACTACCAATAAGTAATTTAACAAGATATTAATTACAGCAGGCGGTAACGGTGATTTACTTACTAAGTCAGTTAATAACCATTCTTCATTTTTGGTTACATAACCACCTTTAGCCGCTTTTAGCGCTGTTAAATACTCCATCGGTGCCAAGCGTTCGCTATCAAGAATGGTCTGCCAATCAGCTTGCGTAAAACCTTGGGCCAGCAAGGTATTTTTTCTTCTTATCTGCTCATCACTTTGATAATTTTGGTTGGTTTGTTTTTTATCAGGTAACAGATGCTGGCTTTGTTTATAAACGATATTTTTTAATTTTCGCTGATCGATTACACCATCTGTCAGAGCAACCGCTTCAGCCATCAAATTAGTTAATTGCAATTCATCATAGCCAAACAACTCATGGTATAAAAGTAAACTCTTTTTCAAAGTATCGGTCAATTGGGCAGGATTAATAAATTTTTTGGTGGCTAAATCTCGTAATAGTGGCCAGTTTAGCTGTTTATCGTCTAAAGGTAATTGACTGGTCTGCTCGTTTGCTAAAGCACTTGTTGCTTTTTCTACTAGGCTTTGATTGGCTTGATATTCGCTTTGAGAAAAATTATAAACAGAACCAAACTTTGCCGTGACCTCCTGGTAGCCATCCGTATTAATCACAAGAGAGTTAAAACGTCTATTTAACTGGCGAAACTTACTTTGACCAACTTTTACGACTAATAAAAAAGACATCAGTTCATCTTTTAAAAATTCTTTTGGAGCCAGTGGTTCTGTTAAAACATATAAAAATCTCACTTCTGGTTGTTCTTTATAATACGTTTTTAACAAACCAATTCCTTCTAAACGCTTTTTAGCAATTTTCATGGTGCCAATTCCCATGTCTAATGCATTAAGCAATTCCAGGTGAGTATATTTTTCTTGTGTATCTTCAAAGTCTTGTAATAAACAAAAATACAAAGCCAAAGCATCTGCGCCAATAATTGGTTGGTACAAATTGACTAAAGCCTTTTGTCCTTCACTAGTGAGGGGGACACTTTTTTTTACTTCATAAACAGTTTTTGGTTGTAAGTTGGCTTCATAAGCATATTCCAAAAAATGCAGCCTCCAATTTTATTGTGTTTCATCTTTTCCGTTAGCTTTTGCCACGATATCTTGTAATTCTTTCAAGAAAACTGACATATCTTTAAATTGGCGGTAGACGCTGGCAAAACGAATATAGGCGATTTCATCAACATCCACCAAATCTTCCATGACATATTCGCCGATTAAAGTCGTCGATACTTCATTTTCACCTAATGAGCGCACCCGATTTTCTACATGATCAACAATTTGTTCCATCTGCTCCATTGCAACCGGTCGCTTTTCAGCTGAACGAATCAGCCCACGTAAAATTTTCTCGCGGTTAAATTCTTCTCGTTCACCGTTTTTTTTGATCACTAATAAAGGAGCTGCTTCAATTTTTTCAAAAGTAGTAAAACGAAAACCGCAATTCTCACATTCTCTTCTTCTTCTGATTGTACGGCCATCATCGGTTTGACGGCTATCGACCACCCGTGAACTATTATGGTGACATTTTGGACAACGCATCTTCTCACCTCATTTAATTTCTAGGAATTTTGCTTATATTATAACAGAAAAAATTTGTGTTGTATTGTCTTGTACCTAAGAAAAGACTGGATTTATCTGCTTTTAATAGATTATTTTAAAAACTGATAAACTTTTTAGAAAATAGTTTTGGCTATTTATTTTATTGTCAATAACACAGTCCCTTTGTAGTTTTAAAGGGTTCAACTAAAAAAGGAAATAAAGCCGAGGCTATCATTTGCATCTAGCAAAAGTAGTTCGCAAAAAAACTGATGGGAAATTTCTACTTATTGAAGTAAAAGTTACCTTCAAAAGACTATTCACACTAATAAAAATGAGGTGCGACAAGACTTTTGTCACACCTCACACCTTACTTATTATTAAAAAGAATAGAGCAAATTATGGTTACTTTTCAAAATGATTTTCCAACCAATTTAATACTTGTTGCACCGTTTCTTCTTTACTGCCGTTATTATCAAAAACAGTATCGGCTAACGCTCTTTTTTTAGCTAAGGGCATTTGGCTATTAATTTTTGCTTCTGCGGTTTTTTCATCAATATTATCCCGCGCCATCAGTCGTTTTTTTTGTTGCAAAAAGTCAACATAAACTACTGCCACCTCATCCATATAATGATCATAATGACCTTCATACATTAACGGAATATCAGCAATAACTAACGGAC
This sequence comes from Enterococcus canintestini, assembly GCF_001885735.1. Lineage (GTDB taxonomy): Bacteria > Bacillota > Bacilli > Lactobacillales > Enterococcaceae > Enterococcus_C > Enterococcus_C canintestini. The sequence continues at coordinate 90,965 of NZ_JXKG01000002.1, read as the reverse complement.
TTTTATTTTTCCAAAAAGCCATCTCCGCTTTTATCTGTTGACGCAAATACGGATTTAGTATACGGTCTAGTTGCTGGCGTTTATCGCTGTCTTGAAAGACAATTTCCCCTAATTTTTTGCGATTTAGTTCACCTGTTGGTAATATCACTTCTAAACCAAAAGCTGCTTTAATCGCTGCTAGGGCTGGTTTTCCAGGCTCTACAATTTGTCGCGCGACAATATCACCGTCCACAATTGGAAAGCCCTTTTCTTTAAAAACATTGACAACGGTACTTTTACCACTAGCAATACCACCGGTAATTCCTAAGATAAATCCCATGCTATTCACCTCATGATTAATTTTTGGCAGTGGGGACATAAGTGCGTACCGCGTTGTGCCACTTTAATTTTTTCAATTGGTGTTTGACAACGGGGACATGGTTGACCGGTTTTGCCATAAACATTTAGCGACAATTGAAATTTACCCGCTTCTCCTAAGGCATTTAAGTAAGTGCGCACAGTCGTTCCGCCAGCAGCTACAGCTCTTTGTAAAACATCTATGATAGCTAAGCGTAACTGTTTGATTTCTAAATCTGTTAATGTATCACAAGGCTGCATAGGATGAATTTTAGCCTGCCACAAAGCTTCATCTACATAAATATTTCCTAAACCTGTCACCATTTTTTGATCGAGTAAGGCTGGTTTAATTTCTCGCTTCGTTTTAGCGAGGTTTTCTTTAAAGGCGGCTAATTTAAAAGTTTCCGGCGTTGGTTCTGGTCCTAATTGGGCAATACTTTTAAAGTTTTGTGCTTCACCTTTTAAAACCAGCTCCATGCGGCCAAATTTACGTACATCACGATATTGCAATTGACTGCCATCATTAAAATGAAAAATGACATGCGTGTGCTTTGTTACCTCAGCATTTTTTTCAGCTGAAAAAAATTCGTATTTTCCTTCCATACGTAAATGGGAGATAAGTTCATAATTAGAAAGTTCAAAAATTAAATATTTTCCCCGTCTATTAATTGTTTCAATTTTTTGGCCAACTAATTCGCGTTTGAAAGTTTCGACTTCAGGTAGTGCAATAATCTTAGGCCAAAAGACATCAACACTTGCAATTTCTTTTTTTAAAACAAGCTGTAACAGCCCCTGACGGACAGTTTCCACCTCTGGTAATTCTGGCATTTTTCCACCTTCTTATTTGGCATCATACCACGTCTTGCCCCAACTACTATCAGTGACAAGTGGTACATTTAAACTCACGGCATGTTCCATGACTTCTTTAACTAATTTGTCTAATTTCTCAAGCTCAGTTTCTGGTACTTCAAAGACCAACTCATCATGCACTTGTAATAGCATAACTGCTTCTAGTTGTTCTTCTTTTAAGCGTTTTGCCAGCTCAATCATGGCAATCTTCAAAATATCAGCGGCACTTCCTTGAATTGGTGTATTAATCGCCGTTCTTTCAGCAAAAGAACGCACGTTAAAGTTACGCGCATTAATGTCAGGTAAATAACGACGGCGGTGATATAAGGTTTCAACATACCCTTTATCTTTAGCATCTCTAACAATTTTTTCCATATATTGTTTAACACCTGGATACTTTTCAAAGTAAGTATCTATATATTGTTGGGCTTCTTTTCTAGAGATTCCTAAGTTTTGGGATAGACCGTAATCGGAGATACCGTAAACAATCCCAAAGTTCACGGCTTTTGCTTGCCGGCGCATATTTGGGGTGACATCTTCTGGTTTTTGGATACCAAAAACCCGCATCGCTGTACTGGCATGAATATCTTGCCCTTCTAGGAAAGCTGCCTTTAAATGTTCGTCATCTGAAATATGAGCCAATACCCGCAATTCAATTTGTGAATAGTCAGAAGAATAAATAACCCAGTCTTTTGCTCGTGGAATAAAAGCTTGCCGAATTTTTCTTCCTTCTTCTAAACGAATTGGAATATTTTGTAAATTAGGATCCACTGAACTTAAGCGTCCAGTTTGTGTTAATGTTTGCACGTAACGTGTATGAATTTTGTGATCGGGTTGAATTACTTTTAATAGGCCTTCCACATAAGTCGATTGAATTTTCGCAATTTGACGATAAGTTAATATGTCTGCCACAATTGGTGCTTGATCTTGTAACTGTTCTAACACATCGACTGCAGTGGAATAACCAGTTTTGGTCTTTTTAATCACAGGTAGTCCCATTTTTTCAAAAAGAATCACACCTAATTGTTTTGGTGAATTTAAGTTGAACTCTTCCCCTGCTTCAGCGTAAATTTTTTCTTCAATTTCATGCAGACGAGCCGCAAACTCCCCTTTCATATCTAACAATCGTTTACTATCGACTGTGATACCGGCGATTTCCATTTCTGCCAAAATTTGTGATAAGGGAAGTTCCATTTGGTAAAACAAATCACTTTGATCTTTTTCTTTTAAATCCTCGTCTAATTTATTACTTAAGAATAAAATCGCTTTAACTTTACGGGCCAAGTGGGCATAAAACTCTTCCATATCTTCTGGCAGACCTTTTTTCACGCCTTTGCCATAAACAGCTTCATCTGTTTGAATATCGGTAAAGCCATAGTGCTCTGCCACGCCAGCGATGTCGTTGTTACTGTCATTAGTATCAAGTAAATAAGCTGCTAATAAAACATCAAAGCTAATGCCTTCAGGTCTTTTAGCATAACGTTTTAAAGCGACATACGTCCGTTTGGCATCGTAAACTTTTTTATTGTTTTGGCTCGTTAACCAATCACAAAAAGCTTGGTTTTCAAATAAAGCTAAATTATTAGTTACATAAATTTTCTGCTCATTCCCCCACGCAACGCCAACAATATCAGCAATATGATAATTATCAGATAACATTTCAGGATATAAAGCCATATCAGCTTGGAACATTTCAGGGGTAAATTCATCGACTACTTCAAACATAATTTCGGCAAGGTCGGCTGGCTCTTCAGCGATATTTAATTTACTTAAAAATTGTTTGAAGTCCATTTCTTTATAAAATGGTACGAGTTTGTCTAAATCTTTGCCCTCATAGACTAAATCATCTATTTGAATTGTGACAGGAGCTTGGGTGTTGATTGTAGCCAATTTTTTTGATAGGAAAGCTTGTTGGCGATCATTAATCAAATTTTCTTTCATTTTGCTTTTTTTCAACTGATCGATATTTTCATATATGCCTTCAACTGAACCATATTCTTTTAATAACTTGATAGCAGTTTTTTCGCCAACTTTTGTAACGCCTGGGATGTTGTCAGATGCATCACCTGCTAGACCTTTCATATCAATAATTTGATTTGGTGTTAGGCCATCGTATTTTTCGGCGATGTGCGCAGGCGTATATGCTTCAATTTCACTAACACCTTTGACTGTAATATCGACAGTAATATCATCACTAGCTAACTGGGTTAAATCGCGATCTCCTGATAAAACGACAACTTCAAATTCATTTTTGTCCACTTGAGTTGCTAACGTTCCAATAATATCGTCAGCTTCATAATTTTCTAACTCATAATGTTTTACACCTAAAGCCGTAATTAATTCACGAATATAGGGTAGTTGCTCGCGAAATTCCCCCGGCGTTTTAGCCCGTCCTGCTTTATAATCTTGATACATTTCAGTCCGAAATGTCGTCTTCCCTGCATCAAAAGCAACTAAGACATGGGTAGGTTTTTCCTTTATCATTACATTTTCAAACATTGTATTAAAAGCATAAATTGCGTTGGTATGCAAACCACTCTTGTTTTTAAAGCGCTCCAGCGAATTGTGTAAAGCAAAAAAAGCGCGGTACGCCACACTATTGCCGTCCACTAATAAAAGTTTTTTCTTCGTCATGGAAATTCTCCTTATCTCGTTGTTTTCTTGCAATATTTTATTGCATCCCCACAAAAGTTCCTCTTTATTCTAACAAAGTTCAAAGAAACTAGCGATGATTATTGACTACTTGTTTTTAAATCAATTAATAAAAAACCAAAGTAGTGTGATTATAGAGCTTAATTAAGCAAAAAATAAAATAGCGTTGTTTTGATGGGCAATTTGATTTTTAACCCCTTATTACACAGCATTTTTTTATGAGCGCTAACAAAAAAAGAGAATCCATAGCCACAGCTATAGATTCTACAATTTATTTTGTAAAAAAATTAATCCCGACCAAAAATTCGTAGGAAAGCTAACAACAAGTTGATAAAGTCTAAGTAAAGTTGTAATGCAACAAATACCGCAATTCCTGTATTTTCAGTGCCACGACTTTGTTCATAGTACTTTTTAATCATTTGGTGATCATAGGCTGTTAAACCCGCAAAGACAAAAACAGTTACGATTGATAACAAATATTCCATTGGGCCACTGTGTAGGATTAAGCCATTCAAAAGCATGGTAATAATAATCCCAATTAAAGCAATAAAACCGATCCGCCCAACTATTGATAGGTCTTTTTTAGTAAAGACTCCAAAAAGTGCTGTCGCTGCAAATGTCGCAGTAGCTGCACCAAAAGCCACGTAAATCGTACTAATATCATAATACAAAAGTGTAGCAGTTAAAGTCAGGCCGTTTAATAACGAGTATACTAGAAAGCCTGCAATCGTCATCGCCGGATTTTTTCTTGCTTTAGCGGCTAAAACAAAAACCAAAATTAGTTGCACAATCCATAAGCCTAAAAAACCTAATGGAAAGCCATTAATAAAACTAATTGTTTGGGGTAAAAATGCAGTAGCACAAAGATAAGAAACTAGACCACTAATACCTAAGCCAACTGCAAAGAAAGCATAAACTTTTGCGTAAAAGCGATTTAATGTATCTTTTTCAACCACAGGTGTTTGATAATTATTCATGGATATCCCCTACACTTTCTGTTTCAATTATTGGAGGTTGTACCATCACGACCGCATCTAACACACGGTCTTCTTCTGCGTTAGTAGCTTCCACAGAAATCGTCACCACATCTTTCATTTTATCCACTTTAATCACTTCAAAAGCAAATGTCAGTGTTTCATAATGATAGACAGGTTCGATAAAATTCACCGAAAAATTCACCACATGTGAGCCAGGACCAGGCAAGTGTTTTGAAATTGCACTAGTAATAATCCCCATTAACATCACAGAAGGGACAATTGGACGCAGGTAAGCTGTTTGTTGGGCATAGTCATGCTGAATATAAAGCGGATTGGCATCATTGGTTAACCCGAGATATAATAGTAGCTGATTATCTTCAATTGATTCTGTTAAAGATAACGAATCGCCTTCCTCAATTTCTTCGATGGTTTTACCTATTTTTTTAACACGATTGATCTGCAAACTTGATTCCTCCATGTTTTAATCTCATTTTGTCGATTTTATCATTATTATTGTATCAGAACCCTTTAAAAGTGCAAGTTTTCAATCTAGAGCTAACACTTTATTAATAAAAGAAAAATCATAATAAAAAAACTGGCGCAACAATGTGCACCAGTTTTTTTATTAAGAACGGTTACGCGTAGTATTGCTCAAAAGTTTTTCATAAGCTGCTTCGAATTTTTGAACATCCCCTGCGCCCATGAAAATCATCACGGCATTTTCAAAATCAAGCAAAGGAGAAACGTTGTCTTCTTTAATAACTTGACCACCTTTTTTAATTTTAGCGCCTAAGTCTTCAATCTTAACGTCACCTTTTGCTTCGCGGGCAGAGCCAAAAATATCACATAAAAATACTTTATCCGCTAAATCAAGAGCTTGGGCAAAATCATCCATTAAGGCGATTGTGCGGGTAAATGTATGTGGTTGGAAAACAGCAATGATTTCTTTATCGGGATATTTTTGCCGGGCTGCATCAATGGTTGCTTTAATTTCAGCTGGATGATGGGCATAGTCATCGACAATTGTCATATCTGCTACTTTTTTCTCGCTAAAACGGCGTTTCACACCGGCAAATGTTTGCATTTCTTCAGCAACTTCATGCATGTCCATCTTTTCTAGGTAGGCAATACCAATGACACCTAAAGCATTTAAAATATTATGTTTACCAAAAGCCGGTAAACTAAAGTGACCAATTTCTTTACCTTTGACTAAAACATCAAACTCAGAACCTTTTGTTGTCCGTTTAATGTTTTTAGCTTGAATGTCATCGTCATCATTTAAGCCATAGTAGTAAATTGGCGCTTCTGATTCTAACTTACGTAAATAAACGTCATCCCCATAAGCAAAAATACCTTTTTTCACTTGATGCGCCATTGATTGAAACGCAGTGAAAACATCTTCAATACTCTTATAGTAATCAGGATGATCAAAATCAATATTGGTCATAATTGCATAATCTGGTGCATACGCTAAAAAGTGGCGGCGATATTCACAGGCTTCAAAAGCGAAAAAATCTGCCTCAGGTACACCATGGCCAGTACCATCACCAATCAAATAACTCGTTGGTGAAACACCACTAAAGACGTGAGCTAATAAACCAGTGGTACTCGTTTTACCGTGAGAACCAGTCACAGCGATACTTGTATAATCGTTAATAAAACGACCAATAAAATCGTGATAACGAATTACTTCACAGCCCAATTCTTTGGCACGAACAATTTCTTCGTGGGTATCAGGAAATGCATTACCTGCAATCACAATCATGTCCGGTTTAATATTATCGGCGCTAAATGGTAAAATTGTAATTCCCGCTTTTTCCAAATCGCGTTGAGTGAAGAAATATTTTTCTACGTCAGAACCTTGTACGTTATAGCCTTTTTCATGTAATACTAATGCTAGTGAACTCATGCCAGAACCTTTGATTCCAACAAAATGATAAAGCTTATCTTTGTCATTCATCCTACTTTAGCCTCTTTTCTTCCATTCTATCAGTCGTGTAAAAACTCTTTTGTTTTTGCTTGCTTTTTTAAACTAATTCATCATTTTTTTCAGATAAAATGCAACTTTATCTTCTAAAAAACGAGCTAATAATTTGCACGAGCTTCATTATCTAACAAAAACGCTAAAAATTCAATGAGTTTTATTCAAAAAGCGCTTGACGACTCTTTTTGACAACTTTTTTCCAAAAATTAGCTAACAATTTTTAAAAATTGCAGCTTGTCACCGCACTTGCCACAAACAAAACGTTCTGTATTAATTTTTCGTTGGCGGATAAATAGTTGACCGCAACCACAACAGCGATAGGTTACTTGCCTTTTAACTTTACTACTTTTTTCTTGCGGTAAACGCGGTGCATAGCGACTTCCTCCCACTGCAGCAAGTAACGTTTTAAAATCACGATCTTGGTGACGATAACCTTTTTTTAATAGATGTAAGTGGTAATGACATAATTCATGCTTAATGATCCCGACTTGTTCACTTGGAGAAATTGCGGCAAACAGTGTTGGATTAAAGTCAAGGTGATGATCAGACAGATGATACCTGCCACCAGTCGTTTTTAAGCGTTTATTAAAAACAGCACGATGCCTAAAAGGACGCTTAAAAAATTGTAATGATATTTCTTCTACTAATGTTTGCAACTGTGCCTCTGTCATTTCACTCACCGGTAGGATTTAACATAGTTAAGCTGATACGTCCTTTTTGTTCGTCCACTTGTTCAACCCAAACCGTGACCACATCGCCAACTGCTACCACATCTTTTGTTTGTTTTACAAAACGGTGACTTAATTTTGAAATATGAACTAATCCATCTTGTTTGACCCCAATATCAACAAAGGCACCAAAATCAATCACATTACGTACCGTTCCTTTTAACTCCATCCCTGGTTTTAAATCACTCATAGTTAAAACGTCTTTTCGTAATAGCGGAGCTGGCATTTCATCCCGCATATCACGGCCAGGTTGAACTAAAGCTTGTAAAATATCTTTAACAGTCTCCGTTCCAGCAGCTAAATCGTCTGCGATTTTTTCAGCGTTTAAACTTATAAGACGCTCTTTTGCCTCTTTGGTACCTAAGTTGGTTAATTGAACCTGTGCCCGGTTTAAAATTTCTTTAGCTAAGCTATAGCTTTCTGGGTGAATGCTAGTATTGTCTAAAATGTCACTGCCACCAGGAATACGTAAAAAGCCAATTGCCTGTTCATAAGCTTTAGGCCCGAGACGAGGAACTTTTTTTAATTGATTTCGTTTAATAAAAGCGCCGTTTTCTTCCCGGTAGTTAAAAATATTTTGTGCAGTGGTTTTATTTAAACCGGCAATATGTTGTAAAAGCTGCGGACTAGCAGTATTAACGTCCACTCCGACTTGGTTTGTCACGGTTTCAACGACAAAGTCCAATTGCTCAGCTAGACGTTTTTGCGAAACGTCATGTTGATATTGACCTACTCCTACCGCTTTTGGATCAATTTTGACTAATTCTGCTAATGGGTCTTGCAGACGACGGCCAATACTAATCGCGCTTCGTTCCTCTACTTGTAAATCCGGAAACTCACTTCTGGCAATCGCACTGGCAGAATACACGGAAGCCCCCGCTTCATTTACTATCACATAATAGACTTCTTGTTTTAAATCACGAATTTGTTCGGCTACGAATTGTTCTGATTCTCGACTTGCTGTCCCATTCCCAATTGCAATCATTTGAACGCCATATTTTGTAATTAAGTCTTTAAAAAGTGGCCCGGCAGATTGGCGTTTGTTTTGGGGCGCAGGTTTATGCGGATAAATCACAGCAATGTCTAAAACTTTACCAGTTTCATCTAAGACTGCCAATTTACAACCCGTTCGATAAGCAGGGTCAAATCCTAAGACCACTTTTCCTTTCAATGGTGGTTGTAATAATAAATTCCGTAAGTTTTCGCCAAAAACTGCAATTGCCTGTTCGTCAGCTTTTTCGGTTAATTCATTGCGAATTTCACGTTCAATTGCTGGTGCGATAAAGCGTTTATAAGCGTCTTCATAGGCTGCAGTGACATAATCTACTGCTTCTCCTTGGCCTTTAATAATTTGACGGTTCAAATAACTGAAGATTTCAGCTTCTGGCGCTAAAATCGAAACTTTTAAGATGTCTTCTTTTTCACCCCGATTGGTTGCCAAAATACGATGCGACACCATTTTTTTTACAGGTTCTTCAAAGGCGTAATACATTTCGTATACTCCTTTTTCATCTTGTTCGACTTTTTTACCGGTACTTGTGTAAAGTCCTTGATCGAAAGTTTTTTGGCGAATCCAAGTTCTAAATTTAGCCGAATCCGCAAATGTTTCTGCTAAAATTTCATGGGCACCGGATAAAGCGACAGTTGCATCGGAAACTTCTGACGTGACAAAAGTTTCCGCTTTTTGAAGGACTGATTCCGTAGAAAAAGTCAACAACCATTTCGCTAACGGTTCTAAACCTTGTTCTTTAGCAATAGTGGCTTTGGTGCGACGTTTTTGCTTATAAGGACGATATAAATCCTCTACTTGCTGCATTTTACTAGCAGCTTTAATACTTGCAGCCAGCTCAGGCGTTAATTTTTCTTGTTCTTCAATTAAACGCAATACTTCGCTTTTGCGTTTTTCTAAATTTTCTAAGTATTGGTAGCGTTCTTCAATTTCACGAATCTGTACCTCATCTAAATTGCCAGTCGCTTCTTTTCGGTAGCGAGCAATAAAAGGTACTGTATTTCCATCTAATAACAAGTTTAAAACTTGTTGCAATTGTTTTTGCGTATAATTAGTCAGTTCTACTTTTAATAGCGTTACTAATTCTTGATTAACTGCTGTCATGTCATCTCACCTTTCTTTTGACCCATCTATTTTAACACAGAATAGCTCCTTGATTATGCAAAAAAAGAGGTGACGATAAAACGTCACCTCCTTTTAACACTTCTTTTTATTAAACACTTAAAAATCTGGTTGCCATGGCCCCGTTAAATTTTGGTATTCAATATCTTGGACAATTCCCTTTTGATTAAAAACCACACCGTGAATTGAACCACCAAAGACACCACCGCCATCAATCCCAATTTTATTATCTGATAACCATAAGTCTGTCGTCTTCATATCGCCATGGAGTAACGGCGTAATCGTGTGACCAAAAACAATCTTTTTTCCAGTCTTATTTTTACCTTGATGAAAGGGTTCTCTGATCCAAATAAAATCAGCTAAAGCAGTATCATGCCAATCTTTTTTAGTTAAATCTACACCAGCATGGACAAAGATGTAATCATTCCATTCGTAATATAAGGGGCGCTTTGTTAAAAAATCAAGCAAATCGCGATAACGACTACGAATCATTAACGCAATTTCAGTGGGAGAATACTCCTCACACGCCCCTGGATGCAAAAGACTTTCAATCGTTTCTTTGCCGCCATTGTGTAAATAAGAAGGAAACCAATCTTCTGGTTTGGTTAAAAATTGCAAAAGGTATTCTTCGTGATTGCCTCGTAAATAAATCGCGCCAAATTGATCCACCAAATTTTGCCCTAATAATAAACATTCTTTACTGCGTTTTCCGCGATCATTTAAATCCCCCAGCAAGACAAGCTGATGTTGGGTTGAATCAAAATATGCTAAAAGTTTTTTAAACAACTGGTACTCACCGTGAATATCGCCAATAGCATATACATGTTTTTTCATCTTCCTCACCTCACCTAAATTATACCAAAAAACTTCACAAAACTTTCAATAACTATATTTGGACACCAGTTAGAAAAACCTTTAGAATGGAAACGACACCTTGTCATAAACTATGGGGAAAAGAGTGAAATACATGCAGAAAAAAACAATTGGTATGCTATTAGCAGGTATCGTCATTATTGGAGCAGTTGGCTTTGCTTTATTTAATGGCGGAAGTAGTAAAAACGAAACGATTGCCATTCGAAGTGCTACTGCCAAAAAAATGGATGTCACAGAGACATTAAGCACAACGGGGACTTTAATTCCCAATCAAACTGAAAACCTGATTGGCACAGGGAATGTCACAGAACTTAATGTTAAAGTTGGCGATGAAGTCAAAAAAGATCAAGTTTTAGCTACTTACGATAGTGGTTTAACTTTATCTGCTAGCATGGCCGGTACTGTCACAGAAGTAAATATTAAAAGTGGCCAATCAGATACTAGCGCACAACAAGGAAAAGCTGCAATTGTTATTGCTGATTTAGCCAATTTAAAAGTGCAATTAGCCTTATCTAATTCAGAAGCACGACAAGTAAATGTAGATCAAAAAGCTGTCATTTCATCTGGAGGCCACGACTATAATGGCAAAGTGACAGAAAAAGATCCTACTGCTACAGCCTCTCAAACAGCGACTGGCGGTGCTACATTAGGCGCAGTCGTAACTTTTGATGATAAACCAAAAGAATTATACGCAGGTTTTTCAGCCGATGTAACTATCACCATTGCAACAGAAAAAGATGCCCTAGCGATTCCAATCGAAGCACTAACATATAATGACAAAAACGAACCAATCGTCTACGAAGTAAAAGATAACAAAGTTCACCTGATAAAAGTTCAAACAGGTATTCAATCTGATCAATTTATTGTGATTAAAGACGGGCTTACAAATGGTGCTAGTGTTGTCTTATCCCCTGCTTCTAACCTTAAAGACGGTAGCGCCGTCACTAAAGAGTAGGTGATAAAATGATTGATTTGAAAAATGTCGTGAAAATTTACCGTACTGGCGGTGAAGAATTAATGGCTTTAAAACATGTCAACCTTCATATCGCAGAAGGAGAATTCACTTCTATTATGGGGCCAAGTGGTTCTGGTAAGTCGACCATGATGAATATTTTAGGCTTATTGGATCGCTTTGATGATGGTACTTATCTGTTAAATGGCCAAAACGTTACCCATTTAACAGATGTACAAAGTGCGAAAGTCCGCAACCAAGAAATTGGCTTTGTCTTTCAGTCATTTAATTTAATGCCCCGTATGACGTTATTAGAAAACGTTGCGCTCCCTTTAGTCTATGCCGGTATCTCAAAATCAGAACGCAAAGATAGAGCATTAAAAGCGCTGGAACAAGTTGGGTTAGCCGATCGCGTTCACCATCGTCCCAATGCTATTTCAGGTGGACAAAAACAACGGGTAGCAATTGCGCGGGCGATTGTGAATGATCCTGTTGTTTTAATGGCCGATGAGCCGACTGGTAACCTTGATTCCAAAACGACACTTGAAATCATGAAGATTTTTCAAGACTTAAATGATAACGGCACGACGGTTGTCATGGTTACCCATGAACCGGATGTTGCGCAATATACCAAACGGATTGTGTCCTTTAAAGACGGTGAAATTATCGCCGACAATCCAGTTTCAGAACGAAAAAAATTATAGGGAGGGTCAAAAATGGGGATAAGCGAAAGCTTTAAAATGGCATTAGATAGTATCTTAGCCAACAAAATGCGGTCATTTTTGACTATGCTAGGAATCATCATTGGAATTAGTGCTGTTATTGCAATTTTGGCAGTCGGAAATGGTGCCACCAAAGAAATCAACGGCACTTTCAGTGACCTTGGTGCTTCTACTATCTCAGTTTCCACTAGCCAAGACGCTACTGAAAGTCAAAAGATTACCTCTCAAGATGTGTTAGCATTAAAACGTAGCATTCCAAATATTGACCACATCTCACCGGTTACAAACATTCAAGGAAGCTTGACTGCAAATGATAAAAGTAAATTTGGGATGGCAATTGCCGGGATGCCAGATTTACAATATACCAATCAAATGATGGATAAAACACTACTTTATGGTCGCTACTTTAATCAAACGGAATACGAAGAAAATGCTAAGGTAACGATCATCAGTGCCGATACTGCCCGCTATTTTTTCAATGGACGAGAAAATGTGGTCGGTGAAAAAATTTCGGTTAAAAACCAAACTGGCCAAATTACTCTGCGCATTATTGGCGTGACAAAAGGCACAATGGAAAACATGATGGGTTCATTTGATAGTGAGAAAATGCCAGGCTACTTAGCAATGCCCCTCACTACGGCGGTTACTTTGCAACCAGATGCGACAAAAATGAGCGACTTGACCGTTATCGCAAAATCAAAAGATGATATTGATACCATCTCAAAACAAATTGTTAATATCTTATCGGTACGTCATGACACTGTAGGCGATAAAATTTATACGGCCACCAATTTTTTACAAGCTTTAGATGAAGTCAATAATGTTTTAGGTTTATTCATTAACTTTATTGCTGCTGTTGCTGCAATTGCATTATTAGTAGGTGGTATTGGGGTAATGAATATTATGTTAGTCTCTGTAACGGAAAGAACTAGAGAAATTGGTACCAGAAAAGCGCTGGGGGCAACAAACAATAATATTTTATTCCAATTTTTAACAGAATCAGTTATCTTGTGTTTAATCGGCGGATTGATTGGGTTATTACTAGGGGCATCATTGGCTTTAATCATCGCCAACGCCTTAAATATTACCGCTCAATTTTCATTAGGTGCGATTGCTTTTGTCCTATTATTTTCTAGTGCCATTGGGATTTTCTTTGGTGTCTATCCTGCCCGTAAAGCCGCTCGATTGGATCCAATTGAGGCATTGCGTTATGAATAAGCTGACAAAACTTATGCAGCAATTCAAAAAAGATTTAAAAGAAGCAAAAGACACTGGTGCTATTGCCAGAGATAATGGTTAACACTAAAAAGCAGTACTCGTCATTTTTAAAATGCACAAAAAAATAGAGGTTGTGACAAAAGTCTTGTCACAACCTCTATTTCCGAATAAACAGTGTGACAGAAGCAGCTACTTCGGAAATAAGACGAATTCCCCAAAATTTGAAAAACAATTTTCGAAAATTTCGTCTTATTTCTTGAAGCTGGTCGCTTTTGTCACAACCTCTTTCTTTACATACTTGAAACGGCAAAATAATTACCATCTGGATCAGCAAAATTAAAGACCATGCGCTCACCTAATGAAATCATCTCACCTAAAGGTACAGCCATTTCCTCAATTTTTTGATAAAGTGCCACAATATCTTGGCTAAAAAACATTAAAGAAGGAGAATTGGTGGCAACTTCTGGTGAGTTGCTTTCAATAAATTCCCGATCATACAAAACAAAATGAGCCTGCGCATTTTTACTTGCCGCAATTTCTACTACGCTGGTGCCGTCAACTTCTTGTTCTTCAATAATAACAAAACCCAACGCCTGCCAAAAAGCCACCGCTTTTTTAACATCATCCACATATAACATAATTTGAATATCTTCTGTAAACATCTTTTTCTCCTATGCTTCGGTTTGAAAGTTAAGTGTTAACCCTGGTTCATCAGTTGCGATTTCTGTAACTTCATAAGTCAAGCGTTTTACAATATCAAACAATGGTGCAACAATCTCACTAACTTCTTCTTCTGTAACATCTGTTTGATTAGTTATTTTACGATTAATTACATGATTAATTTGACTAACCCGCCCTGAGATAATGTATTCTTCAAAAACTAAACGAAAATCTAAAATACAACGAATAATTGAATTTTCTTTAGGATAGTTTGGATCCTCTGTGTTTAAAGGGGTGAAGCCTACTTGTAGTTTAGTTTCAATAGTTTGTTCTGGGTTTGGTTGATCATAGTGATACGCAGCCACTACTGGTTTTTGGCGTTTTATTTCCACTTGTTTTCCTCCTAAGTTTTTGTCTTTTTGCTAGAGTTGCTTTTTTAAAGTATGGTAGCTAACATTACCTCAGTTTAGTTTGTGAATGCTGGTAAATTTGAAGATATATTTTTAGCTACCATTTAAAAATTATTTTGCTACATGTTCTTTTAAATATTTAACCGCTTCTTCGGCGGTTTTTACTGGAACAATTTTCATTTTCGTATTGATTTTCTTCGCGGCTTTTTTCGCATCACGATAATTGGTATCCCCTTTTTCTAAATCAGCTGGAGCAAAGAAAACCTCCGCCCCACTTTCAGAAGCACTCACTACTTTTTTATCAATTCCACCAATTTGGCCCACATTACCTTCACTATCAATTGTACCAGTACCGGCAATTTCATGACCATTGCGTAAATCTTGTTTGATTAACTGTTGATAAATCTCTAATGTAAACATTAATCCAGCTGATGGTCCGCCAATATTATCGACATCAAATTGTACTTTTTCTTGACTGTTGACTTTAGTGTGGTCTGTTAAGGTAATTCCAATACCTGCTTTACCATTAGTTGGCAGTTTAATGAGAGCACCACTAGCTTTTTTTTCTTTACCATCTTGCAGATAAGTAATCGTTACCTGATCACCAACTTTTTTACTTTGGACGTATTTCATAAAATCGTCACTACTTTTAAAAGCCTTTGAATCAACCTGCACTACGGTATCCCCAATTTTAATTTGACCGTAAAAAGCAGAATTTGGCTCAATTCCTAAAACATAAACACCAAGATAATCCATTTTAAAAGGTTTCTCAGCTAAATTTAGTGCTGAGGTGATTGCATTATTTTGCGAACTTTCCATATAAAAATTTTGAATCCGATTATAATCATCATTACTAGCAGAACCCATCAATTCTTCTTTTGTTACTAAGTCAGAAAAAGATTGCGTTTTGGCAAAGAGCGCGGTTGCAACTGTCGCCTGGCGAATTCCTACAGAAGTTAATGAAAAAGACCCGCTAAATTTATCTTTTTGGTCATTTACTTTAACCAAAGTATCTAATTTAATGGTAGATCCTGGTGCTTCAATATAATAAGGAATCGGTAGCGCTACACAAGCCATTAAAATTAAAGCGAATAATAAAAGTAAAAGACGTTTAATTGGTACTTTACGCTTCATAGTGGTCACTCTTTTTCACCAAAGCCTCAAATACAGGCTGGGGTAGATATTCTTTTACATCGCCACCAAAAGCGATAACTTCTTTTAAGATGCTGGAACTGATATGAGTGTACTGTGGTCGTGCCAATAAAAAGACTGTTTCAATATCGCTATCAAGATGATGATTCATCGTCATAATTTCTTTTTCATATTCATAATCTTTGACGCTACGAATTCCTCGTAATAAAAAGTTTGCCCCTAATTTTTTAGCACTAGTCACTGTTAATTCACTATCTTGTTCGATAACACGAATGTTTGGCAAGTGAGCCACAGAGGCCTCTACCAATGCTTTACGCTCTTTTGGACTAAATAAACTTTTTTTATTGGTATTCACAAAGACACCAACGATAATTTCATCAAATAGTTTCGCTCCGCGTTCAATGGTATCTAAATGTCCATTTGTAAAGGGATCAAAACTGCCAGGAAATAATGCTATTTTACGCATGAGACGCCTCATTTCTATAAATTGTTATACTCGTTATACCATAGTTTTGTTGTCTGGTTTGTTTTAAAGTAGCAATGACGGAAGGTAAAACAACCTCTTTTGCTGTTTCACATACAATTATTGCTTGATTGGCTAATAGTTGCTGGTTAACTAGTTCTTCTAATTCAGTAATTAATTGCTGTTTTGCATAAGGAGGATCTAAGAGCACCAAATCAAATTGCTTTTTATCCGTTATAAAGTCGGCTAACGCTCGTTGCGCATCTTTTTTTAACAACGTAAATTTTTCGGGTTCTTTTGTAATAGCAACATTTTCTTTAATAATTTGCATTGCTTTAAAGTTACGCTCAACACAATAAGCATGGTCCATTCCTCTTGAAACGGCTTCAATCGCTAACCCACCACTGCCGCTATATAAATCTAAACAATCCCCACCATCAAAAAAAGGCCCAATCATATTAAAAATAGCTCCTTTTACTTTATCAGTGGTTGGTCGTGTATTGTCTCCTGGTAAACTCTTTAACTTTCGTCCACCGTATTCTCCAGCTACGACTCTCATTTTATTTCACCTCATCTGTTGTATCCACAATATTTTACCATATCTGCGAAGTAATGAGGGTCTAAAGCCTGCGACAAATCTAAAAAATTTTATACTGACTTCAAACTTTTCAAATAAAAAGTATCCCTACTCGCTCAATAAAAAAATAACCGGATTGTTTTGGTTTTGAAATAACACATTCCATGATCCGCTTTATTTTTTATAAAAATCAGATAATTTGTTGCTATATAAAAAAGATCACTGACTTCTTATGAGAAGCCAGCAATCTTTTAGACGTTTTCAGCTAAACGAATGGTCGTATTCATTTCTTCCACATCAAAACCGTCATCATCTGCCACTTGATAAGCAGCCTTTGTACCGATTTTATCTGCAAAATTCATTTCTACATCAGGTCGATAAGAAGGTTCAACATTCCGAACAAAGTGCAAATGTTCAATTTTTTCCATCGTTTCTTCAAATCCAGTTTCATCTAGATACAATATGACATATTTTAGTTTGCGGGAAACGTAATGCACTAAACCATAGCGTTTCAAATTTTTTAATTGACGTAAGCTATAAACCCAGACGATTAATCCGCGTCTTTGTTTTGGTTTAAATTCTATTGTTGTATCAACTTGCATGACAATTTCCTCCACAATTAGACTTGGTTGTTTCAAAAAACGGATTTCCATAATCAACTTTTACATCTTCAGAAAAACTATAGGCCACTTGCTGGCAAATACTATCTAGTAGCTCTTGTAACTGGGTTTCTGCCTGGCGAAAATTAGCGACCGATTCGCATAAGTCTAGCTGACGCTTTTTTTGATAAAGTGCTTTGCGCTGTTCTTTGATTCCTGGAGCATATTCACCAAAGCGACTTAACTCCTCATAACTTTCCTTTGCCTTTTGAAAAGTTGCTTTCGCTGTTAAAGCAGAGTCATCCAAAGTCATCTCATTACGGGCGTTTTCATATTGTTGGAAAGTCAAACTCTCACAAATTGTCTCACTTAAATTTTCACATAGCTGCACTAGATGTAATGTTTCTTCGTTGTAAATCACGTTATTCACTATCCTTAGTTTCTTCAGTATCCTCTAACAAGATTACCATATTGTCTTCATCAATGCCAACACCAACTTTTTGTTGTCCTTCATTTAAAAAACGAGTATGCAAATAAGGATCACTATAAAAAGACAAAATTTGAAACATTGTATCAATCATGGGGCGATAATAAAAACCTGACATCGCTGGCATTTTCATTTTTTTTAACATTTGATCAAATTCATCACTAACAATTAAGAAAGGTTGAGGATTGCTTACATCATTCATTCGTTCTAATTGTTTAAAACGTTCTTCATTTAAAAATCGCTTTGGTTCTTTCAAAAAGTCGGCATTAATATCATCGGCACGTCCTTGTAAAGTAAAGTTCGTTGTATAGACATCTCGCTCTTCTAATTTTCTTAAAACATTTAACAATTCAAAAGCCGAAGCTTCTTTTAAACGATTGACTTCATCCCAATTGGTTAATTGTGCTTTTGTCACTTTAGGTAGTTGACCTTCAATTGAAGTATAAGGCGCTAATTCTAATAACATTTGTTTATCTAAATAAGTAATTCCCATTAATTGAGATTTTTTTTGATTAAAAAAGAGAATCGCAAAGGTATCATTAGTAAAAGCCACAAGAGGTCGATAATTCATGTCTTCTTCCATCAGTTCAAACTGAATTTTCTCTCCGTTGTAATCCAATGAAAAATTGGGATACAACATGGTTACTTTGGTTAAATCATTCATCGTCATTCCCGATTTAAAAGGAGCGGTATGTTTATCATCATTGCCGGCAATTTTTACTGCTGCAACTTTCCCATTACGAATATTTGCCGCAATATAGCTGTTTTCATTATCGGTCTGATACGTATTCACCCGATAGCCAAAGCCACTGTCATAACTAACCAGTGGCTTGCCTAAAAGATTTCTTAATTCACTTGAACTTTTACCAATTAAATCAGCATAGCCGGAAACTTTAATTGGTTTATATTTCAAGCTCGTTTGACTAATATCTTTATTTGTTTGACTATCATAGGCAGGTGCTTGCCGCGCAAAGAAGACCGGTTGTAAATAGACCACAAGTATTGCAGTTACTAGTAGCAACAAAAAAATAATTCTACGTTTCACAGCAAGCCCTACTTTCTAGCTTTCAGTAATTTCAATTAAAAGATCATCTTGGGCAATTGGTTCACCACTTGCTACATAAATATGTTTGACCACACCATCAAAACGAGCTTCAATTGCTGTTTCCATTTTCATCGCTTCGGTGATTAATAATGTATCCCCTCGTTTAACGGAATCCCCTTTTTTCACCAAAACTTCTAACACCGATCCGGGCATGGTTGCCCCAATTTGTTCTTTATTAGTTGGTTCTGCTTTTTGTTTGGTTTGAACCGCGCTAATAATCGATGTATCTTTTACTACCACTTCACGACGTTGGCCGTTTAAGTTAAAGAATAAGACACGATTTCCTTCAATGTCTGGCTCACCAATTTCATCCAGACGAATAATTAAAATCTTACCTTTTTCAATTTCGACATTAATGGTTTCACCTAGTCGCATGCCTTGGAAGAAAGTTGGCGTATCTAAAACAGTAATATCAGCAAATTTTTCATAAGCTTTTTGGTAATCTAAGAAAACTTGTGGATACATCAAATAGCTCAATACTTCTTCGTGTTTTGGTTCACGTCCGATTTTTTCCATTAATTCTGCTTTGATTTTTTCAAAATTAACCGGTTCTGCTAAGGAGCCAGGGCGAACTGTAAAGGCAGGACGACCTTTTAAAATGATCTTTTGCAAGTCTGCAGGAAATCCTCCTACCGGTTGTCCTAATTCTCCTTGGAAAAATGTGATTACAGACTCAGGGAAGTTATACTCATCTCCGCGACTATAAACATCTGCTTCAGTTAAATTATTTTGCACCATGAATAGTGCCATATCTCCAACAACTTTTGAAGATGGCGTTACTTTGACAATATCACCAAACATCAAGTTAACTGTTTGATACATTTCTTTGATTTCATCCCAACGCGCTTCTAAACCAACGGCTTTTGCTTGTTGTTGTAAATTAGAATATTGTCCACCTGGCATTTCATGTTTATATACTTCTGTTTGAGGTGCATTTAGGCCATTTTCAAATGGCTTATAAAACATGCGGACATCTTCCCAATAATGATTTAATTGTTGCGCGTTATCAATATTAATCTGGGGCTGTCTTTCATCTTGATCTAAAGCAAAATACAAACTATTCATACTTGGCTGACTTGTAGATGAACTCATCGCGCTAGTGGCAACATCGACAATATCCACACCAGCTTGGGTAGCAGCAGAATATGTGATAATCCCATTGCCACTTGTATCATGGGTGTGCAGATGAATTGGCAATGAGACTGTATCTTTTAATTCACTGATTAAACGATAAGCAGCTCGGGGTTTTAATAACCCTGCCATATCTTTAATCGCAATAATGTGGGCACCGGCATGTTCTAATTCTTTGGCCATATTCTTATAGTAATCAACATTATATTTAGCCCGGCTTGGATCATTTAAATCACCCGTATAACAAATAGCAGCTTCAGCGATTTTGCCTGTATCTCGCACTGCTTGAATGCTTTTTTCCATTTGTGGTAACCAGTTCAAGCTATCAAAAATACGAAAAACATCAATTCCTTGTTGTGCTGATTCCTTGATAAATTCAGCAATCACATTGTCTGGATAATTAGAGTATCCTACCGCATTGGAGCCACGGAACAACATTTGGAATAATGTATTGGGCATTAATTTTCGCAAAGTACGCAAACGAACCCATGGATCTTCGTTTAAGAAACGATAAGCCACATCAAAAGTAGCCCCACCCCACATTTCAGTCGAGAACAATTGTGGTAAAGCGAGCTCCGTTTTAGCGGCAATTTTTTCAAAATCGTGGGTTCTTACTCGCGTAGCTAACAAACTTTGGTGAGCATCACGGAAAGTAGTATCGGTTAAAAGCAATTCTTTTTGTTGCTTAACCCAAGCAACTACTGCCTCTGCCCCATTTTGATCGAGAATATTTTTAGCCGTTACAATTTCTTGGTCGGGTTTAATCAACTTATGCGGAAGTCTCGCTTCACCATAATATTTTTTCTTATTTTTTTCGATTCCCGGAAAACCATTAATTGTAATTTCACTAATATATTTCATTGTTTTATTCCCGCGATCTCGAGTAGACGGGAAGACAAATAAACTAGCAGTATTGTCGATAAATGTCGTTTTTGCTTCACCACTTTGAAATTGTGGATGATTGATGACATTTGTCATAAAAGGAATGTTTGTTTTCACACCACGGATACGAAATTCTCGTAAGCAACGTTGCATTTTTTGAATGGCTTGTTCAAAAGTACTACCGTGGGTACAAACTTTTACTAATAACGAATCAAAGTAAGGTGTGACCACTGCACCAGCATAAGCATTCCCAACATCCAGACGCACGCCAAAGCCACCTGGAGAACGATAAGTATCGATTTTACCGGTATCTGGCATAAAATTATTAACCGGATCTTCTGTCGTAATGCGGCATTGGATTGCTGCCCCTTTGTATTTAATATCTGCTTGTTGCGGGATACCAATATCTGTATGCAAGTCTTTTCCTTGTGCAATTAAAATCTGCGAAGTCACAATATCAATATCTGTAATCATTTCAGTAATCGTATGCTCCACTTGAACACGAGGATTAACTTCGATGAAGTAGAATTTATCTTCTTCTACTAAAAATTCGACTGTTCCAGCATTTACATATCCAACATGCTTCATAAGTTTTACAGCTGCTTGACAAATTTCCATTCGTTGGGTTGCACTTAAGGAAACACAAGGCGCGACTTCAACTACCTTTTGATGACGACGTTGCACTGAACAATCCCGTTCAAATAGATGGACAATATTTCCGTGACTGTCTCCCAGAATTTGCACTTCAATATGCTTAGGGTTACCGATATATTTTTCAACATAAACTTCATCACTACCAAAAGCCGCTTTTGCTTCACTTTTCGCTCGTTCGTAGCCATCCCGTGCTTCTTTTTCATCATGAGCTACCCGCATACCACGACCGCCACCACCCAAAGCGGCTTTAATCATAATCGGATAACTATGGGTGTTAGCAAATGCTAAAACTTCATCAATTGAAGCTACTGGACCATCTGTACCAGGAATTGACTGAATACCAGCTGCAATTGCAGCTTCTTTGGCTTTAATTTTATCACCAAAAATATCAAGGTGATGAACGCTTGGCCCAATGAATACCAATCCTTCTTCTGCACAACGTTTTGCAAATGCCAAATTTTCAGAAAGAAAACCATAACCAGGGTGAATTCCCTCTGCACCAGATTCTTTTGCAATGCGGATAATATCTTCAATATCCAAGTAGGCATCGATTGGTTTTTTCCCCTTGCCAACTAAATAAGCTTCATCAGCTTTAAATCGATGAACTGAGTACTCATCTTCAGCAGCATAAATACCCACCGTTCCTATCTGTAATTCTGAACAGGCACGGAAAACACGGATGGCGATTTCACCACGGTTAGCAACGAGAATTTTTTTCATCAAACCACTCCTTGAGAATTAATCTATTGTTAGCTAAAAGCTAGCTTAACTCATTTTTTAGCTGGTACATTTTTTCTTTGTTTAACTTGTTTAGCAGGTAAAATACCATATTGTTTTTTCTTTTCATCCGCACTAATATTCAAGGCAAAACCAACACATATAGATAACATCAAAAGTGACGAACCGCCCTGGCTTAAGAAAGGAAATGTAATCCCCGTTAAAGGAATAACTCCAGTAATCCCACCTAAGTTAACGAAAACTTGAATTAAAAAAAGAGAACCAATCCCAATACACATCATAGAATTAAACGGATCGGTTGAACGAATTCCTACTAGAAAAATACGCGCAATCATGTAAAATAATAAGGCTAAAACCAACAACGCAATAATCAAGCCTAATTCTTCAATCACAATTGCAAAAATATAGTCGGTATGGGCAAATTTCAAAAAACCTTTTTTCTGAATACTATTACCTAGCCCACGACCAAAAAGTCCACCATTATAAATAGCATAATAGCCATTAACCATTTGATGACCCAAATTAAACTCATCTTTAAATGGATTTTGATAAATTGCAAAACGACTATAAACATGGGCTGGAATAAATTTTCCCTTTGTCAAATTAATCAATTGAATCACACCAAATGATCCAATGACACCTGCTGCCCCTAAAACTAAGGTATACAGATAATTAATTCCGCTAGCCATAATGACAGAAAAAGCAATCAAAGTGATAACTGCCGCATTCCCAAAGTCAGGAAGTAACGCAATTAAACCTAAACCTACCAGTACATAAACTAGTGGTCTAAAGACTGTGCTAAAAAAAGTTCTGCCTTGAATTGTTTTTTGACGGGTGGACAATTTTAACGCTAAAAACCAGATAGTGGTAATTTTGAAAAACTCAGCTGGCTGAATATTAACCGGACCAAAAGATAACCAGCCTTTTGCCCCATTAACCTCTTTACCAATTACTAACACAACTAATAACAACGCGATAACAATAATCATCGCCATCGAAGCAAAGGCTTTATTGCGAATGACATCTGTTTTCATCTTATAAATAAAACTAATGGCCACTAAACTAATCAGCCAAAAAACCGCTTGATTAATAACCGAACTCATAAAATTCTGGTTTTGTTCAACTAAGAGATAAGAAGTTGAACTAAATACCATTACCAAACCTAATACACATAAAATTAAGTAAGGGATTAAAATACTATAATCTAAAAGGTGACGTTTTTTTATCTTTTGTGGCAAGGCTTACGCCTCCTTGTTCGTCTTTTGATCTTCGTAGACCTCTGCGTATAAATGATTTAATTCTCTTTCTAAATCACTTAACAGTTGGTGACCTTCGTCGTTTCGAATGATACCTAGGCGAACCGCGAAAGTTACTTGACGAGACAAGCCATACATTTGTGTATCAACAACTTCCTCAAAAGCTTTACATTGAGAAATACATAAACTATTTTTTTGATTGCGAATTAATTTTTTAATGCGGTCGGCATCTTGCATCAATAATTCCAAAGCAAATTCATGAGAAACTGAATCCATCTCTAATCCAACCTTTCTTTCTTAGTTTCATTATTATAGCATAATCCCGAATTGATTGGGATAAAATCCGGAAAACCTTCTTAAAATTTTCACGAACCACCGCATTAATCCGAACATTTTTAAAGAAAACAGTAAATTTGTTTCTCATCTCTCTTTGCGTGAAACATAGAATAATGTGAAACAAATAATTACTGTAAAAATACCTAATTCTAATTATTTACGCAAAAACAGTGACAAAACAACTTTTTAACAGTAAAACTTTTCCACAAGAAAAGCTGAATGAACTCGTCCAGCTATCAAGCGATAAGACGAAATCTTGATAAATTGTTTTCCCAAATTTCTCACGATTTTGGCTTATTGCCGTAGAGAGCTAGTTCATCAGCTAGATCACAAAAAAAGCTAAATGAACTCGTCCAGCTATCAAGCAATAAGACGAAATCTTGATAAATTGTTCCTCAAATTTCTCACGATTTTGGCTTATTGCCGTAGAGAGCTAGTTCATCAGCTAGATCACAAGAAAAGCTGAATGAACTTGGACAACTCGCAAGCAATACGTTGGCATTTTAATAAATTGCTTTTCAAATTTCAGTTCATCACCATCGCCAACCTGTTTTTAGTGTAAAACAGATGATCCTTTTCATACAAAAAAACCAATCTTCCATTGAAGATTGGTTTAAGTAATTATTTTTTCTTTTTAGCAGCTTTTTCACGTTCACTCTTATTTAAAATTTGTTTACGTAAACGGATGCTTTCCGGTGTTACTTCACAGTATTCATCATCATTTAAGAATTCTAGTGATTCTTCTAACGTTAAAATACGTGGACGTTTAATAACTGAAGTTTGGTCTTTGTTAGCAGAACGCACGTTAGTCATTTGTTTTGCTTTGACAATGTTTACCGCAAGGTCTTTATCACGAGAGCTTTCGCCGACGATCATTCCTTCGTAAACTTCTGTACCTGGTTCAACAAAGACAGTACCACGTTCTTCAACCGACATAATAGAGTAAGTTGTCGCTTTACCATTTTCCATTGAAACTAAAGCGCCATGGTGACGCCCACCAATAACTCCTTGAATCATTGGCAAGTATTGATCAAAAGTATGGTTCATAATACCATAGCCGCGTGTCATGGATAAAAACTCAGTAGTAAAACCAATTAAACCACGGGCAGGTGCTAAAAAGACTAAACGGATTTGGCCGTTGCCGACGTGGATCATATCTTGCATTTCAGCTTTCCGTTGTCCTAGGGCTTCAATGACTGAACCCATGTATTCTTCTGGTGTATCAATTTGAACTCGTTCAAACGGCTCACATTTTACGCCGTCAACGATACGTTCGATAACTTCAGGACGTGAAACTTGTAATTCATAGCCTTCACGACGCATATTTTCAATTAAAATTGACAAATGCAATTCACCACGGCCAGAAACTGTCCAAGCATCCGGTGCAATTGACTCAACGCGTAATGAAACGTCAGTTTGTAATTGTGACATTAGACGTTCTTCAATTTTACGTGCTGTAACCCATTTACCTTCACGACCAGCAAATGGCGAATTATTAACTAAGAAAGTCATCTGTAAAGTTGGTTCATCAATGTGTAAGATTGGTAGTGCATCTTGATGATCAACAGGTGTAACAGTTTCCCCAACGAAGATATCTTCCATCCCAGAAACTGCAATTAAATCCCCAGCTTTTGCTTCTGTAATCTCTAAACGTTTCAAACCAAAGAAACCAAATAATTTTGTCACACGGAAGTTTTTAATCGTGCCATCTAATTTAATTAAAGAAACTTGATCGCCAACGGCAATTTTACCACGGAAAACACGGCCAATCCCAATACGACCGACATAGTCGTTATAATCAAGTAGTGAAACTTGGAATTGTAAAGGTTCGTCGCTATTATCAACTGGTGCTGGAATGTGTTCTAAAATTGTATCAAAGACTGGCGCCATTGTGTGTTCTTGTTTACTTGGATCATCTGATAAACTAGAAGTCCCATTAACTGCAGACGCATAAATAACAGGGAATTCTAATTGATCTTCATCTGCACCTAATTCAATAAATAATTCCAAAACTTCATCCACAACTTCAGCAGGACGAGCTGAATCTTTATCGATTTTATTTACAACTACAATTGGAGTTAAATGTTGTTCTAAGGCTTTTTTCAAGACAAAGCGTGTTTGTGGCATTGTGCCTTCATAAGCATCGACAACTAAAACAACACCATCAACCATTTTCATAATCCGCTCTACTTCACCACCGAAGTCCGCGTGTCCTGGTGTATCCATGATGTTAATTTTAGTACCTTGATATTCGACAGCTGTATTTTTTGCCAAAATCGTGATACCACGTTCTTTTTCCAATGCATTGGAGTCCATGGCCCGCTCTTCTAAGCGAGTGTGGCTGTCTAATGTATCTGATTGTTTCAATAATTCATCTACGAGTGTCGTTTTACCATGGTCAACGTGGGCGATAATTGCCACATTGCGAATATCATTTCTTAATTTCAATTTATCTGGCTCCTTTAATCTTGTGTATAATCTGACGGCTCATTATAACAGATTATCTTTCTGAAATATAGTGAAAACTTTCAAAAAGATTCATTCCATGTCATAACTTTTGCAAATCTGTTATAAATCCCACTACTAAGGGATTATTAATTTTTTATTTCCATAATATTTTCATAAGCTTTAGGTGTGGCTGCTACAAACAATTCACGTCCAGCTAATTTTAGCGGATCGCCATTGATATTTGACATGCGCAAGCCTAATTCTTCAATCAAAACGCCACCGGCAGCATAATCCCACGGTGCAAGTCGCGAAATATAAGCAGCTCTTCTTCCCATCGCTAAACTAATCAATTCATAACCGGCACAACCTGTCATGCGCACACCTAAGGCAACTTCTCCCATTTTTTGCACATGCCAACTATCTTTTTGATACATCACATGATTTAATCCTACTAATCCTTCTGATAAGGAAATATCTTTTGGTGGATTGATTTTTTGATCATTACAATACACGCCGATGTTGCGTCCGCCCCATAAAAACTCATCTTTCATCACGTCATAAACAAAGCCTAATTTTCCGACACCTTGTTCATAAACTGCAACCATAATACAAAAATTTTCATGTTCTAAAACAAAATTCATCGTCCCGTCAATTGGATCGATTATAAAAACGCGCCCACTAAAGTCTTCAAGTTGGTCTTTGCCGTTTTCTTCACCTAAAATTTTAGCATTAGGATCAAAATTCATAATGCGTTCTGTCAAAAAATCTTGAGTAGCTTTATCTAAGTTTGTCACTAAGTCGGTGCGACCACTTTTGGTATCAACTACTAAATCATCTGCTTGAAAACTTTTTTTAATCACTTCACCGGCTTCATAAATCCAGCTTTTAATTTCATTAATCATTTCTTCCATATTCGTTTTTCACCTTTAACCTTCCAGTTGGATTTTGTTTTGCTAACTTGAGTGTGTGGTATAAAGAATAACCAGATAAATTTTCAAATTCTCTTCCTAAGCGTCGTTCTTCACCAATACTTGGGACAACTTTTTTGAAATTTTCATAGGATTTTAAAAACGTTGTTGCTTCTATCCCTTTTTCATTGGCTGCTTCTAGTGCTTCCCACATTTTCATAACGGTCACCATTTCTTCAGTGGACCAAGATAAATCCAAGGGATATTGATATTCTCGCATATATTTCACCTCAAATGTTAGTTTAGCATAGGTCTAACGGATACAAAAGAAAGAGCTGCACCATTTGGCGCAGCTCAAAATAACCATTTCAAGTTTTTAAATATGAATTGGCATACCTAAAGCAAGTTCAGAAGCATCCATCACGATTTCCCCTAATGATGGGTGTGGATGAATCGTTAGCGCAATATCTTCAGCATTCATACCTGATTCAATGGCTAAGGCTAATTCTGAAACCATATCACTTGCACCAACACCCGCAAGTTGTGCTCCAATTAAAACATTGTCTTCTACAGTTGTTACTAGTCGAATAAAGCCTTCTGTTTTACCTAATGACAAGGCGCGACCATTACCAGAAAATGGGAATTTAAAAGCTTTTGCTTCCAAACCAGCTTCTTTAGCTTCTGCAATTGTCATCCCTACAGAGGCAAGTTCTGGATCTGTAAAGGCAACTGCTGGCATAGCTTTATAGTCAACTGCAACTTTTTTGCCACTAATTGCTTCAGCAGCAATTTTTGCTTCATAGCTTGCTTTGTGAGCTAGGGCTGCACCTGGAACAATATCGCCAATTGCAAAAATATTAGAAACATTTGTACGACCTTGTTTATCGACAGTAATTAAACCACGTTCGCCGATTTCAACACCAGCTTGTTCTAGACCTAGCTCGTCTGTGTTCGGACGACGACCAACTGTCACCATTACATAATCCGCTGTAATGCTTTCTTCTTTGCCATCAACTGCGTATTTGATAGTCACGCTATCACCATTATCAACAGCTTCTTTAGCCATTGCATTGGTAATAACAGTCATCCCTTTTTTCTTAAATTCATCTTCAACAATTTTAACCATATCTTTTTCATAAGTTGGCAAAATTTGTGGTGAACCTTCTAAAATTGTCACATTGGCTCCTAGGTTAGCGTAAGCTCCACCAAGTTCTGCACCGATTACACCGCCACCAATAATGACGAAGTTTTTCGGTACTTCTTTTAAAGCTAAGCCGCCAGTAGAGTCTAACACGCGTCCACCAAATTTGAAGCCTGGGATTTCAATTGGTCTTGAACCAGTCGCAACAATAGCATTGTTGAAAGAGTAAGTTTGAGCAGAATCAGGGTGAATCACACGTAATGTATGATCATCAACAAAATAAGCTTCCCCTTCTAAAACTTCGACTTTGTGTTTTTTCAATAAGAAACCAACACCACTCGTTAATTTGTTAACGACGCCATTTTGTTTCCATTCTTGTGTTGCAGCAAAGTCTAATTTTACATTTTCACTAGAAACACCAAACATTTTAGAGTCTAGTGATTCTTGATAGTGGTGCCCAGCAGAAATTAACGCTTTTGAAGGAATACATCCAACGTTTAAGCAGACACCACCAATGTATTCTTTTTCAACAATGGCAACTTTTTGTCCCATTTCCGCAGCGCGGATGGCAGCAACATAGCCACCAGGTCCGGCTCCGATTACAACTGTATCTAATTCGATAGCGAAATCTCCAACTACCATGAGTCTATCATCCTTCCATTAACATTAGCTCTGGATTAGCTAACAAGCGTTTAATATTATTCATTGCTTTTTGAGCAGTCGCGCCATCGACGATGCGATGATCAAAACTTAAAGAAAGTTTCATTACGCGGCCAACTACGATTTCACCTTCTGCACTTACGACAGGTTGTTGTGAAATTGTACCGACGCCTAAAATAGCAACTTCAGGATAATTGATAACTGGTGTGAAGAAGCCACCGCCAACTGAACCAATATTACTAATTGTGATTGTACCATTGCGCATATCATCAGCTGAAAGTTTGCCATCATGTGCTAATTGGGCTTTATTATTAATTTCATCGGCAATTGCAAACATACCTTTTTGATCAGCGTTTTTAACATTGGGTACGTACAAACCATGATCAGTATCTGTTGCAATCCCAACATTATAGTAATGTTTATAAACAATTTCTTGTTTTGCATCATCAATTGAAGCATTTAAAACTGGGAATTTCTTCACAGTAGCGGTTAACGCTTTAACAACATATGGTAAGAAAGTTAATTTTGTGCCGTTTTCAGCAGCAACTTCTTTAAATTTCTTACGGTGATCCCAAAGAGCTGAAACTTCTACTTCATCATGTAATGTTACATGAGGAGCAGTTTGTTTACTTGTCACCATAGCTTTAGCAATAGCTTTACGTGTTGGTGTTAAAGCAACGCGTTCTTCCATATCGCCCATGTTTGAAGTAAAGGCTTTTGGTGCTGCTGCAGCCTTAGCAGGCGCTTGGCTTTCAGAACTTGGAGCTGTAGACTCTTGGGCTGGTGTTTCAGCAGGTTTAGTCGCCACACCACTACCACTTAAGAAGCT
The DNA here is from genome assembly GCF_001885735.1 of Enterococcus canintestini. Lineage (GTDB taxonomy): Bacteria > Bacillota > Bacilli > Lactobacillales > Enterococcaceae > Enterococcus_C > Enterococcus_C canintestini. The sequence continues at coordinate 61,107 of NZ_JXKG01000002.1, read as the reverse complement.
TTCAATGTCTTCTTTTGTAACCCGACCACCTTTACCAGTAGCCGTTACTTGTGTAATATCAACATCTTTTTCACGAGCATATTGACGGACTGAAGGCATTGCCAAAACGCGTTTATTTGGATCAGACACTTCTACTACGCTACTTGTAGCAGCTGATGATGTTGATGTTGATGTTGTCGTTTCACTACTTGTGGCTGGTGTTTCAGCAGCTGCCGGTGCATCGTTGTGCCCAGGAGCATCGATTTCAACTAAGACATCCCCAACGTTTGCCACTGTACCTTCTGGAACAATAATATTTTTAACTGTACCTGTCACAGGTGATGGGATTTCTTCTACTGATTTATCATTTTGCACTTCTAATAAAGTATCATCTTCATTAATTGTATCGCCAGCTTTAACGAACCATTTTACGATTTCGCCTTCAGCGATTCCTTCACCGATATCTGGTAATTTAAACTGATAAACACCACCGCCACTTGCAGCAGGTGCTTCAGTGGTAGGAAGTGCAGCTGGTTGTGCCGGTGTTTGCTCACTTGCTGCTACACCACTATCTCCATCGTTGCCTTCGTGTCCAGGAGCATCGATTTCGACTAAAACATCGCCAACGTTTGCCACTGTACCTTCTGGAACAATAATATTTTTAACTGTACCTGTCACTGGTGATGGAATTTCTTCTACTGATTTATCATTTTGTACTTCTAATAAAGTATCATCTTCGTTAATTGTATCGCCGGGTTTAACAAACCATTTTACGATTTCGCCTTCAGCAATTCCTTCGCCGATATCCGGTAATTTAAATTGAAAAGCCATTTATAATCTTTCCTTCCTGAAAATAAAATTCACTGCCTTACGTCTATTTAAAAGTTGACGATTTCTTTTACTTTAGCTTCAATATCCGCGGCATTTGGTAACCAGATGTTTTCTGCTTGACCAAATGGGAAAACTGTATCAGGCGCAGAAACACGGCCAACAGGTGCTTCAAGTGATAAAATAGCGCGTTCAGAAATTTCAGAAACAACTTGGGCGCCTACACCCGCTTGTTTTTGCGCTTCTTGGACGACAACAACACGACCTGTTTTTTCAACAGAAGCAATAATTGTTTCAATATCTAATGGCGCAATCGTACGAAGATCAATAATTTCAGCGTCAATATTTTCTTTAGCTAAATTATCCGCTGCTTTAATAGCTTCACGTACCATTGCTCCGTAAGTAATAATTGAAACATCTTTACCTTCACGAGTAACAGCAGCTTTATCCAATGGAACTTCATAAGCTTCATCTGGCACTTCCTCACGGAAAGAGCGATACAATTTCATGTGTTCCAAAAAGACAACTGGATCATTGCTACGAATTGAAGCAATTAGTAATCCTTTAGCATCATAAGGATTTGATGGGATAACCACCCGTAAACCAGGAGATTGTGCCATTAAACCTTCTAAATTATCTGAGTGAAGTTCTGGTGTGTGCACGCCACCACCAAATGGTGAACGAATTGTAATCGGCAAATTACGTGTTCCTCCCATACGGTAACGAGTCCGGGCCATTTGACCGACAATTTCATCCATTACTTCAAAGACAAAACCGAAGAATTGAATTTCAGGAACAGGGCGGAAACCTTCAAGTGCTAAACCAAAAGCTAAACCACCAATACCAGATTCAGCTAAAGGTGTATCAAATACACGTTCTTCACCATATTTATCTTGTAAACCTTCAGTTGCTCGGAAAACCCCGCCGTTTTTACCTACGTCTTCACCAAATACTAAGACATTTTCGTCAGAACCTAATTCCAAACTCAATGCGTCGGTGATCGCTTGGATCATTGTTTTTTGCGCCATGACTATTTCGACTCCTTCGCTTCATAAAATGCAATTTGCTCTTTAATACTTTGTGGTTGTACTTCATACATGCTCTTTAAGAAATCAGATACTTTTTGTTTTGGTACGCGGTCAGCTTCTGCAATTGCTGCTTTGATTTCTTCTTTTGTTTTTTCAATAACTTCTTCTTCTTTTTCTTCTGACCAAAGGCCTTTTTCAGTTAAGTAGTTACGCATACGAATCAATGGATCTTTTTGTTGCCATTCATTATCTAAATCTTTTGAACGGTAACGAGTTGGATCGTCACCAGAAAGTGTATGTGGACCATAACGATAAGTTAATGTTTCAATTAAAACTGGACCATTACCTGCTGAAGCCCATTCTCTAGCTGCTTTTGATACACTGTAAACTGCAAGTGGATCCATACCATCGACTTGAATTCCTGGAATACCTGCTGCTGCTGCTTTTTGTGCTAATGTTTTAGCCGCTGTTTGTTTTTCTCTTGGTGTTGAAATAGCAAAACCATTATTTTGAATATAAAAAACTGCATTGGCATGATAAGCACCAGCAAAGTTGATTGCTTCATAAAAGTCCCCTTGGGATGAACCGCCATCACCAGTATAGACAAATGTAACGTTTTTACTATTGCGTTTTTTAAGACCTAAAGCCACACCAGCTGCTTGAACATATTGTGCCCCAATAATGATTTGAGGTGGCATTGCGTGTAAATCTTCCGGATATAAATTCCCTGCAACGTGTCCACGAGACCACAAAAATGCTTCTTTTAATGGTAAGCCGTGTTGGACAAGTTGTGGCACATCACGGTAACCTGGAAATAGACGATCTTCTTTTTCAAATGCAAAATGACTTGCTAATTGACTTGCTTCTTGTCCTGCAGTTGGTGCGTAAAAGCCAAGACGACCTTGACGGTTTAATGCAGTTGAACGTTGATCTAAAACCCGAGACCATACCATCTGTGTCATTAATTCAACTAACTCATCGTCACTTAAATCAGGGATTAAATCTTTGTTAACCACCTTACCATCCTTGTCTAATGCCTGATATGTTGGAAAATCAGCATTGATCTCATCCAAAATCTTTTGGAAATCGATTACATTCTTCGCCATTTTATTACCCATTCCTCTCTTAAATAAATGACCCTAAGTATAACAGCTTAATATTCTGTATTAGGTATTTCGTAAATCTTACATCATTAAACTATCATTTATTGGAAATAAATACAACCCCGAAGCTCAACAAATCACGAAAAAAAATCAATAAAAACAGCTTAACAGCAGTTTATTTTTGTGAAATCAATCACACGTATAAAGCGCTTTAAAGAATCTGACATTATTTTTTTACAAACTTCAAAAATTTTAGTACAGCAATACAAAAAAATACGACAGTCGGCGGTGGACTGTCGCATTATGTTATACCCAATCAGAAGTAAACTTAATATAAATTCTTTTAGCAATTTCAATGGTAATTAGATAGCCTAAAATAATTAGGACAAACCACAACCAATAATGCAGTGGTAAAGTAGTAAATTCAAAAACAGTTCGTAATGGCGATAATACGAGTACAAAGCCGGTAACAATCGCTAAGATACTGGTCAAAATAACTGGCCAAGAGGCACGACTTTGAATAAATGGTAATTTTCGAGTACGCACCATGTGTACCACTAACGTTTGTGTTGTTAAGCCCACCAAAAACCAGCCAGTTTGGAATAGGCTTTGTTCAGCTACTGTATTAGCCCCTAAGACAAACCACATAACTAAAAAGGTCAAGATATCAAAGATACTAGAGACCGGTCCAATTGCAACGGTAAATTTGAATAAATCACCAATTTCCCAACGCACAGGTTTTACTAATTCCTCTTCATCAACATTATCCCAAGGAATTGTTAATTGGGCCATGTCATAGACTAAATTTTGAACGAGTAGTTGAATTGAAAGCATTGGTAAAAATGGTAAAAAAGCACTCGCTACTAAAATAGAAAAAACATTACCAAAGTTTGAACTAATCGTAAATTTGATATATTTCATCATATTGGAAAAGACACGGCGTCCTTCAATCACACCTGTTTCTAACACATTTAAACTTTTCTCTAGTAAAATAATTGAACTGGCATCTTTTGTGATATCCGCTGCGGTATCAACAGATATCCCCACATCCGCTTTTCTTAAAGCAGGCGCATCATTAATACCATCCCCCATAAAACCAACCGTGTGACCTTTTCTTTGAATCACTTCAATTAAACGCGATTTTTGCATGGGATTTAATTTGGCAAATAGATTGGTTTCATCGACTTGATCCATTAATTCTTCATCGGATAATACTTCAATATCTGTTCCTAACAAAATATTCGTTACACCAATGCCGACATCTTGACAAACTTTTTTTGCGACAATGGCGTTATCACCAGTCAAAACCTTTACAGCAACCCCATGTTCATGTAAAGATTTAATCGCTGAAATAGCAGATTCTTTTGCTGGATCCAAAAAGCCCATAAAACCAATTAACGTCATATCTTTTTCATCAGCTACCGAATAAGTTGCATCACTATGCGCGTCTTTTTTTACCGCCACAGTTAAAACACGCATCCCTTGTTCGTTCATTTTAGTATTAACATTGCGCATTTTCTCTTTTAACTTATCATCTAAAAGAACCGTTTCACCATCAATTTCAGCATATTTACATACTTGTTCCATCTCTTCAACGGCACCTTTTGTGACCATAATTTGATGTTGGTCCGCTTTAACTACAACTGTTAGGCGACGTCTCGAAAAATCAAATGGAATCTCATCAATTTTAACCACATCATTAAAAGGTAGCGTACAGTTATTTTCTTCAAAATAATTTAAAACAGCAATATCCATCAAGTTTTTCCAACCGGTTTGATAATGAGAATTTAAATAGGTCATCGCCAACACATTTTGATTTTCTTTTCCTAAAGGATTTAAATGTTGCACTAAAACTACACGGTCTTCTGTAATTGTTCCAGTTTTATCAGTACACAAAACGTCCATACTACCAAGATTTTGAATAGAAGGAAGTTCTTTTACAATAACTTTTTGTTTGGATAATGCCAAAGCTCCTTTGGCTAAATTACTCGTTACAATCATCGGTAACATTTCAGGGGTTAAACCAACTGCCACCGCAATCGCAAAAAAGAATGCCGATGTCCAGTCACCTTTTGTTAAGCCATTAATCAAAAAAACTACTGGAAATAATACCATTACCATCCGCAATAGTAATTTACTAACACGCGTTAAGCCTACATCAAATGCCGTTTTACCTCGTTTACTAGTGGCATTGCGGGCAATGTCACCAAAAAACGTTTCTTGACCTGTTTTTAAAATAATTGCTTTACCTTGTCCACTTAATACATCAGTTCCCATAAAAACCAAATCATCTAAATCTAAAGCTGAGATATCTTCATCTTTTTTTACACCGGCATCGACAAATTTTTCTACCGGCATCGATTCACCTGTTAAAGATGATTGATTAACAAATAAGTCCTTTGTCCAAATTAAAACAGCGTCCGCTGGAATCATATCCCCTGTAGCTAAAGTCACAATATCCCCTGGTACGATTTCATCCATTGGAATTTCTTTGGTGCGACCATCCCGGGTAACTGCACAGGTATTTTCAATTAATTCTTTTAGCGCCAGACTAGCTTTTTGAGAACGATATTCTTGCACAAACGTAATCGTAACACTGGCTAAAATCATCACCAACATCACAATTGCTGCTTCATAATCACTCGTAGCAAAAGATACTACTGCTAAAGCAGCCAATACTAATACAAAGGGATCTTTAAACCCTTCTATAAATAATAGCCAAGCTGGAGTTGGTTTTTGGGCATCTACACGATTTTCACCATACTCTTCTAAACGCTCTTTTGCATCTTCAGAGGATAACCCATTAATCGATGTTCGTAACTCCATAAATAATTCACGTTCTGATAAAAATGCTAGTTTTTTCAATTCTTGTTCTTTAGTATTTTTTGTAAATAACATATTCTCTCTCCTTTTACTAAGAGAGAACAAACTCCCTCTTAGCTATTTTATTTAATTTCTGTCGCGAGGGACTGGGGTGTTCCATATCCATCAACCTTTCTAAATTTTATTTCAAATTTTTTGACCATTTGAAAGTCACATGGGTATCTTTTTTGGCCAGAGTGTCAATAAACTGGCTAAATAAAGCCTTAACTTCACGAAAGAATTGGCTTTTTAACTTGTAAGACACTTACCAAAACAAAAAAGACACGTACTCAACAATGAGCACGCGTCTAATAAGCGTATGTTCATGTTGAGCTTTAGCACTATAGGGCGTAGATAGCAATTACTATCAGCTGCATTATGGATAACCTTCACGATTATCCCTGTTCTACCAACTAAGAGTCTCTCGATTCTTTCGCGGCAGCAGCTTATGTCCATATAGGAGCCTCACCTAACAAATATTTGATTATGAAAATTTCAATCTCTTTTCATTTATATCCTAATGAAATTAGCATATTTTGTCAACCATTAAAAAAATTTTTTCAAACAAAAAAATAACCAACTACACAAGAACTTTCGTTATTAATTAAAAATTTTAAGTCGCTAACAAAAAGCCCCAATTCTGATTGCACGTTGCATATTTTGCCTTTATTATATTTAAATAAAATCTAATACTAATTTTTTAATAACAATATATAGGAGAACTGGATGAATTTACGTGATTTTTTATCTTGGCGCGAACAACGTCAATTAGAAGTAGTCGAAGCACTCTATCAACATCCTAGTGGGATTACTTCAACAGAACTATTGAAGTTAAGCTGTGCAGCCGAAAAAACTATCCGCACTATTATCAGTGAACTTCAATTGCGCTTTCCCGCTTTTGAAATTGTTTCCCACCGTCAACATTATTATTGGCAAGCGCCTAGTAATTTAGGATTGGATCGCTTTTATGACTATCTAATGCAAGAAACAAGTGAGATGAAACTTTTAGAACATCTTTTATTTGAAGATTGTTTTACATATTCTGATTGTGCCAACACGCTTTTTTTAAGTAATGCCGGTTTTCATCGACTACGCAAAAAATTTCAAAATCTTTTAGCTCCTTATGGCGTTAAAATTTGCAATCGTCCTTTTCGCATCGAAGGCAATGAAATTTTCATCCGTAGTTTATATACGTTATATTTTTGCGAAAAACGACATGGGGCAGCTTATTTGTTACCTGATAGTAAAAGTGATAACGCTTTAAGTGCATTAGTTACAGCGATTTTAAAAGAAAATCAGCTGCCAGAAAACTATCGAGTACATGAGGAACTTTATTTTTCAGGGGCAGTCGCTATCTGGCGTCAAAATACAGGGCATAAATTACCAATGCAAACAGAAAAAAGCGATTTTTTAAAAGCTGAAAGGAAATTGACCCAAGATGCTTTATTACAATTGAAAGAAACGCTACTACAAATGAACTGGCGCTTTGATTTTACCGAAACCTTTTGGTCAGTTGCCTACGATTATTTATTGTTATCTTTTGAACATTTTAAACAAGCAAAGTTAAAAAATCCTCGTATCAATCAACTGGCTAAAAAAACGGAACATTTTTTGAATGAATTACTAAATACAACGAAACAAAGCATTACACAAGAACAAAAAGACAAATTAAGTTGGTACTTCTGTAATGAAAATTACATCTATCTAAAAAACGGTGACTTCATTGCCATTTTATCTAATTCAAGACGGGAATTTGTTTTGAGTTATGAAAAGAAATATCCTAGTGTATTGGCAGGTTTAAAAAAATTTATCCAAGAATATAATCAAAAGCATCAATTTTTTATAACAACAGATCAAACTTATCAGCAATTATTTCTCATTATTACCTTATTACCACAAGTTTTGGCGTATTGGCAGGTAAAAACGAAAACTTTAGTTTTATCTGATGTCTCTTTAACTCACCCGAAATATTTACATCAAATATTACGACAGCACTTTCCGACTGAAACACAATTTGAAATTATCCAAAATATTACAAGCGAGCAAGATGCTGTTCATGAACAATTAGAAGCCTATGATTTAATCGTCTCGACTTTCTCACCACAAGAAATGTTTGCACATTTGCCAGTGGTAACGATTAAAGCAACGCCTGATTTTCACGATTTTTTAAAAATCGAAACTGCCTTGCGAAACGTCACTAATAAAAAAATGAAAACACCCCCTCCAGAATAAGAAAAGCAAAATGAACTCGTTTAACTCTCAAGTAATTAGATAGAATTCCTTTACACAATAAAAAAACTTTCCCGCAACGCTATAAAATTTGCGAGAAAGTCTTTTTATTACGCGGAAAAGTAATCGGCAATAGCATCTAAAATTCTTTCACTTGCTTGACCATCGCCATACGGATTTTTTGCTTGCGCCATTTTTTCATAAGCATTTTTATCAGTCAATAATTGTTTTGCAGCCTCATAAACTTGCTCTTCATCTGTTCCCACTAAACGCAAAGTCCCTGCTTCAATGCCTTCTGGGCGTTCAGTTGTATCTCGTAAAACTAAAACAGGCACCCCAAGAGAAGGCGCTTCTTCTTGTACTCCACCTGAATCGGTCATAATTAAATAGCTTCTAGCAGCCAAATTATGAAAATCCACGACGTCTAGTGGCTCAATTAAAGCCACGTTTTTAAGATCACCAAGATTTTTTTGGGCATTTTCTCGGACCAAAGGATTTTTGTGCATTGGAAACACAATAGAAACATCCGCAAATTCTTCAGCTAAACGCCGTAAAGCGTGAAAAACAGCGGTCATAGGCTCACCTAAATTTTCTCGCCGGTGCATCGTTACTAAGATTTGTTTTTTATCAGTAGTCAAAGCCGGATGATGATAATCTTTTTGAACTGTATACTTCATGGCATCAATAGCAGTATTGCCGGTTACATAAATCCGTGCTGGCAGATGGTGTTCTTGTTGCAGATTAGCCTCACTGGTTTTTGTTGGTGCAAAATAAAGATCACTTAAGACATCTGTTAGTTGACGATTGGCTTCTTCTGGGTAAGGGGAATATTTATTGTATGTTCGTAATCCTGCTTCAACGTGTCCAATAGGGATCTGTTGGTAAAAAGCAGCCGTCGCCGCTGCAAAAGTCGTGGTGGTGTCCCCATGAACTAAAACAATATCTGGTTTAGCTTGTTTTAAGACAGGTTGTAATTCTAACAACACCTTGGTTGTAATATCCGTTAATGTCTGACCTTGGCTCATAATATCCAAATCAAAATCAGCCTTTAACGCAAAAATTTTCATAACTTGATCTAGCATCTCACGATGTTGCGCTGTCACTGCTACAATTGATTCAAAACGTTCATCTTTTTCTAACGCTTTAACTAGTGGCGCCATTTTTATTGCTTCTGGTCTTGTGCCAAAAATTGACATTACTTTAATTGTCATCACTAATCTCCTCTTTTCAAAATGAAATAACCATTGATAAAAAAACAGTTATTTCCTCTTGAACTTATTTTAGCATAACCAACCACTAGATAAAAAAACCACGACTAAAAATAGTCGTGGTAAAAAGATCATTAAATTGTATCGCCATTGAAAATTGAATTTTTTACAATTACATAATCGACTTTGCGAATTGCTTCTAAGTCTTTGCCACCGGCATAAGAAATAGAAGATTGTAAATCTTGTTGCATTTCAATCAGTGTATCAGAAAGTTTACCTTTATAAGGAATCCAAATTTTCTTTCCTTCGACGTTTTTCTTTTCGCCTTTTTGGAATTCAGAAGCACTCCCAAAGTACTCTTTTAAAACGACACCATCTTGCACTTTCGTTTCACCAGGAGATTCTTCGTGGCCGGCAAATAAAGAACCAATCATCACCATGGTTGCCCCAAAACGGACAGATTTTGCAATATCACCATGAGTACGAATCCCACCATCGGCGATAATCGGTTTACGAGCAGCTTTTGCACACCAACGAACTGCCGCTAGTTGCCATCCGCCTGTCCCAAAACCAGTTTTAATTTTGGTGATACAAACTTTACCAGGTCCAATTCCGACCTTAGTTGCATCTGCACCAGCATTTTCTAACTCGCGAACAGCCTCTGGAGTCCCAACGTTACCGGCGATGACAAAACTTTCTGGTAAAAGTCGTTTAATGTGTTGAATCATTTCAATCACTGCATTGGCATGACCATGGGCAATATCAATAGTAATATAATCCGGCACTAAATTTTCTGCTGCCAATTCTTCTACAAAAGTATATTCATGGGGTTTTACTCCCACACTGATAGAAGTAATTAAGTTTTTACTTTGCATTTTTTTTATAAAAGGAATGCGCGCATCTTCGTTAAAACGATGCATAATGTAAAAATAGCCATTTTCAGCTAAAAATTCCGCAATATTTTCATCAATAATGGTCTGCATATTCGCAGGAACCACTGGCATTTTAAAGGAATGCTTCCCTAAAGTTACAGTCGTATCACATTCTGAACGAGAACTTACGATACATTTATTTGGAATCAATTGGACATCTTCATAATCAAAAACTTTCATATCAAACATAATGAATAGCCTCCATTTGTTTATTGGGTCACATTTTTTGCGCCCTATGTAATTTAGCGCATCTAAATTAGAAATGCAACAAAAGAAAGTAAAAAAAAGTGATAAAACGCAAAAATCGTTCGGAAATTCCGAACGATTTTCACTTTAACCTAAAATATTATTAGAAATTGCTTTATGGCAGATCATTACCAGCCGCAAGATAAATGCTATACCAGTCTTCTTTTGATAAGACGATATCACTTGCCTTGGCAATTTCTTCAATGCGCTGTAAATTCATGGTGCCAATGATTACTTGCATATTGGCCGGATGACGTAAAATCCAAGCAGAAGCAATCCCTGTTGGTGTCGTATGATATTTTTCTGCCATTTCAGTCAATTTTTCATTTAATTTTGGAAATTTATCATTACCAATAAAGACCCCTTCAAAAAAACCATATTGATAAGGCGACCAAGCTTGGATGGTCATATTATTTAAACGAGAAAATTCCAAGATGCCATCATCATGATCGACACCACGCGGATCTGTCATATTAACATGCAGGCCAAAATCAATCATACCAGTGTGCATAATTCCAAATTGCAATTGATTTGCAACTAAAGGCTGACGGACATATTTTTGCAACAACTCAATTTGACGAGAATATTGATTACTAACACCAAAGTATTTTACTTTTCCTTCTGATTCCAACTGGTCAAAGGCAGCTGCTACTTCTTCTGGTTCCATCAAAGTATCTGGTCGATGTAATAATAAGGCATCTAAATAATCTACTTGTAAGCGTTGTAAGCTTTTTTCCACCGAAGTAATAATATGTTCTTTAGAAAAATCATACATTTCTCCTGGAACAATACCACATTTGCTTTGAATAAACATATCTTCTCTTTTATAACCGGTTTTAGCAAAAGCATCTGCAAATATTTCTTCACATTTGCCTTGACCATAAATATCGGCATGATCAAAAAAGTTAATACCATTTTCTACCGCTGTTTGAATTACAGCTACCGGATCTTTTGCCTCTGTAATACGCATACACCCTAAAACTATACTGGAAACTCCCAGTTCATTTGGGCCAAAATTAACTTGCTTCATCTTCTTCCCTCCATTAGAAATCACAATTGATAAAATTTAACTACTGCTAAATTTTACCACACCTGTTAGAAAACGCTAACAAATTTTACCGTTTTAAATCCGAAAAAGTAGTTGTGATAAAAGTGTCAGCTACAAGCAATGAGAAGTCATTTTAAGAAAATTGCTATTCCAAATTATTACGAAACTTCTACTTTATTAAAAAGGTGCTCATTAATACGATTTATTAAAAAAGGTGTGACAAGACTTTTGTCACACCTCATTTCTAGCTAAATCGGCTTTTTATCATCTCTTATTTAACGCTTTAGCTCCAATATCTTGCCGGTAAAACATCTCTGGTAATGCCATTTGACTTAGCGCTGTATAAACTTCATCACGAGCCTCATCTAAACTAGTAGCTTGGGCGGCAACCAAGAAAATTCTCCCCCCGTTTGCCACGAGTTGATCTTCTGCGAGTGTCGCACCAGCATAATAAAGTTCTGTATTTGCCGTTGTCTTTTGCGGTAAAATCATCCCTTTTTGATACTCACCAGGATAACCTTTAGCCGCTACCACGACGCCAAAAGCAGCATTATCGTGCCAGGATAATTCAGGTTTTTCATCTGTAAGTAATGCGGTAATAATATCTACCAAACTTGATTTTAAACGGGGCAAGACGACTTGTGTTTCTGGATCACCAAAACGAGCGTTAAATTCAATGACTTTCGCACCTTCTGTGGTGGCAATTAGGCCAGCGTATAAAATCCCCGTAAAAGGTGTGTCATTTTTAACCATTCCTCTAGCTGCAGGTTGTAAAATTTCTTTGACCGCTTTTGCAACCATTTCATCGCTAATTTGGGGTACCGGCGAATAAGCACCCATACCACCAGTATTTGGTCCTTTATCGCCATCAAAAGCCCGCTTATGATCTTGAGCGATGACCATTGGGTAGACAGCTTCATCTTTTACAAAAGCCAATAATGAAAATTCTTCTCCTGCTAAAAAGTCTTCCACTACAACTTTTGCACCACTTTCACCAAAACGGTTAGCTTCTAACATATCAGATAATGCAGCTAAAGCTTCTGGAACCGTCTGTGCCACAACAACCCCTTTACCAGCAGCAAGTCCATCTGCTTTAATGACAATCGGCGCTCCTTTTTCTTTTACATAAGCCGCCGCTTTTTGGTAATCGGAAAAAGTCTGATAGTCGGCGGTAGGAATTTGATTTTTTTGCATAATCTGTTTGGCAAAATCTTTTGAACTTTCAATTTGAGCTGCTTTTTTAGTTGGACCAAAAATCAATAGGCCAGCTTTTTGAAAGTCGTCGACAATCCCACGTTGTAATGGTGCTTCTGGACCTACAAAAGTCCATGCAATATTTTCCGCTTTTGCAAAATCGATTAGTTTTTCGTGATCCTCTTCTGCAATAGGGACAGTCTTAATACCATCTTGTTGCATACCAGGATTTCCTGGTGCACAAAAAACAGTTACCACTTTTGGATCGCATAATAATTTTTTTGCGATGGCGTGTTCCCGTCCGCCGCCACCAATAACTAATAATTTCATAGAAGCTCCTTTTCTTAATGACGGAAATGACGAATATCAGTAAAGACCATCGCTATTTCATATTTATCTGCCATATCAATGGATTCTTGATCGCGAATGCTGCCGCCAGGTTGCACAATGGCTTTAATCCCATGTTGCGCTGCAAATTCTACAGAATCCCCCATCGGGAAATAAGCGTCACTTGCTAAGACTGCTCCATCCATTTTACCTGCAGTTTCAGCTTGCTCGATTGCAATTTTCACCGAGCCCACTCGATTCATTTGCCCCGCACCAATACCGACAGTTTGATGTTGATTCGCCAAAACAATCGCATTTGATTTGACATGTTTTACCGCTTTCCAAGCAAAAGATAACGCCTCTAATTCCGCTTCACTTGGTTGTCGTTTCGTTACAACTTTCCATTCCCTCGGATTTTCTTCAATCACATCTTGCTCTTGGACTAAAAGTCCGCCTAAAACGGAAACTTTTTCAGGTAAAGCTGCATCTTTGGCATCGCGAAAATCCAATGTCATTAAACGAATATTTTTTTTACCGCTTAATAACGCTAAAGCCTCAGCAGAAAAACTTGGCGCAATAATGATTTCTAAGAATAATTGATGCATTTTTTCAGCTGTAGGTAAGTCGACTTCGCGATTTAAAACGATAATACCACCAAAAATTGAGACTGGATCTGCTTCATAGGCAAAATCATATGCTTTTAAAATTGTCTCTGCTGTTCCAATGCCACAAGGGTTCATATGTTTTAAGGCAACCACAGTCGGTTTAGTAAATTCTCTGGCAATTCGAATAGCTGCGTCTGCATCTTTAATATTGTTGTAAGAAAGTGCTTTGCCATGCAATTGTTGCGCTTTGGCAATGGAGTAAGAAACAGGTAAAGCATCACTATAAAAAGAAGCTTCTTGATGAGAATTTTCACCATAGCGTAAATCTTGTTTTAGTTCATAAGTTAAGGTTAATTTTTCTGGTTCTTTTTCTTTGACTAAATCGGTCATAAAGCCAGCAATTAACGCATCATAAGCTGCAGTGTGACGAAAAACTTTAGCGGCTAACTTTTGTCTAGTCGCAAATGTTGTCTGATTGTTTTCCTTAATTTCAGCTAACACGGCTGCATAATCTGACGGATCTACCACTACTGTAACAAATTCATGATTTTTAGCCGCCGAACGTAACATACTTGGCCCACCGATATCGATATTTTCAATGGCATCTTTTGTTTGTACATCAGCTTTTAAAATCGTTTCTTTAAAAGGATAAAGGTTCACCACTACTAAATCAATTGGTTGAATATCGTGTTCTTTCATTGCTTTAACGTGCTCACTGTTATCTCTTCGGCTTAAAAGGCCACCATGAATAAGAGGATGTAACGTTTTAACTCGTCCGTCCATCATTTCGGGAAAATGGGTTACCTCTTCAATTCCAATAGTTTTTACACCAGCATTTTTAAGGGCCGTTTGAGTCCCACCTGTAGAAATGATTTCCCATCCTGCAGCAAGTAATCCTGTTGCAAATTCTACAATACCGGTTTTATCTGAAACACTAATTAAAGCTCGCTTCATTTCATTAACTCCTCTGATTTAAGTTTAAAAGAATAAACTAAAGGTACTTATTCTAGCGCTATTTCCCTTTAGACATTACAATTTTTTTTAGAACTTCGGGATACAGTTGATGCTCCACTTGATGAATTTTTGCCTCTAAAGTAGTTAAGTCATCTTCTGAGTCAATGCTTACTGGTGCTTGGGCAATAATTGGTCCAGTATCCACTCCAGCATCAATATAATGAACGGTCACACCAGTTACTTTCACACCATAATCATAAGCATCCTTTATCCCATGAAGACCCGGAAAAGCCGGTAATAATGATGGGTGGATATTAATAATTTTTTTAGGAAAAGCTGTTAATAATCCTTCACCAATAATGCGCATATAGCCTGCCAATACAATTAAATCAATTTTTTCGAGTTGTAATAGTGCCAACAGTGCTGTTTCATAGGCCTTTTTATCCGGAAAGTCTTTTGGTGCCAAGTGAAAAGTTGGCACATTAAATTTCTCAGCTCGTTTTAAAACAAAAGCATCTTTTTTATCACTAAAAACAAGAGCAATTTCTGCGGGGAGCTTTTCTTTTTGAAAAAAATCCGCCAGCGCTTCAAAATTGCTCCCATTACCAGAAGCTAAAACGGCAATTCTCATTTCTTTTCCTCATTTATTGTAATCGCAGGGGCATCTTTTGTAGCAGCTACCACTTGACCAAGCTCATAACATGGCTCGTCTAACTCTGCCAAAACTGCTTTTACTTGCGCTACATTTTCTTTACTTACAGCTAAAACCATCCCAATTCCCATGTTAAAGATTTCAAACATTTCTTTATGGTTAAGCTGGCCGTATTCTTCCAAAACAGTAAAGATCGGTAACACTGGCCAAGCTCCTTCGGTAATTTCAACTGCCACATTTTCTGGTAGCATCCGCGGAATATTTTCCACAAAGCCACCGCCTGTGATATGAGCGATTCCATTAACTAAATTTTCTTTTATTAAAGGCATTAATGCTTTAACATATATTTTCGTTGGGGTTAAAAGAACCTCACCTAACGTTTTACCTTCTAACGCTGCAATCTTCGTGTCGCCAGATAAGTTATGTTCTGTAAAGAAAATTTTACGTACTAAAGAAAAACCATTAGAATGAATCCCTGTAGAAGGCAAGCCTAATAACACATCTCCGGCTTGAATATTTTCACCTGTTATTAGTTGACTTTTTTCGGCTACACCAACTGCAAAACCAGCTAAGTCATACTCTTGTTCTTCGTACATTCCAGGCATTTCAGCAGTTTCGCCACCAATTAAAGCGGCTCCTGCTTGTAAACAGCCTTCAGCAACTCCTGCTACGACTTGTTCTAAACGGGCAGGTTCATTTTTACCAGTTGCCAAATAATCTAAGAAATATAACGGTTCTGCTCCTTGGGCGACGATGTCATTAACACACATTGCCACACAGTCAATCCCGATTGTATCGTGTTTATCTTCTTTAAAAGCCACCATCAATTTGGTCCCCACACCATCGGTTCCAGAAATTAAAACTGGTTCTTTGATCTTCAAACTACTTAAATCAAAACAACCGCCAAAACCACCTAAAGCGCCCATAACTCCTAAGCGTTCCGTTTTTTTGACATGTTTTTTAATTCGCTCTACTACCTCATAACCAGCATTCACATCAACGCCAGCTTTTGCATATGCATTCGCCACTTTTTTCGCTCCTTTTATTTAGAAAAATGAAGTTTGTTCTTTTAGTGAAGCTTGATACTTTTCTTCGTAATCGTATAAAGGGGTCGGATAGTCACCGTTAAAATAGGCCATACATAAGCCCCCATATGGTGCATCAAAGTCTAATCCAATCGCATCGATTAAACCATCTTCACTCAAATAACTTAAAGAGTCTGCACCAATAACTTGACGAATTTCTTCTACTGAATGATTGGCTGCGATTAATTCTTTACGAGTTTGAATATCAATGCCATAAAAACAAGGATATTTTAAAGGCGGCGAAGCGATTCTGACATGTACTTCTTTTGCGCCTGCTTCTTTTAATAAATCGACAATGCGACGACTGGTGGTACCTCTAACGATAGAATCATCGACCATAATCACTTTTTTGCCTGCAACAACTCCGCGAACAGCAGATAATTTCATCCGTACACCTTGTTCTCTTAACTCTTGTGTCGGTTGAATAAAAGTTCTGGCGACATATTGATTTTTTACTAAACCTAATTCATAAGGAATACCTGAGGCTTCGGCATAACCACTGGCTGCTGATAGCGAGGAATTGGGAACCCCAATTACCATATCTGCGTCAACCGGGGCTTCTTTAGCTAAATTGCGTCCCATGTTTTTTCTAGCTGTATGGACATTCACCCCAGCAATATTAGAATCTGGTCGAGCAAAATAAACATATTCCATTGAACAAATCGCATGTTGTGTATCTTCTGTGAAGTGCTCAATTGTCACGCCTTCGTCATTAATGATAATAATTTCACCGGGTTGTACGTCACGAACAAATTCAGCGCCACTTACTTCCAACGCACAAGTTTCAGAAGCGACCACATAGGCGCCATTTTTCATTTTACCAATCGCTAGCGGGCGAAAACCGTTAGCATCTAAAGCTGCCACCATACAATCTTCTCGCATCAAGATATAGGCAAAACCACCTTTTACCTCGTTTAGCGCTTCTTTTAATTGTTCCAACCAATTTTCTTTTTTACTGCGTCGGATTAAGTGCATTAAAATTTCTGTATCGGAGTTGGAGTGGAAAATCGCGCCATCTTGTTCCAAGCTAGTCCGCAAACTACGCGCATTTGTTAAATTGCCATTATGAGCCAGCCCAACTGAACAATCATAAAACTTAAACAAAAAAGGCTGGATGTTATCCACACTACCATTTCCGGCTGTCGCGTAACGAACATGCCCGATTGCAGCACTTCCCTTTAATTGTGCCAATTGACGATCGTCTTTAAAGACTTCTGATAATAAACCTAATTCACGATAGCCATATAGTTTGCCGTTATCATTTGAAACAATTCCGGCGCCTTCTTGTCCTCGATGTTGCAAACTGTGAAGACCAAAATAAGTGACACGTGCTGCGTCTGGGTGACCCCAGACGCCAAAAATGCCACATTCTTCATTTAAACTTTTTACTTCATAAGACATGCAATGGCTTCCTCCCAAAGTTCTTTGGCAGTGTATGTTGCAACTGCGATATTGCCGTCCAAGGCTTGAATCTTAATTTCTCCATCGTCTGTAACTTTACCAATTAGTGTCGCTTTGTCTTTCGCTAATTTTTCAAAAGCTGCTTGTTTTTCTTTTTTCACAGATAAAACAAAACGAGATTGCGTTTCTGCAAATAAGTTTTCTTTTGGCATTTTTACAGCTACATTAAGCCCAAAACCATTTTTAAAAGTACATTCCGCTAAAGCTACCGCTAGACCTCCTTCTGCGCAATCGTGGGCGCTTGTGACAAGTCCAGTTTGAATTGCTTTTAACACCAAATCTTGATTAACTTTTTCTGTTGCCAAATTAAAATCCATTAGTTTACCTTCAATTAAACCCTTTTGCATTTTTTGAATTTCTGTACCGTTGAAATCAGCAAAAGTTTCACCGACGATATAAATAAGATCATCAGAAGCTTTAAAATCTTGAGTGGTAATATCTTTTGTATCCGCGATTAGCCCTACCATTCCAATTACAGGGGTTGGATAAATTGCTTTACCGTTTGTTTCGTTATATAACGAAACATTTCCTGAAATCACTGGCGTATTAAGAGTACGGCAAGCAGCACTAATACCATCTGCTGAAGTCCATAATTCCCAGAATCCTTCTGGTTTATCAGGAGAACCATAGTTTAAGCAATCTGTGATTGCTAAAGGCTGCCCTCCACTAGCAACAATATTACGGGCTGCTTCGGCGACGGCAATTTGTCCACCAATTTCTGGATTTAAATACAGATAGCGAGCATTACAATCCGTTGTCATGGCCAGCGCTTTGTTTGTTCCTCTTACCCGTAAAACTGCTGCATCACTTCCTGGTGTTACAACAGTATTTGTGCGCACTTGAGAATCATACGTTTCATAAATCATTTTTTTTGATGCAATCGTCGGCTGTTGTAACAATTGCAATAACGTCGCTGTAGCATCTTCGACTACAGGAGTGAAATCTTCCATTTCAGCGAATTCTTTAATGCGGGCTGGCTCTACATACTCCTTATAATAAGTCGGAGCATCTTCTGCTAGAGCGTCGACAGGTAAATTCGCCACTTCAACACCATGATGATAGAGACGATAAAGCCCGTCATCTGTCACTTCACCGATTGTAACGGCATCTAATTCATATTTAGAAAAAAGTTCTTCAACTTCTTTTTCTGCGCCTTTTTTGACACAAATTAACATCCGCTCTTGTGACTCAGATAACATCATTTCATAAGGCGTCATCCCAGTTTCTCTTTGTGGAACGTCATCGAGATATAATTTCAACCCAGATCCGGCTTTTGATGCCATTTCTGCACTAGAAGATACTAGTCCTGCTGCTCCCATATCCTGAATGCCAACTAAAATATCTTGGTGTTCTAAAATTAATTCCAAACATGCCTCTAGTAATAATTTTTCCATGAAAGGATCGCCAACTTGAACAGCAGAACGTTGTTGCTCTTGGCCTTCAACAAATTCTTCTGAAGCAAATGTTGCGCCATGAATACCATCGCGCCCTGTTTTTGCTCCAACGTACATAATGGCGTTGCCGACACCTTTAGCCTGTCCTTTTTGAATATCTTTATGTTCGATTAAGCCAACACACATAGCATTTACTAGTGGATTTCCTTCATAACAAGGATCAAAGGATACCTCTCCACCAACAGTTGGAATTCCAATGCAGTTGCCGTAGCCGGAAATACCAGCTACTACTTCTTCTAATAAGTATTTCGTTCGCGAATTGTCTAACTCGCCAAAACGCAATGAATCTAAGATTGCAATTGGACGGGCACCCATGCTGAAAATATCGCGAATAATCCCACCGACACCTGTTGCTGCACCTTCATAAGGTTCAACCGCAGAAGGATGATTATGACTTTCCGCCTTAAAAACTACCGCTTTCCCATCACCGATATCTACAATTCCCGCACCTTCACCAGGTCCTTGTAAAACTTGTGGACCACTAGTAGGGAATTTACGCAAAACGGGTTTAGAATTTTTATACGAACAGTGCTCACTCCACATAACAGAAAAAAGACCAGTCTCTGTGTAATTAGGCATACGTCCTAAAATATCTTCTGCAATCAAGCGATACTCTTCATCGGTTAAGCCCCACTCGGCATAAATTTTATGTTCTTTGATTTCTTGTGGTGTTGGTTCACTTATTTTCATCATTATTTAACGGACACCTTTCCGAAATTTTTCAAAATTGAGGCAAAAAAACGTTTGCCGGCAGTTGAGCCTAGTAATGATTCCATTGCACGTTCTGGATGAGGCATCATCCCTAAGACATTACCAGCTTCATTACAAATACCAGCAATATTTTCTACACTACCATTTACATCCTCTTCATAAGTAAAAACGATTTGATTGTTTGCTTTTAATTGCGCTAAAGTTTGTTCATCACAAATATAATTACCTTCCCCATGAGCAACAGGAAGATCAATCACTTCATCTGTTTCATATTCAGAAGTAAATTTTGTTTGATTGTTGACTTTTATGGGTGTTGTTTTACAAATAAAATGTAATGATTTATTACGAATTAAAGCACCTGGTAACAAGCCAGCTTCTGTTAAAACTTGAAAACCATTACAAGTACCAAAGACAGGTTTTCCTTCTTGGGCAAAACGTTTTACTTCTGCCATAATTGGTGAAAAACGAGCAATCGCTCCACAACGCAAATAATCACCATATGAAAAGCCCCCGGGCAACAACACGCCATCAAAACCTGCTAATGAGCTCACATCGTGGCGTACATATTCCGCTTCTGCTCCCATTACATCTTTAATCGCCCAAAGCATATCCATGTCACAATTAGAGCCGGGAAATACGACTACGGCGAATTTCATATTAGACTTCCTCCATTGCAGTAATTTCGTAACGATAAGTTTCCATGTTGACATTGGCTAATAATTTGTCACAAATATTTTCAATCATCTCTTCAACGGGATAATCACTTTTTGCTACCTTAATTTCAAAATATTTTCCAATCCGAATTTCATCGATTTCTTCATAACCCATCCGGTGAACTGCCCCTTTAACCGCTTCTCCTTGGGGATCTAAAACTGATTCTTTATATGTTACATAAACTTTTACGAAATACATGCTACTGCTCCTCTACTAAAAATTGATTTTCTAAACGCGATAATACTTCCTCATATACTGGAACCAAATCGCCTAAATCACGACGATAGATATCTTTATCTAAATGCTCATTGGTTGATAAATCCCACAAACGGCAGGTATCTGGTGAGATTTCATCAGCTAAAAGTAATTGACCGGTTTTGGTACGGCCAATTTCAATTTTAAAATCAATTAATTTAATTCCAATTTGTTCAAAAATTCGTTGCAACGCCACATTTACTTCTCGTGCCAAATGCTTGAGGTCGTTAATTTCTTTACCTGTAGCAAGTTTCAACAGTTTTACATGGTCATCATTAATAAATGGATCATCTAATGCATCTTCTTTGTAATAAAATTCTACAATTGGAAAATCTAAAGGCGTTCCTTCTTCAATTTGTAATCTTTTTGAAAAACTCCCAGCAGCAACATTGCGAACGACAACCTCTAGTGGAATAATTTCCACACCTTTGACTAGTTGTTCGGTTTTAGATACATTTTTAACAAAATGTGATGGAATCCCTTCGCTTTTTAGTTGTTCAAAAATTAAGCTAGTAATTTGATTGTTTAAAGCACCTTTCCCAGCTACTCTATCCTTTTTCACACCATTTAAAGCTGTCGCTTGATCCAAATACTCTACCCAAAAAACATCTGGATTATCAGTAGCGTAAAGTTTTTTTGCTTTACCGGCATAGCGTAATTCCTTCTTTTGCATTTCGCACCTCGTTTTATTGACATTAAATTGAACAAACAATGAAATCGTTCGTGTTTAACTTGTACTTATTTTAACAACTGATAAAATCAAGGTCAATATTTTTCAGGATATTTAATGATTAAAACGAATATATTGTTCGTGTTTAACCTTAAAACACATGATTTCTTTTTTAGTTTTCCCATTGTCTTTTTTTTAATAAATTTTATTTAAATTTTATAATTTAGACTAGTATTTGATGAAGCGTTTACAACAAAACAAAAAAGTGATATAGTACTTTTAGATTCATTGATAGGATTTTTAGGGGGCTTATGGATGGAAAGTGACAATCAGGTAATTGCCAATTTTTTAGATTCGCTTACTTTTGATGATAGACGTCGTTTATTTAATGACTTGTTAGCAGTAGAAGAAGTTTACCAACTGAATAAGAACACTTCTTTTTACACTTTTCGCAAAGTAAAACAAGCTTCAAAACGCCAAGTGGACTGCCGTAAACGAATATTTCGTTATCAAAACAGTCACAACGAAGAATTAATTATTGAACAAATTCACGAGCAACGCTTTTTTAAAAACCATTACACTTTTAAAGTGTTTTTCAATTTAGAAGAGTATAATTTTTCTTTAGTGGAGACTTTACTTGCGATCCTTCGTGATGAAAGATTGCGCCACTATACACAACCAAAAGTTGCCTTTATTTAAAGTAGTTGTGATAAAAGTTCCTTCTAACACAACGTTTAATCGAAAAAGGCGGTATGACATTTTTTGTCATACCGCCTTTTTTACTGCCACAAACTTTTTATCTACAAAAAAAGAAGCCTTAGCATTATCGCCACGACTTCTTTTAATCTTTATTCTAAACCTACTCGCTTAAAGATTGCATCAACATTTTTAAGGTGATAGTGGTAATCAAAAGCATCATCTAAATCCGCTTTAGTCAAAATTGACGTGATTTTATCGTCTTCTTCTAATAAAGGTCTAAAACTTGTTTGGTGATCCCAAGCAAAAGCTGTTTTTGGTTGTACCAAATCATAAGCTTCTTCTCTTGTCATACCTTTATCAATTAATTTTAACATCACCCGTTGACTATAAATTAAGCCAAAAGTTGCGTCCATGTTGCGTTTCATGTTTTCCGGAAAAACAGTCAAATTTTTAACAATATTACCAAAACGATTCAACATATAATCTAATAAAATTGTCGTATCTGGTACGATAATACGCTCAGCAGAGGAATGTGAAATATCACGTTCATGCCATAATGGAACATTTTCATAAGCAGTTAGCATATGTCCTCTAACAACCCGCGCTAAACCACACATATTTTCTGAACCAATTGGATTACGTTTGTGAGGCATTGCCGAAGAGCCTTTCTGCCCTTTAGCAAAATATTCCTCTACTTCTCTTGTTTCGGATTTTTGTAAGCTACGAATTTCTGTAGCAAAACGTTCGATACTAGTGGCAATTAATCCCAGTGCTGCAAAGTACTCCGCATGTAAATCTCGTGGCAGCACTTGCGTAGAAATTTCTTGGGGACGAATTCCTAAATTTTCACAAACGAATTCTTCAATAAAAGGTGGAATATTCGCAAAAGTTCCAACTGCACCGGAAATTTTACCTGCTTCTACCCCTTTTGCCGCATGTTCAAAACGTTCGATGTTACGTTTCATTTCTGAATACCAAGTAGCTAATTTCAAGCCAAAAGTTGTTGGTTCGGCATGAACACCATGAGTACGTCCCATACAAACTGTATTTTTATGTTCTCTGGCTTTATTGCCAATGATTTCTAAGAAATTTTGTAAGTCTTGACGTAGAATATCGTTGGCTTGTTTTAATAAATAGCCATAAGCAGTATCAACAACATCGGTACTGGTTAATCCGTAATGGACCCATTTGCGCTCTGATCCTAAACTTTCAGAAACCGCACGGGTAAAAGCTACGACGTCGTGGCGCGTTTGTTCTTCAATTTCTAAAATACGATCAATATCAAATTTTGCGTTCTCGCGAATTTTTTTAACGTCTTCTTTGGGAATTTCTCCTAGTTCTGCCCAAGCTTCATCGGCTAAAATTTCAACTTCTAACCAGGCTTGATAACGATTTTGATCAGTCCAAATTGCACCCATTTCCGGGCGTGTGTAACGTTCTAACATGCAATAGCTCCTCGCTTATTTTAAATTTGAAAAAAATAGTTTCATCATACTAAAAAATACGACTAATCCCAAATATTTGTTTGATAGATTTCTTCTAATGTGGCATAGATGTCTTCTGTTGTAATGGTAATGTGTCCCATCTTACGCCCGGGCTTGGCCTGCGCTTTGCCGTAATAGTGAAATTGCCAGTTTGGCTTTCTAGCAATTAAATCATATGTTTCTTGCAACTCATCGCCTAAAATATTGACCATAACTGCATCGCTTAGTAATTTCACTTCTCCTAAAGGCCAACCGCAAATCCCACGAATATGAGCATCAAATTGACTTTGGTTACATGCTTCAATGGAATAATGTCCTGAATTATGCGGACGCGGTGCAAGTTCATTGACATAGATACTGCCAGTCTTGGTCAAAAACATCTCAATCGCTAACACTCCACGTAAATCCAGAGCTTTAGCAATCACCTTAGCAATTCGTTGAGCTTCTTCTACTACTTCTGGTGCGACTCTAGCCGGTGCAATAGTTTCATGTAAGATATTATGGCGATGAATATTTTCTACTACTGGAAACACCATAAACTCCCCGCTGCCATTTCCTGCTACCATGACAGATATTTCTTTTTCAAAAGGAATCCAAGCTTCCAGCTCACAAGTGCCAGAACGTAGCAAATTCATTGAAGGTGCTAAGTCTGCAGTACTATACAAAACGTATTGTCCTTTACCATCATAACCACCACGAGTTGTTTTTAAGACACAAGGATAACCAATACTATCAATGGCATCTTGAATATCTGTTGGACTAATAATTGTTTCATACGGTGCAATCACAATATTATTTTCTTCCAAGAAAGCTTTCTCCATTAACCGATCTTGTGTGATTGCTAAAAGATCAGTTCCTTGAGGGACATTAGCACTATAAATAATGGCATTTAAGGCATCAACACTCACATTTTCAAACTCATACGTAATTACATCACAGCGTCGAGCCATTTCTTCTAAAGCAAATACATCGTCATACGCTGCCACAATATGCCAATCTGCTACTTGTGCAGTTGGACAATCAGCAGCAGGATCTAAAACGCCGACGCGAAAACCCATTTCTTTTGCGCTAATGGTCATCATCCGACCTAATTGTCCACCACCCACAATGCCAATTACAGCGCCTGGTAATAAAGGCTTAACCAAGTTGATCACTACTTTCCATCACAATATCACGCATTTTTTCTCGCTTATTAGCTAATTTTTGCGCTATGTCTAAATCATACATGGAAAGCATCTGTGCCGCAAGTAGTCCGGCATTGGTTGCACCAGCTTGTCCAATTGCAGTCGTAGCTACTGGAATTCCACCAGGCATTTGTACAATTGAAAGCAGCGAATCTAAACCATTTAATGTTCGGGATTTAACTGGAACACCAATCACCGGTAATGTAGTTTTTGCTGCCACCATCCCCGGCAAATGAGCAGCACCACCTGCACCAGCGATAATTACTTTTAACCCGTTATCTCTTGCGTTTTCTGCAAATTCAAACATTAAATCTGGTGTTCTATGTGCAGAGACAACTTGCTTTATATAGCTAATTCCTAGCTCATCTAATTGTTCGCATGCGTACTTCATCGTTTCCCAATCTGACACGCTTCCCATAATAACTGCAACTTGTGGTTTCATGTTTTGCTCCTTTACAATTAACTTGTTATTATTGTAGCAAGTTAAAATTTAGCTGTAAATATTTACTCGAATATTAAACATACAAATTATAAATTCGTTCGTGTTTTAAACAAACATGCCGAACAACTTATTTTTCTCGTTGTCTTAGATAGATTTGTTCATAAAACGCAATGCTAAAATATTAATACCTTAATCTTATTTCTTACAAAAATTCAATAATTTCTTTAAAGACAAAAAAAGCAAATGACATCATTTGACGTCATTTGCACATTTTTATTTCGTTTCACTAACTGCATTAGTTAAAGTTGTTTCTTTATCATCTTTTAAACCATTAAAAATCAAATTTAAAAGAATGGCAGTTAAACTACTCATCACAATCCCGTTACCGGTAAACATTTGCAATGTTTCTGGTAATTGACTGAACAATTGAGGCATCAAATTAAAACCTAAGCCAAAACTAAGTGAAACAGCGATTACTAATAAATTCTTATCATTATTAAAATCAACTTTGGCTAACATTTTCATTCCTTGGACAGCTACCATACCAAACATCACTAACATCCCACCGCCTAATACTGGCTCAGGAATAATTTGTGCAATCGCACCAATCTTAGGAAATAGACCTAAAATAATTAAAAAGATAGCGGAAAAATAAATCGGTTTTTTGGTTTTAATTCCTGATAATTGCACCAAGCCCACATTTTGAGAAAAGCCTGTGTAAGGAAATGTATTGAAAATTCCGCCTAGAATAACAGCTAATCCTTCTGCACGATACCCGCGCTTTAAATCATCTTCATTGATTGCTTGACCAGTAATATCACCAAGGGCAAAGTAAACGCCAGTAGATTCCACCATACTTACAATCGAGATGATAATCATAAGTAAAATAGACCACACATCAAACGTAGGTTTCCCAAAATAAAAAGGTTGTGGAATATGGAAAACAGGTGCGTGACCAATGGCAGCAAAATCAACCATCCCCATCAAGTAAGCTAAAAGAGTCCCCCCAACAAGTCCTACTAATACAGAAATTGAACGTAAAAATCCTTTAGCAAAAACTTGAATCCCGATAATTAATAAAATCGTGACAAAAGCTAAAATCAATTGATTAGGTTCGCCAAAGTTTTGCGCTGTAGCGTCACCACCACCCATTTTCGTAATAGCGACTGGAATTAAAGTTAAACCAATAACCGTAATAACCGTTCCTGTCACAAGTGAAGGAAATAACTTTTTGATCTTTGAAAAAAAGCCCGCGATTAAAACAACAAAAATACCAGAAGCAATAATTGAACCATAAATGGCACCAACACCTGATTTACTTCCAATTAAAATTAAAGGGGCAACGGCTTGAATCGCACAACCTAGTACGACTGGTAAACCAATCCCAAAAAATTTCGTGACCGTTAATTGTAACAATGTGGCAATCCCACACATAAAAATGTCAATAGAAATTAAATATGTCATTTGTGTTTCGTTAAAACCTAAACCAGTCCCAATTAAAAGTGGTACTGCTACTGCACCGGCGTACATTGCAAGTAAGTGTTGCAACCCTAAAACAGCTGCTTTTCCGTTTTGTGTCTGCTTATCCAATTAAGCATCCTCCTCGATAAATTCTACTTCACCTGCTTTTAATGATGCAATTCGGGCTAAAGAAACAACTTTAATCCCCATGTCTTCTAAAAGTTCTCGGCCATCTTGGAATGATTTTTCAATCACAATCCCGATTCCTTCTACATGAGCACCAGCTTGTTGACAAAGTTCAATCAAGCCCTTAGCCGCTTGGCCATTAGCCAAAAAGTCATCAATTAATAATACATTGTCGTTTTCAGTCAAAAATTTCTTAGAAATCGAAACAGTACTCGTCACCTGTTTAGTAAAAGAATAAACTTGCGCAGTCAAAAGTTCTTCGTTCATTGTTAAACTTTTAGACTTTCTAGCAAAAACTAAGGGAACCCCTAATTCTTGCGCAGTATAAAGCGCAGGAGCAATGCCAGAAGCTTCAATCGTGACAACTTTTGTGATATTAGCCGCTTGGAATACTTGGGCAAAGCGTTTGCCAATCTCCTCCATTAAGACCGGGTCAACTTGGTGGGTCACAAAACTATCCACTTTTAAAACACCGTCACCTAACACACGTCCGTCTTCTTTGATTCTTGCAACTAATTCTTTCATAATTACACTGCTCCTTTTTAAATTTTCATCTTTACTGCCAAACTAGCAAAAAAAGACGCTTTTTGCCAGTCTAAGCAAAAAAAGCGCCTTACGCACGTTTTTTGCTTATAGTCCAGTATTTACGGTACTGGGTAGAGACTGTCGACCAGATTACGACGATATATAAGCAGGTATGTATCTTACTGCGTCTTGCGCAATAAATTATGTATTGGAGTATAACACCTCATTTGAAAACTAGCAACCAATTTTCGTGAAAGTATGACAATTTTTGTAAGCTTTTTTCAAAAACTAGCATTTCCCCTTTAATAACACGCGGCAACACGAGACAGTCATTTCATTTTTATGCCCCTTACTTTTTTACTGGCGCTACTTTTTAAAAAATTATGCTACTATAACGTTAAAGTAAAAAGTAGAAGGTGTCATGATGCAAGCAAAAGAATTGGTTACTATTTTAGCGACTATGCCACAAAAAAAAGAGCACTACCAGCTTTATCTTGGTGAGCAACCAGTCACCAATTTAAAAATAGACGCAGCAGACGATTTTGTTTTTAGCGCTGAAAATAGGCAACCTGCCCTTACGTTACAAACTATTTTAGTTTTACTGATGACCAATAAAAGTCGTGAACTTTATTATTTGAAAGACAATCAAAAACGGAAAGTTTATGGTATGAAAGAAAAAGACAAAAAAATTATTTTATAAATAATTCGACTATTTTTTTGCCGTTTCACATAAAATTACACAAAAAATAGTCTGGCGTTATTGCATGATAACACCAGACTATCTTTTATTCTTTCTCTATTTCCATTTGACGATAATGTTCCATCTTACGGCTAAATAACTCGCCATTAGAAGGCGGCGTATACGTGATAGCATTTGCGCCAGCTTCAATTGTCTCTAAGATACTCTCTTCAGTAGGTCCACCTGTAGCAATAATCGGTAAATCGGGGTAGTTTTCACGGAAATGCCGAACAGTAGCGGCCGTTTCTTTGCCAGCGCTAATGTTTATGACCTTAACGCCAACTGCGAGTTTTTCATCAATTGGTGTCAATTTAGAAGTAACCGTACTTACTACCGGAATATCGACGACCCGACAAACCATTTTAACAGTATCTACCGAAGTCGGTGCATTTAAAACAACCCCAATCGATCCTTGGGCTTCGGCAAACATCGACATATAAGTTGAACGCTCCCCTTGGGTTAGCCCGCCTCCAACGCCAGAAAAAACTGGAATATCTGCAGCTTCAATGATTGATTTGGTGATTGCCGGATGTGGTGTAAAAGGATAAACTGCAATTACAGCATCCGCATCAGTATTGCGAATAATCGCAATATCGGTGGTAAAGATGATGGAACGCACCCGCCGACCAAAAATTTGAATCCCTGTTGCTTCACGAATAATTTTAGGAACGCGAACGATATCTTTCCGTAATTCGGTCGAAATTTTTGGCATTTTTTGCTCCATAAAAACACTCCTTTCATGCTAGAGATTATACGTCATATTGCATTAAATTATATTCCTCTATCATAGTTATAATTTTATCAGCATATTGCGGATCTGTCGCATATCCCGCCTCTTGTAGCGCTTTAGCTGCTTCTTTATAATTATTGGCTAACAATACTTTTTCATATTTTTTTGGATCCCAATTCACACCATTAACAAAAAGCATAGTATGATCATCCATTGAAGCCTGCCAAGAATCATAAACTTTAAATTCCCCTTTTATTGTAATATATTGCTCATCTACAAATTCTTGGGTATCTAATTTCACTTTAGGTACATCACCATAAGCTTTAATTCCAAATAAATTTTTATATTCACTAGCCAATTGACTTTGACCAAAATTCGATTCTAGTGCAGCCTGCCCCAATATAATACTTGGTAAAACACCATATCCTTTTTGTAGTTCTTTGGCATGAGGAGCCAATTGCTCAATAAAATTTTTACGAAGTTTATCTTCATCGGTTACTTGTGCCACTTGGGTTGAAGTAACGGGTTGACTGAGTTGCCGAATTGAAAAAACAAAAGCCGCTAAAATAAGTAAAAATCCAGCTAAAATTGCTGGGAAGCCGGCTTTTTTACGTTTACGATATTTTCTTTTAATGCTCATACCCCTCCCACTTTTCTAACTGGGTCAAATACTCTTCCAATGTTAAATCATGCGTAGTAATATACTGGGCGCTTTCTACCCCTACATAACGCAAATGCCAAGGTTCATAAGTGATTTTTGTAATGTTTTCTTTTCCAGCAGGATAGCGCACAATAAAGCCAAAGCGGCTGGCGTTTTTTTGTAACCACTGAGCACCAGGTTGTTTACTGTAGCTTTCGTCTAAAATCATATCCGGATTAGATGAGAGCCACTTTTCATCGACTACATCAACTGCTAACCCAGTATGATGCTCACTATAACCCGGTTCTGTCATAGTTAATTTTGCTTTTTTAATTGCAGCTTCTTGTCCTAAATGATCTTGACTTTCTAATTGGCTAACCCGTTCATTAAAAACTTGTTTTTGATAAGCAACCGAGCGATATGAGGAAACCAAATGGAGATTAATATTTGCTTTTTTTGCAGCGGCTTTTAACGCTTCATAACTTGTTGCGATTCTTTTATCTACCATATGACCATCAGCTAAGATGGTAAGTTGATCTTCTGATATTTCTTGTTTTATTTTATGATCGGGACTAACCAGTACTAAGCGCCAATCATTACTTTTTATTTGGGGTAAATCCTTTGGTCGCATATCACTTGAAGAGTCGGAAACTGCTTGTGTACTTGCTGTGCTTGACGTCAGCGTAGTCGCTGTGGATGATGCAGTTGAACCGGAATTATTTTTTGGATAATCATCAAAAAATATAAAGAAAGCAGCCACAGCTACCATCAAAATCGTAGCTGCTCCGATTATTTTATTCAAAAATCTAAAACGCTCCTTTAATAACTATTGAATAACTATTGGTTGTAGGTTTCTTCTAAGTTTTCACTTACCCACGCTAACAGACCAACTTTTTCTTGCTGTAGTTGTTGCTGAATTTTTGCCGGGAGACGAAAACTTAAAATATCATCAAAACCCCACTCATCATACGTAATAAAGACACGCAAATCAAGTAACTGCTGATTACGATTGTCTTCAGTATGTTGAATGACTTCGACATCGGCTAAGTGTTTTTGCAACCATGTTTGGGCAATTTTGGTTTTTAAGCGTCTATATTCACTCACAGCTTGTGTCCTTTTTTCTGGGAAGATAATCGTTTGCCGCAACACTTTTTGCATCAGCATCCACTCATAATCACTAAATAAGTTCTTAATTTTTTGATTTTGTTCGGGTAACAAAGTGCCATTACCACTTTTCCATTTTTCCCAAGTGATTTCATCACTATTTAAAACATTTTGATAAAATGTTGTCTCAGACGTATATTGTTCCTTAATTGTTTGTAGTAAAATTGCAATATAAACTTCGTGCATAATAGATCCTCCTCTTGTCTATTTTACTTTATTTTTTTGGATATAATAGTTTTATCCCCATAACTTTCTTATTTTTTAAAAGATTGCTAAACTAAATTTAAAGGAGCTGATAGTATTGAAAAATTATAAATGGGGTATTGCCGGAACCGGTGGTATTGCCCACGAATTTGCATCAAATTTTAACGGAAAACAAAGTAGCTTAGCAGCTGTTGCTTCACGTACCTCAAAAAAAGCAGCTGAATTCGCCCAACGTTATGAAATTCCTGCTAGTTATGGCACTTATGAAGAGATGCTAACAAGTGATATAGATATTGTTTATGTCGCTGTACCTAATGCTGCCCATTACAACTATATTAAAAAAGCGTTATTAGCTGACAAACACGTTTTATGTGAAAAGGCCATCACCATGAATTTAGCCGAGCTAGAAGATGTCATGAAAATCGCGACAGAAAAAAATTTAATCTTGCAAGAAGCTATGACGATTTTTAATATGCCATTATACGATGAGCTGACCCGCTTAATTGATCAAAATAAACTAGGTAAATTAAAAATGATTCAAGCGCCTTTTGGTAGCTATAAAGAGCCTGATCCTAAGAATCGTTTCTTTAATCCTGATTTAGCCGGCGGTGCTTTATTGGATATTGGGACCTATGCAGTTTCTTTTGCCCGTTATTTTTTATCCAGTGCACCAAAAGTAATCGCTTCGACCATGGTTCCTTTTGAAACTGGTGTTGATGAGCAATCTGTTACTATTTTGCGCACACAAGAAAATGAATTAGCAACTGTCAGTCTAGCTTTTCAAGCTAAAATGCCCAAAGTCGGCATTGTCGCTTTTGAAAATGGCTATCTAGAAATTCCCGATTATCCACGAGCAGCAAAAGCAACCTTAACTTATACTGATGGCAGCAAAGAGACCATCATTAGCGGAGCAAGTGAAGCTGCTTTTCAATATGAAATTGATAATTTCACAGCTACAATTGAAGGCCAACCCAATAAGTCGCTCTTTTTAACCCACGATGTCATTCGTATTTTGGACCAAATGCAAAAGGATTGGGCTTAAACGCTTAATTACCAACTTGATTTAAAAATAAGTCACCATAAGCAGTGAAACAAATTGCGAATGTTTCACTGCTTTTTAGTTTTCTAATTTGCGACTAAATTCAGCTTTTGTTTCAATAAAGCTAGTAAATAACTGTAAAAATTGAAATAATCGGGCCCGATTTTCAAACTCTGAGCGATTTTTAGGCAGTGGGCTTGCTTCATAATTTTGACTAATGGCTTTGATTAATGCCAATAGCTCTTGTCCGTCATTATCATAGCCAAATGTTTTTGCTGTCGTTTGTAACAAATAGCGCATATCCGCTAAATACTCTTCTTCTACTTCAATTTGATCAAGTAATTGAATCATATCTCTTAAAATCAACACTTGACCACGGCGCATGGTAAAGTAAGTCGCAAAGGAAGAATCTTCTTGAAACCACCGATTTTGCTGATGACGTTTTGCTTTAACTTGAGCTTGTGCTAAATAATCACCTAAGACAGCACAGGTTTGACGAGCCTTACTCGCAGCACTTGGAGTGTTTAGCCCATTGGCTAGTTGTCCCAACAACTTTTTAAACATCACCTCAACAATTGCCTGTTCTTCTTTTAATGTCTTGCCAATATCTGGCATATACAAATTAGCAAGGAGTGCTAACCCAACACCTAAACTCATGAGTAAAAATTCATTAGTAATTAGTTGCCACGCAAAAGAATTTTCGGATAAATAATGCGTAACTAAAACAGAGTTGACAACAATGCCATCTTCTAACCTAAAATAAACTGATACCGGAATAAAAAGTAATAAAAAAACACCAAAAGCAAACGGATTAAACCCTAACAAATTGAAACAAAAAAATGAAATGATTGTGGCGATAATTAAAGATACCACGCGATAAAAAGCTGTTAGTAAAGTAGCCTTTTTAGTGTTACCGACACTTAAAACCGCAATAATCCCTGCTGCTGGTGCATATAGTAAATTTAATGATTGCGCAAAAAACATTGCCAGACTAGCAGCTAATACCGTTTTAATCGTACGTAATCCAATTTTCATAAGTACCTCCTTTAGTTTTAGTTTACTGATTTGACAGCGAACTGGCAATATTAAAAGATTTTAGTTATCATATTAATAGAGAGTAAAAAATACCTGCTACGGTGAAAAAATTAGAATAGGAGCAAAAAGATGCACTTAGGACGTTTTCGGATCGGAATGCGAACGATGAAGACAGCATTAGCTGTTATGATTTGTATTTTCCTTTTTCATTTTATTAATCGTGGACAGCCGTTGATTGCAGCATTAGCAGCAGTTTTTGCACTGCGCCAAGACTTAACGACCACTGTATCTTTTGGTAAATCGCGGGTTTTAGGCAATTCGATTGGTGGTATCGCTGCGATTTTATACTTTTTTATCAAGCAATATTTCCACCACGATTTCCTCGTAGAACTGATTGCTTTACCGATTTTTGTAGCATTAGTAATCATTATTTCTGATGGCATCAACAATAATTCAGGAATTATTTCAGCTATTGCCACGATGCTCTTAATCACGTTAAGTGTGACGGAAAGTCAATCTGTTTATTTTGCCATCGATCGGGTCTTGGATACTTTTATTGGGACTTTTATTGCCCTTGCCATTAACTTTATCCTACGACCTCCCACGAATGAAAAAGAAAAAGAAATCGCTGAAGACCTCGTTGAACTAAAACAAAAAGAAGAAAAACTGCATTTTATGCTAGCAGAAGTCCAAGCTGAAATTAAACGGAAAGATAAAAAAGGAGATGGCCATTAATGGTCACCTCCTTTTTTATTAACCAAAATAGGCTAGTAACGTCCCCGCTGCAACAGCAGAACCAATGATTCCAGCTACATTTGGTCCCATCGCATGCATGAGCAAATAGTTTGTTGGATCATTTTTTAACCCTTCTTTGTGAACAACTCGGGCTGCCATCGGTACAGCTGATACCCCAGCCGCACCAATCATCGGATTTACTTGTCCTTTAGTTAATTTACACATTAACTTCCCAAATAAAACCCCAGCTGCTGTGCCGATCGCAAAAGCAAATAAACCTAAAACAATAATTTTTATTGTTTCCACCGATAAAAAAATATCAGCTTCTGCTTTTGCTCCAACTGTCAGTCCCAGTAAAATGGTAATAATATACATCATTGCATTTTGCAACGTTTCTGTTAATTTTGGTACCACTTGTGATTCACGAATCAAATTACCTAACATTAAACAACCAATTAAAGTGGTCGCCGCTGGTACTACTAATGCAACAAAAATCGTCGTAAAAATAGGAAAAACAATACGTTCTTTTTTGGTGACTGTTCGCTGCATCTGCATTTTAATTTTACGCTCTTTTTCCGTAGTTAATGCATTAATAATCGGCGGTTGAATAAGAGGCACTAGCGCCATATAGGAATACGCAGCAATCGCAATTACTGATAACAAATGTGGTGCCAATCTAGTAGTTAGATAAATGGCAGTCGGACCATCTGCCCCGCCGATAATTCCAGTTGCCGCTGCTTCTGGACCGGTCATGCCTAAAAGAATTGCACCGAAAAAAGCGGCGAAAATGCCAAATTGAGCGGCTGCGCCTAAAAGTAACGTTTTAGGATTTGCAATTAAAGGGCCAAAATCCGTTGAGGCACCTAAACATAAAAAGATTAACGGTGGATAAATTCCCAAATTAGTTCCTTGATAGAGGTAGTATAAAAGACCACCTGGTTCTGTCGCAGTCGGACTGGCAAAAATACCAGTTAAAGGTAAATTTACTAACAAAATACCAAAAGAAATCGGCAACAATAAATACGGTTCATATTCTTTAAAAATGGCTAAATACAAAAAGATAATCGCAATTATAATCATAATGAAATGTTTACCTGTCATACCGGCAAAACCAGATGTTTCTAACATGTTTTGAATAATCTCAGTCATCTTTCATCTCCTTAAAAATTTTTTTAAATAGCAGTAACGCTCCCCATAGCGCTGCCAAGATAAAAAAGACAAACACCATGGACACAAGTGTAATCATCCCCGCTTCTACTAGTGACATCTTAAACCTCCTTTGTTTTATCGTTACTTTAATTGTAACAAAACCCCTTCTGAAGACAAAACGAAAACGGATACAAATAGAACAAAAAAATCAAACCACTAGTCTTTTATTTTTCAATTACACTAGTGGTTTGACCTTACCCATTATTCATTTGACTTTAACGCTTCAATCATATCGACATTTTTTAGTTTAAAATAAACAAAAATGCCCACAATAATCGAAAAGAAAATTGTAATGAGACTTGCATACAAATAACTCAACGGTTGAATCGTAGGCGAAAACATCACCATATCCAATTCGACTGTTTTTAATACAAAATCGTGTTCAATTTTACCTAATAAAAGACCAGCTAAAATTCCTAGGATCGTTAAAATAATATTTTCGCGATAAATATACATTGTTAATTCATTATCATAAAAACCTAAAACTTTAATGGTAGATAATTCACGAATACGTTCTGAGATATTGATGTTGTTTAAATTATACAACACAATAAAGGCTAATAAACCAGCAGAGATAATCAAGACCCACACGACAATTGTCAAAGCTTGCGTGGTATCATCTAAGGCATTTAAAGAATCAGATAAAAAGCTGACATTGACAATCCCAGTATTTTCCATCAATTTTTCTGCGACATCTTTTTCCTGACTACTACTCAAATCTTTTTTAAAGAGTAAAAAAGCTGCATTATAACTTGGTGCTTTTTGGAAAACTTGTTCATAATAATCAGGTGTCAAGTAAGCAAAATGACCAGTATAATTTTCTGCGATGCCGGTAACTTTGACTGGATAAGTTTGTTTGTCATTATCTTTTAAATTAATTGTATCGCCAATTTTCACATCAAAAAGCTGGGCTAATTTTTCATTAATAACCGCACCATTATTTTGCAAAGAATATTCTCGTTTACTTTGGCGATTATTTAATAAAACAAATTCAGCCAAATCTTTAGGATCTTTTGGCACATAGACGCTAACATCTTGTGGTGTTTTGCCGTGACCGGAAAGTGTTAATGTTTCCGTTGCAATTGGCATATTAGCTTTGTATCGATTTAACTGTTTTACTTCTTTTTCATAACGTGCTTGCGCATTTTGATCTTCGTCACTAAAAGAAACGACCGCTTGATAGTGCCATAACTTTTCAAATTGTAAAGGGATAATATCTGTAATCGAATCCCGCAAACCAAAACCGGTTACAATCATCGCTGTACAACCTGCAATTCCCACTACTGTCATTAACATTCGCAATTTATAACGGAATAAATTACGCAAAGTTACCTTTTGATTAAAATTAAGCCGCCGCCAAAGCGGTTTAATATTTTCTAACCATACCCGCTTCCCAGCCTTAGGTGCTTTAGGGCGCAGTAATGTCGCTGGTGGTGCAATTAAATCAAAGCGCACCGTCAACATCGCCACACCTACCGTACAAATTAAGCCGACCACAATTCCAATGATTGTGTAATTTAAATACCACGGCGTCACAAATGAAGGTAAATTGTAAAGTTGTCCATAGGCTTTAATGATAATACTAGGAAATAGTTTAAAACCAACCACTAATCCTAATAGCGAACCAATAATTCCCGCCAATAAAGCATAAATAAAGAATTTTAGCGCAATTTCATGGTTACGATATCCTAGTGCTTTAAAAGTACCAATTTCTCCTCTTTTTTCCTCAACCATTCGCGTCATAGTCGTTAGACTAACTAAAGCTGCAATTAAATAAAAAATCAGTGGAAAAACAGTGGCTAGTGACGTAATACGATCAGCATTTTGCTTATATTCGGTATAACCTGGATTATCATCACGATTACTAAAAATATATTCTGCTGGTTTTAACGCTGCTAAACGCTTTTGTTCATTTTTCAATTGTAATTCCGCATCTAAAAGTTTCGGCATATTTGCACTAGTCTGCTCTTGGAATGCAGCCAACTGTGTTTTATATTCTTCTTCACTAGCATTAATCTTTGCTTCTGCTTCTTTTAATGCCGTTGCCGCTTTTTCACTCGCTTTGGTTAATTCCTCTTTAGCTGTTTGTAATTCAGTAGCCTTTTGATCAAGAGTTTCTTTTGTTTGGGCTAGTTGTGTCGCTGTTGTTTGTAAAGTGCGCTCTTTTGCTTCAATTTCACTTAGATCAAGATTTGTCGCGGCCTCACTTTGTTTTAATTGCTCTAATTGCGTCTTTAAATCACTCAATTCATGAGTCAAATCTTTTACAGCTACAGCCACTTCTTCACTGGTAGTATTTTCTTCATCCCAGTTTTTCACAGTATTAATAAGCGCGTCATCGCCGACTTTTTCGGCTAACTGTATCAACGTATTTTTTTGTTCGTCGATAAGTCCCCCAAGCTCTTCTTCATCAACCATTAATGCTTCAAATTGCTTTTGTAAATTATTTCCACTGGCAATTTTTTCTTCTGTTTGCTGAATTTTTTCTTTCGTTTGGCTATTAGTAGGTGCCATAGCAGCTTTTCGTTGATCTGCCACTTCTGCTTGTTCGTTTGTTAATTTTTCTACTTGTTCATTGTAGGTGATTTCCGCTTGTTTTAACTCTTCTTCTTGTTGTGTTAAAGCTGTTTGTTTTGTTTTTGCTTCTGTTTGGCTCGCTTCTTTTTGAGCTGCTAATTTAGCCTTGGCTGCTTTAATTTCAGCTTGCGCTTTTTCTAACTTTGCTTCACCGTCGTCTAAACTTTTTTCACCACTTGCGATTTCATTTTGAACTTTTTTTAGCTGTGTTTGTGCTTTTTCTTTTACTTCTTGTAATCGCAACTGCGGACGATTTGCTAGTTTTGCCCGTAAACTTTTCATTCCTTTGTCTGTTGACTTTTCATACGCATCAGAATAAGCAGTCTGCCCTTTAGTATCTTTAAATTGCACTAAAATACGGCTATAGGCAGACAAATTTAAATCAGCTTCATTAATAACAGCAAAATAATCAATGGTCCCGCTGCCAACATTTGTATTGCCCCTTTTAATATTTTCAATATATTCTGGGCTGTTCACAAAGCCGACTACTTTAAACTCGCGTTTTTTTAGCTGTTGCTTTTTATCATCATCAACTGCTATTGTGAATTTATCACCAATGCGATAATCTTTGTTGTAGTCAGCTAAACTATCGAGGGCAATTTCCCCACTTTTTTTGGGTAGACGACCTTTTACTATATGATAATGATTTAATTTTTGGTCACTATTATAACCAAAAAAGCGCAATACTTGATTTTTATCACTCAAATTTAAGTCAAGTAAGTACTCTGCTTGTGCTTGTGCAACTTGATTATCTTCATTTATTAATGCTAAATCAGTGTTTGATAAACCTAATGTTGAAACAATTGTCGCGTCAGCTAGGTGTTGGCGATCATAGTAGTCATCACCAGAAGTAACCATATCCGGTCCAGTTGCCCCAATACCGACAAAAAAAGCGGTTCCCAAAAAGATAATGCCTAAAATCGATAAAAAGCGGGCCGGAGAATTACGAATTTCACGAATACTGGTTTTTAATAATGCCTTTTTCACTGCTTCATCACCACGCAATCTCTTCAACAGCAAGTGGATTTTCATTTAAAGTGATGCTTCTAACCTTGGCATCGTTTATTTTAATTACTCGGTCAGCCATTGGCGCAATCGCGGAATTATGGGTAATAATAATGACAGTTGTACCAAATTTTGTCGCAGTCTCTTTTAAAATTTCTAAAATCTGTTTTCCCGTTTCATAATCCAATGCTCCCGTTGGCTCATCACAAAGTAAAATTTTAGGTTTTTTTGCCAATGCACGGGCAATTGTTACCCGTTGTTGTTCACCACCTGATAATTGGGAGGGAAAATTGTTCATTCGTTTTCCTAGACCAACCTGTAACAACACTTCTTCAGCATCCATGGCATCTGGTACAATTTGAGCAGCCAACTCAACATTTTCTTTTGCCGTTAAATTAGGAACTAAGTTATAAAATTGAAAGACAAAGCCGACATCATTGCGCCGGTAACCGGTTAATTGTTTGTTATTAAAACGAGCGATATCTACCCCATCCACTGTCACTTGGCCACTATCGCACGTATCCATACCACCTAAAATGTTTAAAACTGTCGATTTTCCCGCGCCACTGGGTCCTAAAATAACAGCAACCTCTCCTTTTTCAACACTGAAGGTAATCTTGTCATTGGCAATGATTTCAGTATCTCCCATTTGATACTTTTTCACCTCATTAAATACTTCAATATAACTCATAAAAATTAGCTCCCTTAAATAAATTCTCGTTAAATTAAGTTTAACATAAGATATTTTTTTAACAAAAATTCTACCGCCAAAAAACTCTTTTTTCGAAAAATAACGCACGAGCAATAAGAAAAGCTAAAGGCAGCGGGTAGCTCTTTGGAAAAATCTCAGAAATTCGTCTTCTGGTGCTCTTTACCAGAAACTAATTTTTGAATTTTTCCCGAAGAGTTGTTGCCTGTGCTAGATCAAAAGAAAAGCAAAATGAACTCGCCCAGCTCTCAAGCAATAAGATGAATTTTAATAAATTGCCTTCCAAATTTCTTTAAATTTCAGCTTATTACCGTAGAGAGTTCGTTTGTGTGCTAGACAACAAGAAAAGCTAAACAAACGCGTTTAACTCTTTAGCATTAAGGAAAAATGGTATGAAATTGTTCCTCAAATTTCTTGGCATTTCGACTTAATGCCGACAAGAGTTCGTTTGTGTGCTAGACAATAAGAAAAGCTAAACAAACATACCGCTATATAAAGGTATAATCTATGAAAATCAGATTATTTTCTATCAAAAAAAACGACAGACTAATTTGTCTGTCGTCAAAATTTATAAATAAAATTTTATGCTTCGTAGCGTTTTTCACCATCTAAATAAGTAGCCGCTAAGGTCATATCAGGATTTAAGACGATAAAGTCAGCATCGCGACCATTTCGAATTAAGCCACATTTATCATCAATTTTACAGCTGACAGCTGGAACCCAAGTCGCCATCATGATTGCTTCTTCAGGGGTGGCAATTTCCCAGTCCACAACGTTTTTAATTGCTTCTTTTAGTTTTAAAATACTACCAGCTAAATTGCCTTCTTTCATGCGAGCAGTACCATCTTTTACAACCACTGGAAATTCACCTAATACATAATCACCATCAGGCATCCCACCGGCCATCATACAGTCAGTAATTAAAGCAACATGATCATGACCTGCTTTTTCCATTAAAATTTCTGCCGCTTGCGGATGAACATGGTGTCCATCACAAATTAATTCTGAAAATACATGTTGTAAGCTAAGTAGTGCTCCGACCATCCCTGGTTCACGATGGTTTAAGCCGCGCATACCGTTATAAGCATGTACAAACACACTAGCACCAGCTTCTACAGCTTCTGTTGCTTCTTCTAAAGTTGCATTACTGTGACCTAAAGCTACCACAACACCTTCTTGGGTTACTTGATTAACAAATTCTTTAACCCCTTTTCTTTCTGGTGCTAAAGCAATCTTTTTAATCAAGCCACCAGAAGCTTCTTGCCATTCGTGGAAAGTGTCAATATCTGGATCACCAAAATAAGAAGGATTTTGAGCACCTTTATGTTCTTCGGTAAAGAAAGGTCCTTCAAAATAAATGCCTTGGATTTTAGCTCCTTTAATTTCTTGATAGGTGTCACCAATTGTTTTGGCAACATCTTTTAATAATTCTTTAGTTGAAGTTAATGTGGTTGGTAGATAAGAAGTTACCCCACATTCCAACAATCCTTCAGACATAATTTTTAGACCTTCAGCGTTATTGTCCATAACGTCTTGATTTTTATATCCATGAATATGTGTATCTACAAGACCTGGAGCAATCCATTGCCCACTATGATCCACTACATTAGCATCTTTTTCTGGTAATTCAGTATAATAATTACCAAATTTGCCGTTAATAATTTCTAAATAGCCAGCAGGTTTAGTATCAGAGTTTAAGAAAAATTTGTCAGCATAAATAAATGTTCGCATTTAAATCGCTCCTTTGATTTACTAACTTAAAATTACTCCTTCTTTTCGTAGAAGTCAAGAAAGGTCTAAACCATTTTAGAGATTTGTAATACGTTGGACAGAGTTTGATATTTTAAAATATTTCTCACCATGCTCTTTTTTTCCTAGTGCTTTGTAAATCAAACCTTTAAGCTGAAAGAGTTCTTCTAAATAATAATAACTTTTTTGTTTTCGGACCATTTCAGCACCGCTTTTCACCACCGCAAGAGCTTCTTCGTAACGCTTCTCTTGATATAAAAATAAGCTGAAATTATAAAAAACTTTTGCTAGGCGACAATCAATCCGCTCTTTTGGCAATGTCTCAAACAGTTCCATACTATAAGCAAGGTTATCCTCGCCTTCTTTTTTTTGACCTAAGTCAGTCTGAACCCGACCAATACAAGAAATCAATTGGATTTCATTAGAAGAAATATAGTGTTTATCTGCTTGAAAGGTATAGGAAAGCCCTTGTTTTAAATGCTGAAGTGCTAATTCTAGATCACGCCCTAAAAAGTATTCACAGCTACCTAAATAGTAATAATACAATTGTAAATCTGTGTCTAAATACAACTGATCCAAGATAGCGGGCTGCTTTAATAAGTCAGCGAGCTCCGTGTATTCTTTATGAAAAAAATGATATGCCATTTGATTGAGTAATTGGTTTACCTTTTGAATTTCTTCAGAATGTAACGTCATGACCTGATCAATTGTCACGCCTAGACGTTCACACAGATTCTGCATTACCAAGACATTTGGTAACTCCTCATCATTTTCAATTCGACTTAAAACGCTTTGAGAGCAAATATTTTGTGATAACATTTTTTGTGTTAATTTGCGCTCTTTACGAATTTGTTTTAACACATGACCAAACGAAACAGTTTCCTTTTTCATTTTAATGCCTCCAATTATGTGAATTAGCATTACCCTTTTTGTTAATTTTATCACATAATACCTCAAAAGGTATTACCGAAAAAGAACAACTTTTTCTCAATAATTGAAAAAAATCAGGAGGAAATTGAGATGGAACAAG
This sequence comes from Enterococcus canintestini, assembly GCF_001885735.1. Lineage (GTDB taxonomy): Bacteria > Bacillota > Bacilli > Lactobacillales > Enterococcaceae > Enterococcus_C > Enterococcus_C canintestini. The sequence goes on along the minus strand of NZ_JXKG01000002.1, from coordinate 19,016 downwards.
CTTCAAATATAATTTTTAAATGGCAAAATGAACAGTTTTACGGCTGGGTTGAAAAAGAATATCGAAATTCATTTCTGATCAATGTGACAAATCCTAATAAAGAGTTAATTACAAAATACGCAAAACGAATTATCATCAGTAAAAAAGTCTGTGAATGGCTTTAAAATGGTTTTAAAAAGTACCCCTATTACTACATACTTAACACTTTCACTTCACTAGCTTCTATAAAAGAATTCTTTCTTTTTTCCCTACATAATCCGCAATTTCAGCCTAACTTTTAGTTCGAAAAGTTAGGCTGAAATTGCTTTACTAAAATCCAATTATTAAAAGATAGCTAAAAAATAGAGAAGAAAGTGCGATAAAATTCTTGTCACACCTCCTTCTCTATTAAATTACCACAGATTTTATTTTTGTTGATAAGTGGCCAAAAATTCTCGTAATTTTTCAGCCGTAAATTTTAAATCATCCATTTTCGGTAAATAAACAATACGGAAATGATCTGGTTTTTGCCAGTTAAATCCACCACCATGAACGAGTAATATTTTATGCTCATGTAAAAAGTCTAAAACGAATTGTTCATCATTGGTGATATTAAACCGCTTGCTATCAATTTTAGGGAAAATATAAAAAGCAGCTTTCGGTTTTACAGCGGAAAGTCCAGGAATATCATTTAACGCATTGTAAATATATTCTCGTTGTTCATAAATTCGACCACCAGGTAATAAAAGTTCATCACTGCTTTGGTAACCACCTAAAGCTGTTTGAATAATTTGTTGGGATAATACATTTGAACACAAACGCATCGAAGATAACATATTTAACCCTTCGATGTAGTCTTTAACGCCTTTTTTATCACCGCTCAATACCATCCAGCCGACCCGAAACCCCGCTACACGATGCGATTTTGACAGCCCATTTAATGTGACAACAAAGCGATCAGGTGCTAATGTCGCAATCGGAATATGGGTTAAGCCATCCATCACCAAACGGTCATAAATTTCATCAGAAAAAATAATTAAATCAAACTCCCGCGCTAATTCAACGATTCCTTCTAATATTTCCTTAGGATAAAGTGCGCCGGTCGGATTATTCGGATTAATTACGACAATGGCTTTTGTTTTGCTCGTAATTTTAGCTCGCATATCAGTTAAATCAGGATACCATTCACTTTCTTCATCACAAATATAATGAACCGGTTTGCCACCAGCTAAAGAAACAGAGGCAGTCCACAATGGATAGTCTGGTGAAGGAACCAAGACTTCATCCCCGTCGTTACATAAACCTTGCATACACATAGTAATCAATTCACTAACACCATTACCAGTATAAATATCATTAATCGTTACATTGGGAAAGCCTTTTAACTGACAGTACTGCTCGATTGCTTTTCGAGCCGAAAAGATACCTTTGGAATCAGAATAGCCCTCTGAAGAACGAACGTTCATAATTAAGTCTCTGACGATTTCATCGGGGGCTTCAAAGCCAAAGGGTGCGGGATTGCCAGTGTTTAATTTTAAAATGCTAACTCCTTCTTCTTGCATACGTTCGGCTTCTTCTAACACCGGCCCACGCACATCATAGCTAACACCTTCTAATTTATTTGATTTCTCAAAGTGTTTCATAACATCGCCCCTTTTTTAATGGATTGTTGTAATTACTTTACTTTTTTATCCTTTAAAAAGCAATCTTTCCTATGATTTTTTCGTAAAACTTTTAATTTTTTTGCCGATAAAAATTAATGACGATATCAATGAAAATACTCGCTACTATCCCTAAGAAAATACCAGCTAACACGTTGTCACAAATTAAACCAATAAGAAGTCCTAATAAAATAGTTGGGAAAAGATAAGTACCATCTGATTTTTTCATTGTCTCCTCACATTTCTTGTCTTCATCTTGACAAAGGATTTTTTTCTAAGGTATCATAAGTTGTTGTCTTGCAGAAGTGTTGGAATTGGCAGACAAGCAAGATTGAGGGTCTTGTGAGCGTAAGCTCGTGCGGGTTCGAGTCCCGTCTTCTGCATTACGCGTTTTTTTAGTTTTTTACAGATTGTTAAAACGTCGTCAGATTAGCGCTTATGATAATGTTTGTTTTGACAGTTTTTACGGAATGCTATTTCTTCAAGGTCAATTTCAAGGTCATTTACGCTCAAATGATTTTATTTCGATTAACATGAGTGATGAAGTTCTTTGTAAGTTACTAATTATATAATAACAGTTTTAGCCTTTAGTGTAATTATCACCAAGGGCTATTTTTTTGTTCTCTTACTCAGTTTACGATAACATTAAATTTACCCAAAAACCTCTCTGAAATGATTATTTTATCATCTCAGAGAGGTTTTTATTGGGACTGATTGTTATATAGTCTAATTTTGCTTACTTATAAAACAGTTGGATCATAATGATAGGTGATATCACCATTATGATGGGCTTCACCAACAAAATATTTTTTATCAGCTCGATTAACCCACGCATTGCGAAATAAAAAGAAATTTTCGCGGCTGACTTCAATTTTTTTGATTTCACCATTTTTCAACTTTTCTAATTGTACATCATATGTTTCCATTTACTGCTACCCTCTTATTCTTCAAAATAACTAGAACGACGCCCTTCAGATTGACCGTCTTCAATGAGACCTTTTAAATCACGTTCCAACACTTTACCTTTTTTTCCATGTTTTGCTTCTGAATTTGAGGTGGCTTCCTCTGCTTTTAAGTCTTCATCATGATAAAACTTTTCTACCGTAGGGTCATCGGCTCTTTTTTCTTGAAACGCGGCTGGTTCATGATCAAACAATAAATATTGATCTTTATTTTTGGATAAAGAGGCCAACAATTCTGTTTCATTAACTGTTTCTTTTTTTTCATCTGAAATTAAAGAAGCAGGGATATATTTAGGTACAAAATAAGAGCGCCCACCACTATAGCGTTTCACCGTACTCTTTTCTGGTGTTGAAGTGTCATTTTTCACTTTATATGTTGACCTTTTGTACTCTTTACCAAAAAGAGAAGTTCGGCCAGCTAAATCTGTTTCGGGCTTAATTTTTTTACTGTAATCTGGTAAATTGGCCCGATGCTTCTTTAGTTCTTCTTCTTGGGCTAAGGTATGGCCTTGTTTGGCGGCAGTTGCTTTCCGGGAGCGGCGCAAAGCCCGTTCTTCCTTTAATTGATCACTTTTTAGTACACTTTTTTTCGGTGGCGTGTAAAAAGAAGTTCCATTATGTTCTGTTTCATCAGTTAAAAGCCAACTACGATCTTTGGCAAAAAGATTGCGTTTTTCTTTTTGAATTTTAACATCTTCATTGTCATCGTAAACTGGAAAGCGGTAATGTTTCCGCTTTATATCGGTATATTTTCCCATTATAACTTCATCCTTTATCTACTTTGTTTTATCATACCATAAAGCAAATAAATCTATTGAAAATTTACCCCAGCTAAGTGGAATTTTAAAATTCCAACTTAAGCAAATAATTTCCCGCTAAAGACACAAGCGTCCGCCTCTTGAATCGTCTGATTTTCTCCGATGATTGCTTTTAATCGTTCTTTTGTAATAGGCAAGGGACGTAAAGTTTGAATTTCTGCTACATCAATAGCTTGCATCCCATTGCTAGGATTAAAAAAGACCAAAACAAAATCTTCACTATCATAACGCAAAACGCCCAACAATCGCTTTGTGTATAAAAGTAAAAATTCCCCTTGATGAATAACAGGATTATCTTTACGTAAAGCAATCCAACTTTGACAGGCTTCATAACATTTCAAATCGATGTTATCCCAAGGGAAAAACTTCCGATTTTCAGGATCTTTTCCGCCCGTTAAGCCCGCTTCATCTCCATAATAAACACAAGGAACTCCTGGAAAAAGATGTAATAAGCCAAAAGCTAAAGATAATTTACGAGTATCACCATCTAATTGGGTTAAAATTCGTTCGGTGTCATGGGTTCCAATGTTATTAAAACTATTATAAAAAACATCACGAGGATAGTTTTCTTGTAAGGTAGTAAAGTGTTTCGCAATCGTCTCTGGTGCACAGCCTGCTGTTAAAAATGCTAAAGCTTGTTCGCGCAACGGATAATTCATCACACCGTGTAGATGATTACCTAAAATATATTGGCGCCTTTTACCATAAGAAATTTTATTCGAAGCGTCTTCCCACACTTCGCCTAGTAATACTTTTTCTTCAAATTGATCGAGATTATGCCGGATTCCCGCAATAAATTCATCCGGCAGTTCATCAGCTACATCTAAACGCCAACCGTCAACGCCAAACTTGTTCCACTTTGCCAACACACCGTTATCGCCATAAATGAACTGCTGAAATTCTGGGTTGTCTTTATTAATCTCTGGTAAATCCTTTACTCCCCACCAAGAGCGGTAATCATCAGGATAACGATTAAAATTAAACCAAGGATAATAGCGACTATGGATATTCCGATAAGCACCTTTTGTTTGTCCATAAGCGCCATCATAATTAAAGTAGATACTATTGCGACCAACATGACTAAAAACACCATCTAAAATCACATGAATATTATTTTCATGTAGTTCAGACAATAACTCCAAAAATTCTGCCTCAGTGCCTAAAATTGGGTCGATTGCTAAATAGTCACTGGTATCATACCGATGATTACTTCGCGCTTCAAAAATGGGATTCAAATAAATTCCAGTGATTCCTAACTCTTTTAAATACGGAATTTTTTCTTTAATGCCTTTAAAATTACCACCAAAAAAGTCCCAGCGACTAATATCGCCATTCTCATCTTTAATATACATTGGTTCATCATGATGATTCCCATAAATAAAAGTATTTGGTTTGGGATGATTCACTAACCCGTGTTGATTGCCATTATAAAAACGATCAGGAAAAATTTGATAAAAAACGCCTTCACGATACCATTTAGGTGTCACTTCAGCTTTTTTGTAGCAGGTAACTTGATACCTTTTAATTTCATCAAAATGATCGACTAAATGCCCAGCTCCCCCACCTTCAATTGCGCCATAATAGCGAGTGTGCTCAGCGCGATTAGCGTCCAAATAATGAACTTCAAAATAATAAAAATAAACGCCTTTGCCTTCATTGAAAAAATAATCAAAGTGATACTGCTGCGTGCCATAGCTTTCCATGGCAATGGTGTGAGGTTTATTCTCATCTTTTGCGATGACTAACGTAACACCTGTAACAAAATCATCTTCGACACTAATTTTAAAGGAGACAAACTCATTTTCCAAAACCGCACCAAATGGTTTCTTATACTCTTCTAACCATGAATTAAAATATACCGCTGTCATAAACCTTACCTCATTAACTCTTTATGGGCAAAGACTGGTTCTATTTGCCAGATATCTTCTGCATAACGCGCAACAGTATGATCTGCAGAAAATTGGCCCGCATTTGCAATGTTAATTAAACTCATCTGTTGCCAACGTCTTTTATCACCATATAGTTCTTCAATTTGTTTTTGAGCAGCACAATAAGAATCAAAGTCTTTTAAGACGAAAAATTCATCATTATATTTGATTAAAGAATCAAATATTTCTTGGCCTTCAAAGTGAATATTAGGAATGGTGCCATCAATAAAGGCATTTAAAACTCGTTGTAGTGTAGGTGAATTTTCATAAATGCTCATGGCATTGTAATTTTGTGCTTGATAATAGCCGTATACTTCTTCTTCTGTTAAACCAAAAATAACAATATTCTCTTTACCCACAGCATCGCGAATTTCAATGTTGGCACCATCTAAAGTAGCAAGTGTAATCGCACCATTTAACATCAGTTTCATATTGCTAGTACCAGAAGCTTCTTTTGAAGCTAGTGAAATCTGTTCACTGACATCTGCTGCTGGAATAATTCGTTCTGCTAAAGTTACATTGTAATTTTCTAAAAAGACAATTTTGATCCGATCTTTTACGTCTGGATCGTGATTAATTAATTGGGCAGTTTCGTTAATTGCTTTAATAATTGCCTTTGCATACGTATAACTTGGCGCTGCTTTAGCTCCAAAAATGAAAACTCGTGGCACCATTTGAAAATCAGGGTTATCTTTAATCGCAAAATATAATTTTAAGATGTGTAAGAGATTTAATAATTGACGTTTATATGCGTGTAGACGTTTGATTTGTACATCAAAAATTGCATCAGCTGAAACTGCAATTCCGGTTGTTTCTTCAATATATTGTGCTAATGCTACTTTATTTTCTTTTTTTGCTTTAGCTAAAGCAGTTAAAATAGTATCATCTTCCACATAATTTTGTAGCAAATGCAAGTCATTACTTTTTTTCCGCCAAGAAGTTTTAATCGTTTGATCTAAAAGATTGGCCAATGGTTCATTTGACAGTTGCAGCCAGCGTCTTTGGGCAATCCCATTAGTTTTATTATTAAAGCGATCTGGGAAGATTGTATAAAAATCATGCAATACAACACTTTTTAATAAATCTGTATGCAATTTGGCAACACCATTGGTACTGTGGCTACCAATAATCGATAGGTTAGCCATATGGACTTGCCCATTTTGAATAATGCTAGCCCGTTCAATTAATTCGATATCATAATACTGACTATATTGATTTACAAAGCGGCGATTGATTTCTTCAATAATCTGATACATGCGCGGTAACATTTCTTGCATCAATTCGATCGGCCATTTTTCTAAAGCTTCTGCCATAATCGTGTGATTAGTATAACTCATTACCTTCACTGTTACTTCCCAAGCTTGCTCCCAAGTTAAATCACATTCATCCAACAAAATACGCATCATTTCAGGTATGCATAATGCTGGATGTGTATCGTTAATGTGAATGGCAATATATTGACTCATGGTCGTTAATGGCTTATTTAATTTTTTAAAGTAGCGGACAATACTTTGGACTCCAGCCGAAACAAAGAAGTATTCTTGCAATAATCGCGTTCTTCTTCCTCTTTCATTGGAATCATCTGGATATAACACCGCTGTTAAATCTTCTAATTCCCGCCGCTCTTCTAAACTGCGGTAGCGGTTTTCTTCTGAAACGGGAATTTCTACTGACCATAGTCTTAACGTATTTACTACGTCATTTTGATAGCCTACCATTGCGGTATCATAAGGGACAGCTTTAATTAAGCGACTATTTTCATAAACTGGCTTTAAGCGCCCGTCTGCTAGAGGTAACATATATACGTTACCGCCAAAACGCACATCCACTGCCTTACTTTCTTTACGGACTTCCCAAACGTTACCATTGTTTAACCATTCATCAGGCAATTCTACTTGATAACCATCAACAAAACGTTGTTTAAATAAACCATAATCATAACGGATACCATTCCCATTTCCCGGTAAGCCACAAGAAGCAATCGAGTCCATAAAGCAAGAAGCTAATCGACCTAGCCCACCATTTCCTAATGCCATATCTTTTTCTTGTTCAACAATTGCATCTAAAGAAAAGCCCAACTCGGTTAAACCATCCCGAACGGTATCTAAAATGCCTAAGTTTAACAAGTTACTTTTAAGCATTTTTCCTGGTAAAAACTCAATTGAAAAATAATAAACTTGCTTTGTTTCTTCTGTGAGATAGTCTTTCCACGTTTGCACCCAGTCATCAGCGTAATAAGCTTTAACCACGCTACCTAATACGTGAAAAAGTTCCTGCGGTGTAGCATCATTAATGTCCATCGCATATTTTTCTTTTAACCGTTGGATCATTTCTTCTTTAAAAACCTTTTTAGTAATTTTCATCTCTTTTCCTCCTAGATAATAAAAAGTTGAAGAAGCAGGCTTCTTCAGCTTAATTTTTTGCTATTTCAATTTTAAAATTTAGTCGGTAAGAAGCTGAAAAACAGCGGGCTGCTTCCCAGTTTCTTACCGACGTATTTTTTAAACTAACGTTTCATATAAGGCAACATATTGTTTTGAAGAAGTTTTCCAACTAAAATCTTTTGCCATTGCTTGTTGCATAAGATTTTGCCAAGTTTTTGGGTCACCTACATATAAAGTAATTGCTTTTTCAATCGCTTTTAATAATTGATAAGAACTAAACTCAGCAAAACCAAAACCAGTCCCCTCACCAGTGACAATATTATATGGGATGACAGTATCTTTTAAGCCACCGATTTCATGAACGATTGGTAAAGTTCCATAACGCATAGAAATCATTTGCGATAGGCCACATGGTTCAAAAGCAGACGGCATCAAAAAGGCATCTGCTGCTGCGTACATCTGTTGTGCCAGTTTGACATCAAATGAAATGCTGACCGCACATTTATCAGGATAAGTTGCGGCAAAGTAACGAAAGCCATTTTCAAAATCTTTCTCTCCTGTCCCTAATAGCACCAGCTGGACATCATTTTGTAAAAGACTGTGTAACTCATCAAGTAAAAGATTAAAGCCTTTTTGATAAGTTAAACGACTAACTACTGCAAAAAGTGGCACATCTGCTTTGACTGGTAGTCCCATTTTTGCTTGTAAATCTGCCTTGTTTTTTGCTTTTCCACTTAGATCTTGTGCATTGTAGTGATAAGGTAATGAAAGATCAGTATCAGGATCATTTAAATCGTAATCGATACCATTTAAAATACCACTTAACTTACCAGCTTCCATTCGCAAAATAACATCTAACCCAGAGCCAAATTGAGGCGTTTTGATTTCTTCAGCATAAGAAGGGCTTACCGTATTGACCCGATCAGCATACAAAATCCCAGCTTTCATAAAGTTTAAGCAATCGTTCATGCGCAGCGTACCATCTTCATAGCGTTCCATCCCAACGCCAAATAAATCTGGTAAAACACTACCGGCATATTGCCCTTGAAACTCAATATTATGGATAGTCAAAACGGTCTTAATGTTATTATATGCATGAATCCAACGATATTTTTCTTTTAATAAAAACGGGAGCATCGCTGTATGATAATCATTGGCATGTAAAAGGTCTGGGATAAAATCAATGCGCTCCATCATTTCAATTAGCGCCAATTGGAAAAAGGCAAAACGTTCACCGTCATCGTAATACCCATATAAACCATCCCGAGCGCCAAAATAGTATAAATTATCTAAAAAGTAATACGTAACGCCATTTAATACTAGTTGCTTTACGCCACAATACTGTTTTCGCCAACCGACATTTACGTAAAAAGAGAATAAGTCTTCACATTGATTAGCATATTCAGCTGGTATTTTTTTGGCAAAATAAGGCAATACGACGCGACAATCGATACCTTTTTTGACTAGTTCTTTTGGCAAAGCACCAGCGACATCGCCTAGACCACCTGTTTTAAAAAAAGGAGCACACTCAGCGGCAGCAAACAATACTTTCATCTTATTCGCCTCCGTAAACATCGGAAATAATATGACTTTGTTTCTTTATCACAATTGGTTCTTCTTTTGTACCAATAATTTTAACCCCTGGAGCAACTTGAACGGCTTTATCTAAAATCGCATATTTCACTGTGGCACCTGCACCAATCTTATTATTAGCCATCACAATCGCATCTTCTACTACCGCGTCTTCACTAATTACAGTATGACGTGAAACTAAAGAATTTCTCACTGTCCCTTCAATAATTGAACCCGTGGCAAATTGCGAATTTTCCACTTGTGAAGTTGGCGCATAATAAGTTGGAACTTCATTTTTCAACTTCGTATAGATTTTTTTACTTGAATAAAGTAGTGAACTAAATTTTTGCGGGTCCAACATATCCATATTGGCTTGATAATAAGAGTGAATATCAAAAATATTATTCAAATAGCCAGTGTATTCATAAGCTGAACTTTTGACACTTGTAATTTTTGAGCGTAAGAAGCTTTCCAAATTAACAGATACGCCTTCATTTTGCCCTTGGGACAACGCTTCAATTAATCTTTCAGTTTGCACAATGTAAATATCAGCACAAAGATTAACGGCATCAGTTAAATTACTATCTTTTGCTTGTGTGGCATGAAGAATTTTGCCATTTTCTTCCATTTCTAATACCATATCCGTTGGATAAACTTGTGATTTGGGCATACGTTTATATACAACTGTCATGTCGTTTGCTTGCATTTGATGAATTTTCAAGACTGCTCGCAAATCAATGTTGCATAACATTTTGCTACCCATAAAAACGGTATATTCCGATTTTGATTTCTGTAAATAGTCAATTAACGTATCATAGTAGTGTTTATTTTCTGCTTTTTGTTTTAGAAAATCTTGGTAAACATGAATGAAGAAGCGATTGCGGACACTATCTAAGTTCCACTCTTTACCGCCACCGATATGGTCAAAAACTGACTGTGTTTCTCCTTCGTTAAAGACCATAAAAACAGTACTAATATTCGCATTGACAATGCTAGATAAATTAAAATCGATCAAGCGATATTTACAATCAAAAGGTAGTGTTGCAAGGGGACGGTTTTCTGTTAATGGTAATAACTCATTATAACGATGTAAATTACCCAAAATCGCACACATTTTATTAGTTCTCATCAAGAGTCACTCCAATCACTTCAGAATAGCCGACAACAGCAATTTCTTCACTGCCATCAATCACTGCATTATCACCTACGATGGCATTTTCACCAATAATCGCACGATGAATTTTTACATTTTTTCCAATTGTTGCCCCAGGCATTATCACACTATCAGTAATGGTGGTTCCTTCTTTTACTTGGACATCATCAGATAAAATAGAATGATTAATTTCACCAGAAACATAACAACCATCGACAATTAGCGAATTTTTAACAGCAGCTGTTTCTGTTAGGAAATGTGGCGGTGAAATAGTATTTTTTGAAAAGACACGCCATGATTTATCGCGAATTGCAAGTTCCATTTCCGGTTCAATAAATTCCATATTGGCTTCCCATAATGAATCAATAGTCCCTACATCTTTCCAATAACCGGAAAAACGATAAGCAAAAACATTCTCACCTGATTCAAGGTAATTTGGAATTACATGTTTACCAAAGTCAATCATTTGGCCATCTTTTGAATAGCTATTCATTAAGACATTGCGTAAACGTCCCCAGTTAAAAATATAAATCCCCATTGAAGCGAGATTGTTTTTTGGTTCAGCAGGTTTTTCTTCAAATTCAATAATACGATCATTTTCATCCGTATTCATAATTCCAAAACGGGAGGCTTCTTTAATTGGCACTTCGATAACTGCTACAGATAATGAAGCGTTATTTGCCTTATGCGTTTCTAACATTTCTTCATAGTCCATTTTGTAAATATGATCGCCAGATAAAACAAGCACATATTGTGGATCCATTTGATCAATGTAGGCGATATTTTGGTAAATCGCATGGGCAGTTCCTTCAAACCATTTACTTCCTTCAGAACTTGAAAACGGCTGTAAAATTGTCACCCCAGAATTAATACCGTCTAAGCCCCAACTTGCTCCATTTCCAATATGGTTATTTAATGCTAATGGTTGATACTGTGTAACAACACCTACATTACGAATACCAGAGTTGGCACAATTACTTAAAGTAAAATCAATAATTCGATAGCGGCCTCCAAACGGAACTGCTGGTTTGGCAATATTTTTGGTTAATTTTCCTAGCCGCGTTCCTTGACCACCGGCTAAGATCATCGCTAACATTTCTGTTTTCATTTTTACGGTGAAAATTCACCATTCCCCCCTTTTATTTTTATGCTTTTGCTTTTTTAGTTTTTGGTTTTGCTCGTGTATTAATGTTTTCAGGTTTAATTAACAATGCACCCAAAGCTGGTACAATCGTTTTAAACTGATAATGATAATCTTTAAAAGGTAACGCAGAAGTTTCTCTCACGGGATTTGACTTAGTCCAAGTCCCACCAAATTCTTTCATCTCAGTATTTAAAATTTCTTTATAGGTACCAGGATATGGCACCCCAATGACAAAATCTTTACGCTCAACTGGTGTTAAGTTTAAAACGACGATGACAAAATCTTTTTTTGTTTTGCTGCGTCGAATAAAACTTAAAACAGTATCATCTTTATTGTCCGCATCAATAATTTCAATGGTATCGTAATCGCCTTCTAATTCAAAAAGCGCTTTTTCATCCTTATAAAGAGCGTTTAAAGTTTGCGTAAAATGTTGCATGTTATGATTCATGTCATCATTTAAATCAACCCACTCTAACCCATGGTCGTACTTCCATTCTAAAAACTGTCCCCACTCACTACCCATAAAGAGTAGTTTTTTCCCTGGGTGTGTCATCATATAGGTGTATAGATTTCGGAGTTGGGAAAACTGCTTATAGCGATCTCCCCACATCTTATGCATTAAGCTTTTTTTGCCATGAACAACTTCATCATGGGAAAGTGGCAAAATATAATTTTCACGCATCATGTACATGAAAGAAAATGTTAAGAGATTGAAATTGTCACGTCGATAGATAGGATCCATTTCATAAAAACGCAAGACATCGTTCATCCAACCCATATTCCATTTGTAATCAAACCCTAAAGCACCACTTTCAATCATGCCCGTAACTTTGGTCTCAGATGAACTTTCCTCAGCAATCATTAACGCATCAGGGTGAGCTAATTTCACAACCGCATTCAATTTTTGCAAAAAGTAATACCCTTCAAAATTACGATTTCCCCCTTCATGATTTGGCGTCCAAGGGCCTTCATCATAATCGCGGTAAATCATATTAGAAACAGCATCCACCCGAATACCATCCACGTGATAAAATTCCAACCAAAAAAGTGCACTTGAAATTAGAAAGCTTTGCACTTGAGGCTTACCTAGGTCAAAATTAACCGCACCCCAACGCACATTTTGAGCTCGATCATAATCTTCGTATTCAAAAGTTGGCGTCCCATCATAGTAAGGTAATGTATCTTCATTAATGCAAAAATGCCCCGGCACCCAATCAACTAAAACACCGATGTTTTCTTTATGACAAGCTTCAACAAAATCCTGAAATTCTTCTGGTGTCCCATAATAAGAACTTAGGGCAAAATAGCCAACCAATTGATAACCCCATGATTTCCCTAACGGATGTTCCATTAAAGGCATAAATTCAATATGGGTATAGCCCATTTGTTTCACATAAGGAACCAATTCTTCTTTCAAGTCTGCAAAAGTGTAAGGGGTGTTGTCTTTGTGATGCTTCCAAGAACTGGCATGGACTTCATAAATATTCATTGGACGCTTAAAGTGATTAGTACGCTTTTTTCGTCCTTGCCATAAGCCATCTTTCCACTTCTTTTCTGTCATTGTATGTAAGACAGCTGCACTTCCGGGCCGTTTTTCAAAACGAATTGCAAAGGGATCTATTTTAAAAATCTCGCGACCATTGGCTTGCCGCACTTTAAATTTATAAAGATCACCTTCATTAGGTTGGGATGTCGTTAGTTCCCAGATACCAGATTCTCTTTTGGATAAAGGAAGTGAATCGTCCCAATTGTTAAAATCACCCACTAACCACACTTGTTGGGCATTAGGAGCCCAAACCCGGAACACAAAACTGCCATCTGTTTTTTTATGTGCACCTAATAAATGCTGGCTGTAAAAATTTTCCCCTGTTAAAAAACGTTCTTCTGCAACTAGAACGTCATTTGCTTGCTTTTCTTCAACCATACCAGTTTCCTTTCTATCCTGAATATTGCGCATCAACTCATTTTTCCAAATCCAAAAACTAGAAAAAAACTTAAATAACTCGCTAAGTTTTTCTAATATAATAATAACACATTTCTAATCTAAGAAAAGAGTTTTAGCAAAAAAATAACTCCTTTTTCCTAAAAATATTCCATTACATCTTCGTTAATAAAAAAAGCTGATATGTAAAGCGTTTTCAAATATTATTTTGAATACGATAACATTATTGTTAAAATAAAGACCAAGCAAAATACAATGATTTGACAGCACAAAAAATAAAAGTTATATAACGAAAAGTACGCTTGAAAAGATGACACAACATTATATGAGACTACGATGAGCAATATTATCGTAGAATTGTCCCTTTTTTGCTCAAGAAAAAAAGCATCTGATGATTTAAAAATCAGATACTTTAAAATAATTCATAATTTAGAGACTTACCAATTAAAAAAAATCCTTTACAACAAGGAAAAACGATGGTAGATGATAATGCTACATTGGAGTGTCCCCATTATCATCAAAAAAATACGGATACTAATGGGTAAATATACAATAAGTAATGCAATAAATAATAATATCAAACCTTGTACAAAAGAATAATAGTAGCCAAAAGGAAAGGCAAAACGCAACGCCAAATAAGCAAAAAAACTACCCATCGAAATCAACAGAAACTTAAAAAAGACAACTAAAAAATGGTCAAAAGCAGGATGATAATCGAGTGCATGTTGGACGGAAAACAAAGTTTCTGGATTAATCAATAATAAATAAATCGAATAGTATAAACCGAAAAATGCCACCATACCATGACTGACTAACAAAAGGCGTCGGCTCATTTCCTCTCCTCCTCCATTTATAACAACCGTTCTATATAACAATTGTAATCTTTTTTTAATATTTTCGCAATAAAGTTCCATTTTGATTAGTGTTTCAATTGTAATTTTTGTCTTTGTGGTGTATTTTGGAGCAATAAGGAGGGTTTTAATTGGACTTTAAACTTTTATTTATGATTTTTGCTATTAATTTTGCTTATATTACGCTAAATACATTGCGTTTTATGTTGACGATGAAAGGTTATCGCATCATCGCGCCATTAGTAAGTATGGTAGAGATTACAATTTATATCTTAGGTCTTTCAATGGTCTTAGATCGCTTAGATGACCCGATTAATTTATTTGTTTATGCTTTAGGATATGCGGTAGGGATTAGTGTGGGGATTAAAATAGAAGATAAACTCGCTCTAGGCTATATTATGGTTACGGCAATTTTACCTTCCAATACAAATGAAGATAATCATTTACCTAAAGTATTAAGAGACAACGGCTACGGTGTTACGCAAAGCAGTGCACAAGGTCTTGAAGGTGAACGAGTCGTATTAGAAATATTATCACCACGAAAAAATGAGCGGCAATTATACCAACTCATTAAAAGCGTAGAAGAACGCGCCTTTATCATTTCTTATGAGCCCAAATATATTTCTGGTGGCTTTTGGACCAAAAAAGTACGTAAACGCCAACAGCGACAATAAATACAGCGGTATCGCCTCTTTTTGCTAGATAACAATATTTTGGAAGATTGCTCTTATCACTTGTAAAATCATCTAATTCTTTTAAATAAACTAACTTTTAAGCGTATTACTTAAAAGTTAGTTTTTTCTTTATCAGATTAAATTAATAAACAGCTTTTTTTATGAGAATAATTCGACATTTACTTATTATTTTGTTATTATTAATGAGAATAAATGTTTGGAGCGAAGTTATGTCTAATTTAAAATTACTAAAGTATCTTACCGTAGCGTGTGGATTTATTGCTACGATTCTTTTTATTTCTGCGGTATTTACTGATTATTTTGCTAGCACACTCGCAAGTAAATTATCATTAAATGTACTAGGAGAAAGTAGTATTGTAGCAAATTTTTTTAATCATCTTTTTATTTTTTTTACTGTCGTTTTTAGCGGCCTGCTCTATTACTATTGCAAAAAAACCGATAAATCGGAATTTAAAGAAGCCACTTTTTTTTATTTCATTGCCTTTTTAATCTTATTTTTACGTACCTTCCTTCCTAGTGGCGACGTTCACTCCTTTACCTATCTTCTGGCTGCAGGTATTCAAATATTAGCCACTCTAATGGCACTCTTCTTCTTTTTAATCGTCTTTTTAAACCGAAGATATCCTTTTTTATTTGCGGCTTTGATGATGGTGGATATTTTAATATATATGGGAAGTGTACTATATAGTGTCTTATTAACGGATTTTTCTCTTCCTAACCTAGGCAGTATTATTGCAGCTAGCATTAATATTACTTTTTTCAGTCTTTTCTTTTTAACAACACCAATAAAAAAAGAAAAAATCATCTAAAAAATAGGTATGACGTATGACAAATCTTTTGTCATACGTCATACCTATTTTTTTCAAATAAAGACTGCCAAAGAAAGAACTTCTACTTAAACCAGCGGAAAAATTTATAAATTTGAGCCATTATTTTCTTAAAATTTCTCATTATGCTAGAAATTAATCACCTCTATCACAACCATTTAGCATTAAAAAGTTAGGTTATAAAAAAGAAGTGATCACTCACTTCTAGAACAAACTAGTTTTCAACCCACAATTCTTTAATGACACCATTAGTATAAACTTTATATAGTGATTCAACTTTACGTTTTGGACTTGAGGCTACAATTAAATAAAACTTTCCGTTAGTATCATAATCCAGATCTCCTACGACTTTGTATGAAAGTGGTCGATTATCGTAGTTTGCATTGTCTATTAAATATTTAATTGCTTGTGGGGCGGTGACGATAAAATTATTTTCAATTAACCAATCCACCACAATAGGAACAATAGTTTGGGCGCCAATTTTTTGTTTTTGTTGAATTGCCAAAATAACTTCGCCATCAGAAAATTGACTCTCATCAATTTGATTGGCTTTAAGTTCTAATCGAGCAGCTTCTACTTCTGCCATTGAAATAAATTGAACCATTGAGCCTGTTGCCTTTACTTTCCCATTTACATATTCCCTTTTGATTTTCTCCATCCAAAAGTCCCCCCAGATTTATTCTATAATAATAATATCATTTAATTGTTATAATTTCAATTATTTTATTATCATTTTTTAATCTTTCGTGAATAAAAATGAGTACTTTGCTTAAAAAAATCATATTATTTGTATCGATCTCGCAGAAATTGGCTTTATTAGCTAAAAAAGAACGCTCTTTGCTAAACAAAAAGCGTTTACTATCTCATTTAATTTTCATTAAAAAAAACGAACTGTAGCGTTTGGGCGTTTTGTGCTGCTAAGTAACTCGTCAATAATAGTCGCCATTTTAGCAGATCTGTCTTTTCAAACTTCATTTTTTCATCAGTATGAGCTAAAAGAGGTACCTTTAATTTTAAACTACTATCTTCATTAACCATTAAAATTCCAGTCAGCGATAATGCCCGACTGAAAATAGACGGACGAACCTTTTTACCCTTTACTACTCTTTCAATAATATAAGCAAACTGCAAACCTGCATAGATTGGATCTACATCGCCTAAAATGGCATATAAAGGATTGGTTTCAGTTAATTGTTCATGTTTTAACGCTTCAAAGTAAGATGGGATAGTGTCATATTTAGCATCTAATTGACAACTAACAAATTGTAAAGTATCACTTTTAAACAAAGCGACTTCTGCTAACGCAATCGTATCTATTACACCGTAAAAATAATCTTGCTTCATGAGATGTTCATAATCCTCAAATGCTGCCACTATAGCAGCAGAGCTTTGTTGTAATTGGCTTAGTGTAATTTGAAAATCTGCTTTCTTTTCTATGGCTGTCACTAACTCTTTTGTAACGATTGGAAACAATAACCGATACCGCCGTTCTTCTCGTAAAATTAAGTTTAGTTCAATCGCCAGCTCAATTGTTTTTTCTAAATTTTCCATCGGGATATTTTTCTTCAAATCCCGTAAAATAGTTCCTTCATGCAGATATAAATAGCTACAAAGTTGCTGAAAAGTAGCACTATGCGCTAAATTTTGATAGTGCTCACTTTTACTACCACCGTAATAAAATTTCATCTTTTAACATTACTCCTTGTTTTAAGCTAACATTCCATATAAAAAACCCGAGAGAGCCGTTTTCTTTATTACCACAATAGTAATAAAGAAAAATCCCACTCTCATTCGGGCGTACTTTATCATTTAGTATTTAACTCGACTAGCTTAACTAAAAGCTTCAGTTAATTGTGGTACAACTTGTTTTTTACGAGAAACCACACCTTTTAATAAAGCGCGATTATTTTCTAACTTCGTATCAAAAGCAACTTCAACTTTTTCTTTTGGCTCGCCTACAACTAATAACTCAGAATCACTATCTAAGATGTTGGTTACAATTAAAACGAATAAATCATAGCCATTTTTCTCATTTTCTTCTGTCATCGCCGCTTCCAATTCAGCTTGACGATTGAAAACTTCATCTAAATCAACTGTATTAACTTGGCCAATGCGAATGTTTTTATCTCCCATTGGAAAGCTTTTAGCATCAAGATCTAATAAAAAGCTAGCAGATTTATCGCTTAAATTTGTACCAGCTTTCAACATATCTAAACCATATTTTTCATAATCTGTTTCAGCTAGTTCAGCTAGTTCTTTTGCTGCAGCGATATCTTCTGGTGTACAAGTTGGAGATTTAAATAATAATGTATCAGAAATAATCGCAGATAACATCATTCCCGCAATTGCTTTAGGAATTTCTACTCCTGCTTCTTTGTATAATTTCAAAACAATGGTACTAGTACACCCAACAGGTTCAGCGCGGTAGTATAGCGGATTAGCAGTTTCAAAGTTGGCAATCCGGTGATGGTCTACAACGGCCAAAATATTAACGTCTGCAATATCGTTTACACTTTGTTGAAATTCATTGTGGTCAACTAACATGACATTTTCTGTATCTTCTTTAGCATTTGTAATAACACGCGGAGCTTTTAAGCCAAAGTAATCTAACGCATATTGTGTTTCTTCACTTGGTGTACCTAATGCAACAGCTTCAACTGTTTCTTCACGTAATGTATCTTGCAAATGAGCAAAGGCAATTGCAGCTCCGATTGCATCAGTATCTGGATTTTGATGACCAAAAACTAAAATTTTTGACATATAAGACACTCCTTTAATAATCATAGGTTTTACATTCTTCTTTATGATAGCAAAAAACAGGAAAGATTCAATCAAAAATGCATCTTTCCTGTTAAATTTAACGGGTTAAATATTTTGTATAATTATCAGTATGCAAAAGCTCTTTGGCATTTTTAACCCGATCTTCAGCCGGTGGTTCAATTCCTTCTAAAGGATATTTTAATCCCATTTCCTGCCATTTGTATTTGCCCATCGTATGATACGGTAAGATTTCTACCTTATCAACATTTTGTAAAGTTTGAATAAAGGCATCTAAACGAATCAAATACTCGTCATAGTCGCTTCGATGCGGGACTAACAC
>NZ_JXKG01000019.1 GCF_001885735.1 Enterococcus canintestini | reverse complement strand
TTGGATAAAATCACGTACGTTTATTTCGTTTTGCCAAGCTTTTCCTTTAAATCCTTGCCACGCATTTGTTTTTAACTCTGTCTTTTGCATTTGTCTTTACTCCTTTTTTAAATAATTCCCATTACACTTGCTACAATCGGAACCACTACTGCAGTTGTGATCCCAACAACGACCACTGAGATACTTGCCATCGCTGTTTCTGTTTCACCCATTTCCATACTAACCGCAACTCCTAAAGCATGTCCTGCTGCACCTAGAGCCAAACCTTTTGCAACTGGATTTTTAACCTTAAACCATTTCAATGCTACTGCCCCTAAAGCGTAAACTAAAACACCATTAAAGATGACAGAAAAAGCTGCAATTGAAGCAATCCCACCAACAGAAGTAGCCACCGGAACTGCAATCGCTGTTGTTGCGGCTTGGGGAAGAAGTGAAGCGATGAGTTGCGGATGCATTTTAATAATATAACCTGCTAAAACAACTGATGCCGCTGAAACGACAGAACCAATTGTGATTGCCACCATGATTTCCATAAAATATTTTTTTAAAATATCGCGTTTTTTGTATAAAGGTATAGCAAAAGCAATCGTTGCCGGTTCTAAAAAGAACATAATGATTTTGCCACCTTCGTTATAGTCATCATAACTAATACCAGTAACTTCTAAGATCAAAACCCCTAGAATCATCGCCACAAATAGCGGTGTGAATAAAAAGAAACCTTTACTTTTCTTAAATAAGAAAGTTCCAATGCCAAAAACAACTAGCGAGATAATAATACCAACATAAGGAGTCATATTAAGAAACCTCCTTTAAGCCTTTGTGAAGTGGTTCTTCTTTTTTTGCTTCTGTATGACGATCTTTCACACCCAGCAATAAACTTGAACCCCAACCAGTTGCTGCCATTAGCGCCAAAGTTGCAATTAAGATAACCGCGATAATTTGTATTCCAGAAGTTTTCATAATACCCAGCGAATTTACTAGTGAAATGCCAGAAGGAACAAATAAAAATGTGATGACACTTGATAAACTGTCAGCTAGACCTTCAACTTGTTCTAATTTGACAATTCCTAAACATAAAGCACCAAATAAAAGCAACATGCCTATTAAAGAAGGTGGAACTGCAATTGGTAATACTTTAGCAATGCCATTTGAAATTAACATAATGAGGGCAAATACGAAGGCTTGTTGTAAGAATGAATAAACTTTTTTTTCCATGTTTTCTCGCTCCTTTGTTTTGTTTACATGCTTAGTATACGAAAATCCGAGTTTTTGTTACCGCTTTCTTCATAACTTGCTCAATTTAACACATGAAATGCAAAAAAAGGCACTTGACTTACATCAAGTGCCGTAAAAAATGCTTATTCTAAATTTAACCGCTCTTTAAAAGCTTTTAAATAAGAGCGACTAACTGGGACTTTCTCTCCATTTTCCATTGTAACTTGTAGGGTATGGTTAAACCAAGGCTGAATTTCTTTTACTTTAGTCGCATTAATAATAAAGCTGCGATGCGTTTTAATAAAAAGCGCTGGGGGTAATTTTTGCTCAATACCACTCAATGTTCCTGTTGTATTGTAGCATTTATCATCCGTAAAAATACTGACATTGCGTTCATCTACAGAAACCATTTGAACAGTCTCTGGATTAATTAAAAAAATGCGATCGTCGCTATGAATCGGAAAAGTAGCCCATTGTTCTGTCGTTTGAACAGGATCAGATTGCTTACGGGACATTTGCTTTTCAGCCTTATTAATAATTTCCATGACTCTTTTTTCTTCAAAAGGTTTCAATAAATAATCACTTGCATTGACTTGGAAAGCTTGGAGCGCATAGTCATCATAAGCGGTCGCAAAAACCAAGTACGGGGGATCTGTAAGATTTACTAATTTTTCCGCCAGTTCAAATCCGCTTTCATCGGTTAAATGAATATCTAAAAATAAAATATCGGGTTTTTGTTCCATCATTTTACTCATAGCTTCTAAAACACCTTCAGCTTGGGTTACACTTGTAACTGCAGGATGTTGACTAACCAAATAGCTCAGCTCTTCTCTTGCTAAGGGTTCATCATCAACTAAAAGAACGTGCATTATTCCTCTCCTCCTTTAAGCTCTAATGGTAATGTAATGGTAAATATCGCCCCACCTGTTTTTTTATTTTCTGCTTTTAGTTCGCCTGTTTCGCCATATAAACTATGAAGACGCCTATTTAAGTTTTCTAATGCAGTACCTGTTCCTTTTGCTGAAACAACTGCTTGTTTGCCTAATTTAGGCAACAAGTCTGCTTTAATACCAACCCCATTATCTTCAACTTGTAAAATTAAAGCATCATTATTACTAAAAATTCTAACTTCTACATAATTGTCTTCTTTGCGATTGGCAAAAGCGTGTTTAATGGCATTTTCTACTAAAATTTGAACCGCATAAGGTGGTATGAGCGCATTCTCTAACGCATCACTTGTTTTGACATCAATTTGATACCGATTGGGAAATCGAGCTTGTTCCAGCTGTAAGTATGCCGCCAAATGTTGTAATTCTTGACTTAATAAAATTTTTGTCTGACGAGCACCGGTTAGATTTCCCCGAAAATAATTGCTTAATTGCAGTAGTAAACTGCGGGCTTGATCTGTGTCTCTTCGCATCAAAGCAGAAATGGTATTGATCGCATTAAAGAAAAAGTGGGGATTTACTTGCGCTTGTAGTGACTTAATTTCAGCATCTTTTAAAAGTCGACTTCTTTCTTCTGCTTCTCCTAATTCAATTTGGGAAGAAAAAATAGTAGCCAATCCTTCCGCTAATTCTTCTTCTACATAAGTCAATTTACTTTCATCTGTAAAATACATTTTTAAAGTTCCCACCACCTGTTCATGAGCAAAAAGCGGAATAACAATTGCCGCCGCTAAGGGGCAGTCGGGATTTTTACAACCAATTTGCTCTTTAGAGTGGGCGATTAACATCTCACCTGTTTGTAAAACTTTTTTAGAAAGCTCAGTAATTACTTCTAGCTCGGGAATATGATGATCACTGCCTGCTCCTACATGGGCTAAAATCTGATGTTTATCGGTCATACTAATGGCAGCCAGTTTGGTATAGCGTTGAATAATTTCGGCTACAGCTTGACTGGATTCTCGCTTTAAGCCAGCCCGAAAATAAGGCAGTGTTTGCGCCGCTAAATTTAAAACATCATGAGTTTGAACTGCTTTTGCTTGTTCTTCTTGCTTTAAGGTAACATTGATAATGGACATAAAAATAAACGTCCCAATCCCATTAATCATAATCATCGGTCCGGCAATCATTTTGGCTAGGTCTGTGCCACTAAAAAACGCCACAAAAATCATTTGAATAGATTCCATTAAGATGCCCACTAAAGCATAAATTAATGCCTTGTTTTGCCATTGTCTTTTGATTAAAAGAAGACGAACCAATCCAGAGATTAACCCGATTAATAAAGAAGAAAAAATATAAAAGCTTCCTTCACCGCTCCCTTGCAAAAAACGGTGCACTCCGGCAATGCCCCCAACCGTTGTACCAACACTAGGCCCACCTACTAATCCTGCCACACTAATTACTAAAGTACGAGCATTGGCAATAGAAGTATTTTCAGAAATATGGGTTAAAAAATTACTGGGTACAATTTGATTGCCGGTAATTTCAATACCAGTAAAATTTGTTAAAATTGCAAATAAACCAAACACAATAATCAAAATAACTTTAGAAGAAAGTTGCGTCCTATTTTCCAAAACGCGCTTAAAATATGTAACGTTGACCAATAAAAAAGCCAATAAAATAATTAGGCCCACGCGCTCCATCATTAAAATAAATAAATCTAACATATGTACGACCTCTTTTACTTTCCATTTTCCTAATAGTAGTAGTCAACAGGTCTAATTGTCAATTTTTATCTGAATAAAAAGCGATTTTCCTCCCTCTAATTACGACATAAATAACAAAACAAACCGCTTTAAGCCTAAGCCAAAAGCGGTCTGTTTTCCTGTTTTTAATAGAGCTCTAAATACTGCTCTCTTTCCCATTCTGAAACAGTTTGGCGGAACGAAGCCCATTCCAAACGTTTTGCTTCTACAAAGTTTTGGTAAATATGATTGCCTAGTGCATCGACCATCACTTGGTCTTTTCGTAATGCTTTAATGGCATTGTGAAGTGTTGAAGGTAAATCTTTAATTTGCGCTTCTTCTCTTTCTGCTTCATTCATGACATAAATATTACGATCAACAGCTGGTGGTGGTGTCAGCTCCCGCTCAATTCCATCAAGGCCTGCTTCTAACAACACAGCCATTGCTAAATATGGATTAGCTGAGGGATCGACAGAACGTAATTCTAAACGAGTAGATAATCCTCGTGATTCTGGCACCCGAATTAATGGAGAACGATTACGTCCTGACCAAGCCACATAAACAGGTGCTTCATAACCAGGTACTAAGCGTTTGTAAGAATTAACAATTGGGTTGCAAACTGCTGTATAAGCTCGCGCATGTTCAATCAAACCGCCTAAGAAATGATAAGCTGTCTGACTTAAGCCCATTTCTCCTGCTTTATCATAAAAAGCATTTTCTTTGCCTTTAAATAAAGACATATTGCAGTGCATTCCTGAACCATTAATCCCAAACAATGGTTTTGGCATAAAGGTCGCGTGTAGACCGTGTTTACGAGCAATTGTTTTAACAACTAATTTAAAGGTTTGGATATTATCACAAGCATCCACAACATCTGCGTATTTAAAGTCGATTTCATGTTGTCCAGGAGCTACTTCATGGTGAGAAGCTTCCACTTCAAAGCCCAAGCTTTCTAGTTCCAATACGATATCACGACGGCAGTTTTCACCTAAATCTGTCGGTGCAAAATCAAAATAACCACCGGCATCATTTAATTCTGTCGTAATTTCACCGTCTTCATCTAATTTAAATAAGAAAAATTCTGGTTCTGGTCCTAAGTTAAATGAAGTAAAGCCTAGTTGTTTCATGTGGTCCATCGCCCGTTTTAAGTTTCCCCGCGGATCACCGGCAAAAGGAGTACCATCAGGATTATAAATATCGCAGATTAACCGAGCAACTTTGCCATGTTCACTTTCCCAAGGGAAGATCATCCAAGTAGATAAATCTGGGTATAAGTACATATCACTTTCTTCGATGCGGACAAAACCTTCAATAGAAGAACCATCAAACATCATTTTATTATCTAAAACTTTTTCCAATTGACTTACTGGAACTTCAACGTTTTTGATTGTTCCCATGATGTCTGTAAACATTAGACGTAAGAAACGAACATTTTCTTCTTCGACAATACGTTTGATATCTGTTGCTGTGTAATTTACGCGCGGCATATAATCCCACCCTTAATTTTAGTTTTTTTATTTTCAAACAACGCCTACATTCGTGGACCTTGCTTAAATGGATTTTGTTGAGTTAAACCACCTTGGCTCAGTAGTTCATCATAAAAAATTTGACGTACATCTTGGTCAGTTAACGGTTTTTTATTTTTAGCAATTTTTTCTTGTTGTTTTTGCATTTCATAGGCATGTTTAATTCCCGCCATATTTAAACCCTCAGACAAGTAATCTTTGATTTCAAGCAAAATATCAATATCATTTAAAGAATACATCCGGCGGTTGCCTTCACTTCTTTCAGGATGAATCAAATCTTGTTCTTCGTAATAACGAATTTGTCGCGCAGTGAGATCAGTTAGCTTCATCACTGTCCCAATAGGAAAAACTGACATGGAGCGGCGCAACTCTTTTTCTCGCATGAAACTACTCCTTTCCGGTTGGTTTTAACTTGGCATAACTATACCAATCTCATTTTGGAAAGTCAAGGACTTATGTTAGGTTTTCTAACATAAATAATAAAAAATTTTCTGATAATAAAAAAGAACCTTGATTTAACAAGGTTCATAGCTTTTAAAAAAACTAAAATTATTTTTATTCCCCATGAAAAACAGCATTTACCGCATTTGCTACCGCAATTTTTACATGTTCATACGTTAGACCACCTTGTACATACAATGAAAACGGTTCCCGCAACGGACCATCAGCACTTAACTCAATACTTGCTCCTTGGACAAAAGTTCCCGCCGCCATAATGATATCATCTTCATACCCTGGCATATAAGCCGGTACCGGGGCCACAAAGGCATCGACTGGTGAAAAACGTTGGATTGCTTGAGCAAAGGTAATCATCGCATCTTTTTCTTTCAATTCAACTAATTGGATTAAATCTGTTCTAGGATCATCCCACTTAGGCGTTGAATCAATATGATACTCAGCCAATAAAGCAGAAGTAAATACTGCCCCTTGAATAGCTTGACTTACCACATGGGGCGCTAAGAAGAAGCCTTGCAACATATCGTAGACATTTCCTAACATCGCCCCACCTTCTGCACCCACTCCAGGTGTCGTTAGGCGATACGCACATTTTTCAATTAACTCTTTTTTACCCACCAGATAACCACCAGTTTTAGCAATCCCGCCCCCAGGATTTTTGATAAGAGAGCCTGCCATTAAATCGGCACCTATTTGAGTTGGTTCCATTAATTCCGCAAATTCTCCGTAACAATTATCGACAAAAATAGTGACATTGGGCGCAATTGTTTTAACAAAATCACACATTTCTTTAATTTTATCAATCGTAAAAGAAGGGCGACTAGCATAGCCTCGAGAGCGCTGGATTGCGACTATTTTGGTTTTTTTATTAATCTTATTTTTTACACCCTCAAAATCCACTGCACCAGTTGGTTTCAAGTCGACTTGATCATAAGAAATATTATATTCTTTTAACGAACCAATCCCATTACCTGCTAAACCAATTACCTCTAAAAGAGTGTCATAAGGTGTACCGGTGATATAAAGCAGTTCATCCCCTGGGCGCAATACGCCAAATAACGCTGTAGCAATGGCATGGGTACCAGAAACAATCTGAGGGCGGACAAGGGCTGCTTCACCGCCAAAAGTTTCCGCATAAACTGCCTCTAACGCATCTCTTCCCATGTCGTCATTTCCATAACCAGTCGAAGGTAAAAAATGGGTTTCAGAAATATTTTGCTTAGAAAAAGCACGTAAAACTTTATTTTGATTATTTAACGCAATTTGGCGCAATTCTTCTAAGCGGGGGGCAATTTTTTGCTCCACTCGTTCAATTGCAGTTACTAGCGCCGGATCAAATTCATTTGTCCAATTCATCTTCCATTCTCCTTATAATCGCAGTTTCTGGCAGGGCAAAACCTTTTACCAGATAGTTTTCTGAAGCAGGTAAAAACTCTTCATGTACAAGTAATGTGTCACTTTTTAGCTGTGCTAATAGTTTTCCTTCATTTTGCGCTAAATAGACAGTATAAGGTTCCAAATTTTCCATTAATTGTAACCGGATTGCCGCTGTTAATTCTTCTTTACTACGACTACTTTTAGCAGATATTAAAACGTTAGGAAAAAGCGTCGGCACAAAATGAGCAGTATCAATTTTGTCGGCTTTATTATAAACCGTTAAAATGGGAGTCTTATCAAAGTCTAACTCTTTCATTAAAGCCAGGACGGTTTGCTCTTGTTGACTACGATCTGGAGAACTAGCATCAACTACATGCAACAATAAATCCATTTCGCGACTTTCTTCTAAAGTAGAGTGAAAGGCATCAATCAACTGTGTCGGCAAATCTTGAATAAAGCCGACTGTGTCAGTTAAAGTTACTTCAAACCCTTCTGGCAATTTAAAGCGCTTCGTCAAAGGATCAAGTGTAGCAAAAAGCTCATCTTGTTCATAAGTCTTCGCTGCGGTTAGGACATTCATAATCGTTGATTTACCAGCATTGGTATAACCAATTAAGCCAATTTGAAAACGATTATTTTTTCTTCTTTGCCGCGTCCGTTCCCGATGAGCTGCAACCTCTTTTAATTCCCGTTTAATCGCTGTGATTTTGTTGCGAATGTGACGACGGTCTGTTTCAAGTTTGGTTTCACCAGGCCCTCTTGTTCCAATTCCCCCACCTAAACGGGATAAATATTTTCCTTGTCCAACTAAACGAGGTAATAAATATTCCAGTTGGGCTAATTCAACTTGTAATTTTCCTTCTTTGGATCGCGCTCGCAAGGCAAAAATATCTAAAATCAACTGCACGCGATCAATAACCGGCACTTCGATAAAATCAGCAATTGTTTGACTTTGGCGTGGGGTGAGTTCGTGATTAAAAATTACTAAATCAGCTTCATAGCTTGCTACTAGATTTTTTAATTCTGTTAGTTTGCCTTTACCTATAATGGTTTGACGATCAACTTGGGGGCGTTTTTGAATTAAGGAAAAACAAACCTCACCTTTAGCTGTCTTTGTTAACCCTTTTAATTCTTGCATGGACTCCCCGAAGTTTTTCCATGTCTCTTCGGTTTCCACGCCAACTAAAATCACTTTCTCCTGTTCCATACTATTCCTCCAGCCATAACTGTATTTTTTGCTGTAAGTTTTCAACCTCTTCTGGTTGCGTGATTAAATCCACCCAAGTCGTCACGTTCATCCGATTACGAAACCAAGTTAATTGGCGTTTTGCATAACGTCTTGAATCCAGTTTGATGTTTTCTTTAACTTCATCAAGAGTAATTTTTCCTTTAAAATATGGGAAAAATTCACGATAGCCAATTCCTTTAGCGGCTTGAACATCTTCATAATCTTGCAAAAGAGTGGCTTCTTTTAGGAGGCCTGTAGCAAACATCTGCTCTACTCGCTGGTTAATTCGTTCATATAATAATGCTCGTTCCGTCGTTAAACCAATCAAAAAATCATCATAAAGTTTCTGGGGTTCTTCTTTGGGCTTTGTGATACTATGCCCGGTCAACTCAAAAACCTCTAAAGCTCGAATAACTTTTCGTTCATTATTAAAGTGAATTTTTTCGCTCGCTAGTGGATCTTTTTGGGCCAACACTTGCCAGAGTGCTTTTTTCCCATGTTGCGCCGCATATTCAGTATACTTTTGGCGTAAATCCTCTCCTTTTTGACCAAAACTTTCTGTGGCGCCTAATTTATAATCATAAAGCAGTGCTTGAATATATAATCCCGTTCCCCCTACTACAATTGGTAGCTTGCCTCGGGCTGTAATATCTCTGATTTTATTTCGTGCTTCTTGTTGAAAATCTGCAGCAGAATAATTTTCAGTAAAATTACGAATATCAATTAAATAATGGGGAATTCCCTGTGCTTCTGCTGGGGTAACTTTAGCTGTTCCAATGTCTAGTTGGCGATATACTTGCAGTGAGTCACCGCTAATAATTTCACCGTTAAACTTTTTTGCCAACTGGATACTTAGCGCTGTTTTACCAACACCAGTCGGACCTGCGATAACTAATACTTTCATACTTTTCCTCATTTACTTCGTTGTGCATTTCGAACATACTGCTGTACTTTTTCTGGATAGTTCGTAATAATGCCGGTCGTCTTTAACGCAACACACTTTTTCACTAGTGGTTCTTCATCAATAGTCCAAGGTCGAATCGCAAGGGGGAGATCAGCTAAACTGGCCTCATTTTTTAATACCCAATCCATTTTTGGGTGAATTCCCTCAATGTAAGGACGATCTAGGGCTTCTATCACTTTTTTATTGCTCGTACTTAAGATTAAATCAAGCTGTGTTTTGGGTTCTAATTTATGGATAATATCTAGTGATTTGATATTAAAGCTACAATACCAATGAGAAAATGGCCATGTTTGACTGGTCATTAACGCAGCTGTCTTCATTTCAATTTCTGGATAATGGTAGTGATCCGTTTTTAATTCAATCGTCAAAACACCACGAAAATTACGCATCACTAATAAGTCCAATACTTCTTTTAAAGTTGGGACTTTTGTATTTTGATAGGCAGGAGAAAACCAGCTACCGGCATTCAATTTTTTTATTTCCGCGAGTGTCTTTTCCCGAATTAAGCCTTTACCATTGGTGGTACGTTCGACATCTTCATCATGCATGACAATTAGCTGACCATCTTTTGATAGATGAACATCTAATTCAATCACATCACTATCTACTCGAACTGCTTCGGCAAAAGAAGGCAGCGTATTTTCCGGCCGACTGCCACTGGCACCGCGATGGGCTACAATTTGTGTCATCACGTCGCCTCCTTATCATTTTTTACTTACTATTAATTGTACCACTTCTACGCTATTTTATTAACTTTACAAATTGGCCTTGTTGAACTTTCATATATTAGTAGACGATAAAATTAGGAATAAAATTTCTTTTTATTATTTGTAAGAAAAGGACTTTTACCTGCAATCAAAAAGCTTTCAATTTCTTAGCTAAAATTAAAAATTGCCGATGCTAAAAGTAAAAAAGGATAGAAAAAGCCACAAGTTAGCTTTTTTCTATCCTTTTAAAGTTATGCACTAAAATAAGTTAATGTATTGTCTGATAGACGTTTTAATTCAGTTTTTCTTTCATTGATCAGTTGGGTTAAATCATCTGAAAAATGTTCCATAATGACCCGACCGCCTTTATAAGCGTAACCACCGACTTTGATCGTTTCATCAGGAGACAAGATAACTTTACGCTGTGCAATTTTTTTGAAAAATTCTTCTAAAATATAATTAGGCAAATAAAAATTGTTTTGTGCGGCAAAAGATTGCAAATACGCATAGTCATCAATTGTAATATAACAATCGTCAAAAGCATCAAAGCTGACATACTCTTCCATTAAGACACTACGCTTTTGTAAAATCTCATTAATTTTTTTATTTAGTTGATTCAACGTTTCGATTTCTTTCACCTTAAGCTCTAAGGCACGCCGCTTTTGTTCTTTTCTTTCGTCATAACGAATCCGTAAGTTAAACGCAATCGTGACAATTAACGCGCCGACAATAACACCTAAGAAACCTGCTACTGCTACTGCTATCATACTTTTCCTCCCAATTAGCTTTATCTCTGTCCTTTATTTTAGCATATCTTCTCTTTGTTTCGCATTTTAATTCTTTTAGCAGGTAAGCACTCCGTTATTTCTGCTTTTTCTTTTACTTTGATTTTTTCAATCTGCCAGTGTTTTTCATTTGACCTATTTTGACCTATTGGGTATACTTCTTTTTAGAGGTTATCGCTTAAATGTGCTAAACTTGAGACGTACCATAATTACGTCGATTTGATTAAAGGAGGACTTTACATTATGAATTTAATTCCAACAGTCATTGAACAATCATCCCGCGGCGAAAGAGCGTATGACATCTACTCACGTTTATTAAAAGACCGCATTATTATGCTAAGCGGTCAAGTTACAGACGACTTAGCAAACTCAATTATCGCCCAATTACTATTTTTGGACGCACAAGATTCTGAAAAAGATATCTACGTATACATCAATTCACCAGGTGGTAGTGTAACTGCCGGCATGGCGATTTACGATACAATGAACTTTGTCAAAGCAGATGTTCAAACTATTGTAATGGGGATGGCTGCTTCAATGGGTTCATTCTTATTAACAGCTGGTGCCAAAGGTAAACGTTTTGCCTTACCAAATGCTGAAATCATGATTCACCAACCATTAGGTGGCGCACAAGGTCAAGCAACTGAAATTGAAATTGCTGCCCGTCACATTTTACAAACTCGTGATCGTTTGAACCATATTTTAGCTGAACGTACTGGTCAACCACTAGAAGTGATTGAAAAAGATACGGATCGTGATAACTTCATGACCGCTGAAGAAGCAAAAGCTTACGGCTTAATCGATGAAATCATGGTCACAAAATAATTAACACAAAAAAGAATTGGGCACTATGCCCAATTCTTTTTTTATACCAGAAATTAGATAATTTCTTAGAAGAAATAAAACTGACAAACTAAAGATGATTAATGGAACTTCATCAGTAAGCACTTAATGTCACAAAGTTAAAATCTCGCTAAATTAAAACGCAATTTAGCAAGATTTTAGCCTCTAACTTAAAAATCAAACAGGTCTGTTTTATTTTTATTTGGCAATGACAATTTTTCCTGCTGTCGGATGACCAGCAATTTTTTCATGGGCTTCAATCACACTACTTAATTGAAAAGGTAATATTTCTGCGATGTTGATAGTCAAATTGCCAGCAGCATATGCGTGCAATAAATAGTCAAAAGCCACATGATCTAAATATTCTTTTTGAGGTGCAAAACTTAAATAGGTTCCGTCTTTTCGTTTCTCTTCTGTCGGCAAGTCATTTAAAGCTACGTACGTTCCACCAGGTTTTAAAATGGCTAGTCCGGCTTCACTACTTCTACTGCCCTTTGTCGCATCAATGACCACATCGGCTTGTTCAGAAAATACTGCACCAGGGTTTTCAGTATCATAAGCAACAAATTCATCTGCGCCAAAAGCACGGACTTTGTCTTCATTTACTTTTCTAGCACTTGCCAGCACAAAATTACCGTTTTGATGTAACAATTGTACCAATATAGAGCCAACGCCGCCAGAAGCACCTAATACCATCACTTTTTGTTTTGATTTAACTTTTAACAATTGGAACAACAAATTATAAGCGGTAATACCAGTGGTCACCATTCCAGCAGCTTCTGCAAAACTCATTTGATCAGGAATTTTAGCGGCTTTTTTATTAGGCAAAACAACTTCTTCCCCATACGTGCCACTAATTGGGTGAATCACCACTCGATCGCCCACTGAAAAATCAGTTTCCTCGGCGAAAACTTCTGTGACAATCCCTGCCGCATCATTTCCGAGTACATAAGGGAATGTTAAACTGCGAAATTCTTGCTGCGCACCACTGCGTAATGAAATATCATACGGATTAATTGCAAATGCTTTTATTGCCACCCGAATATGACCTGCTGTCAGTTCCCTTGGGTTGGCGGTAATAGTTTCAAATACAGCTTCTGGTTTTCCGTAACCCTTTATTGCAAAGCGTTCCATTAAAATCCCTCCTCATTTCTTTTCGTATCTAAAGTGTAGCGAGGAAACAAAAAAAGCGCAAAGATTTGCGCTTTTTTATGAGAACTCAGGAGCAACATTTTTGAATGCCCTGCCAATTTAATCCTAGTCTTTTCTTTGTTCTCTCTTTTAATTTTTTATGGCCGGATACTTTCCTGCCATAAACTCTTCTCCTAGTTGGCAATAATGCTGAATATTGGCTTTGTTTTTGGCGATTTCTGCCGGCGTTAAAGAGCGTATGACTTTAGCAGGACGTCCAAAAGCTAAAACATTGGGGGGAATAATTGTCCCTTGGGTTACTAGAGAACCAGCACCAATTAAACTATTTTCACCAATTACAGCATGGTTTAAAATAATAGAACTCATTCCAATTAACGCTCCTTGTTCCACTTTACAACCATGTAACATACACTGATGTCCAACAGTCACGTCATTGGCAATTTCTGTTGGCGCATCATAATCAACATGAATAATTGTGCCATCTTGGATATTGGTCCGCGCACCGATTTTCACAAAATTACTATCCCCACGAATAACACTATTAAACCAGACTGTCGCATCTTTTCCTAACGTTACATCTCCTACTACCACTGCATTTTCTGCGATAAAATTTTTCATTTTTTCTTGTCGCCTTCTCCCAGAATTTCTTTTAGTAGCGCCATTATAACACATCAAAAAAAACATAATAAACATAGTCAGCTCTCAAGCAATAAGATGGAATTTTAATAAATTGCTTTTCAAATTTCTTCAAATTTCAGCTTATTGCCGTAGAGAGTTCGTTCATTATACTGGATCAATGAAAAGCTATATGAACGCGTTCAGCTCTCAAGTAATAAGATGGAATTTTAATAAATTGCTTTCCAAATTTCTTCAAATTTCAACTTATTACCGTAGAGAGTTCGTTCATTATACTGGATCAATGAAAAGCTATATGAACGCGTTTAACTCTCAAGTAATAAGATGGAATTTTAATAAATTGCTTTCCAAATTTCTTCAAATTTCAACTTATTACCGTAGAGAGTTCGTTCATTTTGCTGGATCAAACAAAAAGCTACAAGCAACAAGTTAAGCTTTGGAAAATTATATAATTCCTTTCTATAAAAAAACTGGAGTGCAAAAGAGCACTCCAGCTTTTTTAATCGTAATCGCCATCTTCGGCAAATTGGCTTTGATAAAGTTTACTGTAAAAGCCACCTTCAGCTAGTAAACTTTCGTGGGTCCCTTTTTCAATAATGGCGCCTTGATTCATCACCAAAATCAAATCGGCTTCCCGAATAGTAGAGAGCCGGTGTGCAATAACAAAACTAGTACGACCTTGCATTACTTTATCCATCGCTTTTTGAATCAATGCTTCTAAGCGGGTATCAACGGAACTCGTCGCTTCATCTAAAATCAGAATTTTAGGATCTGATATAACAGCCCGCGCAATCGTTAATAATTGTTTTTGTCCTAACGAAACATTATTACCTTCAGCATTGATCATCATTTCATAGCCATCTGGCATCGTACGAATAAAATGATCAACGTTGGCAGTTTTGGCAGCATCCACCACTTCATAATCAGTCGCATCTAACTTACCAAAGCGGATATTTTCACCAATCGTATCTTCATAAAGCCATGCGTCTTGTAAAACCATCCCAAAAACAGAGCGAACATCACTGCGTTTCATTTTTTTAGTATCAATGCCATCAATTTTAATTGCGCCGGCATCTACATCGTAAAAACGCATCAACAAATTGATTAAAGTAGTTTTACCAGCTCCCGTTGGTCCTACAATTGCCACTGTTTGCCCAGCTTTTACACTAAAATTCAAATCTTTAATTAAAGGTTTAGTTGGTGTATAACTAAAAGAAACATGCTCAAAGTCAACGTTGCCTGCAACAACAGCCGGTAGTGCTACATCTGTTTTATTTAAAACTTCTTCTGTTTCATCTAAAATTTCAAAAACCCGTTTAGAAGCAGCTGACGCACTTTGTAAGACAGAAGAAAGTTGGGTAATGTTTCCTAAGGGTTGACTAATTTGCCAAATATATTGAATAAAGGCTTGTAATTGTCCAACTACAATGACGCCACCAATCACATAGTAACTACCCAAAATCGCCATTACGATATACGTAAGATAAGCCGTTAAAGACACCAAAGGCATCATTAAGCCGGAAATAAAAGTGGCACGAAAACCGTAATGTTTTAACTTATGGTTAACAGCTTTAAAGCCGTCAATCGTCTGCGCTTCTCGTCCATAAACTTTCAAAACGCTAAAGCCTGTCATATTTTCTTGAACGTAGCCATTTAATTCTCCTAGTGCATTTTGCATTCCTTGAAAATATTTTTGCGAAATTTTTACAATCCCGCGAGAAATTAAAAAGGAAGCCGGAATCATAATAATAGATAACAATGCCATATAAATATTAATATAAAACATCATTGCCAATGCCATAATAATTCCCAGAACCGCATTTACAATCCCAATTAAGGCTTGTTGCATCGCACCACTTACCGCATCCACATCATTGGTTACCCGAGATAAAATATTCCCTTGCTGATTTTTATCAAAATAAGCAACTGGTAGCCGATTGATTTTTTCATCAATATCTTGGCGCAAGTCATACATTGCACTTTGCACGACATTAGTAATTAAAAGACCAGAACATAATTGTGCCACACAATAACCTACACCAACTGCAGTAATCCAAACTAAACATTTTAAGACATAATCAAAGTTAATTTTTTCTCCATTGGCAATATTTTTTGCGACTTCTGTCGTAGGTAATCCAGCCACGTAAGGCATCGCTGCGTTTAATGCCACCGTTAAAACTACAAAAAATAAAACGAGAAAGACTGTAATTTTATATGGATTCAAATACCGTGCCAATCGTTTTAAAGAAGAGAATGATTTCATTGCGCCAATTCCTCCTCTGATAACTGAGAAGCTGCAATGTCATAATAGACCGTACAATTCTTCAGTAATTCTTGATGGGTTCCCATGCCAACCACATTGCCTTCATCTAAGACAATGATTTTATCAGCATGCATAATCGTTCCAACCCTTTGTGCGACAATTAAAACTGTCGCTTCTGTCGTTTCTTTTTTCAAGCGCGCCCGCAATTTAGCATCTGTTTGATAATCTAATGCGGAAAAACTATCGTCAAATATATAAATTTCCGGATTACGAATAATCGCACGAGCAATCGCTAAACGTTGTTTTTGTCCACCAGAAAAGTTCGTTCCCCCTTCTGATAAAAGAGCGTCAAATCCTTTAGGTGTTTGACTAATAAAATCTGCGGCCTGAGCAATATCAACGGCCCGCTGCATTTCAGCTTGTGTTGCGTCTTCTTTACCATAGCGTAAGTTTTCAGCAATCGTACCGGTAAAAAGGAGCGCTTTTTGTGGAATATAACCAATTTTTTCCCGTAAACTCTTTAAGCGGTAGTCTTTGACGTTAACGCCATCGATTAAAACTTCGCCTTCGCTTACATCATAAAAACGCGGAATCAGCTGAATCAATGTCGACTTACCTGAGCCAGTACTTCCGATAAACGCCACAGTTTCACCTGGTCTGGCAGTAAAACTAACATTTCGAATAATTGGACTTTCCGAATGTCCCGGATAAGCAAAGGTCACATTTTTAAATTCTACATATCCTTTAGTTGCAGTTTCTGTCACACCGTCTGCTTTTTCTACAATTTCAGAAGTCGCATCCAACGCTTCTTGAATTCGTCTTGCTGATACGGCTGCTCTTGGGTACATCATAAAGACTGAGGCAAAGAGCATGAAAGAAAATAAAGCGTGGAAAATATATTCGATAAAGGCGATCAAATCCCCAATTTGTAAGCTACCTTGATCGATTTTAATCGTCCCATTCCAAATAATTAAAACCATGACAATATTAAAAAGAAAGAAAAATCCCGGTTGTGCCACTGCCATTAAGCGAAATAAACTTTTTGAACTAGAAGCATAGGCTTTGTTCACTTTTTCAAAACGTTTTTCTTCAAATTTCTCATTCACAAAAGCCCGAATTACCCGTAAACCTGACAAATTTTCCCGTAAAATAGCATTAATTTTATCCAAATTCTTTTGTTGCTTCGTCGATAATGGATCTGAAAATTTGGCAATCGCTACAACTGCCAATAATAAAACCGGCAAAGCAGCCAAAACGTACCAACTTAAAGAAGGGCTAGTCCGAAAAATCATGTATAAACTGACGATAAACATCATCGGTGTCATAAAGCCAGTCCGCAAAATATTTTGCATAAACAACATAATTTGATAAGCGTCATTTGTTACCCGCGTAATTAAAGATGACACACCAATTTGTTCATATTCATAATGAGAATATCCTTGAGTTTTAGCAAACAAATCATCACGAATATCAGCTGTAATATTGGTGGTGATACGGGTGGTAAAATATCCCAACAAGATATTCATCGCAACCCCTAAAATTGTAATGATAACCATTAAAATCCCTAACTGTTGGACTTGACTAAAACTTTTTGCTGGGATGGCTGAATCGATCATGCGGGCCAAAATCGTTGGCAAACCCAGTTCAATGATGATGAAACCAAAAACACAGATGAAATCAAAAAGTAAAAGTTTTTTGTAGCGCATTGTATAATGCCACATCAATTTCATATTTTTTCCTCCTCTATAAAAATAAAGACAGGCAGCGCCTGTGAACGCGTAAAATTGACGGAACTGTTTTCAAAAGAAAAATGGCACCTCAATACTAGCTTGAAGTGAGCCATGTGTACCAAATTTTCGCATTATCTTCACTATAACACAGTATTTTTTCTAATTGTAGCCAAATTCACCAGAAAATTTAAGGATATTTATTTCTTATTAATAAGAAATGAAAAGTTACAAAATCGGCTTATGTAAGCTTTTTTACCTAAAACACTCCCAGAAATAGCTAGTTTTTAAGAGAAATAAAAAATTTTTTTGTAATCCTTTTACCCCTTTGCCTTTTCTATACTTATTGAAAAATCTATGCTAAAATATCATTAATTGGGCGCTAATACGCCAAAGGAACGGTTGAATTGAAACACAAGCGGAAAGTAAAGACGAGACTTTCTCTTTTTAAAAATCTTTGTGATTTTTAAAAAGCATCCACAATTTGGCGGAGATTTTACGTATTGCCAAAATTATTTTTGTAATCTTAAGTTGCAAAAATAATTTAGCAAGAAGTGCCTCCCCTATTTTTTGAATGCCTTAATTCTCGTACTTGTCATCTTTAGATGTCATTTTTATACCGTTTAATTAACTAATAAAGGAGTTATACAGATGATTTACAAAGTTTATTATCAAGAAACAAAAGTTCGCAATCCAAAAAGAGAACAAACACAAGCAATTTACGTGGAGGCAGCCGATGAAGTCACTGCTCGTGCGTTAGTTGAAGAACACACCCCATACAATATTGAATTCATTCAAGGTTTAGATGACAGCCATCTAGCTTATGAAAAAGAAAATACTGACTTCAAATTGACGGAGTTTTAAAATGAAAGTCTCTTTGAAGAACAACGAAACTGGCGTCTTTGGGATCGGTGGTCTTGGTGAGATTGGAAAAAACTGTTATGGGGTACAATTTCAAGATGAAATCATCATTATTGATGCGGGGATTAAATTCCCTGAAGATGAATTGCTTGGAATTGACTATGTCATTTCCGATTATAGTTACATTGTGCAAAACTTACAAAAAGTAAAAGCCCTTGTAATTACTCACGGTCACGAAGACCACATTGGGGGAATTCCCTACCTATTACGTCAAGCAAATATTCCAATTTATGCAGGACCATTAGCCCTTGCACTTATTACAAATAAATTGGACGAACATGGTTTATTACGTGATGCACAATTACACGAAATTAATGAAGACACGATTATCCGTTTCCGAAAAACTTCGGTCAGTTTTTTCCGTACTACTCACAGTATCCCAGATGCATTAGGGATTGTAGTTAAGACACCTTCTGGAAACATCGTTCAAACCGGTGATTTTAAATTTGATTTTACACCAGTAGGCGAACCTGCTAATTTACACAAAATGGCACGGATCGGTGAAGAAGGCGTATTGTGTCTATTATCAGACAGTACCAACGCTGAAATCCCCACGTTTACAAAATCCGAAAAAATTATCGGAACTTCCATTCTGAAAATCTTTGAAAAAATTGAAGGTCGTATTATTTTCGCCTCCTTTGCTTCTAATATTTTCAGATTACAACAAGCAGCTGATGCCGCTGTTGCCACTGGACGCAAAATTGCAGTTTTCGGTCGTAGTATGGAAAATGCGATGATTAACGGCCAAAAATTGGGCTATATCAAAGTTCCAGACGGCACCTTTATTGATGCGCATGAAGTCAATCGCTTACCAGCTAATGAAGTTTTGATTTTATGTACTGGCTCTCAAGGTGAACCAATGGCAGCGTTAAGTCGCATTGCCAACGGAACTCACCGTCAAATTCAAATTCAACCAGACGATACCGTGATCTTTTCTAGCTCACCAATTCCTGGAAATACAACTAGTGTCAACCATTTAATTAACTTATTAATGGAAGCCGGCGCTGAAGTTATTCACGGCAAAATAAACAACATTCATACTTCTGGTCACGGTGGCCAAGAAGAACAAAAATTAATGTTGCGTTTGATGAAGCCTAAATATTTTATGCCAATTCATGGGGAATATCGGATGTTAAAAATCCATACACAATTAGCCCAAGATACAGGTGTGCCAAAAGAAAATTGCTTCTTGATGGAAAATGGCGATATGTTAGCCTTAACAGCTGACAGTGCCCGCATTTGTGGTCATTTTAATGCCGGTGATGTTTATGTCGACGGTAGTGGTATTGGTGATATCGGCAATGTCGTTTTACGAGATCGTCATATTTTATCAGAAGAAGGTTTGGTTTTAGCTGTGGCAACAGTCGATATTGCTAAAAAAGAAATTTTGGCTGGTCCTGATATTTTGTCCCGCGGTTTTGTCTATATGCGTGAATCTGGGGAAATGATTAATGAAGGACAGACATTACTGTTTAAAGCCTTGAGAGAAGCAATGAACCAACCAGATTGTAACGAATTCAAGTTACGAGAAGCGATGTCTAA
The DNA here is from genome assembly GCF_001885735.1 of Enterococcus canintestini. GTDB lineage: Bacteria > Bacillota > Bacilli > Lactobacillales > Enterococcaceae > Enterococcus_C > Enterococcus_C canintestini. Next base: position 25,119 of record NZ_JXKG01000019.1, on the reverse strand, counting down.
TGCATTGCAACCTTATCTATTTGAAAAAACGGAGCGTCACCCAATGATTTTATCAATGATTATGACTCCGGAAAAGTAAAGTAACGACTACGGCATAGTTTAATAAAGTAACACGCACATCCCTAAGACGATAGTAAAGTACACTGATTTTCTTCTTTCTATCGTTTTGGGGTATTTTTGTACGATAAAATTGACTAAAAAACCTAAGAGAAATCCCTTAGCTCTTAATTCTTTGTTTTCTCAGCTTACACCTTTTCAAAAATCATTTAATTTCTAAAAAAAATAGGTGATGACAAAAATTGTCATCACCTATTCTTGCGAATAAACGGCGTTTCATAAGTAACAGCTTTTAAAAATAAACCAGAAAAGCGCAAATTATCAATAGGTGATGACAAAAATTGTCATCACCTATTCTTGCGAATAAACGGCGTTTCATAAGTAACAGCTTTTAAAAATAAACCAGAAAAGCGCAAATTATCAATAGGTGATGACAAAAATTGTCATCACCTATTCTTGCGAATAAACGGCGTTTCATAAGTAACAGCTTTTAAAAATAAACCAGAAAAGCGCAAATTATCAAAAGATAAATTTCAATTCTCCAATATTTTAACTGTATACTTTTGTTACGACTTAAAAGTACCTATTTAAAATGTTTAGGCTTTTTCTACGTTAGTCGCTTGAGGTCCGCGGTCTGATTCTTCAACGTCGAAAGTCACAGCTTGACCTTCTTCTAAAGTTTTAAAACCGTCGCCTTGGATTGCTGAGAAATGTACGAATACATCGCTGCCGTCTTCACGTGAAATGAAGCCAAAACCTTTTTCTGCGTTAAACCATTTTACTGTACCATGTTCCATGGGTGAAAACCTCCTTGTGCTTTGCACAGATTATATGTAACATTGTTGGCAAAGAATAGAGGTGACCCAAATGTTTCAACTTCTATCGCTAAACCGCTAAACAAAATTACACTAATATTTTACACTTGCCTGATTTTTTTTGCAAGTCTGCTAATTCCACAAACCTTCTTCTCTTAGGCTAATGTATTCGCTACCGCCAATAACTAAATGATCGAGTAATTCAATTCCCATGAGGTCACCACATTCTCTTAAACGTTTGGTAAAAGCGATATCATTATAAGACGGCGTAGGACTACCAGAAGGATGATTGTGACAAATGACAATACGAGCTGCGGCGACTTTGACTGCTGTTTTAAAAATTTCTCTTGGATGCGCAATCGATTGATTTAAAGAACCAATAAAAATAGTTCGTTTTTGAATAATTTGATTTTTCGTATTTAAATAAATACAGAGTAAATGTTCTTGTTCATAATCTCGCATCTCTTCAGCTAACATACAGCCCAACTCATAACTAGAAGAAACATGTCCGATTTTTAATTTACTCGACTTATGAATTCTTTGCCCCAACTCAATCATTGCTAAAAGTTCAATCGCTTTTACTTCACCAATGCCACTAATTAACATAAACTCTTGTAATTCCGCACTCTTTAGTTGATGCAAATCATCCCCAAAAAAGTTTAAAATTTCTGTCGCTAATTCAAGGGCGGGTACTTTTTTAGATCCCGTCCGTAAAATAATAGCTAATAACTCCTGATCAGATAGTGCACTAGCTCCTTTTTGTTTTAGACGTTCTCTTGGACGACTATTTAATGGTAATGTTTTTACATTCATAAAAAAAACTCCTTTGCATTCTTTTTATGAATGTACGCAAAAGAGTCGAAAAATATTTTATTTATATTAAAAATTTTTTTACTTCATGTAAAGAAGACACAACTGCCACTGTTTTATTTTTTAAATCTTGGTCTGGTGGTAATAAATCTGGAACCATAATTACTGGAATCTCAGCCTGATGAGCTGCTAAAACACCATTTTGCGAGTCTTCTAAAACGAGCGTTTCTTCCTTTTTTGTCCCTAAAAGATTTTGCGCTGCTAAAAAAATGGCAGGATCGGGTTTGGCCCGAGGAACATCTTCTGCTGAGACAATCGTTGGAAAATAACGGGTCAATTCGGCTTTTTCTAACAGCTCATCAATTACTGGCCGTTGGTTACTAGAGGCAATCACCCATTTTAACTTATTTTCTGCTAAATAGCTTAAAAGCTCCATCACACCTGGCTTCAAAGTTGCCTGACCGTCGGCAAATAATCGTCTGGTATTTTCATAAGCCATTTCAATAAAAGCTGTTACGGTTGTTGCGCCAAATTCTTCATCAAATAATTCATGATACTTTTCAATCACTTCTTCATCAGAAATACCTAATAAATTTAAATACAGTTCTTTATCATAAGGAAAACCAAAAGTAGTAGCTGCCGCTTTGGCACCGGCATAATAAAGCTGCTCGGTATCAAAAATCAAACCATCCATATCAAAGATAACACCTTTAACTTTCATGTGGACCTCCCATTTCCAGTAGTAGCTTGCGCACTTCTGCGACAAAATACAATGAGCCTGTAACAAGTAGCATAGATTCATCATCCATCTTCTCTAAAATTTCAGCTAAGCCAAATTGCCATAAAGAAACGATTGAAACACGTTTTTCATCTACATTCACAAAATTATCATTTAATTTAATCGCCCGTGGATAGTCAAATGTCGTCAAATAAATATGACTATTTTTTAATTTTAGTAATTCATGTAGCATTTCAGAAACATTTTTGGTTTCTAAAGCGGAAAATAAGATGTGCAATTTGCGATTACTAAACTCATTTTGAAGTGATGCTACTAAACGTTTCATCGCATGGGTATTATGCGCCCCATCTAAAATAATCAAAGGCTCTGTGCTAAGACGTTCCATCCGCGCTGGCCAAAATGTTTGCTGTAAGGCCTTTTTAATTTCTTTTGCCTGCCAATTAATCTTATTTTGCTCACAATATAATTGAAATAATTGAATAGCAACACCGGCATTTTCAGGTTGGTGTTGCCCAATCAAAGCCGTTTTTAAGTGTTTTAACTTCCCATTTTGATTACTAAAATCAAACCACTCTCCCCAATTATCATCTGGGTGTAAATAATCTACTTGATATTCATAACCAAAACGATAAATTGGTGCATTTTGCTTATCTGCGGTTTGCATGATAACCCCTAATGCATTTTCTGGAATATTTCCTGTTACAACAGGAATATTTTTTTTAATAATCCCCGCTTTTTGCCCAGCAATTAATTCTAATGTTTCCCCTAAAATTTCGGTATGATCATAACCAATTGTCGTAATAGCGGTGAGCATTGGTTCTACTACATTAGTAGAATCGAGTAAGCCACCTAAGCCAACTTCAATAATCGCAACATCAACTTTACCTACAAAGTAATCAAAAGCAAGTGCTGTTAGCAATTCAAATTCTGTGATACCACTAACTGCCTCTTGTTGATCCAATTTTTCAACTAGAGGTTGATACTTATTTACTAACGTTACCAGTTCTTCATCGGTAATAAATTTGCCATCAATGGCAATCCGTTCGTGGAAACTTTCAATATAAGGTGAAGTGAAAGTTCCAACCACAATTCCCGCTGTTTGTAACATTTCCTTCAAATAACTAATTGTTGATCCCTTACCATTTGTGCCAGCAATATGAATCGTGGGAACTTTTTTTTCAGGATGATCAACTAAATCTAATAACGCATTAACCCGCTGTAAACCAGGTCTTGAACCAAAAGGCTTACGGCTGTGAATCCACTCAATTGCTTTACTTCCGCTTTCTACCATATCTTTTCCACCTCACCGCTTCATTATAACAAACTCCCTTTATAAAGGCAGAGAGAAATAATTCAAATAGACAATTAAATTCGTGAGTTTCACTGATTTTTTCAAGTTTCTTGTATTTTTAACTTACTAGCATAGTAGTCTGTTTATAAAGCACAATCAAAGAACATCATGATAAACTTAGCTCTTACAAGAAAATTATTCCTTTAGTAAAAAAAGAACTTGGGAAGATAAATTCCCAAGTCCTACTTTTTTAAACTTATTGAATTGTACGTAGTTGTTCAATACGTTCAGCCACAGCTTTTTGTTTAGCCAAATAATCAGCTTCTTTTTCTCGTTCTTCGGCTACGACAGCTTCAGGAGCATTCGCAACAAAACGTTCGTTAGCAAGTTTGCCTTGTACTCGCTTCACTTCACTGTTCCATTTAGCCAATTCTTTTTCTAAACGTTGCAATTCTTCTTCAATGTTAATCAAACCTGCAAGTGGCAAGTAAATTTTAGCACCTGTTAGAACTGCTGACATTGCCAATTCTGGTGCATCAACTTCACCTGAAATAACCAATTCTTCTGGGTTACAGAAACGTTCAATATAATTTTTATTGGCTACTAAAAATTCATCGATTTCTTTATCCGTTGTATGAATCAATAATGTAATTGGTTTTGATAGCGGAGTATTCACTTCAGCACGAATATTTCGCACCGCCCGAATTAATTCAATCAGAAATTCCATGCCCTTAACAGCCGCAGCATCGTTAAATTCTTCATGAACAACAGGATAAGCAGCAGTGACTAAAGATTGCCCTTCATGTGGCAATTTACTCCAAATTTCTTCGGTTACAAAAGGCATAATTGGATGTAACAGACGTAGAATCTGGTCTAATGTATAAACTAAGATACTCTTGTTCATTTGTTTAGAACCTTCATCTTCACCGTATAAAACTTCTTTACTCATTTCAATATACCAGTCACAAAAATCATCCCAAATGAAGTTATATAATTGTCTACCGGCTTCCCCAAATTCAAAACGGTCAAATAGGTCAGTGACTTTTTCCACTGTTTCATTTAAACGAGTTAAAATCCAACGATCCGCTACTGTTTTTTCGCCTTCTAATTGAATATCACTAGCAGTCATACCTTCAACATTCATTAAAACAAAGCGAGAAGCATTCCAAATCTTATTGATAAAGTTCCAAGCTGCATCCATTTTTTCATAACTAAAGCGCACATCTTGACCAGGAGCTGAGCCATTTGATAAGAACCAACGTAAAGCATCTGCACCGTATTTATCAATAACATCCATTGGATCAATCCCATTACCCAATGATTTACTCATTTTGCGCCCTTGTTCATCACGAATTAAGCCGTGAATTAAAACATTGTTAAATGGACGTTCTCCGGTAAATTCCAAACTTTGGAAAATCATTCGGCTTACCCAGAAGAAAATAATATCGTAACCGGTAACTAAAGTATTAGTTGGGAAATAGCGTTTATAATCTTCACTATCAGTATCAGGCCAACCCATGGTTGAAAATGGCCATAAAGCAGAAGAAAACCAAGTATCTAATACATCCGGATCTTGCACCCAGTTTTCACTATCTGCTGGCGCTTGCATGCCAACATACATTTCACCTGTTTCTTTGTGATACCAAGCTGGAATTTGATGTCCCCACCATAATTGTCTGGAAATAACCCAGTCGTGCACATTTTCCATCCATCTTAAGAAAGTTTGATTAAAACGTGGTGGATAAAAATCAACTGCATCCTCTGTCGCTTGATTTTCAATCGCTTCTTTAGCTAAAGGTGCCATCTTTACAAACCATTGCGTAGACAACCGGGGTTCAACTACAACACCTGTTCGTTCTGAGTGACCAACATTATGGTTCATTTTTTCAACTTTAACTAAACGACCCATTTCTTTTAAATCTGAAACGATTAATTTTCTCGCTTCAAAGCGATCGAGATTAGCATATTTTCCAGCTAATTCATTCATCGTACCATCATCGTTCATTACATTTATCCGTGGTAAGTCGTGACGATTTCCCACCTCAAAGTCATTCGGGTCATGAGCCGGTGTAATTTTCACCACCCCAGTTCCAAATTCACGATCAACGTATTCATCAGCAATAATTGGAATTTCTTTGTTTACTAGTGGTAAAGTAACAGTTTTTCCAATATAGTCTTGATAACGTTCATCATCTGGGTGAACGGCTACCGCAGTATCACCTAACATGGTTTCTGGCCGAGTCGTTGCAATTTCTAATTCGCCGGTTCCATCACTTAAAGGATACGTCATGTGATAAAAAGCACCTTCAATATCTTTGTGAATGACTTCAATATCAGATAACGCAGTGCGCGCTTGTGGATCCCAGTTAATAATATATTCCCCACGATAAATCAAATCTTTTTCATACAAGGTTACAAAAACTTTGCGAACCGCTTCTGATAAACCATCATCTAAGGTAAAACGTTCCCGTGAATAGTCTAAAGAAAGTCCCATTTTTGCCCATTGTTGGCGAATATGGTCAGCATATTCTTCTTTCCATTCCCAAACTTTATCTACAAATTTTTCCCGACCCAAGTCGTAACGAGAAACGCCTTGTTCCCGTAATTTTTCTTCTACTTTAGCTTGGGTGGCAATCCCTGCGTGGTCCATCCCTGGTAACCATAAAGTATCAAAACCTTGCATTCGTTTTTGTCGAATAATCATGTCTTGTAACGTAGTATCCCAAGCATGACCCAGATGCAATTTCCCAGTTACATTTGGTGGTGGAATCACAATAGAATAAGGTTTGGCTTTTTTATCGCCACTGGGTTTGAATAAATCTTCATCGAGCCACTTTTGATAGCGACCTGCTTCCACTTCTTGTGGATTGTACTTAGTTGATAAATTATCAGACATTTTTTTGCCTCCTTAAAAGTTTTCAATACTTTTTTCAATTACTGGTTGGTTTACTGCTAGCAAAATACAAGTGGCATAAATTTCTCCTTTAAAAAGCAAAAAAGCCCTAAGATGCTAGCATCTTAGGACGTAAATTTACGCGGTACCACCTAATTTGTAGATTTCTCTACCTCTTAAGCGTGAGATAACGATCACGAAACGTTTGCTGAGACGATTCCCAGCAAAGACTCCCAAGCTACCTTCACAAAACTTGCGTAGAAATCTTTCAGCTCTGATTTCCTCTCTCTAACGCAGTTTTTTGCTACTCCTCTTGTTCAACGTCTGGGCTTATTCTACAATGAAGATAAGTTGCTGTCAAATCAGTTTTTTAGCTTAATTTTTTTGCCGCTGCTAAAGCTTTTGCATAATCAGGTTCTTGGCTAATTTCTGGGACAATTTCGCGATATTGAATAACACCATTTTTATCCAAAACAAAAATTACCCGCGCATAGCGCTCGGTTTCATTAACGAGTAGATGATAATTTTCATTCAATGTATTATCTGGATCGTGAAGCATCAGCATATCGACCCCTTCTTGGCCACACCAAGCTGCTTGCTCTTCTTTAGTATTATTAGAGATTGTCGCAAAATTAATTTCTTTAATTTGGCTAGCTTCTGTATTAAAGCGTTTGGTTTGAATTGCACAAATACGAGTATCAATATCTGGTATAATGCTTAAAATTGTGGGCTTTCCTAAAAAATCGGTGACAGAATGTTTTTTATCATCTAAATCTGCCAACGAAAAATTAGGGGCAGTCTCGCCAACTATTGGCTGAGTACCTGGTAATGTGACAGGTTGACCTTTTTTGGTTAATTCCATATTATCCACTCCTTTAACTAAGCAATCAAAAAATCGTCAGGACTTTTTTAATTATCTTAAGTATAGAGAATACCAAAGAAAAAACCAAAGATACTGCTTAACTATTGATTAGTGCTTTTTGATAATTTTGATCAAAGAAAATTAGCGTCTGTAATTCAGTCGTTAAATCAATGTATTGGACATGCACATTACTCGGTACATCGACACGATCCGGCGCAAAATTTAAAATCGCTGTGATTCCCGCTGCTACCATCACATTTACTGCCTCTTGTGAATATTGGCTTGGAACAGTCGAAATTGCCACCGTAACACACTTATCTTTAACAATTTCATCAAATTCTGCCATACTATGGATTTTGTGCCCATCGATAACTTGTCCAACCAAATTGGGATCATTATCAAACACTGCCACAATATTCAAATTACTATTGCGGCGAAAGTTGTTATTGGCCAATGCTTTACCTAAGTTACCAAAGCCAACTAAAGCAATCCGCTTTTCATCATTTGTATCTAAAATACTATTAAAAACTTCAATCAGATAACTGACATCATAGCCATACCCACTCCGACCTAATTCTCCTAAATGGGAAAAATCCCGCCGAATTGTCGCAGAAGGAACTTGGGTAATTTCTGCAAATTCTTTTGACTTAATTCTTTTTATCCCTGAATCTTGCAACATATTTAAGTAGCGTAGATATAAAGGTAGACGCTTAGCCGTTGCCTTAGGAATTTCTTTTAACTTACTATCTTCAACCATAATTGGCTCCTTTGTTCGTTTTTTCACATAGTAAGTTTATCATGCCTACCTGTAGCTCGCAAGTTATTTTAGTCGAATAACCATTTATTGAATATTATTTTAGCAGTAAAGAAACCGAATTCAACTTTCTAGCATGTAAACAATTGGTTTTCACTAGAGGTTGTGACCAGAGCTGCTTCTGTCACAACGTTTATTCGGAAAAAGGAGATGTAACAAGACTTTTGTCACATCTCCTTTAAGGTTTCCTTATTCAAATTTACTAAAGAAAACCGACTTCAACCGATTTTACAGTAAATTTCATCTATAATAAATCCGCAAATTCTGCTTCTTTTTCATCCGTTGCATTCGGAGTGATTTCTTCGATTTTCAAACCACTTAAAGCACGGGTAATCATACCATCAATATCTAATGCTTTCTCATAATGATGTACTTTGTCTAAATTCGGACGTGTTTTGGGTTGTGGTGGTGCAAAAATAGTACAGCAATCTTCAAAGGGTTGAATTGCCAACTCAAAAGTATCAATGGCCTGAGCAATCTCTATAATTTCCAATTTATCCATTGTAACAACAGGACGGATAATTGGGGTAGTTGAGACTTCATTAATCGCAACCATACTTTGTAGTGTTTGCGAAGCAACTTGACCTAATGACTCACCATTAATGATAACTAAACCTTTACGTGCCTCACGAATAGCATCTGTTAAACGTAACATCATTCGTCTAGTTAACGTCATCCAATAACCTTGGGGAACGTTCTTTTTGATTTCTTCTTGAATTTCTGTAAAAGGAACTTCAATAAATTGAATATTGCCGCCATAAGGTGTTAATTTTTCGGTTAAATCCTTCGCTTTTTGCAGCGCTTGTTCACTTGTATAAGGTGGACTAGCAAAATGGACGGCTTCAATTTCCACCCCGCGTTTCATCGCTAAATATCCAGCTACTGGTGAATCGATGCCACCAGAAAGCATTAACATGCCCTTGCCGCTTGTTCCGACTGGCAAACCCCCGGCACCTTTAATCGTTTCGTATGATAAATAAACGCCATCTAAACGAATTTCTACGCGTAAATTAATATCTGGCATTTTCATTTGTACTTTAATATCCGGATACAAAGAAAAAACATAGCTACCTAATGTTTGATTTAATTCATTACTCGTCAATTCAAAATCGTGATCAGAACGTTTCGCATTAATTTTAAAGGTCTCATGCCCCGTATAAGCATAAGCCATGATTTCTGCAATTCCGTCTTTAATAGCAGCTAGATTTTTTTCAACCCGTAAACTAGGGGAAAAATTTTGAATACCGAAAACTTTTTGTAAACGTTCAATTACAGGCGTGCTATCTTCGCCGTTTAATAAGATATGCATCCGATCCCGTTGCGCGTCAATTTTTAAGTTAGGATAAGCAGCCAATGCACTTTTAACATTCTCTGCTAATTGCATAATAAAGCTACGCCGGTTTTTGCCTTTAGTTGAAAGCTCACCATAGCGAACCATAATTTCTGTGTAATTCACAATAAAACTCCTGTCTATTAATTGATTTTACTAAATTTTTGGTATAGTTGATGAAAGATAATTAAAAATTGTTCAACTTCTGCCATAGTATTATTTTCATCCAGACTAACCCGAATTGCAGTTGTCGCAAGATTACTTGGCACATTCATCGCATGTAATGTACTACTTGCTACATGTTTTCGACTCGAACAAGCACTTGTGGTGGAAACATAAATTTGTTTTTCCTCTAAAGCATGAACTAAAACTTCACCACGAATATCTTTAATCCCAAAACATAAAATATGTGGCGCATACTCTTTTTCACCACTAAAAATTGTTACTTTTTCATATTTTGCTAAGGCTTCAAATAAATATTTCCGTAATGTTGCAACATGATCTGGTCGCTCTGCTTTTTTTTCAAGTGTTAAACGTAGTGCTTTAGCAGTCGCTACAATTCCGGCGACATTTTCTGTCCCACTCCGTTGATTATTTTCTTGTCCTCCGCCGGTTAATAGTGGCGCGATACGGCGACCTTTACGCCAAAAAATAAAACCTACGCCCCGGGGACCATGAAATTTATGCGCTGAAAAAGTAGCAAAATCTACCCGTGAAGTCAGCCATTTTTCTTGTGGGACTTTACCGATTGCTTGCACAGCATCGACATGAAAATGAATTTTAGGATAATCGGCTAAGACAGCACTAATAGCTTCAATTGGTTGGATTGCTCCGACTTCGTTATTCACCGCCATCACAGAAACTAAAATAGTGTCTTTACGGATCAATTCTTTTAATTTCATCACGTCGACTAAACCATCTTTTCCGACCGGTGCCACACTAACTTCAAAGCCATTTTCAGCCAGTTGAGCTGCGGTTTCACTCACAGCCGGATGCTCGACACTAGAGATAATAATATGGCGACCAAATTCCTTTTTATCAAGAGCAGTACCTTTTAAAACCCAATTATCTCCTTCTGTTCCGCCCGAAGTAAAATAAATTTCTCCTGCATCTACTGATAACAAATCGGCAATTTGTTTACGTGCTTGTTGCAATAAACGATTAGCCTGTGTACCTAAATCGTGTAGACTAGAAGGATTTCCAATAATACGTTGACTCGTCTTCATATATGCATCCAATGCAAGTGGCGCAATAGCGGTTGTTGCACTGTTATCAAAATAGATCATGAAAAAAAACTCCCCTTTTCAAATTCTTTCCTATTATAAACGGACATAGGTTTTGTTTCAAGGTAACATACTTTATGTTTTCCTAAAGAGCGGTTTTTCTCAACTAAGAAAAATTAACTGGTCGTTTAGCTTTGAAGCTCTTTTTAGCTTATCTTTTTTATTTATAAAAAACTTCCATTGTAAAGAAAAAAGCGAGCCCAGTTGGACTCGCTTTTCCTTAGACTAAATCGCGATTTTTGAAGTAGAAGTTTTCAATTCGTTTGAAAGCACCTGGTTCAACTCGTTCTAAGGCCGCACCAATTTCGTCTAAAGCGTCTTGGTAACGGTATTCTTTGTTAAATAGTTCTAATGAACCTTCAATGGCAGCTTTAATTTCAGCATGTGAATGCCGATAGCGATTAGCATATTGCATCATTTGTTCAGTTAAGGCCGCTGCATCTACTAAGTCATGAGTTCGAGTATCTAACTCTTTAATGTCAGCTTCACAGTTTTTCATGATTTTGTTTACATCTTCCATGTTGACGCGAATTTTATTTAAGGCTTTCCCTAAATCTTCTACTCGGTCAGTTGCCATAAAGAAAGATTCCAAGTAATCATTTGGTAAACCTGGTAAGCGTTGTTTTTCCACAAAGCGTTTTAAATTGCGTAATTGGAATTCAAATTGTTCCACTTTTTCTTGGGCAACTTTTTCACCCTTACGTAATTCTCTTAATTCATTGTCAATTTCAACTTGTTGATTTTCTAAATCATCTAAAATTTTGTAAGCATCTTTATAAAAAGCTTGTACTTCAGAAAATGGAATTTCATGAGCGTCCATTTTTGGTTCTAACGCTTTATTTTGTTTCGTCAATTCATCAATTTCACTTTGGAAACCACGAACGCGACCTAATTCATTATGATTTAAAGTATAACTTTGAGCAGTATGGTCAATTTCAATCATTAATTGATGGTTGTTGCGGTGCGCATGGGTAATATAATCGGCAATTACAGGTTTATTTTTAACCACGTAACGACGCGCATTAATTTCACGTTCCATCACATTGTAAAGTGAGTCAATGCCACTGGCTGTGTCACGATTAGCAACTTCGACAGTATCAACTTCTGTTTTTTCTAAATCTCCCATTGACGTTTCGACACGTTTTTTCACACGGTCAATTTCTGCTTGGAAGTTTTCTTCTGGGAAAACGTAATGATCTTCTAAAAGTTTTTTGTAACCATCTTGAATTTCTTTTAATTGATCTGGGAAAGTTTTATTTAATTCTTCGTAAGCCGCTGGGATGCGTTTCATCCGATCTTCTAACTCATAAGTATGTTTTTCAGCACTATCTAAGACTTCCCGCGCTTCAACGGGATCCCCTGAAGTATTTAATGTTACAAACTGAGTAAATTCAATTTCGATATTTTTAATTTGCTTTTGTAACTCTGAATAAGCAGGACCGAATTCTTCCCCTTGCTCCCGCAAGTTCTTCTTCAAGTCTTCATAAACATCCAAAGCTTTTTGAACTTCTAGTGAATTGCGTTCTTCGCTTTCGCGTAATTCTTTTAAGCCATCGCGAATCTCTGCCACTTCTTTTTCCATTGTATCCATGGTTTGTTCTGCATCGACAATCGCGTTTTTAGCTTTAAAGAAACGGAATGTTTCATTTAAACTTTCAACTTCGAAAATTTGACTTTCAAGTTCTGCAAAAGAAGAAGTAGAGATATCATTCCATTTTTGATTCCATTCCCGGAAAGTATTTTGGCTTTGTCCCACCAAATGCATCTTCTTAACATCGTCAACTTCTTCTAAGACCGGTAGATCAAAAAGCTTCTCCCTACGATCTTCTAGTGCTTGTAAGCGTTCCTGATTTTTCTTTCTCATGAAATAACTGATCAGATACAAGATCGCTGCCACCACAATAATGGCGATGACTATTCCAATGACTACATTACTACTTCCCATTGATGGTTCCTCCACTTTCAAAATAAATATCAGTATTATATGCTGCCTGACAGCTTTTTTTCTTATCTAAAATACTATAATTTTTCTACTATAGTATTGAACAATGACAATCAGTCCAGAAGACATCTACGCTAGATTATAACACAAAGAAAAAAGACTGGCACTAAAGAATAGCAAAATCTTTACAATTTTTTTCAGAAGTCGGTTTTCACAAGCGCTGGACAAAAAAACTCTTTATAAACTCTTAAAAATCTTTTTTTGATAATTTTAGTTTGTGAGCCATTTAGCAATAAACCTTGCTTTTTAGAGCAGATTTTTGTAACCTTATAAGAAATAATTACAGCCTAACACTTAAATGCGATTTTATTGGTTAGTAAACTCGCTTTGCTTTACGAAATAAAACGGCACTGTAAAATGTAGCAAATCGGTTATTTTATCATTTGCTACTAAAACAACTAAAAAAGGAGATACTATGATGAAAGTAGTGAAATTTGGCGGAAGTTCACTGGCTTCTGCCCAGCAAGTTCAAAAAGTCATCGAAATTATTGGCGCTGATCCAACTAGAAAATTCGTGGTAGTATCTGCTCCTGGTAAACGGGACCAAGAAGATACTAAAGTGACTGACCACCTGATTGCGTTTTATGAAGCCAAAATAAAAGGTCTTGATGTTGGTGATTTAATTGCAACAATTGTTGAACGGTATCAATCGATTGCTAAAGCATTTCATGTCGATGAAAGAATCTTGGTAGAGATTAAAACACATTTAGAAAAATTGGCCTCTCTTCCTGTGGCAGGCAATGAATTTTTAAAAGATGAGATCGTTGCTAGCGGAGAAGATAATAACGCCAAATTAATCGCCGGTATTTTACAGGCTAAAGGCATGAATGCCCGCTATGTTAATCCTAAAGATTTTGGCATTATCGTTTCCAGTGAACCGGGAAATGCGCGGATTTTATTTAAAGCTTATCAAAAAATGAAACAGTGGGCCGATACAAAAGAGATCTTAATTATCCCTGGTTTTTTTGGTTACACAGAAGGCGGTCAAGTCTGTACTTTTTCTCGAGGTGGTTCTGATATTACCGGCTCGATTGTCGCTGCTGGGGTAAAAGCTGATTTATATGAAAATTTCACCGACGTTGATGGTATTTATGCGGCCCATCCTGGCTATATTCATAAACCAGAAATTATCAAAGAGTTAACTTATCGCGAAATGCGTGAATTAGCCTATGCTGGTTTTACCGTTTTCCACGACGAAGCGCTCATGCCATCTTATCGGGCTAAAATTCCCGTTGTCATCAAAAATACTAACAATCCCCATTGCCAAGGGACAAAAATCACCAATTCCCGTCATGCAACCGACAATCCGGTCGTAGGAATTGCTAGTGATGAAGGCTTTACTATGATCTATATTAATAAATATTTGATGAATAGAGAGATTGGTTTTACGCGCCGGGTTTTAAGTATTTTAGAAGATTTTGGCTTAAGTTATGAACATATGCCTTCTGGAATTGATGATATTTCAATTGTCTTACGGGCCAATCAATTGGATAAAACATTAGAAGAAGAATTGCTACGTACGCTAGCTTATGAAATTGATCCTGATGAATTACGCATCACCCATGACCTTTCGATGATTATGGTCGTAGGAGAAGGCATGCGCCAACGAGTAGGTTGTACTGCTGAAAGCACCGCTGCTTTAGCCCGCAAAAAAATCAACTTGGAAATGATTAACCAGGGATCATCTGAAGTTAGTATTATGTTTGGCATTCATAAAGAACAAGAAAAACTCGCTATTCGGACTCTTTATTATACTTTTTTTGACTAAGTAAAAAAAAACAGCACCAAACGTAAATTAGTGAAGTAACCCCAAAAGTTAGACTTTTTGGTCTAACTTTTGGGGGTCGGCTCAGTTTTCACGTTTAGCGCTGTTTTTTTGTCGTTCTAATTCCGCTGCAATTTTTGCTTCTGGGGCATATAAAGCTTGCCAGTTTGCCGGTTTTAACACTTTATTTGTGATTGGATCATAATGTGGTTTCCCATCTGGAAAAAGTTTTTTCATATTAGCCTCATGGACAATTTCCATCATCGGTTCGGGGTCAATTCCCATTAACGCAAATGAACCATAAGTTAAATAAAGTAAATCGACTAAGGCATCCACCTGCCCGACTAGCGTGTCAGAATGTTTTTTATCACGAGATTTTGTTAAAATTTTATGGACTGCCGTGTCAACTTCATCATGAAGTTTTTTTACAGCTAGCTGAAATTTTTCTTCGTCTTGGGTACTTGCATATAAAAATTCAATTAATTCTTCTATTTTAAAGCCCGCGCGAAATGTCGCTTCTTCTAAAGAAAAAGCCGTCGGTGTCTGGGGAATGCGCGCATCAAAAATTTGATGAAATTCTTGGGCCATCTCATACGGTTTTGTCATCGACTGAAACTCCTACTCATTTGCTTACTCTTATTAGATAATATGATAATAGCGCAATGCTTGTGCGATTCCATTGTGGTTATTGGTATCTGTGACGTAGCTTGCTGCTTCTTTTGTGATTCGTTTGGCATTTCCCATCGCCACACCAATTCCTACGCCTTTTAACATTGAAATATCGTTGTAGTGATCACCAAAAGCCATCGCTTCAGATACCGCAATCCCTTTATGTTGCAAAAAGACTTCAATGCCTTTTAGCTTAGAGCCACCTTTTGGCACGATATCGACTGAAAAAGAATTGGAACGATGAAAACCACAATTAGGCAGTTCTTTTTGCAAAAGCTCTGTTTCAGATTCAGGACTTAACATCATACATTGGTAGATTGGCTGATTTAAAATACTCATCTTTTCATAATGATCATCTTTTTTATAAAAGCTGACAGCTTGCATCACATTTTGCATCGTTTTAACCGGAAACCGGCGGGGAATAAAACGCGCTAGCCGCTGCACAACGGCAGACTGACCAATCCGCATCAAACGACTCCCAGCAACTTCATTTCTTGTCCCAAAATTAATCGAGCGATTGTGAGCATCCGCAAACTGCGTCACCTCTTCTAAAACAGCAGGCTTAAACGATTGCGCAAAAATGGTTTGTCTTGGCGTGTAAACTAATTGGCCATTATAAGTGACAAACATATCCAAACCAACGTCATCTAAAAGTTCTTTAACCTTCACTGGATCACGTCCAGTCGCTACACCTACGTAAATATTTTTTGCCTGCGCTTTTTTAATGGCTTCTTTTGTGCTGGATAAGACTTTGCCATTATCGGCTAAAAGAGTCCCATCTATATCAAAAAAAATTGCTTTAATCATATCCTATCCCTTTTCATTTTACTACATTTTAGTTTACCACAAAGAGTGGACAAATCTCTATTTTATAAAATCAAAATATCTTTTTTCGCTCTAGTTTATCTAGTAGCAATCCGCTACAATAAACACTGTAAAACTTATTCCTATTTCAAAGTATGAAAGGAAATGCAGTATGAAAAATTTATTAGTCTTACACACAGGTGGCACAATTGCTATGAAAGAAGACCGTTTAACCGGTGGTGTCAGCCCTGATGTGGCCAATCCATTAATGGATGCCAATTTAGAAATTCCCGCTAATATCAACTTAGTGGTAGAAGATATTTTTAATTTACCTAGTCCCCATATGACGCCAGTGGAAATGTTGCAGCTAAAAGAACGCATTCAAGATGCCAAATTAAGTGGTTATGATGGTGTGGTTATTACCCACGGTACAGATACGTTAGAAGAAACAGCTTTTTTCCTCGATACTACCATTGGTAACTTGTTACCGATTGTTCTTACTGGGGCAATGCGATCTAGTAACGAACTCGGTAGCGATGGCCTTTATAATTTTGTGACCGCTATTCGTGTGGCCGCTTGCGATGAAGCCAAAGAAAAAGGTGTTTTAGTAGTGATGAATGACGAAATTCATTCCGCTCGTTATGTGACAAAAACCCATACAACCAATGTTGCAACTTTTCGCACCCCAACTTTAGGTCCAGTTGGCTTGGTTACCAAAAGTCGGATTATTTTTATGCAGGAAGTTTTACCAACTACTCACATTGATGTCGATACCGTCACTGGGATGATTCCAATTGTAAAAGCTTATGCGGGGATGCACGGAGAATTATTTGAAGCATTGGCTCAAAGTAACATTGATGGGCTTGTCATTGAAGCATTAGGCGCTGGCAACTTACCCCCTGATACCATTCCGCCATTGAAAAAACTATTAGCACAAAAAGTTCCAATCGTATTAGTCTCCCGCTGTTTTAACGGTATTGCAGAAGCTGTTTATGATTATGAAGGCGGTGGTGCACAATTACAAAAAATGGGTATTATTTTTGCCAACAGCATTAATTCGCAAAAAGCCCGCTTAAAATTACTAATTGCCAAAAACCGGCAACTAACAACCGCAGAATTAAAAGCTTTTATTGAACAATAACCAATTAATAAATAAAATCAGACTAAAATAATTAGTTTTAGACAATAAACCGGATTATGACACTTATGTTTGTCATAATCCGGTTTATTTAGCAAAAATGCTATTTTATTGATAGTATTTCTAATAAAACTTGTACCACTAGCTATTTTTCTAATTCTTTTGTTTGCCACAAAATATTTGCTTCACAGTAAAGTTGTTCACCAATTCTAATTTCATGACGACTTTCAATCCCATTATCTGTTACAATTTCGAAATGGCTCATCACTTCATTGCCATATTCCACTTCTTTGTCAAAACGGATATTTACTTCATAAGGAACATGGGTCGTCAAAAAATCAAAACCTAATACATCAATCATCCAATTGAAATACATGGCATTGTTGACATGCTGGTTACTGTCAATATCATAAAACCTTACGCGATAAGGTAAACTTTTTCCAGCTGAAATTTTCGGAATTGCTTTAAAACGTTTAATACGCTTAATTTTTTCACTTTCAAAAGGTGCGATGATTTCTTCTGGTACACTTGCCATTTTTCTATTTTCAATATCCATCAGGACAAAAACAGATTCAATCATAAGCAGTTCATTACCTTCTTCATCGTGAAACCAAAAATTCCGATAGCAAAAATATTTATTGTATTCCATTGCTTGGGTGGTAATTTGAATTTTTTCGCCAACTTTTGGTAAACGCTGAATTTGAAAATGATAGTTGGTGATAACCCAAGTTAAGCCAAAGCGATGAATAAACTCGGCACTACGATTTAAGGCATCACTTTGTTCTTCTGATGTTTTAATTGCCACACCAATCATAGCTGGAAATGTCATTGTTTGATTGACATCACATTCATAATAAGCCACTTCATGGTTGCGGCTATATTTTACTGCCACAAAAAATTCCTCCTAAATTTGCCACCTCAATTTAGCTAGTTAAAACGTTGCAAAATTTCATCTACTTGCTTGCCGTAACTTTCGCCAAACTGATTTAAATGTACAAGTAAATAATATAGTTGATAAATGGGTTGCCGTTGCTCCCAACCAGTTGCAAGTGGAAATAAATCTTGATAAGTTTGAAAAAATTCTGCCCGAAACCCACCAAAAAGTTGAGCCATAGCCAGATCCATTTCCCGATCACCATAAGAAACAGCCGGATCAATCAAAACAGGCTGTCCCATTTTATCAAAGAAATAATTGCCACTCCAAAAATCACCATGTAATAAGCTCGGCGCAACTTCTCGCTTTTGCCAATTTTCATAGATTACTTCTTTTAAGCGTAAATACTGCTCCTCTCGGACTGGATTCCATACATTATGAAGCTTTGCTAATTCCACTTGCACATCCAAGCGGCAAGTTAAAAAATAATTTACCCAATTATTTGTTTGGGCATTCACTTGTGGTAAAACGCCAATATAATTATCTTCATAAAAACCAAATAACTCTTGCGTATGGTGATGAAGCGTACTCAAAGTTGCCGCTAGCTCTTCTTGACTACCTTCTCCAGGCTCAATCCATTCCATAACCAAATAAGAACCCTCAGCAGTTTGACCCCAATTATACACTTGCGGCACACGGACAAAATCAGCCAATTCTTTTAGACCATTGATTTCAGCTTGAAAAAAAGTTTCCTCAATTCCCGGATGAAACTTTAAAAAGTAATTATTTTCATCCGTTACAATCCGGTAGTTTTGATTAACATCCCCGCCAGCAATTGGAATCGCCTTACCATCAGGTGCCAATGAAGCTAAGATTTCTTTTGGTAACATCTTCATCCACTCCTTACTTCTATTTGGTTAGATATAATTTTTGTAAATCGCTGATTTCACCAGTTGTAAATCCTAAACCTTCTTTTGCATAGTTTGTTAAGCTACCATAATGTTCTCTAGCTGCTGTATAACTTTCATTTAAATACGCCTCATCTGCCTTCATTAGCGCTTCGATCCCATTTACCAGCAGTTCAGGCGCGCCTTGTTTTTTAGCTGCTGCGGTCATGTTTGCTATGCGATCATTTAAATATTGGTTGGTAGCTAGATAATCTGTCATAATCGTTTGTTGCTCTACGCCAAGTAAATCCAATACCAAAGCAGCACCAAACCCCGTTCGATCCTTTCCAGCTGTACAATGGAAAAGGACACTTTTTTGCTCACCACTATTAGCCAAAAGAATTTGTAAAAATTCTTGGTAAGCTTTTTTCGCATGCTCATCTTCAATAAAGTGACGATAAACTTTTATCATTTGAGCTTGAGCTGTCATTCCTTGTTCCAATTGTTTCAAAAGTTCTTGCGGCGAAATTGACGCTTTAGTTTCGTCATGACCAAATACAGGCAAAAAATACTCTTTTGCCGTTGGAATTTTTTTATCTGGTGCATCTTTGGCTTCGCTAGGCGAGCGAAAGTCGACAACATCTGTTACACCGTATTGTTGTAACGCTTCTCGATCACGTACTGATAAATCAGATAGACTCGCACCTCGTACTACTTTGTTAAACTTTACCGTCCCATTTGGGGTTTTGTACCCGCCTAAATCACGGACATTTTCTGCTTTTTCTAATGGAATAATTTTTACCATCTTTTTCTGCCTCCTTTTAAATGACTGGGCAAATTTAGCTCGTCTTCTTATTTAATAAAAAGTATAACAGAAAATTAAAAAGACCGTCTTCAAATTGAATAGCTTAACTGGTTTTTTCTTTAAAAAAGGACTAGATTATTGCCAAAATTGACAAAATCCAGTCCCAAAAATTATTCGTTTAAAACTTTTGTGCCCATTTTGTCCCGCAGATCTTTAGAGGACTATCACCCTTACTACGCCAATGCGCCCATTGGATCCCAAGGTGCTAAAACGGTTGGTGTTTTTTCATAAGCTGCCAATTGCTCTGGTGTTAACAAGTCTTTACGGACAACGATTTGATAAGTATATTCATCCATCCATTCATCACTCATCACAAAGAAACCTTTAGTGCCAACTTTTTCGCCCCAACTGTTTTCTACTTTCCATTTTGTTGATTGACCTGCTACAACATCAACACCGGTTAAGACCATCGCGTGAGTCATCAAACTTTCACCAAAGTCTAAACGTTCAGCTTTCGTCATTGTAAAATCAATATCAAACAAGTCATTCATATCATAAGCATCCATTGCCATAATACCAGAATCACGGGTTGAAGATTGACCAACATCACAGCCAAACCAAACAGATTCTCCTTGTTCAAGTTGTGCAACTGCCAATTTTTTGAAAGTAGTCATATCTACATTTAGATATTTCACTTCTTTTCCACCTACTACATTGCCTAACATTTCAACTGTATAGGATTGGTTGTAAGGTTTATCTGCAGTTGGCGCATTAATAATGCTGACATAGTCATTTAAATTTACTCCGACATATTTTTCATAAAAACTTTGTGGTGTAAGATTTTGATCTAAATGATAATTTTTTTCTTCATCACGATATTCAAAATCAAAAGTTTCTGGTGGGTTACCTAAAGAAATAGCTAAAAAGTTATAGACTTCTTCTAACATTTTTTCTTTAGCGCTTTGAATTTCACTAGCATCTTTACCAGCAGCGACTAATTTTCGCAATGTAACGGCATCTTTACGTAATTTTTTATTTAAATAGTTATTCAAATCCCGTGAATTAGAAGAGTTACTGCTTTCTGGCATAGCTGTCTTTGGTACCACACCATATTTTTCAAAGATTGAAACAATCATATCCCATTGTCCGCCATCTTGTTGGGGTGTTTGCAAAAGAAATGCCACTTTACGACTTGTTAATTCTTCTGAGGCAGTAGCCAAAATATTTTCATAAAAGTAGTTAGCTTTTTCGTATTTATCCCAGAAAAAAGTATAGTTTTGGGACAATTCAAAATCCTTTAAATTAAAAGCGTTCAACATTTTATGACGGAAAGTGTTTAATGCGGCAAACATCCAGCACCGACCGGATTGCATTTGGTTGGCGACTTTCCCAGTTGCAAGATCAACTGAAAAAACCGGCACATTATTTACATGGGCGCTCATATTTTCCGCTGAAGCGCTAATGCCGTTTTTTACTACCCCTCGTTGTAATGCGTTTTGTTTGTTGTTTTCTTTAAAGGCAGCAGCAAATTTGGCTGTCAATTCTTTGTCGATTGCTGACATTTTCTTCATCCTCTCACATTGAAATAACATACTTTTTTATTTTACTCCTGCCACCAGAAAATTACAACTGATGGGAAAATTCTGACAATTTTATTTTCTATTGCACTTTTCCTGATATTTCTTCTACTTCTTTGTCTAAGTGTCGGACCAAAAAGCGCAATTTTTCATCTTGATGTTTATAATTGTTGTCGGATTTTTTTGCGAAACTTTTCTTGAAAATTTGTATAAAATTCTTGCCATTTAGGTGAGGCAAGCACAAATGTTAAAGCGACACTAAAGATAAGTAAGCTGATAAAACCGATAAAACCTAGATTAAATTCAGCAATATTTAACGCACGTAATCCTTTGACTACAAAACCTTGTAATAAATAGACTGTCAAAGTATTGCGCCCCAAATCAGAATAGAACGTCTTTTGTCTTGGTATGATAAGTAAAAACGACAATATCCCAACAAAGCCTAAAACGAGCACCAGTAAACGAATAAAAGCGCCTAATTGGGGATCACTAAGAAAATCTGCATAAGGTTTTGAACCAAATACCAAATATTTATTAAACGTTTCAAATTGACTTATAAAAGCAAAGATACTACCAAACCCAACTAATGCAAAAGAGTAGCGATGACTTTGACGTATTGCCACTAATTTTTCCCAAGAAAAATAATGCCCAATTAAAAAGAAAGGTAAAAATACAAAAGTCCGCTGCATTGCCAGATTTCGATCAATAAACGGTAAATACCCTACCAGTAAAGCTAAAAGAATACTTACAGTAATCGCAATAAGTGGCGACATTTTTTTAAAGAGTGTTAAGGAACATTGCCAACAAAAAAGGCTGACTAAAAACCATAATGACCAGTTCGGTAGCAACAGATTCCACGAAAAACTATCTTCTAAACCAATCAAAGCATAGTAACTGGAATATATCAGCTGAAAAATTAGATAAGGCAGTAAGGTTTTCTTTATTACTTTATTAAGATTCCCCTTTTGCAATCCCTTCGAAAAATAGCCCGCAATCAAAATAAACGCTGGCATATGAAAAATAAAGATGAAATAGTAAAGATTATGATATCCCTGCCAGTCCTCAATAAATGGCTCTAGTAAATGGGTGAAGACAACCAGAATCATTAAAATGAATTTTGCATTGTCAAAAAAAGCCAATCGCTGCTTCATACTCTTAATATCCTCCTCTAGTCCTTTACATTACGAACGTAGTTATCACTACAAAAAGGATACCAAATAAAACTTAAACTTACCTTTAAAGACGTTTTCATTTGTTTAACAAGCATTTTACAAAAAGGACTAACCCATTACAAAGTATCATTGCTAAAGTTCTTTTATCGCACAAAAAAACTGGAAATCCATACGCTAAAGGACTTTTATGACATAAAATAAAGCGATAAAAAGTATGAATTATTAATCTTTCTCACACCGGAAAAAGATTCCAAAAGCACAAAAAAAGCTCTCGCATAAAGCGAGAGCTAAACTCCGGCAGTAGGACTCGAACCTACGACATCATGATTAACAGTCATGCGCTACTACCAACTGAGCTATGCCGGAATACTGTAACAATATGATAGCAATTCTTTTAAATTTTCGCAAGATTAATTTAAACTTTTTCTCCACTTTTTTTAAAATACTTTTCTTTTTCTAAAAAGACGAGTAAAATAAATTGAATTTTGGAGGTAGAATTATGCGGGGACGTCACTTTAAAAGTAAGAAAAATCGATTTATATTTCCTTTAATTTTAGTATTAATCGTTGGCGGATTAGGGTATTGGCTTTATGGTAATCGAGAAGGTCTTTTCTTTGCCACAGCGAGTACCACCGAAAATACAACAGAACAAAGCACCAGCACTTCAAGTTACTCAGAAAATGAAACAAACAACAACGAAACGATTACATCTGCTTTATCTGCAGCGGAATATCAAAATCTAAGTAAAGATTTACTAGCACCAAGTGGGGAATCTTTTGACACACGGTTAAAATTGGAAAATTTTGTCGGAACTGCGCTAATAGTTAAAAATGGTCAGATTATTTTGCAACAAGGTTATGGCTATCAAGACTTTGCAAATCAAAAACGCAATAGTGTGGCTTCTCTTTACCAAATAGGTTCGGTTCAAAAAAGTTTAACAGCTACTTTAATCTATAAACAAATTGAAGCAGGTCGTTTAACTTTAGATACACCATTAAGCCAATTTTTCCCACAAATTTATGGTAGCGAAAATATCACGATTAAACAGATGTTGCATATGACTTCTGGCCTTGCACTACCGGAGATTCCTTTAAGTGTTAAAAATGAAGCAGAAGTCGTGAATTTTGCTGTGAATAATGCGCAAATCAAATACAGTGGTCGCTTTTTTTATTCACCTGTAAACTACGTATTATTAGCAGGTATTTTACGACAAATTACCCATACCAGTTATTCACAACTTATCCAACAAACATTTGTTAAGCAAATGGGATTAAAAATTATTGAGTACCCTAATTGGTACCAAAATTCGAATCACACTGTGTCTTATGGCGGAAAAGATGCCGCTGATTACAGCCAAGTCGTTACTGAAAAAAATGGCCAATTTGTGCGCGAATTAGGAACAGGAAATCTAGCTATGACTACAGGTGATCTCTACTGGTACTACCATCAACTGCTATCTGGTAAGTTAGTAAATCCAACTATTTTAAATGCCGCGTGGCAGCGTGAAACAAAAGCCACTTATAATGGTGGACAATACGATAAAGGACTTTACCTACGTGCTAATGGCATGATTGCCTCCCAACATTGTATGGTGTTAATCAGTAAAGACGGTCAAAATGCTGTTTTACTACTCAGCAATCACGGAAATGTATTAAATCACAAGACCCTCATGAATGAACTCTATCAAGATTTAACCGGTACTATAGCAAATTTTTAAATCTTAGTTTTACAATAAAAATGCGAGAAAATTAGCTAAATTTTTCTCGCATTTTTTATTTTAAGCTTTAAACCAGATTTCGTGCGCAAAGCTAGGAAATAAAAATCCCTTAGTTAAAGTTACAATATAGTTGTTCAGACCTCTAGGAACGAAAAGAAGGGTTTTAGTTGGCAAATAAAGTAAATAGCGTAGCCCAGATAAAATGGTTTGTAAATAACAGATTATATTCACGCCAAAGTATAGAAAAAACAATTTATAATTAATACCGCGTAAAATTAAGCAAATAATTCAACTAAATTTCTCCTTTAAAAAGCATTGACTTTGAGAATTAGCTTCGCTATAATATTGCTTGTGCTTCAAAGAAATAACACTATTGCCGCCTTAGCTCAGCTGGTAGAGCACCACCATGGTAAGGTGGGGGTCGCCGGTTCAAGCCCGGCAGGTGGCTCTTATTAGAACCTTGATAATTCAAGGTTCTTTTTTTTATTATCACCTTGTTCTTTTTTTATTATCACCTTTTCCAACTTGCTTTTTTCCAATCTATAACTATCTAAATAATAATCAATTTTAGCTTCTAAATTACTTTTCTAAAGATAATTTCTGTTTTTCACATAATGAACTCTTGTGCATTGCTTACAATCTCGCAATAATATTTCAGTAAAAAATATTGTTTATTTTTAACAAGCTGTGTAGTAGGTCAAATTAACTATGCTTCATAGTATTTCAAAATACGTGATTATTAACAAAGTAGTAATGATACTTCTGATATTAATCACCTGATTGAACTTATTTTAAAAATCATAACCACCCTTCAA
>NZ_JXKG01000018.1 GCF_001885735.1 Enterococcus canintestini | reverse complement strand
TTGAAGGGTGGTTATGATTTTTATCAAGTAGTACCGTTATTGAATTATCTTCCAATATTTTTTACTCTTTTGTGTAGTGATAAATAATATCATGCAGAATATCTACTACATCCGCTTCTACCCGATCATTATAGTAGGCTGCAAAGCGTTCATCTGCTACGTACATATCCGCTAGACCACGATGATACTTTTGATTATAAAAGGGAGCAGCAACTTGTAACCAAGCTTTGTGAGCGTCAAAAACTTGGTGAGCTATCGTACTATCTAAGTCAATTTGGTCAGATTGCGCCAAAATTTTTAAATTAGCAAATAATGCGATTTCTGTTTCTTGTAATTGTTCATACTGACTAGGTGTTAAATGGGACCATTTATCATTGGCGGCACGAACGGCTTTTTCACCGTATTTTTCGCGAATTTCTTTACCAAATTGCGCTTCGTTTTCAGCAATTTTATCCGCTTTAAAAGCAGCAAATTTTTCACTATCGTTCATTTTAGTTCCTCCTTGGTAATAGACTAATGTTTGAGAAAGTGTCTGAATTGTTTTAGTTAGTTGCGCTTGTTGTTGTAACAATAACTGATATTGTTCTTCTAAAAGCACCAGTCGTTTTGATTGTGATAAGTTCATTGCCGTTTTGATTTTAGTCAAACTAAAACCAAAGCTTTTAAAAAACAAGATTTGTTGTAACGCATCGACGGCATCATTATCATAAAATCGATAGTCAGAGTCTGGTTTGCGCTTGGCTTTTAACAAGCCAATTTGATCA
Source organism: Enterococcus canintestini (assembly GCF_001885735.1). GTDB lineage: Bacteria > Bacillota > Bacilli > Lactobacillales > Enterococcaceae > Enterococcus_C > Enterococcus_C canintestini. Next base: position 52,982 of record NZ_JXKG01000018.1, on the reverse strand, counting down.
TAATAACGCAATGTTCGACTCGAAACATTGGCTAACTTTGCTAATTCATTAATCGTATACATACAAGAGGCCTCCTCGTATAGTCGTTTCGTTTTCTTTCTCATAGATAGCATAAGCTTTGACGTTACGTCAAAGTCAAGTATTAAAAAGAAAAAATTTTTCAGGTATGTTGCATTTTTTATAGCACTTTTATTTGAAGGGATGTAAACAGAATCGATTGCAAAATTATTGGTTATTTAAACTAATTTAAAGCATAATTTTCTCGTTTTAGTCAAACTTTCTTTTTAAAAGTTAAAAACCGTTTATGTTATACTATTTTTGTGGCAACGTACAAAACCATAGGTATATGTAATAAAAATTATTTGAAAGGAACGATGTTATGAAAATAATTGAAACGCCAGTTAATAGAAATTTAAATTTAGAAAATTTTTATCCTAACATTACCAAATTTATTTTTGGTAAGACTGCTTTGAAATATTATAAACTTTACGCAGCGGATCGCACCCAAGTGATTTATGCGGATACGTATGACAAAATTCGCCTCATTTTAATTAATGATCGCAAAAAAATCCGAAAAGAAGAGGTGGATACTATTATTCACCGCCTTTTAAAAGTTGACCGTCGGGCTGTCCATGTTGATGTCAACATTAAACACAAAATGCAAGAAGCTGGCAGCACTTTTTCTAAACCGCACAAAGATATTATTTTAGTGGAATATACCCCCAAAAAAGATTAGTGCAAATTTCTTGTAATTTTGTCTTAACGTTGCGAAAAAATTGGTTAGGACACTAGGACAAAGAAAAGTTGCTGAAAGTTAACTCTTACGAAAATCCTATCATCTCTTTAATTATAAAAGTAAGTCAGCGAAGTTTGGCTTACTTTTTTTGTCGCATAAAGAAAAAGTGCGATTTTTCTATCTTTTACTATTTTTTTGATATAATGAAAGGCATAAAATATCTTGAGGAGTTTAAAAAATGCCAAATTTATATCCTGACGACAGCTTAACGCTGCATACAGATTTATATCAACTGAATATGATGAAAACATATTGGGAATTAGGGCGTGCGGATCGACATGCTGTTTTTGAATGCTATTTTCGGGAGATGCCTTTTAAGACAGGCTATGCAATTTTTGCAGGCTTGGAGCGTTTTGTTCGCTATTTAGAAAATTTACGTTTTACAGACAGCGATATTGCGTATTTACGTGACGTAACTGGCTACCCGGAAGAATTCTTAGATTATTTAGCCGAGTTAAAATTTAGTTGTACGGTGCGTTCTGCTTTAGAAGGCGATTTGGTTTTTAGTAATGAACCAATTGTTCAAATTGAAGGCCCACTAGCACAAGCACAATTAATTGAAACAGCTTTATTAAACATGGTTAATTTCCAGACTCTAATTGCAACTAAGGCTGCCCGAATTAAATCAGTTATTGGTGATGATCCGTTGTTGGAATTTGGTTCCAGACGTGCCCAAGAAGTTGATGCTGCCTTTTGGGGCACGAGAGCAGCTTTTATTGGGGGGGCAGATGCGACTAGTAATGTTCGAGCGGGTAAAATCTTTGGTATTCCCGCCAGTGGTACCCATGCTCATTCATTAGTCCAATCTTATGGGAATGATTATGATGCATTTATGGCCTATGCTAAAACCCATCGAGACTGTGTCTTTTTAGTTGATACTTATGATACGTTAAAATTAGGTGTTCCCGCAGCGATTAAGGTCGCCAAAGAAATGGGCGATAAAATTAATTTCTTGGGTGTTCGGATTGATTCAGGGGATATGGCTTATATCTCTAAAAAAGTTCGCGAACAATTAGATGAAGCCGGCTTTACCAATGCAAAAGTTTATGCTTCAAATGATTTGGATGAAAATACTATCTTAAGTCTAAAAATGCAAAAAGCTAAAATTGATGTTTGGGGTGTAGGAACCAAATTGATTACCGCCTATGATCAACCAGCATTAGGCGCTGTTTATAAATTAGTATCGATTGAAGATGATAATGGTGAAATGGTGGATACAATAAAACTTTCATCGAATGCCGAAAAAGTTACAACGCCAGGTAAAAAACAAGTGTGGCGCATTAATCGTAACAAAGATGGGAAGTCTGAAGGGGATTATATCACTTTGTGGGATGAGGACCCAAGAGAAGAAGAGGAAATCTTTATGTTTCATCCGGTTCACACCTTTATTAATAAAACTGTTCGTGATTTTAGTGCCCGTCCGGTTTTACAAGAAATTTTTTATGAAGGTAAGTTAGTATATGACTTACCAGATTTAGCACATATTAAAGCTTATGCTCATGAATGCCTAGATTCTTTATGGGATGAATACAAACGAGATTTGAATCCCCAACAATATCCGGTCGATCTTTCTACTGACTGCTGGAATCACAAAATGGCAATCATGGAAAAAGTGCGTAAATCAGTCGCAGCAGTAACCAAAGAGGAGGGACGTTTTTAATGTCTTTACAAACAGAAATTATTAACGAATTAGGAGTAAAACCAGTTATTGATCCGAAAGCAGAAATTAGAGTTAGTGTGGATTTTTTAAAAGCATATCTTAAACGAAATTCATTTTTGAAATCTCTCGTACTGGGAATTAGTGGGGGGCAAGATTCTAGTTTGGCTGGACGCTTGGCTCAACTAGCTATTTCTGAATTGCGAGCAGAAACAGGTGAGAATTACCAGTTTATTGCAGTGCGTTTACCATATGGCACCCAAGCAGATGAAGCAGATGCTCAAAAAGCATTAGCTTTTATCAAGCCAGATGTTTCTTTAGTAGTGAATATTAAGGAGGCTGTGGATGGACAAGTTGCTGCTTTAGAGGAAGCTGGTGTGGCAATTTCAGATTTCAATAAAGGAAATATCAAGGCGCGTCAACGCATGATAACCCAGTATGCTATTGCTGGGGCTAATAATGGAGCGGTCATTGGAACAGATCATGCCGCTGAAAATATTACGGGTTTTTTCACAAAATTTGGTGATGGTGGCGCAGATATTTTACCGCTATTTCGCTTAAATAAACGCCAAGGAAAACAGCTTTTAAAAGAACTAGGTGCACCTGAATCTTTGTATTTAAAAACACCAACGGCAGATTTAGAAGATGACAAGCCCCTAGTTGCAGATGAAGTGGCATTGGGAGTTAGCTATGATGAAATTGATGACTATTTAGAAGGAAAGGCTGTTTCTGAAAAAGCACAGCAAACAATTGAATCATGGTGGGAAAAAGGACAACATAAACGTCACTTACCAATTACCGTTTTTGATGACTTTTGGAAGTAAAATAAAATTATGATGGTGCAAATTAATTTTTAATTAAAATATTTCCGTCACTTTTGCTATATAACTTAGTTTATTTTATACTAAAAGTGGAGTTTTGGGGAAGACTCCGTCAACAACGGCTAGAGGATACCAGTATGGATCCTCTTTTTTTTTGCCCTTTTTTAAATTTTTTGGAGCTTCTTTACACTTACAAATCAAACCGCTACAATAAAAGCTATTGAGAAAAGAATAACAAAAATAAGGAATAGAAGGTTTCTTCATGAAAAAATTAAAATATGTTTTTGCTGCGATAGCAGTTTTTTTACTGATTATAATGAGTAACTTATATTTGCAGTGGTGTCAAAATGATTTATCGCTTGATTTAGCATTGAAGTTTGCATTTTCCTGGCATACAGCTAAATTTTTCTTAGGTAGTTTGGTTTTATTGGCCGTTTATGGTGTTTTTGCAGCTATTGCCGGATCGCTTTTATTTGGGGGCTTATTTTATAGCGTGGCCATTGGTTTATTAGGTTTTGCTGACTATCAAAAAATGACTGCCCGCCAAGAACCTATCTATCCTGATGATTTGAAAATGCTAGGACAACTTGGTGTTTTAAAAGATATGGTGGGTTGGCCACTTTTCATTTTTGCCCTTTTTGTCCTTTTATTAGCGCTATTAGCATTGGGATATAGTATTTATCGCAGTCGTAAATTAGCGCCCAAAAAGCAAATCTTTCGAGGAATTATTTTTTTACTGAGTGTCTTCTTTTTACTTTATGCCAGCCATTTTAATTCTAATGATAACTTATTGCGTAAAGCGTATAACAAAACAGCGCTTTGGATTCCATACTCTCAGAAGATGAACTATTATAACGTTGGTTTTGTCGGCGGTTTTTTGTACAATTTAAGAGTTGAAGCGATGACAAAACCACAAGATTATTCGGCAGAAAAAGTTGCCTCAGTTGTCAAAAAATATCAAGGCGATGCTGAAACAGATAGTAAAGAAAAGCCTAACATCATTTATGTCATGTCAGAAAGTTTTTCTGATCCCGCTCATTTAAAAGGAATTCAGTATACTGGGCAACCGTTGGCAGATTATTATGCGGTCGCAAACAATACTTATAGTGGCAAAATGTTGTCGCAAAATTATGGGGGCGGGACAGCTAATATTGAATTTGAAGCGTTGACGAGTTTTAGTATGGAGCTATTAAACGCCCAGATGACAACGCCTTATACGCTTTTAGTTCCAAAATTAAAGAGCTTACCATCACTTGTTTCCCTAACAAAAGAACAAGGCTATGATACTACTGCCATTCATCCTTATGATACTTCGATGTATAAGCGAAAAGACGTTTATAATATTTTAGGATTTGATCGTTTTCTTGATCAAGATACAATGAAATATCGTGATAAAATTGAAAATAATCCTTATATCTCTGATGAGTCTGCTTATGATGAGATTTTGGATCTTTTAAAAGCCAATAAGAAACCGCAATTTGTGCATTTGGTGACGATGCAAACACATATGCCTTATGGTGATAAGTACAATAATATTTCTTATAACGTAACTGCTGATGACAATGCGAATACGAATGCGATTGCGAATTATTTACAAGATGTAGCTTATAGTTCAGCTGCATTACAGCACTTTACCGAGGCGGTTAAGCAGTTACCTCGCCGTACATTGATTGTTTTTTGGGGCGATCATTTACCGGGGATTTATTCTGATGCCATTCAAAAAGCCAATAGTGGCACAACCCTCCATGAAACTCAGTTTTTAATGTTTGATTCAGCGGGAAAATTGGCGAATAGTCAGCAACATGACGCGATTACAAGTCCGTTTTATTTTGCGCCTAATCTATTCTCTCAAGCAGGACTTAAACTTAGCCCTTATTATGAGATGCTTCTACAGTTAGCACATACTTTGCCAGCTTTTGAAAAAAATATGTATTTAAATCAAGGAACGTGGCAAAAGAATTTGACATTAACAGGAGCGGCTAAAACGACTTATGAAGATTATCGTCTGATTCAATATGACATCTTAGCAGGCAAGCAGTATAGCTTAAAAACGGATTTTTTTAAATAATTATTTTTATGATAAGGAGTTACTATGAGCTTTAAGAAAAAAGACAACCAACTTTATTATAATCCCATTCGTCGGGCTATTTTAAATCATAATTTGATTGAACCAGGTGATAAAGTTGCAATTGGTTTAAGTGGGGGAAAAGATAGTAGTAGTTTACTTTATTTTTTAGATACCATTGCCAAGCAAGAACGGCTGGGCTTTTCTTTTGAAATAGTACCAATCAGTTTAGATATGGGCTTTGAAGGAGTTGATTTACAACCGCTCCACAATTTATGTCAAAATCTAGGTTACAAGTTGGAGGTTGTGCCTACAAATATTGCCGAAGTGGTATTTGATATTAGAAAAGAGCAGTCCCCATGTTCTTTATGTGCCAAGTTACGGCGGGGAATTTTGTACAATAAAGCGAGAGAACTTGGATGTAATAAAGTTGCTTTAGGACATCATTTAGATGACGCTATTGAAACTTATTTTATGAACTTTTTATTCCATGGTAAGTTAAATAGTTTTGAACCGAAAAGTTATTTGACAAAAACAGAAGTGACCTTGATTCGTCCGTTGCTGTATATACCAGAACAAGAGATTATTCGCTTTGTGAAAAGAGAAGAACTTCCAATTGTTTTTAATCCTTGTCCTGCTGATAAAAAAACAAAACGAGAAGAAATCAAGGGTTTTGTTGAAAATATTGCCAAAAGCTATCCTGATGTACGCCAGAAGTTTTTAATGGGGATGGAACAAGGAACTGCTGCGGATTTTTGGCCTTTAACAAAATAGCTAATTTTATTGAATACGAAGAAAAGAGTTAGTACCTTTTCTTCGTATTTTTTTATAGTTAGAGAAGGCTTGTTGCAGTCAAACCATTAAATTTTTGCTTTAATCGGTTCTTTTTTCTACAATTAAATAAAACGAGCAGTAAAAGTTTTAATTTGAGGAGGTGGCGAGGATGAAAGTTTGTGTGGCAATTGATTCATATAAAGGGAGTGCAACTTCAGAGGAATTAAACGGTGCAGTTTGCCAGGCGTTGAAAAAATTAGGAATTAGCAGTTGTAATGTCCCCATTGCTGATGGTGGTGAAGGGACTTTAGCGATTTTATCAAAAGCGTTTACTGGTCAAAAAAGAGAAGTGGATACGATTGATTTATTAGGTCGCCCAATAAAAGGACACTACTGGCTAACAGAAATTGATCAAGTTAAAACAGCAATTATTGAATCTGCGCAAATACTTGGTCTTACGCGCATCACTCCAAATGAAAAAACAATCCAAGCTGCTCATTCCTATGGATTAGGATTAGTGATTTTAGCGGCTATAAAAGAAGCAACCCAAGTATTTGTTTCTTTAGGCGGCAGTGGAGTAAATGATGGTGGACTGGGCCTACTTGCAGCACTTTGTGGGCAAGATATTCCGCCAAAAAATCCATTGCTATTAGAGGAAAAATATTTAGCTGAGCTTGTATTTCCTAATTTAGACGGTAAAAAATTGATTGGACTAACAGATGTAATGAATCCTTATACTGGCGTGAATGGCTTTTCTTATGGCTTTGGCGCGCAAAAAGGTGGCACTGAAAAAATCTTGGCCCAGTTTGATGCTGCTGCTGAAGCTGTGCGGAAAAAATTCCAATCACAAATTGATCTGAATAAATTTTCAGGTAGTGGCGCAGCAGGTGGAATTGGTGGCAGTATTTTATTAGCAGGTGGGCAGTTACAACCGGGTTTTGCGACAATTGCGCAATTACTTGATTTAGATCATAAATTAGCGAGTTGTGATTTTGTGATAACTGGCGAAGGGCGCTTTGATGAGCAAACAGCCCAAGGCAAAGTTCCTTTAGGCGTCGCGCGCTTAGCTCGCAAACATCAACTTCCTGTCGTAGCTTTTTGTGGCGCACGTCCGGAAAATATCACTGGAATCGAATATCATTTTGATGGTGTTTTCTCAATTCAAACGCGACCAATAACGTTAAAAGATGCGATGGTGAAAAAAGTTACGCTGGAAAATATTGCATTATTAACTGAAAATGTAGTGAAAGTCTATTTATCAGGACAGAAATAATAAAAGTTAGGCGGTGTGACAAAAATCTTGTCACACCGCCTTTTTGCGTATAAATATTGTGATAAAAGCAGCTTTTGCCACAATCACTAACTTTTTAAAATATTTTTCGTTCCTGTAAGTGAGGCACCAAGATTTCAATAAAAGCCGCAATTTCCCGTAAAACATCCTTAAATACGGCTTTATGCGTTAAAAGGTAAAAATGGCGGAGGTGATGCTCGTGAATTTCTTGATAAGGAATATCAGAGTTAATCGCTAATTTTGAGATGATAGAGCGACCAAAACCTTCTTTTAACAAGGCTAAAATTGCTTCATTATTGTCGACAAAAATAACGTTTGGCAACAAATTATTTTCGCGTAAATAAATTTCATTATAAAAGCGTAAGCCCGATTCGTTTTCTCTTAACAGCCAGTATTGCGATTTTTCATCACCAGCTAAAACTAATTCATCTTCATAAATAGGTGTTTGGTTAATTGCTTCGTTTCGTTCTGGTTTTTCGATAAAACCAATACTTACCTTATTTTGTGCCATTTGTTGGCCTACTTCTTCGGAATTCATTAGTTTAATGGAAAAATCAACATTTGGAAATTGTTTGACCAAATGAGGGAGCAGTTTGGGCACAAAATAGACCGCACAGGTGTGTGAGCATCCGACAATACATTGTAAACGAAAATTTTCTTGGTTTTTGAGCCGCTGACTCGTATCTTCCCATTCTTCAATGATTTGCAAAGCGCGGGGATATAAAAAGACGGCTTCTTTTGTCGGAATGATTTCTTGTTTGCCGTTTCGAATGAACAAGTCTACTTGTAAATGTTCTTCTAATTTTTTGATCTGAGCGGAAATCGTTGGTTGGGATAAAAATAAATCTTCTGCTGTATGGGTAAAATTTCTAGTCTCGTAGACAGAAACAAAGGTGTGTAGTAGATGTAACATCAGAGAACCTCCGTTTTAATAAAAAAAACTAATAATAAGTATTTATACTATTTATTTTTCTTTTAGTCAAAAAATCACTATACTAACTACGTACTCACTAGTGAGAAAGTAAACAAATTTTTAAAACGATAAGGAGGACAAAAGTGCGAGACTTTTTAAAAACAATCCCCATTCCCATTTGTGGTTTGATTTTAGGTCTAGCTACAATTGGAAATGTATTAAAAAACTATCAATTCATTCTACTTGGTAATAGCTTTGGGGTGATAGCTGGACTGTTATTTAGTGCTGTTTTACTCAAAGTTTGTTTAACTTTTCACCATGTGCATGCAAGTTTGACCGATCCGATTATTGCATCGGTGGCCCCCACCTTTACGATGGGGACAATGGTTTTATGTACCTATTTACTTCAAATACAAATAATTGCACCAGTAATCAAATATTTATGGCTACTTGCCATTATCGTTCATTATTATTTGATGGCGTATTTTACGTATCATTTTTTAATTAAGCCCAGTGTTACAATCGAACATCTTTATCCTAGCTGGTTTATTGTTTATGTTGGAATCGGGGTCATCTCGGTTACAAGTGGGAATTTCTTCCCCCTAATTGGCCAAGTAAACTTTTGGGTAGGTCTATTTTTCTACTTACTTTTATTGCCGTTAATTATTAAACGGGTTTTCTTATTTAAAAAGATGGCAGAGGCGACCTTACCTTTAGTTACAATTATCGCAGCTCCAGGGTCGCTTGAGTTAACGGGATATTTAAAAGCATTTTCAGATCCGCAGTTGTTTTTAGTAATTAGCTTACTAATTTTATCACAAATATTATATTGGTTCATTATTTTCCAAGTAGTAAAAATGATTCGTTTGCCTTTTTATCCTAGTTACGCGGCCTTTACTTTCCCCTTAGCGATTTCTGCTTTTGCCGCTAAAAGTGCGAGTGATTTTTTTAAAGAAATAGGACAATCTTTTCTTTTGATGGATCTTTTAGCCGTAGTTGAAACGTCTTTAGCCGTTATTATGATAATTTATGTAGGTGGACATTACTTGCATTTTTTAATAAAGCAAGTTAAAAGATTAGCTGTTATACACCAAAGCTAAATTAAGCCTGCTGAAATAAAAATAAATACAATCTTTTGAACCGTTCTCATTTTACTTGTAGAAGAACGGTTCTTTTTGATTGTGGTCTAGTGCTATCAAATTTAATTAATTCAAATTTTCTGAATAAAGAACTATGTTAGCGGCAGTTGAGTCAGCTTAGATTCAATCTTTTCTAAACGTTTTTGTAGTTCTTGTAATTTTAATTGTAATTCTTCTTCTTGTTTACGTTTATTGTAGAGATTAGGTTTACCACTGTTTAAATAGGCAGTAATTAAGTCAGCGACTTTGCTTTTTGAGACAGTAACTTGCGTAACATTGCGCACTTTACCTGTGTCATCAATTTTTTTAGTTGTTAAAAGCGCCATTTCTTCCCAGGCCATTGGACCGGGAATATAGCCTGCCGGACCCTTTTCAATTAGCCCAGTTTCTTTTAACCAACCATAAAATGTGTGTTGATTAAAACCATTTTCTTTTCGAATGTGATAAAGTTTCATAACAAAACTCCTTTCTTTTTCTACTAACAAGTACGCAAAAAGAAAGGAGTTTTACTTAAATAAATTAGCATAAGTTAATTAATCTATTCACGGTATTAATTAAAAGTATGATGGTAGCAAAAATTTTTATAATGCCGCTAATAAAATTTGATAGATTCGCGCTACATCTTTTGGTGTGCCGCGTAGCTCATAGTCAGCTAAAAAAGGACAATTAAATTGAGCGGCATATTGTTTAGCCGTTAAACAGTATTGTCGATTAAAATTCTTATTCCCGCTTCCAACAATTCCTAAACAATTTTTCTGGTTATCTTCATAAGCAATATATTCTCTTAAGGCTTCAGTTAAAATTTCCTGATCGCCATTATCCACCCCATTGCCACCTTCTAAATAAGTGGGAACAAAAACAAAAAAAGGTGCTGTGATAGGCTCTGGTAATGTATTGTCATCTACTGCGTAAAGGGTGATAGGAGGATTTGCGTTATTTTTCTCATGTTGGCTTTGTGCATATTTTTGTAAATTTGTCACAAATGTGCGCGTGTTGCCAGAAATTGACATATAGTAAATGTTCATTTAAGTTACTCCTTTTTATTAGTACTTCGCTTTGAATTATAACATGCTTTTTTTAGAAATTTATAGTAGACCCACTTGGTAAAATACATGGGACATGGTAAGCTTACTGGTGGAGGTTGATAACATGATACGTTATGCAAAAAAGTCTGATGCAGCTGCTATTGCGCCACTTGTATTAGTCATTTTAGAAGATATGGAGTTACCTTTTGTTAAAAAATATGGCGCCAAAAAAACTTTGGCCTTGTTAGAAGAAAGTGTCGCTATTGGCGATTATCGTTATGGTTATAAACGTGCATTGGTTAAAGAAATTGATGGCAAAGTTGCCGGTGTGGCTTATGGCTATCCAGCTAGTGCAGAAAAAACGATTGATGAGCCCTTAATTCCATTACTAGAAAAATTTGATATTCCGAAAGATACTCGTCTTTTTACTGATCCTGAAACGATTGAACCCGAATGGTATTTAGATTCTATTTCTGTTTCAAAAGAATTTCGCGGGCAGGGGATTGGCGGCGAATTATTAGCGGCACTACCGCAAATTGTTAAACGAGATGGAGAAAGCGTCATCGGTTTGAGTGTAGATGAACAAAATCCTGGTGCAAAGCGATTATATGAGCGCAATGGCTTTAAAACAGTTGCCAAAACCATGATTGCTGGCCATCAATATGAACATATGCAAAAACCAATATCTTAAAAAAAGACCGCTGTTTTTAGCGGTCTTTTTTTATATGCAGTTATCTTCTTTAAATGTGATAGAAATTGTTATCTGGAAAATAGCGTAGCAAATTTTTTCTTTAATTTTCTAAGGTAAAAATCTAAGTGACTAGAGAAAAAGAGAAAAAGTGCGATTTGGAAGTTCTTTAATAGCAAAAACAGGTAAAAAGCCAGCGCACAGACGCTGGCAAATAAAATGCAATTAATGAATTTAGTAGTTATTTAGCAATTGGGAGTAAGGCGGTAATCCAATTTTTGTGATTTGCTGCGATTATAAAGCCAATAGTCCATAATGGCTGCAATACAAATACAAACCGGCGCATCATCGTCATTTGTCACATCTAAAACGTAGTAGTCGCCAGAAAATAAAGTGGCTTTATCCATTTTCATAATAAGATGATTGAAATGGCGAATACTATATTGATGTTGGTAAATATTACCTTGGACTGTCCAATGAAGTTGTTGAATATAATAAAAATCACCAGGCCAGCGAAAAATCTTTTGTAAAGTACCGACTTTTTCAAAATTTTTGTAAATTTCAAAACGCGTCCCAAAAGTAAAACTAATCTGCTTGATGCTGGCTACCATTTCCCCGTTCATTTTATAAAGAGAGAGCGCATCACCTTTTGTTCCCCAACGTCCCACGAGTAAAAACAAAGATTTTCCTTTTTCGTCTTTGACAATGGTACGGGTGATGGAACTCAACTGTTTGTCTTGAATAAAAAATTCAGACATCCTAGCGCCTCCTTATTCATTCGCTAAAGCTTCTACTCGTCTTTTAGTTTACGCCAAATTCTCGTCAATTGCTCGCATAATGGCTTTACCAACACCTGATTCAATGTTAGTGGCGGTTAAATACTTGGCGTTTTCTTTCAATTCAATTTTAGCATTTCCCATCGCAAAACTCACTCCAGCTAGTTGAATCATACTTAAATCGTTCATATTGTCGCCAATTGTCATCACTTCAGACAAAGCGATATTTCGTTCTTTGGCAACATGGGCGACTGCAATTCCTTTTTGGGCATCACGATGATTGATTTCAATATTATTTTGTCCAGAAGAAGTCACGTGTAATGTTTCATTTTGATCTAATTGTTTTGCCACTGGTCCTAACACGGCTGGACCATCTTTATGAAAACAAATAATTTTTAAAACTTCAAAATGAGGTTTCGTTAAAAGGGCTTTAATATCGGCGACGTAATTTACCGGTAAAAATTCTAATTGTGCCGAGGTCATCGCAATCGCCATTTTATGCGTTAAATGGGGCATTAATTCTGCCATGTGTTCCGAAAAATTTTCAATTCTTTTTGCTTGGCTTTCTGAATAAAGTCCTTCATTTGTTGCTACTTCATAATAAATATCAGCAGCACGTAAAGTATCTAAAATTTCTGAAACCACATCTAGTTCAATTGGAACGGTAAATAACGAATTTCCGTCCTCGTCAAAAACTTGAGCACCATTTAAGTTAATCATGGCGCATTTAATGCCTGCTTGTTCTAAAGCAGGTAAGGCTTCTTCTCGGTTACGCCCAGTAGCCACCATAAATTCAATTCCATGTTCTTTTGCATATTTAATCGCGGCAATATTTTCGACAGAAATCTGCATGCGGGAATTTAATAACGTCCCATCCATGTCAGAGGCAATTAATTTAATCATAAATAGGTGACACCATCCTTAAAATCTAATGTAAAAAGCTGAGGGAGTTCATTTTACGAACCTTCATACGCTTTCAGTTTAACATAGATTTGGACAAATTTGTGGCGGTTTCAAAGACAATCCTAGACATTTAGGCTACAATAACTTGGGAAGATAAAACCGATTTAAGCTGGCAGTCCGAAAAAAATTGTCCCTTTTATCAGTAGTTATTACAGGAGGTAGCCATGAAAACAATTATTCATAACAGTTGGCAAGATATCTTAGCACCTGAATTTAATAAACCTTACTATTTAGAGTTGCGGGAGTTTTTAAAACAAGAATATCAGACCCAAAAAATTTATCCAGATATGTATCACATTTTTGAAGCGCTAGAACTAACGCCTTATGAAGCAGTCAAAGTTGTTATTTTAGGTCAAGATCCTTATCACGGAGCTAACCAAGCTCATGGGTTATCGTTTTCCGTTCAACCTGGTGTCAAAATTCCGCCTTCTTTGCAAAATATTTATAAAGAATTACAAAGTGATTTAGGGATAGCACCGGTTAATCATGGCTATTTAACGAGCTGGGCAAAACAAGGTGTTTTACTTTTAAATACAGTGTTAACAGTGCGAGAAGGCCAAGCTTATTCGCATCGTGGTAAAGGCTGGGAGCAACTAACAGATAAAATTATAGAGAAGTTAAACGCAAGACAAAAGCCGATTGTTTTCATTTTGTGGGGCAAAGGTGCACAAGACAAAATTAAAATGATTGATCAAAAGCACCATGTCGTTATAGCTTCACCGCATCCAAGTCCATTATCGGCACATCGTGGTTTTTTTGGTTCACGTCCTTTTTCAAAAGCTAATGCTGCTTTAGTTTCTTTTGGTGAAAAGCCAATCGATTGGGCGCTACCCCAGGATGCAACCATTGTATAATACAGTGTAATAATGAAGCGCTTGCTGTTATATAATAAAAATGAAACTATGTGAAATTAATAACAAAAAACTGACGCTTTTTACTATAACAGCAAAAAGAACTGTTCTTTTTTTTGTGAATAGTGTATGATGGGGGTGAGAAAAAATACAGGAGGTAATTCCGGTGGAATTATTTGATAGTTTAAAATTTAAAATTGTACGTCGAGGCATCAAAATTGCTTTTCCAGAAGCAACTGATTCACGTATTTTAGGTGCAGCTGCGCGTTTGAATGCAGAAGAGTTGATTACACCTGTTTTGATTGGGAATAAAGATGAGGTTGCAAAGGCCGCTGTCGCTCGTGGTATTACCATTGATCAATTTGAAATTCTTGATCCTGATAACTATGCAGACTGGGATAAAATGGTCGAAGCCTTTGTAGAACGCCGTAAAGGTAAAGTAACCAAAGAACAAGCAGAAGAAATTTTAAAAGATGTGAACTACTTTGGTACTATGCTAACTTACATGGGTGTAACAGATGGAATGGTTTCTGGTGCGATTCACTCAACTGGCGATACTGTTCTTCCTGCGCTTCAAATTATTAAAACAAAACCAGGTGTTAGTCGTACCAGTGGTGCATTCTTAATGGTTCGTGGCCGCGATCAAGAAAAATATTTATTCTCTGATTGTGCGATTAATGTCAACCCCTCTGCTCAAGAGTTAGCAGAAATTGCGGTAGCTTCAGCTGAAACTGCTGAATTATTTGATATCGATCCTAAAGTGGCATTATTAAGTTTTTCTACAAAAGGTTCTGCTAAAGCACCAGAAGTAGATAAAGTTGTTGAAGCGACAAAAATCGCAAAAGAAATGGCACCAGATATTATTTTAGATGGTGAATTACAATTTGATGCAGCTTACGTTTCAGCTGTTGGGCAACTAAAAGCGCCAGAGTCAGCTGTTGCTGGTAAAGCGACTGTCTTTGTTTTCCCTGAATTACAATCTGGTAACATCGGCTATAAAATTGCACAACGCTTCGGTAACTTTGAAGCGATTGGACCAATCTTACAAGGTTTAAACAAACCTGTTTCTGATTTATCTCGTGGTGCAAATGAAGAAGATGTTTACAAATTATCTATTATTACAGCAGCACAAACTTTAAACATTGCTAAATAAAGTAGTCAAGTAGAGGCGTGACAATATTTTTGTCACGCCTTTTTTAATATCTAAGTTGTTAAATTTGTAGTGTTTGTTTTTGCATTCTACTATTGTCCCAGTTATACTTAGCAAAGCTTCTACTAAAAGTAGATATATTTATTGGTGAGGAGGAGCGAGCATGATCGCTTTAACAGATCTTTTGGCAACAGAAAAACTAGGCCAAATTATTGGTGAATGTGCCACTGCCGGCGACGTCATTATTTTGACAGGTGAGCTGGGGGCAGGAAAGACGACAATTACAAAAGGCATCGCCCAAGGACTTGGTATAAAAAGAATGGTAAAAAGTCCGACGTATACGATTATTCGCGAGTATGAAGAAGGCCGCCTACCCCTTTATCACATGGATGTTTATCGGATTGGAGCCGATGCTGAGGAATTGGGATTAGAAGAATATTTTGAAGGTGAAGGATTATCTGTAGTAGAGTGGGGACAACTACTAGCTGATGGAATGCCAGTCGATTATTTAGAATTAACTTTAAGAAAAGTTGAGCACGACGATAATGCCCGCACGGCGGAATTTACAGCTTTTGGTAGCCAAAGTGCAGCCTTTTTGAAACGGATTTTAAATACTTGGGAGAATAAAGCATGACAGATGTCGCTGTAACCATTCGACCTACCCAACCAACTGATGCTCCGCAACTTTTACAAGTGATGAAAAAAATCGGCAGTGAAACGGATTTTCTAATTATGGATGAGCATGGCCTTTCATTGACTGAAGAACAATTAGCCATGCAATTAGGCGCTTTTTTGGAAAGTAAAAATAATTTATCATTAGTAGCTTTAGCAGGAGAAAAAATTATCGGCATGGCTTCTGTTTTAGCCGAAGATAACCCCCGCGTCGCGCATATTGGCGAAGTTGGTATCTCCATTTTAAAAGAGTACTGGGGCATGGGACTAGGCGCTGCCATGATGGAAGAAATTATCTGGTGGGCAGAAAACTCCGGTGTTATTCGTCGATTAGAGTTGACAGTTCAAGCGCGTAACAAAAGAGCAATTCATCTTTATCAAAAATTTGGTTTTATTAAAGAAGGTAAAATGCAAAGAAGCTTTTTAACTAGGCAAAATGAGTTTATTGACGCTTATTTAATGGCACTTTTGATTGATTGAGTTCCTTTTTAAAACAGTAAAGGGTCCCAAGAGTTTTTGTAAATAAAAAAATAGACGTAACGTCTGTTAGCTATTAAGCTATACAAACGTTACGTCTATTTGATTGTCACTAATTTTTTTAACGGATCAGTACCAAATTCTGCTTCTTGCCGTAATAAAATTTCAGCACAAGCACGGCTATCTTCTAAAGCATCGTGGTGATTATTTAATGTAATATCTAGCATATCACACATTGTATTTAAACGGTGATTAGGAAATTCAGGGTATAGTTTGCGGCTAGAACGCGCGGTGCAAAGGGATAGATAGGGTTGTTTTTCCAAGCCATAATACTCAAGGCAACCAGCTAAAACTCCGTTATCAAATGGCGCGTTATGGGCGACAATTAAACTGTTTTGATTATAATATTGCGAAATTTGTTCCCAAACAGCAGGAAATTTAGGCGCGTTTACAACATCTTCCGGATGAATACCGTGAATTTGAATATTACGCCAGAAAAAAGGAGTTTCCGGTTTAATTAAAGAGTAGTATTCACCGACAATTTTACTATTGCGTACCATCACTAAAGCCAGTGAACAAGCACTATGTTTTTCGTGATTAGCTGTTTCAAAATCCATTGCAATAAAATTCATTTTAATCGTCCTTTCTTCGTGTAATTTAGCACAAAAAAGACGACAGAAGCAATTATTCCATCGTCTTTTTAACACAAATTAAAAATTTAAATCCAATTCAACCGGACAATGATCACTGCCAAAAATTTCTGTATGAATTTTTGCATCTACTAGTTTGTCTTTTAAGTCTTCTGAAACCACAAAGTAGTCAATTCGCCAACCCGCATTATTCTTTCGGGCGTTAAAGCGATAACTCCACCAAGAATAAACTCCTTCAAGTTCGGGATAAAAATAACGGAAGCTATCAATAAAGCCAGCATTTAATAATGCAGTGAACTTACTTCTTTCTTCATCCGTGAAACCGGCGTTTTTGCGATTGGTTTTCCAATTTTTTAAATCAATATTTTCATGGGCAACATTTAAATCACCACACAGAATAACTGGTTTTGTCTGGTTCAGTGTAACTAAATAATTACGAAAATCATCTTCCCAAGTCAAACGATAATCCAGCCGTTTTAGTTCATTTTGTGAGTTTGGGGTATAGCAGTCGACTAAGTAAAATTCCGGATATTCTAAAGTAATCACTCGGCCTTCTAAATCATGGTGATCAATGCCAATTCCATAAGTCACATTAAGCGCTTCTTTTTTTGCGAAAATAGCTGTTCCAGAATAGCCTTTTTTCTCAGCATAATTCCAGTATTCATAGTAATTAGGTAAGTCCATTTCAATTTGACCGGCTTGTAATTTCGTTTCTTGTAAACAGAAAAAGTCAGCATCTAATTCGTTAAAGACCTCCATAAAATTCTTTTTCATCACTGCCCGTAAGCCGTTGACGTTCCAAGAGATTAATTTCAAAATTTTTCCTCCTTTATCCCTATTAACATTCTTATTTATTTTAGCGAAAAATGGTGTAAGATGAAAGAAAAGGCAACTAAAGGAAGTGTTTTAATGAAAATCGGTGTCCTAGGAATTGGCAATATTGCCCAAAAGGCTTATTTGCCGACGTATTTAAAAAAACAAGATGAAGCCCAGTTTTACTTTGCGACGCGTAATAAAGAAGTTCAAGCCTTACTCAAAAAACGTTATGGCTTTTTACATGTATATGAAAATATCACCGAATTATTCGAGCAAAATATTACTGCTTGTTTCATTCATAGTGCAACTAAAAGTCATTATGAGCTGGTAAAAGCATGTTTAAAAAAAGGAATTCATGTTTTTGTCGATAAGCCGCTGACAGAAAGTTTATCGGAAACTAAAGAATTATATCAACTTGCGGCTGATAAAAATTTAATTTTAATGTTAGGTTTTAATCGACGTTATGCACCTTATATGAAACATTTAAAAGATTTACCTGACAAAAGACAACTGCACCTGCAAAAAAATCGGATTGCCGGTCGGGGTACGCCTGAGTTTTTAGCTTATGATTTATTTTTACATTTAGTCGATACAGCAGTCTATTTAATGCCTGGTACGCCAAAACTTGCTTACGGTGATTTGCAAGTGACAGACAATAACTTGGAATATGCGACGATGTTACTTACCAGTGAGCAGATGAGCGCGACGATTACAATGGATTTAAGAAGTGGCGCCAATTATGAGCGTTACGAGGTGACAAGTCCCGCTAAAACGTTAATTCTTGAAAATCTGACAAATTTAACGGAATTAAATTCTAAAGGCAGTCTGCAATTAAGTGGTGACGATTGGCAGACGACTTTAGCAAAGCGTGGGTTTGAAGAAATGGTCACTCAATTTTTAGCTGCGGTGGAAAAAAATGAACAGCCCCTACAAGAAAATGTTATCGTTAGCCATCAGTTATGTGCGGAACTGCTAGCCAAAAGTCAAGCCTAGGTGGCAAGATTTTCCTTGACGTGCTAAAATGAGTGGGATGTTTTTAAAAGAGAGGAAAATTTTTCATGAAAGATGCATTTAAACAAGCTTTTCCTGAAATTAGTATTTTATTAGATGAACCGTTAATGAATTATACTTTTACCAAAACCGGTGGCCCAGCCGATGTTTTAGCTTTTCCTAAAAGTGCAACTGAAACGAAAGCTTTAGTGGACTACTGTCGGGAAAATGATATTCCGTGGTTAGTTTTAGGCAATGCGAGTAATTTAATTGTTCGGGATGGTGGTATTCGCGGACTCGTTATTATGTTAAGTCAAATGACAAAAGTGAGTGTCAAAGATACGCTTGTAGAAGCACAAGCTGGGGCAAAATTAATTGATACCACTTATGCTGCTTTAAAAGAAAATTTAGCTGGCTTTGAATTTGCCAGTGGTATCCCTGGAAGTATCGGCGGTGCTGTCTTTATGAATGCGGGTGCTTATGATGGCGAGATTAAAGATGTTTTTGCCAGTTGTGAGGTATTATTTGCTGATGGTACAATCAAGACATTAAATCATGATGAAATGAATTTTTCATATCGTCACAGCGCAGTTCAAGATTTGGGTGCGATTATTTTATCAGCTCGTTTCCAATTAAAAAAAGGAAATCACGAAATGATTAAAGCGCGGATGGATGAACTAACTGCTTTACGTCAATTAAAGCAACCTTTAGAATATCCTTCTTGCGGGAGTGTCTTTAAACGCCCAGTTGGACATTTTACAGGCAAACTTATTCAAGATGCTGGTTTACAAGGAATGAAATGGGGCGGCGCCCAAATATCTGAAAAACATGCAGGCTTTATTGTGAACATTGATAATGCGACAGCAACAGATTATGTCGAACTAATCGCCTACATCCAAAAAACGATTAAAGAAAAATTTGATGTAGCTTTGGAAACAGAAGTCCGGATTATTGGTGAAGAATAAAAATAAGCGGTGTGACAAAATTTTGTCACACCGCTTATTTTATTCTTTTTAATACATTTCTGTGCGATTCTTTTTAGTAAGTCGTAATAAAATGCTACAAACAGCAGCCGTTACAACACCGGCTACAATGGCTTCTGGAATACCTTGCGTGAAAATAACCGTTAAAATAGCGCCATATAAGAAATCGTGACTTTGTCCACTTTGACTAACATAAGTGGCATAACTATTTTGAAAGAGAAAATAAATCAGATTCATTACTAATAGCGTATTAGTTAAACCACCACTAATTCCGGCGATAAATAAAGTGATGCTATTGGCTTTATTTTTTAGTAAACGCCGTCCGTATTTATAGACAAAAAATGGAACTACACCAATCAAAATGCGGGGGAGAATCGCGACAATTAATGCTTTCCAATCGCCATGATTTGTCCCAATAACGTTAATAAAAGGTGAGAAGACAAAAGATAGCGGATTGGGTCTGGTGGTGGAATTGTACACGCTCATAATCCCCATTGAAAAACCGAGAAAGGCACCTAAACGAGGTCCTAAAATAATGGAACCGATAATCACAGGGACATGTAAAATTGTCGCATTTAACGGCCCAATTGGGATAAAACCTAAAAAAGGTACAAGACTCATTAAAATCATGATGCCTAAAAAGAGTGCAGTTAACACAAGATCAAATGTTTTGCTGTTTTTCATCATAAACTCCTTTTACTTAGCGTCGCTTCTACTGCTTTAATGATAGTTTCATTTGTTGCTAGTGCACCGCGACCAAAATCACCACAAGCGAGTAATGCTTCACGTGGTTCTATTTCTTTATACCCGAAGTCTTTTAAAGTGGCAAGATTTTTTTCCATGACTGGGTTTTGATACATGTAGGTATTCATGGCAGGAGCAATTAATTTAGGTACTTTGGTTTCTAACGCCATCGCCACAGTCGTCACCATATCATCAGCAATTCCATTTGCAAGTTTGCCGATAATATTTGCAGTAGCAGGAGCAATTAAAAGTAAATCTGCATGTTTGGCTAACTCAATGTGATTGACTAAATCAGCTCTTCGTTCAGTCATTACATCAGTATGGACTGGTCGTTTGGATAATGTTTGCAAGGTAAGTGGGGTAATGAATTGGGTGCTGTTTTTTGTCATTAAAACATCCACTGCATAGCCGCGTTTGGTTAATTCATTTGTTAAATCTGCTGCTTTATAAGCTGAAATACTAGCCGAGACACCTAGTAAAATATGTTGTTGGCGCATAATTTTTCTCCTTTATACAATTATTGTTTTGAAGCCGTCACAATTGCTGCTTTAATCAGTTCGGCAATTTCTTGTTTGGTAGTGCCAGTGGTGTAACTGCCATCTTGTGCAATTAAATAGCCCAGATGTTGTTTTTCACCGACTTTCGTTAAATCATTGGCTAAAATAAAGTCAGCCTGATTTTTTTTAATACTATTCATAGCTACGGTATAGAGTTCATTAAAGGAAACATCCACTAACAGTTTGAAGCCAACTAAAATCGTTTCGGGTTGTAATTGCTTAATTAACTGAATAATTTTTGGATTTTTCTTTAAAATTAGAAATAGATGATCCGTTTCTGATGAGATTTTTTTCTCTGTTACTGGTAATTCTTCCAATTCACGAATCCCGTTTTTTAAATCGGTCATGTTTAAGGAGTTACCTTGATAATTTTTCAACAAACGATTTAAAACGGTCAATAATTGTTCTTCTGATAAACTCGTAGCTGGCGTAAAGTCACTGACAGCCATACTGTGAATAACAGCATCGTAGTGATTTTGTGATAATAGAGACTCTAGAGTAGCACTTAAATTTTTTGTATCACTAATCAAGTGTAAGTTAATATTAGTGTTACTGGGCTTTTGTGCACTGTTTGTTGTCACATAGTCGATTGTAGTTGTCTTTTCATAAAAGGCATTAGCGATGGCTACACCTAAACGACCACTAGAATGATTGGTAATAGAGCGGACATCGTCAATTTTTTCTGACGTTCCGCCAGCGGTGATTAAAATTCGCATACAAATCTTCCTTTACATTTTAATAACACTACGTCCTTCATGGGTACCATTAAGTAAAGCAGCTGTTACTTCTTTAACAGCATTTAAAGGCACTTCATCATACTTTAATTGATCAGTTACTTTCCAATCGGTTGCTAAAAGTCGCCACATTTCTTGGCGCGTAGTCATCGGCTGATTAACAGAATCAATGCCAAAAACTTTTATGCCACGTAAAATAAAGGGTAAAACAGTAGTATTTAATTGGATACCACCAGCGTTACCACAAAGAGCGGCTACTCCTTCATAGTGAAGTTGGGGCAATAAAGCCGTTAAAAGTTCGCCTCCGACAGTATCGATGATGCCAGCAAATTGTTGTTTGGCTAATGGTCGAATTTTAGCTGGAATTAATATTTCAGGGGCAATAAACTCAGTTGCTCCTAAATTTTCTAGCCAAGATTTTACCGCAGTTTTTCGGCTTGTGGCAATAATCTTTTGATAGCCTAGTTGATGCAATAAGGCAATTGCGATACTTCCAACACCACCAGATGCCCCGGTCACTAAGACAGCTTCATCTTTTGCTATATTTTCGTTGATTTTTGCTACTGCTAAGGCAGCGGTAAATCCAGCTGTTCCATAAATCATACTTTCTTTTAAACTTAAATTTTGTGGTAATTTTACTAACCAGTCAGCGGGTACACTTTGATATTCACTTAAACCACCAGCATGAGTAACGCCTAGACCATAACCTGTCGCAAGCACTTCATCACCTGTTACAAAGCGTGGATCTGAACTTTTTACAACCGTACCGGCTAAGTCAATTCCTAAAGTTAAAGGATAGTTACGCACAACACCTGTTTTTGCCTGAGTTGCCAATGCATCTTTAAAGTTTAAAGATGAATACGCAATTTTCACAATAACGCCATCAGAATCAAGGGAGCTGAAATCTTGTTCTAATAAAGTAGCACTTACGTTTTCATCTTGGTTGTTAACGACAAATGCATAAAATTGATCGGCCATGATACCCCTCCATAAAAAAACAATTTAATTTTCTTCATCATACCATAAGATAAAAAAATACTTAGGGAAGTTTTCTCGTACCTAAGGGAAAAGTTTAGAAGTGAAAAAAATAGTCAAATTTTTTAAATATCCTTTTTTAAAGCGATAAAATAAAAGAATGGGTAATGTGAAAAATAGTTATTGTAATACAATTTAGTAAGTTTTTGCTATGATTGAATTAGGACTTGTTTTTTGTTCATTTATCAGTATTCTTAATGAGTATGACAAAAAATTTTGAAATGAAAAAGGGGGAGAAAAAGTGGCTAAATCCATCATCTCATTTAAAAATGTGACCAAACGTTACGACGATGAAGATACGGTATTAAAAAATGTCAGTTTTGAGATCGAGGAGGGCAAGTTTTATACCCTTTTAGGACCTTCTGGTTGTGGGAAAACGACAATTTTACGGATTATTGCCGGCTTTTTAGATGCTACAGAAGGAGATATCTTCTTTGACGGGCAAAAAATAAATGATGTTCCAGCAAACCAACGCCAAGTCAATACAGTTTTTCAAGACTATGCGTTATTTCCGCATATGAATGTTTTTGATAATGTGGCTTTTGGCATGAAAATAAAAAAAGTTCCCAAAGATCAGATTGAAAAACGCGTAATGGAAGCTTTACGTTTAGTTCAATTAAAAGGTTATGAAAAACGTGAAATCAGTGAAATGTCAGGGGGGCAAAGACAACGAGTAGCGATTGCTAGAGCGATTGTCAACGAACCTAAAGTTTTACTATTAGATGAACCACTATCAGCCTTGGATTTAAAATTGCGAACCGACATGCAATATGAATTACGAGAACTACAACAACGATTAGGCATTACCTTTATTTTTGTTACCCATGACCAAGAAGAGGCTTTGGCAATGAGTGATGAAATTTTTGTTATGAACCACGGTAAAATTGTCCAAAGTGGGACACCAGTTGATATTTATGATGAACCGATCAATCATTTTGTAGCAGATTTTGTCGGGGAAAGTAATATTGTGGCAGGTACTATGATTGAAGACAATCTGGTGGAATTTGTCGGTAAAAAATTTGAATGTGTCGATAGCGGGATGCGACCAAATGAACCGGTGGAAGTAGTTTTACGCCCAGAAGATTTGTCTTTAACTTCTGTTGAAAAAGGAAAATTAATTGTAAAAGTTGATACCCAACTCTTTCGCGGTGTGCATTATGAAATTATTTGCTACGATGAGCAGCAAAATGAATGGATGGTTCATTCAACGAAAAAAGCTGTTGAAGGTAGCCAAATTGGCTTGTATTTTGAACCAGAAGATATCCATGTTATGCGCTTTAACGAATCAGAAGCTGATTTTGATGCTCGTTTAGAAAGCTATGATGAATAGGGGGAGAGACTATGACTAAATTAAGACGTTTTTATTCCGTACCCTATTATATTTGGCTGCTTCTATTTGTGATTGCTCCGGTCTTACTAATTATTTATCAATCATTTTTTGATATGAATGGTAATTTTTCTTTATCAAATTATGAAACTTATCTTGGTTCGGGTAAGTATTTAATGATGACCTTAAATTCAGTTTGGTACGCATTTTTGATTACATTGTTTACCTTAGTGATTAGCTATCCCACTGCGTACTTTTTAACTAAGCTACAGCATAAAGATTTATGGTTGTTGTTAATTATTTTACCGACGTGGATTAATTTGTTGCTAAAAGCCTATGCCTTTATTGGTATCTTTGGTGTTCATGGCGGGATTAATAACTTTTTAGGATTATTTGGTATCGCGCCAAAACAGATTTTATTTACCGACTTTAGTTTCTTAGTAGTAGCGACTTATATTGAATTACCGTTTATGATTTTACCCATTTTCAATGCTTTAGAGGAAATTAATCCTTCGTTAGTTTTTGCTAGTCGTGATTTAGGGGCTAATAGTTTAGAAACATTTCGGCGCGTGATTTTTCCTCTTTCTTTAAATGGGGTAAAAAGCGGTGTGCAAGCAGTCTTTATCCCGTCACTTTCTTTATTCATGTTGACGCGTCTAATTGGCGGTAATCGGGTGATTACCTTAGGGACAGCCATCGAACAACATTTCCTCGTGACCCAAAACTGGGGGATGGGTTCTACGATTGGTGTGATTTTAATTATCGCGATGTTTATCGTGATGAGCTTAACTGGGGAAAAACGTAAAGGGGGCGTCAAAAAATGAAGAAATTTCGTTGGTCGAACCTTTACCTTGTATTTGTTTTTATCATTTTGTATATTCCGATTTTTTATTTGATTTTTTATTCCTTTAATGCTGGGGAAAATATGAATAGCTTTACAGGTTTTAGTTTGCAACACTACAAAGCTGTTTTTGAAGACACACGTTTGATTATTATCGTGTTAAATACTTTTATGTTGGCTTTTTTATCAGCATTATTAGCCACCATAATCGGCACGTTTGGTGCAATGGGAATCTATTATACGAAAAAAAGACGTTGGCGCAATGCGTTTTTAAGTGCGAATAATATTTTATTAGTATCACCAGATGTCATTATTGGTGCGAGCTTTTTGATCTTATTTACACTTTTAGGTAATATTTTCAAAAGCTTCAGCTTAGGCTTTTTTAGTGTTTTATTATCACATATTGCGTTTTCAATCCCAATTGTCGTTTTAATGGTTTTACCAAGATTAAAAGAAATGAATGATTCCATGATTGATGCGGCTCGTGATTTAGGGGCAAACAATTTGCAAGTATTGCAAAATATCATTTTGCCTTATTTGGCACCAGGGGTTATTGCAGGTTATTTCATGGCCTTTACGTATTCCCTTGATGATTTTGCTGTAACTTTCTTTGTGACAGGTAATGGCTTTACGACGTTATCTGTTGAAATTTATTCCCGGGCAAGACAAGGAATTAGCCTAGAGATTAATGCATTAAGTACATTAGTGTTTATCTTTTCAATGGTTCTTGTGATTGGGTATTATTTCATCAGTAAAGATAATCGCAGTAAAAAGCAAAAGAACCGCCGCAAGAAAGTGGAGGTGCCAGAATTACGATGAAAAAATTACAATCTCTTTTTATTGGTATTATCGCTGTGATTTTAGTTTTAGTTTTTGCCGTTAATCGCTTAGAACATACTAGTGGTATGGCTGGCGCAAAAGTATTAAATATATATAACTGGGGCGATTATATTGACCCAGATCTTTTAAAGAAATTTGAAAAGGAAACTGGCTATAAAGTCAATTATGAAACTTTTGATTCGAATGAAGCGATGTTTACCAAGATACAACAAGGTGGGACTGCTTATGATATCACCATTCCAAGTGAGTATATGATTCAAAAAATGATTCAAGAAAAACTAGTTTTACCTTTAGATCATAGTAAAATCAAAGGTTTAAATAACATTCATGAAGATTTTTTGAATCAAAGTTTTGATCCTGAAAATAAATACTCCGTTCCTTATTTCTGGGGAACTTTAGGAATTGTCTACAATGACAAATTTACCAAAGCAGATGAGTTAAAATATTGGCGAGACTTATGGAATGAGAAGTTTCGTGACAATATCATGTTAATTGACGGTGCGCGTGAAGTGATTGGCTTGGGGTTAAACAGCCTTGGTTATTCATTAAATAGTAAAAATGATGCCCAGTTAAATGCTGCGGTGAATAAATTAAAAGGATTAACTCCTAATATTAAAGCCATTGTCGCTGATGAAATCAAAATCTATATGGCCAATGAAGAAAGCATGGTTGCTGTGACTTTTTCTGGTGAAGCTGCTGATATGATAGCTGAAAATCCACATCTACATTATGTTATCCCAGCGGAAGGCTCAAATTTATGGTTTGATAATATAGTCATCCCTAAAACTGCTCAAAATAAAGCTGGAGCATATGATTTTATCAACTTTATGTTGCGTCCTGAAAATGCCGCTCAAAACGCAGAATATATCGGTTACTCCACGCCCAATAAAGCAGCTATGAAACTTCTACCTAAAGAAATTATTGAAGATAAACAGTTTTACCCTACTGATGAAATGCTTAAACATTTGGAAGTTTATCAGGATTTAGGGAAAAAATACTTGGGGATATACAATGATTTATTCTTAGAGCTCAAGATGTATCGGAAATAAGGAGAATCTACAATGGAAACGGCGTATTATCAATAATTTTTGGACATCTCCATCTACCGTTTTCGCTATTGGTTTCTCAAATTTCTCTCAAAAATTAGCTTTTTCGATGTTATTTTATTTTTTCTCTCAAAAATTTCTCTCACGTAATGTACTAGTAAGTATTTATTGTATTTAAAAATTGAAAGAATTAAAGAAGTTTTTTTGATTGTAAGATGAACCATAAAATCAATTTAATCTAGTATAACCATTGTAATAAGTATATCGTTTTTACCCAACAATTAAAAATGTTTAAACAAACAGAGTATTTTATTTTGACTGAAAACATTTAATTACTAATTAAAAGACTTTTAGTGCAGGAATGCTAGAAGTCTTTTATTCTGTTTTAATAGAAAGGAGATGCTATATCAGTTAAAAAATAAAGCTACTAATATCTACAGTGAGTTGTACTACTAGTATCCAAAAGTATTCGTAGAAAGTCCTTCATATCGCTTAATGTTTGAAAAAGCAAAAATTGCTTACATACTTCTAAAGTCAAGAATGGATTTTGCGTTATCGAAAAATCAAATTGACAAAGAAGGATTCGTTTATTTTGAATTTACTGGACAGAAATTTGCTTATATGATGAATTGTAGTGAACGGAAAGTAAATCGAATCAAAAACAGTTAGGGGAAAAAGAATTATTGACATAAGTTCATACAGGATTTAATAAAATAGAAAGAAATAAAAAACGTTTATATATTTGTGAATTAGAAGCAATGGAAAGGGAAATCTATGTGTTTCGACAAAGAGATCGTGTGGCTCAAAATCTCGCTACAAGTGAATATGATAAACGATTTACTTCATCTAAAATGGCTAAAACTCTTGAAAATAGTGGACTAGACAAATGTCTAAAAAACTATAGAATCCTATTTTTGATACTAAATTAGATACAAAGAAAAATAATCAATGAAATATGTCAATCAATTGGATAATGAAGAAGATTGTACGTGGCGTGAACAATTGGGAAAACAATATGCTCATATTTTTTGTAGAGAACAATTACTCAATTATATTGGACGTACAACAAGTAGTGTAGAAAAAGCTGCCAAAGCAATCGATATTTTCTATCAGATAAAACGAAAAGGAAAAGAGAGAAGAAGTATTACAGAAAATCCAATCGATGCACAACATTGCGGTAAATCGAAAAAGAAAGCAAGGGGAGGGGAAAGTGGCTGTAACACCCATTCACTAGGCGATGCGTTTTCTTTGTAATGATTGGTGCAGTGGCAAGCATGGTGTTTATCATTAATGGGTAGGGTATGAAGTCCCCACGTCAGAAATGAAAGGCGTTTGGACTCCTCGGACCGTCACTAAAAAACGGTTCAACCACAAAACAAGAACGAAGCCAACAAACCTGTCGGCAAACAAGCAGACACGTCAACATCAGAGAAGTCGACAACCACAGAATTAGCGAACGGAAAAGATGCAAGCAATAAAATGGCGGTATGAACTCAAACAACCTAGGGTAAACGAAGGTCGAGCTGGGACGAGCGACACAAATGAAGCAACAGATACTTCTGGTGGGGAGGGGAAAATCCGACTTAATCAATAGATTTGTTCAATCCAATAGAAGAGCATACTAAACCAACCACTCCAAGTCAACCGGCTGACAGCAAGCCTGTAGAAAAACCAAGCGCACCAAATCAACCCACAAAGCCAGCAACTGGTACTAAAAATACGAATATAAGTGAAACGTGTCATTATTGCGTTATCAACACGTCCTTATCAGAGAATCTTACCCAGACTTTGCAACAATCGGTAATAGTGGTATGTTTTTGTAAGTGTCTAGTATTTAGTTAGGATTGCAAAATAAGAATTTAGAAGTAAGAGGATAGAGAAATTTGTCCTCTTTTTTGTTGTCTAGGCGGAGCGGGAGACCAATGAAACAAGTATCCGAAATGGTCGGTTTAAAGGTTCGATTCCTTGTATTTGTATAGAAGCTAGAAATGGATTCGAAGGTAAGTTAATTGATTCTCCTTTCAACTTATCAGTATAGTTTCCGCCAAATCTTTATTGATGACTATACTGAGCCGCAGGTATTCAGATGTTCCGACATTGGCGAGTACGGGTTCGACTCCCGTTGCCTGCGTACAAAATTTTATAGGAGATTTTCCTATTTCTCTTGGCGGAAAAGATAAAAATCTGAAAGGAGACCATGACATGGCAGATATTACAGTGAATCAATTAGCTACTCAAACTTTTTATCAAATTCCCCAAATCTTTATGACACGGACAGAACGAATCAAAGATCAAACAGGAAAAGTCATCAAAAAGATTCGATATACGAGCGATTACGCCCAATTATCCAATGACGCAAAATTGGCGTACGGCGCATTGTACAATCGGTGTCAGTTATCGATTCGTTCTTACGAATCTGGAAAACATGATTTTGTTGATGAATGTGGTTCAGTTTTCTTGATTTATACTGTCGAAGAATTAATGGAGTTGTTAGATAAGTCGAATAAGACGATCACAAAGATCAAAAAAGAATTAAGACAGAAAAAACTTTTACGAGAAGAAAAGCAAGGATTAAACAAACCCAATCGACTTTATCTTCAGTTAGTTGAAGCTGATCATCAAATTATTGAAGAATATGATTCGAATAATTGCTTAATAAAACGACTTGATTATTTTGGTAATGAACTTTCTCTTCCAAATAAAAATCATTATAGAGAAACAGAAAAAACGGTTGAAACCATTGTGGGACAAGGACGTGTAAATTTTTCACGTGTAGAAAATACACGTCTTGACGTGAAAAATTTACACACTAGTAATACTTACTCTAGTAATACTGAAAATAATAACGATACAAATCGATACGAGAAACCAACAAAGACTCCTCTTTCAGAAATCTCAGAAAAAGAAGCAATAAAAATGGGGGATTTTCCATTTTTTACGGAACGAACAATTGACTTACTTTCTTTTTTTGGAACAGATGCAAAAAGAATGATTAATAAAATTTATGTTGCGAAACGAAAAGTAGAAAAAGAGTATGCGGATATACTAACCATTCATTTTCGTCTTTTGTCACGATTGAATGGAGAACTTTGGGCACAAGATTTAGAACACGAAGTAGAGAAATTTATTTTTAAATATCGTACCAGTTGCCATGAAGGAAAACCGATTCATGATATATTTGCTTATTTTTATCGGATGATGACTCAGTTCTGGAAATTAGTGTTGTTGGCAGAAACGGTTGTTTCTTTTTCTGAAATTGAATCTTTGAGACAAAAACTTTTAGCAAATGAATTGACAGAACGAAGTGTGATTCAAGCTATTTTTCCTGATAAATATACACTGCCACAATTGGATCAAGAGTTGATTAATTTACGTAAAATAGCGCTGGAGCGTGTGAAGGAGGAAAATAATGTTTCGAAACACGAATCGACGATGTTATAACGGGTACCATGTACCACTTGAAACGATGAGATATGCCAGTTGGCCACCTACTTATGTTGAATGTGATTGCGGAAATCTAGCGAAACATATCGTGCATTATAGACGCTTGCCTTGCGGGACACCACATTTCGCTCAGACATGGATTTGGGAATGTCCAATATGTGGACAGAAATATCGTTTACCTAAAGGCTCTTTCGAGTTTGAATCGATTAAGTAGAAAGAGAATATCCAAAATGGTATAGATCAGAAATAAGCAGAGTATAACCATTTTACGGTATTAAAGCAATTGTCGAAAAAGGAGATAAAAAGTATGAGGAGAGAACAAGAGAAAATTGAAAAACCAGTTACACGAGCAAAAAATCAAAGAATTTTTCGTATGACAGACATTCAACATTTTGGTGCAGAGTGTTATTGTTTCCCTGTATTTGAAACAGTTTCTATTCCGGAAGAAAAGACGCGTATCCTTCGGCGTTTACGAAAATTTCGTGTTGATGGCAAAAACGTTGTAGAATTTGAAGTATACATGGAAGGATTAGAGCGCAAACAGTATGAGAAACAAATCTTCCCGTTGAAAGCTATTTATCCAAATATCAAATGTGTAACCAATATCTATGGGAAAACAATCGCACGTCGGGTGAAACTAGGGCAACCGTTACGTTGGCTGCTTCCAAAAGGGAATCAGAGTGAAGATTAAAAAACTGAATAGACAAACAAAATACTTAATGTTCTCTTTTTCGATGTACCTTAACATCTAATCAAAGGAAACAAGGAAAGCCTTTGGACACTTGGAAAATCCATGGAGAACTTAGTGATCATAGTGGACTTGGAGAGTCCGCGGCTAAAGTTAGGGCATACTCGCTAGACCTTTTTTGAACTCAACGTCAGTTCTCTTTTACGTAAGTACAACAACGAATTGGCGCGTATGAGTCCATGCTATAGGAGCTAGGAACGGAAATGAACGAAAACGATGAGGGTTTTCGGTAAACCATGGATGGCACAAGAATGAAGATTGTGGGAATTGGGACTAATGATCGGCTATAGCGCCTTATCTAATCAGAACCGCTACTAAGGGGATAAGGTTACGTACATTTGTGAAATAGAAAATCAGATCTTCAGTAATGAGGAGATCACTTAGGAAAAGTTTTTTAAAAGACTTGTTTCTAAGCGTGTGCGGTAGTACATGTAGACACTTGCCAGGATAGCAAATGATTTGCAGGAGCATTTACCGTTGTCTACTAGGGTTCTGGATCCGGACGCCATAATCCAGTCGAATACCCGTTAGGGTAGATCGAAGAAGAGAACAGAGAAAATTAATGGTTTCCATAGGACGGAAAATAGATGGATTAAAGAAGCAAGGGAGTGTTTTAATTTTTTACTGGAAGAAATTAGACTCTTCCCGATATTCGTAGGAGCCAGCATATTAGATGAATGAAAAGATAGAGTGGGAGAAAGAACATGGATATTGTAGAAAGAAGAGCGGATACGATATCAAAATAATCAGAGAAAACACGGATACCATCAGTGATAAAGAAATGCTTTTAGCAGAGCTGATAAATGATGAACTGTTGAGGGAAGATATAACTTTTAATCAAAAATTACAAATTATAAAACGAGTGATGAAATTAGTTGAAATCCAAGAGCCTCTTACGAAAGAAGAACGATTTGAAATTGTTTGGGAATATAAAAACTTGTTTTCAATCTGGACAATTAACTTAGATACAGGCAAATCAGAAATTACTTGGAAAAAAGATGAATTAGAGCGCTACTGCAACATGTATGGAGTAACGCTAAAAGAGTTCATTAATTGGAAACTTGAAGATAATTAGTCAACGAATGATAGAAATTTCAGAAAGGGTGAAGTAATGTTAAAAGCCATGAAGTTAGAAAAAATAGGTTTTAATCACTCAATAAAACAAAATAATTTCTTTGATCATGAAGGTACTTCGTGGATTGTACGGGCTATCTCTGGAAATCGAATCAAAGCCCGGTATGTGAATGTTGGTGGTATAAAAGGATTTCAACATAACTTAATTGAGGCAACAGTAGTCGCACAAAAAACTGATACGTTTTTAAATGAGACTTAAAAAATGCAGAAACGGAATACATTGGTTTGCTCTGGAGTTAAACAAACGGCCTAGCGAACAAAAATTTCTATGACACCTTGAAAACTGAATAATCAAAGAAAGTAGGCGGTAGTATGAAGCGAAAATGTCGATCACCTGATGTTATTGGTAAGCGTAAAGTTTTGCGTTGGCCCGAATCAATGAAACGGTGTCGCTCACCTTAAGACCCTTGATGGGTGGTTCAATATTTTTTAACGTAAACGTTAAGTCTGTTTCATTATCAAGAGAAAGGGACGATTGAACCTGTATACCTTGTTTATTTTCCATTGTTGCTTGATTTTTATCTTTGTAAAAGACAGTGATGATTTGGCAGCTGCCTAAGTCCTCATAAGCTACGCCGAGTTGTTTTTTCAGGTCAGCATGTGTCGGCAAAGTCGTGTCTGTTTTTGTATCTTCTTTTGATTCTACTAAAACAGAAGGACTGCTGCTCGTTTTACTTTCTTTGGTTATCGTTGATTTTCCTTGAAGGGAGAAGGCGATTACAACTAAAAGAAATACAACAACACTTCCTAAAATACCGCCTATCACTTTTTTTCTAGTTGTCATGAGATGTCTCCTTTTCATTTATCTTATCTAAATATAACAAAAAAATTTTTTGGAAATAGTTGTAAAATAGTTGTAATGCAACTATTTTACGTGAAAACTATGTTTGTAAGATGAAAGTAGGGAGCATTATGCAAAGAAAAAATGCGGACAATAACCGTCAATCCCGAAGCAATAGATGATTTGAAGGAAATTGTCGAGTTATGGAAGCAAAAAAAGACATATGTTGGAAAATTGACACAAGGGCTTGTTACTGAGGAATTGTTCAAAGAAGAATTAAAAAGACTAAAAACTGAAAGTGAGGAAGGAAAAGATGAAAAGTAGCATTGTAAAAGGGTTAATCGTATCAAGTATTGCATTAGGTGGGTTAGTAGTCGCTGGACATGAAGCCAACGCAGCAGAATGGAAAGCCAACACACCTGACCAAATTCAAATTGTCAACGGACAAAAAGAATACACGATGAAACTTGGAGATACGTTATGGGCGATTGGGCAAAAAATTAATGTAAATCATGTCAAATTAGCTGAAATCAACGGGATTAACTTAAGTGCTGGGGAACAGTACCGCTTACCAGTTGGACGTGTCATTAGCTTTGAAGGTAATGTAGCAACCGTTAAAGAAAGCAATGGTCAAGTAGTCAGTCAGGCAGTTATTCAAGATAAGGATAAAGTAGACGCTTCTAAACCAGCAGGAGAACCTGTCAACGGAGACCAAGCGCAAACGCCACAAAATAGTGGACAAACAACGACACCAGCACAACCACAAACTGGCAACCAAGATGGGACACAAGCAACAACACCTTCTGAAAATGGAGGTACAGGTCAAACTGAAACATCTGTGACACCAACAGAACCAACAACGCCAGTAGAACCTACTGAACCAAGCAAACCAACGGAACCTGAAAAACCAGTGACACCAGGTAAAGATATGACGCCAGTTAATGTTGGAAACAGTGGAAAGATTTTTGATAGTGAAGCAGAAGCTATTGCTTATGGGGATAAAGAAATTAAAGATGAAAATAGTAAATGGTACTTATGGGGATATAGTACAACTGATTTATTAAACAAAGACAATAAAACAATTGGAAAATGGACGGTAGATTTCTATAACCCAGATAAAAATTAATGTGAGTTTAAAATAAGAAATAGTTAAAAAAGAAGACATGAAGAAAATGTCTTCTTTTTTTGTATCAAATAATTTAGAAAAGGGGACATTAGATATGAATAGTAAAATTAGAAAGCACTCCTTTCTAAAAGGCATGCTTTTTGTGTTATTTGCGAATATGTTCTTGTTTGGCGGGAACACATTAGTGAATGCTGTCGAAACAAGTGATTCAGCACAGCAAATTACCCAAGTAAGCAATGAACAAGTAGTTATTCAGCAGGAACCAGCTATTAGCGAAAAACCAGCTGAACAAGCAACTACAGAGCCAACACAAGAAATTCCTGTTACTGGAAATGAAAAACAAAATATCGATGCGACGATCGGTGAAGAACAAAATGCTGCTGATAGCCCGGTAATTTCAAGTGAGCCGGCAGTAGATGACAAGGAAGCTGAGCAACTAGCTGAACCAGTTGTAGGCAGTAAAGAAACTGAAAAACCCGCTGAGCCGGCAGTAGAAAGTAAGGAAGTTGAGCAACCTACTAAGCCGGTTGTAGGCAGTAAAGAAGCTGAGCAACCTGCTGAACCGACAGTAGAAAGTAAGGAAGTTGTAAAACCAGCAAAAGCGACTACAGATAAAAAAGAAGTCGTTAAGTCAAGAGCAAAAAGACAAGCCTTGCCACAACAAAAATTAGATGTAAAGTGGATTGATAAAGGGATTAACTGGATTGTCTACTCCGCAAAAGACCGTGAAAACTTCACAATGGATAGATGGGCAAAGTTCTATGTTAATGGAGAAGTTGCTTTCTGTATTGAGCCGAATAAAGAAGCTGCGATTGGTGCAATTCACACTGGTAGTGAATTATCTAGTTATATGAAAGATGTGAATCTTAGAAATAAAATTACCATGATTTCACATTTTGGTTTTATTAAAAACAAAGACCAATCCGACGAACAATACATTGCCACACAAATGATGATTTGGGAATTGCTTGGTGCGAAGTACCATACTATTTACAATGGTTTAGATTATGAATCAAGAAAAGCCAACATTCAAAAATTAATTAGTGAAGCAGAGAAAAGAACTTCTTTTCACAATCAAACTAAGGTCATTAAAATTGGTGATAAATTAGTTTTAACGGACACTAATAATACATTGAAAAATATGGAAAATATCCGTGTACCTAAAGGGGTAAAAGCCACTATTGATGGAAATAAACTCATTATTGTAGTTGACAAAACAGCACCTGATAACGCAACAGTAAGCTTAGACCGTATCAAAATTTTAGGAACACCATTAGTTTTTCAATCAGGGAATGCACAAAAAATAGGAGTATTACGCCCTACAGACCCCTTAAATAGTATTTTAAAACTACAAGTAATTAAAAATGGAAATGTCAAAATCGTTAAAGAAGATACTGAAACAGGAAATAAAGCCCAAGGAAAAGCGACTTTAGAAGGCGCTAAATATGGTTTATACAAAGAAGATGGAACAAAAGTTGCCGAAGTCACCTTAAAAAATGTAAATGGCAAAGTCCAAGCAGAAGTAAAAGACTTAGACCCAATCAAGTACTACTTCCAAGAAATCCAAGCGCCTAAAGGGTACACGTTATCAACGGACAAACTTTTTGTATCTGTACCTGCTGGAGAAACAGCGGTAATTACTGCTAAAGACCGTGTTATCAAAGGAAACATTAATGGTTACAAAGTTGGAAACAAAGAATTAGTCGCAACAACAAATTCTGATATTAAACCAAAATTAGCTGGTGTTGAGTTACAAGCAAAATCTAAAACAACAGGTAAAGTAGTCAAAACAACAACGGATAAAAATGGCTACTTTGAGTTTAAAGGTCTTGCTTATGATGACTACGAAATTTCTGAAACAAAAGGAATGGAAGGGTACAAATTAATTCAACCGTTTGCTGTCACAATTGAAAAAGACGGTCAAACAATCAACTATGTTTTAGAAGATAAAATCATTGAACAAAAATTAAAAGTAGTTAAAGTAGACCAAGAAACAGGGAAAACCATTGCCTTAGCGGGTACTCAATTCAAAATTTGGGATAAATTAGCAAACAATGGTCAAGGTGGCTATGTATCAATGGTATTACCGAACGATACAGAGCTTTCAGACGTCTTTACAACGAA
This sequence comes from Enterococcus canintestini, assembly GCF_001885735.1. GTDB lineage: Bacteria > Bacillota > Bacilli > Lactobacillales > Enterococcaceae > Enterococcus_C > Enterococcus_C canintestini. Next base: position 17,004 of record NZ_JXKG01000018.1, on the reverse strand, counting down.
TGAGAAAGGGTACTTTGTTACAACGGATACCTTAAAATACGGAAAAGACCGTTACGAGTTGCGAGAAATTGAAGCACCTGAAAAATATGTCTTAAACCCTACACCTTATGTCTTTTCAGTGACAAGCGATACAGACACGATTCAAGTAATCAACTTTGCAAATCGCTTAGCGAAAGCCAATGTAGAAGTATTGAAATATGACACGACAACGAATTTTGACAAAAAAACAGCGATTGCTGGTGTCGCATTTGACTTGTTCAAAAAAGACGATAAAGGTACAACCTTTGTTGGTACATTCAAAACTGACAAAGACGGTAAAATCAATGTGAACGATTTATTGGTTGGCGATTACTTCTTCAAAGAAGTGAAACCATTAGCAGGGTATCTAGCCTTAGATAAAGACGTACCATTTACTGTAACCGTTGAGAAAGACGGTACAGTGATTGCATTAGAAGTGGAAAACAAACGGATTCCACCTGAAATCGGTACAACAGCTATGGGGAAATACACAAACCAACAAAAAGTAAACCCACTAAGCAGAGTAACCATTACAGACGCTGTCAAATATAGCAATCTGATTGTAGGAAAAACGTATACTGTCAATGGCGTGTTAATGGACAAAGAAGCGTCATTAAAAGCTGGAAAAGATGTTCCATTGTTAGCAAATGGCCAACAAATTACCGCAAGTAAAGTCTTTGTTGCGGAAAACCCTAACGGAACGATTTCTTTAGATTTTGTCTTTGACGCAAGCGCATTAGCAGGAAAAGAGACCGTCGTATTTGAAAATGTCTATCGGGACGGACGTTTAGTCGCTTCTCACACCGACATTCACGACAAAGGTCAAACAATACGTATTGTTAACCCTACGATTCATACAAAAGCAACAGGTCAAAACGGCGAAAAACAATTACAAGCTCTACCAAATCAGAAAGTGAAGGAATGGGTACAATTGAACGACTTAATTGTTGGGCAAATGTACAAATTATTAGTGCAAGGGTACATTACGCCAGACGGTGTGAAATTGGACGGCACAAATGCTGAAAAGATTTTCAAAGCAGATAAAACTACTTTAGAATTTCTCTTTGAATTTTTAGTTGACGGTCGGAAATTAGAAGGAAAAGGTTTAAGCTTTGCGGAATGGTTAGAAGCTCAAGTTGAACCTGACGAAGAAAGACCAAGTAACGAAATCGAATTTGAAGAAGTGGCGAAACACAACGTGGACTTAACAAGTGAAGAACAAACCGTGAATTTTGTTAAAGTGCCAACACCTGAAAAACCACATGTACCGAATACACCTGAAACACCAAAAGAAGTGAAAACCAGTGCAATGTTACCTAAAACGGGCGAACAAACAACATTGTCAATCGTGATGACAATGTTAGGCGTATTTGTACTTGTTACTCTAGGAGTTATCGTTTACAAGAAACGCAAAGCATAAGAACTAAAAAGAACGCTGACTAATAATAAGTTGGCGTTCTTTTTTTATTCTAGGAAAAGGACGGAAAAATATGGAAGCAACTTTACTAAGACAAGAAAGGTTTGACGTTATGAGAGAAATCGCAATCCAAGAGAAAGACCTTGCTTTGCAATGGCGTAGCGGCAAAGGACAATTATTGTACGTCAAACTGAAAAAAGCCAAAACGCTAGAAGCAAGAGTGAATAACTTAATTACAAAGCGAAACATTCATGAAATTAGTTCGCTCAAAATTTTAAAAAATCAGCGGACGTTCACGCTAAAAGTAGACACGCAAAGAACCACTTATCTTCACTCACCAAGTGGGAATTACGACGCACCTGTTTTTTACATTGAAACACCAATTACAAAAGCAGAGTACGAACGTATTTTCAATTCAAAATAAACGAATACAAAGGAGGAAATCGAATGATTATTTTATCAGGAATCTTTCTACTTGTTGTAGGTGGCGTTGGGGGTTACCAGCTTGCCAGTTTTCCTAAGTGGGTAGAAATGCAGCAAAATAGAGCCATTCAAAATCATTTTCATGTGAAAGCCAATGAGTATACGTACTTTGTAGAAGGGATAGAAGACGGCTTTATTTTATCACTACAAGACACCGAGTATCGTATTAAATTTTCGAGCAATAAACCGTTAAAAGTGGTTTATGTTGAAGAACTTGCACCTGTGGAAGGGTGATAAACATGTGGATTGAATTTTCAACGGAGGAACAAAATCGGTCAGTCGTTGATTTACCAATGAAACAACGGCTTCCTTTGGTACAAGGAATTCCGTTATTAGAAGAGACCAGTCGAGAGCTTTTGGCAATCCATCAACAAGTAGTGATTGATTATTGTATTTATAACGAGAAAAACCAAGATTTAGCGACGCTTGAAGCGACATTAACATTGCCTGTAGAGGGTCAAACGATTGTCGAAGCCATTCAAGCACCTGTACGGGATAATGAGGAGGTTGATTCTGAAGACGCAAGAGCATTTCTTGCATTATTTGAAAAAAGTTTACCTAAAGATAAGCGAACACAAGGAACAAAAAGAAGGAAAACAGGAACAAACACCAAACAAAAAACGGCTAGTCAGGAACTGATTGTTCAAGCTCCTTACACAAGGGGAAGAATGATTGTCAAATTTGCGACGTTTCTTAAAGTCATGTTTCTATTTTTTTTACTACTGGGGGGATTTTATCTTGGAAAATCTGTTCAATCAGAGCCTAAGATTCCAAGTGAAGTGAGCGAACAATTGAACAACTTGGAAAAACAAGTCCAACAACAAGCCAAAATTGATACATTCAGCCGCTTCTTTTTATCTAATTATTACACAGGAACAAAAGAAGATGACAAAGTACAAGAGAAAATCAAGCGTTTTGTTGACAAAGAAACATTGAAAGAGTTTCGAGGAACAGAAGAAAAAATCAAAAGTATTTTGCCTTGGGAAGTCAAACGTGATGGGTCGACTTGGCAGGTTTCTTACGTGATTAACCTACAAAATAACCAAGAAAAAACAACTACTCAGAAAGTGACATTTTCAATTAAGGAAGAAGAGAAACAATACAGAGTAATGACAGTACCCAAAGAAGAACCTTTTGAAATCAATCAATAAACCCAAAATTTTAGGAGGAATTTTCATGAAAAAAATGATTTTAACCAGTTTATTTAGTGCAACCCTTTTATTCGGTTCAGTTGGAACCACAGTATTTGCAGACGAATTAGTCCCTACTGATTCAAGTACGCCACCAATTGAAGTGCCAACAGACCCTAGTACGCCCGTTGACCCGACGGAACCAACAACGCCTGTCGACCCACCTGTTGACCCCGTTGAACCACCTGTCACACCAACAGACCCGACGGAACCAGTGGAACCAACAGAACCTACAGAGCCGACAGAACCAAGTGAACCTGAAAAACCTGTTGACCCAACAGAGCCAACAACGCCAACAGAGCCGAGTGAACCCGAAAAACCAACGGAACCAAGTAAACCTGTTGAACCTGAAAAGCCAGTAGAACCAAGTAAACCAACGGAGCCTGAAAAACCAGCGAAACCCACACAGCCTGACAAACCAGTAGATGTCGTTGTGACACCAAACGGAGAAATTAGTCATGGTGGGAATACTAGTCAGCAGCCAACCGTACCCATTGAAACGAGTAATGTCAATGAAATCACCCATGTACCAACACCCAACACACCTATTACAACGGCAAACGGGGAATCAATTGTTGCCGTTCTTGATGGTACACCACTAAAACAAACAGAAGAGGGATTGAAACCCATTCAATCAGATTTTAAAGTGTTGCCTAGTGGAAACGTTGAAGTAAAAGGGAATGATGGGAAGTTAAAAGTATTGCCAAAAACAGGGGAAGAAATGAATGTCTTTTTATCTACCGCAGGCGGTATCTTATCACTAGTATCTGGTTTTGTCTTCTTTAAAAAACGTCAATCAATGAACAATGATTAAAGAAAAGGGGGAGTTAACGTGTTAGTTTTAGTTGCTATGGTGCTGTGTGTTTTAGCAGCATTCTTTTTTTATCGTTTACTCAATAAAGATTACACAAAAAAGAGATTTTTTTTCGTTTTTTCACTCACCGTTCTAAGTGCTTCAACAGCTGTAGGAATATTTTTAACAATGCTTTTTAAGTGAGGCGGTTGCATGATTAAGAAAAAACTCGTCTGTGGCTGTTTTCTTTTTTTACTCCCCTTTTTCTTGTTAGTAGGTAGTGTCTTTTTGACCATATTAATGATTAGTGGGGGGTCAATGAGTAATAACTCAGATTGTATTACACCTAGTATGGACAACCCAGCTGACGGAACCACTGTTCCACAATCGATTGATGAATTTGTAAAAAGTCATAAAGACGCCTACATTCTTTCGTGGAAAGCAGGCGGCTTTTTACCGTCTGCCAGCATTGCGCAAACCATGGTAGAAAATGGCTTTAACTTTACGAATCCTTCGGGAACGTCATTTTGGCAAGCACACAACATGGGCGGGGTAAAAACGTCTAAAATTAATGATTTTCCACTCACTTTGGCTACATTTGGACGTGATTCTGTTGACATTACAGGAACAAAAGCGGGAACAAACGTCGGTGATAACACAGGCGGTGCTTACACGTGGTTTAAAGATTATAATGCAGGCATTGTCGGCAAAGCGGAGTTTATGGCACACCAAAGTCTTTACACAGGAGCTATCAATAATACTGATGGCTTAGGAACGCTCACGGCTATTTATCAGGGTGGTTGGGCGACTGACCCAACCTATCTTATGAAACTAACAACAACCTACAACAATTTAGGTAGAAAGTTTCAATGGTTAGACCAAGAAGCGATTCAAAAATACGGAGCTGCACCCTACAAGAAAAGAGACGAAATACCTAGTATTCTTGATAACCTACCTAAGAACAACGGAGAACAAGCAAACGGTCAATCTAGTAATTGTGTTGTGGTTTCTGATACGTCGGAACAGGTCACGGGAGAAAATTCCGCACCAACATTAGATGTTCCAGCGGAATATAAAGGGAAATTAACCCTGCCACCACCCGATAATAAAAATTATGCAGGAAACAGTTATCCATTTGGACAATGCACGTGGGGTGCTTTTAATCGAATGGCACAAATTGGACGCCCAATTGAGTGGTTTTCAGGTGACGGTGGGAATGGTGGTTCTTGGGGAGCTACGGCACGAACAAAAGGGTACACCGTTGTAAAAGGGAAGCCTACTGTTGGTTGGGCTGCTAGTTTCTATGGCGGTTTAGCTGGGTCTACGCCCCCTTATGGACATATTGCAGTAGTGGAATATGTCAATCCAGACGGTAGTATGTTGGTTAGTGAAACCAATGTCGTAAGTAGTGGTTCTGGGACACGTTCTTGGCGAGTGATTAACAAAGAAACTGTCGCACAAACGGAATTCATTCAAGGAAAAGGAGGATAGTGTCTATGGGCAACTATGATTTTATTAGCAAAATTCTATGTCCCGTATTGTTGGTCATACTTGTTTTAGGTGGCTTTTGGTTTGTGTCTGAAAGGCAAGAACAGGGAAGGGAAATTCAACGGTACCAACAAGAGTTAGCTAAGCAAAAAGAAACGCTTGTTGAGAATGAACAACGTTTAGAAAAATTTTCTAAGCAAACAGAAACCGCACCAAAAGAAACAAACAACGAAGGACTGATTACTGCCACCAGTCACCTGTTTTCAGCTGTTTTTGACTATCATTCAGACCGTGAAAAAGAAAGTGTCAAAGCAAGAAAGGAACAAGCTAGCACATTTGCGAACCAACAAGCATTAAATGGGCTTTTCCCAAAAGACGCAGATACAATCACCCCTTCTGTCACAACTGTTTCACGTTTAGAAAGAGAGCCAGAAATCTATTTAATGGCGTCTGAAAAGCAGGAAATCAAAGCGTTAGTCATGGTTGAATATTCCGTAACTATTGCTGGTAGCAACGCTCAAAAAGGCACCTTTATGTATAAAGTATCGTTTGACCCTACAGCCAAACAATTTACTTCTGTTAAGAATTTAGGTGAAATCCATGTTCCTTAAAGGTAGAAGGGTTCATTTTCTTTTAGGAATAGGCACTTGTTTTCTGCTAGGAATTTTTTGGCTTGTGGTTTCTACAATACAGACAAATCAAGCCATTCAGCGACAAGAACTTGACCGAAGCGTTGTAACGATTGCCACAAATGAAGAACGGGCGCTTGTATTCTACAAAGATGATTGTTCCGATTGTCAAAAGATTTTCCCCGAATTGTACAAGGAAAATTTAGCCAATGATAATCTGTTGTTTATTAATTTAAATCAACCAAAAAATAAAGGGTACATTGCCAAGTATCAGTTAGAAACTGTTCCGACCATTGTAACGCCAAAAGGCAGATACGCAGGGACAGACACAGAGAAGATACAACAATTACTAGAATAATAATCTATACGAAGGAGTGAGTTCTATTGCACGAAGAAATAAATCAGTCAGAACGACGAGAACAACCGAAAGAAACAATCGCAACGACCTATGCGTACCAACGTCCAGCGATTCAAGCAGCGCTTTTTGTTTTGTGGCGGATTCATAACAAAGCGTACCAAGCAGGCGCTCGGTTGTTTTATGAAGAAATTCACCAACACATTCACACGACAAAAGGGGCATATAAAGAAGCCTTAGCTTTTTTAGAAGGGGCAAGCGTCGTGGTGAATGAAGTCGTGGTGGAAAATAAAGTCCCAACGGTACTGATTCAACGCTACGGAATTCTTGAAAATGACTGAACGAAAACCCGTATTCAATCCGCAAACAGTGACGAGTAAAAAAAAGGTTGCAAAAAAAGGGCAGTCAAAAAATAAAGGGGTGGCATTGTTTCAACGAAAAAAAAAGCCAGACCCAAGTACACGAACGATACGCTTTGCGCCACGAACCGCACAAAGTGTCGTATCGTTCATGTTTTTTAGCTTCTTTTTGGTGATGTGTGTGGTCGTTTTAATGACCTTTGGTCGAGTAGATACCTTGTCAAGAATTGCTATGAGTAAGCAAGTGAATAAAGAGGAGTTGGTAACAAACGTCAACAATGCCTTAAAGGACACCGAACAATTGCGCTATGAGGGCATGAAGTTAGCTGACCGATTATTTACGATTTCTCACAAAGATAATGGGAAAAAGTATTGGGAAGAACAGCTGGCACCTTTTTTGGCAACAGGTTTGAATCCTAATGATTTAGGCTTTAGCACGACAAGTGTTGACCGAATCGCTCGGAACGTTCGTTTTATTAAGATGGACACGATTGGCGAAAAAGAAGCCCTGTATCGTTTATATTATGATGTTCGTTTTACAGAAGGTGATACGTGGCAGCAAGTACAAGTGATTCTTCCAGTGAGCTATGAAGGGCAAGAAATGAAACTGATTGACCGCCCCTCATTTACGAATCTTGCGACAACAGAAGAAAAAAACACGAGTATCTACCAAGAAAATCGTTTTACACCAAAGGGAAGTGACGTGAAAGACGAAGAAAAAAACAAAGTCACTGAGTTTACGCAACGATTTTTTGAGTTGTATGTGACCAATGATGAAAAACTAGCGTTAATTGCCAATGTTCAAGGGTTAGGAAAGGCAACACTAGTGAAAGTTGAACCAAAAAAAGTGCTAAAAACAGACAATGGCAATTACTATGTTCAAGGCGTTTACACGTTCGCTTTTGATGAAAGTAACCCATTAACGTCTAATTTTACGTTAGAAATTAAACCCACCAAAGAAAGTTATTATGTAACGAAAATGAATGGAGAGTGAAACTATGTTTGATTTAAAACCCATTTGGGATAATTTATCAGGACAAGTGATTATTTTGTTGGCGATTGTTGCCTTATTTTTGATTGTGGTAGGACTTGTGACACAAGGATTCGCCCGTACGATTTGTACAGTTCTAGGCGTGTTGGTGTTAATTGCTTTGATTTTAATGTTGTCTGATGCAGAAAAAATAGGGAATTGGATTAAGGATAAGGTGTTTAACCCTAGTGCAGGTGTTATTCTACCACCGAAAGGAATGGTCAATGTATGGAGTACAACTATACAAGAGAATTTAAGCAGCCTATCAAGATTTATTCCATAAAGGGCTATGCAATCCCTTTAGCACCTAATGGCATACGGTTGGAACATATCGTTGTAGGTGGTGTGTTTATCTTTCTAACCTTGCTGATTTGGTTATTAGGCTTTATTGCTAAGGTGTCCTTTATCCAATCCCTTTTTACAAATTATTGGTTAATCGTGATTGCAAGCGTGGGCGTCCTTGTTTGGACGCTCTTTTCATTGAAATGGGACAACAAGAATTTTATTGATTACATTCTAGGACGAGGAAGTTACGTTCTACAGAAAAAAAAGCGGTACGAGCATGAGTTGTTCGTACCTTTTTTTCATGAAAAAGTCACCTACCAAGTCAAAAAGAAATGAGGTGATGGGGTGGCACTAAAAAAGAAAGAACCTCGATTAGCTTTTCCAGTGGAAGCAATGACAGAGAACTTTGTTTTTACAGAAACGCAAGAAGTTTGGGTAGGCTACAAAATCGCCCACCAAGTTTTCCCTTTAAATGATTTAGATTTTTTTAAGGAGTACATTGAAGATGGGGAGGGATTATTTGAACATGACAATTACGAATATCATTTAATGAATATTCCTGAATACTTTGACTTAGAAGACCATGTAGAAGAAACCATTGACAAACTCGTACGAGGAAGTTTTTCAGACCTTGGGGAAACTTATTTTCGACAAGCAGGAGAAATTTTGCAGGACGAAGTACAAATGAACCAGTACAACACGTATTTATTTGTCCGTTTTACCACACCTATTCAAGTAGCCAACCCTTTAGAATACGTTGAATTGTTTAAAGATATGTGTGGACGATTGATTCACCGTTTGACAGGACAAAAAGTGCCAAGAAGTGTCCTTTTATCAACGTTTCGCAAAGCAGAAAAACAATTATACAATGACTTAGCGAATTACAAACAAATAGAACGTTTAGATACAAAAACAATGGGTCGTCTTTTTTATTATTTCTTCCACCGTGCAAATACACGCTTACCACAACGTGAATTACTTGTAGAAGAAATGACCGAAGGGGTGATTGAAAATCATAGTGGTTATCTAACCGTCGAACAGTTAGGGAAGACACATTATCTATCTTTTCTAACATTAACGGACGTTCCTACCAGTATGTTTGGGAGCGCATTTGTTCAAAATTTACAGGATAGCTTGTCTTCGCCGATTGAAACACATGTACGAGTGACATTTGACCATGAGGATAAAGACCGTCGACACGTGCATAAAATGAGAAAGCGAATTTTTGAACAGGACAAAGACCAAGAAACCGTTGACGGCATTTTAGATGATGATGAGGTCGTATTGTTCGGGGAAGAACGGTTGAGAGACCTTAATGAGCGATTAAAAAGCAAAGAACGTCGCTTGTGTCGCATGACAATTACGTTTGTATTAGCGGCAGAAAGCAAAAAAGAGCTAGAAGAACGAATCAAAGAAGTAGAATTTGTTCTTGATGGTACAGCTTACAAGGTCTATCGTCCACTTGTTGACCAACTGACCCTTTTCAATCAATGCTTAATCGGGAGTGTCAGCAAATTTAAGAGCTATGAACAAGTGGTTACCACAGGCTATGTGGCTGATTTTGGACTTGACCTTGAAAAAGAGGTGGGGAATCGCTATGGTATGCCACTTGGTCGAGTGATTACAGCGAAGAAGTTTAAATCCGTTCAACATGCGTTATCGTTATCGAGTAAAATCATTTGGTTTTTTCCGAATTTAACGAAACGAGCCATTGAAGGCGCCCAACATACTAACGGAAATACGTTGATTATCGGTCCGCCGGGTCAGGGAAAATCTGTATTGGTGAAATATATTTTCTTGTGGCTCACTTTTTTAGGACAAAAAATCCTTTACGTTGACCCAAAAAATGAAACGGAAGTTTTTTTCCGAAAAGCATTAGAAAAATTTGGCTACATTCCTGAATTTAAAGCGTTGTTTGAGCGAATTAATTTCATTTCTTTATCGAATGAGGAAAAATATCGAGGAATGCTTGACCCATTATTGTTTTTACCAAGAGAACAAGCGATTCAAACTGCCCGCAACGTTTTGGAAAATTTTGGAGAAGTCAACACGGACAGCCATACCTCCAGTGATAAGAAAACGTTGATTTTAGAAGCGGTAGAAACAGTTATGAGTGGCAAAGGAAAGAAACACTTAACGAAGGTGATTGAGGTCATTCGAGAAAAAGACCCAAAACTAGCCAAATTAATTTCAGGCTATAATGTAGGGTTAGGCAAAATCCTTTTAGGAAACGATTATAGCGAACCGATTCGCTTTGAAAATCAAATCAATGTATTGGGTACCCAAGGATTACAAATCCCCACACAGGAAGAAATAGAGGCAAAAAATCTAAATAATGAACAAATCGCTGGCATGTCCATTATGGAAGTCATAATGAAAATGACATACATTTTCTCCACGGACAAAAACGAAGACGCAGCGATTATTTTTGATGAAGCCAAAGGCTTTGAAGATACCGCTCAAGGACGATTCTTAATTGAAGATAGTTTACGGAAGGGACGTGCGAACATGACAGATATATACCTTGTCACTCAAGCGTTTATGGATTATGATAGAGAAGACAAGAAGGAATTGTTATCGTATAAGTTTGCCTTTCGTCCAAATCAAAAAGAAGCACAAGAAAAAGTGTTACACTTCTTTGGTATGGAACCTAATAGCGCCAACGTTCAGCTAATGAATGAACTAAAATCAGGGACGTGTCTTTTCCAAGACCACAGAGGACGAAATCAACCGATTGCCATTGATGTGTTATTTGATAGCTGGTTACTTGCGATTTCTTCTACCAATAAAGAAGACGAAGCGACCCAAGTGGCGCTTGCATTAGAACAAAGTTCCTAGAAATAACAAGAAAATTGTGGTATACTAGGGGTGCAAAGAAGGAACATGGTGTACACGAAACCCCTAGAGAGGTCGGATTCTCTAGGGGTTTTTCTGTGGGCTGATGTCGCCTCTTTACATGTTTTACTTCTTGTTTCGCTTATTCAGCCAATACTCGAATAAGGCAATGAATATGCCGACAAGAAGGGGGCAAAGAAATTCTTGAAACATGGTATACACCTCCTTCCAGTCGCAAGACTGTCGGATAAGGCGACACTTTATTATATCGTAAAACTATTTTAATTAGGGGGATTCATATGAAAAAAATACTTCTTTGGATTATTGGATTTGTAGGTATCTTGCTTTTAACTGGTTGTGGAGGAAACTCTATTAAAGATACATTGACTGCTGATGGTGGAGAATGGGAAGGCGAAGGATTTGGAGTATCAACTAAATTGACCTTTTATGATGATAATCAAATAAACGTAACAGAAAATAGTTCTAGCTATGGTGGTAGTTACAAGTATGACGAAAAAGATAAAAAGTTAACTATTACTTTAGAAGGAATTAGTACAACAATTTTAACAGACGTAAAAGAAAAAAACGGCAGTATAACAGCAAAAAATGGTGAAAAAGACGTGTCCTTAACCAAAATAAACCAGAAATAATGAGGTGATCCTTTGAAAAAGAAATCACTATTATTGACAGTCCTACTTTTTGTAGGCTGTTTTTTTATGTTTACACAATCTACGCCCGTGTTTGCGGCACCAGAACCCGATGAAAATAAGGTTATTATCAGAGAACCTACCACAGACGTAGATACCATTTACGAGAATTACAAGGATAATTCGTTTGAATTAATGACCCAAGATAAACCCAAAGAAAGTTTATCTGGAATAAGTGAAGCAATTACCAATGCCTCTGCTATATTAAAGAATTTTACATGGTCTGGTGTTAAAGGACTTGGTCAATTCAATGCTGAAATGGTCAAGTTTCTTTTTAGTATGGACGTTGTCACACCGATTAAACAACCTATTCAACAATTGACCTCCAATATCGCAGGAAACATGTTGAGTATTGCTGGAACGATAGGAATTGGGTTTGTTACGTTAATTATGGGAATTAAATTCATTGGTGAGCAGCGATTTCGCCAAGCGCTACGTGTCTTTCTAATGACAATCCTTATCTTTACAGGTCTTTCCGTTTGCAAAGACGCCAACACGTCCGATTCGTTGTTCAACCAAATGTTTGACGCAGACAAACAAATTGAAGCGGCATTTGTAAAAGTCAATCCCGTATTAAATGGTGAAAGTGTCCCAGAAAGTAAAGATGGGAACGTTAATGACCGCATGAAAAGCGCAGGAGAGTTGATTGCTTCTCGTGTATTTTACACCAATGTCTATGAACCTTATTTACTGATGAATTATGGTACGTCTAATCCTGAAACCATTCGTAAAAAACAAGTCGAATACAAAGACTCGGAATACGACCGTATCAACATTTTACTGGATAATGATGTGACCAATGATGAGAATATTAAACTTCATGAAGACATCACAAAATATGAAGCAGAAGAGCTTAAGAATCGAAACGTTCAGTATTACAAGAACTTGGATAATACTTTCTACGGACTGTTTTACATTGTCGTGAATTTGATTCAAACGATTGTGTATTTTGTCCTTTGCTTTGTTCGTCTCGTCATAGCGGTTTTACAGATATTCTTATTACCGCTTTTACCAATTCTTCTTTTAGTTGGATTATTCATGATAGGAATCAATGTCTTTGTGAATTATTTCAAAGCATTTGGCATGACCATTTTTATGAAAGCTATGACTGGCTTTGCCTGTATCTTCTTTGCTACGTTTCTGTCTTTAGGGTTTCAATTAAGTAACGCGGTTGATAATCCATGGCAAAAAATCTTAACGATTTTAATTTACTTGTTGACGCCATTAGGTTTGTATATCTTCCGTAAATTCTTAGGTAGTCTGTTTACTGGAAGGGTCTCTTTAGCCGACGCAATGGCGTTTGCAACCCACCCATTTAGTACCGAAAAGAAAATGCGTGAAGCTGCAAAAGAACAGAAGGCAGCCAACAAAGAACACCGCAAACAAGCCAAAGAAGAACGAAAAGCCGCACTGAGAAAACGCCAAGAAGAAGCGAAAAAACGAGGAAAACAAGAGCTTGGATTGAAACAAAAACCCGTGAAAGAACGAGAAGCCAAGCGCAGTGCCTTACGACGTGAGTTAAAACCAAAAGCACAGCACAAAGCCCCTAACAGTGTGGAAAAAGTGCAACAGAATCTGCAAAATCTACACGAAAAAGGACGCCAGCAAGAATCGAAGGAACAACAACAGCTTGCTCGTCAACGTCAGCGCAAAGCCTACGACAAGGAGAATTTGCAAACAGCAGCGGCACTTGTGGCAGCCAATCAAAACTTGAGGAAAGGAACCCCGTTAGCAGACGGAAAATCCGACCCAAGAGAGAAACAACAAGGGACACAAATCCTTCAAAACAACCGACGGATAGGACAATCACGAAAAGGAAGCGTCGACGGTCAACGTTCAGCGACACGTCGTCAAGGGCAAAAACAAGCGCTGGCTAAGACAGAAGCTGCACAGACGGGAACCAAACAGCGGCAAGCGACAAACAATCGGTCAGTCGCCCGTAGCCAACACCGAACGATTGGGCAAAAACCTGCCAATACAACGATTACACCTAAAACCAACAGCCAATCAAGAGGACGCTCCTTAAACGGAACGGGGGGCAGTCCATTGCGATATAAAGCACCTGTTCGTCAAAAAATGCAAGCTGTTCAACAAGTCATTGACCAACCATCACCGAAAGTTCAAGCAACAGAAAGTCGTCCGACGACAACCGTTGTGCCACCGATTACACGCATGGCCAAACGAAATGCACCACCTGTAAAAGTAAAAAAAGCAAAGAACGGGACAGCTGGTCGTCGAACCATTAAAACTAAGCCAGCCCCACCTTCTGCAAAAAATCCAACGAAAGGAATGAGACGAGCTCGTGCAAGAAAATAATTTTTTTAATGGACTGTTTCAGTCAAAAAATCCTTCAAAAGGAACCAACCAACCTCCACAACGGACAAAATACCAGCAACTACTCCTTGCCTTTTGTTTTGTCGGGGTGTTGCTTTATCCCTTTTCATTTGCGGGCGTTATTCCTTTGTTAGTGGTACAAACGATTGATAAGAAAGAGAAAGCAGCCCATGTCTATGATATGGATTATGAGAGCTTCCTAAAGCGTGGAAGCTCTCTTTTTTTTAGCCTAGCCTTTCTCTTTTTTGTCCTTAATCTACTTAGTTTTACTTTATGGATTCCACGTGGCTACTTTTCCGCCTATCTCTTTTTTCCACTTAATTTGTTACACACGAGCCTACAATTTAGCTGGGAAACAATCGTCGCATTAGTGCTTGGTGGGTGTGGCATGGGCAGTATCTTTGTTTCATTTTCAGCATTTATCGCCAAGCGGAAAGTCGTGTCAAAAGAAGATGAGCGCAAGCAAATTCTACAATCCAAAGACTACAAGAAACGAAAGAAAGAGAAGTTTAAAGAATCGCAACGATATACAGAAGAACATGAACGTGCGTATGAAACTGCCATTGAAACCATGGACTTTGCGTTGTATGAACAACTAAAAAAACAATTTCTTATAGGGACAAGTGAGTTTGGGCTGCCATATATCATGGACTTTGACGAGTTCAATCAACATGCGTTAATCCCAGCAACCACTGGTTCAGGGAAGACTGTTTTGCTTCAATTATTCGTTCAATATGCTGCTAAATTCAATATGCCAGCAATACTGATTGATGGTAAAGGCGCACGAGATACATTGGAAGCCATGCAAGCGATTGCTGGCTATTACGATAAAGAAGTACGAGCGTTTACAGATGATGGGGATATGCGATACAACCCAGTAGAACATGGGAATGACATATCGATTCGAGATAAGCTGGTTACCTTAGCAGAGACAGAGAGCGTCTTTTATTCAGGCGCCGCAAAAGCTCTTTTGCAAGTCACTATTCAATTATTAGACGAGTTTAAAGGTGCTGATGTCCACCTATCAGGTGACACCGAAACAACCACAGGTATCGAAAGAAGTTTGCCTTTTGTGCAAAAATTCTTGCTTCCTAGAAACGTTCTGCACTTGTTTGCGGACGCTATCTTACCCAATAATCCCAAGTTATTTGAGATTGAGGTAGAGAAAAAAAGTGAGCGTCCAAAGAAAAAAGCAGCAAAAGAAGTAACACAAATACTTGATGATTCAGGCGTTCAAACGGAGAATGAGAACCAAGAAGAAGTGAAAAAATCGCAAGTAAAAGATAGTAAATTTAGAAACATTTTCCAACAAGGAGACACACAACCAGAGACAGAAACGATTGTTCTTAATCGTGAAACATTGGATTTAGATTCGTATTATCTGTTACTCAAAAGGAATCTTAAGTACCTACCAAAAAATGAGGAAACAGGAGAGAACGTCAAGCGGAAATTGTTTGAACGATTGTTTATTCGCTATGAACACAAAGACTCTCCGTTTTATTTGTACGCTACTTCCGAAGCATTACAGACCAATTTAAACATGTTACTTGATAGCAAATTGGGGGAACTATTTGATACAAAAGGCGCAGAAAACAAACTAGATATTCAAGAAATCGCTCGTCAAAATGAGATTGTTTATGTCTCATTAAATGGATTGATTTACAAAGAATACATTCGTACATTAGCACAAATGCTTGTGGGGGACGTCAATTATTTTGCGTCAGAAATGTATCGAAAAAACCAAAGTAAAGGCATACTGGTACTCTTTGATGAGCCCGCTTCTTACTTAAACGAAGCGTTTATCGACATGGTAAACAAAGGCCGTGGTGCAGGTGTCCACGCCATTTTTTCCCCACAAACCATGGCAGATATTGCCAAACTGGGCGATAAATTACAAGAGCAGCTTGTCGGAAATGTAAATACATTGATTATTGGAAAGACGAATGAGACTGGCGAAGCAGAGTATTGGAGTAACACAATGGGTACCTATGAAGACATTGAGGTAACGAGCATGATTGAACAAGAAGAAGGATATTCTGATGTCGGAAAAGCTGATTGGACAGGCGAACGTGGAACAAAACGAAACGTCGACCGCTTCAAAATTAACCCAAATGCGATTAAAGCGTTGCGTACAGGTGAGTTCATTGTGTCACGTACTGCCAAGAATGTAGACGAGCCGCCACAAACGGTTTACGTACGAAACGCACTCAATTGGCTGCAAAAGAATAAATCAAATGAAAATAAATGATGTGCATAAATCCGTGGTTATACCGTGGTTACGCCGTGGTTATACCGTGGTTTTGATATTTTAGTGATGTGTCCTCGGCGCTTGGTATTAAAGGGTTTCTCCGCCTGTAAAATTCCTGACCATTTTCGCTCAACGTGGGTTAAAACCCCTTATAAGCGAAAATGGTCAGGAATTTTACAACTACGAAAAAAATACCAAGCGCCGAGGACAAACAGAATAGAGAAAAATATATGAGATAGAAGTAAGGATAATAATAATTAAGTTCAAGAGATAAGTTCAAAAGATGAAGGTCAAAAGATGAACAACTACCCCTTGCGATAGACGCCCCTTCACCAAACCTTGAAGGGGCTATCGCTCAGAGCAACAATCTCCTAAATCCTCAAACTTGGAGGACTTAAGAGTCGAAAAAGAGTTTCTACACGTTGTTTAAGAAACTCTTTTTCAATGAAACAAATAGGCAATGCCTATTTGTACCTTTTTAGGAGTGCGGTGATATTTTGAAAGCATTGCTTTACAATTACTATTTAGATTATAAATCAAGTAACAAAACTAGTTTAATCATTTTATGTTTACTTCATGAATTAAGAGTAGTCTTAAACCAACAATTATTCGATTTCTTTTCTATTGAAACGATTGCTTCCAAAAGAGCTGTTGAAGATGCCTTACGATTTCTTAGAGATAACGAGCTTATAAAATCGTCTAGGATTGGTAAGAATTCATTTCATTATTTAACGAAAAAAGGACACAATTACATTGGCGGTTATTACACGCTACCTAAAGTTCCTGAATACAATTTGCAGCACCATTTACAATGGATAGATGTCAATAAAGTA
>NZ_JXKG01000017.1 GCF_001885735.1 Enterococcus canintestini | reverse complement strand
TTCTTTAAAGCGCCCCGTTGGTCAATAGCTAGTGCGGAAATCACACCGTTTTTGTCACTTAATTGTTTGATATAGGCTTTTTTTGCTTCGGTTGTCATGAAAACTCTCCTTAATTTTCTGTTAATTTACTATTTAATAATGCTGCAATTGCTGCTGGTGTAGTGGCTTCTTTTAAACCTTTTGTCACCTCTTGATGCATTAAAAGACGCGCGACATTGGATAAAAGTTTCAAATGCGTTGTCCCTGCTTCAGAATCAGGAATAAATAATGCGATAATAAATTCCGTGGGACTACCATCTAAACTATGCCAATCCACCGCCTTAGCTAAACTAACAATGACAATATCAGCTTCTTTAATACTTGCATCTTTTGCATGGGGAATCGCAAAACCATCCATCATCCCCGTAGTACCTTCAGCTTCTCGTTCTAATAATTTTTCATATACTTTATTTTCATCATTTGAAAGTCCCAATGCTGTTGCTTTGGCAGCTAAAAAGTGCATTACTTCTTCTTGGTTAGCTAAATTTTCTTTTAAAAAAATGTGATCTGTTTTGATCAAACTCATGGTTTTCACCTTTCTTAAAAAAGTTGCAGCAGTTTTTTTCCTCCTGCAACTTTTAACTCATTTTATTAAGCTTGTACTTCTACTTTGGTTGTTGTTTCTTTGGTTGCTTCTTTACTAACACGATTTTTTTGTATTAACCCAAGAATGACGCCACCAACAACGGAACCAACTAAGATGGCAAATACCCATTGTAATTTTCCATCTACCACTGGTAATACTAGGAAACCACCGTGAGGCGCAGGTACTTGCACACCAAACATATAGGTCAAAACAGCTGCAATCGAAGATCCTAACATCATAGTTGGCAATACGCGTAATGGGTCTTTAGCGGCAAAAGGAATTGCGCCTTCTGTAATATGGGTTGACCCTAAGATAAAGTTAACTAACCCAGCATTACGATCGTTGGTTTCAAAATATTTGCCAAAGAACAATGTCGCAAACCCGGTAATAAGTGGTGGTGCGATACAAGCAGCTGAAACGCCTGCCATAAAACTACTATTACCTTGCGCTAAAAGTGCCGTACCCGTTACGTAGGCTGCTTTATTAACTGGACCACCCATGTCAAAAGCACACATACAACCGACGATAATCCCTAATACTAATGGTGAAGAATTTTCAAAACCAGATAAGAAACTCATCATTCCTTCATTAATAGTCTTCATTGGACCAGCTAAAAGCGCCATAATCGTTCCCACTACAGCAACACCAATTACTGGATATAAGAAAATTGCTTTTAGTCCATCTAATTGTTTTGGTAAAAATTTTAACAAGCGTTGCAATAATAAGACAAAGTATCCTGCTAAGAAACCGGCAAAAATCCCACCTAGAAAACCAGCACCACCAGAATTAGCTAGTAAACCACCGACAAAACCGACAACTAGGCCCGGTCTTTTGGCAATTCCTTCTGCGATATAAGCTGCCATAATCGGCACCATCATTCCCATCGCCGCATCCCCAATTGATTTGAACATAGCAGACGTCGCATTGTAAGTTGGATCATTTGGATCAAAAGAATAAACGCCCCAAATTGCAAAAGATACCGCAATAATAACACCACCTGCGACAACAAATGGCAACATGTGGGAAACACCGTTCATCAAGTTCTTATAAATGCTCCGCCCCAAATTCATTTGACCAGACTCTACTGGTGCTTCTGAAACAGTTTCACTGATAGCAGCAACTTTTCCTTTGCCATTAAGGGCATCATCAATTAATTGATCCGCTTCTTTAATTCCTTTACTTACAGAAACATCAATAATTCGCTTACCAGCAAAACGTTCGGCATGAACATCTTTATCAGCGGCAATAATCACCGCATCGGCATTTTTAATTTCGTCAGCAGACAGCTCATTTTCGACTCCGACTTGACCATGCGTCTCTACTTTAATCGTGATTCCTTTGCGTTTTGCCGCTTGTTCTAAAGCTTCTTGGGCCATATAAGTGTGGGCAATACCGGTCGGACAACCTGTTGCTGCAATAATTTGATATTTTGCCATTTTCTACTCTCCTCATTTCTTTTTATCTTTTTTATGCTGAAACTTCTTCTTTACTAGTTTCTATAGTTTCAATTTTAATTTGTGCTTCTAACTGATCCACATCAGAAAAATCCGTTAATCCTTGACGAAAAGCAGTTGAACTACCAGCAGCAATCGCCTTTTTCAACGTTTTATCAACCGGTTTTTTATTAATAACCCCAGCTAGAAAAGTTCCTAATAATGTGTCCCCCGCACAAGCTGTATTGACTACTTTACCTTTAGGGGAGTTGCCGGCTAAAACCATTTCTTTGTTAATAAAAATCGCGCCGTCACCACCTAAAGAAAGTAAAACATTTTGTGCACCGTCTGCAATTAAACGTTTGGCATATACAAGATAATCTTGTTTAGTTTTTAGTTTTACGTCGTACCAAGCGGCTAATTCTTCTTCATTTGGTTTTAGTAAAAAAGGTTTATACGGTAAGCAATTTAAAACTTCTTTGTAGCTGCTGTCGATAATAAGATTGACGTTTTTTTCATTACAAATTTGGCTAATTGAAACTAAAATTTCAGGAGCAACCCCTTGTGGCAAGCTGCCAGAAACACATAAATAATCACCGGACTGTAATAATTCTTCTAACGTGTGTAAAAATTCGGTAACTTTTTCTGTCGGAATTTTGGGTCCTTTATTAACGAGTTTAAATTCCTCTCCTGTTTCATTCACTTGGGTAAAGACGTTGATGCGTGTCATACCAGGAACTTCAATAAAATGAGTGCTGATTGCTTTTTCCTTTAAAAAATCGTTGATGTATTGTCCGGTAAAACCCGCTTGAAAACCAAGTGCGGTATTGTCTATCCCTAATTGTTTTAAAATTAATGAAACATTAACTCCTTTGCCGTTAGCTTGAATGTCATCGTCATTGGTACGATTGACCGTATGCGCTTGCATTTTATCTGTTTCAATAAATAAATCGATTGCTAGATTCAAAGTACATGTATAAATCATCTTGCCCCTCCTTTCTTTTTCATTATGTACCAAAAAATTATGTAAATGTTTTCAAATAGTAAAAAAAGAGCTGAAAAACTTTTCACTTTATAAAAGCGCTTTACATCATTTTATTTTGTGATAAAGTTACAATAATAACAACTACCATTCAGAAAGGATATCATTATGGAGGTAAAATTAAGCGAATCAGAACAATATCTATGGGATTTCATTCAAAAAAATATAACAAACATTCCTCATTATTCCATCGTCAAATTAAGTGAATTAGCCAATGTTTCTACAGCAACCATTGTCCGCACGATGAAAAAGAAAGGCTATGAGGGCTTTACAGCTTTTAAACATTCTTTAAAAGAAAAAGAAAATACCAACATCAATTTCTCCCATTTAGACAAAATTGACGAAGGTATTAAAATGGCGATTTTAAAAAATGAGCAAGAAGTGATCCGCACCATTAATATGATTGAAATCGGTAATATTGAAGATGCGATTCAGCGCATCCACGCTGCAAAGCGGATTATGATTTTTGCTCGTGGTTTTTCTGAATTAATTGCCCAAGAAATGATGGTCAAATTACAACTGACAAATAAATATTGTGAACTCCATACCGATCCCAACATCATTCGCAATATTTCGCGTAAACTCACCAAAGACGATGTTGTGATCTTCGTTTCTTTAAACGGCGAGACCGAAGAATTAGTTGTTGCCGCTAAAAATTGTTATAAAGCAGAAATCGGGACGGTTTTACTTACTGCTAGTCGCTACTCTTCAATTATGGAATACATTGAAATTCCGTTTATCGGTTTTAAATCAGAAGGTTCTTTTTTCCCTGATTACGAAGTACGCTCGCGCCTACCCCTTTCCATTATGGCCCGCATTTTACTAGACTCTTATGCATTACGGACCGCAAATAGTAACTAAAAAAGCTATCCCTTACGCTCAATGTAGTGCCCAAAAAGTCAGTCGAAAAATCTAACTTTTTAAGGTCAGTACAAAAGCGCAAAGAGATAGCTTTTTTATGAAAGATTACACTGCTAAAATATCAGCTTGAATTGGCTCAATTAAACTTAGTAAGTCCTTCACAGCAACTTTTACACTGTGGCCGAGTTGACCACTAGAAACAATCACTTCTTCATGGGATAAAATGCTAGTATCAAAGACTTGGACATAGTCAGGATGTGCCATGAAAATCCCGATTGGCGTATTCGCACCATGAGGATAACCCGTTGCTTCTAGGACATATTCCATCGGTGGAAAGCCAACTTTACGATTACCTGAAGCTTTGGCCGTTTTTTTATAATCCAAACGTCCATCTAAAGGTACTAAAGCAATGACAGTTCCTGTTTTATTCCCTTTTAAAACCAACGTCTTATAAATCGTCGTCACAGCTAACTGTAGTTTTTCCGCTTCAGCACGGCCATTTTCTTCATCACTTACATCAAAAGTAAAGCTTTCAAAAGGAACATTTTTTTCAGTTAAATACTCTTCCACTGCATTAGACATGTTTGCGGATGCCTCCTTGTTTTTTCACGCGATAAAGCGTTAAAAATAGCGCCACTAAACATAGGAAAAAAGAACCTAGAAAAGTAATTTTCATTCCATAAATAAAGACATCTGGTCGATTGGCAATATAAGTTGTAACGCGCTCGCCCATTTTAGAACTCATGGCATCGTATAAAATTGTCGTCGCCAGTGAAATCCCGATAACCATCCCTAAATTGCGGGCAAAAGAGTTCAAACTACCAGCTACGCCCAGATTTTCTTTGGTGACACTACTCATAACCATCGTGTTATTAGGTGATTGGAATAATGAATTCCCTAACCCCATGATAGCAGTTGCAATCACGTAATACCACAAAGGTGAATCAGCTTGCATAAACATATACATCAGCTGTGTCACAGATAACATCCCTAAACCGACTAAAACTAAAATTTCTGGTCCAACTTTATCCGTTAGATACCCACTTAAAGGAGAGCCGATGACCATTAAAAATGGAAAGACCATCATTAAAAGTCCAGCATAACTTGGTGAAAGTCCACGGGCACTTTGTAAGTAAAAGGGAATCACAACGTTAACAAAGAAGTTAGAAGAAAAAATTAACAACGCTGTAATTAAACTCATCGTAAATACTTTGTTTTTGAAAATACTAAATGTAATCAAAGGCAATTTTACTTTCTTTTCTACATATAAAAAGACAACAAAACTAATAATCGCCAAAACAAATAAAAGTAAAGGAATAGGGGTTAAAAATCCATGTTCTTGTCCTAAAAAGACACCACCAAAGAAGGTCATTATTGTAGCGGCAACGGCAGCAAAACCACCCATGTCAATTTTTTGACCGCTTAAAGTAATATCTTTTGGTAAGAATTTTTCACTAATAATCATGGTAATAATTCCCACTGGTACATTAATCCAAAAAATATAAGCCCATGAAAAATGCGCTAAAATCAAACCACCTAAACCAGGGCCTGCAATAGAACCCAGCGAAACAAAAGCACCAATCATCCCCAATGCCCGACCTCTTTCACTCATCGGGAACACTTCAGTAATAATTCCTGTATTTGTTGCCATCGTCATTGCCGCACCTAGCGCTTGAATCACGCGGGCAAACAATAAGAAAGTCAAAGAATGATTAAAACCACACAGCAAAGAGCCAATCACAAAAATTAGCGTCCCAATCCGATAAATTTTAATTTTACCCCAGCTATCGCCAATTTTACCGAATAATAATAAACAGGCACAAACCATCATTAAATAAATGGATACAATCCACTCTGATTGATTCATTGGTACTTGCATATCTTTTGAAATAGTCGGCAAGGCAATATTGACAATACTACCATCCAATGTGGACATAAAGGTAAACATCGAAACAGCTACCAAAATCCACCAGCGATTTTTTTGAACGACCTTATCTTCTTGATATGTCTGCATATAAAACTTCCTTTCTACAAAAAAATAAAACTTTTTGGTTAACAAAGCTTAACGTCAAAAAGTGTCACTAAAATAGTATAATCGTTTTTCAGAAAGATTTCATATGTTTTTTAAAAAAAATAATAAATGTTTTGAAAAAAACACCTAATTTCTAAAGTCTAAAATCTTAAAGCGTAAATTTCTTTGATGATTTCTTATGAAAACTAACGCATCTATTCCAGCTAAAAAGGATTGTGACAAAAATCATGTCACAACCCTTCTTTACGCATAGCCGGTGTTTTAAAAGTAACTTCTGCTTAAATAAAGCGAAGTTTTGCAAAATTTGAGCAGCACTTCTTATTTCTTCTTATCTTTTGAAGTTGACCACTTCTACACACCTTTTTATTTATTTTCTTTTTTGACGTTGTGACGATTCCATAATAACCGGCAAAATAACGGGACGACGTTTTGTTTGTTCAAACAAGTAACGGCTTAGTCGATCACGAATATCTTGTTTTAGTTTACTCCATTCAAACTCGTCATCTTGTAAATGTTTTTCTACAATCTCACTGACCATTTCCGCACTTTCCCGAATCAAATCACGGCTAGCTTTGACATAAACAAAACCACGGGAAGTAATTTGAGGAGAAGATACGATTTTCTTTTCCCGACGATTAATGGTAACTACCGCAATGAAAATACCGTCTTCTGATAAAATCTTGCGATCTCGCAACACGATATTTCCAATATCGCCCACACCAATTCCATCAATTAAGACATTTTCCGCTGGAACAGAACCAGCTTGGCTCATTTGATCTTTTTTATACTCCAAAATATCCCCACGAGCAGTGATAAAAATATTCTTCAATGGAATACCTGTTAATTGCGCAAGTTCTGCGTGGGCAGCAAGTTGCCGATATTCCCCTTGAATTGGAATTAAATATTTGGGTTTTAAAAGATTTAGCATCAGTTGCAAATCATCTGGGTTAGCATGCCCTGAAACGCGCATATTATCTGAAATTTGTTTAACCGTGCCACCCGCACGAAAGACAATGTCTTCTGTTTTAGCCACAGTCGTTTCCATTGCAGTTGTGGGCGTGGTAGTGATATACACCAAGTCCCCTTCTTGAATCCGCAAAGTACGATGAGAACCATTTGCCATTCGTTGCAATGATTTAATCGGTTCACCCATCCGACCTGTTTCTAAGACGATAATTTCTTCTGGCGGATAGTTTTTCATTTCTTTTTGGGTAATAAACAAGTTTTCATCAGGAACTTCCAATTTGTTTAATTTCATCGCAGTTCGAATAATACGACCGAAATCTTGTCCTGTTAAAACAACTTTACGATTGCAACGATAAGCGGCATTTAAAACTTGTTGGACCCGTTGTAAGTTGCTGGCAACTCCCGCGACAATGATGCGTCCTTCCCAGTATTTAATCGTGTCATATACTTCATCTGCAATTTGGCGTTCAGAAGCAACTGGTGCCGGATTTTCTGCATTACTAGAAGTACTTAAAAGGGCCAATACTCCTTCTTTGCCAATTTCAGCAAGACGTCCAAAGTCTGTTTGATACATCGGCACTGCCGCTTGGTCAAACTTGAAATCGCCCGTATAAACGATATTTCCGACTTTAGTCTTTAATGTAATTCCGACTGAATCAGGAATCGAGTGCGTCGTTCTAAAAAAGCCGACTGTCGTAGTGCCAAAATCAATTTCAGTATGTTCATCGATAATATGAAAATCACGGAATTTTTTTGTCGCCTCATTTTTGTGGACCCCAATTTTGGCTAACTCAATAGTCAATTTCGTTCCAAAGACTGGTACATCCACTTTTTCTAAAAAGTAAGGCAATGCGCCAATTGCATCGGCGTGTCCGTGCGTTAAAAAGACGCCAACAACGCGCTCGGCATTTTCTTCTAAATAAGTAAAATCAGGAATAACTGTATCAATTCCTAATAATTCATTTTCAGGGTATTTTAACCCACAATCTAATACGTAAATATCATCTTCCACTTCGGCGATGTACATATTTTTGCCGTTCTCACGAACGCCGCCAAGTGGAATGATTTTGATGTTACTCAAAAACATTCACCTCTCAAAATTTTTTTCTATATAAATAGTTATTTTCTTTTCTGTGCCCAACTAGCCACTGTCCATTATACACTATAACGCTATAAAAAGTCGGGGCAAACTGCTAAATAATATTGGAAGCGTTTTGTAATAAAACTTTCTTAAAGTCTCTAACCGAATTAAAAAAGCCACAAGTCGCTAATCTAATCTTTTAAACACATAAATTGCGTAAAAGTATGATTAACAACTTGTGACAAGAATTACTTTACTTTATTGTGGAACGCGAACTAAATTCATTTCGTGTAACGTTTCGGCAATTTGGACTGAATTCCAAGCCGCACCTTTTAATAAATTATCAGACACTACCCACATGTGAAGGCCATTTTTCACATCTAAATCCCGACGAATGCGTCCGACAAAAGTAGCTTTTTGATCAACACTATTTAACGCTTGGGGATAAATTTGTTGGCTTGGATCATCTTGTACGATTACACCAGGAGCTTGTGCCAATAACTCTCTTACCGCTTGGGGTGTTAGTTCTTGATTGGTTTCAATATAAATCGATTCAGAATGTCCACTCACAACGGGAATACGGACACAAGTTGCCGCCACTTTAATCGCGTCATCTGCCATAATTTTATGCGTTTCATTGATCATTTTCCACTCTTCGTAAGTATAATCATCTTCTGCAAAGACATCAATTTGTGGTAAAGCATTAAAAGCGATTGGATAGTGTTTTTTATCACTGCCTGCTGGTAAAATTTGCGGATTTAATTCTGTTTTAGCTTTTCCTGCCAGTAAATCTTTCGCTTCTTGTTTTAACTCTTCAATTGCTTTTGCCCCAGCACCAGAAACAGCTTGATAGGTCGAAACAATGATACGGTTTAAGCCAACAGCTTGACGGATTGGTTCTAAGGCCACCATCATTTGAATAGTAGAACAATTCGGATTGGCAATAATTCCTTTATGTTGTTTTAACGCTTCTCGATTGACTTCTGGTACCACTAAAGGCACTTCTTCATTCATGCGAAAATAACTGGTATTGTCCACGACTACAGCACCACGTTTCACAGCTTCGGGGGCAAACTCTTTTGAAATGCCGCCACCAGCAGAAAATAGTGCGATATCCACGTCGTTAAAAGAATCTGGCACTAACTCTTCAATCGTTAATGTTTGCCCTTTGAATTCTCTGGTTTTACCAGCTGAACGTTTTGAAGCCAGAAGTTTAACACTTGCAATTGGTAAAGTTGTATCAGCTAACATCTTAATCATTTTTGTTCCGACAGCACCAGTTGCACCAACAACAGCAATACGATATCCTTTTTCCATCCACTACACCCCTAAGTACAAAATTCACCTGTCATCGACAAGAAATTGATATTTTGGCTATTTTAGCACAATTTCAAATAAATTTCAGTAAATACAAAAATATAATTCAGAAAATTACGACAATTATGCTGTAGCAAAAAAAGACCACCACCATTAAGTGACAGTCTCTTATTTTTACAATGGCAAATTATGTAACCAATTACGAGCCTGATTCACTTCTTCAGCAGCAAGTTGGTGTCCATAATTTGTCTGTTTAATCGTTAAATCTGCGTTCCGACTACTAAAAGCTTCAGCTAATTCATTAAAAGATTCCGGTGAAACAATTGGATCTCCTTGCCCAAAAGACAACCAAACACGTTTATCTTTTAAACTGAATTTTTGCTTGTGTACTCCCAGAGACATCGGGTGAAAAAAGATTCCTTGGGTCAATTCAGTTTCTCGTTCTAATAACAAGTGCGCTGCAATATTGGCACCATTGGAATACCCGACTAAAACCCAATCACTTAGCGGCACATCTTTTTTTGCACTCACCCGCTTAATTTCTTCATACAAGTTATCAGTTTCTTCTTCTAGGCTTTCTAAATCAAATTGATTTAAACCATTCCGTTTAAAAAAACGATTCATTCCATCTTCTTTAACTTCACCTCGAAAAGATAGAATTTCACAGCCACCATCTAAAAAACGGGCAATATCCACCAATGATGTTTCATCACCACCAGTACCGTGTAAAAGCAGTAACTTCTTACCACCTTTACTTCCCGCGTCATATAAATACTTCATTTTGCTACCTCCTTAACAGGTTTAACAAGCTTATAAAAATCACGATAAAAAAGCTTTTAGCAGTCGTTTTTTATAAATATTCTGTGATTTTTATTTTAACGACGAATAAGTGAGAAAAATTTAGCCATCTAAAACTTACTAATTGTAAGTATCATAACAAATAATTTCACTTCTCTCAATTATTTTATCTTTTTTAGGAAAGTCACTTTATTTAACTTTATTGTCTTCCTATACTATAATAAAGATAAGGGAAATTTTGGGGAAGATTTCCGTCAACGTGTAGGGGAGAGTGTTATTCCTTACGTCATCATGGCTAGAATACTAGCAAAAAATAAGACTTGGATTTTTAAATCCAAGTCTTATTTTTTATTTTATTTTGCCATAACTTGTTATTTTTCCTAAAGCGACATACCCTTTTGACCCTTTTGTTCGCGATTGTACACCCCATAAATAACCTTGGTTTAAAATAATATCATCAAATTTTATCTGATCACCTTTTTTCATTAAAGCAATCACTTGTCCTTTTGTATCTGCTTTTTTTCTTAGATACACGCTTGTATTTAAGGTGATAGTTTTCATTTTAGCTAGACCTCCTTTTGTCCCATCGGCAGTTGAATTTCCAGCTACACTATTGGGCTTTTCACCTTCAAGATTCTTACTACCAAACAGTGTGGCAAAATCTTTGCCTGCGGTTAAGCGATTCAAATCCAATGGCCCTTTATAACCAGGAATACGTCCATTTGAAGTATATTGATGAATATCATAACGATTGGTACAAGTTGGATTAAACCCTTCATATCTCCCATTATTTTGTCCATAGGCTGGAATCCAGATTGCATCAAATTTTTCGACAGCAAGATTGAACTGGCGATACAAGTGATTGGCGATATAGGCCCCTACTTTTTTGGCACCTAAACGTTTTAATTCTTGGCGATAACTCTCACAGCCACTACGCATATCATAATAAGATTTTTCTTCTACATCTAACCACCAAAAAGCCGGTTGAAATCTTTTAGCACGCTGATAGAAATCTCTGGCTTCTTGTTTCATATCCGCTAGACTTGTTCCTCTTACCCATGCGTAAACTGCAACTGGAATCTGGTGTTCTTGCAACTTTTTAAGATGCGTTTCAAAATGAACATCACGATGCAACGAGCCATATTGTACCCGCACAATCGCCCCATCAATATTTTGGGCGAGCTTTTTATAATCAATCGCCTCTGGTAATTGCCACTCACTAAGATCAATAATCACTGGTGTTGGAATCATAGTCTTCTCCTTAT
Organism: Enterococcus canintestini; assembly: GCF_001885735.1. GTDB lineage: Bacteria > Bacillota > Bacilli > Lactobacillales > Enterococcaceae > Enterococcus_C > Enterococcus_C canintestini. The sequence continues at coordinate 45,488 of NZ_JXKG01000017.1, read as the reverse complement.
TTTTTTCAAAAAAAAACTGTGGAAGGACACTTTTTATAATCTCTCACTTCCACAGTTTTCTCATCAACTGGCTTTAAACTTCTTCAGTGAAAAGTTCTGTTTCAATCGTTTCAACATATTTTGCACTTGCCGGTGCTACAAAAAGTGTGACACCATTTTTGACAAATAACGGCAACCCACTGATATCTGCCATCACTTGCCGAACAGTTTGCCCGCTTAAATTTTCATCTGCAACACGGGGAATCATTTTGTGTTTTTTTCCTTCACTATTTACAAACGTTAAATGTAATTTTTTCATTTGGTTTTCCTCCTTTAAATTCTTGCGTGATGTTTTACGACATTTTTTGCGTAATAATTATTACTCGGTATATTCCACTTCTTTTGTTTCAATAACACTGTTATAAGAAACATCTGCTGGTAACAATTGGCTATAGGCACGACCAAAAGTTAAAACATCTGCTTCCACAGGATTTTCAATACTATTGTTAAATTTTTGTTTGGTAAGTCGTTCTTTGCCGGGTTCTAAAAATGTAACGGCTAAATTGGTACTAACATGTGTTTTCATTTGGTTTCCTCCTTAGAATAACTAGTTTTAGTAGTAGTCTGCTTTTGCGGCCGGCTTTAAGCAATTTATTTTGTAAGTAGCGCCCTTACACATTAACAACGAAAGTTTTGCAGTAACTGTCAAACACTTTAGAAAAAAAGTTAAAATTTTTTTCGTTATTTCAAACTCTTATTTGTGATTAGGTTCACTTGTTGCCCGTTGCTTTTACAGTTATCCGCCAATACTTATACGTTGTTTATTTGCAATTTTCTGAAAAATATCTTTAAATGCTAAAATTCATCTGTTACAATAAGCGATAACTCAATTAGAGTTAAAATTACTTTTTCAAAGGAGCGAATTGTTATGACTGTTTACAATTTTTCAGCCGGTCCTGCCGTAATGCCCACATCCGTTTTAAAGCAGGCCCAATCCGAATTGATGGATTACCAAGGTAGCGGCATGTCCGTGATGGAGTTGAGTCATCGTTCCTCTCTTTTTGATGCAATTTTAAAAGACGCCAAAAAACGTTTGCGAGAATTAATGAATATTCCCGACAATTACCACGTTTTATTTTTACAAGGTGGTGCTAGTCTACAGTTTTCAATGGTGCCGTTAAATTTGGCGCAAAATAAAAAAGCGCTCTACGTCAATACCGGCGTCTGGTCAAAAAAAGCCATTGCAGCAGCAAAAGCTTTAGACAACGTCGAAGTGGAAGTGATTGCTTCATCTGAAGCAGATAATTTTAGTTATATTCCTACCATTACACCAGATATGATTGATCAAAAGGCAGCTTACTTGCACATTACAACCAATAACACGATTGTCGGTACTGCTTTTCAAAATATTCCCGATACTGGTAATGTTCCGATTGTCGCAGATATGTCTTCAAATATTTTAGCCAATAATTACAATGTCACAGATTTTGGTTTAATTTATGCCGGTGCCCAAAAAAACATTGGTCCAGCGGGTTTAATGGTCGTCATTATTCGGGATGATTTACTGGGCTTATGTGAAGTAAATGAACCAATGCTTGATTATAAAGTCCAAGCAGATGCCGATTCTTTATACAATACACCCCCAACTTTTGCGATTTATATGGCACAACTGGTTTTCAAGTGGCTACAAGAATTAGGGGGCATACCTGAAATTTTAAAACAAGACCAAGAAAAAGCGCAGTTACTCTATGATGCTATTGATAAATCAAAATTATTTACCAGTCCTATTCAAAGTACAAGCCGCTCTATTACCAATATTCCTTTTGTCACTGGTGATGAAAAATTAGATCAGAAATTTAACGCTGAAGCTTTGGCTGCAGGTTTTGAAAACTTAAAAGGTCACCGTTCCGTTGGTGGTATGCGGGCAAGTCTATACAACGCTTTTCCAAAAGAAGGTGTGAAAGCGCTAGTTGCTTTCATGGAAAAATTCGAAAAAGAAAACGGAGGCGCTTAGTATGTTTCAAATTAAAACCTTTAACGCAATTGCCCCAGAAGGCATGAACCGTTTTGAGAAAGAAAACTATGCGATTAATGAAAGTGAACTCCCTGATGGTATTCTTTTACGCAGTCAAAAATTACACGATTACGCTTTTCCTAAAAGTGTTTTAGCCGTTGCCCGGGCCGGCGCTGGCACCAATAATATCCCAGTTGCAGACTGCACTAAAAAAGGCATTGTCGTCTTTAATACCCCAGGTTCTAACGCCAATGCCGTTAAAGAATTAGTCCTGGCCAGTTTATTACTCTCTGTACGCCCGATTTTATCTGGTGCCAAGTGGGTACAAACATTAACTGGTACAGATGTTGAGGAAAAAGCTGAAGCAAATAAAAAACAATTTGTCGGTCATGAATTAGAAGGAAAAAAACTAGGTGTTATCGGTCTTGGTGCAATTGGTGCTATGATTGCCAATGACGCTTACCGCTTAGGGATGGAAGTAGTCGGTTATGATCCTTATGTTTCTGTCGATACCGCATGGAGTATCTCAAGGCGCGTACAGCGCGCTAATGATTTAACCGAAGTGTTAACGACTTGCGATTTTATTACCGTTCACGTACCATTAACAGAACAAACCAAAGGCATGATTGGTAAACCAGAATTAGCGAAGATGAAAAAGACAGCGAAATTATTTAACTTTGCCCGCGGGGGAATTGTAGACGATGACGCCGTCTTAAAAGCCTTAAAAGCAGATGAATTAGCCGGCTATACGACAGACTTTGCTGATGAAAAATTATTACACAATGAAAAAGTTTTGGTCTTACCTCACTTAGGCGCTTCAACTGAAGAAGCCGAAGTCAACTGTGCCAAAATGGCCGCTAGAACCTTAAAGCGCTTTTTGACAGAAGGTACGATTAAACGCTCAGTTAATTTTCCCACTGTGGAAATGGCCTTTCATTCTCCTTATCGGATTACCATTATTAATAAAAATATTCCCAATATGTTGGGCCAAATTTCTTCAACTATTGCGGATATGAATATCAATATCGATAATATGGTAAACCGTGGCCGAGATGACTATGCCTATACATTAGTAGACATCGCTTGTGACGATGAACAAAGCGCGCAAGCTGTTGCTACCCGCTTAACAAAAAATCCCGATATTATTCGTGTCCGGGTTATTAAAAATCCAGGAGTGAGTTATTAATGGTCGTAATCAAACCCTTTAAAGCGATTCGTCCGGCTAAAGATTTAGCCGCCAAAGTAGCTGCATTACCTTATGATGTCATTAACAGTGAAGAAGCGCGGGATCTAGCCGCAGGTAATCCTTATAGCTATTTTCACATTGACCGGGCAGAAATTGATTTACCCCAAGACATCTCTTCTTATGATCCTGTGGTCTATCAAAAAGCTGCCACTAATTTAGCAGACTTTTTAGCTAAAGGCTGGCTAAAAAAAGATGCCAAACCTTACTTTTATTTATACCAATTAACGATGAATGGTCGCCCGCAAACCGGCATCGCCTTCTCTGCCTCAATTGACGATTACGTTAATGGCAAAATTAAAAAGCACGAATTTACTCGCCCTGAAAAAGAAATCGACCGGATTAATCACATTAAAGCTTGTGATGCCAATACCAGTCCCATTTTTTTAGCTTATCGCCATGAAAATAAAATTCAGAGCATAATCAAAGCGTGGCAAGAAAGTCACACACCCGTATATGATTTTAACAGCTATCACGATGTAAATCATAAGGTCTGGGTAATCGACGATGAAAATATTGTCACAACTTTAACCACATTATTTGAAGATGTTCCTGCTCTTTATATCGCAGACGGTCACCATCGCACAGAATCGGCCGTCAAAGTCGGGTTAGAAAAACGTAAACAAGGTACAAACAGTCCAGAAAGTGATTATTTTTTGGCAATTGTCTTTCCAGAAAATGAACTAGCCATTTGGGAATACAATCGAGTAGTCAACGTTGCTTTGCCAGCTGACTTTTTTGACCAAGTCGCTGCTAGCTTTACCATTACAAAAACAACGCGAGAAAAACCAGCTGCTCCAGAGCAAATACAGATGTATTTATCCGAACAATGGTATACACTAACTGCAAAAGAAATAATCAAAAGTAATGATCCAGTTGAGCATTTAGATGTCTCTTTACTACAAAATAATATTTTAGCGCCAATTTTTGGCATCAAAGATGTTCGCACCGATCAACGCATTGATTTTATCGGAGGCATCCGCGGCCCAGAAGAACTCGTCAAACTCGTCGATAGCGGTACGTGGCAAGTTGCCTTTTCCTTATATCCAACTGCAATGACCGACCTATTAGATGTTGCTGACGCAGGAAAAATTATGCCACCAAAATCAACTTGGTTTGAACCAAAGTTATTAAGCGGCCTCTTCTTACACGATTTAGAAACAAAATAAGTTGTTAATTTTTGTAAGCCAGTTATCCCCCTCTTCAACTGGCTCATAAAAATTATGCATATAAAAAGCGACTGATGAAATCACTTTAGATTACTATCAGTCGCTTTTACTTATTCTGATGTACAAAACAACCACTAGCACATTTTAATAGCTAAATTTTTTTATTTCACCATTAAAACATTACAAGGTGAATGATTTACAATATGTTGAATAGTAGAACCCACTTTTTTTCGAGTCAAAGAACCCTTACCCGTAGCCCCTGCCACAATCAAGTCAATCGGATACTCAGCAGGAATTTTTTCTGCAATCGCATCTTTTACATTTCCAGTTTCAATGATCTGACTTACATTTTCAATTCCTGCTTTACGTGCTTCAGAAACTAGATTTTCCAAAACCATCTTAGCTTTTTCTTGCTCTTCTTTTAAAATCTTCGAAACCGCAAAAGAGCTCGTTGAAAGCGACGCTTCATCAATAATCCAAGCCAAATACAACGCACCATTACTCCCTTTGGCCAAGGCGACAGCCTCATAAAACGCCTTCTCTGCATTTTTTGATCCATCAATTGCCACTAAAATATTTTGATACCGACTCATAAAAATCCCTCCCAATCACTTTTTCACTTTTAAATTTTGCAAACATTTGCCTAATTCAAAAGTACCACAAAATGAAAAAGAGAGCTAATTAGAAGATGAAAAAACGTATAGTATATTACGAAATCAAAAATTGATTCTAACTGTAATAATACTAATACGCTTTTTAAATTACTTTAAAACGTGGTATCATCCACCGACAAACAAAATAGCCTATCATACAACCAGTAAAATTTAAATAGATATCACTTATAGCAAATGTTCCAATATAAAACACATACTGAATTGTCTCAATTCCTAAAATTGTAAGTAGAGAAATCGTAACAAATTCTAACTTATTAGCCTTTAATCCATATAGGGCACCTAAAGGAATAAAATATATCACATTTAATAGCGCTTCTAAAATTACCTTTTTGTCGGATACAAAAATATCAAAAGGATCTAATGACAAAGAATGATAATTTTTTGCTTTCGTAAACAGAACTGTAAAAAGTAAAAACAAATAAACACTATAAAAGAGATAGAGATAAATAGTCGAAATCCTACCGACTTGCCATTGAATTAAAAATAACCAAATCGCTAGCCAGACAAACAGAATTAAGACAGTTTCAGTATATTCAAAACGTTCAATCATGTGATGCAACCGAGGATACTGATCTAGTGTTGGAATTGCAATCCAAGAAACCAAACCGATAGAAAACAAAAAAGATAATAGACAATAGATTATATTCAAGATTATACGCTTCATTCAGTGACTCCTTAATATTACTCAGATAAATTCTTATTATCCAATGTAGCACTTTTTAATAGTGGTCGCCACCAATGTTCGTTGTCCTGATACCATCTTATCGTTTTTTTAAGCCCTTCTAAGAAGTCCACTTTTGGCTTCCAATTCAATTGTTCATATATTTTGTTAGAATTAATCCCATAACGCAAATCATGTCCTAATCTATCGGGAACATGTTGAATTAATTCCTGTGATATTCTCATTTCATCACAAATAAAATATGCAATCTGATTATTACTATATTCATTTTTAGGAGCAACATTATAAATTTCCCCAGAGACGCCTCTTTCTAAAACTAAAATTATTGCTTCACAAAAATCAGTTACATAAAGCCAATTTCTGATGTTTTTACCTTCACCATAAATTGGAAAAGGTAAACAATCAATTCCATTTGTAATTAATAGAGGAATAAGTTTTTCTGGAAATTGATATGGACCGTAATTATTTGAAGCCCGTATAATATTGACAGGCAATGAAAATGTACGATGATAAGCAATAACAAACTGATCCGCTGATGCTTTTGATGCAGCATAAGGAGAACTAGGATTCAATACAAAATTTTCCTCTGCAAATTCTTTAGTCAAAGAACCATAAACCTCATCAGTAGATATTTGAATGAAATGACTAATACTATATTTTCTAGCAGTCTCTAATAAATTGAGGACGCCCCCGATGTTAGTCTGATAAAAATTTGAAACATCAACAATTGATCGATCAACATGAGATTCAGCAGCAAAATTAATAACCGCATCAAATTTATACTTACTAAAGATTATTTCAACCAACTCTTTATCTGAAATATCACCTTTAATAAATTTATATCTAAAATCATTCTCAATATCTTTTAAATTATTGATATTCCCAGCATATGTCAGTAAATCTAGGTTCACAATTTCAACCATCTCACGATTTTTCAGCATATAACGAATAAAATTAGAGCCAATAAAACCGCAGCCACCTGTAATTAAAAGTTTCAAAATCCAACCTCCTAAATTGGAAAAGGAGACCACCTAAGTGATCTCCTTTTTATTTCGTTAAAACGTCTTAGCCAATTCTTTAATATATTCCTTTAGCGACACAGAAATTTCTTTATGTTTTAGACCATATTCAATATTGGCTTCTACCATTCCTAACTTATCACCAACATCATAACGTTTACCGGTATATTGACGTGCAAACACTCGCTGGGTTTTATTCAAGTTATCAATGGCATCTGTTAATTGAATTTCATTTCCGGCACCAGGTTTTTGATTTTCTAAAATATCAAAAATCTCAGGTGTCAGTAAATAGCGTCCGATAATAGCTAAATCACTTGGGGCTTCTTTAGGATTTGGTTTTTCCACAAAATTTTTCACATTATAAAGTCCTTTTGAAATTTCACTATTTGGATTAATAATTCCATACTTAGAAGTATCTTTATGCGGAACTTTCATAACTGCTAAAGTAGAAGCTGTCGTTTTTTCATAATCATTCATTAACTGCTTAGTTAATGGAACCTTCGACTCCATAATATCATCACCAAGCATGACAACAAAAGGTTCATTACCAACAAACGCTTTAGCCTGTAATACCGCATGACCTAAACCAAGTGGTCGTTTTTGGCGGATAAAATGTAAATTAATTCCCGTTGTCTCCTCAACTAAATCCAGTAATTCCTTTTTCCCTTTAGAAGATAAATTCATTTCCAATTCAACATTCGAATCAAAATGATCCTCAATTGGACGCTTCCCTTTACCTGTAACAATCAAAATATCTTCAATTCCAGAATTCAGTGCTTCTTCAACAATAAACTGTATCGTTGGTTTATCCACAATCGGAAGCATTTCTTTTGCAATCGCTTTTGTTGCTGGTAAAAAACGGGTCCCTAACCCTGCTGCTGGAATTACAGCTTTACGAACTTTTTGCATGATATCTTCTCCATTTTTTATAATAATAAACTGATGTTTAATTAAAAAACATACCCAAACTAGCAATCAATTCTAATAAAAATTAAAATACATCTGACTTTCTAGATTTCATTTCTTTTTTGATAAGTTGAATGCCTTTGACAATAGTATGGTTTCTAACCCTGCAGGATTAAGTAATCTGGTTTGAAAAAGATTTAATGAAGAAACTATCCAAATTATTAAACCTATATTATTTTTTTCGTCTTTCAACCTTTTAAATGCTATAAATATAATTATTGTAAATATGATTGTGATTACCAATCCAGCCTCAACTAACATTGTCATAAAGCCACTATCTAACATTAAATAGTTTCGATTAAAGCGACTAATCAAAGTCTCACGGTCCAAATTAACAGGAATATCCTGTCCTAACAATTTAATCGGATAATAGGTTAAATACCAATTACCTAATTGGAATCTTTGTGAAACAATTCCATCCAATTTTTTCCATAAGGAATTGTATTTATAGTAATATGATCCCAAAAATATGAGGCTTGCAGAAAAAATATATACCAAATTGGTTATCACATATAGTCGCGCAGTTAACTTTCTTTCAATATTCATAAACTTTATTATATACACTAATACCAAAAACAAAGCACATAAAATGGTAGCTGCTCTAGCATCTGATATTATATTTAAACCAAAAATAGGAAGTAGCAATATTAACAGCCACCATTTTTTTAATTTACTAAATTTTAAATATACAAATAATTGGGTAAAACTTAAGTATGCTTCAGATATCCCTCTTGCAGATCCAAACCCTAGAGTATGTCTGACGATTCCCCTCGGAGATATTACGACTCTATCTGGAATATATCCTAAAAATCTAAGAAATAGAACAGTTAGACTTCCGAGTATTAACGAATAATATACAGCTTTCAAATAAGGAGTAATATCTTGATCTGCTAATGCAATAATAACTATTAAAATAGTAAAATAATTAGTTAATCCATCAAATTTACTTATTAAAATTCCGAAGATAGCCAAGATAATAAAAAGGAGATTCCAACGATATCTTTTTAATAACATACTGGGTATCAAACTTAAAATTAAACCATAAAGAGAAATAGTTACTAATAAACTCACGTCAGACACAATTTTTAAATTTGAGAAACTCAATATTTTTAAAAAGTTATACAAAAACATAAAGAGTATTGAAATACTTAATCTTTTTTTTGACTCCATGCTTTTTGATTCCTCCTTTCACTACTGATTGATATGATAAGTATTCTAGTCTCTTCGGAAAATATCACGTGTATATACTTTATCTTCAACATCCATCAAAATTGTCTCTAAACGATTAGATACAATCACATCAGATACTTTTTTAAATTCATCAAAATCTTTAATAACTCTTGAATTAAAGAAATTATCCGACTCTAACGTAGGTTCGTAAACAACAACTTCAATTCCTTTAGCTTTAATACGTTTCATAACACCTTGAATAGAAGAATATCTGAAGTTATCTGAATTGGCCTTCATCGTTAAACGATAAATCCCCACAACTTTAGGACTTTTAGCAATAATTTGATCTGCAATAAAGTCTTTACGTGTTGTGTTTGCATCTACAATGGCACCAATAATATTGCTTGGTACATCTTCATAATTTGCACGTAATTGTTTTGTATCTTTAGGTAAGCAATAACCACCATAGCCAAAAGATGGATTGTTATAATGGCTTCCGATACGAGGATCTAAACCAACACCTTCGATAATTTGTTTCGAATTTAATCCTCTCGATTCTGCATATGTATCTAACTCGTTGAAATATGCAACCCGTAAAGCTAAATAGGTGTTTGAAAATAGTTTGATTGCTTCTGCTTCTGTCGGATGAGTCAATAAGACAGGAATATCCTCTTCTAATGCATTTTCTTTAAACATATCTGCAATCTCTTGACCACGATCAGAGCATTCACCAACGACAATTCGTGATGGATGAAGATTATCATATAACGCTTTTCCTTCTCGCAAAAATTCAGGAGAAAAGATGATATTCTCAGTTTGATATTTTGCTTTTAAATCTAAAGTATATCCAACAGGAACTGTTGATTTTATAATAAATGTCGCATCTGGACGAATTGCTAGTGCTTTTTCAATTACATCTTCCACTGTAGAAGTATTAAAATAATTTTTCTTTTCATCGTAATCAGTTGGTGTTGCAATAATTAAATAATCTCCAAAATTGACCGCATCCACAAAATTTTTAGTAAATTCTAAATTTAAATCATCGCGCTCTAAAAACTCATGAACTTCTTTATCCTCTAATGGTGACTGACGCTTTTGTAGCATATCGATTTTTGTTTCTACAATATCGTATGCCTTAACTTCTTCTTTTTGTGATAATAACAATGCATTTGCTAAACCTACATAACCTAAACCAAAAACTGATACTTTCATTTTGTCTCCTCATTTCAATATTTTTCTAATCTAAAATTTTAGTGATTTCTTTGCCAGTATATCGAAAAGATTTAGGATAGGGAGTCTCCTCAAGAAAATTACCAACCGTAATAAACATTATAAGATTTTCATTTTCAGGAATATTAAGTATTTGTCTCACATTAAGCTCTGCTTCTAGATTGAACATAGCATTGAGAGCACATGCAGCTAATCCCACATATTCAAGTGATGTTAATAACGACATTGCAAATAATCCACCATCAACATAAACTTGGTTACGTTCTTTGATATCAACAAAACTGCTTGTATCTGTGGTCAAGAGTAACAATACTTGCGGATATTTATAACCTCTATACCCTCCTTGTACGTCTAATGTATTTTTAATCAATTTAGGATTTGTAATAAGTCGTATACGTGAAGACTGTCGATTACAAACGGAAGGCGTCTTCATAGAAATATCAATAGCTTCCTTAACTAAATTATTATCTACAGGTTCAGAAGAATACTCCCTAATACTTACACGTCCAGAAAATAATTGTTCAAAATTCTTATTCCTATTTTCTTTTTTATCAGTATTTTTCAATACCGAATATCCACCTAAATTTTTGTCAGCATTCTCAATTTCATTTTCCCACTTATCAAATAAAGATAAAAATAGTGGTGGTACCACACCGCTCATTTCTAAATGCTTTTCCTTATAAGATCTTAAACAAGAGAGAGTATTAGAATATTCTATATTTGATTTTGAAAAATTTTGTTCATCGTAATAGTTTAAACAACTGTATATGTTCCTAAGTGCATTTTCTCCAAATCCCTCTCTAAATTCAATATGACTTAACCCTTTTTCTAATGCGTGTGAATAAAAAACCATCTTTGCTTTGAGTTGCTGTTCATTAAAAGCGATGGGAGAACCATAATTTTTTAAATATCTATTCATTTCATGTTTATACAATTTTTGAAGCAAAACTTTTCGCTTTGTCTGTTTCATCCAATCTGGTGCTATTTCCTTGACTTTTTTCTTTAAATTCTTCTTTGAATTGGCTGATTTAACATCCATTTTAATCTCTCCTAAAGTGCTATTTATATACTTTATCTAACTAAAAGAACAATTACAGTAATCAATAAAAATTATAATTGTTACATCTGCTAAAAAATCACAGATTTAAAAGTTTCTCTTGCCAATTATTGATTTGACATAATTTTGTTGCCCGAGAAGAATTGAACAAATAGTATATATAACTATGCCAAAAACAATTTGAAATACTGTTGTAATAATTGTAGGGGCAAAATTAGCAGTCAAAATTCTAATAGAAATAAACATGACTATGCTCGATATTAGAGAAGCAAAAATTGGTTTCGTATCTAATTTAAATTTTATATCCTTATTCATGTCTGATATTCGAACTATAGCTAAGAAAGCTGTCGTTGCTGTATTTGCCAACGCTGCACCAATAACTCCAAAATTTGGTATTAAAACAATACTTAAAACAATCATAAGTATACATGCAAAGACCCACCCGCGATTATATTCTTTCATCCTGTGCATAGGAATATTATATCCAACTGCAATAGCTTGTTGAACTTGCTGAAGTATCAAACCTATGGCTAAAATGGGAATGATATTAACTATCTCCGCAAATTCCAAACCATAAAACCAATTTATCATTTTAGGAGTTACAGCCACAATTCCACAAGCAATTGGTAGCGTCAAAATAATTTGTATAGAGATAGATTTATTTAAGACAATAGATAATCTAGTTCTATCACTATATGCAATTTTAGACATTTGAGGTAACAAGACTGTATTAAGAGAGCTTACCAATGTACTCGCAACCCAAATTAATAAGGTCCCATTTGAAAAAATCCCTACAGCCGCACTAGATACTATTAATCCGAGAATAGTCTTTGTTGAATTATTAATAATTGTTGATGATAGTTTTGAGAAAAAGAATGATATTGCAGGTTTAAAATGCGAAAATATATCTTTGTATTTAGGAACTAAGAATTTCACTTTCCCACGTAAGACAAACCAAAATGAAACCTGGCTAACTAAAGTTGAGCCTGCTTGGATAATGAAATATAATGTTAGATTGGACGGTTTTCTTATAAGAAATACAATCGCAAAAAACGAGAATATCTTTATCACGGAATTTCTAATAGTAATTTTCTTAAAATCCTCAATTCCAGCAAAAAACCATGAAATATCGAACAAAGCTCCTAAAATCAATGCCCCATTTATTATAAAAAATAAGGGGTAGTTAGTAAAAAAACTAAATACTAAATACAAAATAAATGTTAACCCACTTATCACTAAATTAAAAAACTGTAATTCCCAAAATTTTTGAGATAAAGAGGTTTTATCCTTTCGAACAATTGCCACTTCTCGTATGCCATACTGTGCTAGTCCTAACCCTGCAATTAGTACGAAATAATTAGTTATCGAAGTTACATAATTAAAGAGTCCTACTCCATTTACTCCGAGTGACTTATTTACAATCGGAACGGTAACAATAGGAAGTATTATAGATAAAACCTGGTACATTGATTGATAAGCAAAATTTTTAATAATTCTATTCATAGAAATACTACTTACCCAGTTGTTCTTTCAAATAATTTAAAGAAAACTGAATCCTCTCGCTAATTATTTTTTTGGAATTATTATAGTTAACATTATCATAACTAGAAAGTGACCCACCCATATATTTTTGACTTTCTAACATTGTAAATGCTAATAAATCTTTAAGCCTAGAGTTCATCTTAGCTCCATCCGTACGATCTATAACTAAAAAAGGGGTTTCCATAATGATAGAAAAAACTCCACTATGAAAAGAATCAGTAATCACTAGTTTTGCATTATTTATAGCATCTATAAATCCAATTGGATCATAAATAACGTGACTTTCATTATAATAATTCCCCATAATTTGTACTATTTCTAAATTGTTAGACTCTGAGTAGTTTTGTATCTCTTTTTTTAAATCAGGTTTTAAATCAGACAGACAATATATTAAAATATATTCTTTACGTTTTTGTTCAACATTACTCTTACTAGATTCAATAAGATTTATATAATCTTCCTTTTTCAAAAGCATTGTTGGATCCAATACACATGTCGCATTCTTACCAATCAATTTTTTTACAACTTCAACGCTAGATTTTTCTCTAACGGATATATTCATCATACCATTCAAATACTCAGAAAATTTTTCTTTCTTATTTAAAGGGATTTCGTCTGTAGCAATACTTGCGGCGTAAGAGTACCGCTTATTCTTTTCTACAAATCTTAAAAAATGAATTTTTTTTAAGTCAAAATTAGGGTTCCATACTTGGTCGCTACCAACAAATACCTTTTGAAAATTTGAAAAGTCGTCATTGTATTTATACCTTACATTATTCAAATAATTATCTGTAAACTCTGCGAATATTTTCTCTTTTTTCTTTATCATTTTCTTACGCGCAATATACTTATTCCTGTTCTCTTTAGAAGACAACAATTTTTTCACAGATCTTCTAAATAACTTAATTTTTTCACCCGGTTCGTCTATAACTATTGTTTCAACACTAAATCCTAATTTTCTTATACTAGTTTCTAAGGCATAATTTTGCAATCTATTACCATAGTTATCATTTCCGTAAATTGTAACGATCCCTATTTTTTTATTCATAAATTCTCACAAAATTCCTTTCCATTCTTCAGTTACTTTAGTGAGCGAGTATTCCTTTACTCGTTCAAGAGATTTATTAGCAAGTTCCCTTCGGTACTCTTTAGATGAAATTAAATAGTTAATTTTCTCAACAAAATCATAGATATTATACTTTTCAATTAATATACCGAATTCTCCATTAGCAAGAATTTCACGAGGCCCTTTATTATCGAATGATATTATGGGTAGTCCGCAGCTCATCGCCTCAGTGATTACTAAACCAAAGCCTTCCCATCTACTCGTTGATATAAACAACGAACTATTTAAATAATGCAATCTAAGCGCCTCCTTATCAAGCATTCCTTCGAAAATAAATTTATCAGATATTTTTTCTTTTTCAATCAACTGTAGAAACATCTGCCTATCCGGACCATCACCTGCTACGGAAATTTTCCAACCTGGTTCAATCTTTTTAGCAATCTGAACTAAAAGATCCAACCCCTTTTGTTCAAAAACAAGTCGGGAAGTAAAACTAATTACGCGGGAATCCAGGCTACTTAACACTTTACCCTGATTTATGGTAAGTGGGTTTTTTATAGTTACAACATTCTTATGTAAATCCTCAAATTCCCTTTTATCAAATTCGGTTAGTGTTACCACAGTATCAACAAATTTCAAATTATTCCTTACTTCATTAGTTGCATCTCCTAGGCGTCTATTCATTATGATGTCGTATTCATTATGGACCCACCATATAATTTTTACTTCTGGGTTTATTTGCTGAATGTATGATGCATATAATATATCTTCTGAGTTTAAAATCACAACATCATAATTAGTAAAATCAATCTCAGATTTCACTTTATTAAATATCAAGTTTTTTTTATCTTGTATCTTTCTTGTTAGAATTGCCTTCATAAAAAGCACTGGATTTTTAAAAAAATGAACTTTATTATTTTTCCCAATAATAAATCTTATCGTTTTATCTACAGCACTAAAATTTTCAGACGATTTCTGAAAATAAACAGTAGTCGAAAACTCCTTTCCGAGAGAAGACGCTATAGTCATATTAACTTTCTCTAAGCCGCCTATCTCATATTTATTTAGAATGAAAAGTATTTTTTTCACTAGTTTTGCTCCTCAATAATTATTTAAATCAAAGAACTTGTTCTTATCTATCCAATTGGGATTATAAATCTGCTTATATATAACATAAGGATAACATAAGAAAAAACTCCCTCTACATTCTCTCTAAACAAAATAAAATAGAAACAGATAGTTGCTCGTATCCCTAATGTGATAATAACAAGCAATATAAAAATTGGACTTTTTGATTTGATTAATCTGTATACAAAGAAATGATATATAAAATGGTAAAAGATAGAATGTAAAACGAACTACTCCGGAATTTAGCCCTGATAAGAAGCACCAACTACTAGCAGTAAACTAAGTAAATGTAAATAACAATCTATTCTATCTTTCAAAAATAAGTATTTATTAAAAGTGATTAGCAAAATTAAAGGAATTAGGTAAAGTATGCCTCTACCAAAAGATACGATGGACAACCCCATTCCAAAACTAGCAACTGAAAGTCATTCAGAAAAAATTTGAGGATATATGCTCACTAATGCAATAATCATAATAGCCCAAGAAACTTGATAACAAGATATTCGTGTAGTAATTCTGTATAAATAGATTGAACTTACAGCGAAGCATTTTTATAAACAAATATGATTTCTAGGATACCTGGTCATCACACCCTATCATCATAACAACAGTTATCAAGGTTATTGCTCTATCACAAATAACCATGTCAGATTAAGCACCTTGCTCATCTTCATTTAAAAATTATTTTCTTATTTAACTAATCGTCTAATCGTCCATTTTAAACCTCTATAGAATCCTTCAATTAAAAAACAGACAAAACATTACGACAGTTACCAATTGGCGCCCATAAAATACTAGCACACCAATCAGAATAAAAGTATGCTTCACTTTTCACCCTCTGTGTCCTGTCAAGCAGAGGAATTACTAATCAAGGCCTAATAAGAATTCCTTTATCAAACTTGATAATACGTAATCACTTGTATAACTAATTACTAGAAAAATGTACCTCTTGATTAGCTGTTTAATCATTTACTATCATAAGCTAATATCATTTCCCTTTTTAATATTTTTCGTCAAAATTTTTTTTACTCTCAATAAATTCTTTATAACTGCAAAATGTAGCATTAAATTAATTCTATTTTCACTATGAATAGTATTTGTTATTATTAATAAAATTAAATATTTTATTAAGCTTTAAATCTTCTTGACGAGCAAATTTTATACCATTTTTCAATAATTCAAAGTAAATTTGAATTGTATAAGCAACTCCATATTTATATCTAAAAAAAGCCATAGTTAAATAAGGCACCATAGTAGGTCTATTTCGTTTGTATAATTCGACAGATAAGTTCTGTTTCAGAATAAGATTTTTTCGAGCAGCTAAGTCAACACTAGATTGAAAACTTTTCTTACTACGGACAGTTGTAGTACTACTTGTATTCAATACCCATGAATATATTTCATCCTTATCCACTGAAATATTTCGTGAATATATACCAGACTTTAAAGCAAACATCACATCATTACTAGATAAGATATTCTCAAAAATGATATTTTTACTTTTTATAAAATCAGTGCGATATAATCTAGACCAAACGGTACCAAGTCTGTATCTTAATCCTTCTTCAGAATGTTTTTCCCAATATTCTTCGTAGAATTTTAAATATGAAATATGGCGTTCCAAGGGCTCTCCTTTTTCATTTGAAGACGTCGGAGGAAAAAACACCATATCAAATTTAGTTTCAAAATAGGCAGTCATTTTTTCATAGAATCCTGGAATAAACATATCATCAGCATCAGCAAATGCTATCCACTCCGTTTTTACCTTTTCCAAGCCAATATTTCTAGCCATACCCGCGCCCTTAATATTACTGGTATTCTGATAAAGATGAATTCCCAATTTTGGAAAATTACTTATAATCTTTTTTAGATGATTATATTCCGACTTCGAGCTCTTATCATCAACAACTATTAAAGAGATATCTTGAGAATTCCTTTCTTTCTGTATTGAATGAAAAAGATTATAAATTTTCCCATGTGATTCAAAATGAGGAATTATGATTGAAAGTTTATTTCGTGACATTACTCGTACTCCTTCTTAATAAAACAGAAAAGTTTCTAAATTAAAATTCATATGTAGCTTGAAACTATGCATATTCATTTAGGTTTCAAACAGATATAAATCGTACTAATTGTAGATCATTCGACACATTAATCAATTTGTCTGACTCATCTCTTAGCTTCAACATCTCATTCAATACCAGATTAGCAATTCTTTCATATACTAACCTATACAAAATGACATAGAAAATAAACACTTCACTCTGTTTATTCAAACCAAGAAAAGTTAGATTATAATACACCAATAGGTAAAAAAACGTAAAACATAGTGATAATCTCTAAATTTCCGGTATAAATTTAACACCTCACAATTTTTATCTTGAACCACTGTCTTTTTCTCTAATATCGTCAATTATATAAAGAACGACAGAAAGATCTTCCTTGCAATTTACAAATTATTCATGATTTTATCCTTTTCAATGTATCTCCCGACACTTTCTTCATTATCCGTTTATTTCAACAATTCTTTCCTCTTTCCATTTTTAACTCAGTTAAAGATATTAGCAGACGTGGTATAAATATCTATCTTTATTTTCCCCTCTCAATCTAGTTTGAAACAGTAATATTATATTTTCTTCTTCTTCTTAACATGAGCATAGGAATTAACTTTGGATATATCATAAAAACTAGAGCACGAATTTTTTGTTGCTTAGCAGTAGGTACAAAAAAAGCTACTGATGCTCTCTTTTTCGTGATATTTTTTATGTCTAAATAAAATTTAGAATATTTTTTCTCAACTTTTGCAAGCACAATAATATCGTAAACATCAGAACAAGTACGCCAAAACGCAAACTCCCATGCTTTATTTACTTTAGGTGTATTAATAAGAAAATTTTTCTTTATCATTTTTACAGCTTCAATTCCATTTTTCCATTTTTCAATCGAAAATTTTGTTGTTGCACTCGTTTCATTATCTCTGCGATAATAATATATTTTTCGACTTCCAACAACCACACTATTTGCTCTTTGAAAAGCATCAACATTAAAATTGAACCCTTCACCAATAAAAAGTTTTTGATTAAACTTAATATTTTTCTTTTGCAAGAACTCCCTTCTAAAAAGCTTACAATAAACTCCAATAGGTATATCATAAAGTAAAATCATTGTTGTTGCTTCTTCAGCACTTACAGTTTTTTCATTAATATTCTTTGTCTGTACTAAGTTGAAATTGCCAAACATCTCAGTTGTTAATGAAATGTCTGCGTTTGAATTTTCAATCATATTTACTAAATACTGAACGTAGTCTTCCATAACATAATCATCGCTGTCAACAAAACATACATAAGTTCCAGTAGCAACTTCAATACCTGTATTACGTGCTACACTAACACCTTCATTTTTTTTGTGGATTACTTTTATACGTGAATCTTTTAACGCATACTCATCAGCAATTTCACCAGATTTATCCGTAGATCCATCGTTTATTAATATAATCTCAAGATTTTCATAACTTTGTCCGATAATTGAGTCTATACACTTAGAAAAGTATTTTTCCACATTGTAAACAGGAATGATAATTGAAACTTTTTCTTTTTTTCCATACTCATCACCAATCTTTCTACTTCAAAAAAAGCAACATGTCATATTAAGTTATACACTCATATTTAACTACCTAGTCAATTAACTTCTCTATAGTCTATATATTTTTTTCTAAATATTCTCGTGTGGTTTTTCTTTTTTCATTTAGAATACTATTTACAGCATCGTAAGCAATTTTATTTTGTAAAACATCGATTAGCTTCGACGAAGTCAAATTATCTACCCGTTGCGAAGTTGTCTCGGTAACCTTAAGTAAATAACCAAGTTTTTCTTCATTACCGTAGCCTGAGCCTTTACTTTTCCGGATTATTGTAGCGAATGGTCGATTATTAATAATGGAAAAGATTGTGCCATGGAACGTATCAGTAACAATGGCTTCCGCATCTCTGAAATATGCAAGAAGTTCAAATGGTGTACAATCAATAAATTCATCACAACAGCCCTGAACACCGCCAAAGCACAACACTTTTAGTTTATTTTCTTTAGCATATTTTTTTATACTTTCATTTTCCTGATCCGTAAATCTACCAGAGTACCCGTATGCGATCATATACTTTTCTTTATGTAGTCTTTTATTTGGTATTCTTTCTTCTAAATTCATATAATCATAGGCCAAAACTGGATCTACATTGATAGAAACGTCTTCAATTCCAAGAGATTGGACAATACTTTTTGAATTTTGATCTCTAACAGATATCGCTGAAAAATTAGCAAAATCATCTTTTAGACTATCTTCAATTTTGTAATGATTTATCTTCTCAATAGTGGTATTTCCAAATGATCCAGCATAAGAGACAACTTTATTAGCTTGCATATTATGTCCAAATAAATCACGCGTATAACCAACATTAGTATTAGCTTGAACGCAATTAAAGACTTCATCACTTCCAATAACCAAAGTATCTAATTTAGGATTATAATTTTTTTCATTTTCAATCCCCAATAATGGAAAAAATCTAGCTCCATATGTGCGCTTATGATTAAAAAAACGAATTTTATCTCTTAGAGATGCGTTAACATCATTATATTCTTTTAATTTCTCTAGTTGTCTTCTCAACCCCGTTGCTTCTTTTTTATTTGTTTTAATAAGCGGATTTCCAGGACGATAGTCAACAAAACTTACTTGATGCTCAGGACTAATATTTTCAATCATTTTTTTTAATGCATATCCTTGCAGAAAGGAGCCATAATTATAAATTCTCTGCATAGACATAATTCCGATTTTTTTCATCCAAAATCTCCTAACAATTCTCCAATTTCTTTTTTTAGTAGTTTATTAAAATGTTCAGTATTTGATTCTATTTTTGTGGAAAAAACTTTACTTTCTTTTATGATTACATTAAGTTTAGAAACATCCTCAACTACTATAACTTTGTACCCTGCATTTTTAACCTCTTTTACAAAATCCAGTTGATGATTGTTAACATGTTCACCATATTTTTCAAGTCGCGGTACTACTATAGGAATTTTCCCCTCATTCATAGCACTCATAAACGTTGATGGACCTCCATGACAAATAACCTTATCGGCAACTTTCATGTAATGTTCCATTTCTTCATATGAAAAAAATTTTTCCCATTTGCAATATTGAGGCTCATAATTGCTATACCCCGTCTGTACTACCACATCTTCTTGTATTTCACCTTTTTTAACGAGACAATCTACTTCTTTGACAAGACGGTCAAATGGTTGTTCATGTGTTCCAACAGTAACAAAAATCATCAAAAAATTCCTCCTAGATTTATGGCTTTAGGATAAACTTTTTTCATCTCTTCCCATTGAACAATAAACTTATCTGCAACAGGATAAACTAATTTGCCAGTTACTGTTGGTTTATCTATGCGATCAAACACTTCAATATATATTGTTTTAGCACCAAAAATCTTTCCAAAATAAAAAAAAGGAACAGCTACTGCAGCACCTGAGGAAATTATCAAGTCCGGTCTTTCTTTGTATAATACTTTAATAGCTAAAAAAGTATTTTTTATTAGGTTTTTAATATTTCTATTAGTTGGATAATAACAAGGATACAATTTTTCACCTTTCAAGATACTCTTTGCATCTGTTTTATCAAAAGTCACCCAAAATCGTTCTTCATTTTCCCAAAAAGGTTTTAATAGATAGAGATGTGTTAAATGTCCACCGCTTGACCCAACCAAACAAACTTTCAAAAAATTACCACCCTGTAAATTTATTTTTTCTCACATTGTTTCAAAACAACCCGAATTTTTTCTTTTTAACCGCCGCATACGCCGGCATTTCAACTTGATCCCCATTTAACAAGTCTTTTGCCACTTGTTGCATTGCGACAACTTTTTCTTCACCAAAATCTTTAGCAATCGCCTCATAGGCTTCTTTCATATAGAAATTACGTTTGTTTACCCCATGGGCATCAGAAGCAACCATTTGCACCAGATTGTGTTCAACCATTTCTTTTGCTGTTTTTTGAATTGATTTTCCAAAAACGCCAACATAACTTGGTGCAGTTAGTTGCGCCAAACACCCCATATCCAAATATTCAATTAACCGATTGGGATCTTCACGAAATTTAGCATTTCGTTCTGGGTGAACAATCACTGGTATTTTTCCCATGCTACGTAATTGGAAAAATATATTTTCCGTATAAGCTGGAATATCCATTGTCGGAAACTCAATTAATATATATGTATCATCTAAATCAGTAAACAGAATCTGGCCACTGGCGATTTCTTCCATTAAATCTCCTGTAATCCGCACTTCTTGACCTTCTAAGACTGTTAAGGGCAAATTGCGTCGATCTAGCTCCTCTTGTAAATTCAAGACACGAGAAACGACTTCTGATTTTGGATTGGTATATTTACCGTTATTATGATGGGGAGTACAAAGAATATGGGTTATACCTTGGCTGATTGCTTTTTCAGCCATGGCAATACTTGAATCTAAATCTTCTGCCCCGTCATCGATTCCGGGTAAAATATGACAATGTAGATCAATCATCGTTTCTCACTCCTTAAATTTAACTACCATAGTAATAATAATAACCTTGATCTTTAGTGTGTTGCGCGCCATTATAGACTACACCTAAAACCCGGGCACCAACCATTTTTAATAAATCACGAGCTTTAATCAATGATTCTTTGCGAGATACATTTTCACGAATAACCAGCACTGTACCATCCGCTTTTGAAGCCATAATTTGCGCATCGGTTACTGCAACTACTGGCGGCATATCAAAAATGACAATATCATATAAGTTACGGGCCTCGTCAATCACTTGGTCCATGCGAGCAGAACCTAATAATTCAGAAGGGTTTGGTGCCTTGGGACCACTAGTTAATACAGACAAGTTTTCAACAGTGGTTTGTTGTGCAGCTTCTAAGACACTTTTTTGTGTGCTCAAAACTGTACTCAAACCCACTTCATTATTTAATTTGAAAGTTTTGTATACAGTTGGTTTACGCATATCTGCATCCACTAATAAAACACGTTGGCCAGATTTAGCAAAAACGACTGCTAAATTTGCGGAACTGGTTGATTTGCCTTCTCCTGGACCTGAAGAGGTAATAACGATTGTTTTAATTTGACGATCGGCAGAAGAAGCAAATTGAATATTAGTTCGAATTGTCCGAAATTGTTCTGAAATTGGTGAGGATGGATCAACTAAAGTAATTAAACTCACCGGGTGAGTTTGAGTGCCTTTACGTTCTGTATGTTTTTTTGCCATGATTACTCTCCTTAGACACGTGAGCGGCTGCGCCGAGACACATTGTTTTCTTTACTATCATTATTTGTACTAGCCTTTTTAAAAGATGGAATTAACGGTTTCTTTTGAATCGTTGCATCTAATTCTTTTTGACTCATTTGTGGCACCGTACCTAAAATAGTCAGACCTAAATCTTCTGTAATAAACTTATCTTCTTTAACTGTTCTGTCTAATAATTCTAACAAGAAGGATAAACCAATCCCAATCATCACCCCTAAAACAAGACCAATTGCAAGGTTCATTTTGTTATTCGGAGAATCTGGCACCATATTGGCAGTTGCTTTTGAGATAATAGAAATTTTATTAACTTCTAACACATCTTTAGCTGTCTCTTGGAAAATTTGTGACGTTGTGTTAGCGATATGTTCAGCATTAATTGCACTACTGTCTGTTGCCTTAATTGAAAACATTAACGAATTCTGTTGTTGCATTACTTCTAACGCATTTTTAATTTGGGTAGTTGTCATATCTAAATTGTATTCAGATTCCAAACGGTCTTTCACTTGGTCAATTACCAAATCACCAGTCACCAATTCCTTATAAGTATTAATCATCTGTAAATTTGTATTAACGTCATTGGGATTTGCTGTAGCATCTCCTTGGGGTAACGTCACAATTAATTGTGCTTGTGAACTATACTTTGGTGTAATGATAAAAAATGTTGCAATACCAGCTAATGCTAACCCTGCAAAACTACAAATAAAAATTGAAGCCAAATGTTTTCGTAAGATATCAAAAATTTGTTTCAGACTAATTGTCTCTTCCATTTCTCCGCCACTTTCTTTAATTATTTACATCGAGTGTTTTTTTCAATTCGGTTTGTACGCGATTTAATTCTGTTTCACTTACCCGTTGATAAGAAATACCATCTTGCATGAAGCCTTCACCTTGCATTTGATCTTGTTGAATAGTTGTAAACGCTCCACGATAATCAGCAGCAATTTTTTTCATATCATCAAAGCTCAAGTCGGTTTTAATGTTTCCTTCCATTGCATCTAGTAATTCTTTGTAGCGAGTAGCACCATCAAAAGTCAGAATTTTTTTGGCCACACCTTCCACGATTTTTCGTTGCCGTTCTTGGCGACCATAGTCTCCTCTTGGGTCATCATAACGCATACGAGAAAATGCTAGTGCTTTGTCACCATTCAATTCATTTTTGCCATAAGTAAAAGTATATCCCATATTTTCAAACTTTAAATCATTTGTTACAGTGATGCCCCCAACTGCATCCACAAGTTCTTTTAGACCTTTCATATTGATAGCAACATAATGATCAATAGGAATATCTAGATACTTTTCAACGGTATCCATTGACATCCCCGCCCCACCAAAAGCATAGGCGTGATTAATTTTATCTTTGGTTCCTTTGCCGACGATATCGACGTATGTATCACGGGGGATGCTTACAATTGTGGTCTTCTTAGCACTAGCATTGACGGCTCCAACCATCATCGTATCAGAACGACCTACTTCTGTTCGGCCTAAATCACCAGTATCAATTCCCAGTAATAAAACTGAAAATGGTTTTTTTTCAGCAATAACTTTCCCTTGTTCTTCTTTACGTTTGGTATCTAATTGACGCTCCACCGATTCATAAGTTTTCTGTACAGAACCACTTAAGTCTAAGTACACTTTTGCACCAATCCCAACAGCTGCAATTGTAAGTACCGCAATAAAGCCGACGATTCCTAAAACAATTTTCTTCCCTCTAGACATTGTCTTCTCCTTTTCTAATAACCTGTATCTGTTTCAGCATAATTATCGCTATAATTTGCTTCTGAATCTGTATAATTTTCACCTGTAATGGCATCTTGTGTTTCTGTGCCATAGTCAGTACTGTCATTTGAAGTTGAGTAATCAGATGAATTGCTAGCACCAAGCCCTAATTGGTTTGAAATCGTATTGGCTTTTTCAGTGAATTCAGTTTTTAAATTGTTATTGCGTACTTGACTAATGCTTTCAACCAAACTCAAATATTTGTCATAAGTTGCGGCATTTGTGACTTTTCCGTCTTTTAACATACTATTCAGTGATTGATTAATCTCTGCGACCCGTTTTAATTGAGCATCGGCATAAGATAAATACGTTTTAACTAACTTCGTCCAGTCACTTTCGTCCACAAAGCCCAAGCGTTCTCTAATGGCACCGACATCAGTATCTTTCAACTTAGTTTTGATTGTGACGTCATTTTTGGCTTTTTGCCAATCACTAACTGGTTTTTCAAATAACGCATTCACGCTGTTTTGAATAGCAAATTTTGTTTCAGCATCCGCCATTTGCTTGTTCAATGTTTCTTTTTCTTTTGCAATATTTTTCATATTTTTCGGCATATCTTTATCTTCAATACCAAAATCTTCTGCTGAAACTTTCACACCATCTAACCTGGCGCCTGTCTGAGTTAACTCAGCTTCTGTTAAATCTTTTTTCAAAAACACTTTATCCTGATTCGTGTAAAGTTTAGTGATTGCTTCGTTTACTTCTTTAATAGAAAGTTCGTCTTTTTTGACAGCAGTTTCTGCGTAGCTAACTTTTTGTTGATATTGTTTGTTGTTGTTTTCACGATAACCGACAAAACAAATCGCCACTGCTCCTATCCCCACAGCTGCGACTGCGATCGTTTTAATAAGGGGGTTACCCATGGACACACGCTCCTAACTCTTGATTTGATATAGCAAAAATAATTGCTAAAAAGTTCTAGCTTATTATACGTTACTAAATCACTAATGAAAAGTAGAAATAAATTGAAAAAGCGTCCTTTACTACGGACGCTTCAACCTCTAAGGATATCAACTCAAAATTAGCAATACCAAAATTTACAGATTCCTCGTCCAAAATATCAATCATTACTAATCTAGTATGCTCCGTTTGGTTTAATCACAATCCAAATAGTTTTAAAAATGATTTTAAAATCATTCATCAAACTTTGGCTTTGAATATACTCCAAATCAAGCTCTACCATTTCACTAAACCCAACATCATTTCTACCACTAACCTGCCACAAACCAGAGCAACCTGGTTTCACAAAAAGGCGTTGCATATCATAAGAAGTATACTCTGCCACCTCTCTAATTAGAGGTGGACGTGGTCCAATAAGACTCATATCCCCTTTTAATACATTCCATAGTTGTGGAATTTCATCAATACTTTTAGAGCGAATAATTTTACCAATCTTAGTAACACGAGGGTCATCTTTCATTTTAAACATTGCACCCTCAATTTCATTTTTATCCAATAATTCAGCTAATTTTTCTTCGGCATCTACACACATAGAGCGAAATTTATACATTTTAAATTTCTTCCCATTTAAGCCCACTCGTTCTTGACTAAAAAAAACGGGACTCCCTGGTTCTTCTTGTCGAATTTTATAAGAAACAAAAAGTAATAATGGAGACAACACGATTAACCCAGCGATGCTCCCAATAATATCGATTGAACGTTTTATGCCTTTAAATATGTATCGTTTTTCAATTTTTTTCTATCTAATATTGTCTGTCGTGAAAAAGCTGGCACAATATCAATTTTCTTCATTCCTTCAGATATATCCCTTGTAGCGTTCTTTTGATTCTCCACTGAAGTCCCCCCTAAGAACTTTTTATAACACTATTTAAGTATTGACAGCTCTCAAAAAAATTATAATGAGCAGACGTAATAATTGAAATTCCGTCTCAAAACACTACTAACTATACTATAGGCATCTAAAATCTACAAGGTGATATGTTTTTTATAACACTTAGGATTTATTATAAAAATTAATATTTTTGATTTTCTAAATGGGATGTTAAATTTGCGTCTTTATTTATTCAATTAAAAAAATACTATTGCTTTTATTTGAAAAATATTTTGAAATTCAACAAAAGAGATTAATTTACATAAAATTCATAAAAAATGCATAATTTTATTAATTGTCGTTTTATAACAAAATTATTCTTAATTTTTTCTAAAGAACATACAATTCAATAAAAAGACGCCATAAAATTCATTTCTCTTATATGCATATAGGATACATTTTCACTCTAAACTTATATGAGAAATTCAATTTTATAGCGTCATTACCATTTCACTCATCACCCACGAATTGTTACTTGAACTTGACGCCGTCCCCATTTGGTACATTGCGCCACAGTAGGAAAATGAACGTCAATAATATTTCCTTTAATCGCGCCACCTGTATCTAAGGCTAATGCGACACCGTAACCTTGCACTTCGACTACAGTTCCTAGCGGTATCACGCTTGGATCCACTGCCACCGCTTGGGGATTTTCCCGCAAGTCCGTGCCACTAGCTGTTAAATAGCTTGCGCCAGCTTCTGCATAAGAGTAAGCCGTCGACTCCATTATTAGAGTTCGGCCACCACTACTAGAGTTACCGCCATTATTATTGGTGTTGTTATTCGTATTTGATTCGGAATTATTGGAATTTGAATTACTTCCATTATTATTTGGTTTGTTTGAGCTATTGGTGCTAGATTCAGAATTAGCCCCAGAGCTATTGCTAGAACTATTATTAGTAGAACTTGTCGGTTTTTCCGCTTCAGCTTCTTTTTGGGCAGCTTGGGCTTCTTTAGCCGCTTTTTCGGCGGCGGCTTTTTCAGCGGCAGCTTTTTCTTTTGCGGCTTTTTCAGCTGCTAAGCGTGCGGTTTCGACTTCTTTACTTTGGGCAATTTTTTGTAATGTACTTTGATTATCTGCTAATTGTTGTTTTAAGTTAGCAATTTTGCCGTCGAGTTCACTAGCTTCTGTCTCTAGATTTACTTTATTTTCTTTTAAGCTGGTAGTTGTTTTTTGAACAGTTGCTTCAAGCTTTTCTAGTTTTTCTTTTTCAATATTTAAATCGGCCACTTTTTGCTTTTGAGCATTTTGTAATAAGGTCATAGCATAAGCACGATTAATAAATTCTTGTAGATTCTTGGCATCCAGTAAAACAGACCAATCGCGTTCTGCTCCTCCGTTTACTTGAATTTCTTTCAAGCGTTGTGCCATCACTTCTTTACGCTTTGCGATATTTGCTTTAGTTGCTTCAATATCTTTTTGTGCTTTTTGTAAAGTTGCTTCGTTTTCTGCGATTTCCGCTTTTGTTTTCTCTACTTGATCATATTTGTCATTCACGTCGTTTAAGGCCATTTGTACCTCGGCGCTGATTTGGTTACTTTGACGTGTGATAGTTGACTCTTGTTCGTTTAACGAGTCCAATGATTCCGCAGCAGCAAATACCGGACTAACAAGATTGATAGCTACAACAGCTGTCAAAACTGTCACCAATTTTTTTGCTTTCACAAAATCCACACCTTTCTTTTCTAATCTCCAACGTCACTTATTATACAAAGGAAAGGTGTATGTACCATTTCAGTTAGATTACAATTTGTTACAGGCGCTGTGTTAGTAAATGAAAATTAGCGCTTGGTAAAAAGTTTTTTTCACGACAAAGCGAGCAAAGTATTGGTCTTTGCTCGCTTTGTTTTTTCGTAATATTTTTGTAATATATGACTAATTTTTTTTACGATTGGTGACGTACTGACGGACGTTTTCCAAACTTTTGACATTGTCTAATTTCAACCGATTAAAGTTTTTTAGTAGTCTTCTTTGATGAAAATTCAGACGAGGCAAGGCATTTTCCGCCTCAGGGTGATCTTTAAAGTATTGCGTTAGTGCTAAACGTTGTTGGACTTCATCTTTTTTCTCGTCAAAGCTATCTTTTAACTCTTCTTTACGCTGATCGAGTTCTGTTGCAATTTTTTTGGTCATGCTTTGGAAAGAAGCTAAGTTGGCTAGTGTATAGCCCAGATCAAACATCATAATCGCAATTAAGATGACCGGTAGATAAAAACCAAAATGCATGGCTAACCAATTCACCCCTAACATCACCCGCGGATGAACGACTTTTACAATCAAGACACAACCTATGCCCCAAAACAAAGAAACGGGGATTGCGACACGGCCGTTAATATTTAAAGGAACATCATGATAATCCCACCACGAAGCATGAAATAATTTTTCTAAGCCATAACTGGTGACATATTCCAAAATTGTTACCAGCACAGCAGCGAAGATATATAATAGTAGTAAATTATTATGGAAGGGACGTAAAAAATACAAGACCATTAAAATACCAAAACCATAAATTGGCGTGATTGGCCCCATCAAAAAGCCTCGATATACAAATTTTTTGGCTTTAATGGAACAAAAGATCGTTTCCCATAACCACCCGATAAAAGAATAACAAAAGAATAAAAGCACTACTGTAATAAACTCTTGCAAGCTAAATCACCTCTTTAACCATTTTACTGCAAAATATTTTGAATAATTTCTAAATTACTTTCATTGTATCAAACTTTGCCTACTTTATTGTTTAAAAGGCCTCGCTTTTCACCATTTCACTCCTAGGTTACAATAAGAAAAGGAGTAAAACTCTGGCAATAGACACACAATAAGCAGTTTTGCACTATTAACCGCCTCACTCGCCAGAAAGATTGGAGTTTTTTTATGTTTAAATTATTGGTGTACGCCAAAAAATATCGTAAACAAATTATCTTAGGACCATTTTTCAAATTTTTAGAAGCTGTTTTTGAACTAATTCTTCCACTTTTAATGGCCCAATTAGTCGATCAAGGAATTCGGCAAAACAATAGTAAAGTCGTCTGGCAAATGACAGGCTGGATGATACTAATGTCCCTTGTTGGTCTTTTGTGCGCGGTCATCTGCCAATATTATGCTTCTGTGGCCTCACAAAATTTCGGGACTGAGCTACGTAATCAGGTCTTGAAAAAGATCAACAGTTTTTCCCATACGGAATTAAATTTATTTGGGACAGATACGCTGATTACGCGTATGACCAGTGATATCAATCAGTTGCAATTAGCACTGGCGATGCTCATCCGTTTAGTGGTTCGCGCCCCTTTTCTAAGTATTGGCGCAGTTATTATGGCCTTTATGATTGATTCGCAAGCCGGCGTTATTTTCTTAATTACATTACCGCTTTTTTGTTTGATTTTATTTTTCATTATTAAAACAACCGTTCCTTTGTACCAAAAAGTCCAACAAAAACTAGACGTGATTAACGAATTGGTTGGCCAAAATTTAAGTGGTGTGCGGGTAATTCGTGCATTTTCACGACGGAAAACTGAAATTGAGCGTTTTTCTCAGCGTACTGATGATTTATCCGATGTTTACGTGCGGGTGACAAATATTTCTGCTCTTTTAACACCGGCAACAACTTTTATTATGAATATTGGAATTTTAGTTCTCTTTTATCTTGGTGGCTTTAAAGTAAATGTCGGTCAGCTACAACAGGGGCAAATTTTGGCGTTAGTTAATTATATGAACCAAATGCTGTTGGCTTTAATTGTTGTTTCAAATTTAGTAATTATCTTCACTCGGGCAGCTGCCTCTGCAAATCGTGTCAACGAGGTCTTAGAAACAACACCAACTATTACCAATTCAAAAGAAAATTTAGATGACGCAAGTTTTCCTCCTCTGACAACGGCTAAAAAAGGAGCGATTGCTTTCCAACACGTTTCTTTTCGCTTTGCGCCTCAATTTGGTTTGGTTTTAAAAGATATTGATTTTAAAGTTGCTCCTGGTACGACTTTAGGAATTATCGGTCCTACTGGTAGTGGCAAATCTGCTTTGTCACAACTTATCCCCAGATTTTACGATGTGGCTGCAGGTAGTGTAATCGTTGATGGTGTCGATGTGCGAAAATGGCCTTTAGAAAAATTGCGCGCTGAAATTACGATGGTTCCTCAGACAGCAGTTTTATTTACCGGCACGATTAAAGAAAATCTCCAGTGGGGTAAAAAAGACGCCACTGATGCAGAATGTTGGGCCGCTTTGAGTTTAGCGCAAGCAAAAGATTTTGTAGCCGCATTACCGCAAGGATTAGAGACACCAATTTTTGAAGGTGGGAAAAATTTTTCTGGTGGTCAAAAACAACGTCTGACTATTGCCCGGGCAGTCATCGCTAAACCGCGTATCTTAATTTTAGATGATTCCTTAAGTGCCCTTGATTACAAAACAGATTTAGACTTACGACAAGCCTTACAAAAAGAATTAGATGGAACTTTAATTATTATTTCACAACGAGTACGCTCAATCCAAGAAGCCAAACAAATTCTAGTACTGGATGCCGGCAAACAAGTTGGACTCGGTAGCCACCAAACGCTAATGGCGACTTGTCCTGAATATCAAGCGATTGTTCAATCGCAAGAGGAGGTGTCAGCATAGCATGAAACCAAAAAAAGTAGACTGGTCCGTAATAAAACGATTTAACCCTTACCTCTTCTCTTTTAAAAAAGAAATTTTACTTGCCGTCATATTAGGAATTGTAGCTGGTGGAACCAGTGTATATATCACCTATCAAATCGGGCAAGCTGTCGATCAAATGCTAGGCAAAAATCAAGTGAATTTTACCAGTTTGTATCATATCTTATTACTCTTTGCCAGTGTCGTTTTATTGACTGTCTTTAGTCAATTGTTTATTCAACGTTTGTCTAATAAAATTGCCTATTATTCGGCTGGTCAATTACGTAAAGATGCCTTTATTCATTTAAACAAGTTACCTTTAAGTTATTACGATCAAACACCTCACGGAAATATTGTGAGTCGTTTTACCAATGATATGGATAATATTGCTGTAGCTGTAGCTGCTGTCTTTAACCAAGTTTTTTCCGGCGTCTCGGTGGTGATAATCGCATTTATCGTCATGTTACGTCTAAATGTAATCTTGACATTAGTCGTTTTAATTGCGACTCCAATTATCTTTTTAGTCAGTTGGTTAGTTGCGACCCGCTCTCAGGCAAACTTTGCCCGCCAACAAGAAATTGTCGGGGATATTTCGGGTTTTGTCACCGAAATGGTTGGCAATCAAAAAATTGTCAAAGCCTTTCAGCAAGAAGCTGTCAACCAATCTAAATTTGAAGTTCTCAACCAAGAATTAAACGTTAGAGGACAAAAAGCACAGTTTTCTTCTTCTTTGACTAATCCGATGTCGCGTTTTGTTGACCACCTAGCTTATTTAGCGGTAGGTTTTGTCGGAGGACTGCTCGTTTTAAATGGAAGTGAATTAGTCACAGTCGGCGTAATTTCGAGTTTTACCATTTATGCTAGCCAATTTACTAAACCTTTTATTGAACTTTCTGGCATTACTACGCAAATTCAAACAGCCATTGCTGGTTTGAACCGAACTTTTGAAATCTTAGACCAAAAAGTTGAAACCCCAGATGCCCCAGATGCTATTACGTTAGAAAATGTCAAAGGTGCCGTTTCTTTTGAACAAGTTGATTTTAGTTATACCAAAGCACAACCTTTAATTCGTGATTTTAACTTTAAAGCTGCTCCTGGGGAAACAGTCGCCATTGTCGGAAAAACCGGTGCTGGAAAATCTACCTTAGTCAATCTTTTAATGCGCTTTTATGAAGTTGATGCCGGAAAAATCACTTTAGATGGTTACGATATTCGCCAGTTGACACGGGATAGTTTACGCCAAAGTTTTGGGATGGTTTTACAAGATACGTGGCTTTTTGATGCCAGTTTGCGGGAAAACCTGACTTATGGTAACCCGACTGCTAGCGATGAATTAATTTATGATGCATTAAAGAAAACCTATATGTATGACTATGTTAGTCGTTTACCCCAAAAGCTTGATACCATTATTGGCACAAGTGGTGTGAAAATCTCGGCAGGACAAAGACAATTACTAACGATTGCCCGCACGATGATCTCGCAGCCGCATCTGCTTATTTTAGACGAAGCCACTAGTTCAGTGGATACACTAACCGAACGCAAAATTCAAGCCGCCTTTTTGGCGATGATGAAAGGGAAAACTAGCTTTGTTATTGCCCATCGTTTAGCTACAATTCAAGCCGCCGATAAAATTCTCGTAATGGATCACGGACAAATTGTTGAACAAGGAACTCACGAAAGTCTCTTAGCTCAAAACGGATATTATGCTGAACTTTATCACGCCCAATTTGAACAATCTTAAAAGAATTTTTCGACTATCCTCAATTAAATAAAAAAACGAACACCATTGGCATTAAAATAAAATGTCAACGGTGTTCGTTATTTTTTTATGGTAATAAACCTAATTCTTGTTTCCATGTTAAAACACGGCTAACTGCCGTATCCAACTCTTCTTCTGAATATTCTCCTGCTTTTAGAGCAGCTAAAATTCTCGGAATTTGTACTTGGTAGCTAGAAGACATGATTAAATCATTTCCCGCTTGTAAGGCTGCAAGACCTGCATCTTCTTGTGAAATGAAATCTGCTAATCCCGCCATATCCATATCATCAGTCATAATAACCCCTTTAAAGCCCAACTCATGCCGCAACACATCATGGACTGCCTTTGAAATCGAGGCAGGTTTTGTTTGATCGATGCTATCAATAATATTATGGGAAACCAGGACACTGTCTGCTCCTGCTTTGATGCCCGCTTTAAAAGGTAGAAAGTCTGTTTGGCGTAATTCTTTTAAAGTGCGAGTATCGCGGACAATTTCAACATGGGAATCACGATTATTCCCATAACCGGGAAAATGTTTTAAGGTCGAACCGCTTTTTTCTGTCGCTAATGCTTTCACTACTGTGGTTACATATTCACTTGTACCGGCCGCATCTAAACCAATTGTACGATCGTAAATAAAAGCATTGGGATCTGTTGCCACGTCTGCGATTGGAAATAAACCAGCATTAATGCCAAATTCGCGTAAAATTTTTGCTTTACTAATGGTATCTGATTTAATCGCAGCAAAACCACCAGCTGCATAAAGCGCTTGGGGTGAAGCAAAAGGAGACGAAACTAAATTCGGATTCTGACTGAGGCGAGTAACCGTGCCTCCTTCTTCATCAGAACCAATCAACAATGGAATTTTACTAGCACTTTGGTAACTTTTTATTTTTGTCGTTAAGCTTTCTTTCGTTTCATTTTCCATATCGCGTCCAAAAAGAACGTAGCCACCCAAATGATACGTTTTAATATCTTCAATTTGGTTTACTTCTGGAACCCGCACAAAAAATAATTGGCCCACTTTTTCAGCTACCGTCATCTTTTCTAATGTATCTTCTATTGTATCATGGACTTCACTACTAGCAGTTGTACTTTCTTTTACTTCACTTTGATTCGTTTGTGCCGTCTGTTTTTCCTCATTTTTATCATTAGTAAAATCAAAAAATAAATTTAGGATAAAAAATCCGCCCAAAACTAAAACAGTTGCAGTTAATAGTATCATTAAAAACTTCTTCATCTTTTCCTCCTGTTGCCTAAAAGCACCCTTTTTTCTTTCCTTTATTCTAACACGGCTGATAAAAATCTCTTGAAGAAAAGCAACAGGTAAATTCTAAACTAAAAAAACCGCAACAATTAGCCAAATAGGCAATTGTTACGGTTTTGTGTCCTGGGATGGAGGACCTTATATTTTATTCATTAATTGGAATGAAGACGTTTTGCCAACCGACGATAAGGTAAAGCACGTCCTACAATATAAATAATCATCGTTTCAATTGGGATCATAATTGCCGCTTTGATTAAACGTGTTGTCCATAAACCTGGATTGGTTAAATCAATTCCATACATCAAAGACAACCACAATGGCGTTAAACAAAAACTAAAGACCACCGTATTAACAATTACACACATCAACGAATTTTTTAACGTAATTTCCTTTTTGTAAAAGAAAAACCCATAAATTAATCCGCCTAAAAAAGCATTAAAGGTAAACCCAATAAAAAAAGGCGCTTTGGCTAGTAAGGTGTTGCCAATCACATCGGCAATTACCGCACCAACCCCAGTCCAAAAAGGACCAAATAAAGTTGCCATCACCACTTCTGGCACAAAACTAAAAGTGATTTTTAAAAGTTGGGTTTCAAACCCAAAAACTTGCGACAATACCACCATCAAAGCGATTAACATCGCCATGATTGCAATCATATACGCGTCGACTTTTCTTTTCATAACTTCAGCATCTCCTTAATAGAGCTGCCGCATAAAAATAATGCAGCGAATGCGAAAATAAAACCGCGAACTACAATGTAATCCTTCGTCCCAAGGGCAACATCCCATCCCTCAGACACTTAACGCTTTATTTCCTACTCTGTCATATTTGTGGTTTTTAAACCACGGATAAAATATAGCACGAAACATTCTTACCAACAAGTTAACAAGCTTATCACTTCAAAATTTTAAAACGAACGTTAAGATTCCAACCGTTTACACAATAATCTTACTTGTTATCTTAATCATATAATTCTTTTAGCCACAAAAATATCCCGTCGCAAATAGCGACAGGATATCAATCTACTAATTTTTTATGCAGCAGTTTTAACTTTACCCGCTACTTTATTTTGTAACTTCATCGCTTTGGTGAAGACCGGAATATCAAAGTGTTTACTTAATGTTCCTGCTACAAAGTAGGCAATATTATAGTCGACTACACTGTGAACGACACCACCAAAACCTAATAGGACAAAATAGAAATAAAAGACGCCGCCATCATAAGTTCCAGGTGTTCCTAAATTAATCATATTAAAAGCTAAAACAACGACTACTTCAGCTGCGGCATGAATTAAGCCCAACAGAAGATTGTACATTTGGAAACGAACATTTCCTAAAGTGAACTGACCATTTTGCAAAACAATTTGCGGATTCTTTTGCAAATAAAGTGCACCGATTGTCGCAAAAATAACGTGTGTCAATGCACGTAATGCAATAATTACAGGTAAGCCCGAAACTAAAAAACCAAAAGTTGTGCCTAAAGCAACTGCAATTGCGACGACTGGTGAAAAGAACATCGCGATAAACAAAGGGACATGACTAGCCAAAGTAAAAGAAGCAGGTCCAATCACAATTTTGGGCATGACCATTGGAATCATAATCCCTAATCCAATTAATAATGCCGCAATATTTAAATGTCGCACAGAATTATTTCTCATTTTTTCCTCCTTGAAAAAACATTATCTTTATTTTTAATGCAAAACAAAGTGTCAAGACACTTAATTCTTCCTTATTTTAGTGGGAATCATCCAAGGTGTCAAGACATATATTTTCTTTTTCACGAAAAATAAATGAAAAATTTCACCCCCATTACATTTTAAGCTCGTTGAAACTCCGCTGAAAACTTAGCCCTTTCTGCAAAAGTACGTATTTCAACTAACACTAAAAAACAGCTTTCGCGCCATTAATTGAGGCGAAAGCTGTCAGTATAATAGTAATTATTTAGAAATCGACATCATGGCATTACTTAATGCCTCAAATTCACTAAGAGATAAAGTCTCTCCGCGTCGTTTTGGATCAATAGCTGCTTGTGTCAAACTTTTTGTCAGCCAATTTTTAGTCGTATCGTCTTTGCCATAAGCGTGCAGTAAGTTATTCCACAATGTTTTGCGTCGCAATTGGAAAGCTGCTTTCGTTAGCTTAAAGAATTCTTTTTCGTTGATTACATCAACGGCTGGTTCACTGCGCCGTGTCAGTTTTAAAATGGCAGAATCAACATTTGGTTGGGGCACAAAAACCGTTTTGGGAACAATAAAGGCAAGTTTTGCTTCCATAAAATATTGAACTGCAATTGATAAGGAGCCATACGCTTTTGTCCCAGGTTCAGCTGAAATGCGATCCGCAACCTCTTTTTGCATCATTACAACCATCTCAGCTACTGGTAAATCACTTTCTAA
The DNA here is from genome assembly GCF_001885735.1 of Enterococcus canintestini. GTDB lineage: Bacteria > Bacillota > Bacilli > Lactobacillales > Enterococcaceae > Enterococcus_C > Enterococcus_C canintestini. Next base: position 9,549 of record NZ_JXKG01000017.1, on the reverse strand, counting down.
AAAGTGCATCATAATTGGCGTAGTAATGTAATAAGGTAAGTTTGCGACAACCTTTAAAGGCAAAGTAGTATCAGTAAAATTTTCAGCAGTTAATTTTATTAAATCCGCTTTTAAAACATCTTGATGAATAACTTTCACATTTTTATAGTCGTATAATGTATCAGCTAAAACAGGAATTAGGCGGTCATCAATTTCAAATGCCAAAACTTCTTTTGCGGATTTCGCTAATTGTTCAGTTAACGCTCCAATTCCCGGCCCAACTTCAATGACGTTTGTGGTGTCATCAATTTCAGCTGTCGCTACAATTTTGCGTAAAACATTAGGCTCTGTTAAAAAATTTTGACCTAAACTTTTTTTGAAAGTAAAGCCATGCTTGTGTAAAATTTCTTTTGTTTTTGAAGGGGTTGCAATATCACGTGTGTCTTTCAAGGTCATCCTCCAGCTCTTTTTTGATTTCTTGCATCGCTGTGTCTAATTCTTCGGCGGTGATGCGAAACATCTCTAACCGCTTAGTTAATTGTTTACTGTTGGTGTAGCCAATGCGCAATTTATCCCCAAGTTTTTCTCGTAATAATTTGGCAGAAGCTCCCGCTATTAAACCATAGTCCATTAAACTTTGTCTACTAATTAATGGCTTTTCTTCTTTGCTATCTTGAGGCGTGACGACTTTTTTTAAAGCTTCTAAAATCGCTTCATCACTCGCATGTTCTACGCCTAAACTACCATATCGCCGATTTGGTACTGCTTCTTTACGGGGTAAAAAAGCATGTTTGGCGTCTGGAACCACCTCCATAATTTTTTTGCGAATTTTTTCGCCAGAAAAATCAGGATCAGTAAAAACAATAACACCACGAGTTTCTTGGGCATGTTCAATTTGCATTAAAATATCATCATTAATGGCAGAGCCGATTGTTTCAATCGTGTCTACTTGCACCACTTCTTGCAAACGTCTAGTATCGTCTTTTCCCTCAACGACAATGATTTCTTCAATTAACGGCTTTTTCATTTGCTAATCCGAAATAAACGATGCGCATTTTCTCTTGTCACAGTTGCCACTTCTTCAAAAGGCAATTTGCGTAACTCAGCAATTTTTTCAACGACATAACGAGTATAACCGGGTTCATTGCGCTTACCTCGATAAGGTACAGGGGCTAAATACGGCGCGTCAGTTTCCACTAGTAGACGATCTAAAGGCACAATACTCGCAGCTTCTTGAACATCTAATGCTTTCTTAAAAGTAACCACACCACTAAAAGAAATATGCATTCCCAAATCTAAAAAGCGCTTGGCCCATTCGCCACTGCCACTAAAACTATGCATAATGCCGCCAATATCTTGTATTCTTTCATCTTTTAAAATACGATACGTATCTTCAATTGCATCACGGGTATGAATACTGATTGGTAGCTTCATTTCTTTTGCAATCGCAATTTGGCGACGAAAAACTTTTTCTTGCACGTCTTTTGGATCTTCCATCCAATAATAATCCAAACCGATTTCACCTAAAGCCACTACTTTTGGTAAAGTTAAACGTTCTTGCAGTTTTTCCTCAATCTCTTTTGTATAGCTGCCTGCTTCGGTGGGATGCCACCCAATAATGCTATAAATGTTATCATAAGCTTGACTTAAGGCTAAACTTTTTTCAATGGTGGGCGTGTCAAAGCCTACCACTGCCATTTCGGTTACGCCAAGTTCTTGCGCCCGGGCAATGGTTTCAGGAATATCATCGTTAAATTGTTCTGCGTTTAAATGCGTATGGGAATCAAAAATCATCCGGTCCACTTCCTTAAATATTTTCATCAAAATTATTCGTACTAAACAGCTCAATTGGCATTTAAGTAGCATCGTTTTCTACAAACACTAAAAAATAAACGTCCACTTACTACTTCATCCATTTCAATAGTAACTTTAGCACAAATTCGCTTGGGTCTAAAGTAAAGCTACCGCAAATTAAAGCTTTTACCAAAAAATTTAGCAGATACTCAAAAAAAATCTAAACTTTCTTTTTAAAACAATGTTGTGTCTTTTAAAAATACGCCCTAAGCCTGATTAAAAATCAATACTTTTCTTTATAATTAAAGTAGTTTTTTTATTCTAAAAAAAGCCGGGAATGGAGGAATAACCATCGAAAATTTTAACCATCGTTACCCACAATTCGCGCATTATTTGCGTCAAAAATATCAACAACATACAAAAGAACAAACTTTAACTTGGAGCCACTTTTTACTCTTAGCTATATTTGGTCTATTGATAAAATCTAGCTATACGGGACAATTCTTATTGATCGTAACCTTTATTGGGATTACCGCAATTATCAGAGGTCCGTTATTAATTTTGTATAGTGCGGTTTATCTTTTTTTAACCAGCTTATTTCCACCTCTTGGAATAATCCTATCAGCTGTTTTATTTGTCATTTCACTGCTGGAACTAAAACGAAACTGGCAATTAAACCTGGTCGCATTGTCTTTTTACAGTCTGCCGATTCTAAGTTCACTGCTGTTAACTTTTAGTAACCTAGATCCTTTTTGGGTGAAAAATGGCGGACTATTATTGGGAATAATCGGGCTACATTTCGTCTTGCAAAAATTTTATCGCCAAGGTTTCACTAGTCTTTCACTCTTGTGGTTCCTCATCGCAACCCCTTATGAATTGCTGTTATTTATTATCCCAAAAAAGAACAACCGTTTGCGTCAAAATCCTTCAAAAAATATCAAGAAAATAAAGTAACAACAAGGTTTTAATCATTTTAAACACTCACTGTCAAGATACGGAGGGTGTTTATTTTATTTGTAATGAAAACGAAATATTTTTCATCTAAATTTAGCAAAATCTTATCTCATGTTCGATTGCTTTTTGTTCCACAATCTTATATTCTATACTAGTTAGCAGAATTCAAAAGGAGGCCATTTTGTGCAGTTAATTCTAGGTATCATCACTATTTTACTCGCATTTGCGTTATATGCATTCTTTATCGAACCTAGTAGGCTGAAACAACGGCATTACCTGATTCGCAAAAACAAACAGCGGGTGTTGGATATCTCTGATGCTTACGATATGTTTGCTCATGAAGGGGATGTGACGATTGCCCATATTAGCGATCTACATTTTTCCCGCTGGTTTAAACCACGTAAGATGAATAAAATTATCCGCTCTGTGATGGAAATGAAACCTGATATTATTGTCTTTACGGGTGATTTGATTGACGATTATAAATATTGGCCTAAAAAGCAGACTAATCGCCTGATCGAAAAATTAAAGCGGCTAAAAGCACCAATGGGAAAAATTGCAGTGTTAGGAAATCACGATTATAAACATGGCGGACAATATTTTGTTAAAGAGGTCTTAAAAGAAGCTGGTTTTACAACCCTTGTGAATGAAGAAGTTTTTGGTTCTGATGCCAAAATTTCGATGAATATCGTCGGTATAGATGATTTAAGTGGCGGTAAACCTGACTACAACTTTGACTCTACCTTGGCAGAATGGCATATTTTATTAGCACATCAACCTGATCAAATTCAAGCGATTCACAACTTATCTCAATATGATTTAGTCTTATCCGGCCACAGTCACGGCGGACAAATTCGTTTGCCACATCTGTATATTAAAACTGAAGGGGCTAAACACTACACTGAAAGTTTGTATTTACCCACTAAAAATACTATTTTATCAGTCAACACGGGAATTGGTATGACCATGATCCCTGCTCGTTTTGGTGTTCCCCCTGAAATTGTTTATTATCATCTTTCTAACAAGCGCCAAATTTTTGAGAATTTTGATGGTAATTTCAATTTTGAAAAGCAGATTACAGTAGAAAAAACAGCGCCAACCGCTGAAACGCAAAATGAATTTAATACTCCTGATCGCACTACGGTACCTGTAGCTCCAGAAGAACAACCCGATACTGATGCGGCTGAAAAACCTACCGATAAAACAAATAAAGTCGTGGATATCAATTTGTTCCGCCGGCGTTATAAGAATAAAAAAATCATTTAACCAATTAAGATCCCTTAAGCCAGTGTAAGAAAGTGAGCTTAAGGGATTTTCTATTTACCAAACGCGATTAAATTAACGCTATTATCAATTCAAACATATTTTTCGCATCAAGATATTACAGCTTAAATTTTAGATTCTATTACTCTTTAAATCTTTTTTATCACAAACCTACTATTATATCTTTACCGATTATTTATTGTACTTTTCTTTATACAAATTCACGAAGTCTTCAGCTAATTCCCGCAATAAGATGGTAGTCATTAAATGATCTTGCCCATGAATGAAGATAAAACCTAATTCTACGTCTTCTCCTCCGGCTTCTTTTGCTAAAACTTCTGTTTGTGCGTTATGCGCTTGTTTTAAACTAGCATCAGCATCTGCTAATAAAGTTTCGACATTTTGAAATTCACCACTGCGAACTTCACGGATAAGTTTTAAAAGTGAACTTCTAGCATCACCGGCATAAGCGACAATTTGAAAACCAAGCATATTCATTTCTTCTTTATTCATAACTATTCTCCTTTAGTAAAAAATCTATTGTAATCATATCACGTCGATAAATAAATAACAGTTCCCCTTAAAATTTCCCATTAAAATTTTAATACTTTTCAATTTTTTTATTAGTATTGATAGTTAAAAAAGTTTGAAAAACTATCAAGAGACATACTCTTTTACTTATAAAAAAACTTCCTCTAAAAAGAGGAAGTCCAATTTTTACTGTAAACCAACTGCAATCGCAGCAATAATGAAGATTGTTCCTAAGACAAAGAAGAAGCCTTGCATCTTAATTTGGAATTTCGCCCATTTTGCCCATTCGATATGCGCAACACCTAAAACCCCGATTAAACTTGCTGAAACCGGTGTAAAGGCATCGACAAAACCAGCACCTAACTGGTAAGCTAAAACTGCAACTTGGCGAGATACACCAACTAAGTCTGCTAGAGGTGCCATAATTGGCATTGTTAAGGCCGCTTGACCTGAATTTGAAGTTACGACTAAGTTGAATAAGCTTTGGAAAATATACATTGCCCACGCACCAACCATTGCAGGTACGCCACTTAATAATCCACCAACACTATGGAGCATAGTATTTAAAGCAGATGGCATATTGGCATCAGAACCACCTAGAACAAGTAAAATCCCTTTTGCCATCCCAACTACAATCGCCGTTCCAGCTAAATCAGCTGCACCGCCTTGGAAACTTTTGGCAATATCATTCCAGCCCATACCATCTAGTTTGAATAGTACTGCAATCACACCAGCCACTAAGCCCATTACAAAGAATTGAGAAGCAATTTCTGGAATGTAATAGCCTTCTTGGGTTACTCCCCAAATGATCCAGATTAAAACTGCTAACATTTCAATTAAGATTAATTTATGACCAAGTAAGAACGGTTTCTTTTCATCGGTAGTTTTTTGAATTTGATCTCTAAAGTGAGCATCAGATTCGTAAACTTCTGATTTCATTGGATTTTTGCGGATTCGTTCTGCGTAAATAGATAAATACAAAGCAGAAAGTGCCGTAATCACAAACCACATCACCAAACGGAAAGTTGCACCTGATAAGACTGGAATACCAGCAATCCCTTGTGCTACCGCAACACTAAATGGACTCATCCACGATGCCGCATTCCCCACCTGAGAAGCAACATAGGTAACCGTAACTGCGACAATGGAGTCATATCCCAGCGCTATCACAAAAGGTACCATAACCATTGAAAATGGAATAACTTCTTCGGCCATCCCAAAAGTTGCACCACCAAATGAAAAAGCAAAGAATAATAGTGGGATTGCTAAACGCTCTAAGCCACGGGTTTTAGAAATAAAAGCAAAAATACCAGCATCAATCGCTCCTGTACGCATGATGATCCCAAAAGCACCACCTACGACTAAGATTAATGCGACAATTCCGACCGCAGAGCCATATTTATCCCCTGAAACTAACCCTTCAAAAATAAAGTTTAAAAAGCCAAAACCATTAAAATCATCGGTTCCCCAAATTTTCGCTGTTTTGTGCAATTTCTCTGACTTATCATAAATTTTATCACCATATAATTTATACAGTGTATCATCTGTCAGATTGATACCGTCGAGTGTTTCTTGTGAAAGGTTACTTTCTCCTTCTTTTAAAACACCTTGCACATCTTCTTTATTTACATCTAATTCATCAAGTTCTTTTTGATCTTGCGCTAAAGTTTCCAGTTTATCAAAGACAAACTTTTTATCTAGCGGATAATCATAACGGAAAGTATCTTGTTCTAAGACTGTCCGTGTTGCCACTTCACCGTTGGCGTCTTTGTACTCAACTTCAGTCGTTGAAAATTTTCCGGCCGGTACAATAAACGTCAACAGCCACGCCGCAATAACAACCATAAAAATAATGACATAAGTGTGGGGCGTACGCATTTTTGTTAAATCACGTTTCTTCTTGTTCTTCATATCTCTATCCTCTCTTTATACGATAACAATATTATAAGTTATTCTAGTCAAAAATCATACGTTTCTTTTGTAATTTTTTTTGGATAATTGAAATAAAGATAAAAATGCCTATTACGTCAATACCTTGCTACAATGCGATTTTAAAAGTTTATAATTTCTGAAAATTCCGATTATTACCGCTGTCATTTTATTTTTTTATTTATTTACTCCATTCTTCAAACGTTCTTTTAATGAAACAAATCTTAAAGATAAAATAATAATATAAATTTAAACAACTACGAGTACAGTATTTTTAGACAAGAAAAAGAGGTAGGATAAGCATCTTCGTCTTATCCTACCTCCATTTTTCAAATAAACGTTGTTAATGAAGCCCCATCTTTTTTAAATCAGCCAAAATTTCACAAAAATTGGTGCCCCGATTTTCTTAAAATCTCTACTTATTGCCTGAAGCTAAATACTTCTCTTAGAACCTTATTTTCTATCAAAAAATCGTTTTGCTCCTTATCGTTTTAAACAGATTACTTACGCATGTTCAGCGATGTAGCGCACTAATTCCTCTGTTTTTTCCCAACCCAGACAAGGATCTGTAATCGATTTGCCAAAAACAGTGCCATCCGGTTCTTGCCGTCCATCTTCAATGAAACTTTCAATCATAAAGCCCCGCACCATTTTTTTGATTTTTTCGTTATAGTTGCGGTTTTCCAGTGTTTCTTTAACGATTCGTACTTGCTCTAAATACTTTTTACCCGAATTATCGTGATTGGTATCAACGACGATGAATGGATTTTTGAAATTACCGGCTTCGTAACGGCTCGTAACTTCTAGTAAATCTTCATAATGATAGTTGGGAATATTTTTACCTACTTCATTTAGGCCACCACGTAACACAACATGCGTTAATGGATTAGAAGAAGATTCTACTTCCGCGCCATTATAGATGAACTCTTGTTTTTGCTGAGCTGCGTATAAAGAGTTAAATAAAACGGTTAAATTACCACTGGTCGGATTTTTCATACCGGTAGGCTGATCAATGCCACTGGCAACAAAGCGGTGCTGTTGGTCTTCCACCGAGCGTGCCCCTACAGCAATATAGCTGACTAAGTCTTCAACAAATTCCAAATTTTCAGGATACAGCATTTCATCCGCAGTCGTTAAACCTGTTTCAGTTAAAACTCGTTTGTGCAATTTACGAACTGAGACAATCCCCCGAATCAAATTACTCTCACCATTTGGGTTTTGTTGATGCAATAATCCCTTGTAGCCATCACCATTTGTACGTGGTTTATTCGTGTAAATACGCGGGACCATGAAAACTTTATCCGCAACTTCTGCTTGCAGTTTTGCCAAACGACGTACATACTCCATCACCGCTTCTTCTTCATGGGCCGAACAAGGACCAATAATCAATAAAATTCGTTCATCTTCACCTGTAATAATTTTTTCCAATTCTAAATCGCGTACCTTTTTCTGTGCAGCTTCTGCTTCAGATAATTTGGCTAAAGATTTAACGGACTCTGCATTAATTTTTTTACTAATTGCTTTAAACATTTTCCATCGACTCCTTTTAAATTCTCATTTTATATAAAAGAAAAAGACCCTATCCTTTCCTTAGAAAGGACGGGGTCTAAAATAGACTCGTGTTACCACCTTTTTTTATAGTCTGCTCGCGCAAAACTACCTCAACAGGTACAAAAATACTTATACCCTGGCCCATTTAACGAAGGCACACCATCCGTCGCAGCCTACTTTTTTCGGTGCGAAGTTCAAAGAGGAATTCAGTAAAAACAATCTCGCGCCTCTCAATGACCGGCAACTTCCTGTCTTCTTATTTTTACTTACTATTTCTTATCATCACTTTTAATTATTGCACTTATTGTATCCAGCTTCATTTATATTGTCAAGAAAATTCTAACAATTTAAAAAATCTTTGTTCCCCTGAGACCGTCTTGTAAAAAAATTCACTAAATTGCCAAAATTTACAATTATCAAATGCAACCGGCGTTCTTTAATCGTTCTAACATCGCTTTTTCTAAATGGTAGCTTTCAACTAAAGAAGGTAAAATCATCGCCTGTTTTCCCCGCAATGAATAAATTTCAGCTGTAACCTTTGCCGCTAAATCATCATCTGTTAAAAGTAATTGAATCAGTAGTGGTGTTTTTATTTGCGCCAAGAGCTTTTTGTAAGAAGATTCCCCTAAAAGACCGGCAAAATACACTTTTCGACCAGAAATAATGGTTAGTTTTTGGGTTAAGGTATTGCCTTCTTCATAAAAAGTCGCACTGTTAGCTGTATCTGCTGCGATTAACAAAACTGGTTGGGGTAAAAGATTGGGCTGTTGTGCTAATTGATCCACCAGAGAATGTAAAATTGATCGCGTACTACCCAGAGGCTGCAAAAAAGTTGCAGTAAGAGCAGGCTCTTTTTTTAAAATTGCGTTTACTCGCTCTGGCAAAGTCTGACTAATTTCAGCCGTTGAAAATAGTGAAACTGGCAAGAAAATAATTTCACGACTCCCCTTTGTAGCTAAGTCCAAGATACTTTCAGCTAACCTGTTTTTTTCATTAAGAAAACAAATTTCAAAAGGGACAGTAAGTTGTAAGGCTACTTCATTAATCATTTGCAAAAGACTTTGATTTAAATGTTTTTTATCCGTTGTAATTAAGAAGACAACACTTTTTTTACGCTCCATTTAAATACCCTCTTTCCTGGCGATTAATCACAAAATGGCTTTAAAAATTACGGCATCACACTGGCTTATCAAACTAATTTTGGCAGACAATATTTTGGCAGCTATTCTTACTATTCTTTCAGTCTACTCGTGAAGTAACAAAAAGAAAAATAAGCCGTCTTTGATTCACTAAATTACCTGAATGTATCCTTTAATATAATAGTCTTTAGTTTAAGCAAAGAGTAATAAAAAAATGTAGAAAGAAGCTTTCCGCCACTTCTACATTTTAAAATTTTTAGTCAAAAGTGTTACATTGCTTGTTCAATTTTTTCAGACTGCTGAATGATACCAAATAGTTTTTTAGCTTCTAGTTGGATATCTGCAAAAGCTTTTGCTTCTTTAGCAATAATTGGTGTAATAATAGCACCTGAATAATTCATACTTTGAC
>NZ_JXKG01000016.1 GCF_001885735.1 Enterococcus canintestini | reverse complement strand
CCAACACAATTTGACGAAGAGCCATTATTATTTAGGTGGCATTTTTTGTTTTTGCTACTACTGGCTAGAATGGAGTATTAAACTTTGTAAAAGATGTATTCTTTTTCTCCCACAGATAAAATAAATTGCGTCGCCTGATCGTAATCATGATAGGCAAAGGAAAGTTGCGTATATTCATCTCCAGCCTGCGTGACTTTTCTAATATTTTCCACTGGATATTTTGTGGCAACTTGTTGAGTAAGTGGCGTAACGTAAATATTTTTATAATCACTTTCTGTTAAAATTACACTATTTTTGGGTAGTGTAATAGTTAATGTTGTCGGAGACACAGTCGCCTGAACGGTCTCGTTTATATTTGGTAAGACATAATGAAGCGTTTTGAAATCAGCAATCTTACTGGCAGTAATTGGTAGTTCCCATGAACCAGTGAATGTTGTGAAATCTTCGCCGTCTTTTAATTCATGATAACCAGGAGCATCATTTTTTGCATAGTAACCGGTAATCTTGGTGACAACTACTTTTGCATTGCGTAAATCATGAATCATATTTTTCGCCTGATAACGGTAATTAATATGCAGTTGCTGTTTTTTCTGATCGTAGTATTGAGTGTCAGTCAAAGTTCCTTTTAAACTTTGCTGGGATAAGTTGGTGCCTTTATCGAATAAAACTTTATCATTTTTCTGTAGGGCAAAATTTAAAGCATAATTTTTAATCGTTTTTTTCTTTAAAGGAGAATCTTTAGGAAAATCAATAATAAAATGCAGTCCCAACTCATTATCATCTGTATAAACTTCCGCTAATTGAATAGTTATATCTTTATTTACCGTAGCACTAGATTGTTTTGTGACAAAACCTTGTTCTTTTAAAGTCTGGTTGGTAAATATGTCAGTAAAAAAATAATTAATTGTAGCACTACCAATTGGTGTCACTGTAAATAGTAAAAGAAGCACGATTACAGCAAGGGCATATTTCATAAATACTGGCTGATAAAAGCCAAATTTTTTTTGTTTATTTTTAGTGGCAATGACGGTGTAGGCATTATCAAAAGCTATCCGTGCTTCTGCTGATAAAGGTGTTTCTTCTTTTAGTTCCTGTTGCATTTTTTTCTCAAAATTATCCATTTAGTCGCCTCCAGCTTTTAAGTACATCTTTTTAAGTAAGTTTCTCCCACGGGATAGTTTTGACTTAACTGTTCCCTCTGGTTCTGCTAAAACAGCACTGATTTCTTTGACCGAAAAACCATTATAGTAATATAAAATTAAGGGAATACGATAGGTATCTTGTAAAGATTGGAGAAATTGGTTCATCGTCATTGCTTCATTTAAATCTATTTTTGTCGGTTGAACCATTTCTTCGGTAGCCTCTGGTATTTCATTTGCGTAAGTATGCTGTTTTTTTAGCAGTAGTTTTTTACAATTATTAATCAGAATACGACAAACCCAAGTATAAAAATATTGAGGATTATTCAATTTCTTTAAATTTTCAAAAGCATTAATGGTAGTTTCTTGTAAAACATCTGCGACATCGTGTTCATTTTGCAAATATTTTTTAGCTAAATTGTATAAACGTACTTCATATTTTTTCATCACGCTGATAAATGCCTCATGATTGCCTTTTTGTGCCTTTTTTATTAATTTCGTATCATCTTGCATCGCTAATAGCTCCTAGTGTCCGTTGATTTACTCCCACATTTTTGCCACCTTTCATTTACTTACATGTATTAGAGTCAAATGACAAGCAGATGGTTGCAAGAGTTGGGAAAAATTTGCCGAAAAGAAATATTCACCTACAATAAATAGACCAGTTAAACGTAAATAGCTGGCGGTAGTTTAAATTTAGCTCTTTTACTTGAGAAAAATACTTGTTGGGAAGATTTTTTAGTGGTCTTGCCGCAAATTAAGTGAGGTCACGATGATTTTTTTGCTATACGCTAAATCAAAGCGATGGTAAATACTAAACCAGAAATAGGATATTACTAACGATAAAAAGTTCTTTTCCAGTATAATTTAGTAATAGAAGAAATTTCGTAACAGCTATCTAATAGAGGTAAAAAGTTTACGCTTAAATTTAGTAGATAAAAAAATAAGTAGTAGTTTAAAATTCTATCCAGTTTTTTTGCCAGAATTATTGAGGCGATTATGCTCTAACAAAAAAAGGCGCGAAGGTGAAAAATGGTGTTAAAGCATAAAATCTAAACTAAATTTTTTCGGGAGAATCACCCCAATAAAACATTGCTACCAAGCGGTTGCTACGAATAAGTTACACGAAAATCAAGAGAAGTTCTTTACTCTTAGAAATGATTGCGGTTACAGTGGAGTTGGAAGGAGGGACAAGAATTGACGGCTGTTGGAGCAAATATTAAATACTATCGCACATTGCATCATTACACGCAAAATGATTTGGCTAATGAACTTCACATCAGTCGCCAGACAATTTCAAAGTGGGAACGAGGCGTCAGCCAACCTACCATTGAATATTTAATTGGACTGTCTGAATTCTTCCAAATCACTGTCGATGAATTAATTAAAGTCACCCACAAAGCAATCAAAGAGGAGGAAACAATCATGAAAAAAGCAATTTTTCTTGTTAGTAATTATACTCCATCCAATAATAGCGAATGGGGTAAAGAGGCAAAAGATTATGGGACTAGAGATTTTCTTGCCAATCTGAGTAAAATGCACCCTATGTATGAATGGCGGGCAGCCCGACCAGCAGAGTTGCCAGAAATTTTAACCAAAGAAAATATCGGCATGCTAGCAGTAGCACCGACTGTTACCCCGCGATTAAAAGAAATTGAAGCACAGTATCCTGGTAAAATTCAAGTGATCTCACCGGCAGAATACGCTAAAATCACCACTAATTTTATCTTGGAACGTTAATTTTAAAGGTTAAATAAAAATGTTTCATTCCCTTTGTAGTCAAAAAAAGGAGGAGTCAGATGCTAAACTATGAAGTATTTAAACCAGAAGAACAGCCTACACAAGCTGCAATGGAAGCTTTTATGAGTCCTGAAATTTTCGCACTTTTTGCTGCTTTAGATCATGATTTGCAAGAAACATATCAAATCAAACCTAAATTTTCTTATTCCAACTGTGCCATGAATCAAAATATTTGGCGAGGCTGGAATATTAAATATCAAAAAAGCGGGCGCTCATTTTGTACCATTTATCCGCAACAAGACTACTTTTTAGCGTTAGTTCCTGGCACGTCTTTTAAGGTACGTAATAAAGAAAATGTGAAAGAAGTAATGTTAGCAGTAGCACTTAGAAAAGAAGCCCTACAAGCTAAAAAGTAATCACTAGTTGATACGGTAGTAAAGAAACTGAGGGAAAGTACCGCGTTTTACTATTTTTATTTTGCCTCAGGTATTCAAGTGGAGTAAACAAATATATATTGTTATTTTTACTGTTGAATATTAGTAGAAGTTGAAATGGTCTATCCGTTATGAAAAAAGAAGCTCTGAAAATTTTTCCTTTAATAAGGAACTTTTTCAGAGCTTTTTATTGCGTGAAATAAGGAAACCTCGGTTGCTTTTCAATTGATTTAAATAACATTGTGTCGTTATCTAAATCAGTGTATTATAGGATTGGTCCAATTTGATATTGCTAAAAATTAAAGATGTAAAGTTATTTATAGCAAAAGCTATAAATAGTGAAAGCAAAAGTCGCAATTGCTTAGACTTTGCTTTTATACCATTGATTTAGGCAATACATTCTTGGGGTTGAATTTTTTTGACACAAATTTGTTTTTGGAACTCCGCAACTTTTTTAGGATTAATGATGCCGACCTCGCCATGTTGGGCATTGGACATGCCACAAGCCATGGAATATTTTAAGACATTTTCGGGTGTAAAGTCGCTAACAATAGCGTGCATAAAACCACCCACGCTAGCATCACCAGAACCAGTGGTATTGCGCACAGTAATTTTGGGAATTTCAACATCGTATAGCTCATCTTTCATTTTACATAAAGCACCTTGGGAACCACAGGAAATCATGACATAATCGATGCCATCAAATAACGGATTTTGTAATTGTTCAAATGCTTCTTCTTTGGTGTTTAGTGAAGTACCTAAAATTTCTGCTAATTCAGGGATATTCGGTTTAATAAAAGAAGGCTTGTAGTGATTTGAAGTTAAAAGATTATGCAATTGCTTACCAGACACATCCATAAAGACCGGTAATGTTTCGCTGATTTCTGTGCGAATTTTTTTTAGCATATCCAAATAAATGAATTCATTTTGTGAATTGATAGAACCGGATATGCAAATTAATTGGACATCTTCTTTTGCCACATACTCTTTTAATTGATCGATTAAAGTGTGCGCTTCTTGGTCTGAAATCAGTGGGCCTTCTTCGACAATTTCAGTATGAAAATTTTGATCGTGCATGATAGAAATAGCGTGGCGGGTTTGGCCGGTTGTTTCTTGCATGGCAACGTTGAAAAGTTGTTCTTTTTGTAAATATTGTGCAACCAGTTGTCCTTGATCGCCGGCTAAAAAACCAGTTAATAAGACTTCGCTACCAGAAAGAGCAGCCGTACGACCAGCATTGATGCCTTTACCGCCAACGGATTGAACGGGGGCAGCAAAACGGTTAGTTTCTCCCAAAGCAAGATGGGGGATGATATAAGAATAATCTAGTGATGGATTCATTGTAATTGTAATAATCATTCAGGTTCCTCCTTAAGGATCTGTGTGTACTGACTATAATGTTGCACCCATTCATCTGGAATACGATCATCTGTGATCAAATAGTCCATTTGATCCATATGTTGGAAAGTATAGACGTCTGATACGCCTAGTTTGGAACTGTCCGCTACGACACAAGCGACTTTTGCCTTAGCAACGGCCGCATTTTGAATATCGCCTTCTTCATATTGTGCGGTTGTAATATTATTTTCAAAAATACCATTCGTAACGATAAATGCAAAATCAATATTTAACGTTTCAAATGAGCGTTTGGCCACTTCACCGATAAATTCTTCAGTGGTACTAATAAATTCACCACCAGTAAGTAAAATACGGTAGTCTGTATTATCTTTTAAATAATTAAAGGAAATTAGACTATTGGTAATGACGAAAAGATTTTTACGGGTAATTTCGGGTAACGCATGAAGAATTGTCGTTCCTGCTCCAACAAAGATGATGGCATTATCGTGAATAAGGTGATTGATTAGTCTGCCAATATATTTTTTTTGTTCGACATTTGTCGTAATTTTTTCATCAGTGGATAGTTCTTTATTTAAGACGTCTAATTTTTGAGCGCCGCCATAAAGTTTATTTAATTTTTTTTGTTTGGATAATTCGGTTACGTCTCGGCGAATGGTCATTTCAGAGACGTCTAGTCGTGATGCGATGTCAGAAATACTTAAATAAGTATGTTGTTGGATAAGTTCTAAGATTTTTTGTTGTCGTTCTTGTTTAAGCATGAACAGGCCTCCAGAATATTTTGTTGGACATTGTTAAAGTTTGTTTCAAATCGATGTTCGACTTCATTGTATAGGAATATGAAATTGTTTTCAACCAAGAGAATAATAAAAAAATGTTCAACTTTGTTAAAGAAAGCGTTGACAGTGTGATTAAATTCGATTATGATGTGAATGTAGAACAAAGTAGAACACAACAACACAAAGTTTAACATTGTTCTTCACAGGTCGAGGAGGTGTCGGAATGGACTATAAATCGATGTTTAGTCCTAAGTTAATTGATTTGTCAGTAGAGGCTACAACCGAAGCAGACGTGTTTCAAATTGTGGCGGCAAAGCTTTTAGAAGCAGGTATGGTGAATGAGGATTATTTTGATGGGATTACAAAGCGGGAAGCAAACTTTCCGACTGGGTTGGTCACCCAGCATTTAAATATCGCATTGCCTCATGCGGATCCAGAATTTGTCAAAGAAGCGTTTGTATTTATATGTCGTTTGAAGTCGCCTGTAAAATGCCGGCAGATGGGTGACAATAGCGAAATGGAAGTTGAGAATTTATTCTTTTTAGGAATTAAAGATGGAAAAAATCAGGTTGGTTTGTTGCAAGTATTTATGAATTTGTTTATGGATGAGGAATTTGTACAGCAGTTTTTGGCGATTGATTGCCCAGAAATGATGTATCAGTTTTTCATTAAAAGTATTGAATCTTAGGAGGAAAAAAACATGAAAAGAAAACTTATCGTAGCTTGCGGCAGCGGGGTCGCTACTAGCCAAACAATTGCCAGTAAAATTGCTAACAAATTTGAAGATGACGGAATTAATTTCCAAGTTGAAGCGGTGGATTACAAATCCATTACCAACGAATTACCACATGCGGGGATTTATGTTTATATTGCGCAACCAGATAGTGAAGTCTTGTCTAAAGCCGATGAATTAGGGGTGAAAGTATTCCCTGGTATTCCATTTTTAACTGGCATGGGCGCTGACGAAATTTACGATCAAATCACTGCATTGGCGAAATAGGAGGAAAAAAGATGGAAATCTTTCAACGTGTTGTTCAAGCAGTTTTAGATTTGGGTTCTGCAATTTTTGTACCATTAATTATTTTATTGTTAGGTCTTTTAGCAGGGATGAAGCTGAAAAAAGCGTTTATGTCGGCGATTACTTTAGGGATTGCTTTTACCGGTATGTCGATGGTGATTGGCTTTATGTCAAATGCCGTGAGTCCGGCTTCAGAAGCTATGGCAGAAAACACAGGCATCAATTTACCAGCTTTAGATATGGGCTGGACGGGTGCTGCTAGTATTACATGGTCTTGGTCTTATGCCTTTGTCTTTTTCGCTGTGACAATTGGGGTAAATTTCTTAATGTTAGTTTTAAACTTAACCAAAACATTGAACGTTGATATGTGGAATGTTTGGGGGAAAGCATTAACAGCGTATTTGGTTTACTTTGTATCAGGTAGTTTAGTTGCTGGTTTTATTACAGCGATTGTTCAAGTAATTTTAGAATTAAAATTAGGGGATATGTTCCAACGACATATTCAAGATTTAACGGGCATTCCATTGGTAACGGTTACGCACTTTATGACTTCTTCTGCGATTGTTTTATTACCGTTTAACATGTTGATGGATAAAATTCCTTTCTTTAATCGTAAAGCAGACGCAAATGCCTTAAAAGCCAAATTAGGTATTTTCTCTGAAAACTCAGTAATGGGCTTTATCATTGGTTTGGCACTTGGTTTTGCGGCATCTTATGGTGTATCAGGTTCACTAAACTTAGCGATTCAAGTTGCAACAGCAATGGCTTTATTCCCAATGATTTCTAAGATGTTTATGCAAGCTTTATCACCACTAGCAGATGCTATGTCAGAATTTATGAAAAATAAATTCAAAGATCGCGAAGTTTATATTGGTTTAGATTGGCCAATTTTAGCGGGACGTTCTGAAATTTGGGTAACAGCAATTTTGTTAGTCCCAGTCTTTATCGGTTATGCGATGTTCTTACCAGGAAACACTGTTTTACCTTTAGCAGGGATTATTAATTACTCGATTGCAGTCGGCGGTTTACTTTTAACTGGTGGTAACTTAGCACGCATGTTGGTTTTAGGTGTGATTACATTACCAATCTACTTGTATACAGCAACTTGGTTAGCGCCAATTTTAAGTAACTTAGCAACAAAAACAGGGGCAGTAGAAGGCTTTAAAGAAGGTCAATTAATTACTTGGTCTTCATTTGAAGGAGCGGAATTCCGTGTCTTGTTTGCTGAAGCCTTTAATAAAAATATTTATGCCATTGCAGGAATCGTGATTTTCTTAGGGCTATTTGTTCTATTAAATCGCTACATGAAGCAAGCTAAAGTACCAAGTCAACGTTATGAAGAGAAAAAAGCAGAAAATTTAGCCGCTAAAACGGCTTAAATGAGGAGTGAGTCATAGTGATTAATGAAAAATTCAAATGGTACGTTTTGTTAATGGTGGCAATTGGACTCTTTGCAACGAATCTTTTTATGCAAAACTTATTAATAAATCTTGTCGTCATTGTACTTGCGGGCTTTATTTATCACTATGGCAGTCCCATTTTATTTAAAGAATATAATGAACGACAAAAACAAAAGTTACAAGCTTCCCAAGAAATCAGAGAGGCCACACGCGAAGTACTGTCTTCCGGGAAACTATTTAAAAAATAATGGGGGAATAAATGATGTCTGATGGACGTATGCTTTTTGAACGGGAACGACAAGATATGGCGGATATTGTCCGTTTAATCTTTACACGTAAACTAACCAATGTAGCGGGAGGAAACTTTTCTTTCTTAGCTGAAAAAGATGGTAAAAAATATATTATTATGACACCGACAATGATGTCAGAAGCGTATTTAGGTAATTTAACGGCAGCGCAAATTTTGGTAGTTGACTTAGAAACAAGAGAGATTGTTTGTGGGGTAGGTAGTCTAACCCGCGAAATCAATATGCACCAAGCTGTTTATAAGACCAATGAAGAAATTAAGGCAGTTTTACATGCCCATGCGCCAAATGCGATGTTTTGGGCTACAAGTGGCTTACCAATGCCGAATTTGACAGAAGCAACGCAAAAAGTAGGACCAGTGCCGGTGATGCGTTTTGCACCTAATTGCTCAGAAGAATTAGCTGAAATTACTAGCACATATATTCGTGAAAATGATCTACCTGTACCCCATATGTTATTACTTGATAGCCATGGCGTTTTAATTAATGCTACAGGAGACGATGGCTTGATGGCAATCCACAAAGCGTTATCTATCTTGGATACAGTGGAATGGAATGCAGAAATCGCTTATAAACAAACTCTTTTCCAAGCATTAGGGATTATGGATAGTTATCATTCTAAAGGCGAAGATATTGCCAATATTATGGATCTAAAAGCAAAAGAAGCCATTTATAACCGCGCTAAAATTGCAGCCGGTGGCGATTAAGATTAACGCAAATAAAAGAGGGTGTGACAGAAGTTGCTTCTGTCACACTGTTTATTTGAAAATGGGAGGTGTGACAAGACATTTGTCACAGCTTATTTTTTTTGTGTTTATGTAAAATAGTTATCTAATTTTTATAAGAAATAAGTTTTTTAGGGTAGACTTCATACTTAAAGACTGCGGGATATGAAAGGGCAAATTCTTATCATTTGCGCTTCATCCTAAAGTGCGCTTCAACCTAAAGCGTTATCCACGTTCGTTGCTTTTTTTAGTCTAGTTTGGTAAGTTTACTCTTTATTGCAATAATGAAACGACCTGAGAAATTTGCAGACAATTTGTCCAGATTTTATCTTCATACTTGAAAATTATCCGTTTTTTAGCTAGCAGCAATTGACAAGTTGGCTTTGATTGGTTACTTTGTTAGATAGACGTTTATCTATCTATAGGAGAAAAAGTATGAATTATGATGAAATGGCAGTGATTTTAAAAGCGTTAGCTGATCCGAAGCGCCTGAAAATTATTGATTTGCTGACTGGTGGTAGTTTATGTGCTTGTGAGCTGTTAAAACATTTTGACTTTACCCAACCGACACTTTCCCACCACATGAAAATCTTGGAAAAGGCTGGGGTGGTGATGGTAACAAAAAAAGGGATTTGGCATCACTATCAATTGACAGAAGATTTTATCCGTCAGTTTCTGGACAGTCAAATGCAATTATTTGGCATTTCAAAGCTGTCGACAGTCAGATAAGATAAAACGAAAAAAGCTGAAACAACGAAAGGAAAGACCAATGACCTACGCACTGGAAATAGAAGATTTAAAAAAAGTATACAGCACCGGCGTGAAAGCTTTGCGCGGGATTGATTTAAAAGTAGAAGAAGGCGATTTTTACGCTCTTTTAGGTCCTAATGGTGCCGGTAAATCCACTACGATTGGAATTATCACTTCCTTAGTGAATAAAACTGCCGGCAAGGTAAAAGTTTTTGGCTATGATTTAGATACGGATTTAGATAAAGCCAAGCAACAAATCGGCTTGGTTCCCCAAGAATTCAATTTCAATCCTTTTGAAACAGTCCAACAAATTGTGGTCAATCAAGCAGGCTATTATGGCGTTTCCCGCAAAGAAGCTTTAAAACGCAGTGAAAAATATTTGAAGCAATCTAATCTCTGGGAAAAACGCAATGAACGGGCGCGGATGCTTTCTGGTGGGATGAAAAGACGGCTAATGATCGCCAGAGCCCTCATGCATGAACCAAAACTTTTGATTTTGGATGAACCAACAGCCGGTGTGGATATTGAACTAAGAAGAGAGATGTGGGGCTTTTTAAAGGCCTTAAATGAAAGTGGTACTACGATCATTTTGACGACCCACTATTTAGAGGAAGCGGAGATGTTGTGTCGCAATATTGGTATTATTCAATCAGGCGAATTAATTGAAAATACGAGTATGAAGAGTCTTTTAGCCAAATTGCAATTTGAAACGTTTATTTTGGACTTAGCGCCATATAAAACACCACTTAAACTCACAGGCTACAACTATGAGTTGGAAGATGAAGTAACGCTTGCAGTGGAAGTTGAACGCAATCAAGGGGTTAATGAAATTTTTAATCAGTTGAGTGAACAAAAAATTAAAGTAGTCTCCATGCGTAATAAATCCAACCGACTGGAAGAATTGTTCTTAAAAATCACCGAAGAAAAAGTTCGTTTGGAGGAAAATCATGTTTAGTCTTTATTTAACTGCATTAAAAAGTCTAGCCGCCAAAGAAACCCATCGCTATTTGCGGATTTGGGTGCAGACATTGGTGCCGCCTGTTATCACCACCTCACTTTATTTCATTATTTTTGGGAAAATGATTGGTGGTCGCATCGGGGATATGGGGGGCTTTTCTTATATTGAATTTATTGTACCTGGTCTTATTATGATGTCAGCCATTACAAGTTCTTATGCCAATGTTTCCTCATCTTTTTTCTCTCAAAAATTTCAAAAAAATATTGAGGAATTATTAGTAGCTCCAGTACCGGCCCATATTATTATTTGGGGCTTTGTAATTGGCGGGGTTGGCCGCAGTACATTAGTTGGCGCATTAGTTACGATTATTTCGTTATTTTTTGTTCCGTTAAATGTTCATTCCTGGTTACTTGTAATTGTGACGTTATTGATGACAGCTATTTTATTTTCATTAGCTGGGCTGATTAATGGCGTTTTTGCGCAATCCTATGATGATGTTTCGATTGTACCAACGTTTGTTTTGCAACCTTTGACTTATTTAGGTGGCGTTTTTTATGCCATTTCGATGTTACCGCCATTTTGGCAAGCTGTCTCTAAAGTAAATCCGATTGTCTACATGATTTCAGGTTTCCGCTACGGATTTTTAGGGACAACCGATATCCCAGTCGCAGTTTCCATGACAGTGCTTATTTTATTTATCGTAGTCTTATACTCAGTTTGTTATTATTTGATTAGTCGTGGCAAAGGATTGCGGAGTTAATCACAAAAAGTAAAATTGAATATATATTTTTAACGAAAGCTAAAGTCTAAAAATAGCGGTACTCATTTTGTGAGTCCGCTATTTTTGAATTTAATGATATAAAATTTGATAGAGATCATTTGTCTTTTTTTAATAGTTGAAAAATCTTTATCAATGCAATATTATCCAAAACCAGTTTTTTATCAATATAATTTTGTATAGATAACTTTTAATGGCTGACTTTGGATGTGAGGTTGTTTGATAGCCTATTAGGTGATATGGAGTTGAACGATTACCTCAAGTTACAAAAGTACAGGAGTCGTTTTTTCGTGATGCTATTTGTTAGTATTTGATAATGTATTTTAAGCTCTTTCATTTGTAATCCTCTTTTTAATATAACGAATAGTTATGGCATGGGTATGAATTAATATTGTCATAAATGTATATTATTACAAAAAATTAGATGTATTTTGTATCTGAATGAAAAGCAGTATAGCTTCCAATTGCTTTTGAGCATTCGTTTTGAAATAAATTAAATATTAAAAATATTACAAAAAAAGATTGACAAATGTCATAATTCTGCGTAAGCTAACACACAACTAAAGATTTCATGCGTTGAAGAGAAGAGTAGCTAAAAAGAGCGATTAAAGAGAGTCCGGTCGGTGTGAAAGGATATTGCACAATTTAGTGAAGATGAGCTCTGAGCATTTCAAATGGTTCACGCCGTTTGGACGGAAAAGCAGTCGTTATTCTGCCGGGTATCAACAGGTACCGTTGAGATATTATTCGTAAGGATAGTATGAATTAGGGTGGTAACGCGAAAAGTCTTCGTCCCTTTGTTTGTCATAGTCTGGCAAGCAAAGGGATGAGGACTTTTTTATTTTCTGCGAAAGTTCAGCAAGTTTCAACAGATTGGTTGGTCGTTAGTTATTACAAAAATCAGGATAGAGGAGTGGCAAAAATGAAAAGGAAAAAGGGTATTTTAGTGGCAGTAGGTATTTTAGCGCTAGCACTCGCTGGATGTACGACCGGTGGGACAGCAAAAGAAAGTGGGGATGTTACAGGAAAAAACGCGATAAAACAAGAAATTAGTGTGAGTTTACCCGCACCGTTAAGTACACTAGACACCACGCAGACGACCGATAAAATCACATTTACTGTCGTGCAGCATTTGTTTGAAGGATTATATCGCTTTGATGATGATAGCCAGCCGATTCCAGGCCTGGCTCAAAAAGTTGCGATTAGTTCTGATGGTAAGACCTATACATTTACCTTAAGAGATGATGCAAAATGGAGTAATGGCGATAAAGTAGTGGCTGCTGATTTTTTATTTGCCTGGAAACGTTTGGTAAATCCTGAAACAATGGGCCCAAATGCTTATCTACTTGATAACGTGGTTAACAGCCAGGCGATTCGTGAAGGTAAAAAATCTGTCGATGAAATTGGTCTAGCAGCGCTAGATGAAAAGACATTTGAAGTACGTTTAAAACAAGCGCAACCGTCATTTTTATCTGTAGTCTCAATTGGTTGGTTGGCACCGCAAAATGAAAAATTTGTCACCGCTAAAAAAGATGCTTATGCCCGTACCAGTGAGGATCTTTTATATACAGGGCCTTTTGTATTAAAAGACTGGAAGCAAACTGGCGATGAATGGACCTTAGTGAAAAATGATAACTATTATGGAAAAGATGAGGTTAAATTAAAGACTGTTCACGGCTCCACCATTAAAGAAGAAAACACAGGTATTCAATTAGTAGATAGCGGTGAGTTGGATTTACAGCGGATAAGTGGTCAATATGTTGAACAATTTAAAAACGATCCACGCTTAGTTACAAAACCCGATGTCGCCAATCAATTTTTGGATTTTAACCAAAAAGCGAATCCAGCCCTAGCAGACGTTCATGTTAGAAAAGCGATTGCTTTAGCCATTAATAAAACACAACTAGCTAAAAATGTGTTAAACGATGGTGCTACTCCTTTAAATGGTCTCATTCCAAGTGGGCTATACACAAATCCTGATACCAAGGAAGACTTTCGTAAATATAGCGGAGATTATAATCTTTATGATGTAAAAGTAGCCAAAAGTGAGTGGGAAAAAGCCAAAGCAGTTGTGGGTAACGGCTTGAAACTAAAATTATTGGTGACAGATGACGATAATGGTGAAAAAGTAGGAGAGTATTTGCAAAGCCAACTGGAAGAAACATTACCTGGCTTAAAAATTGTGATCAATAAACAGCCTAAAGTGAATTTAAATCAGTCTCGTACAGACGGCAATTACGAATTATCAGTTTCAGGTTGGATTGCGGGTTCTAGTGAATTAGATTCTTATTTCAACTTGTATAAAACTGGTTCTTCCTACAACTATGGTGGTTACCAAAATAAAACTTATACAGCACTTGTCGAAAAAGCGCGTACGACAGATGCGAATCATCCAGATGCTTTTTTTAACGATTATCAAGCAGCTGAAAAAATCTTGCTAGCTGAAGATGCAGCTCAAGTTCCGCTATATCAAAGTGCATCAAACTATTTAATTAATGAAAAAGTAGACGGAATTGTCTTTCACGCTTACGGAGATTATTTCAATTTACGTACAGCAAAAGTGAAATAAAGGAGAATAAAAATGAGTCAATTACTGGAAGATTTTTTAAGTTATGTCAAAATCAATACCCGTTCAGATGAAACAGCAACGAAAATTCCCACTACGCCAGGTCAAGTAGAGCTGGCGTTACAGTTAAAAAAACAGTTGGAAGAATTGGGGCTAGATCAGGTTAATTATTTTGTTAAGAACAGTTTTGTTATTGGAGTATTAAAAGGAAATCCAGCAAAAACTTCGATTGGCTTTATTGCGCACGTTGATACAGCAGATTTCAATGCAGAAAATATTCAGCCTAAAGTTTGGTCAAATTATACTGGTCAAGAGATCGTTTTAAATGAAGAGAAAAAGATAGTGTTATCTCCCAGTCAGTTTCCAAACTTAAAAGAATATGTCGGCCAAACTTTAATTACAACAGATGGGACAACGCTTTTAGGTGCCGATGATAAGGCGGGTATTGCAGAAATTATGGCAGCGTTACGGCTAATAAAAGAAATACCTGAAGCCAAGCGAGGAGATGTTTGGGTAGCTTTTGGACCAGATGAAGAAATTGGGCGGGGAGCTGACTATTTTGAAGTAGCCGATTTTCCGGTAGCTTTCGCCTATACTGTCGATAGTGGTCGAGTAGGACATTTTGAATATGAAACATTTAATGCCGCAAAAATGGAAATTAAAATTGAAGGAACGAGCGTCCATCCTGGAACCGCGTATGGACAATTAGTAAACGCAATTAAAATTGGTGAAGAAATTGACAGTCAATTGCCCCAAAAAGAAGTTCCAGAACAGACGAGAGACAGTGAAGGCTTTTATTTGTTAAATAAATTTAGTGGGGATATTTCAAAGGCTGAGTTGGATTATATCATTCGCGATTTTGATCAAGAAAAATTCAGAGCAAGAAAAGAAATGCTAAAAACCATTATCGCCCGCTTAAATGAAACATTTGATTATCCGCGCATTACGTATCGTTTATTTGATCAATACTACAATATGAAAGAGATTATTAAAAAAGAGCCACGAGCGGTAGATTACGCTATTTTGGCAATGAAAAGGTTAGGGATTAAGCCGATTATTAGCCCGTTTCGCGGTGGTACAGATGGTTCTAAAATTTCCTATAAAGGAATTGCCACTCCAAATCTGTTTACAGGTGGTGAGAATTTTCATGGGCCATATGAATTTATTACGCTGGAGGCTATGGAAAAAGCGACCCAAACTATTGTTGAAATTGTAAAAATCACCGCTGAAAACGAATAAATATATTGGTTTTATGAAATAATATTAGTTTTTTATTTATTAAAAAACTCCTCAAACTATATTTTTATCAATTTTGATTGTAATCGTTACCTCTTTTTTTCCAAAAAAATGCTATTTTAAACGTCTTTTTTTGAATGAAAAGAAGTCTTTCTTTTCGCGGTATTTCTTTTATCTTTAACTTTTAGAATTATCAGAAAATTTATATATATTTGTTTTTTTACGAATAAAGTCTTGCTTTTTTAATAATTATTGATTAAAATTTTCGTTAACTTCAGAAAATGCTAAATGTTCTGAAAATTCAATCGATGGCAAGGAGAAAAAGGAATGAAAATGAAAAAGACATCATTATTGGGTATTGTGGCTGTCTGCGGGATTGTACTTTCAGCATGTGGCAGCGGAGGCGGTACAACAGATGGTAGTAACGCCGCAAGTTCTTCTGGTAAAGAAGCAGACAAACAGGAATTTCGTGTTTCGGTTTTACAAGAAATGCCAAGTGCGGATTTATCACTTGCGACCGATACGATTAGTTTTACAGCTTTAAATAATGTGTATGAAGGAATTTATCGTTTAGATAAAGACAGTAAGCCAATTCCAGCTGGTGCGGCAGAAATGGCAACAGTTAGTGAAGACGGCTTAAAGTATACGATTAAATTAAGAGAAGATGCAAAGTGGTCTGATGGTGAACCGGTGAAAGCGTCTGATTATGTCTTTGGCTGGCAGCGAACAGTCGATTCCAAAACAGCTTCAGAGTATGCGTATCTTTTTGAGCCCGTTACGAATGCAGCAGATATTACAGCCGGTAAAAAAGACAAGTCTGAGTTGGGGATTAAAGCAGTAAATGATTATGAATTAGAAATTACTCTAACACGTCCTACACCTTATATGGATTACTTATTCGCGTTCCCATCATTCTTCCCACAACCACAAAAAGTTGTAGAAAAAAATGGCGACAAATACGCGACAAAATCAGACCAATCTGTTTACAATGGGCCTTTTGTGTTAGCAGGATTTGACGGACCGGGGACTGATACGGAGTGGGAATATCAAAAAAATGATACGTATTGGGATAAAGATACGGTGAAATTAGACTCTGTAAAAGTTAGCGTGGTAAAAGAATCTTCAACAGGATTGAATTTATTTAACGACGGCCAAACAGACGACGTAATTTTATCTGGTGAATTGGCACAACAAAACGCCAATCAAGATGCGTTCCAATCGGTAAAAGAGGCGCGTACTTCTTATATTGAAATGAATCAACGCAAAGAAGACTCACCATTTATGAATGAAGATTTACGTTTAGCAATTTCTTATGCGATTGATCGAAACGCCATCGTGAATTCTGTTTTAGGAGACGGATCAGTAGCTTCAACAGGTTTAATTCCATCAGATATGTCTAAAAATCCTGAAACAAACGAAGATTTCACTAAAGAAGCTGGCGATTTGGTAAGTTTTGATAAGAAAAAAGCCCAAGATCACTGGGAAAAAGCGAAAAAAGCATTGGGCAAAGACAGCTTTGAGTTTGATATTGTCGCTTCTGATGATGACGGGACGAAAAAAGTTTTGGAATATTTGCAAAGTACCTTGGAAGAAACATTACCTGGTATCAAAATCAAACCAACACCAGTACCATTTTCTGTGCGACTAGATCGTTCAAATAACGGCGAGTTTGACATGGTATTAGGCGGCTGGGGCGCAGATTACTCAGACCCATCTAGTTTTACTGATTTGTTTGTTACAGGGAACTCTTATAACCGTGGTCAATGGTCAAATGAAGATTATGACAAAGTTGTCAAAGAATCAAACACGACCAATGCAGGCGATCCGATGAAACGTTGGGAAAACTTGCAAGAAGCAGATAAAATCATCAGTTCAACTGCAGGCGTTATCGGCGTTTACCAAAAAGCAGAAGGTCACATGATTAATCCAAAAGTAAAAGGTATCGTACATCACGCTGCCGGCGCTTCATGGGATTACAAATGGACTTATGTAACCGAATAATTTTTATCGTAAAAGAGGCGTGAAAAAAGTTCAGTTACAAGAAATAAACCGGATAATCGGAAAATAGTCGTCATATTTTTACCATTATCTGGTTTATTTTTTTCCGCTACTTTCTTCTTTTATTTGCAAATAAAAGGCCGTGACGTAAATTGTCACAGCCTTTTGCAAATAATTTTTTTAGCTAACGCGCTTTGTCTTTTTAATTAATAATTATTAAATATTACTAATTGCAAAAAAGATGAGGGCTAAAAGCAAAAGAACACCGGCAATTTTTAACCAGAAAGGATAAACACCAGCCCCAACTTGAGAGAAGGGGGTGTAGTTAGCTTTTTTCTTTTGTTTTCTTCCTAAGCTTTCGTGCATGGATCTTTGAAAAGTATCGAAGAAGCCAGAGGAAAAAATCCATAACAAGCTACCCACAATCAAAAAAGGCAATCCTAACATGAAGAGTGTATCCGATAGTGTGATGAAGCTTAAATTATTTTGACTAATGCCAAAAATAATGGCGCCAGCAAAGATAACAAGTGAAATGAGATAAGGACGATATTTTTTCATAGCAAACTCCTTGTGTATTCTGTACATTTTGGCTGTACTGCTTTAACGAAATCGTTAAAAGTGTCTGATTTTTACTCTTTAGGTCAAAAAAGCGAGAACACTTCGTAATAGTGGGCTTAAAAAGCTTTTCTTATACTGTAGCGAATTCATTTCGCAAAGTCAAAAAGGATTTTATTGGCTGGTTAAAAAGCGACAGAGTTTGACTCAACTAAATCCATGAAAGACAACTTCTTTCAAAAAAGAACGTGTTTTTTTCGTGATTATTCCATTTTATAGGAGGAGAAGTAATTTGAATGACTTTCTCAAATATTTTTTAAAACGGCTTTTCTTCATGTTGGTAACATTGTGGCTGATTGCTACGATTACTTTCTTTTTATCAAAGATGTTACCAGGAACACCTTATACTAATGCTGAACGCTTAAGTCCAGAACAAATTGCTTTATTAAATAAACAAATGGGCCTGGATAAACCGGTTATTGTGCAATATGGGACGTATCTGAAAAACTTAGTACAAGGAGATTTTGGTATTTCCTTCCAATTTAAAAATCAACCAGTTGCTACACTTTTAGCAGGACGTGTGGGTCCTTCATTACAACTGGGATTGCAAGCTATTTTTCTAGGAACATTTATCGGCATTATTTTAGGAACCATTTCAGCTATGAAACAAAACACGTGGGTTGATACATTGGCAACGTTAATTGCTATTTTGGGCCGTTCCATTCCCAACTTTGTTTTTGCCGTTTTATTGCAGTACGTTTTTGCCATTAAGTTGCACCTTTTACCGATTGCCAAATGGGAAAGTTTTGCTTACACCATTTTACCGACAATCGCACTGGCTATGTCGCCGCTAGCGGATTCGGCACGCTTTATCCGGACGGAAATGGTAGAAGTGATGCATAGTGATTATGTGGAATTAGCCAGAGCCAAAGGGTTAAGTCGTTGGGAAATTGCCTTTAAACACGGGCTACGTAACAGTTTAATTCCTTTAATGACTTTACTTGGACCTTTAGCTGTCGCACTTATGACGGGCTCTTTAGTAGTTGAAAATATTTTTGCTATTCCAGGAATTGGTGAGCAATTTGTTAAGTCGATTACAACCAATGACTATCCGACAATTATGGCAGTGACGGTGTTGTATTCGGCAATGTTGATCATTGTCATCTTAGTAGTTGATTTATTATATGGAATTGTGGATCCACGGATTCGGGTTTCAGGAGGGAGCAAAGGCTAATGAAGGCTAAACCTAAATATGAAGCTATTACTGATATTCCCGCTTCAGAATTTGAGTTATATCACGGCAGTACAATTAAAGAGCGGGAAATGATTGCCGCGCCGTCTTTGACTTTCTTACAAGATTCATGGCGCCGTTTGCGCAAAAATAAAGCAGCGGTGGTCTGTATGGTTATTTTAATGGTAATCATTTTGATTTCCGTGGTTTCGATTTTCTTTTCACCTCACAATCCCACTAAACAAAATGTTGCGTATATGAATTTACCACCGCGAATTCCCGGCATTAACATCAATGGTTTAAACGGTAAAGCAATGGTCGGTGGTCAATTAGTAGATAAATACGCTGCGGCCAATGTACCAGAGAATTTAAATTACTATTTTGGTACTGACGGTCTGGGGCGTGACGTGTTAAGTCGACTTTTAATGGGGACGCGGGTTTCGTTATTAATCGCTTTTATCGCGGCCATGTTTGATATTCTTTTTGGTGTTACTTATGGACTAATTTCAGGTCTAAAAGGTGGCACTGTTGATACGTTGATGCAACGTTTCTTAGAAATTTTATCCGGTATTCCCAATTTAGTCGTAATGATTTTAATGTTGGTTGTTTTTGAACCGGGGATTCCTTCGATTATTGCGGCAATGGCGATTACCAACTGGATTCCCATGGCCCGTATCGTGAGAGCTCAGACGTTAAAATTAAAAGACCAAGAATTTGTCTTAGCGGCGCAAACGTTAGGAGAAAGTAATTTAAAGATTGCCTTTAAACATATTTTACCCAACATCTCCAGTGTGATTATCGTCCAAATGATGTTTAGTATTCCGACGGCGATTTTCTTTGAAGCCTTCTTAAGCTTCATTGGTTTAGGGCTAACACCGCCAAACGCCTCACTAGGAACGATGTTAAGTGATGGGTATAAAACATTCCAATATCTGCCTTATCTATTGTGGGTACCAGCAGTGACGTTGTCAGTCATTATGATTGCCTTCAACTTATTAGCTGACGGTCTTCGTGATGCCTTCGATCCGAAAATGAAAGAGTGATAATATGCCAGAAAAAGTATTAGAAGTTAAAGACTTAGAAATTTCCTTTGATACTTATGCGGGCACGGTCCAAGCGATTCGCAATGTCAGTTTTGACCTTTATAAAGGCGAAACACTGGCGATTGTAGGGGAATCTGGTTCCGGTAAATCGGTAACGACGCGTAGTATTATGGGGTTGTTGGCGAGTAATGCCAATATCGATAAGGGAGAAATTATCTTTAAAAATGCCAATATCGTGGAAAAGACGGAAAAAGAAATGCAGAAGATTCGTGGCAAAGAAATTGCGATGATTTTCCAAGATCCGATGACCTCACTAGATCCAACGATGCCAATTGGCAAACAAGTTGCAGAATCTTTAATCATTCACAACAAAGTTTCAAAAAAAGAAGCTTTGGCTGCGGCTTTGGAGCTTTTAAATCTAGTCGGTATTCCCGATGCCAAAAAACGCTTGAAAAACTATCCGCATCAATTTTCCGGTGGTCAAAGACAACGGATTGTAATTGCGATTGCTTTAATTTGTTATCCAGAAGTTTTAATCGCAGATGAACCAACGACCGCACTAGACGTGACGATTCAAGCACAAATTTTGGAACTAATGAAAGACATTCAGAAAAAAATTAATACTTCGATTATTTTTATCACCCATGATTTAGGTGTGGTTGCGAATGTCGCCGATCGCGTGGCGGTTATGTATGGGGGACGGATTGTGGAAGTGGGTACAGCAGAAGAAATTTTTTATAATCCGCAACATCCTTATACTTGGGGCTTACTCGGTTCGATGCCAACATTGGAAGGGACAGAAGAACGTTTATACGCCATTCCAGGTTCTCCTCCAGATTTATTAAAACCACCAACCGGCGACGCGTTTTATCCTCGTAATGAGTTTGCTTTAAAAATTGATACCGAACAGGCACCGCCTTATTTTGAAGTATCTAAAACCCATAAAGCAGCGACCTGGTTATTAGCACCACAAGCGCCAAAAGTTACACCACCAGCAGAAATTGCGCGCCGTTGGAAAATTTTTGAAGAAAAAAAGCTTAAGGGGGTCACCTTGTGAAAAAAGTGTTATTAAAAGTAAATCATTTACAACAATACTTTAACGTCGGACGCAAAGATGAAGTTAAAGCAGTAGATGATATTAGCTTTTCCATTTATGAAGGGGAAACCTTTGGCTTAGTGGGAGAATCAGGCAGTGGTAAATCAACTACTGGTCGGACGATTATTGGTTTAAATACACCGACTGGCGGCGAAATTGATTTTGATGGCCAAGATGTGATGAAAATTAAAGGGAAAAAAGCGTTAAAAGAATTTCGACGAGATGTCCAGATGATTTTTCAAGATCCTTATGCGTCTTTAAATCCTCGGATGAAAGTGCGGGATATTATTGCAGAAGGCATTGATATTAATGGCTTAGCCAAAGATGAAAAGGAACGGAATCAACGGGTGGATGAATTACTTGAAACAGTTGGCTTAAATCCGAGTCATGGCACGCGTTATCCCCATGAATTTTCCGGCGGTCAAAGACAGAGAATCGGTATCGCCCGTGCGCTAGCTGTCAAACCAAAATTCATTATTTGTGATGAACCCATTTCAGCTTTGGATGTTTCCATTCAAGCCCAAGTAGTAAACTTATTGCAAGATCTACAAGCACAACAAAATTTGACGTATTTATTTATTGCCCATGATTTATCGATGGTAAAACATATCAGTGATCGCATTGGGGTGATGCATTTAGGTAAATTACTTGAAGTCGGAACCAGCGATGCCATTTATAATCACGGTGTTCACCCCTATACCGAAAGCCTGCTGTCGGCGATTCCACTACCCGATCCAGATCATGAGCGTAATCGCAAGCGCATTAAATATCAAGTACCACCAGATGACGGCAAACAGCGGGGAATGCACGAAATAGCAGCGGGACATTACGTTTATTGTACCGCCGATGAAATTGCCTTTTATCAAAATAAATTACAGCAAAAATTGGCGCAAACGCAAACTGCCTCGTAATAAAAAAATACTTAAATGCGAAAACCATGACCCAAAAATGAGAAAGTGTAAAAAGGTTGGAAAAGAGGCAAAGGGAGGCCACTTCCAAACCGCCACAACTGCAGCTGTAACAGCAAGGGGAGGCAGGTACAAATTAAAATATTAAAAGCGTACAAATTTCGTATTTATCCAGATGAAGCACAACAAGAATTTTTCATTAAAACTTTTGGCTGTGTGCGATTTACTTACAACACGTTGTTAAAATTACGGCAGCAAAATCCAAGTGATGAAAGTACTTTACCCGAAAAAATGACTGGTGTTTGGGAGAAAAAAACGACGGCTACGCCCGCTAAGTTAAAAAGAGATTATCCTTTTTTAAAAGAGACAGACAGCTTAGCCCTAGCCAATGCCCAACGAAATTTAACGAAGGCTTTTCAAAACTATTATCGTGGTCGCGCCAGTTATCCGAAGCTTAAGAGTAAAAAAAACGCTTGGCAATCGTATACAACAAATAACCAAGGCCACACCATTTATCTCACCAATGAAGGATTAAAACTACCAAAGTTAAAGAGTAAAGTTCCTATTCATCAACACCGCCAGGTTTGCGGTAAAATTCGTTCTGCGACGATTTCTGCCAAAAATCGGCAAGAGTTTTATGTTTCATTATTATGTGAAGAAGAAATAACAGCATTACCCAAAACGGGTTTTGATATTACCATCACTTATGACCCCATTAAGCTAATTGGCACGAGTAAGGTTCTTTCTGATCGGCCTAATTTTTGTCAACAACGGCTGTTAGTCCAATTAAAAAATGCGCAACGAAAGCTTTATTGTCGGGGAAAAAGTGCGCAACGGCGCAATGTTAAGTTAGAGCAGGCTAAAAATTATCAAAAACAAAAACTACGCCTCCAAAAGCTCTATATCCATCAAATCAAGCAAAAAGAAGATTTTATGGAACAACTTTCAATTGCGCTTTTACGTCAATTTGATTTGGTGACGGTAACGATGCCAAAAGCTTTTGAGTCGCTAAGCGCAAATCACTCAGCCGCTATTCACCAAGACTGTTCTGCTAATTATAAAAATACAGCAGTCAATTTTACAATAAGGGATTGGAATCGTTTTGTACTAAAACTCAAATATAAAGCCAATTGGTATGGAAAAAAACTGATTTTTACTGATCAGGAAAAAGTAATCTGATTAAAAAAATTTCTGCTGCACTTAAAAAGTATTTTTAAAACTGGAAGGAGCTCCAGGGATCGCCTTGGGTATATAAAAAGTGCCACTGCACTTTTGTTTCTAGGAATCCGCTCACTAATTATGATAAACCATGAACAGCTTCTTTTATTAGAAGTTGGACCATAGATAAGCTTATGAAAATAACTTGTCTATGGTTTTTATTTTTTGCTTAAAGAAATTATCTGCTTTTTATAAGCGTTAAACGCGCGCGATACGGCAATAAGTTTAAGCCAAAAGCTTGAGAAATTTGAGGGATAATTTATTAAAATTTTATCTTATTGCTAGCGAGATGAACGAGTTTGGACAACCTTTTTTTGCCGAAAAACCAAAAAATTTTACATAAAAAAGAGCGAAATGAGGCATTTTATTTTTAAAATATGATCGAAGGCGGTATCCTATTAGTACACCAGATTGAATACAAACAAAATTGTGGTGTAATTTTTTTAAGAAAGAAGGATGTAAAAATGGGATTAATTTGGTCATTAATCGTAGGCGGTGTCATTGGGGCAATCGCAGGTGCTATTACAAATAAAGGCGGTTCAATGGGAATTATCGCAAATGTTATCGCAGGGTTAGTTGGTTCAGCGATTGGACAATCATTATTAGGAAATTGGGGACCTTCATTAGCTGGGATGGCAATTATTCCGTCAATTATTGGCGCAGTAATTTTAGTAGCGATTGTTTCATTCTTTTTTGGTAAAAAAGCCTAAAGGAAAAATTTACAAAAGAAGTGCCATCATTTTTTAGCTGGTATTTGAACGGCTTAACTTAGCCAATACTGAATTTTTTAACCGTCTTTTGGTAACAAATATTTTTAATGAAGTATTATCCTAACACAAGTTTACTATTAAAGAGTGGACGACAGGTCTTATTAAATTTCATTTTTTCTTTCTTCAGAAGGAAAAGTTAGTGTTAAAGCTATTATAATTGTCTTTAATAGATGAAGTTGTCAGGATAAAAAGAAGTCAGCATTTTCTTGCTGACTTCTTTTTTTGTAAGTAATAGGAAATAATTTGAAGAAAGGTAAGCTACGCGTTTAACCAAGTGCTACTACAAATGTTTCATAAGGACGTAAGGTTAACCCGTTCAATTTGTGATACTCGTGGGCGTAGTTTGCAATAATTGTTTTTTTAGCGTGATAAGGCAGTGAGATTGTCTGCTTTTGGTCAGAAAAATTCGCACAAATAAGCCAAGTTTCACCCTTATAACTGCGAGTATATGCAAAAATAGTTTCTGCAGTAGCCAGTAATTGATAATCTCCCCAGACAATGAGCGGGTACTTTTTGCGTAACTGAATCAATTTTTGATAAGTATAAAAAATCGAGTTGTCATCAGCTAAACGATTGTCTGCATTTACTGCTTGAAAATTAGAGTTAATGGGATACCAAGGTGTTACGTTTTCATCAGTGAAACCGGCATTTTTATTGCTGTTCCACTGCATGGGAGTACGGGCGTTATCGCGTCCTTTGGTATTGATCGCTTGTAGAATAGTCGCTACTGGCGTTCCTTTTGCTTTTTCTGCTTCATAATAATGGATGCTTTCAATATCATCGAGTTGGCTAACTTGGGTGATTTTTTGATTTGTCATCCCCAACTCTTCCCCTTGATAAATAAATGGGGTTCCTTTCATCATGTGCAATAAAATCGCTAACATTTTACTACTTTCAGTCGGATAGCCATCCGCATTTCCCCAGCGGGATAAAATACGTGGTTGGTCGTGATTGCTCCAAAATAGACTGTTCCAAGCTTCTTTTGGCAATTCTGTTTGCCAGCGGGATAAAACAGTTTTCAGTTCTGGCACAGCTAAAGGTTTCAAATTCCATTTTGAAGTTTTTGGTACTTCATCCAAAGCCATGTGTTGAAATTGAAAAATCATCGCTAATTCTTTGCGTTTAGGATCGGTATATAAAGGTGCGGTTAAGGGCGTTACACCACCAGTTTCTCCAATTGTGACCACATCGCGGCCTGCTAAAACTTCTTGATACATCTCTTTTAAATAGGGATGTAAATTAGGCCCATCACCAATAATTTTTTGATCAGGTATTTTACCGATTAGCTCAATCACATCTAAGCGAAAACCACCTACCCCTTTTTCCAGCCAAAAATTCATAATCTGCCAAACTTCTTTTCTTACTGCTGGATTTTCCCAGTTTAAATCCGGTTGTTCTTTGGCAAATAAGTGAAAATAATATTCTTTTGTTTCAGGGACATGTTCCCACGCGGAGCCACCAAAAAATGAATTTAAGTCATTGGGTAATCCATTTTTATCGGAACGAAAAATGTAATAATTTTTGTAATGCATATCTCCTGCCAAGGCTTTTTTAAACCATGGATGTTCGTTAGAGGTATGGTTGACAACTAAATCGATGATAATTTTGATACCAACTTCTTTGGCTGCGGCAATCAAATTTTCCATTTCTGTCATCGTGCCAAATTCAGGCATAATTGCACAATAATCGCTCACGTCATAACCGTTATCGACATTCGGAGATGCAAAGACAGGAGATAGCCAAATCGCATCGATACCTAATTTAGCTAAATAAGGCAGACGTGCGCTAATACCGTTAAGATCACCAATACCGTCGTTGTTGCTGTCTTGAAAACTGCGCGGATAAATTTGATAAAAAACACTTTGTTGCCACCACTTTGGTTTCATAATAATACTCCTTTCGCGATTAACTCGTAATAGGTGAAACGTTTTTCTTAAATAGTGAAATATTGGCACCAGAATTTTAACATGAAAGTATTTTCAAAGCATCATTTGATTAAAAAAATGTCATTTAATTTTAGATAAATCCTTATAAACAGCCAATTTATTTAACGAAATAAAGTTTTTTTATAGAAAAAGATAGAAAACGGTTGCAAATTGATTGACGGCATTATATACTCTGTTCGTAGAAACGTTTCACCAAAATGAAATACGGAGGAAGAAAGATGAAGATTTCGAAAAAGCTTTGTTTATTAGGTGTAACTGCAGCGATGACATTGGGTGTTTTGGCTGGTTGCGGGTCAGGTTCTGGCGGAAATTCTGCTAAAGATGACAAAGTGCTAAATATTTGGGGGATGGGAGAAGAGGTAAAACAATTATCTAAAATGACAGATAAGTTTACCGATGAAACTGGTATTGAAGTTAAAATTCAATCAATTCCATGGTCAAATGCTCATGACAAATTATTAACAGCTGTTGCTTCAAAAAGTGGTCCTGATGTGTTGCAAATGGGGACAACTTGGATGCCTGAATTCCAAAAGGCCGGCGCTTTAGCAGATATGAGTAAATACATCGAAGAATACGACAATTTAAAATCAGAAAACTTCTATCATGGTTCGGTTGAAACAACAAAATTTGATGATAAATACTATGGTATTCCGTGGGCAGCAGAAACGCGCGTATTGTTCTATCGTACAGATGTTTTAGAAAAAGTGGGCTACAAAGAAGCACCAAAAACTTGGGAAGAATTAGAAGATGCAGCGAAAAAATTAGCCGCTCGTGGTGATAACAAATACGGAATTAACATCGACAGTAAAGAACAAACATTAGGATTTATGTTTGCCCGTCAAAATGGTTCACCATTATTAGAAGACGGCAAGCCTGTATTTAACCAAAAACCTTTTGTTGACGCTGTTTCTTACCTTAACAACTTTATCCAAAAAGGCTATGCGCCAAAAGAAGATTTAGGTTTAGATGTATCTCAAACATTCTCTGGCGACGATGCAATGGTACCAAT
The DNA here is from genome assembly GCF_001885735.1 of Enterococcus canintestini. Taxonomy (GTDB): domain Bacteria; phylum Bacillota; class Bacilli; order Lactobacillales; family Enterococcaceae; genus Enterococcus_C; species Enterococcus_C canintestini. The sequence continues at coordinate 33,798 of NZ_JXKG01000016.1, read as the reverse complement.
GTTTATCAGTGGTCCTTGGATGGCAAAAACAGTGAAAGATACAGTGGCAGATGTTGATGGCAAATGGGCCATTGCTACTTTACCGAAAAAAGAAAATAACATTTCTTCAATGGGTGGTTCAAACTTAACTATTTTTGAATATTCGAAGAAAAAAGATGACGCAGCGAAATTTATCGAATTTATGGCACGACCTGAAAATCAATTAGAGTGGATGAAATTAACGGATGCCTTGCCAACTGCACTAAAAGCTTGGGAAGATGATTCATTGAAATCTGATCCAATTTATAGCGTCTTTAACGAACAATTACAAAATTCTGAACCAATGCCATTGATTCCTGAATTTGAAGAGATTGCGCAAAATTATTTGAAACACTTTGAACAAATTTATCTTGGTGGCGCTGATGTACAAAAAGAAATGGATGCCTTTAACCAAGAAGCAGAAACTACTTTAAGTAAATAAATGTGGTAGTTGGTTTGGCGATAAAAAACGTTAACCAAACCACAAATTTTAGGAGTGGTCCAAAAGTCCAGCTTGGGCTTTAGCCACTCCTTGCTTTTGGCAATCTCGTCATTAAAACATCATTTAAAAAGGGGGCGCTTTCCTTGCGAAAAGCCAAAACTAGCAAAGCACCATATATTTTTATCGCTCCGGCGTTGATTTTACTTTTGCTATTTTCTATTATTCCAATTTTTGTTGCATTTTTTATTAGTTTTACTGATATGAGTCTTGTTGGGCTCGCCGACTGGTCACAAATTAAATTTGTTGCTTTTAAAAATTATCAAGATATTGTTTTTGATCCCGTTTTTCTAAAGAGTATTAAAAACACCATTTTTTATGTTGTTTTTGGTGTACCGGTAGTCATTGCCTTATCAATGGGTTTAGCTTTAATGATTAACTTTGGTAAAAATAAAATTTTCTCTGCTTTTCGGATGATTTTTTATACACCTGCAATTACAAACGTCGTCGCTGTCGCAGTTGTATTCGCTTATTTATATAATCCTAGTTTTGGTTTTTTGAATTATTTATTGTCTCTGCTACATATCGATGCTGTTCCGTGGTTAACCAATCCAGTGATGGCCAAAGTTTCCTTGATCATTTTAGGGGTTTGGCGAGCAGTAGGCGCCAATATGTTGATTTTTCTAGCGGCTATTCAAGGGATTCCAAAAGAACTATATGAAGCAGCTTCTCTTGATGGTGCCTCAAAACGACAACAAGTTTGGTACATTACTATTCCATCTTTACGTTTTTCAACTTTCTTTGTCACAGTGACAACGTTAATTGGTTGGTTACAATTCTTCGAAGAGCCGTTTGTTTTAACCAATGGTGGACCACTAGATTCCACGACTTCTGTGGCACTGTTCATTTATCGTAATGGTTTCCAATTAAGTAAATTTGGTTATGCCGCAGCTGGCTCGTTCATTTTATTTGCAGCCATTATTATTGTCACCTTGTTGCAATTTAGAATGCAACGCAAAAACGCAGAAAATCAATTATAAGTGAGGTAGCAAAAGATGACCAAAGAAATGCAAAGTAACCGTCGTGCCAAAATTGCAATCGGAATTGCCTTAGCGATTGGTGCGATTATTTGGATGATTCCTTTTGTCTGGATGATTCTTTCTTCTTTTAAAACAGACGCGGAAATCATGCAGTTTCCTCCTAAAATTTTACCTGAACAGTTTTCTTTTGATAACTTCAAAGAGTTGTTTGGTGCTTTTAATTTTATTGTTTATTTAAAAAACACGTTAATTGTCGTAGCCTTTTCTTTTTTAGGCATGTTCTTTAATGCAATGGCTGGTTTTGGTTTTGCCAAATATAATTTTAAAGGTCGGGAACCTTTATTTTACTTAGTGTTGGCAACAATGATGATTCCCGGACAAGTAACGATGATTCCCGTTTATTTAATCATGAATTCATTAAAATTAACCAATACTATGGCTGGGATTATCTTGCCAGGGTTAGTGGGAGCCTACGGGATTTTCTTATTCCGACAATTTGCTTCTGCGATTTCTAATGAACTTTTAGAAGCAGCCCGTTTAGATGGTGCTAGTGAATGGTTTATCTTCACTCGTATTATTCTACCAATTTCAAAACCTGTTTTGGCAGTTCAAGGAATTGCGACATTTATCGGTGGTTGGAATTCATTCTTATGGCCGTTGATTATGGCAAACGACGAAAAATACTACACCTTATCTGTTGGGTTGCAACTACTAAAAGGTCAATATGCCAATAACTATTCCTTACAGATGGCCGGTTCAACGTTTATGGTGGTGCCGATTTTAATCATCTTCATGTTTTTACAAAAATATATTTTAGAAGGTTATAACGTTTCAGGAAACAAATAACTACCCACGTATACGCTAAAGGAGGATGCAGCAATGGAACAAGCACAATTAACTGCATTGGTACAAGAAATGACATTGGCTGAAAAAGTCGATCAATTATTACAGTTAGCTGCTGATTTTTATTCACAGGCCGCCGAAGAAAAAACCGGTCCGATGACAGAGATGGGCTTAACTGATGAAAATATTCAAAATGCCGGTACTATTTTAGGGTTATCAGGTGCGAGCGAAGCAATACGAATTCAAAAAGAATATATGGCAAAAAATCGCTTGGGGATACCAACTTTACTAATGGCCGACATTATTCACGGTTTTCGGACAATTTTTCCGATTCCATTAGCACTAGGTAGCAGTTGGGACTTAGCTGCCGCTGAAGAGATGGCACAAGTTTCCGCCAAAGAAGCCGCAGTTTCTGGTTTACACGTGACCTTTTCTCCGATGGTGGATTTGGTTCGCGATCCACGTTGGGGACGCGTGATGGAGTCGACAGGAGAAGATCCTTACTTGAACGCTCGTTTTGCCGAAAGTTTTGTTAAAGGCTACCAAGGAGACGATTTAAAAAATGATTTTAGTCGGGTTGCCGCTTGTGTTAAGCATTTTGCCGCTTATGGTGCAGCTTTAGCAGGGCGAGATTACAATACAGTGAATATGTCTGAAAGACAACTAAGAGAAAGTTATTTACCCGGTTACAAAGCAGCACTAGACGCAGGGGCAAAATTAGTGATGACATCTTTTAATACGATTGACGGAATTCCTGCTACAGGGAATAAATGGTTATTCCGCGATGTATTAAGAGAGGAGTACGATTTTGACGGGGTTGTAATTTCTGACTGGGGAGCAGTAAAAGAATTGATTCCCCACGGTGTTGCCGCAGATGAAAAAGAAGCGGCGCAACTAGCTATTGCAGCAGGCGTCGATATTGAAATGATGACGACTTGCTATACCCACTATCTAGCAGAGCTAATTGCTGAAGGGCGTGTCGATGAAGCCTTACTGGATGAAGCTGTTTTACGTATTTTAGAGTTGAAAAATGACTTAGGACTTTTTGAAAATCCATATCGCGGTGCCAGCGTTGCAGATGAAAAAGTAATTTTATCGCAAGAACACCGGCAATCTGCCCAAGAAATTGCTAAAAAATCGATGGTGCTATTAAAAAATGACGAGAATATTTTGCCGTTAAATACGACGGAAACCGTGGCCATTATCGGTCCAGCCGCCAACAGTCAAGATGTTTTAGGGGCATGGTCATGGCAAGGAAAGATGGAAGAAGCGGTCTCTTTAGTTACAGGTGCGCAAGCTTACAGTCAACAGTTATTGATTGGAAAAGAAACTTTTGATTATTTTACTCCAAGTGATGCAGCGCTTAACGAAGCTATTTTACTAGCAACAAAAGCAGATAAAGTTGTCTTGGCGCTCGGAGAAGCAGAGTGGATGAGCGGAGAAGCAGCAAGTCGGAGTGATATTACCCTACCAGCAGCACAAATTGCGTTGTTTGAAGCAATTAAAAAAGTTAATGACAATATTATTGTGACATTATATAACGGTCGACCACTGGATTTAAACGGTATTGATGAAGCAAAGGCGATTGTAGAAGCGTGGTTTGGTGGAACAGAAACAGGTAATGCGCTAGCTGCTATATTATGGGGGGATTATAACCCGTCTGCACGGTTATCCATGTCATTTCCAGAAAATGTCGGCCAAGTTCCGATTTTTTATAACTGTGATAATACCGGACGTCCTTATGAAAGTGCGCCGCAAGAAAAATATGTTTCAAAATATTTGGATGTTTCCAATTACGCCAAATATCCTTTTGGTTTTGGCTTAAGTTATAGTCAATTTTCATATCGAGATTTTGTCCTGGATCAAACAGAATTAACTAAGGACAGTCAAATTAAAGCGACTGTGACTGTGACCAATGAAAGTGATGTCGCTGGAATAGAAACAGTGCAATTATACCTCCAAGATTTAGTCGGACAAGTCGTACGGCCAATTAAGGAATTAAAGGCTTTTGAACAAGTGTCATTAGCAGGTAAAGAAAGTCGTAAAGTTTCGTTTACCATTACAGAAGAGATGTTGCGTTATGTCCATCAAAATCAAATGACCACCAGTGACACTGGAGCCTTTTTAGCGATGGTGGGACCAAATAGTCGCGATTTAACTGCAGTAAGATTTAATTTAGTGAAGTAGGGAGTTAAGACAATGACACAAATTATTTTAAAAGGAACAGATGTCAAAGCGGCGTTTTTACCCACAGGGGATTTATATGAACTAACTAGTAATGAAATCATGATTAATCAATTAAACGGTAATGCATTAGACGGTAGTGTTAACCAAATCTATTTACGTAATTTTGCCAATGAAATCACTGCAACACCTTTAATTGGCTCCAACAGTGCCAGTACTTTTTCAAAAAGTGAAAATGGGGTAACGTGGCAAGGCAACGTGGGGGAGATTTCTTATCAAGTTGATTTTACTTTAAGCCCAAAAGATATTTGGTTTTGGACAGTGACATTAAAAGGTTCAGGACAAATTGTCGATGTCGTTTTCGCGCAAGATTTGGGTAATGCAGCAAAAGGGGCAGTTCAGTCAAATGAAGCTTATATGTCCCAATACGTGGATCATAAAATTACCGAAGGCGCAAACGGTTATATTATTACTTCACGGCAAAATCAACCGCAAAGCGGCACTTTTCCAGTTGTAGAACACGGTAGCTTAACCAAAAACCGAGGCTATTTAACAGATGGCTATCAATTTTTTGGAACAACTTTCAAAACAACTAATGTGCCTGAAGCCCTAGCAGATGATCAATTTGCTAATGAAGTCTACCAATATGAATTTGCTTATCCGGTTTTACAATCAGAAAAAATAACATTACAAGGTTCAACAGAAGTTATTTTTTACGGTGGGTTTAAAGAAAATCAGCCCCAAGCAGTAACAGAGCCGATTTTTAGTAATGAACAGGTAGCAGAAGCTTATCTTAAACCAACCATTCTCGCTAATTCTGAGCAAAATGCGCCTCAGAAAAAAATAGGGGCACCTTTAGTGGGGCGTAAGTTTACCACTGCAGAAGTAAATGCTCTATTTCCGGAAAAAGAACAGGTAGAAGTAGATGAAAATGGTCTACTGTCCTTTTTTACCGCTAATTATCACCATGTTGTCTTACAAGAAAAAGAAGAGCAAATGGAACGGGCAACTGGGCATATTTTATTAAGTGGCACCGATTTAACTGTGGATCAGCCACTACTTGCTACAACTGTTTACATGTATGGCATTTTTAACTCACAAGTGGTTTTAGGAAATACTTCAATGAACAAATTGATGAGTAATAGCCGTAACGCGTTAAATGTTTTAAAACATTCCGGGCAACGCTTGTATGTGAAAGAAAGCGGGCAATGGCGCTTATTAACGATGCCATCCGCTTTTGAAATGGGCTTAAATTCAGCTACTTGGTATTACCAGTTAGCAGATGACTTATTGACAATTACTACTTATACCATAGCAGATGGTCGTGAGATTCGCTTAAATTGTCATAGCGCAATTGGCAAAAATTATACTTTTGCATTAACCAATCATCTGCTGATGGGCGCAACAGAAACGCCGGTTTATCAAATGACACATGTTGAAAATAAACTGATCATTAAACCAGCTGCCACATCACCTATAACAAATGAGTATCCAGATTTAACTTATTATATGACAATAGATACAGGCTTTACGGTTAGTGATGAGCGTCTCTTTGGAGTGGAAGCTAGTGATTTAAATGTTTTGCTTATAGAAGATGTCGCAGGTTTTGAAAGTAGCATCCAAGGTTCTTTAACAGGAGCTGATTTTAAGGTAACACAAACGGATTTCATTGCAGAAGATGAAGCTTATTGTGATTTTATCGATGGCTTATTGCATCACTTTAAATTGGAACATGAAACAGTAGATGTTAGCAGTATGAACTATCTAAGTCGCTGGTATGTTCACAATATGTTAGTTCATTATTTATCTCCTCATGGCTTAGAACAGTATGGTGGGGCAGCATGGGGTACGCGGGATGTTTCCCAAGGGCCAACAGAATTTTTCTTTGCCATCAATCGTCCTGAAGTAGTTAAAGACATTATTAAAAAAGTTTATGCAAATCAATTTGATGACGATGGCAACTGGCCGCAGTGGTTTATGTTTGATCGTTATGAAACGCAAAAAGCTGACGAAAGTCATGGTGATGTGATTGTATGGCCAATGAAAATTGTCGCAGATTACCTCGCAAAAACAGGGGATTATCATCTTTTAAAAGAAGTTGTGCCCTATACTAAACGCAGTGACTTCTATAAAACAACAGAAAGTTTTACTTTGTTTGAGCATTTGAAAAAAGAGGTTCAATATATTGAAGACCATTTTCTAGCGGGAACTTATCTTTCTTGCTATGGGGATGGAGACTGGGACGATACCTTACAACCTTATGATAGTCGTTTGAAAAAACACATGGCATCAAGTTGGACTGTGGCATTAACTTACCAAGTGTTAAATAAACTTAGCGCTGTTTTAGCGGCAGTCGATAAAGATTACAGTAGTCACTTGGCAAAACTTGTCACAGGTATTAAAGCTGACTTTAATAAGTACATGTTAGCCACAGATGTTATTCCAGGTTTTGTCTATATGGAAGAAGATGGGTCAACAGAATTAATGATTCATCCTACCGATAAAAAGACGGGGATTCAATATCGCTTATTACCGATGACACGTAGTATGATTGCAGAATTATTAACACCAGAACAAGCGCAAGCTCATCTGGCTGTAATCAAAGAAAACTTGCAATTTCCAGATGGTGTGCGTTTGATGAATCGTCCTGCCCATTATGCTGGTGGTGTCAGTACCAATTTCAAACGGGCAGAACAAGCAGCCAACTTTGGACGAGAAATCGGCTTACAATACGTTCATGCGCACATTCGTTTTACAGAAGCGATGGCTAAATTAGGCCAATCTGAAGAGACTTGGCAAGCATTGCAGACGATTAATCCCATCAATTTAAAAACACGGGTAAAAAATGCCAAATTACGTCAATCAAATGTTTATTTCAGTAGTTCTGATGGCGATTTCAAAACAAGATATGAAGCACAAGAAAATTTTGGTAAACTAAGAGATGGAAGCGTTGACGTGAAAGGTGGCTGGCGTATTTATTCCAGCGGACCGGGAATTTATTTAAATCAATTACTCACCAGTGTTTTAGGCTTAAGAGAAGACAGTCAAACGATTGTACTGGATCCTGTTTTGCCTGCTATGCTCGATGGGTTGAAAGTGAATTACGCCTTAGCGACTAAACCGGTTGTTATTACTTTCCACAAGGCGCAAGACGGCAAGAAAAAATTGTTAATCAATGGTAAAGTGATAGAAGCTCCCTTAGAAGCCAACCCGTATCGTCATGGTGGATTTGTTTTAAGTAAAACAGATTTTGTTGGTTACTTGGCAGCTGGCAATCAAATTGAAATTTATTGCTAATTGGCAGTAGTATTAATAAATAATGATTTTGATAATGTGACCAATTTTGGTTACATTATCAAAATTAGGGTAGAAAAGTTGCATTTTACATAGCAACAAACTAGATTGTGATGAATTGGAATAGGAGCGTAAGGCACATGGTTGGTATTAAAGATATAGCAAAAGCCGCAGGGGTATCAATTTCCACAGTTTCCTATGCTTTAAACGGCAGTACCAAAGTAACAGAACAAACCCGTCAGCGGATTATGGCCATTGCCGATGAGTTAAACTATGTTCCCAATATGGCAGCCCGTACATTAAAAAGGCAACAAACCAATATTATTGGGGTTTATTTAGCCGATTATGCTGGTAGCTTTTATGGTGAATTATTGGACGGGATTAAACGTGGATTAGCAGCTTATGATTATGAGATGATTGTTTGTAGTGGTCAAAAATCGCATTTATTTATTCCTGAACGCATGGTAGACGGTGCGATTATTTTGGATTGGACATTTAAGACAAAAGAAATCGAAATGTTAGCTGATCGGGGTCATCAAATGGTGGTATTGGATCGCGAAATTAAAAAAGATAATATCTCCCGCGTTTTACTTGATAATAAAGGTGGTGCTACTTTAGCGGTAGAGCGACTGCTAGCAGCAAAAACCCAGCACGTCTATTTAGTAACCGGCTCAATGGGTTACGATAACGAACAGCGTTTACAGGCCAGCACCAAAGAATTAACGCGTTTTGGTATTGCGTATGAAATCATCACCGGTAATTTCACCGAACCTTCTGGCTATGCCGCAGCTGAAAAAATAGCCGAAAAAATAGATCAGGGTCAGGTAATGTTTCCCATTGATATTTTTTCTTTTAATGATGAAATGGCTGTGGGGATTTATAAGTTTTTTTCAAAACGCAAAGAAAAAATTGGGCAAGATATTCGCATTGTCGGTTTTGATAATATTGAAATCAGTTCATTTTTAACACCACGACTAGCGACTATTGCATACTCTAAACATCGCTGGGGTATGGTGGCAGCTGAGAAGATTATTCGCCTAATACAAGGCGAAAAGGTGGAGGATGAAGCAATTTATACCACGTTTGTTCCCGGTGCTTCATTAGGATAATAAATAAATTCCAGTGTGCGGTTGCTACTAATTAATTTTAAGCAGCTGTGAACTGGATTTTTTATTAGTAAATACCACGTTGGTTCGTGGATAAAGGAGTCTTTTTGATGACAATTTGTCAGCTAAATTTTAAATCACAAATTTTAGATTTAAGTACCAGTGTCAGTATTTATTTGCCAGACACAGTGTCAGTTTCTGATGCGCCAGTCCTTTATTTATTACATGGCTGGTCAGATGATTGCAACGCTTGGTTGAATCAGACGAATTTAGCACGCCAAGCCCAAAAATATCCCTTTGTTATTGTGATGCCACAAGTGGGTTTAAGTTATTATACCGATATGGCCGCAGGCGGTGACTATTTCACCTTTTTGACTCAGGAGTTACCTCAAAAAATGAAGCATTGGTTTCAAATTGAGGCGGTTAAAGAAAAAATGTTTGTCGCTGGACTTTCTATGGGCGGATATGGTGCATTTAAATGGGCGCTCACCTATCCTGAACAATTTAGTGGCGCCGCTTCACTTTCAGGAGCGTTAGATGTTGTGAATATATGGCGCAAAAGACCAGAACGCCAAAAACATCTTGCGGCTATTTTTGGTGATTTACAGAAACTTAAAGACAGTCAAAATGATTTATTTACCTTGCTGAAAAGACAAGACCTAGTAGAAAAATCTTGTGATACGTTTTTTTTACAAATGTGTGGGACTGAAGATTTTGTTTACGCTGATAACCAACGTTTTTTACAAGTAGCTAAAAAATCTTTCAACAACTTTGAATACCAAGAAGGTCCCGGCAATCATGACTGGGATTATTGGGAAGCGGCAATTGGAATTGTTTTGCAGCGTTTTGCGGCAATTTATGCGAAATAGTATAGCAAAAAACATCTTATTCTGACTCGTACGAGAAGATAAGATGTTTTTTACTGACATTGAAAAGCGATAACAATAAAACGTATGACGCTTAAAACGTATTTGTAATGTAACGGATTGATTATGTAAGGCAAGCTGATTAGTTCGCTATTTATTAACACTTTAAGTGAGTTAACAGGCAATATTGTAGAATCAGCTCACTTTATAATATTTTTTTAGCAAAAGGCTGGTTTAAAAAGCTGATATTACGCAAGCCTGTAACTAGAAAATTTAGCTGAAGCTTATTTCTTTTTCCGTTTATATATTACAAATCCTATTACCACACACAATACCACTACAGCAATTATCGGAACTAAATAATGGGGTGTTTCTACCAAAATATCGGTGGGGCCATCACTTTGACCAATAATATCGCTACTCACTTTTTCCATCGTAACTCACCTCCATTCCTATTTTAGCTGAATATAATTTTATTATATAGAATTAAATAACAGTTTATAATATTTTGAAACGACTTAATATTGATTATTCTATTTCTATTATAAAAAATAAATAACGAAAGAACAATGGAAGTTACACTGGAGTTACTTCGTGATAAAATTTAATCATAATCAGCAAAATTTTTTCAAGTAGTCTTAAAGATAGTGATATCTTTTGATCCCCACGAAATACTAGGCGACTGCAACTAAGATTACGGGGAAAAGCTATCACGGATAATAGTTTGTAAATATTTATCAAAAAACAACTAAAACTCTAACAAAATTTATGATTTTGTTAGAGTTTTTTTATCTGGTAAATTTCCTAACCTTAGGAAAAACAACGGTTTGAAAGCGGATACTAAAAAAACTAAACTAAACATGTAAGAAAGAGAAGGGAATGGTAAAAATGGCGAAAAATATTTTATTAATTTGTGGCTCTGGGGCTTCAAGTGGTTTTATGGCTGCATCGATTCGTAAGGCAGCTAAAAAGCGAGGGGAAGAAGTGACAGTCAAAGCGGCAAGTGAATCGCAACTTGACGAGCGCATTAACGAAATTAATTATCTTTTAATTGGGCCGCATTTGTCTTATATGTTAGATGAATTAAAAGAACAGACCAAAGGAAAAGACGTTAAAGTCGCTGTGATTCCTCAAGCTACTTACGGCACGTTAAATGGAGATAAGGCATTGGATTTAATTCTAAGCATGGAGGGTTAAACAATGATGAATAAAATTATGGACTTTATGACGAATAAATTTGCTCCAAAAGTGAATAAAGTAGTTAAAAATCCTTGGGTTGCTGCTATTCAGGATTCGATTATGGCTGCATTACCATTAGTATTTGTGGGTTCATTGGTGACTGTGGTTTCCTTATTAAAGAATATTTTTAGTGGTTTACCCGACTTTTCAATGATTAGTAATTTTTCTTTTGGGATGTTTGGCTTAGTTGTCTCATTTTTGATTCCTTATTATTTGATGGAGAAAAAGGGAAACAGCGGACAAAAATTAATCTCTGGGGCAACGGGTTTGGTTTTATTTATGATGTTATTATTCCCCACTGTAACAGCTGAAGGAAATGCAACATTTATTCTTTCTAGATTTGGCGCTACTGGAATGTTTCTAGCGATTATTTCAGGGCTGTTTGTTTCTTGTATTATGAATTTTGCGGCAAAACATTCTTTATTTGATGAAGATACACCTATTCCTGATTTCGTCGTAGGCTGGTTCAATAGTTTATTGCCAATAACATTCATTTTATTAGTGGGTTGGTTTATTACTGTGCAAATGAATGTTGATTTCTTTGAAGTCGTTATTTGGGCCTTTAGTCCATTAGCTAAAATTGTACAGTCTTATCCAGGCTTTGTTCTATCAGTATTTATTCCAGTTTTCCTATATACTTTCGGAATTTCTGGTTGGGTCATGATGCCAGCAATTTATCCGGTCTATATGGCAGGATTAGCTGCTAACGCAGAAGCAGTTGCCAATGGTGGTCAAGCAGTAAATATTGCAACACAAGAAACTTGTTATGCATTTTCATCGATGGGTGGTGTTGGGACTACCTTAGCATTGTCCGTGATGATGTTACTTTTAAGTAAGTCTGCCTAGTTAAAAGCAATTGGTAAAGCAGTGTTTGTACCTTCTATCTTTAATATTAATGAACCACTGGTTTTTGGTGCACCTATTGCTTTTAATCCTTATTTAATGGTGCCAATGTGGATTAATGCATTAATTGTACCAACTATTTCATATGTAGTGATGAATATGGGATTAGTCAATATTCCTAGCCAATCATTTTTACTTTGGTACATGCCATATCCATTTACTTCCTATTTAGCAACACAAGATTTCCGCGCCATTATCGTCTGCGCTTTGATTTTTGTAATTACTTGGTTTGTATTCCTACCATTTTTCAAAGCTTATGACAATTCGTTAGTAAAACAAGAAAAAATCGCTGAAGAACAAGAAGCAGCAAAAACGATGCAGGCTTCAATCGTTCAATAATTGGAGGAATTTGTATGTCACAACAGTTTGTTGAAACAGATAGTTTGAACGAATTATCTATGAATATTCTAATTCATGCTGGTAATGCGCGAGAGCTATTAGTTAAAGGTTTAAATGCACTCGAAGAAATGGATTTTTCTACAGCTGAAAATTTTGTAAAAGCTGCGCGTAAAGAAGTTGTGGTTGCCCACGGACTACAGACAGATACGTTACAGATGGAAGCTTCAGGCGAACAAATTCGCTACTCAACATTATTTTGTCATGCTCAAGATACATTGATGACAGCCCAAAGTGAAATTTTAATTGGGGAACACATGGTACGCTTATTTAAAAAATTCGCAGAAAAAATGAATTAGAAAAAATGAATTAGGAGGATGTTCAATGTTTTCAGAATATAAATTTCCAAAAGATTTTTTATGGGGAGGAGCCATTGCAGCTAATCAAGCAGAAGGTGCTTATAAGGTAGCTGGTAAAGGAGTTAGCTTAGCTGACTTACATTTATACTATCCAGATAAAACAAATGAGGAAATTTCCGCCGAACAACATAAAGGAATGTCATTGGCTCAAGTTAAAGCAAATATGGTAGATGAAAAAGGGTATTATCCAAAACGGCATGGAATCGATTTTTATCATACCTATCCTGAAGATTTAGCTTTATTAGCAGAAATGGGTTTTAAAACGTTTCGAACATCGATTGATTGGACACGCATTTTTCCTACCGGTGAAGAAACAGAGCCAAATGAAGCAGGTCTGGCTTATTATGATGCGTTGATTGATAAGATACGTGAATTAGGTATGGAGCCAATTATTACGATGTTACATTATGAAACACCTGTGGAAATCACTTTAAAATATGGTGGGTGGAATAATCGTTCTGTCATCGACTTATTTGTAAAATATGGCAAAACAATTTTGGATCGCTACAAAGATAAAGTGAAATATTGGATTGTAATCAATCAAATCAATTTGATCCAATTTGAACCTTTCAACTCAACTGCAATTCCTTATGATACGGTAGATAATTATGAAGAAGCAAGTTATCAGGCGGTCCACAATCAATTTGTTGCTAGTGCCAAAATCTATGAATACGGCAAAAAAGTAAATCCAGCTATGCAAATTGGCACAATGGTCGCAGATTGTACGGCATATCCATTTTCTTGTGATCCTGATGATGTTAATTTGGCTTTACGCCGTAATCGCATGGAATATTTTTATACAGATGTACAGTTTCGAGGCGAATATCCACAATATGCTTTGAACTATTTTGCAGAAAACAATATTCATATTGATATTACTGCAGAAGATAAAGAAATATTAAAAGAAAATACGATGGACTACCTTGCAATTTCTTATTATTACTCTCAAATGGTGGATGCAAAGAAAAATGATATGAATCCAGCATCTGTGACACCAAATCCCAACTTAAAAGCAAATCCTTGGGGCTGGGCAGTGGATCCTAAGGGGTTATATAATTCATTATCACAATATTGGGATCGTTATGGCAAAGAAATTATTATTGCAGAAAATGGCTTTGGTATGTATGACCAACTAGAAGATGGCCACATTCATGATGATTACCGAATTTCATATTTAGCAAGCCATATTGATCAAATAAAACGGGCTATGTATGACGGTGTAGCAGTAATTGCTTACTGTGCGTGGGGTCCAATTGATATCATTAGTTGTTCATCTGCGCAAATGGAAAAGCGGTATGGTTTTATCTATGTTGACCTTGATAACGAGGGAAAAGGTAGTGGCGAGCGGATCAAAAAAGATAGTTTTTACTGGTATAAAGATGTTATTTCATCTAATGGGGAAAAACTATAAATTAAAGCAACTGATAGGTGGGATACGAGTCTTAGACTTGCGTATCCACCTTTTTAAAGTATTAAAAAGCAAAATTTTCTGCAAAGTAGATGCTAGAGGAGTTGAAAAAAGTGGCCACCAAAAGACAAAAAGATATTGTTGCGTATCTCACAAAAAATCAAAAACGGTGGGTGACTGCAGGCGAACTAGCAAAATTTTGTGGTTGTACTACTCGGACTATACGCAATCAAGTAGCTAAATTGAATGAAGAAGAGCAACAAATTCTTTCTAGTACGCAAGGTTATCGCATTGATGAAAATAAGAAGAGTTTGTTAAAACATGATTTGGATGATACAAAAGAAGATCGTAAGGCACAATTATTTTTATTGCTACTCAAAAGCACAGCAGCCGGAATAGATCTTTATGATTTAGCTGAGAAACTGTATATTTCAGAATCGACGTTGAAAAATGATATTCAGGCCTTGCGACAAGAAATGCAAACAAAGAATTTAAAAGTCACCATCAGTGATAATAGAATTTATTTAGCAGGTTCTGAACGTGATAAAAGACGATATATGATTTCATTACTCTATGATGAAGGAGACTACCAAGAAAAGCTTAAGTATCACATTCAAGATATGATTGGTGAAATCTCTTTAGCAGATTTAGAACGAAGAATTCGAGATGTTTTAGCACTGCACCAAATAAAAATAAATCAATATTCCATGAATAATATTGTCTTACACTTTGCCATTAGTATTGAACGGATTCGTCAAGGAAATAACTTGAAAATTATTAAAGATTATCCGTTAAACATTCATTCTACTGAATACCAAATAAGTAAAGAAATTACAGATATTCTTTCTCATTTTTATCAAATTGATTTTTCAGATTCTGAAATTCAGCAATTAGCGTTACTATTTGTAGGGCTACAAAATGAATACTTAACAACTCATAAAGAAAGTAAATTATCAGAATTTGTTGAATTGCGTTTTATTAAAGTTTTGCAAGAAGTATTAAGTGACGTAAAAGAAACTTATCTTATTGATTTACAAGATGAAGCTTTTTTTAATAAACTCGCTATTCATCTGCAAAGTTTATATGATCGCTCGCAATATGAACGCTTTACTCGTAATAGTAGTTTATTAGATATTAAAACAGCCTACCCTTTAACTTACGATATTGCGGTCTATATTTCGATGTTATTACAAGAAAAATTGGCGATTTGGTTTAATGATGATGAAATTTCTTTTATCGCTTTGCATATTGGTGCTTATTTAGAAAGTAAAAAAGATAGCGGGCCTAAATTAAGAGTATTGGTTGATGTAAATGATTATCACGATTTTGAAACAACGAATATTAAAAATCTACGTAATGCTTTAGAAAAAGATATCACCATTGTAGAAGTAAAAAATCAATTAAATGATATACAAAATTGTGATGTTTATTTAACCTCAGATCGGGAAAAAGCAGTAGAAGTTAATGGGGCCGTATACGTTCATCCCATCTTAACTCGAAAAGATTTGGAGAAAGTGCAAAAGCGAGTCACAGCGAAGAAAAAAAGTTGTTGGCGTCAAAAAATGTTCAGTTATATTGATCGCTTCATGGTAGAAGAACTTTATATTGGTCAGTTTGACCCTAGTGATAGCACACCAGAAACTATTCGACAAAAAATGTTTCAAAAAATGTTTGTGTCAGGTTTTGTCAACTCAGAATTTTCTAAAACGATGGAAAAAAGAGAAGCAATGTCACCGACAAGCTTTCCATCAGGGATTGCTGTTCCACATTCCATTGAACAAAACGCACAAAAGAGTGCGATTTCAGTAATGACGTTACAAGAAAATATACGCTGGTGCAATTATTCTGTGGAAATGGTAGCACTGGTTGCCATTGCGCAAGCAGAAAGTAAAGAGTTCAATGAATTCTTTGAAATGTTTATTGAAATAGTTTCTGAGCCAGTTAACGTCAAACAATTGGCAGCTACCGATGAATTTACAGAATTCATTTTAAAATTAAAAGTATTGGTGGATGCGGATGAATAATATTTGGAAACGAATCATAATTGTATGCCTAGGAACTGTAATTGCAGGTTTTGGCGTACAACTCATTGTTACGGCTAACTTAGGTTCTGATTCTGTGAGCACATTAATTTTAGGCTTATTACAACATACGACTATCCCTTTTGGTCGTTGGAGTCAGCTATTAAGTCTTTTATTTTTACTGAGTACTTTTATTTACAAAAAAGAGCTATTAGGAGTTGGCAGTCTCATTAATACTCTTTTATTTGGAGAAGCAATTTCTTTTTGTGCTAATTTTGTGCAATTTGAAAACAGTCGTCCTGCAATAATAAATTTTATTTATTTACTTTTAGGCTTCACTTTAATGGCTCTAGGAACAGCTATCTATTTAAGAGCAGATTTAGGAGCGGGCCCAGTTGAAGGAATTATGTTTTGTCTTTGTGATAAATTACAATTCTCGTTGAAGTATAGTCGAATCTTAATTGATTTTACTATTGTCTTAATAGGTTTTTTATTAGGAGGATCAATAGGAATTGGTACTTTTTTTGCAATTTTTGCTCTGGGGCCGATGATTTCAGCTTTCTTACGTGTTTTTAATATAATTAAGGTGAAGATTAGCTATCCGCTCCAAACAACAGAAAAATAAATTTAAAAAGATAACCCGCGCAAAACCAGCTTAGTTGGCTAATTTTGAGCGAGTTATTTTTGGTTATAAAGAATATTTCTTATTCTTTTACAAAAGCCAGATCTTTGACTAAGAAAAATGGCGTATAAAAGGCCACGCCACTAGATAATGGTAATACGTGATCAGGCAAGGCAATGTTAAGTTCTTGGCGAATGTATTCTTGACGAGCTTTGATGCGTTGCCAGACAGTTGGATAATTTGCCGCTAATTCTTGGCGCAATTTGCTGTCGGCTAAGGCAATCCCATTTTCACAACTAGCACCGGCATAACCTGAAACAGATGGAATAATATCAATTTGCAAGAGCATACCAGAGGTTAGCGGATGCGGTGAATTTTCTTTGACAGGAGATGATAACCACTCTTCGTCTGCAGTTAAGTGTCCAGGGTTTAAGTGCCAATGGTAAGTTTCTTTAGGCAAAACGGCTTCAATCATCTGATATAATTGCCCACCGGTCATGCCAAGTTCGATTTTTTCGAGCCAAGTTGTCACCGCATTAAAGTAAGGTTTGGCAATTTTTTCTAAATAATCAGTCTGATCTTGGGGTAATTGGTTCTCATTATGAACAGCATAGCCACTGCGACTTGCTAATCCACCTTTAAAGCCGGTTGTTAGTGACATCTTATCGCCCAATTGTATTTTTTTATCAGTCGGCGAAATAAAGGCGTGAGAAAAACGCTCGCCGGTAGCTGCGATGGGCATAACATTTGGTGTTTGCCCGTAACGGGTCAAATGAGTACCGATTTCCATTTCAGTTTTGTCAATCGCAACAGCATCCAGAGCATTTAAAACGCAGTCAGAAGCTAAACTTGAGCCAAATTCATAATAGGCAATTTCGTTAGCGTTATTTATTGCTCGTACGCCTTTTTGAGGATCAATGAAAAGGTCACTGCGGTTTTCAATCTTACTGTTAGGAGCAGCTTTTTTGACGGCTGTGACGATAAAGTGAGGAACATCAAAAATTTGGCGATTATTTTCATTGGTGGTGGTAAACATTTTCCAGCCAACAATACCAATGCTTGCTTTTGAATCAGAAATTTTTGCCTCCTGTAAAACAGTTGTCAATGTTTTTTCACCTGCCATTGGCTGATCAGGTAAAGAAAATTGAGGATAATGCAGCAATGTTGCTGAGATACGGCTGTGTTGATTTAGTTTTAAATTCTCATTGCCCGCCACAAAAAAAGCGGTACCATCTTGGTGTAAAATGAGTAAGCTTTCTTCAAAACGTGTCACAAAACCGGTTAAGTAAGCAAAGTTTCCACCGTGCTCTAAATCGCAATAAATAATCAGGCTATCGAGTTTTTCTGCCCGCATTTGGGCTAAGACTTTTTCTTTACGACCTAGCATTGTTTCGTCGGTCAACTGATAAATTTTTGCCTCGTTGTCTCTTTTAGGAGGCGTTACTTTTTTTAATTTAATTTTTGTCATGGAAGACCTCTTTTCTTTTGAACACTAAATTTATTCATTACTTGGATCAATTTAGTATAGCATAAGCGTTGTGGCCTTTTTTTGAATAAAAATATTGCAAGTAGTTTTATTTCACAGCTAGATTCTTATTGGGACTGGAAATAAAGTGGAGGAAATAGTTTCTAAGTTTTCTTTTAGCTCCAAAAATAGGGTTATTGATTTATCGTTTTTCGATAAAAAAATATTGACATTCAATACAAGCGGTGCTTATAATCAGAACATCAATTATTGAGGTGAACGAGATGAAAGTTAAGACGAATTTCTTTAAAGGCGTTATTTTATTATTTGTTGTAAGTATTTTATTTTTAGTTTTTTTAGTGGGAACACAAATTTTTATGGCAGAAAATCCGCATTGGAATAATTCTTTAATCATTTTTGTTGTGGCCATTTTGGCAACCGCGCTGTTTGCGTTAGCAGCGTTGTGGAAACTCTATCAAGCCGTCCAGTTAATTGGAGATAACCAAGCTTTTTCCACTAAGATTTTACCTATTGTTCAAAGAATGCGTCAGTTTATTTTAGGGATGGCTTGCTCGTTTTGTGGCATTTTGCCCTTTGTTTATGAGGGTGCGCAAATAGAAGATGCACCAGGCTTAATGGTATTAGGTTTGATCGCAGTGTTGCTGCCTTTTGCGTTATTCATTTTTGCCCAAATTGTTGAAGCATTATTTAAACAAGCGGTAATTTTACAAAAAGAACAAGATTTGACGGTATAGGAGGCTATTAGGTGGGAATTGTAGTGAATCTAGATGTTATGCTAGCAAAGCGTAAAATGAGTGTGACAGAACTTGCTGAAAAAGTCGGCATTACCATGGCAAATATTTCTATTTTGAAAAACGGTAAAGCTAAGGCCATTCGTTTTTCAACTTTAGAAAAAATTTGTGAAGTGTTAGAGTGTCAGCCAGGAGATTTATTAATTTATGAAAAGTAAAAAAAGCAGCATGTCGGCAAAAATTGCGGAGATGCTGCTTTTTTAGTTCAAGTTGTTGTTCATGTTTTCATTTTTGCAACTGAAAATTTTAAAAGTGATAGAGCAACATCTGTTTTAAGTACATAGGGATAAAAACAATGTGAAAATTGAAGATGGATAAGTAAGTCTAATTGTAGGTGGAAAGATTCACACATCCATCAATGGCGAAAATTAGATTTTTATTAACCACAATGCACATCTACTAAAAGTAGACGGACTGTTCTCTGGTAGATTTCAAATTCTACCAAGCGAGTCAATCGAGAAATATTGCTTCTATAAACGAAGTGAGTGGGCAGTATCACAAAAAAATAATCGTTACTTTTTAAAAGAATTGACGAAAATCAGTTCTTCTTTTGTATTAGCTTATTGACAAAATGTAATCACTTGGTTACAATTTTAAATGTAATGAGTTAGTTACATTTTGCTGGAGGTTATCTATGATTAAAAATAGAATTAAAGTTCTTCGCGCCGAAAGGAATTGGACACAAGTAGATTTGGCTGAGAGAGTAGGTATCTCTAGGCAAGCAGTAATATCGATTGAAAAATACAAATATACACCGTCATTAGAACTAGCTTTTCATATTGCTCAAGCTTTTGATGTAGACATTAATGAGGTGTTTCAAGTGGAGGATAATCATCAATGAGACAAACAATAATTCTTCTTTTATGTATTATAATTATTATTTTCATGTATCTAAATACTCGCTACAAATCAAAAATGGTTGAGCTCTATAAAAATGATGAACGTTGGCAACTAGTCCGAATAAAGTCAGCTGATATTTTGCTAAAGTTTTATGATTTAATCGCTACTATTGTTTCTTGCGGTGCAATTTACTTTATTTTGTTTGGAACTTCTACACAAACGATTACGTTAGAGCATGCCTTCAATTACGCCTTATATTTAATGATGCTTAAGTATCCAGTAGAATATTTCAGTTTAAGATACTATGACAAAACGCTTTAACCTCGTACAAAAAACAGCATTGGGCAATTTTTTATTGCATGCTGTTTTTTTAAAATAGAATTAAAAATGTTGATATAATAAGGATGCAAGGTACCTTTGCGGAGCACTGCAAGGGAGTTTTGCTAGCTTTCTCACCAGAAATGTCTTTATAGTAATAGCTAGGGAGGGATACGTGTGTTCAGTGATATTTTTAAAAAAAGACGAAATGAATTGGGATGGACACAGCAAGAAGTTGCTAACAAATTGTTTGTGACACGACAAACAATTTCCAATTGGGAAAATGGGAAAAATTTTCCTGACATTCCTACGCTCATAAAAATTAGCGACCAATTCGAGCTCTCTCTCGACTACTTATTAAAAGGAGATGAGCAGTACGTGAAAAAGGTTGAGCAGGACTATGAACAAATTTCCCAAAAGAAAGAAATTAAAAAATTAGGGAGATTTGTTGCCGCTTTGTCGATTCTTATTATGGGATTAGCTATTATTGGGGGAACCTTATTTGGCCAAGCAAATGAAAAATGGGTGGGATTAGCTATTCTGACAGCATGTATACCGTTAGAAATAATGAGTTATTTCCTATATAAAGCTATTTATAGCCAGCCTGAAAATGAAACGAATTCTATCTGGGTACCCAAAGTTTACGGGATTGGGTTATCTATTAATCCCAATTTACTTCTTGGAAAAGCTGTTTGGCTATTAATTTTTATCGGATTAGTAGGCTTGTGGTTCTATACGTTATTAGTTTGATAGGAAATTTTATACGAAACTACCGATGAAGTTTGTCACATATTGGTGATGATTAGAAAAAGCGAGTTCACAATATGCGGTTGTTTTGAACTCTCCGTTGTTTGGGATAATTTTAATTTATTTCTATAAACTAGTTGCAGTTAGAACCATAGATTAAAGAGTTTTTCATAAGCGGTCTTGGTAGCGACTTATATAGGGCTACTTCATATGGATATGGCGACGTTTGCTTGAATGACGGTAAAGGAGAGTCTAATGGAAAAAATATTGCAAAAAATTCCGGCGCTACTAGCGAGTAAAATTTCAATCTTCATCTATTTATTCTTGTTTTTTTATCTGGTTATTTTTGCCTTTATTACAAAGATAGTACCAGCAATTCACACTTTATCACCAGATAACAATGTACAACTGATTTTGGGCAATTATACGAATGTGTTAAGTGCCTTAGGAGCTTCCATTGCAGCGGGAAATGGTGTGGTGGTCCGTTCGCGGATGGATAAAATGCAGCGCCGTCATGAAGATATGCACCAAGAATTGACGGATAGAATTGCAGAATTACATGTGAAATTGGAACACTTGGAAGCTTTGCGGGTAGCTGAAAACGCAGAACCTAAAAAGGAGACAACAAAAGCAATCGCAAAAGAATTGGAAAAAGATCGTTAAGAGATAGCAATTGTCCGTTTTAAAACATGAATTAAAATAGGGCAAAATAAACATACTAAGATTAGAGGGAAGAGTCAGTGACGACTGATTCTTCCCTCTATTTTCATTTTTGGATTATAGTGAGAAGTGAAAGAAAGTTCGAATATATCTCAGAGGATGTGACAAAAGTCTTGTTACATCTTCTTTTTTTAAATAAACGGTGTGACAAAAGTGAAGTGCGCCCTCTAAGTTAGACCAGAAAATCTAACTTTTGGGGCGCACTTCAAAGCAGCTTCTTCTTAAATAAGACGGAATTTCCTAAAATTTGAAAAACAATTTTCAGAAATTCCGTCTTATTTCGTGATGCTAGTCGCTTCTGTCACAACATCTTTTAGTATTTGCTTGAAAAAATTTGCGCTTAGCTAAAAAATAATATTATCTTTAATAATTTCAAGATCTAAAATAAGAATTTTGCGTTTTTTAATAGTGATTGCTCCCATATCTTTTAGCTGCTGCATCATGCGATTGACGCTACTAGCTGAAGCAATACCACAAAAGTGAGCAATTTCTTCGTTGGTGACGACAAAATCGATCAGTAAGCCATCTGACGTTTTGACACCAAAAGTATCGTATAGTTCATATATTTGCGTACAAACAGCACCAAATTTGCCGTTCATTAACATTTGCTGCATGCGTTTCATGGAGTGAAGCAGCCGCACTCGGTAATAATCTTTGACAAAAAGCTGCAAGTCTAGATTTTGGTTGATGTCTTTCCAAAATTGGACTCGATCAATTTGATAAAGTTCTGCTTTGCAGGATTCAACGCGAATGTTAAAAGGAGCATCAATAAATTGGGAATATTCATCTTTTAATAATGAGACAATTTCTAAACTATTGATGTAGCGCAGATTAAACTCTCGGCCATCACGGGAGATGACGCTGGTTTTAATTGTGCCACTTTTTAAAATGTAGACATTTGAATCTTGTAATCCTTCATAAGTTAAATATTTTTTCTTTTCCTTAACCACTACCGGAAAATCATGAGCTTGCAAATACTCCTCCAACACGCGATTATCCATCTAAGCAAACGCTCCTTACCCTCTTTTGTGCAATTTTTCATTTTTTTTCAGAAAACATAGTTAGCTTTATTTAAACTGATAAAAGTAGGAAAAACAATAACAAATGTTAATGTTTTTTGTTTTTATATTTTATTTTAAACTTTTTTTTATCACAAAATCGCATTTTTTCTTTGCTGTTGCTGGCTATACTAAGTCCCACAAGGAAAAGAAAGAAGGAAATTTTCATGAAAGAATGGCAAGAAATGATTTTTGAACGTTTGGATGCAGCGTATCAAGCACGGTTTGAAAAAGATCAGGCGTTAATTTTCTTAAATGATGCCTATCAAGATGCTTTATTTTGGAAGCTGGAAGTAAGTAAAGAAGAAAGCCAAGAATTTACTGCTTTTATGCAAGAGTTTATGGCGGTGCGGGATTTATTTATTAGTCTTTTAGTCGATCGCTACCCTTCAAATTACCGCGAAGTAGAAGCAAAATTAGAACATTTGCGTAGTGGCAACCAAGTAGAAGTGGCCTTTACCTCTAATTTAGCCGAATCTTTTGCTTAACGCATTACGTAATTAGTTTTAAAGCAATTATAAACAGGAAGATTGTTTTTTAATAACCAAAGGAATTAGATTTTTTTCACGTAGGGTGGAAGTAGGCAACTAAAACTACGCCACCAAAACATTTAAGCAGTCACTTTCTATTTTTGAAGAGCTGACTGTAAAATTCTAGGAGGAAATTCGTTGGAACACAAGGAAGAAAAATTATTCAATAAGGGCTTTATCAGTATCACCCTCATTAATTTTATTGTTTATTTGGTTTATTATTTGTTAGTGGTAATTATGGCCGTCATCGCCCAAGATAATCTCCATGCGACGTTAGGACAAGCGGGATTAGCGACAGGCATTTATATCTTAGGAACATTATTAGCCCGTTTAATTATTGGGAAAACCCTTGAACTATGGGGCCGTAAAGCGGTACTGCGTTACGGTGCATTATTTTATTTGGTCACGATGATTGCCTATCTTTACATGCCGACTATTGGCATGATGTATCTGATTCGCTTGTTAAACGGTTTTGCTTATGGAACGGTTTCAACTGCGACTAACGCAATTGTGACCGCCTATATTCCCAAATCAAAATACGGAGAGGGTATTAATTATTATGGGTTATCAACTAGTTTAGCGGCTGCGATTGGTCCGTTAATCGGGATGGTACTTTTAAATACCACCAATTTCTATTTCATTATTATTTTCTCCATCGTTTTAATTTTATTAACAACGATTGCTTGTTTTTTCTTCCCGGTCAAAAATATTGTCTTAACGCCAGAACATCGCGCACAATTATCCAAATGGACTTTTGATAGTTTTGTGGAAAAGAAAGTTGCCTTTATTTCATTTATTGGCTTTTTAATGGGGTTAGCTTATTCAAGTGTCTTGGCTTTTTTATCTTCTTATGCCAAAGAAATTCATTTAGTAAGTGCTAGTTCACTATTCTTTGTGGTTTACGCTCTTATTATTACTTTCACGCGGCCAATGTCAGGACGCATTTTTGACTTACGTGGGGAAAACTACGTAATGTATCCAAGTTATTTATTTTTAACTGGCGGTTTATTTCTTTTAAGTATCACCAATGCCAGCTGGATGTTACTAGTAGCGGGGGCTTTAATTGGTTTAGGCTATGGGACTTTCATGTCAAATGGCCAAGCCATTTGTTTAAAAGTCAGTGAAGACCACCGCATTGGGATTGCGCTATCGACTTATTTTATCGGTCTTGACTTAGGACTTGGGATTGGACCATTTATTTTAGGAGAATTACGCAGCATGTTATCTTTCCAAGGCATTTATTTAGTGGCAGGTTTTTTACCGGTTGTTTGTGCAATTTTATATGGCATTTTTTATCGGGTCAAAACTACCGACACACTAAAAGAAGAATTACCGGTGGAAGATTAGAATCTGGGGGTTAAAAAATGAATAATGAGCAAATCACAGTGTTATTACAACAAGTATTGGTGAAATTAGAAGAAACCGATCAACGTTTGGCTGAAATCAAAGCGCATGAAGCTGCCCACGTAAAAAGCACTGAAAAATATCTTTGCGCCATTCAAGAAGTGATTCAAAACAATAACGTCATGTAGTTGCCCATTTTTCAAAAAAAGGTAACTAAAAATAAAAAACAGTTACAAGTGTTAGCCTAAATTACCTCTTTTAGCAATGAGGTCGGCGCACCTGTAACTGTTTTTGTTTGTCAGAAGTAAGTTTCATTGTACCGCTATGAAACAATCAAATAAAATAAAAAGTAATTTCACATAATTTTGTTTTTTCATGCAGAATTTAATTTAGAAGGAGGCAACATTACCGTTTATTTTTGAAATATTTTAAAATGCTGTCTTGAAAAATTCCAGCGATAACAAAAATTAACCAAGAATACCCCCAACCATGAAACACAAAGGACCAAATAAAATAAATCACAACGACAACCGGCCAGTAAATGGTTGAAAACATTCCGACAATGGGCGCATTTTTGCCATACAGATGTTGGCGAGCATTTGGCCCAGGTTCTCCTTCATCGGAAATGAAAATCGAACCTTTATCAAAGCGTTTGTAATAAGTTTGCACGATACTGCCATAAATAATTAGAAAAGCACCTAAGCCGGCGATAATCAAAAACAAGGCAACGCCAAAATATTCGGCATATTGAAAAATGAAAATCGGCATAAACGAGACAATACAAAGAAAAATTCCAACTACAAGTGACAAACTAAAACTACGATGATATTGTTGAGCGTACATTTTACCGGTGGCACGGACTTCTTCTTTAATCGGTCGATCATCTAATGCTTTATGAGTACGCGTAAATTTCATCCCAGCAGAGATAAACATCCCGACTGCTACTGCCACTAATAAGAAGAAACTTGCTAACCCTATACCTTCTACACCTCTATTAGCTAACAAAATTAGTGAAGCAAGCGCTACGACACACAATAAGACCCCGCTGGCAATGAAAAGGGCAAACTGGCGAATCATGCGCCAGTAATCTTCAGCTTCGTCTAGGGTAATTGGCTCGGCATAATTTTTGGCGTAATCTTCTTTGGCATAATCTGAAGTGTCCCAATCTTGTTGGTCGGAATTTTCGTGGTTGGCCCGCCAAGCTGCTTTTGAAAAATCTTCTTCATCAAAATTGAAATCTTCATCTAAACTAGTTTGGGGTTGTTCATGTTCTGGGGCTATCTTTTTCTCTGAAGTAGCTTGTGGCATTTCCCGCTGTACGCCTAACTCATCAAGTAATTCATCGATTGAACCAAATTCGGTAATTACCGCCCCGATTGCTTCATGTTCATTTTTTCCTTCAGCAATTAATTCGTTATAATGATCTTCCATCAATGCCAGTAAATCTTCTTTTGCTTTTTTTGTTTCCGGCGTGACGGGGACATTTAAAAACAAACTATCTAAATATTCCACGATAATTTTCATTTTTCTTCCTCCTTGTTTGATTGTTGTTAGTTGGATTGAAAAATTTTTGTCAGTCTAACAACAAGGTACATATTTCAAGTTATAGCTGTATTTTAAGGAGTTTATCTGATGTGAAGTCAGGTGACCTTTTATTTTCCAGCTCAAATTGAAGTCGTTTTGTGACAATATATTTTCAGACGTGTTAAAAATTAGGCAGTGCTTTGTTATGAACCAATTAAAAAGCGATCGACTACTTTTTTTGTCTGACTCCATTCGGCAATTTTTTCGGCTAAAGCCGTTTTTCCGGCAGCGGTAATCGCGTAATAGGTGCGCTTTTTGCCATGGGTCACTTCCCCGGGATAAGCGGTAATGAGACCTTGTTTTTCCAAACGGGTAAAAGCGGAATAGAGCGTCGTTTCTTTGATGACATAAATTTCATCGGTGCGGGCCTTAATTTCTTTTGAAATCGCATAGCCATAAGAATCTCCTTCAGCCAAAATTGTTAAAATAATCGCGTCATTATAACCGCGAATGCCATCGCTTGAAATCATTGTGTCACCACCTTTTAAAATTACTTCATCTGTCGTAATAATAATAGCATGTTTACTACGACAGATGAAGTAAAAAGCAGTATTTTAGTAAAAATCAGTCGCAAGGCTGATTTTTTACGAAAGAAATTTGAATAAATTGGCGGAATAATTTTGGCTAATTTTATTTTGATATTAAAAAGTTGTCCTCTTTTATAGCGTTTTTTGACACAACTGCTGCTTTTTTCGTTGTTAAGGTGAGGATTAAAAAATCAGGTCAGCGTTTTGTGAAAGATAGATAAAATCATCGGTGCGCTTTTTTGCGTAATATTTATTACGCAAAAAAAGCGTAACAATACCACACTAAACGAGGAAATACAGGTCAATAAAAAAAGGAGCAAAAAGCGATGTATATTCCATTTAATGCAAAACAAGTTTTTGGCTTAACGGCTAAAACACTAACCAAACGCATGAAAAACTATTATCAAGATCAACGTTTTGACGAAACGATTTATTTACAACTATTGAAATGTTTTCAATTAAGAGCATGCTTAAGCTCGTCAGCTGAATTTCCAAGTGCTTGTTTTCAAGCAGAATTAACGCAGATTTATCAAAAAGAAGAATGGAGTTTATGGCAATTACGCTTTTTTATTGATTTGAAGCATTTTTTTAGCTTGCATCAGTGGCTGCTATTAAAAAGGCACTATTTAGCAAAAGTTCGTCAGCTGGGTTTAATGCTTTTGTGTCGCATAAAGCAAATTGAAAAGGTGAGAAGTGAATTTGGAAGTAAAATACTAGAAATGGCGAAGGCTCTTTTTAATGTTCGTGTTTTGGTTAATTTGAAGAAAAAATTAAAATCATTATTCGAGAATAAGTTGAATAATTCCAGTTAACCTGATACAATAGTTCAGGATTGAATAAAAGAAAATGAGGTGTTCGTATGTCATCAGTAGTAGTTGTGGGAACACAATGGGGCGACGAAGGAAAAGGAAAGATCACTGACTTTTTAAGTGAAAATGCAGAAGTTATTGCCCGTTATCAAGGTGGCGATAATGCAGGACATACTATTAAATTTGATGGTGTGACTTATAAATTACATTTAATTCCCTCAGGTATTTTTTATCGGGAAAAAATCAGTGTCATCGGAAACGGCGTCGTCGTGAACCCGAAATCATTGGTGCAAGAACTAGCTTATTTAAAAGAACATGGAGTAGCAACGGATAACTTACGTATTTCTGATCGTGCCCATGTGATTTTGCCTTATCATATTAAATTAGACCAATTACAAGAAGATGCAAAAGGCGATAATAAAATCGGTACCACGATTAAAGGTATTGGCCCAGCTTATATGGACAAAGCAGCCCGAGTGGGGATTCGTATTGCCGACTTACTAGATAAAGAAATTTTTGCAGAACGTTTACGGATTAATTTAGAAGACAAAAACCGTCAATTTACGAAAATGTTTGACAGCGACGCCATGAATTTTGATGATATTTTTGAAGAATATTACCAATATGGTCAAGAAATTAAAAAATATGTAACGGATACTTCTGTTATTTTAAATGACGCTTTAGATGCGGGCAAACGCGTATTATTTGAAGGTGCGCAAGGGGTTATGTTAGATATCGACCAAGGAACTTATCCTTTTGTAACCTCATCTAATCCAGTTGCCGGTGGTGTTACCATCGGTTCAGGGGTTGGCCCATCTAAAATTAATAAAGTAGTCGGCGTATGTAAAGCTTACACTTCTCGTGTCGGCGATGGCCCATTCCCAACTGAGTTATTTGATGAAACAGGCGAACAAATTCGCAAAATCGGTCGTGAATACGGTACGACAACAGGACGTCCAAGACGTGTTGGTTGGTTTGATTCTGTGGTGATGCGTCACAGCAAACGCGTTTCAGGGATCACCAATTTATCCTTAAACTCTATTGACGTATTGAGTGGACTTGAAACAGTTAAAATTTGTACTGCTTACGAATTAGATGGCGAATTAATTTACCATTATCCAGCCAGCTTAAAAGAATTGAACCGTTGCAAACCGGTCTATGAAGAGTTACCAGGCTGGTCTGAAGATATTACAAATTGTAAAGACTTAAGTGAATTACCAGAAAATGCGCGTAATTATGTGCGTCGCATTTCAGAACTAGTCGGCGTCCGCATTTCAACATTCTCTGTCGGGCCAGACCGCAACCAAACCAATATTTTAGAAAGTGTTTGGGCTCAAATTTAATTTAAGCTAAAAGAAAGGAGATGCGACAAATTTTTGTCGCATCTCCTTTTTTGCGGATAAAGGTTGTGACAGAAGCAATTTCTTTTTAAATAAGACGGAATTTCGTCAAAACTTGAACAGTAATTTTCTTAAAATTACATCTTATTACTTGAAACTAACTGCTCTACCATAACCTTTTTTAGCTTATTTGAGTAAAACGAATTTAATTTTGTAGCTTAGTGCAACATAAAATGCAACAAAACAGAAAACTCTGAATCAGTACTAGAAATGAAAAAATCAAAACAAGAATATTTTTTACTCATTTTTTGAATAAATGGCAGTCCTAATCCTTCATGATCAACTTTTGAAGTGCTGCCTTTTTTTAATATTTGGGTAATATCAGGCTTTTTGATAACACTATTTTTTACTAAAAAGCGAATATCTTTTGTATCAGTATAATAAGAAAGTTGAATCTTGCCTGGTTTAGACAAAGACTGGGTACTCTCTAAAGCATTGTTCATGACAATTGAAAGGCATCTTAAAAAATCAATCAATGGAATGGGAATAGCTTGGCCGGCATCATTAATTTCAAGTGTCACGGGAATATTTTTTTCCTTACAACGTGCGATAAAGTCTAATAATAGTCCTTTGACTGCAGGATTACTGACCGTTGTTAATTGCAAAAAATGATAGTTATCAAAATACTGTGCGCTATCTTGTAAAACATCTGTTAAAAATTGTTTAGCACCACAAAGATTGTCAGTATCAAGGTAAGCCTGTAACGAAACGAGGATGGAACGTAAGTCGTGACGATATTCCCGCGCTTTTTCATAATAAGTTTGCTCTTCTTGTAAGGTTAATTCGAGATTTTCAACAGCAACTTTTCTTTGATAGCTGATATTTTTCATTGTTAGAGCATAAAATAATAAAAATATGACTAAGAAAAGAACGACAATCATGAAAAGATTAGGGAAAAATGCCCCTTTCAACATAAGATGATACTCTAAAATAACTAAGCAAAAAAAGATCGCAAATAAAAAAATCCCTTTTTTAAAATTGACCGTACTCTGATAATTGAGCATCTGCCAAAAGTGGTGTTTATCACTAATATTACGCAAAAGATTTGTAATGATTAATAGTAAAATGGCTTGGGTGATGATAAGTAAACTAATACGCTGTTCATTTGCAAGAAAATATAATAAGTCAAAATATTGCGGAACAAAATTTGTCACAAACCAGGTTGTGGCAACCAGCCCAAATGCTAAAATAGAAAAGATGGCACTGAGAGAAAAGTCTTTGATGAAGGTTGCTGTCATAAAAAATTGGATTATGAAAAAAAGTAAGATGTTAATAAAGATAAAATTATCTTGAAATAACATGCCTATCACAAAAGTTATAAAAAGAAATAACGTTAAGAAGACAGTATTTCTTTTTGAAAGTAAATTTCCATATAAAATGGACCACAAAATGATGATGTAATTCAATGAAAAAAGTGAGACGGTTTCAGCAATGCTAATCTCAAACACCTTCTTTCAAGTGTTTCAATATTTTCTTGGCGCCAATTTTTCCCACATCTAAAGTGCTCCAATCCGTGAATTGTATCAATCCTTCTGTCGTAAAAACGCTTTTCACATAATCTGGGTTAATAATAAATGATTTTAAATCACAAATCATAGAGGTGCCAACTACCTTGGCTTTGATTACTTTTAAGCGTTCTTTAATTAGTACTTGTTCCTCTGTAGTTTGAACAAGCAAGGTACTGCGACTGCCAGGAAGAATAGAAATGAACATAATCTGTGCAGTAGGAACAAATAACGTGTGACTGCCGCAGCTGAAAGCTAGCTTTGTCTCTTTAATAGCACTATTATCATTACAAAGATTGTCCAGTAACAAGTAGAGTTTTTGCTCAATCTCTTGTTGTGGTTGGTCTTTTAAGATATAGCCTGCTGCATTAATTTGTCGGTTAATAACAGTAACGGCTTTATCTTCATAAATAGTTAAAAACACGATGGAACATGATTCATTACGCTGACGAATTTTTTCTGCCAAATCAATACCAGTAAAAAAAGTATTTAAATTAATATCTATAATGAATAAATCATCAGATAAAATTGTGAGGCAGTCGAGCTCTTTATAAAAACGGATTTCATTTTTTACATCGACAATTACAAAATCAGAGGAAGAATATGCCGTTATAATATTTGCAACTTTTTGACGGATGATGAAATGATCATCAATAATGAAAACGCGCATTATTATCACCTCAATGAGTAGTAGAACCTGAGTCAGTATGATTCAGGTTTTTTTAATAGCTATAATCTTATTTTATTATCAAATATCAAATATATTTTAATTCTATTTGAAGAATAATGAAAGGTATATCAGAATTTTTAATGTTTTAGCTGAAAAAACATCCGTTATTATTCACGTGATTCATTAGAAGTGATTTTTGTAGGACAGAAAAAAAGTTGAATTAAACGTGATGTTTTAAGAGTAGTTAAAATTGCTCCTCAAAACTATCTGAAAGCGATTTCAAACTAAGTTTTCAATTTCACTTTTTTGTTACGATTCAATCAGGAAAATGATACTTTTTGCCTTACATGAACAAACAATCAGAGTGAAAGTAAAAAGTAGCAGTATCTACTACGCAACGATAAAAGATAAGGAGGAGATTTTAAAGTGGGAGAGGGTAAAAAAGCTGATTGACATTGGAAATGGGAGTTTTTCTTTGGCGAGAATTTGATATCAAGTAGGAGTAGAGGAATGTCTGACTAATTCATATAAGAACAATTAATACTTTCACACAATTATGAAAATCAGAGATTAAAAATGCACTATTTTAGAAATGAAAAGGGGATAGAATGATGGCAAAAAAAAGATGTATGAGTCTTTTCATGATTGGTGTATTGCTCATTCAGTTTTTATTTCCAATGAATGCTTTAGCGGCAGGGCAAGACGTATCTGAAAAGCTTAACGTTACTTCAAAAAAGATCCTCATTAATGACAAAGAATATGAATCAGCAACAGAGGTAAAAAAAGGAGATAAATTTCAACTTGAAGTGTATTGGAACATTTCAGATACTACGGGAATAAAGGCTGGTGATTTCATTTATATACCAGTGAAAATCAGTGGGGTAGACATACAGACCACTATGGAAAACAGTTATTCTTTAAAACTGGAAGGTTCGAATACTGAAATTGGGCGTTGGGGAGTTATCAAAGAAGCAGAGGGGCAATATTTGATAAAATGCACATTCAATGAAGAAATTGAATCGAAAGCATCTTTGAAAAATGGAAAATTTTTTGCAGGTGGCGGAATTACTTCAAATGATACTGTTGTTATTGAAATAGCTGACGGTAGTAGTCCAATCGAAATTCCTGTTACAGAAGGTGGTGGAGGAAATCAAATCGGTATCATCCGTCCTTCTGGGAATATGGAAAAATGGGGTTGGCAAAATAATAACGATGTGAACCGTGTTAATTGGGAAATTGGGGTCAATCGTAGTGACTTTTTTGATTTTTTAACAGGAAAAATAACAGATATCCAAGCTGCGACAAAAAAGAATGTGTTGTTTATTGATGAACTACAAAAAGGACAGACTGTGCGTAGCTTATCTCCTTGGGTTGCTTTTCCATTAGTTGTGGAATATCAAGGTCAACTACAACCTGGTACTCCTTATGCTATTTCGGGAGAATTTTTAGGCGCACAGAATTTCAAAAAGCTAGAATATCAAAACGGTGAAACGGAATCTGAATTTAAAGAAAAAGTAAAAAATACGCCCGCTCCTTGCTATGGTATTTTTCCAAAAGATAATCATACAGCTGAGGCTAATGCGCCTGATGACGGTGACTATCTTTATTTTAATGCAGGCGATTTGCCAGGTACATTGCGAGCGAATTTTACCAAAAGTGATTTGTATGCAGCAGTTGATGGTTTAAATGTACCCGAGATTGTTAAAGAGACTACTAGAACAGCTTATGATCGTTACTTTTCTGATTTAGGTGTAGCGGCCAATGATTACGTGCCTGTAATGAGTCCTATTATCAAATTTTCTACAAATGTTCCAGAAGGTACTGCTTCACAAGATATTGTGAATACGGCTCGAATCGAATATAGTAATAGCTCTGTCAACAGTAATGAGTCGATTGTTGAGTATAAAGATTTTAATGGTACTGTTGGTGCAGTAGAAAAAGGCAATGTTCGCCTTGAAAAACGAGATGCACAAACGCAAGAAGCAATTCCAGGAGTTTCTTTTGGCTTATATAAAAAATCAGGAGATCAGCTCACTCTTCTTGATAATAAACAGACAAATAGTGAGGGAATAGTAGAGTTTGAACAAATTGGCATTGGAAATTTTGTCATTTTAGAGCTGAAATCGTCTACGCATGATCAAAAATCCTTAACAATCCAAAATGAACAAGGCCAATCCGTACCAGTGAAAGATTACAATGTTGATGGCTTAGATTATAAAGGATTTGAATTTTCGGTTACTGGCGATGAAAGTGCAGGCTTGAAATATATCGGGGAGAATCAAAAGAAGATTGCCACTGCAAGTTTTACCGTAGATAAGCGGCTTACAGGGCGAAATCTTTTAGCCAATGAGTTTCAATTTGAGTTGCGTGATAGCGAAGGCAAACTGCTTCAAACAAAAACAAATGACAGCGATGGAAATATCTATTTTGATGCATTGTCTTATGAAAAAGCGGGCACGTATGATTACACCATTACCGAAGTAAAAGGTACCGACACCACAATTACGTATGATAAAAAAGTTATAAAAGCCAAAGTAACGGTGAGTGATGAATCTGGACAATTAGTGGCCAAAACTACGTATGAAGGCGATACAACATTTGAAAATACGTATACGCCAAAATCTGGTAGTGTTGTTTTAACAGCTCAGAAGAAACTAAATGGAAGAGCTTTGAACAATGGGGAATTCACGTTTGAGTTACGCGATAGCGAAGGTAAACTACTTCAAACAAA
>NZ_JXKG01000015.1 GCF_001885735.1 Enterococcus canintestini | reverse complement strand
TCTACTTTATTGACATCTATCCAGAACGCTTTAGCTGTTTTGTTTCAGTAGTCTCTGCGTTCTTCTCCTCTTGAACAGCTTCTGCTTGTTTCATTGTTTTAAAACGTTCTGTAATCGTTTGTGCTTTTTTCGAAGCTTCGTGTTGCGAATAATCATAATCTCCCGCTGTGGTACGGTTAAACGCATCGGAAAATAAATCCGCATCATCACTCGTATTGATAAACGGTTTTGCAGCACGATTAATTACCGTACGCTTGGCCATCTCCTCTGGAAATTCTTGTTGAACTTTCTGCACTTTTGCTTTACTCCAAGACTGGTCGATTTGTTTCTTTGTCATAATCGTATAGACCTTTGTACCATCGCTTTTTGTAATCGTTGCAAAAGCTCCTACAATCGGATTGTCTAAATTTTCAAAGCTGGGAACAAATTTTGTCACCACCGTTTCATTCTCCACGGCTCCGATTTCAAACACATCCCCTTGATGAATCACTTCTGCTTTGACTTCTTCAATGTCCGATAACCGTTTCAATGCAGTTTGTGTTCCAAAATAAGAACGAGACATTTGGAGCTTTTGCCCATAGGCAATGAAATAGCATTGGTTCTTTCCGGGATTGAGCCCTTGCTGGATCATATCTAATAAGGAATTGGCAACACTGGCTTTCCCTACAGGTGTATGGCCATATTTTTCCATGTACAATCCGCCGCCTTCTTTCTGACTTAATTGAACTTCATTTATTTTAAAGAAGGCTTGTTTTAACGCATTCGCCACATTATAGTTCGTCGGTAATTGAACACCCTGCTCTTCTAATTCGGTTACTTTATCTAATACAACGTCTGTGATATCTCGCTGTAACAGCGCTAATTCATTTGCCATTATTTTTCCTCCCATACGTTGATTTCTTCTTTTCTAAACACAGCATCCATGTACGCTTTCGTTTCATCTTCCAACACATACCCATCTTCGGTTATATAACACAGGTCCCCTGGATAAAGTGGAGCCTCTTGCCAATCATAGGCAATGGGTGCGGTTCCCTCTGGCGGTTGTGTCTTCCAACGATCATAAACAGCTGCTTCTTTCGCTGTAAATCCGCTCACTGGAAATCCCCCTTTATAATTCGGTTTAAAATATCTGGGATATCTTCTGCAGAATTGACGACAAAGGTGTGGTCTGGTTTGATTTTCTCTGTCTGTTCACCTAGCGCAGCAAGTCCCGCATTGCGTATCATTTTTGCAGGTAACGGAAGATATTCGTCTAATCTTTTTTCTTGAACAGCCAAACAGAACCCAATATCGGGCAGTGTCCCGACAGACATAAAACTTGCATTTCCTTCTTTATTCAATGTACAAAGTGCTGATACGCCTTCTTTTTCGCATTCCTGTTGTAGTTCTTTTAGCATCATTTGAATTTTTTCGTTAATCATGTTATTCTCTCCCTAGATAGTTTTTTTAACCCTTTTCCATTGGAATCTGTTTCGACTCGCTTCGAAATGGGTTCTTTTTCATATTATTCACTTCTTTATCTCCTTGAGACGTCTGCCACATTTCTTACAATATGGGCCATTCCACGGTTCACATTTTTTCAATTCTGAATCAGTAATCAAGATCTTTCTATCACAACTTTTGCATTGAAAATCATGAAATTTTTCTTCTACTGCCATTCTGTTCTCTCCTTTTTATTTCTAAATTAAACATTGTCTCGTCATAGATCATCAACCAAAGTATGACAGCAGTTGGAAAGCCGATCTTAATCCATGTTGGGGCATGTCCTGTAGCAAATACGCCAATGCCAAACATAAATAAAAGCACGCCAATCCGTCGTAACCAATACATTTTTTTCATTCAAATTGCGCCTCCGTCAACTCGTAGTCTACTTTTTGTTGTGCTTGTTCAAACAGTTTTTCTAAGTTTTCCTCTGTCGCAAAAGGGATTATCTTTTCAACATTTGGGAATGCCGTTGTGATAAAATCTAGTTTTTCTTTTGACATTTTTCATTTTCCTTTCTGGGTTTATAATTACTTATGAAAGTGAGGTGAATTCAATGAGTAAACTTTACAAACCCGGCGAAGATAACAAACCTGCCGGTAAATACAAAGAAGTTGGTCCACGTGGCGGCAATGTACCTGGCGGGCATAATGCCACGATTGATAAAGGGGACCGGCTTCCACCTACTTCAAAACCTAATAACAAATGGGTGAAGAAGTGATATTTTTTGCTAGTTATTCTTTTGAATGACTAGCTCTTTTTTTGAAAAACAATAAGACCGACCAAATAAATTTATTTGAAGCCATGAAACAACAATTAGTTTCCCATCATCTGTTTTATATTTAGTCATATAATGCTTCATCCCTCTCACCTCACTTCTAATTGCCGATGCAATCGATTTTGATAAAGCAATTCTTGACATTCTCTAAGCTCTCTACGAAGACTCTCACATTGTCGATCGCTTAACAGGCTTTTTTTATCGTGTAACAGTGATTGCAGTTCGTTCACTTTTTCCTTAGCCAGTTTGTGAATCAAATACTCTTGGTTTAGTGTGTACCTCATAGTAAAATCACCTTCGCCCCACGCTAGGTTCATTATTTTGAATTTTCTCTTAAAAAACGATCTGCTTCTTCTCGGGTAATTCTTTCATACCCATCGATAAGTACTACTTTGATGTACCCTTTTCGAATCAACTTTTTAGTAAGTGTGTTGTAGCTCGTATCCAGATACTTAGCGGCTTGCGTATAATTCATTGCTCTAGGAGCGTCCAATTTTTTCTTATATTCTTCGATGAAATCAATGGCTATTTTCTTTGCCTCTTCAGCAGCTGCTTCTTTTACTATCGCTTGTAATGCTGGTCCCAAATCAATTTCATCTATTTGAAGTACTGACATTTCAACACCTCCTATACTGGTTGTTTTGCATTTCACCTCTTGATAAGATTAGTTCGAAAGTGAGGTGAAAATTTATGGATTATATGTTTAAAACACCTGATGGAACCAATTTAAATACACCAAAAGGGTTACCCGACATCGTTATTCTAGAAAGAAGACAAGGATATGATAAGAGAAGATACGAATACGATAATGGATTGATTATTATCATAGAAGCGATAGGAAAAGACTTCCACATTGATTCAAACTTTAAATGGTTCCAAGATACAGATGGTTCTTTCTCACCTAGTTATCAGCATCCAAACCCTGATTTTGTTGATCCTTCTCCTTCATAAAAATTTCATGAGGGAAAACAACAGTTTCAGCGTTTAATCGTAGTTTCATATCCCTTAATTGAATGTTCTCGTTCGATTCATCACGAGGACATTTTTTTCTTTTATCTGTGGGTAATTCGTTTTCCTCCACAATCTGCACCTCCTAGCTGACTTCTGTTTTGACTTCTAATTGAAACAGATTATTTTCAAATCTCTGTGTGTTCATGGTGTGTCTCCTCTTTTTTTCGAGTAAACAAGAATTTGATTTCATATTCTGGGAAAAATTTTTCTTGAATAGCTAGTGCCTCTCCAAATTTAAAATCTGAATCCCCACTAATTTTTTCACGAATCGTTTGATATTTAACTCCTAGCAAATCAGCCATATCTACTAACGAGATATTTTTTTCTTTTCTCACTTCTTCCAAGTTGTTCAACATTTATTCTCACCTTCTCCCGATGCGAATTTTCGTATTATAAGATATTTTTTTAAGGCTGTATCTCTTGCCTTGATTTAAGTATATGCGAAAATTCGTATATGGTCAATACGAAAAATCGTATTTGCTGTAATTATTTTTGTTGATATACGAAAAATCGTATGATACAATAGATTCATGGAAGGAGGTAACCAGATGAACGTAGAGGATAACTTGAAAGAAGTAATAGAAATTAAATTCGGAAACGTAAAAACATTCGCCGAAAAAATAGATTTGCCATACACAACTGTTCGATCAATTCTACAACGAGGTGTGATGAACGCTAAAGTAGAAAATGTGATAAAAATTGCCGACGGTTTAAATATGAAAGCGGAAGACTTGATGAATTTAGATGATAATCAATCAATCTCCACTATCTACAACAAACTAGAACCACCTCGTCAAAAAAAAGTTTATCGTTTTGCCGAACATCAGTTGGAGGAACAAGAGAAACAAAAACAAAATTCAACTACCGATAACAATGTTTTAGAGTTTGAAGAATATAGAAATAAAAAAATTATTTCTGGTCGTTTGT
Organism: Enterococcus canintestini; assembly: GCF_001885735.1. Lineage (GTDB taxonomy): Bacteria > Bacillota > Bacilli > Lactobacillales > Enterococcaceae > Enterococcus_C > Enterococcus_C canintestini. Next base: position 60,155 of record NZ_JXKG01000015.1, on the reverse strand, counting down.
CTGCAGCCGGTACACCATTAAATGGTGATCTTCAAGATAGCGAAGCTTCTGTTATGATTGTCGATCAAAGAGAAGTTCCAAAAAGTGCAGATGAAATTGTCACTATTGCTGGTGATTCCATGGAACCCCTTCTCCACGAAGGAGAGCAAGTTTTTATCCAATGGACACCAGTTATCAATCAGGGAGAAATTGCCTTAGTGTCTATTGTTGATGAAGGTGTCACATGCAAAAAAGTATACTGGGATGATAAAGAGTTTACCCTACATTCAATTAATGAAGACTATGAAGATATGACTTATCCATTATCAGATGTTCGCATTATTGGGAAAGTACTATAGCTATAGTAAGAAAGGTGGTTATGTAAGGTGAGCGAAACAGAAAAAATTACACAGTTATTAGATAATCTAGACAGCGAACAATTAGATTTAATCATTGAGTATATCTATAAACTAAAAGACTTAGAAAATATTGAAGCTCGTTTAGATGTTGAAAGCGGAAATACTGAATCATTTCATTCTGTTGATGAATGGTGGGACAGTGTCAATGAGGATTGAACAAACTTCTGCTTTTAAAGAAATTCACTCTGTTGCTTTATTTGCTAGGTGTTTTTTATTTTCCAATCTAAAAGTTAACAAATAAAGGGAGGTCTTTTAATGAAAAAGAAACTTTTAGTCATCTTTGTTGTTTTCGGTTTATTTGGGTTTGCAGGCGGAATAAAAGCAGATGCGATGGAATATTTTAAGCAACTAGAAGAACCTCAAAATGCGGTTGAGGGGGATTGGTGGATTCGGGATGTCGGTGATGGGGAAGATACTTACACATACAAAAATAATAGTTGGGAGCCTTTATTTGGAAATTCAAAAAGACGCCAAGATGCTCAACAAAAATATAAAGAAGAAGTTTATGACGTAAATGTTCAATTACAAAAAGAGGATATAGATAAAGCTAAAAAAAATCCAGACGAATTTAAAAATCTTCCAGAAAGTCAAGTTGAATATATTACAATTATTGGTGCCCCATTCAATGTTACTGTACGTGTGCCAAAACGAGACATTAACGTGGAGAAAGCGTATCTTGGTTTTTATATTGATGACTCAGTTCCTAAGTTCTTAGAGCCATTGGTTCACGTTATGGATACTTCTACATCGAGTAGCGATACCCAAACAGCAACAACAGGTTCCACAAAATTTAGTTCAACAACAGATTCTACGACTACAATGGATTCCGGAAAGACCAGCTCAACAACAGATTCTACAATAAATTCTGATATTGATTCAACAAGTACCTCTAAGGACGAGGGCGCAACAAAAACATCTACACAGGATACTACTACGAAAACAGATGGGACAATTGAATCTACAACAAAGAAAGAAACTCCCCACAAACTTTCAGCTAAAAATAGATTCTTCCCTATAAAATTAGGTGGGGTCTTATCAAAAAGTCAATTATTAGATTTAATTTCTTATGATGGGGATAAACAGAATTTAATCATTGAAATCAAAACTACAGACTATGTTTATGCTACTAAAGATGCAAAAGTATATCATTATGATTTGAACGCACTGTTAGGGAAAGCTAAATTTGAAAATGTGAGGGTGATGAGTGAAAAACATGCAAAAGAACTAGGGCTCACTCTTTCCAAAGAAAATAGCGACAAAACCATTGAAACGATTAACACATCTCTTCCAGGATTATACAAAGTAACTTTTAGTGACGGAGTTAACAGTGTATCTTGTTTTGTAACGATAGGAGATTTATCTGACATTCTGGATAATCTGGATAACAATACACCTGTTCCTGTACCTACCAAATCGTCTACTAAAGCTGAGACAACAAATTTAAAACAAAAAGCTCTTCCGAAAACAAATGATTCCAGTCATACTGGACTCACTTTCTTAGGCATGAGCATAATCTTATTAGTTGGTAGCATTGTTTTTTATAAAAAGTATTTCTAAAACAGTAAGATTCAGATTGTGCGGAATAAGGGACCAATTAGTGAGTCTATTTTGAACTTTATCAAAAAAAGAAGAAAGGAGCTGAATTTTAATGGCAAAAAAGTTATGGGATCCGATGGAAAACTTTATTAGGTCTAGCCTTCGATCAACTCTCCACATCTGAAGAATTAGAGGCTTACACTATTTGTAAAGTAGTATTATCGGTTATTGCTTGCGGTCAATTTAAAGAGAACTGGAGGTTAAAATGAAAAAATTAGTTTTAAGTTTATTAGTTGCGACATTCGCTTTAGCAGGTTGTGGCGATACAAATAAAAATAATACTGAAGAAGGCAATTCAACAGAAATAGAATCTACGGCATCTTCAACAAAAATGGAATCGACAATATCTTCAACAAAAGTTGTAGATTCCTCTGAGAAACAAGAGACTCAAAATCCTAACTTAGATGAAAACGGAGTTTTAATAAATTACCCATATTCTATAGATTTAGAAGGTGCAACATATAACATTTTAAGTTCTAAAAAGTTAGATGGTGCTATGACTGGTAACCCAATAATTATTTTAGAGATGGAGTTTACAAACAAAAAACAACAGCCACAGTCACCTTATATGAGTTTCATTACTGATTTTGACGCCCAGCAAACTGACGGAAAAACAACTACTACTTTGATGGGAGCAAATACTGAGTATGGCAACTTAGACGATCAAGAAGCCGTAAAAATGGGAGATTCTAATGTGAATAGTGGTGTTACCGTAAAAGCTATCATAGGATACACATTACAAAACAAAGAACAACCTGTAACTTTTATATACAGACCTTCTCAAATTTCTGGTCAAAATAATGGTTTTATTATTAAATAAAAAGAAGAGCCTTCGGGCTTTTCTTTTCATATTAGATACCAATTAACGTAAAACTCCTTATGCCCTTCGCCCCACGTTAGGTACTGGGAGGAATTTACATGACAACAATAAAGAAATATATCAAAAAAGATGGAACGCCTGCTTTCATGTTCCGAAAATATTTAGGTATTGATCCTTTAACTGGTAAACAAAGAGAGACAACAAGACGTGGCTTTTCAACTATGAAAGAAGCAAAATTAGCTCTGGCCAGACTAGAAATTCAATTTGAGGAAGAAGGACTAAAAAAATCCCCTAAAATACAAACCTATCAAAATTTATTTGAGAATTGGTTTAAATTAGTTTACAAAAGCAAAGTAAAAGAAAGTACTTACTGGGGAACTCGCTTTGTTTTCGATAAGCATATCTTACCTGCTATTGGATCTTATCGTATAGATAAAATATCTGTTATCGATTGTCAAAAGCAAGCCAACCATTGGGCTGAAACTTCGCCCAAAAGATATAAGCGGTATATTAACTATGCAGGTATGGTTTTTGATTATGGATGTTCTATAGGGATACTAAAAGAAAACCCTATGAAAAAAATCATTCTACCTACTACAAATGATGATTTTAATCCCAACGAGCTAGAAAATTTTTATGATCGTCAACGGTTAATTGAATTTTTAGATAGAATGAAAAACAACTTTCCATTTATCCGTTATACTTTCTTCTCTCTATTAGCTTTCACTGGATTAAGAAAAGGCGAGGCTTTAGCGCTAACTTGGCGAGATGTAGATTTCAAAGGGAAAACTATTACCATTACCAAAACTCAAGCTGTTGGTAAAAATGGGAAACTTCTTGTTCAAACACCAAAAACGAAAGCTAGTAATCGCATTATTTCAATTGATGACCATACACTTGACGTTCTAAAAGAATGGCGTTCTATTCAATCAAAAAATCTAGAACAATTAGATTTTGTTCCATCCATTAATCAACTTATCTTTTCAAAAATTAGTGATAACTCCTATATGTACCCGAGAACACCTTTATCTTGGTTAGATAGCTTTTACATTCACAATAAAGATATGCCCCGAATCACCGTACATGGTTTTAGACATACGCACGCATCTCTTCTTTTTGAAGCAGGCGCTAGTATGAAACAAGTCCAAGTTCGAATGGGACATAGCAACATAAAAACAACGATGAATGTTTACACTCATGTGACTAAAGAAAGCAACGAAGAAACAGCTTTATTGTTTTCCGACTACATGACCAAAGGAAAACGTCTGGGTCAATCTCTGGGTCAAAAGAAAAACCCCGCTCAATAAGGGCGGGGAAACATTGATATATCAACGTTTTACTGATTACTTATTCAAAGCATCTTTAGCTTGGTCAGCTAATGCAGTAAATGCAGTTGCATCGTTTACAGCAAGGTCAGCTAACATCTTACGGTTGATGTCGATTTCAGCCAATTTCAAGCCATGCATTAATTTTGAGTAGCTCAAGTTGTTCATACGAGCTGCAGCGTTGATACGTGCAATCCACAATTTACGGAAGTCGCGTTTTTTCTGACGACGATCGCGGTATGCGTAGTTGTATGAATTCATTACTTGTTCTTTTGCTGTTTTAAATAAAGTATGTTTGGAACCGTAGTAACCTTTTGCTAATTTAAGCACTTTTTTACGACGTTTACGAGTTACTGTTCCACCTTTAACACGTGCCATGTTTAATTCCTCCTAAAATAAATCTTGAATTTTTAAAATGGTAAAGCAAGGGTACAACTAGCTTATTTCATGCGAGCTAATTGTTGGCGGATACGTTTGTAATCGCCAGCTGACACCATGCTTGCTTTACGCAATTGACGGCGTTGTTTTTTTGTTTTGCCGTGGAAACGGTGGCTTGTAAACGCACGGAATCGTTTTAATCCGCCTTTACCAGTACGTTTTACGCGTTTTGCTAAACCGCGGTGTGTTTTTTGTTTTGGCATAACTAATTTTCCTCCTCAAAATCAATTCTTCATGAACTTTGACTGACTGACGCTTATTTCTCAGGCTTTGGTGCAACCACTAGAAACATACTGCGTCCGTCCATCTTCGCTTTTTGCTCAACAACTGCGATATCCGCAACTTCTTCAGCTAAGCGATCAAGGACTTTCTGACCAATTTCTTTGTGGGTAATGGCACGACCTCTAAAACGGATTGAAGCTTTCACTTTGTCTCCTTTTTCTAGGAACTTACGTGCATTACGTAGTTTTGTATTGAAATCATTGACATCAATTGTCGGACTTAAACGAACTTCTTTGATGTTGATCACTTTTTGTTTCTTACGAGCTTCACGATCTTTTTTCTGTTGTTCAAAACGATATTTCCCGTAATCCATGATCCGAGCTACTGGTGGTTTCGCACCGGGAGCCACTAAAACGACATCAAGATTTGCATGTTCCGCAATGCTTAATGCTTCTGCTTTAGTTTTAACACCTAATTGTTCACCGTTTTGGTCGATCAAACGCAACTCACGTGCACGAATGCCGTCGTTTACCATCATATCCTTTGCTATGGTCATTCACCTCCAAGTTTTTTGAAGAGAGAAAGCAATAAAAAAACGAGTTCGTAATCGAACCCGCGCGCAAAATCAGCTTGTAAAACAAGCGATCTAACTATTCTGCCCAGCAATATCTTCACTAAGGCGAGAAGCGGGTGCTTCTGCTTTCATTTCTCAACTAGTACAATATACTACAGCTAAAAATATTTGTCAAGCCTAGAAGATTTTTAGCTGTATAAAACGACACCCAAAATTTATCGCAAATTTGGGTGTCATTAAAATTTTTTCTTTTAGTAAGGTTGATTAGGGGAGCGAAAATTTGCTCCAGCAATTGGTGTATCTTCGACTACTTTTTCAATTCCTTTACTTTCTTTTTCTTCTTTACTCTCATCATCTAATTGCAATTCTTTTTCCATTTTATCTATTTTTTCGATTGATTTATCCTTTTTGGCTTCTTGGGCTAGTTTTTCTAGTTGTTTTTCTTTTTCATCCATCATTTTTCACCCTTTCGCTTTATTTTCCAATGTAAGCGTATCATTTTTAACAAAAAAACTGAAACAAAGTGATTAAACTTTATCTTTTCATAAATTGTTTAATAAAAAGTATTAGTTTTTATAATGAAACACTCCAACGAAAAATTCCCATCTAAAAAAGCGCTACTTTCTTATAACTAAAAAATCATTACGTTTTTCATTAAAGGAATTTAACCATCAAAAAAATCCTTATCCCAGCAAAATCGTGCTACGCTATGCTTTGATAAGGATTTTTATTAACGCCAATAACTTGGCATCATTTTATTTTCATATTGTGTGATGAGTGCTTCATCTTGTAAAGTGATTCCAATTTCATCTAAGCCATTGACTAATTTGTATTTCCAGCTTTCATCTATTGTAAATGGAAATTCAGCGGTGGCAGTTTTAACGACTTGGTTGGGTAAATCAATCGTAATTTCTACTTCAGGTGATAAAGCTGCCAACTTTTTACGTGCTAATTCATCTAATACAATCGGAAGTAAACCATTTTTAGTGGCGTTCATATAAAAAATGTCACTAAAACTACCTGCGATCACTACCTTAAAGCCATAATCCATTAAGGCCCAAGCAGCGTGCTCCCGCGAAGAACCCGAGCCAAAATTATCACCTGAAATTAAGATGGTTGCTGCTTTGTATTGAGGATAATTTAAAACAAATTCTGGATTAGGCGTGCGATCTACTAAGTAACGCCAGTCATCAAAGAGAAATTCACCAAATCCTTTTTTATCGACTCGCTTTAAATAAGTCTTTGGAATAATTTGATCTGTATCTACATTGTTGTTCATAAAAGGAACAGTCTTACCTGTATATACTTTAAATGCTTCCATTAACCAACCGCTCCTTTCACAAGTTTGCGCACATCCACAAAAGTACCATTTAACGCAGCCGCTGCTGCCATCGCAGGACTACACAAATGTGTTCGGGAATTTTTCCCTTGGCGGCCAACAAAATTACGATTTGAAGTGGAAGCACAGTGGACAAATTCCGGTACCTTATCAGGATTCATCCCTAAACACATCGAACAACCCGGCTCACGCCATTCAAAGCCAGCTGCTTCAAATATTTTATCTAGGCCTAATTTTTCTGCCGCATGTTTTACAGGTCGTGAACCAGGGACCACTATTCCAGTCACACCTGCTTTTATTTTTTTACCCGCAATAATTTTAGCGGCCTCTTGCAAGTCAGAAAGTCGTCCGTTCGTACAGGAACCAATGAAAACATATTCTATCGGAATATCCTGAACGTTTTGACCTGGCTGTAAATTCATATAGGCATAAGCCAATGCATCGTTATGATCTTGAATTGGCGGGAATTCTTTGTCAACTGCGACTCCCATCTCAGGATTTGTTCCCCATGTTACAAAAGGCGCGAGACTTGCGGCATCTAATTCTAACAAGCAATCAAATGTTGCTCCTTCATCACTATAAAGTGTTTGCCAATCCTCAATTGCTGCTGCCATATCTTTTGGTGCATATTGACGCTGGGCAACGTAATCAAATGTCTTTTGGTCTGGTGCCATTATTCCGATTTTCGCGCCACCTTCAATTGCCATATTGCAAATTGTCATTCGTTCTTCCATTGATAAATTTGAAATGGTGTCGCCAAAAAATTCAGCGGCATATCCCACCCCAAAATCAGTTCCATATTTAGCAATTAAAGCTAAAATAATATCTTTTGCATAGACTCCAGGTTGCAGCTGGCCAGTTACTTTAATTCCCATTTTTTTAGGCTTTTTTTGCCAGATTGTCTGTGTCGCAAAAACATGTTCGACCTCGCTTGTTCCAATACCAAACGCAATGGCACCAAAAGCACCGTGGGTTGCTGTATGGGAATCGCCACACACAATTACTTTACCTGGTTGTGTTAATCCCATTTCTGGCCCTACCATATGAACAATACCCTGATTTTCAGAACCATTATCACAGAGTTCAATCCCAAATTCCTGACAATTTTGGCGTAGTGTATCAATTTGTTTTTTGGCAATCAGATCACTAATCTGATGAATATTAACAGTAGGCACATTATGGTCCATTGTTGCAAAGACTCGATTTGGACAACGGACGCTGCGTTTGGTTTGTCGTAAGCCTTCAAAAGCTTGGGGCGAAGTCACTTCATGAATCAATTGCAAGTCAACATATAATAATTGTGCCTCTTCTTTCTTGCCTTTAATGACATGGCGATCCCAAACTTTATCAAAAAGTGTCTTTTTCATCTCATTACCTCCCATAAGCTCAAATAATAGAATTTAACTATCACCGCCAAAATTTAACTTTGCATTTTTTTAATCACAGCTGCGGTAAATTCATCGGTTTTAGCATTACCACCTAAATCTGGCGTCACAACGCCTTCATTCATTACCGCAAAGACCGCATCTTCAATTGATTGTGCCATTTTTTCTTCCTGAAAACTTTGACGTAACATTAAAGCCGCAGACAAAATCATCGAAGCCGGATTTGCACAGTTTTTCCCAGCAATGTCTGGAGCTGAGCCATGAATGGGTTCATACAAAGAAACGCCATTTTCACTGTGACTTGCACTTGGTAAGACTCCTAATGTTCCAGGTAAAACAGAAGCTTCATCACTTAGAATGTCACCAAATAGATTTTCAGTAACAATTACATCAAAATCCGTGGGCTGTTGCACAATACGCATAGCACAAGAATCAACTAGCTGATGCTCCAAAGTACAGTCAGGGTAATCTTTAGCAACATCTGTCACCACTTTACGCCATAACTTGCTGGTCGCTAAAACATTGGCTTTATCAACAGAAGTGACTTTTTTCCGTCGTGTTTGTGCTAGCTGAAATGCTTTGTGGGCAATGCGGGCAATTTCTGTTTCAGTATAACGACAAGTATCATAAGCTTTTGTTTCTTGTAGTTGTCTTGGTTCGCCAAAATAAATACCACTAGTTAATTCCCGTACGACAATAAAATCTGTCCCTTTCACAATTGCTTCTTTGACTGGTGACAAAGGTAATAACGCGTCTGGGACACAAATTGGACGAATATTAGCAAATAAGTTTAGTGCTTTTCTTAAAGCTAAAAGTCCTTGTTCTGGGGTTTGTTTAGCTTTTTCCCAAGGAGAGCCTATAGCTCCGCCAATGGCCCCTAATAAAATAGCATCGGCATCATAGCAAGCCTGAAGCGTTGCTTCAGGTAAAGCTTTACCACTAGCTTCAATGCCTGCACCACCAAAAAGTTGATTATTAAATTGAAAATTTTGCCCATAATTTAGTGCAGTAGCTTGCAAAACTGCAATGGCACTCGCCATGATTTCTGGGCCAATACCATCCCCGGCTAAAACTGTAATTTTTTTCATTTCTATTCTCCTCGCCTTAATAAATTATGCTGAAAAGTTTTTCAAACTACCGCTAGCTTGGACATAAGCTTTAGCAGATGCCTCTAAAACATCAAAATCTATCCCAATACCATTAATTCTTTTTTTCGTTTTGGGGCACTCTAAAACAACTCTCACTTGTGCTTGTGCATCTTCACCAGCAGTTAAGGCGGTAATTTCATAACTGACTAAAGTTGGTTTCTGAGAAAAAATCTGGTCAATGGAATTATATATCGCTTGAATGCTACCAGAACCAATTGCAGAGGCAATTTTTATTTGCTCCTCACTATTTTTAACTGAAACAATCGCTCCTTGATGACCATTAGAAACATATTGCAACTGGACTTGTTCCAAATGAAAGGCAGTCTGGGATTGACGATCTTGATCGGCCACTAAAGCTAACAAATCATCATCTGTAACTTGTTTTTTCTTATCGGCTAAATTTTTAAACTGTTTAAATAGTGGCTTTATTTCCTCATCAGCTAAGGTATAACCCAATTCTTGCATTTTGGTGACAAACGCATGACGCCCAGATAATTTTCCAAGGGGCAATGAATTGGTGTTCACTCCAACTAATTGAGGCGTAATAATTTCATAAGTTTCAGGATTTTTTAATACCCCATCTTGATGAATTCCAGATTCATGCGCATATGCATTACCGCCTATCACCGCTTTATTTTGTGGAACAGAAATCCCAGAAAGTCGCGCCACCAAATCACTAGTTCGCTTTGTTTCTTGCAGTTGAATTTTACTTTCACATTGATAAAAATCTTTACGAATATAAAGGGCAACTGCCACTTCTTCTAACGCAGTATTGCCAGCACGTTCGCCAATGCCATTCACCGTACCTTCAACGCGGGTCGCACCATTTTCAATAGCAGCCAGTGCGTTTGCTGTTGCCATCCCCAAATCATCATGACAATGAGAAGAAAAAACAATTTCTTCTGAGCTGTGAATATTGGCCAACAAAAATTTGAATAATGCGCCATATTCTGTGGGGTTAGAATAGCCCACCGTATCGGGAATATTAATAATCGTAGCACCGGCATCAATTGCCGTTTGAACGGCGGTTAAAAGGAATTCTTTTCTAGTACGGGTAGCATCCTCAGGGGAAAATTGAACTTTAGCAAATTTGGTCTTAGCATAACTGACATGTTCTTTAATGGCAGCCAACACTTCTGCTTCTGTCATTTTCAATTTGTACTGCATATGAACATCACTGGTGGCTAAAAAAACATGAATCTGTGGAAAGCGGGCAAATTGAAGCGCTTCATAAGCACGATCAATATCTTTTTTCTGGCAACGAGCTAATCCTGTAACGGTCATCTTCTGAACGGCTTTTGCAATCGCCTTTACTGCTTCAAAATCCCCTACTGATGCAATCGGAAATCCCGCTTCAATCGCATCAATTCCCCATTTTTCTAACTGCAAGGCAATTTGCACCTTTTCTTTGGTATTAAAATTGACACCTGGGGTTTGTTCGCCATCTCGTAACGTTGTATCAAAAAACTGAATTGCCCTCATGATATTTCCTCCTCAATTATGCAATGTTTGACAACTTATCTTCTAAAAAAAATTATAAAAAAAGCATTCCATTAAGGGATTAACCGTTAATGCAATGCGAATAGGACTCTTAAATTACCCAAAGAGTCCTCAGCTATAATAATAAATTCATCATAAATGGAGAAGTTGTCATTTTCATCACCTGCTTGTTTGTTACAAACATCATAAAGCTTGATAAAAACGATGTCAACAGTTTATTCTAAATTTTCTGAATATTCTTTTTTTATTTACTTAAATTCGTTGAAACAAAAAATAATTTATACTAACTTAGCTTGCTAAACTCTTTTTAAATTTCCGAATTTTTTTTAGCGCCCACTCATAATGACTGGCAGTTGCTGAAACAAAATAGCTACCCAAAGTAGTTCCTCCTACCCAAGGAAATACTCCTTTTTCAAATAATTCATCATTGGAAAATTGTTCGGCTAAGTCCATGACCTTTTGATGCGTTGTTTGTACGAGTTCAAAAGCTTCTTCATACGTTGTACTTTGATGTTTCTGCCAAAATTCTAAATTCATCTCCCCATAATTTCTCCAATTATAGCCTGCTTTTAAAAATGGTTTTGCTTCACCTTTTTGATTGGCTTCTACCCATGTCAGTAATAGCTTGTGCCATTCATACAGATGAATCAAAACGTCGCGTAAATTTTTATCCCGCTGCCAATGAGCTTGCTTTTCTTTTTCAACATCAAAAGTAAATGTTTGCCTTAATGCACTTTCCGGCAATGTTTTTAGTAGCGCTACCATTTTGTCATAGGATTGCTCTGAGGCTTGTAGCAACTCTTCTTTATTCGTAGGTCTTGCCATTTTACCCCTCCTTTTGCTTTTTAATATAGAGATTATTTATAACTAGATTCTATTTTATTTTACCGAATAATAGAATGAATTAAAAGAAAAGTCCTGTAAGAAAAAAAACGCTAAGCTCAGTAATAAAACTGAAACTTAGCGTTAAACATTTTGTGCTATTTTACTCTGCAGCTAAAGCAGCCATAGTAATGTAGTTGTAAGGTTGATTGAAGTGTGGCAAGAAGAAAATATCCAATAACTTCAATTCATCAATTGTCACATGTTTACTAATCGCAAGTGAGAACATGTGAATACCCATCGAAATATCTTCAGTAGAAGACATTTGTGCCCCGACGATTCGACGAGAAGATGCTTCATAGACGATACGAATTTTCACGTCACCGTTTTCTTCTTTAATAAAGCCTGGCTTTTGCAAATCTTCATAATCCGTATATTTTACTTCCATGTTGTTCTTTTCAGCAGCTGCAACGGACAAACCAGTTGAAACCATGTTAAAGCCAAAGATTGAAATCCCATTTGAACCTTGAACGCCAGCAGACTCAACTGGTGTGCCACCAATATTGTGACCTGCGACAATCCCAGTTCGTACTGCATTAGAAGCTAGTGCGATATACGTTGTGGCATCTAAAGCGTTCGAATAAATCGTAGCACAATCTCCTACGGCATACACATCAGGATCACTTGTTTGTTGATGACGATCAACTAGATAAGCGCCATTGGCAAAAAGTTCCAAATGATCTTTCCCTAGTTGCGCATTTGGACCAAAACCAATCGCATTAATGACCATATCAACCGGATATTCACCTTTTTCAGAAATAACAGTATCGACTCTTTCAGTCCCTTTATATTCTTTAATTAGTTCGCCAAAGTGTAATTCAATACCATGATCGGCTAAGTTTTTGTCCATGTCATCGGTAAACCATTTGTCATAATAAGATGGTAATGAACGATCAGCAGCATCAAAAAGCAATACATTTTTGCCTCGACGTTTCGCAGCTTCGGCAATTTCAACACCGATATAACCAGCACCTACAACAGCTACTGTTTTCACGCTGTCTTTTGCCATTTCGCGATCAACTTCTTGCCCTTCTTGGAATAATTTCAAAAAGTGAATACCAGCTAAATCATGTCCTGGTACTTTTGGTGAGATGGGGCGTGAACCAGTTGCTAAAATAATTTTGTCATAGCTTTCTTCAAAAGTAGAGCCGTCTTTTTTCTCACAGTAAACGATTTTTTTATTAAAATCGACATCCGTTACTGAAGTTTCCATGTAGATTTTTGCGCCTTTTTCTTCAAAAGCCTCTTTGTTTGTATAAAAAAGATCTTGATAACCATCAATTTGACGGCCAACCCATAACGCAGTCCCACAACCTAAATAACTTAAATTGGTATTACGATCGATCATTACTACTTCTTGATCTGGGTAATTATCTAATAATGTATTTGCCGCTGCAATACCGGCATGGTTGGTTCCGACAATAATTGTTTTTGTCATTTCTAATTCCTCCAATATTTAAATCATCCTTACTACTTTTTTCACAAACTACTCCAAAAAAAGTAAAAAGGAAACTATTCGTGAAACATGCTATTTTCTGTTTCCGTTTACATTTTAGAAAAAAACAAATTGAAAGGCGATTATTCTGCTTGTGAATCGCTAACATTTTATTTATAACAAGAGTTCCCATTCAAACCATTGAAATAATCCGTTTTCAAAATTAGAGCTTTATGAGATGAAATTTTTTTCACAATAATTATTCTAAAAAAAGAAATACTTTTAAGTAGATTGAGGTAATTTTTTTGTCATAATTTGTTTTTATAGTGAGCATTGGCTAAAATGCAAAGTAACAAAAGTTTTCACGAAAGGAGTCTAAAAATGAAACCACCAGCACCTCCGCAACTTCCTTCATTAACATCAGCTGATTTTTTTATTGAAGATGAAGCTTTTTTTGAAGGACAACAATTTGTTTTAGCTGACTATAGCTATTTAACTGCTAAAAATATGATTATCAGGCAAAGTACACTGGAAAAAATTTCACTCCATAAAGCCAGTCTCGATAATTTCGAGGCGAGCAACGTCATTTTTTACAATTGTGATTTTTCCAACATTGAATGGCTCAAAGCTAGTTTTCACCAAGTTGTATTTGAACAGTGTAAACTAACTGGGGCGAATTTTGCCGAAAGTTATTTACGTGACTGCAAATTTCACGATTGTCTGTGCGACTTTACATCTTTTAGCCAAAGTAATTTAAAATTTGTCCAATTTTCACAATGTCGTTTAACAGAAAGTGAATTTTATAACATCAAGTGGCAACACCTAACATTAAGTCAAAATGATTTAACCAGAAGTAACTGGGGGCACACATCGTTAAATAAACTAGATTTTAGCCAAAATGAATTTCAACAGATTTTTTTAGATTATACTGCCTTAAGAGGACTTGTTGTTAACCCACAACAAGCTTTGGTAATTGCTACCAGTTGTGGACTAGTAATTAAAGATTAACTTACTTTATCCGACGCCACATCGCCAAAAGCATCCACACGGATAATCCAAGGCTAATTAGCATTGCAATCGCCCAGCCAAAAACAGAATTAGAAAATGGCAAGGGCACGTTCATGCCAAAAAAGCCGGTAACGATGGTCGGTACAGTTAGTAACAAAGACCAAATGGTTAAAAACTTCATCGTATCGTTTAGATTATTATTTAACAGATTGTTATAGGCACCTGAAAGCTGGTCGATTACTTGTGAAGCTAAATTCGTCATCTCCACCGCTTGTTTAGCCTCAATTAAAGCATCATCCAACTGCTCTTTTTCATTATCATGTAAGCGATGGAAAATACTCAAAGCTCGAATTTGTTGCAACAAAACCGCATTTTGCTTTGTCGCAGTTACCAAATAGACTAACCCAATTTCAAGGTCAGACAGTTCCAGCAAGTTCTTATTCGTGGTGCGTTCTCTTAGTTTTTGATTCAAGCGCATCCTTTCACTATTCACTTCTTCAATTAAAGGAAAGAAAGAATCTGAAATTAAAAAAAGGGTATGAAAAAGCAAACTATATTCGCTTTGATTACTGTTTTTATGCAATAAATTTTCCATCATATCCGTGACATAGCCAGTATGGTCTGTCGTAAATGAAAACAGATGATGTTCTTTAATGATAAATGTCATCGGGCTTGTCTCATAGTGATTATCAGTTTTATGCCGGTGCGGCACATTATAGACTAATAAAAAAGCGTGTTCTTCTGCGTCATACTCCACGCGAGCACGTTCGTTTTTATCTAATGAATAGGTTAGCATCTCGTCACTTAGTTGGTATTTTTCTTGCAACTCTGTCAAGGTCGTAACACTATGGTTATCGACTTGTACCCAAAATGAGGCGCCATTATTAAATTCTCGCTTATGTTCCATTTTTCACCCCGCCTTATCTACTTAGTCTAATTATAACAAAAAACGCTAGAATCCCTACTCATAAGTCTGGATTCTAGCGTTTTTTCCTTTAACCAATAAACTCCATTTGACGAATTTCTGCTAATTTATCATCAATCAATTGAATGACTTCTTTTGCAGCCGCTTCATCTTCTACAAAGTTCAATAAGTCCCCATCAATTTGCAATTTCGGACTTTCATGATAATTTTCAAACCATGCATCATACCGTTGATTTAATTCTTTATAATAATCATATAAACTTGGATCATATTCTAACTGTTCAAAATCACGACCGCGTTTTTTAATCCGAGCCAACATAGTTTCAAAAGAAACTTTGATGTGAACTAACAAATCAGGATGTTTTTTTTGCGCCGCATAAGGCAATTCTTGCATCATATTGGCTAACAATTCATCATACACTTGTACTTCTGTTTCTGTCGCACGGCCTAAATCGGCATTTAAATGAAATAACAATGAATCCTCATAAATTGAACGATCCAACACATTATTTTCATGGCGTAATGCTTGTTTAATACTATCAAAGCGCTTATTCAAAAAGTAGATTTGCAATAAAAACGCATATTTGTTTGGATCTTGATAAAACAGTGGCAAAACTTCATTGTCATCAACTGATTCATAAAATGCCTCACTGTTTAAATGATTGGCTATCATTTCAGTTAAACTTGATTTACCTGCGCCAATGGTACCTGCTAATACAATCACACTCATGGACCTCCAACTCACCTATCACTAAATATTGTGGTTTATCACTACTTGCAACACTATACCCCACAACATTTAGTTACGTCAAATAAGAAAATACTCACCAAAATAGCGACTTATTTGTCAAAATCTAGTTGCCGTGCGGTTTCAAAATTAATCCAAAGCGCTATTAATTATTTTACTTTTAATTAAATTTAGTAAAGACAACTTTCGATATTTTTAGCTTTTAAAAACGTAAATTAAAAAAAGAAGTTAAAAAAAACTCTTAAGAAAAAATTGAAAAGCCTTGAAATTTTTCATAAAGCCTTAACGATTCAGCAAATTTTTAGTAGAATAGACAAGCAGTACATAATTTTCTAATAGAAAAATCAGCAAATATCTTCTAACAGCTAATAAAGACAATAAAACTATTGTTTCTTAAGAGTGAAAAGCGCAATATTTTAAAGTAGACGAAATGAATATTTGCTCGCATGGAACAATTAGCATGCGGAATAGATAAAACTTAAAAAATAAAGTAGAAATGAGGCATTTGCATGAAATCCAGTGGTGAAGGGAATGCCAATGGTAAAATTATTTTGATGGGTGAACACGCTGTAGTTTATGGTGAAGCAGCGATTGCCTTTCCTTTTCAACCAACCCATGTAACAGCTGAAATAACAGACCATCCTTATGATCAATTACGTTCTGGCTATTTTGTTGGTCCTCTTATCAAAGCACCCAAAAGTTTGGAGAATATTAAAACATTGATTCGTCAATTACGGCACGATTTCACTGCTCCTCCTGTGCAAATTACCATTTCAAGTACAATCCCCGCAGAAAGAGGGATGGGTTCTAGCGCTGCCGTGGCGGTAGCGATTACCCGCGCTTTTTTTGATTGGCAAAATTCACCAGTGAGCCATGAAACACTGTTAAAGTATGTGAATTATGCGGAAAAAATTTCTCATGGTAATCCCAGTGGTATCGATGCCGCTGCGACTGCTGGTAGTGAACCAATCTTATTTCAAAAAGGTGCCGCTTTTGAAACTTTTCCTATTAATCTTAGCGCTTTTTTAATTGTCGCCGACACTGGCGTCAAGGGTAAAACACGCCAGACAGTCAAAGCAGTAGCACAGCGCTTTGAACAAGATAAAAAGACCACTAGCGCTTTGATTAAAGAACTTGGTGATTTGACTTTAAAAGCCAAACAGGCGATTTTAAATAATCAAGCCCGTTATTTGGGCGAATTAATGAATGCCGCTCAAAAAAATTTAGCTGCTTTACAAGTAAGCGATCAAACACTAGATAATTTAATTGCTGTAGCCACAAAAAATGGTGCACTCGGCGCAAAATTAACTGGTGGCGGCAAAGGCGGCTGTATGATTGCCTTAGCTGCTGATTACACCACGGCTAAAAAAATTGCTACCGCATTAACTAACCAAGGTGCCAAAGCAACTTGGATTCAAGAATTAGGAGTTTATCAATATGCTTAAAGGAAGTGCCAAAGCACATACCAATATCGCTTTAATCAAATACTGGGGCAAAGCCGATGAAGATTTAATTATTCCCATGAACAATAGTCTTTCTTTGACCCTTGATGCTTTTTATACTGAGACAACGGTCACCTTTTCAGAGGAGTTGACTGCAGATATTTTCTATTTAGATGATGTCTTACAAGATGAAGTGGGGACCAAAAAAATTAGTCGCTTTTTAGATTTAGTTCGTAAAAAAGCTGATTGCCCACTTTTTGCAGAAGTTAAAAGTTACAATCATGTGCCAACCGCTGCTGGTTTAGCATCTTCTGCCAGTGGCTTAGCGGCGCTTGCGGCAGCTTGTAATCAAGCGCTGCAACTAAATTTATCTGACAAAGATTTGTCTCGTTTGGCCCGCCGCGGTTCAGGTTCGGCCTGTCGCAGTATTTTCCCTGGGTTTGTAGAATGGCAAAAAGGCACCAGTGATGAAACTTCTTTTGCAGAACCTGTACCAAGTAGTGGCTGGGAAGATGAGCTGGCGATGATTTTCATTTTAATTAACGATCAAGAAAAAGATGTGTCTAGTCGCGACGGTATGCGTAGAACAGTAGAAACTTCGGCATTTTATCCCGGTTGGTTACAAACGACACCACAAGACTTAGCTAGTGCTAAAATTGCGATTCATGCCCAAGATTTCAATAAACTAGGAGCAATCACTGAAAACAACGCCTTAAAAATGCATGGTACAACTCTTGCCGCTGTGCCACCATTTACTTATTGGTCACCAGATAGTTTAAAAGCTATGAATGCCGTGAAAAAAATCCGCGCAACTGGCCTAGCTTGTTACTTTACAATGGATGCAGGTCCCAATGTTAAAGTCTTATGTCAAAAAAAAGACGTCGCAAAAATTGAAGCAGAGCTGGCAAATTATTTTGAAAAAGAACAATTAATTACCGCTTTTAGCGGACCAGGTATCACGTATTTATAAACATGGGTAACATTAACAGGAGGAATTCAAATGCTTGTGGAAGCTTCGGCCCCAGGAAAACTTTATATTGCAGGTGAATACGCTGTTGTTGAGCCGGGACATCCGGCCATTATTATTG
This sequence comes from Enterococcus canintestini, assembly GCF_001885735.1. Lineage (GTDB taxonomy): Bacteria > Bacillota > Bacilli > Lactobacillales > Enterococcaceae > Enterococcus_C > Enterococcus_C canintestini. The sequence continues at coordinate 41,882 of NZ_JXKG01000015.1, read as the reverse complement.
CAGTCGATCAATTTATTACCGTTACAATTACCTCTGCAACCAAAAGTGGCAGTATTCAATCCGCCCAATACAGTGAATTACCAGTAAAATGGACCCGTCGCGGTGGGGAATTGGTTTTAGATATTCGCGAAAATCCTTTTCATTATATTTTAGCGGCGATTAAAATTACCGAAAAATATGCCCGTGAACAAGGTAAAGAACTGGCTTTTTTTGATTTAAAAGTTACAAGTGAGTTAGACAACTCCAATGGTCGCAAGTATGGTTTAGGCTCTAGTGGCGCAGTAACCGTTGCGACTGTCAAAGCGCTAAGTGCCTTTTATGAGTTGCCTCTAACGCCAATGATGACGTTTAAACTAGCCGCTCTTGCCCATTTAGAAGTCCAAGGTAATGGTTCTTGTGGCGATATTGCTGCCAGTTCTTACGGTGGTTGGATTGCTTTTGCAACATTTGATCAGCAGTGGTTAAAAAAGGAACAGCAAAGTGAAAGTATCACTAATTTACTCACCAAAGAGTGGCCTTATCTTACCATTACACCGCTACCAGAAGTCCCTCACTTACGTTTATTGATTGGCTGGACAGGTTCTCCAGCATCGACTTCTGATTTGGTTGATCAGGTGAATGAATCAAGAGCAGACAAGCAAACTTCTTATGAAGAATTTTTAGCTGATAGCAAAACTTGTGTAGAACAAATCGTCACTGGGTTTCATCAGCAAGATATCAGCCTAATCAAACAAATGATTAAAAAAAATCGGCGCCTATTAAATGAACTGACTCAAATCACAGACGTTGTCATTGAAACACCTGCTTTAAAAACATTATGTGATTTAGCTGAAAATTACGGTGGTGCAGCCAAATCTTCTGGTGCTGGCGGAGGCGACTGTGGCATCGTGATTACTGATCAAAAAAGTGGGATTTTACCGTTAATGAGCGTGTGGGAAAAAGCAGGAATTACCCCCTTACCCCTCCACGTTTATCATTACCCAAATCCTACTATAAAAAGGAGTTCCCATGAATCGTAAAGATGAACACATTCGTTTAGCCAAAGCCTTTCATAAAGAAAAAAGCAATGATTTTGATGCTATTCGCTTAATTCATAATCCTTTACCGCAAATTGCTACAAATGATGTTAGTCTACAGACAGCGGTTTTAGACCATGAAGAAGCTTTTCCTTTTTTTATCAATGCTATGACAGGTGGTTCACAAAAATCACAACAAATCAATCACGATTTGGCCCTTATCGCAAAAGAGTGCAATTTGATGATGGCTACAGGTTCTGTTACGGCTGCTTTAAAAGATGAAAGTGTGCAAGATAGTTTTAAAATTGTCCGCAAAGTCAATCCTGATGGTTTTTTCTTAGCGAATATTGGCGCTCATAATGATTTAGAAAATGCCCAAAGAGCGGTGGAATTATTTGGCGCAAATGCCTTACAAATTCATTTGAATGCTCCGCAAGAATTGGTAATGCCAGAAGGTGACCGTGCTTTTGGCGATTGGTTGGATAATATCGCTGAAATTGTAGCAAAATTAGACGTTCCGGTAGTTGTAAAAGAAGTTGGTTTTGGTATGACCAGAGAAACAATGTTGCAATTAATTAGTGTTGGTGTACAAACCATTGATGTCTCAGGCCAAGGGGGAACAAGTTTCACTCAAATTGAAAATGCTCGTCGCCCTAAACGTGAAATGGCTTATCTGAGTGAATTTGGACAATCGACTGCTATTTCATTATTAGAAGCCGCACAAGTCACCCGTTCATTTGAAGTAATTGCTTCAGGTGGGATTCGCAATGCTTTTGATATTTTCAAATCCCTCATCTTAGGGGCAGACACAGTAGGTATTTCTGCTACTATTTTAAATCAACTACTCAGTCACGGTGTAGATGCGACAATTGCCATGATTGAAAGTTGGCAAGAAGATTTAATCTTGCTCTACACGATGGTGGGCAAAAAAAATACCCATGCTCTTGAAACGGTTCCGGTTATTTTTACAGATGAAGTGTGGCAATGGTGCCAAGCACGGGGAATTGATGTTAGAAAATATGCAATTCGCGGGCAAAATGAAATTCCTTTCCGTTTTTAAGCATAAAACGCCAAGCCACAGCTTAGATTTTTTCTAAAAGTGGTTTGGCGTTTTTTTATAAATGACAAGTTAGAAAAGTATGCTTAGCGTTTAAATAAGCGCTTAAAAAATCCTGCTTTTTCAGTAGTATTTTCTTTTTCATGAAGTGGCGTCTTTGTAGCCAAGTCAACTGATATATTGGACTCTTTTTGCAAAGTTCGATTTAACTCAACAATGCCTTTTAAACTTTCATACATACGCCGAATCGCACCTTCTGTTACCTTAAATTGTTCAGCAGCATCACTTTGTTCTGCTGGACTATTTAATTGAGCAAGAATAGCTTGAAGCAATTGCGCTTGTTGTTTTAAAACAGCATTAATGGGATAAGTTTTTAGCTCTGGGGGGCCTATTTCAATGTTTACGTAATCGGTCACTACTGACAAACTTTCAATGTAATCGAGTAAATCGTGTTGAAGTGTGGTGATGGATAAATCTTGAGTGGGGTTTTCAATTCGCTCGACTAATTTTTTTAACAACTCCTGAGATTGCTTGAGCTCTTTTACTTGTGCTAGTACCATCGCTTTTCCTTCTTCCTTTTTCCTTCTTATCTTTAATATTAGGTTACTCCTAAGAAAAGTCAACTACTCTACTACAAACTTAAATTGCAGCTTTATTTTATTAGCATACCGTTACAACTTATACTAACTTATACACTTTACTTTCACGCAAAAAATCCGTCCTAGCTGCTAAGAGGCTAAGACGGATTTTTAACTTACATTTAATTATGCTTTTGCATTGTATGCTTCCACAATGATACCTTTTAATTCAGAAATTAAAGGTTCTTTTGGATTAGCTGTAGTACATTGATCTTCATAAGCAAGTTCAGCCATGCGGTCAACAGTTGTATCCAATGTTTGTTGTGTAACGCCTTGTGCTTTCAAGCTCATATCGATACCAACCGATTTACCTAATTCGTAAACTGCAGTTGCTAATGCTTCGACTAATTCTTCAGTTGTTTCACCTTTAAGACCTAAGAATTTCGCAATATCCGCGTAATCTGTATCTGCACGGAAGTAGTCATATTTAGGGAACATTGCATGTTTTTGTGGATCTTTGGCATTGTAACGGATAATATGCGGTAATAAGATCGCATTTGTACGTCCGTGAGGAATACCATATTCGCCCCCAATTTTATGCGCGATTGAGTGACAAATACCCAAGAACGCGTTGGCAAAGGCCATACCTGCCATTGTAGATGCGTTATGCATTTTTTCTCTTGCATCTGGATCAGCTGTTTTCACTGAATTTTCCAAGTTATCAAAGACAAGTTTGATTGCTTGTAAACTTAAACCACGGGTATAATCAGATGCCATAACAGAAACATAAGATTCAATTGCGTGTGTTAAAACGTCCATCCCTGTATCAGCAGTAACACTTGCTGGCACTGACATAACAAATTGCGGATCGACAATCGCAACGTCTGGTGTCAATGCATAGTCAGCTAATGGATATTTCACATGCGTATCGCTATCAGTAATAACGGCAAATGGTGTTACTTCTGAACCGGTACCTGAAGTTGTTGGGATACATACAAATTGTGTTTTTTCAGGTTTGCCAATTTTGTAAGTCCGTTTACGAATATCTAAGAATTTTTGTTTTGCGCCAAAGAATGAAGTATCTGGGTGTTCAAAGAACATCCACATGCCTTTTGCCGCATCCATTGCAGAACCACCACCAAGCGCAATTACTGTGTCTGGTTGGAAAGCATTAAAGACTTCAAGACCTTTATAAACTGTGTTTGTTGAAGGGTTTGGTTCAACATCTGAGAAGACTTCAATTTTCACATCGTTTTTACGACGAGCTAAAACTTCACGTACTGTATCCGCATAACCAAATTGCACCATACCTGGATCACAAACGATCATGACACGTTCAACGTTTTCCATTTTTTCCAAGTATAATAATGAGTTCTTTTCAAAGTAAATTTTTGAAGGTAATTTGAACCATTGCATATTATTTCTCCGTTTCGCGATAGTTTTAACGTTGATTAAGTTGATCGCAGATACGTTCTTAGAAACAGAGTTACGACCGTAAGAGCCACAACCTAATGTTAATGATGGAATCATTTCGTTGTAAATATTCCCGATACCACCTTCAGCAGATGGAGAGTTTACTAAGATACGGCAAGCTTTCATCTTCAAACCATATTGTAATTGTAAATCTTCATTTTCAGTGTGGATAACCGCTGTATGACCAAGTCCACCTAATTCCAACATACCTTGAGCTAAATCAAAACCATGTTCTGTACTTTGAGCTTTCATCATCGCTAAAACTGGTGATAATTTTTCACGAGATAATGGGTAATCAGCCCCAACACCATCTAATTCTGCGATTAACATTTTAGTGCCTTCAGGAACTTTAATACCGGCTAATTTGGCAATTTCAGTTGCAGGATGACCAACAATTGCAGGGTTAACCGCATATTTGCCTTCGTTCATAACTGCATCTTCTAATTTTTTCAATTCTGATTTTTTCACAACATAACATTGATGTGCTTCAAATTCAGCTTTAACTGCAGCGTAAATTTCTTTATCAACGATTACACCTTGTTCAGAGGCACAAATCATCCCGTTATCAAATGTTTTTGAAACGATAACGTCATTTACTGCACGTTTAATTTTCGCTGTTTTTTCGATATAAGCTGGTACGTTACCTGCACCTACACCTAAAGCTGGTTTACCAGTTGAGTAAGCTGATTTCACCATGCCAGGACCACCAGTTGCCAAGACAATTGCAACACCTGGGTGGTTCATTAATTTTTGCGTTGCTTCAATTGAAGAATGTTCTTTTTCAATCCATTGAATACAGTTTTCAGGAGCACCTGCTGCAATCGCTGCATCACGAACGATACGCGCTGCTTCTTTTGAACATTCTTGCGCAGATGGGTGGAAAGAAAAGATTACTGCATTAGCAGTTTTCAATGAGATCATTGCTTTAAAAATAGTAGTTGAAGTTGGGTTAGTTGTTGGAACAACTGCTGCAACGACCCCAACAGGACCTGCAACTTCGATTAGACCTTTTTGTTTGTCTTCGCCGATTATGCCAACTGTTTTATCATGTTTAATTGAGTTCCAGATATATTCTGAAGCATACATATTTTTGATTGCTTTATCTTCGACAATCCCACGGCCAGTTTCTTCAACTGCCATTTTTGCTAAAGGCATATGTTTGTCTAAAGCAGCCATTGCCATTTCATGTACGATTTTATCTACTTGTTCTTGGGTAAAGTTTTCCATTTGTTTTGCAGCTTCATTTGCTTTTGCTGCTAACTCGTCGATTACTACATCTGTATTGATTACTTTAACTTCTTTTTCCAATGTCTTAGCCATTGTGTTCCTCCTAAAAGTTGGGTAATTTTCTTTGTTAACCATTTCACATACAGAACTATACACTATAATTTTTAGCTTGTAAATAGTTTTTGTGATTTTTTTCACAGTTTTTTTAAATTAAATTTTGCCTTGTTCTAAAAGCATTTTTACAACCCTTGATTTAAAAACAAAGAAAGCAGTTACAAAGTTTTTATAACTTTATAACTGCTTTAAAAATATTTTTTATTATCTTAAGTAAAATGATAATAGATTAATTATAACTTAAGTAATTTTTATTCTTAGTAACCCTAATTAGACATTCATTTATTCGTGCACTAGTTTACAAAGATAAAGCAACACCCTAAAAGACCTCAAAAATTTTATCTAACTAATGGAAAATTTTTAGTCAAAAAAATCCTGCAAAAAGCAGGATTAGTCTTTGTCACTATTATCTTCAGTATCAGTAGGGTTAGAAACTAAATCTTCAGTTTTAACTTCTGTTACTGTATCGTCCACTACTACTGATTTCCCAGGAGTAATTGATTTGATGGCTTGTTTATCAAAAACAAGAAATACACCTTCACAATCAATTGTGACTGTTTTGTTCGTATCGTCAACTTCAGCCAAAACACCATGCAAGCCGCCGATTGTGACAACTTCATCACCTGGTTTCATTGCGTTTAACGTATTTTGACGTTCTTGTTGTTGTTTTTTGGTTGAACGTGACATAAACCACATCGCTCCTAACAACACTACGAACATAAGAATTGTTGGTAAGCCGCCCATTTTCTTCACCTCGTTTAATTTAATTCACAAGAATAACTTTAACAAAGATTCTTTACTTAAACTAGTTTTTTCTATGAATTTTAAAAACTTTTCGCATTTTCTTTATTGTAGCCATATTCTTCAAAGAAAGCTTGGCGGAAATCCAACAAGTTATCATCCATAATCGCTTGGCGAACTTGTTTCATTAAGTTTAATAAGAAATACAAATTATGATACGTGGTTAGGCGAATCCCAAATGTTTCATCACAATGAATCAAGTGACGGATATACGCACGACTATAATTACGACAAGTATAACAATCACATTTTTCATCTAGCGGTCTAAAGTCATGGGCAAATTTAGCATTTTTGACAACCAGACGGCCTTTAGAAGTCATACATGTACCATTGCGAGCAATTCTTGTTGGTAAAACACAGTCAAACATATCAATACCACGAATTACGCCGTCGATTAATGAATCGGCAGCACCCACACCCATTAAATAGCGAGGTTTGTGATCAGGAATTAGTGGCGTTGTGAAATCTAAGACACGATTCATTTCTTCTTTTGGTTCCCCAACCGATAAGCCACCAATTGAATAACCAGGAAAATCCATACTGATTAAATCTTTGGCACTTTGACGTCTTAAATCTTCAAAGCCAGCCCCTTGAATAATTCCAAATAAACCTTGGCGATCAGGATTAGCATGAGCTTCTAGTCCTCTATAGGCCCAACGTGAAGTACGTTCAACTGATTTTTTAACATAATCATAACTTTCATCAAAAGGTGGACATTCATCAAAGCTCATCATAATATCTGAACCTAATTTATTTTGAATATCAATCGCTTTTTCCGGTGATAAGAAAAGTGGTGCCCCATTCAAATGGTTTTTAAAATGCACGCCTTCTTCAGTAATATTACGCATATCAGCTAGTGAGAAAACTTGAAAACCACCTGAGTCTGTTAAAATAGGTTGATCCCAATTCATAAATTTGTGTAAGCCGCCTGCTTCTGCGACTAAATCTTCACCCGGGCGTAACCATAAATGATACGTATTACTTAAAATTACACCAGCACCCATTTCTTTTAACTCTTCTGGTGCCATAGTTTTAACTGTCGCTAGTGTTCCCACCGGCATAAACATCGGTGTTGGAAAAGTTCCATGCGGGGTAATTAATTCACCCAGGCGTGCGCCAGTATGTTTTTCTTTTTTAATTAAACGGTATTTGATGGCAGGTTCTTGCGCCATTTTACTCCCTACTTTCTACTTTGTTCTGTGTAGCTTCAACCATCATAAAGGCTAGGGGAAAAATTTGCAAGGTCATAATTTTGACTGTTATTTTCTTTTAATAAATGTCCCTTTATTCAGCAAAAAAACAGCAAAATCCCTATAAATTCTTGTAATTTCCAAAAATTAAAGTTTTTGTTATACTGAAGCTACTTATAAAAAGGAGTTGAAAAAATGAAATCATCTGGTGAATTAAAGTTAGAAGCCAAACAAATGTTACAAGGCCGCTGGAAAGATGCGGTTTTAATGAACTTGATTCCAACTGTAATTGGCATTGCCATTGCCGCAATTATCTTAATTCCTCTTATTGCCATTATCGGTGGAGTTGCAATCTTTAGTCCTGATACATTAGATACTGTTTCAAATGGGATTAACAGTAATGGGGATGTTTCTTGGACAGCCCAAATTGGCAATCAAGGGGGCGGTATTCTTAGTGGACTATTAACGACTATTTTTGTTTCTGGAATGTCTTGGACGTTTTTAGACATTTATCGGGGGAAACGGGTCGACATTCATCCTTTAAGCGACGTTTTTCGCGCTTTTAAGAGTCCCTTTTTAGTAGGTGTGGTCTGTATTTACCTACTTTCAACCATCTTCATTGGCTTGTGGTCATTGCTGTTTTTGATCCCTGGTATTATTAAAAGTTATTCTTATGCCCAAGCAAACTTTATTTACTACGACATTTTAGAAGGTACTGGTCAAAAACCAGGATATCTCGAATGTATTACTGCAAGCCGCCGTTTAATGAATGGCTATAAAGGTCAATTATTCTGGTTAGATTTAAGCTTTATTGGTTGGCACATTTTAGCAGTCTTAACTTGTGGTATTGGCTATCTATGGTTAAATCCTTATATTTACGCTACAAAAGCCGCTTTTTACAATAATTTGCCAAATGAAGCTGAAACATTTTAATCACTAAAAAGTATTGAAATAAAAAGGCCTAATAAATGCTACTTAATTGTGTGTCTTTTACTTAGAAAAGGAGCTGTGACAAGACTGTCACAGCTCCTTTAGTATTTCATTATATGCTTCAAAAAAAGTTTAGTCTTCTTCTGTTGAAAAATGGAACTTAATCATTTCATTTACAAAGACTGGTATAATCGATAAGATGGCCACTAAGAACCAGTGATTTAAACTAATATGAACTAAGTTAAATAAGCCTTGAGTAAATGGTAACAACGCAATTGCCGTCGTAATCAAAATTGCCAAGACCGCCATTTCAAAAAGTGATTTATTCGATGATAATTTCACTTGGAAAATGGAACGACTACTGCGAACATTAAAGACGTGGATAATCGATGAATAAGCCAAGACTAAAAAGGCAACAGTTTGGCCCACTTCTGGACTTGCATCAACCCAAGGACTGACACTATCCACAAAAGAACCTAAATAATAACCAAAAAGAGTGACGATAGTAAAAATACCGGCATTTACCGCAATTTTCTTCCATAATCCCCGTGCAAAAATTCCCTCATGTGCTGGAATTGGCGGCTCATTCATGATGCCAGCTTCAGCTGGTTCTCGCCCTAAAGCAAACCCAGGTAATCCATCAGCGACGACGTTAACAAATAATAGTTGTACCGCACTAAATGGTGCCCCCCAACCAATTAACATCGCGATTAAGACGATAAAAATTTCGGAGATATTACAACTTAATAAAAAGTTGATGGCTTTGCGAATATTTTGATAAACAGTCCGACCTTGGGCCACGGCATCAACAATTGTTGCAAAGTTATCATCTGTTAAAACAATATCGGCGGCTCCTTTGGCTACGTCTGTCCCAGTAATTCCCATCGCACAACCAACATCACTGGCATTTAATGCTGGCGCATCATTGACACCATCACCTGTCATGGCTACTACAGCACCCGTTCGCTGCCAAGATTTTACGATTCTAATTTTATCTTCTGGTGTTACGCGGGCATAGACGGTCAAATCTTTTACTTTTCCATCTAATTCTTCATCTGTTAATTTTTGTAATTGTGAACCAGAAATTGCTTGATTTTTATGACTTAAAATACCTAATTCTTTAGCAATCGCACTGGCTGTAACCACGTGATCGCCTGTAATCATCACTGTTTTGATGCCTGCTTTACGCGCTTTTTTAATTGCTCCTTTACTTTCTGGTCTTGGTGGATCAATCATACCCACTAAGCCGAGTAAGCGTAAATCTTGTTCTAAATTTTCAGAAGTAATTTCAGTTGGTTCTGCTTCAAAGACACGGTATCCAACCGCAATCACCCGCAATGCTTTTTTACCGAAACGATCATTGACAACTTGGGCACGCTCCACATCCCCATAATGAAATCTTGGCATTAAGACATCAAAGGCACCTTTGGTAACAGAAAGAAACTTTTTATTTCCCATCTTATGAACAGTGGTCATCATTTTCCGTTTTGAATCAAATGGTAATTCTGCCACCCGTGGATACTCTTCATCCAATTCTTTTTTGGTGTGATAATTTTCTTCAATTGCGCGCACAATGGCAACTTCTGTTGGATTTCCTTTCACAACTACTTCGTCATCTTCGCCTTTTTCTACAATAACGTCTGTACAAAGACTGGCGATTTTTAAAACTTCCATCGCTTCATCAGTCATACCGTCTTCAACATCTGTTACTTCATCACCGCGAGACCAAACACGGCGAACTTGCATTTTGTTTTGCGTTAAAGTCCCTGTTTTATCTGAACAAATTACACTAGCAGTACCAAGTGTTTCCACTGCTGGTAAACGTCTAATAATGGCATTTTTCTTTGCCATTTTCTGCACACCATAAGCCAATGTTAAGGTAACGATAACCGTTAGTGTTTCTGGAACGGCGGCAACAGCTAAAGAAACAGATGTCATAAACATTTCTAAGAGCGGTTCATTTTGTAAATAGCCAATTAAAAAGACTAAAGCGGCAGCGACTAAAGCAATTAAGCTGATTCGTTTCCCTAATTGGTTTAAACGTTTTTGTAACGGTGTTAAAGATGTACCAGAATCACTTAATAAACCAGCAATTTTACCCATTTCAGTGTCCATACCTGTACCGGTTACAATCGCTTGTCCACGACCATTGACCACCGTACACCCTTTAAACACCATATTTTGTTGATCACCTAATGGTAATTCTTCTTCACTAATAAACTCAGCATCTTTTTCTACCGGCTCACTTTCCCCGGTCAACGCAGACTCCTCAATTCGCAATTGGGAAGCTTGCGTTAAACGAGCATCCGCCGCAATCATAGCTCCGTTTTCAATCACCAATAAATCGCCTGGCACTAATTCATCGGCATCGATTTCTTTTTGCTGTCCATCACGAATGACCGTAGCCGTTTGTTTATTCATATCTTGCAATGCACTGAGCGCTTTTTCAGCATTTCCTTCTTGGACAATCGTCAAAACAGAATTAATTACAATAATCGCAATAATCAATATTCCTTCAAATAAATCACCATGTTCAGTGGCAATAGCGGTATAAAATGAAATAATCGCCGCCACTATTAAAACTAACGTGGTAAAGTCCGTTAAACTGAGTAAAATCTTTTTCACCATGGAATCTTTCTTCTCTTCAGCAAAACGATTCGGCCCGTACTTTTCATATCTTTTTTGGGCTTCTTGATTGCTAAGACCAGCTTTAGTTTGTGAAGAAAACTCCTCCACTATTTCATCTGCTGTTTTTTTATAATAGTCCATCATCTTCTCTCCCTTTAATTTAATTCATAATTTAACTATAACATACGATTTTTTAAGACCACAAACTATATGCGGTTTTTTCACAATTGTTCAAAAAATATTCACAATTAACGTAGGAAATTTTATTTTATAAAAGGAGAGTTTATTGCTTGTAAGCGCTTTTATATCGTGCTATACTATTGGTGTAAGGAAGGAAGATATTTGTTGGAAAGGAGATCTCGAAAAGAAGAAAAATTAAACAAGCTAAAAGTTGTTCGATGTACAAGATTCACCTAGATTTATATGTGTGAAGTAAAAAATTATAAATAGTGAATGCGTATTAGAGGTTGAAATTTAACACAACAAGTAGTAAAAAATAATACGTAACAATTAAACAATTATAAATTACAAGATTACAAGTGAATAGCAACAAGAATCACATGTTTTAGTGTAGAAAATGTAGTGAAAACAAAATTTTATGTTTAACACAAGAGATTGGTACTTTGCATATATAAACTGCAAATAACCCTTTTCAACAAATCCTTCCATGATATAAAAGAGGATGGGCACTCGAGAGCCCATCCTCTTTCTTTTTGTTCTTATTCATCAAAACTCTAAAAGCATCATATACGCTTATTAGCGCAATTCATTTTTTAGTTTTTTGTTGCGGTAATTTACTTACCATTAAAAACAGCTTAGTTAGGGTTACAATTTATTTTACAAACATCGCATCGCCAAAACTAAAGAAGCGGTAGCGGGCTTCAATCGCATGTTGATAAGCCGCTAATGTTAATTCACGTCCAGCAAAAGCACTGACTAACATTACCAAAGTTGATTTTGGCAAATGAAAATTGGTGCTAAAGGCTTGCACAATTTTAAATTCGTAACCTGGGGTGATAAAAATATCTGTCCAACCACTATCGGCTTTAATTTCACCATCGAATTTGCTGCCAATTGTTTCAAGCGTACGAATCGAAGTGGTACCGACTGCCACAATTTTACCGCCAGCAGCTCTTACTGCATTCAACTCTTGTGCAGCTTCTTCTGTTAAACGGTAAAATTCACTATGCATTTGATGTTTGGAAATATCATCAACGCTGACTGGTCTAAACGTCCCCAGTCCCACATGTAAAGTTAAATAAACTAACTTCACTCCTTTAGCTTCAATTGCAGCTAATAATTCTGGCGTAAAATGTAAGCCCGCTGTTGGCGCTGCCGCTGAACCATTTTCTTTGGCATAGACAGTCTGATAACGATCTGGATTTTCCAAACGTTCTTTAATATAAGGTGGTAGCGGCATTTCCCCTAATGACTCTAAAATTTCTAAGAAAATCCCATCATACTTAAAAGTAATAATTCGTCCGCCGTGTTCTAATTCTTCTTCTACAACCGCTTTTAGCCGGCCATCACCAAAAACAATTTCTGTCCCCACTTTTGCTCTTTTGGCTGGTTTAATTAGGGTTTCCCATGTATCACCTGTCGTATTGGTTAAAAGAAGAACTTCTAAATGACCACCCGTATCCGGTTTTTCACCATGCAAACGCGCTGGTAAAACGCGCGTATCATTCATAACTAAGGCATCGCCAGGATTTAATTCATCAATAATATCGCTAAAATGTCGATCTTCCATTTCACCAGTTTGTCGATCTACCACCAATAAACGAGAACTAGAACGCTTTTCCAATGGTGTTTGCGCAATCAGTTCTTCAGGCAAATCAAAATCAAAATCTTCTGTTGTTAACATTTTTACCACTCTTTTCCTGAAATTGTCTTTTGTATTTTAACACTTTTTATACTACTTGACGATGAATGAGACACATTACTTGCTGAAAACTTTTTTAGTCGTTAAACTTACATAAAGTAAGAAAAACAGTGCGATTCTCCGCGCCGATTTTTTCTAATTTCAAAAAGAGGTGTCTTTTATGCCAGCGTTTCATCATATTTCATTATTAACGAAAAACCGTCAGCAAAATGTGGCGTTTTATACCCAACTATTGGGGATGCGCTTTGTTAAAAATACCGTTAACCAAGAAAACACCCGTATGCTCCATTACTACTACGGTGATTATACTGGTAGTCCTGGTAGCGTTGTTACATTTTTCATCGTGCCTCACTTAGGACAACGGTATGACAATGATCATTTTTTAGCCACAATCGGCTTAAATATTCCAGCTCATAGCTTAAACTATTGGTATGAACGATTAACCAATGCTGGTGTTACTGTCACAAAACAAGAAAACCAATTATTTTTTAACGATCCAGATGAGGTGGCTATTATTTTAACTGAAGTTACAGAAGGTCCCCTCAAATCTGAATTACAAGTTCAAAATGATGTCCCAGGCGATAAACAAATTTTAGGGCTTGCTTCTACTCAACTACATGTTTCTGATCCTAAAGCAACGGCTGATTTTTTTAAGCGCTATTTAGATTGGGATGTTATAGATGGCAAAATAAACTTAAGTCAAAATGAACACTTAGAACTTTATCAAACTGAAACAATCGAAAAAATGCGAATGGGCCGGGGTGCTATTGATCATGTGGCATTTGCTGTTAAAGATGATGCCGCTTTAGAAGATTTATATCAAAAAGCCCAAGCACAAAATTGGCAAATTGAAGAAATCATCTCACGGGGCTATTTCAAGAGTCTTTATATTCGCGAACCTGGTGGTAATCGTTTAGAGTTTGCGACCATGTCACCTGGCTTTACGATTGATGAACCATTAGAAACGTTAGGAGAAAGTTTTGCCTTACCACCTTTTTTAGCCGCTAAACGGACTGAAATTGAAGCCAACTTGTATCCAGTCGACTAGATAATTCCTCATTTTACACGACACGCTACTAAGCTATCATTAGTAGCGTGTTTTTTGTTCGATAAAAAAAGCGTTATCAATTTTTCTAACAAACAGAAATTTTTCCAAAAACATGCGTATTATTTGTCATATCCTTCATTTACTTACATACTAGTAGTGATACATAACTGGGAAAATGATGAAGAGGTGAAGTAAATTGATCGAATTTCAACATGTAACAAAAATTTATAAAGGTGGTAAAGTCGCTGTCGAAGACGTCAATTTGTCTTTTAATAAGGGCGAATTTATTTGTTTTATCGGTACAAGTGGCTCGGGTAAAACAACGTGTATGCGAATGATTAATCGCATGAATGAACCAACAAAAGGGAAAGTACTCATTAACGGTAAAGATGTTAAAGATGTTAACCCTGTCGAACTGCGTCGCCAAATTGGCTATGTCATTCAAAATATTGGTTTAATGCCGCACATGACGATTCGCGAAAATATTACATTGGTTCAAAAACTGATGAAAGTCGATGAAGAAACACGCAAACAAACCGCTGAAAAAATGATTGATTTAGTTGAATTGCCCCGCGAAATGTTAGATCGCTATCCAGCGGAACTTTCTGGTGGGCAACAACAACGGATCGGCGTTGTCCGGGCCTTAGCAGCCAACCAAGATATTATCTTAATGGATGAACCTTTTGGAGCTTTGGACCCGATTACACGGGATGCGTTACAAGATTTAGTCAAAGATTTACAAGAGCGACTAGGTAAAACAATCGTTTTTGTTACCCACGATATGGATGAAGCATTAAAACTTGCTAATCGCATCGTTATTATGAGTGAAGGTAAAGTTATTCAATTTGATACGCCGGAAAATATTTTGAGAAACCCGGCGAATGAATTCGTCGAAGAGCTAATCGGTGAAGATCGCTTATTACAAGCAAAACCCGATACTACAACAGTCGGTGAAGTGATGTTAAATAGCGCCATTACGATTACACCAGAAAAATCTTTACGTGAAGCCATTTCTCTTATGCGGGAAAAACGGGTCGATACGTTACTTGTAACAGATAATAGTAAAATTTTAAAAGGTTTTATTGATGTCGAATCTATCGACAAAATGCGTGGTAAAGCTTCCAGCGTAGGAGATATTTTAAATAAAAATGTTTTCTATGTAAAAGAAGATAAATTATTGCGAGATGTTTTACAGCGTATTTTAAAACGCGGCTTGAAATACGTCCCCGTTGTCGATCAGCAAACACGGGTCGTTGGTATTTTAACACGCGCCTCATTGGTGGATATTGTCTATGATGTTTTATGGGGTGATGAAGCTTCGATTAGTGAAGCGATTGAATCTGCAAAAGAGGAGGCGTAGAGCATGGCTGATTTTTTTGCAAAACACGGTTCAGAGATTTTAAATAAAAGTTTTGAGCATATTTATATTTCCTTTTTTGCTTTAATATTGGGAATTGTGATTGCGGTGCCACTGGGGGTTTTATTAACACGTTTTAAAAAAGTGGCAAATATTGTCATTACTGTCACCAGCGCACTACAGACTATTCCTTCACTGGCGCTTTTAGCATTAATGATTCCGATTTTTGGTGTTGGTAAAGTACCTGCGATTATCGCATTATTCATCTATTCACTATTACCAATTTTACGTAATACTTATATTGGAATGAAAAATGTTGATGGCAATTACTTGGATGTAGCCCGAGGTATGGGGATGACGAATTTACAATCAATCTTTAGCGTTGAGCTACCAATTGCAATGCCAACCATTATGGCGGGAATCCGCTTAGCTTCTGTTTACGTCATCGCTTGGGCAACTCTTGCTTCTTATATTGGCGCTGGTGGCTTAGGGGACTTGATTTTCAGCGGTTTAAATAACTATCAACCTGATTTAATCTTCGCTGGGACAATTCCTGTTACTTTATTAGCTTTACTAAGTGATTTCCTTTTAGGATTATTGGAAAACTATTTAACACCCAAAGCATTAAGGGGGACGGATTAATGAAAAAACTAAAGACACTCTTCCTCACTCTTATGACTACTGTCTTACTAGCCGGCTGTTCTTTTCCGGGCCTTGCTTCTTCTAGCAGTGAAAACACCGTCGCAATTACTGGTGGTATTACCTCTGAAGCTCAAATTTTAGCAAGTATCGTAGCTGGGATGATTGAACATTATACTGATTTAAATACGACAATTATTAATAATTTGGCC
Source organism: Enterococcus canintestini (assembly GCF_001885735.1). Lineage (GTDB taxonomy): Bacteria > Bacillota > Bacilli > Lactobacillales > Enterococcaceae > Enterococcus_C > Enterococcus_C canintestini. The sequence goes on along the minus strand of NZ_JXKG01000015.1, from coordinate 25,730 downwards.
ACCACCACGATTAATAACCAAGCCATGATTAATGGTGACGCTCAAATTTCGGCTGCTCGTTATACTGGGACGGATTTAACCGCAACGTTAGGCATGGAGCCGGTAAAAGACCCTGCTGAAGCTTTTAAAATTGTAAAATCAGAATTCAACAAACGCTATCAACAAACATGGTTTAAATCGTATGGCTTTGACAACACCTATACTTTTTTAGTCCGAAAAGATACTGCTGAAAAATATCATTTGAAAAAAATTAGCGATTTGAAAAACGTTAGTGATGAATTAGTCGCAGGCGTTGATACTTCGTGGATTAACCGTAAAGGTGATGGCTATGACGGTTTCCAAAAAGAGTATGGTTTTTCGTTTAAAAACATTTTACCAATGCAAATTGGATTAGTTTATGATGCCGTAGCTGCAGGGAAAATGGATATTGTTTTAGGTTACTCAACAGACGGCCGGATTGGTAGTTATGATTTGGTGATGTTAGAAGATGACTTAAAATTCTTCCCACCTTATGATGCAGCCGCTATTGCCGATAATGCTTTATTAAAAAAATATCCCGATTTACAAACTGCATTAGGACGTTTAGAGGGTGTCATTGATACCCCACAAATGCAAAAGCTAAATTACGAGGCTGATAATAATTTAGTCGAACCTTCTGTCGTTGCAGAAAAATTCCTTAAAGACAACCACTATTTCGAAGGGAAGTGAGTAGATGAATCTGCAAAATATGAATTTAGCCGAACAATTTGTTTATTACTTTAAAGAAAACGGCAGCTACGTTTTCAGTCAATTTTTACGCCACTTCTTAATTTCGATTTATGGTGTACTCCTAGCAGCGATTGTCGCTATTCCATTAGGGATTTTAATTTCCAAACGACACAAATTAGCTGATTGGGTCATTCGGATTGCCAACGTCATTCAAACAGTTCCGCAACTGGCGATGTTATCCATTTTAATGATTGGTCTAGGCTTAGGGGTGAATGTGGTAATCGTGACTGTTTTTCTTTATTCGATTTTACCAATTGTCAAAAATACGTATACCGGTATGAAGCAAGTGGATAAAAATGCTTTAGATGTTGGTAAAGGTATGGGCATGACAAGCTGGCAAAGACTTTATCTCATTGAATTACCACTTTCAATTTCTGTTATTATGGCAGGTATTCGTAACGCTTTAGTCGTTGCAATCGGTATTACCGCAATCGGTGCCTTTGTCGGTGCTGGTGGTCTTGGTGATATTATTATTCGAGGCACAAATGCCACAGATGGTGCCTCAATTATTTTAGCAGGTGCTTTACCGACAGCCTTAATGGCAATTATCACAGACTGGATTTTAGGTATGGTAGAACATCGTTTAGATCCAGCTGGCAAAACATCTAAATAAATGGAATTGAAAAAAAGGCTATGACAGAAACTGATTTTGTCATAGCCTTTAATTGCGTAAAGGAGATGTAACAAGACTTTTGTCACAACTCCTTCTTTTTTTGTCTTTTTTATTTCTTCAAGTGATAACTATAAGTTCCAACGACAATATTTTGACGCCAAGATAAACGCATTCGCAACCGCAAACTCGTTTGGTTGTGCAAAATATTTTGCCAACGTCTCCGTGGCACAAATTGGGGAATGATAACTGTAGTCGTATAGTTATGTTTCATAGCATTTTTACTAACTAAATCGACATACCGGATAATCGGATTTTCAATCGAACGGTAAGAAGAATGAACCACAGAAAAACGCACATCTGGGAAATTTTGTTTAAATTCAGCTTCGATTTCTTTTTCTTTTTTGATATCTTCATCTAAAGAAACATGCATCGCTACTACGTAATCACCAATCGATTGCGCATAATTTAAAGCCCCGACATTGACCCGAGTAACATTACCGACTAAAACAATCACAGTATTGCCATCATACGTATGAAGTTTTGCATCTGCCTCCATTAGTCGTAGTTGTTCAGCAACTTTGCGGTAATGATCATGTATTTTGTAAAAAATAAAGAGTAATACTGGCATAATGATAAAGAATGGCCAAATATCACCAAGTCGATACGCAAATAAGATGGCGATAATCGCATAAGAGATCAACGCTCCGACGATATTTGCGATTGATTTTTTTAGCCAACCACTACCTTGTTTTTGCCAATGACGGACCATGCCGGTTTGTGACAATGCAAAAGGAATAAATACCCCAATCGAATAAAGTGGAATTAAGCGCTCAGTTGAACCTTGGAAAATAATCAATAAAACAATTGAACCTGCCGCTAAAGTAATAATCCCATTAGAATAACCTAAACGGTCGCCTCGATCTTGATACATGTGGGGCATAAATTTATCTTTAGCTAAGTTATAAGCTAAAACTGGAAAAGCAGAAAAACCCGTATTGGCCGCAACCGCTAAAATTAAAGCAGTACTAAATTGTAAAGCATAATACATAATACCATGCCCAAAAACAGCTTCACCAATTTGAGATAAAACTGTTACTTCTGTTTTTGGCACAATCCCATACCAATAGTTAATAAAGGTAATGCCGACAAAGAAGAAACCTAAAATACTCGCCATAATCGCTAAAGTCGCAGCAGCATTTTTTGCCCGTGGCTTTTTAAAAAACGGTACCGCGTTACTAATCGCTTCTACCCCAGTCAATGAGGAAGAACCGGAAGAAAAAGCACGTAAAATTAATGCTAGCGAAATGCCAGGAACGACTGCCCCAGGTAAAGCCGTAGCATGCAGCGGTTGTGCACCTGTTACAATTTTAAATAACCCAACTGCAATTAAAATCGTAATCACTGCAATAAATGTGTAAACTGGCACCATCAAAAAACTAGCGGATTCTCTTAAGCCCCGTAAATTCATCATCATAATTATTAAGACAATAAAAATTGAAATTGCCACTTGATGCCCATACAAGGCTGGAACAGCAGAAGTAATGGCTTCAGCCCCAGCAGAAACCGATACAGCAACGGTTAACATATAGTCAATTAACAATGAACCACCGGCAATCAGTCCTGCATTTCGCCCTAAATTCTCACTACTAACTACATAGGCTCCACCGCCATGGGGATAAGCATGAATAATTTGCCGATACGATAAGGTTAAAGAAACTAACAAAATAATCACAAAAGCAGCAATTGGTAATGAATACCAAATAGCAGCCGTAGATAATGCTACTAATACAACTACAATTTGCTCAGTTCCGTATGCAATGGAGGATAACGCATCAGAAGACAATAACGCTAACGCTGCAAAACGCGTTAATTTTTGCTCATCATTTTCCGCTGATTTTAAAGGCCGTCCCACTAACAGCCGTTTTAAATAATTCACTTTTCCTTACTCCTTTACGAAATAATTTACTTTCACAAGTTCGTTAATGGTGGTTTTGTAACAACCCTAAAAATAAAAATAATTGCTGCAATCAAGAGTGTATGCTACGCCTCTCTTTTGAAAAAGTCAATGAAAATTTCAGTTAAAAATTTTCTGTTTTTTTCTCCCCTCAGAAGTCCACGTTTTACAACAGAGTAAGCGTTTTATCGAAAAACTGAAAAAGAAGACAAATTATAATAATTTGCCTTCTTTTTTCCTTGTGACACATCAATGGAAGAAATGACTTTCTTTAGTCATATTTCCGAGTTTTTTAGTTGCACCTTCTAAGTATGGATAGACAATTGTCCCGACTACCCCAAAGAAGATAAACAACCCTAACAAAATGAAAATATTTGGCCACGCGTTTGGCCAGTAAATACCACCGGCTGACTCACGTAACAAATCAACCGCATGGGTAAATGGTAACAACGGATTAATCATTTGGAAGAACTTCCCTGAAACTTGAATTGGATAGTTCCCCCCACCCCCAGAAATTGAGAGCACCAAGATTATAATTGCAATCCCTTTACCAATATTCCCAAATAGCGCTGCTAAAACGTAAACGATCATCATAAAGGCTAAGCCGACTAATAAGCCAAATAAGACGGCATAAACAGGTTGTTTCACATCGACTCCTAATAAGAAGTAATTTCCTAAGGTTACGATTAGTGCTTGCCCTACTCCTTCGGTTAAGAAAGTTAGCATCCGCGCAACAAAAGTTTCTCGTTTTGAAAAACGACCTTTGTTTTTATCTTCAATGTAAACATCTGTCGCAGCTACACTAGATAAAAGTAATGCCCCAACCCATAAACATAGCGCTGTATAAAAAGGCGTGCTGGCAGAACCATTGTTTGCCATCGGGTACATTTGATTGGTTTTTAGAGCAACTGGATTGGTGAAAAATTCACTTTCTTTATTGGCATCTAATTTCAACAATTTAATAATTTCACCAAGATCCGCAGTTTCTTCACCTTTTTTAATGGCAGCTGCGGCTTTTTCAATTCCAGTTCTTAGCGATGGCCAGTTATTTTGAATCAAATCTGTGGCCACGTCTAATGCTTTTTCAACTTCTGGTAATTTTTCATTCACCATTCCCATCGTACTGGTCAAATCTTTTTTAATTCCAGGCCAATCTTTTTCATAAAAGTCGACTGCTAAAGCCAATTTTTTCTCGACTTCCGGCAAATCATTTTTATATAAATCGGCACCTTTATTAATACCAGAAACAATCGCATTCATATGTCCATTTAACATCACATTTGCGTCATGCAACTCTTTGCCAATTGCTGGCATTTCTTTTTGATACTTTTCTAAAATAGTAACCGCGTTTGTGATTGTCGTCTTAGTTGAAGACAATAGTGATTGAAAATCAATATGTTGGGCTTTTGTTAGCAACCCATCAGCGGTATTAATAGTATTAATTAATTGGGTCAAACCTTTTGAAATTTCGCTGGAAATCTTAGTTGCATCAATACCACTTAAAACATTATTCACTTCATCGCCTATATCTTGGACTTGTTTGATAAAGTTAAGCGCTGCATTGACATCCCCGGCTTGAATATAGCCATTTAATGTGGTAATCCGAGTCGCTAAACCACTAATCAGCGTTTTGGCATTATTTAAGCGACTGACTAAATCTTGTAAAATTTGACTATCACTGGCATTGGGTAACTTATTGATAAAGTCAATCAGATTTTGAATAATTGTCTGCTGTGTATTCAAATGGCTAACAAAATCTTGAAGCGTTTTGTCGATTGCCTTTTTTTCTTCAGTGGATAACTGATTATCTTTTAAAGCTGTAGAGACATCTTCTAATGCACTATTTAATTCCGTATGAATAAACTGCAAATTATTTAAAATCATGTTAACACTTTGGGTAATATTAGGAATCGCCTTTTGTAGTTCTTCGGCGCCTTCTTTTGTCGTATTCGCAAATTCTTGTGCTTGATTGCCTAATTTTTGAATATCTGGCAAAATCCCTTGAACTTGTTCGATAATGGTTAAGCCTTGTTTGGCATCTTTAATCCCTGCATCCATGGTACTCTTGATATTTTCAAAATCGCCATCCACCATGGCTAATTGTTTACCGGCATTTTGAATTTCTGGAATCTTAGCTTGCAAGTCCAAAATAATGGCTGCTTCTTTTTTCAATTGCGGCATTTTATCATTTAAACTGACTAATTTGTCCCCCATTTCATCGACTTGGGGCAGATAATCAATAAATTGATTGGCTTTATTCAGTTTTTCTTTAATTTCCGGCATTTTTCCTTTTAAAGCCACAACTTCTTTTGTGTAACCTTCAATTTGATCGAGGTTATCATTTGTCGTCAAAATTAAATTTTTGACTTTATTGATGCTGACTAGATTGGTGTCAATATCATAGCCCACTTCATTGAATACTTTCATTAAGGTATTGCTGGCGGTATCAATAAACTGACTCGAAATCTGATCTTGTAAACTAGTAGCCCCTTTGTCAGTAATTTTGGGCGCAATCGCATTAATTTTTTCATTAATATAATATTCAATCGTCGGCTTTTTAATTGTTCCAGTGGTAAAGCTCAATAAATCTTGGGAAAATTCTTTTGGTAAATAAATCCCGGCATAATATTTCCCAGAGCGTACACCTTTAGTTAGGTCTTCTTTTGAGTCGACAAAGCGCCAACCTAACTGTTTATTTTTATGAAGAGTATCAATCACCTGATCGCCAATCTCTACTTTTTTATCCTGTAAACTGGCACCCGCATCATCACTATAAACTGCAATAGGCAATTCACCAGTATTACCATAAGGATCCCACAAGGCTTTTATGTTAAACCAAGCGTATAAAGAAGGTAAAATCATTAATGCAACGATTAGAAAAGTTGCCATCGGATTTTTAAAAATTCGTTTCCAGTCTGTTTTATATAATTCAAAAACATTTTTAATATGCTGCATATTCATCACCTTTATTTTTTTATGCTTGATTACTTTACCACGCATTAATTTTGGCTGCCATCTAAAAAAGCTATGATAGACTTGTCTTTTTGACACTTATGACAATCTGTCATAAAGAAAAGGCTTGCAAATTCTTTTTAGAAACGATCATCTTAAACATTACTTTAAGTTTATCAAAATTATCATTATATAGAAATAAATACGGTTCTTTTGGCAAATGAAAAAGCTTGTGAAGACCCATTAAGACGTTTCACAAGCTGTATCCATTATAATGTATTTAAGAAATCCAAAAGAACTTTTAGACTTTTCCCTTGTAAAAAAGGGGTTAAACCAATTTCTGCCGGATCCCGATGATTAGCAGGTAAACTTTGGTCAGGCACTAATACGACTTTCATACCTGACTCCATGGCTGCTTTAGCGCCAGTTAGAGAATCTTCTGCCGCAATAGTATGTTGGGGGGAAGCGTTCACTTTTGCTGCAGTTGCCAAATAAATTTCCGGATCAGGCTTTAATTCTTTGACATCATCGCCAAATGTTACCACATCAAAAAATGGTGCCAATTCAAAATAATCTAAATACATCTGACCTCTTTTTTTCAATGTCGAAGTGGCTAGGCCGCAATAAAGACCTTTTTCTTTTACTTTAGCCAATGTTTCTTTAGCGTAAGGCTTTAATTGCAAAGCGCCATTGGCTAATTCGTCGGCGATAAAAAGTTCTCGTTCCTCTTTCATTTCTTCGACAATTGTCGCAGAACCAAAATGAGCCACTAATTTAGCCATCGTTTGGCTTGCACTTTGACCGCTCCAACCTCTCATGTCCGCTTCTGTTAAGGCAATACCGTGATTTTTTGCTACTTTTAACCAACCTCGCTGGTACATTTGTTCACTATCTATTAGCAAACCATCCATATCAAAAATTACCATCTCAATCATCAAATCACCCTAAATTCTTTGCATTTAAAAATTTTTCTACCGTTAAATCAAATATTTCACTCACTTTTTCTGGTGCTTGCTCATAGGACAAATTAATAGTTGGTGTAGCTAAACTATCAAAAGCACTTAGCGGTTGTAAATTTTCTTGGGAAAAAGTTACTTTTGGCGCATGAATCGTTTCTCCGCACGGACCAGAGTGAATGATGGCCATTTCAGCTTTATTTTCTGGTAAAAGGCGTAGCCGGTAAAAGACTCCATCTAAAAATTCTCGTTGTTCACCATAATTTTCTTTGATTTTTTGCCACTGTTCTGCTTTCAATTTAACCCCTCCTTAAATTTATTATAATCCAAAAAGCACCTTCTAACCAATGGCGGTTGCAGGTGCTTGCTAACTTTTTTCTTTAAAAAATTTATTGTTCCTTTTTCTGACTTAGTGATTCATCCATAATAAAAGTCGCGATTCGCTCATGGTGTTTATAGTTTGGATAAACAAAGCGACCTGAACGAAACTCAGTAGCATCTAATTTTTCCAAATAGCGATCAGAAGCTTCTTTTTGAATCGTAATAACCCGACGATTTAAAACTTCCCAATCTGTTTCTGACAGATAATTATCAACAATCATCAAATTACTATGTTGATAGTCAGCTAATAAGTCATTGGTAACTACTAGGTCATATTCTTCAAATAGTTTTAATTCTGCGCTAGAAACAAAAAGTGGCGACTCTTTATATAAATCAATTTTAAACCGTTCACCATATTGTCCTTTTAACAAACTACGCAACATATTTGCATGACGAATCCCCATATTGCTAACAATTAAAATTGATAACCGTCGCCGCAAACTTTCTAATTGAAGCGGTAAATTCTCCCATTCTTTTAACAGCATGCATAAAACATCAGATTCTGTTTTTTGAACCCAAGGAAAATTACAATCTTTTTCGATTTCGCGTAAATTTACACTGACAATTTTGGAAAAAATAGGATAAATTCGTTGAATATTTTGGGCGGACTCTTGACTATAATTGTGCAAAATTTCCCGATCATAAGGATACAAACTATAAGTAGAATATAACCCCATTAATTGTTGCACAATCTTTTTTTCATCCCGCGTGCTTAAAGGAAAATCGACAGCTTTAGATACAGCTTGTAAAAAATGCTCCACAGCTGTTTGAATACGTATTTCTTGTTGCTGATTATCCCAAGTATAATATTCATGAAAAACCGTGCGACTCGTCTCTTTATACCACTCAGGAACTAGAACATACTGAGTACTGGCAATTTTTTCACTATAGCTATGATTACTTTTAATAAGCTGATCTAAAAGATCATCCTCTTCATCGTAAATTGCTTCACTTAAGAGAAACCCTTGTGAGGCTCGAATAATCGTTACCATTAAGAGATAGGCATGTTCAATAATTTCATGATCATCCCATAAGATATCAAAATCCGTAGAAGTTCGCATCACAAAACAAATTAACTCCTGTCTATCAATTGGAAAAGGCCAGTTGGCAGTACCATACGCTTCAAGAAAATAAGCTTGGTAGAAAAAACGCACCCAGCGTTCATCTGGGGCTGTAATCCGAAACGGCTTACGTTCCAAGGTCAGTCCTCTTCTTTTTAAAGCTTTTCCCACACTACTTACCATCCGATAAAAAGTAGCTTCACTTAAAAATAATTTATTAATCCAAAATTCAGCGTCTTGATCTGGATTTAAAAAGACTTGTTCTAAAAATTGGAATTCGTTGGAATTTTGAATCACATTTTGATAAATGTTATTAATCTTGTTTGACTGCATAGGATGTGCTTTTATCCCCCGCACCTTTGAAATATCAATATGCAGATATTCTTCCAGCTCATCATTTATATAGTTAACGTCGGTTATTAATGTTTTGGTGGAACAATCCAAATGCGCTGCAGCTTCTTCTAACGGCCACCAGCGCTCTTGCTTAGCTAAGAATTCGATTAAATATAATCGTCTTTTCATAGCGGTATTCAATAACATCCTCATTTAACTCACCAACTTACCATTTTTTTAATTCTATTTTAACATACTCACAAACAACTATCGAACACTTCCGAGTTTTTTATTTAATAATTTTTCCTACTTCAGTTTTTTTCACAAACAAGAAAATTATGAGATAAGCAAAAAAACATTGTATTATCGGCAATTACAAAGATTTAAAAAAACAGTCGTTGTTATATTTTGTGAAATCCATTTAACTTTTACCATCATTCTTCTTAAGCTAAATGTGTAAGTAGGAAAGATAAAACAAATAAAACTTGATATAAATTTAAATATAATAATGGAGGAATTTACAGTGATAAAAAAAATATGGCATAAATGTAAAATGAAATGGATAATTATTTTCCTATGTACACTTGTCACCTTTTCTGGCTTTGATTTTTATACTTCAGGTTCTACATATTCCAGTAACGCCGTAGTAGCACAAACGCTAAGTGATCTATCAGCTCCAAAAATTTTAGGAGATATCGCTATTACCATAGAAAGAGGAACTGAATTTAAAGCAACTGATCATTTCACAGTAACAGATGATCAAGATGAAAAACCAACATTAGAAGTTCAAACACCATTAGATACGAATAAAGTAGCCGTAATGCCAGTGCTTTTAATCGCAAAAGACGAAACAGGTAATACTAGTACTAAACAAATTACAGTAATTATCATTGATTCAAAAGCTGAAGCTGAAGCTGAAGCAAAAGCAAAAGCTCAAGCCGAAAAAGAAAGAATCGAGAAAGAAAAACTTGAAAAAGAAAGAATCGAAAAAGAAAAAGCGGCTGAAGCTGAAAAAAAAGAGGCTGAGGCAAAAGCTCAAGCTGAAGTAGCTGCACAAGATAAAAAAGATAATACTGAAACAAAGAATTCATCTGCAAATTCAAATGCAAATCATAATACTAAACAAGAAAACACTAGCAACAATTCACAAGATAATGCCACACAAGCTGACAGTAGTACTGAAAATACAACTACTGCGGCTGTTGCAGCACCAACAATTCAACCGATGCAACTAGAAATTAATGGACAATTTATTAATTATCAAAATGCTGGACAAGCCAGTGGTCAAGCTGTAATCGATGCCGATCACAACCGTGCTGCTACTTGGGGTGGTGCGCCAGTCCAATCTGGAGATGATGGTCTAAACACGCATATTATCGCCCATAACCCTGGTGCTTTTAGCGTCATTTTTAATCTCGGGATAGGCTCTCAATTCAAAATATCAGATGCCGCTGGTAAAGTTACCACCTATACAGTAAATGAAGTTGCCCAAGTAGATGATGAAGCTTATCGCCTTAGCGATGGCGCAGATTATTGGGACAAAATGATTGGCACAGGCGGTGGTGAAAGAGTCACCTTACAAGCTTGTATCAATGACGTTCACAATCTCGTCGTATTTGCTTATAAATAAAATGCTTACCCTCCCCCTAGTATTTATTTATAAAAAACGCGCTTCAACAAGTGACAAAACTTGTTGAAGCGCGTTTCTTTATGTAGCCTGCTGGGGAGCAGGCGTTAATTCTGCTAATCCTACACTGATGCGCAGCGCATGATCCACAGCTTTCATCGTCACAGAATCTAAAACACAGACTTTTTCCTTCAAGCGGCTTTTGTCAATCGTACGAATCTGTTCGAGTAAAATTACCGAATCTTTATTAATACCACTTTCAGTCGCCTTAATGCCGACATGAGTTGGTAGTTTTGGTTTTGCCATTTTAGCTGTAATCGCTGCTACAATTACAGTTGGACTAAAATGATTGCCCCGATCATTTTGAATAATTAAAACAGGGCGAATCCCTCCCTGCTCAGATCCTACGACCGGTGACAAATCAGCAAAGAAAATATCTCCGCGTTTCACCATTTAACTCATCCTCATTCAATATATTCCCGTGGTACTCGTGACGAAAAGCCACAAGCAACTTCGTAGTGAATTGTTTCTAATTTATCTGCAACTTGTTGTAACGTAACTTCCTGATTGCCATTTTTTCCAATCAAAGTTACCTTTGTTCCCACAGGCACTTTTTTAGGCAAACGGATCATAATTTGATCCATGCACACACGGCCGACAATTTCGCAAAAGTTACCATCTACTAAAACTTGAAATCCCTGTAATTTTCGTAACCAACCGTCAGCATAACCAATTGGTACAGTGCCAATCCATTCTTCTTTTGGCGTAATATACGTTTCACCATAGCCAATGCCTGAACCTTTTGGTAGTTGTTTTACTTGTACTACTTGAGAAACTAACTCTAACGCTGCTTTTAATTCATAAGGTGTTTTTAAAGATTCACCAGCAGGATTTAGCCCATATAATGCCACACCATACCTTACCAGATTACCCACCGGCTCATGCCATAGGGCAGTAGCGCTATTACTATCGTGAATATAAAGAGGACGGTAGGGTAATTGTTCCAAAATAGTTAAAAAGCGATGTTTTTGAGTCTCATAATAGGTTTTATCAGCTTGATCAGCAGTGGCAAAATGAGTAAAAATCCCTTCCCATTCTATTTGCGGGATAGACTCCATTAATTGAACTGCTTCATTGACACTTTCTGATGCCAAAAAACCAATTCGGCCCATTCCAGTATCAACTTTTAAGTGAACTTTTAACGGCCGTGGCAACTGCTCTACTTTTAGTAGTGTTGCTACTTCATTTATCCATTCCAACGTTGTTACTGGAAAAGCTAAATCATATTCACTCAGCAATTGGATATAGCTTGCTTGCACTACCCCTAAGATTAAAATAGGCTGGGTGATACCAGCTTCTCGCAATTCGATTCCCTCATCAATCGTAGCGACGCAAAAACCATTGGCGCCACCTTTTAAAGCAGCTTTAGCTACAGCTACGGCACCATGTCCATAACCATTAGCTTTGACGACTGCAAAAAGGTTCATTTGAGGCGGTAATTTTTGGATAATATTCTCAGTATTTTGGGTAATAGCCGTTAAATTGATGATTGCTTTAGTTGGGCGATGAATCGATGTAACCAAGCTTTTTTCCTTCTTTCTATCCTAAAAAACATTACTCTGCTAATAAAATTTGCGCAAATGCCATTTCATCAGTATGCGTAATACTAACAAAAACCTGTCCTTTATGAGGTGAAGCAGTCATTGTGGGGGCTCCTAGTGCATCGGGAAGGATTTCCAGCTCTTTGAAAGTCACTTTCCCAATCCCTGTGCCCCAAGCTTTAGAAAATGCTTCTTTACAGGCATAGCGGCCACCTAAAAATTCTATTTGTCTTTTAAGGGACAACCCTTTAAAAATCGCTAATTCTTTGGGCGTTAAAACGCGACTGGCAAACTGTGGCTTTTCGGTGATAATCTTTTTAATTCGACTTAATTCAACAGCGTCAATGCCGATTCCTCTTATCATTTATAGACTCCCGTATCGCAATTATCCTAAAATCCTAAGCGTTAATTTTTTACTAGTATTATTCTACCAAATGTTGCGAGAAAAACCATCAAAAGACTTCACATCTTTCAAAAAACTGTAACAGATTATTATAATGTGAATTTTGTTCAAACTCAAGCGTAACGCAAACAACAGCCTTATGTAAACCCTTTTTTGATAAAAAATGGGAAAGATTTGCTAAATAAAAATTTATATTTTTGTTAATAAATAAAAAGCAACGAATCAATTTAGTTTGACTCGTTGCTTTTAGATCGATTGGCTTAATCTTGGTTATTCCGAATAACGAAATTACGCTTACTGCCACCATCATTTTGGCGACGGTCATCGCGACGGCGATCGTTGCGTTTTTGGCCTTCTTTATTGTAGTGGCTATTTTTATTTTTATTACGGTAATTGCCACCTTCTTTGCGGTTGCGGTTGTTACCCCCACCGCCACCACGACGATTGTTTTTATTAAACCCTTTTTTACCACTTGGTAAAGGACGCTCTGGTGTAATTTTCACCGGCACAGCATCTGCGGGATCTTTGGCAATCGTTTTTAGCAATAAAGCAACTAAAACTTCTGGATCATAGCCTTCAATTAGTTTTTCAGCGGTAGTCATGTAACGTTCCAAACCGTTTTCTTTTAAGCCGTCTTCAATTTGTTGTACGGCAGCCCCTAATTGACCTTTAAAGGCTTCTTTTTCGGTTGGTGGACGTAATGGAGACATCCGTTTTTTCGTTAAGTTTTCAATAACATGTAAGTAACTCATTTCATTTGGTGTGACAAAAGTAACTGACATGCCACCTTTACCGGCACGACCGGTACGACCAATACGGTGAACGTAACTTTCAGGATCTTGAGGAATATCGTAGTTATAAACGTGTGTAACCCCGGAAATATCTAAACCACGGGCAGCAACGTCTGTAGCAACTAAAATATCTAATTGACCAGATTTAAACGCACGCAAAACGCTCATCCGTTTTTGTTGTGATAAATCACCATGAATGCCTTCTGCACGATAGCCACGAGTCTCTAAACCACGGGCTAATTCATCTACCCGACGTTTTGTCCGACCAAACACAATTGCAAGTTCTGGCGTTTGAACGTCTAATAAACGTGTCATAACATCGAATTTTTCAAAATCTTTGGCCCGAACATAATATTGATCAATCAAGTCTGCAGTCATTTCTTTAGCTTTGATTTGCACATGTTCAGGATCTTTCATAAATTTCACGCCAATATTTTTAATAGCTGGGGGCATCGTTGCAGAAAATAGTAAAGTTTGGCGTTCTGCAGGAACTTGGGAGATGATTTTTTCGATATCTTCTAAAAAGCCCATATTCAACATTTCGTCTGCTTCGTCTAAGACTAATGTCCGAACTGTTCCTAATTTCAATGTGTGACGGTTAATGTGGTCAAGCATCCGACCAGGTGTCCCAACAACAATATGGGGACGATCTTTTAAGCCACGGATTTGGCGGCCAATATCAGCGCCACCATAAACGGCTTGAACGCGAATTTTTTTATCCCGTCCTAAACGGTACAATTCTTCTTGCGTTTGAATCGCAAGTTCGCGGGTAGGAGCAATAACAAGACCTTGCAATGTGTGATTGTTGGTATCGATTTTTTCCAACATTGGTAGACCAAAAGCGGCTGTTTTACCAGTACCTGTTTGTGCTTGGCCGATTACATCGCGTCCTGCTAGTGCTAGAGGAATTGTTGCTTCTTGAATAGGGGTTGCTTCTTCAAAGCCGGCCCGTTCGACAGATTGCAATAATTCAGGTGATAAATTAAGTTCGTTAAATTTCAAAAGTTTCCTCCTTGAGATGTGGTTCTTATCTAATGTATTTGATGCCCTCTACCGAAAATAACTCTCGGCAGCCTGCTGCCAAATAGCAAAAGAGGAAGGCCAAAAGAGGCACAATCAAAAAGCTGAGTTCACTCACAAAGCAGTAACACTGCTTTTGCTCATTCATTGTCTACTTTTGTACCGTCCTCTTAACTTCAAAAAGTGAGATTCACTTTACCCTTGATTTTCGGTATCGTGTCATTTTAACATAGAATGAAATTTTCAGCAAGTTTTCAATTCTATTCTGCAAAATAAATTAATAATACTAGTTTTTAAATCAAAGCGGCCACCACTTCTGTTAGTCCCATGCCATTACTTCCTTTTAAAACAATGGTATCAGTAGGTCTCAACTCCGCTTGCACCATTTTAAGTAACTCTGCCTTATTTTCTTTATCAAAATGATAGACCATTAAGTGACTATCCATTTGCGTTAAAGCATTAAATAAAGATTTCATTTCACTGCCGTATAAGAAAATGACACTGAAGCGGTCATCAATATGATGTGCCATCTTCGCATGCATTTTTTTTGAATCAGGACCCAACTCCAACATATCCGCTAGGACTGCTAATTTACGTCCGTCTGTTTTTAAATTAGCGACTGTATCTAAGACTAATCCCATAGCAGTTGGATTGGCGTTATACACATCACTTAAAATTTGAGCACCATTTTTAGCTGTCAGCCACTCTGTTCTATTTTTAGTTAATTGAAATTTAGCTAATCCTTGTTTAATATTTGCTAAAGAGACACCAAAATATTTTCCTAAAGCATACGCAATCAATGCATTTTTGACATTATACCCTCCAATAACGGGAATCGTGTATTTTGTCTTTTGAATCATAAATGTTGTTTTAGCTTTATCCTCTTTTGTAATAGTTGCTGTTAAATCGCCTCTATCTAAGCCAAAAGTAGTGATTTCTTGAGGCAAATCAGCAATAAGTGGCGTTAATAAAGGTTCATCAGCGGGAATTACCAACAAGCCATCCCGTTTTAATCCCGCAGTAATTTCCATTTTTGCTTTGGCAATCCCGGCACGAGAACCTAAATTTTCAATGTGAGCTTCACCAATAATTGTAATTGCCGCAGCATCTGGTTGAGCTAATAAAGAAAGTTCTGTTAATTCTCCTGCATGGTCCATCCCCATCTCCAATACCAAAACTTCGCAATCTGCTGGCATATGCAAAATCGTATAAGGCATGCCGATATTGTTATTATAGTTGCCTTGTGTTTTATAAGTATTAAATTGCGTCGCCATTACCGCAGCGGTCATATCTTTTGTTGTTGTTTTTCCGTTACTGCCTGTAATTGCCGCAACTTTTGGATTGACCTTTTGCAAATAGTACTGTGCTAAAGTTTGCAATGCCGCTAAAACATCAGCAACTAAAATGACAACCATATCCGATGGCGCATCTTTTAAATCTCGACTCCAAAATGTTGCGACTGCCCCGTTTTCTTTTGCGGCAGCGACAAAGTCATGGCCATCTCGTTCACCAGCTAAAGGAACAAATAAACCACCACTTGTAATCTTACGACTGTCAAATTCAACACTTGAAATAAGTGATTCATCGCGAATTTCTACTTGCTCAAATAAAGCTGCAATCTCTTTAATTGTTAAATTCATTTTCTGCTCCATTCTAAACATATTCCTAAAAAATTAAGCTAAACTTTTAACTAAAAACTAAACTAGCCTTTTTGTATCATAAAAAAGGTGAGATGTTCTGCAAAGAATCATCTCACCTTTTCTTTATTTCACGTCGGTTAAAAAGCTTTGCCGTTGTTCATAACGTTTTAGTGCTAATTGAATCAATTCTTCAATTAAGTCACCATATTTTAGCCCCATTTTTTCCCATAGTGAAGGATACATACTGTACTGGGTGAACCCGGGCATTGTGTTTAATTCATTTAAAAACAATTCATTTTTATTGGTTAAAAAGAAATCACAACGAGACAAACCACTGCCACCTAACATAACGTAAGCTTTTTTGGCAAATTCCTGTGCTTTTTGCTGTACATCATCTGTCACTTCCGCTGGAATTTGCATGACAATTTGGTTGTCGATATATTTAGAATTATAGTCATAAAAAGCGACATCTTTGACAATTTCACCTGCTAAAGTTGTACGGACATCTTCATTTCCTAAAATAGCAACTTCAATCTCGCGCGCTTCAATGCCTTGTTCTACAATCGCTCTTGTATCGTATTTATAGGCTTCTTGTAAGGCATTTTGTAATTCTTCTCTGTTTTCAGCTTTTGAAATTCCCACTGAAGAACCCATGTTAGCTGGCTTCACAAACATTGGATATAATAATGTACCTTCACATTGTTCAAAAATTTGTTTGGGATTTTCTTTCCACAAATTTTTCAAAACTGGCACATAAGGTACTTGCGGAATTCCGGCAGCCTGTAAAATATATTTGGTCATGATTTTGTCCATGCCACAAGCACTCGTTAAAACACCTGCACCAATATAAGGCATATCAATAGTTTCTAAGAAACCTTGAATCGTTCCGTCTTCGCCATTTGGTCCATGTAATAACGGAAAGACAACCGCATTTTCTTCTTTAATCGTACTTGGTGAAATAATTTCACCAGTAGCATCTTCTGTGTCCCATGTTAATTTTAGTACAGAATCATTTTTTGGTTTTTCCGTCAGCAACGGTCCTTTGACCCACTTGCCATCTTTTGTGATGAAAACTAGTTGGACTTGATAGTAGTCGTAGTAAATAGCATTCAGCACAGAAAAAGCTGAAAGAATTGAAACATCATGCTCGGCACTGCGACCGCCATATAATAATACGATTTTCAAAAGTATTTCCTCCCGTGATCAACTCACATCTTTTTATCTCTCACAT
The DNA here is from genome assembly GCF_001885735.1 of Enterococcus canintestini. Lineage (GTDB taxonomy): Bacteria > Bacillota > Bacilli > Lactobacillales > Enterococcaceae > Enterococcus_C > Enterococcus_C canintestini. Next base: position 8,399 of record NZ_JXKG01000015.1, on the reverse strand, counting down.
TTTAGCACAAAAATGCCCTTTACGACATATTATTTCCAAACTAGTAACTGAAGGCAGAAAACTATTCTTTCTAAAACAAGCGGGAAATGCTAGTTTCTCCTGCTTATCTGGCTGAATTATTTGTCACAAAAACGTTTAAACAGTACCATAGAAGAAAAGAAACCTTGTTTGATTTAAAAGCGCCATATACATAAGGAGGTGTAAAAGTGAGCCAAGAAATTTCTAAAAAGAAACGGCTACAAACCATCATCACAGTCTTTACTAAGTATAAAGTCATTCAAAATTTTAGCCAACAAAAAAATCCCGCAGCAGTTCGTACTGCTTTTGAAGAATTGGGACCGACCTTTATTAAAATTGGCCAGATGCTATCTGTGCGCACTGACTTACTCTCAAAAGACTATATTAAAGCATTTAAAAGTTTACAAGATAATGTGAAAAGTGATGATTTTAGTAAAGTAAAAACACTTTTAGAAAATGAATGGGGCTTTGCTCTGACAGAGATTTTTAGTGACTTTACAAAAACAGCTTTTGCTTCTGCATCCATTGGTCAAGCTCATAAAGCTACCTTAAAAAATGGACAAAAAGTCATTGTTAAAGTACAACACCCTGGTATTATTGAGGCAATTAATGTTGATTTAGCCTTATTTGAAAAAGCGATTCCCTTAATTTCAAAAATCCCTGAAACGAGCGTTATTGATTTGCGGAGCGTTTTAAGAGAAGTACGCACTTCTTTAGATAATGAAACTGATTTTTTAAAGGAAAGCCAAAATGCCGATCGTTTTTATAAAAACAATAATAATTGGCGGGAAGTAAAAGTTCCTCAAGTTTTTCACGAATACTGTACCAAAAAAGTTATCGTTTTAGAATTCATGCCCGGCAAAAGCTTACGCTATTTAATTGACGCCCCCAAAGAGGCCATCGCCTATGGTAGCGTCACTAATAAGGAATTAAAGAAAAAAATTGGCTTATTGTTAGTCGAATCTTTTATGAAACAAGTTTTTGAAGATGGTTTTTTTCATGCTGATCCACACCCTGGCAATCTTTTTTTACAAATGATTTCTAGTTCTGAAAATATTCCTAAAGAACGAGTTGGCCGCTTTGGTCCTTTTGGCTACGAAGCTACTTGGCAAACACCAAAAAACTTACCGCCGTATCGCGTCATCTACTTAGATTTTGGTATGATGGGAAATTTAAACAATACGTTAAGAGGGAAGTTAACCGATGCCGTAATTGCTCTTTATACTCAAGATACAGCTGCCGTAGCCCAAGCTGTTTTGCGTTTATGTCGGCAAGAAGGACCATTTGATGAATACCGTTTTCATGATGAGCTGGAGGAATTTTTAAGCGAATACTATCATCTTTCACTTAAAGAAATTGATTTACAACAAGTCCTAAGCCAAGTTATCGGCATTTGTCATGCGAATAACCTCCAAATGGATCAGTCTGTCACTATGTTAATTAAAGCCTTTGGTACTTTAGAAGGTGTTGTGGAAGAATTAGATCCTGAACTTTCAATGATGGAAGTGTTACAAAATTTTGCTCAAAAATATTTTTTCAAACAATTCGATTTAAAAGAAGAAGCCAAGCGACAAGGTTTAACGTTATTTAAAAACTTACGCAATTTACCTAAATTGCCAGAAAAAATCAGTAATGCCCTTGATACTGTCAGTAACGGTAAAAGTCGCGTCAACTTAGAAATTAATGATCAAAAGCAAATTTTAGATCGCCTAGAGGCAATGGTCAATCGGATCGTCATCGCCGTAGTCTTGGCCGCGGTAATTTTAAGTTCTTCTTTATTGGTGGTTTCAAGCCCAGATGCACAACCCAGCTTTGTTGATAATTTAGGCATATTTGGCTATACAGCAGCCTTTATAACGATTTTGTTATTAGCAATTGGCTACCTCTATCGTCGTTTCAAAAAATAAGTGAGTAACCTTCAAGGTTGTGACAAAAGCTGCTTCTGTCCCAACGTTTATTTAAAAAAAAAGAGTTTGTGACAAGACTTTTGTCACAAACTCTACTAATAGGAGCTTTTTTAATTTACCTCTTTTATGAGTTGTTGTTCCATCATATTTGTAAAAGCCTGTCGATCTGCTGGGGTAAAAGCTTTGGGTCCTTTTGTGCGCTGCCCAGCTTTTCTTAACTGTGCGCCTAAATAACGTTGCTCTAATAGTTGATCGATTGTTTCAGGTAAATATTCTTTACCATTATGATGAAAAACCCGTGCGCCTTTTGGCAAAACTAATGAAGCCAGACCATAATCTTGGGTAATTACCCAATCATCTGATTTAATTTCTTTTACAATGCGATAATCCGCACTATCGGCTCCTTTATCTACATAAATAAACTGAACAAAATCTGGATAGGTTTCTGTTGTATAATGATCGACACTGGTTACAATTAACACTTTTTTATGATACTTTTTGGCTAAAGCAATCACTTCTTTTTTTACCGGTGAACCATCACCATCCACTATAAAGCGCATCTTTTTTCTCCTTTATGCTTGCAATTACAATCTTCTCATTTAGTATGAGGGATAATTATTTTTTTAGCAAATAAGGAGTGTGGGCTACATTTACTCATTAGATACGAAATGGTCTAACGAATAAGCTCGTGAAATTCTTTATTCTTTAATTCGTAAACCGCATCGCAAGCTGCTGCTACTTCTTGTTCATGGGTAACTAAAATAATACATTTATTTTGTTCATGGGCAATTTTTTGAAATAAGGCAACAATATCTTTTGAAGTGCTCTCATCTAAGTTTCCTGTTGGTTCATCTGCGACAATTAAACCATGATCACAACATAACGCCCGCACAATTGCCACTCGTTGTTGTTGCCCCCCAGAAAGTTGCGTTACTTTTTTATGGGCTAAATCATTGGTAATACCCACTTGCGCCAAATTATCTAACGCATAAGCCTTAGGATCGCTTTGTTGGGTTTTAGCAATTGCCATTGCCGTTAAAACATTATCCACCGCAGACATATAAGGTAGTAAATTATAAGCTTGAAAAACAATGGAAACATCTTTACGGCGATATTCCTGTAACCCAATTTCTTTTAAAGATTGATTATTATATAAAATTTTTCCTGCTTTTGGCGCGTCTAATCCTGTAATTAAGGATAAAAAGGTCGTCTTACCTGAACCGCTACTCCCTAAAATTGCGTAAAGTTTACCTGCTTCAAAATTCAAGTTTACGTCTTCAAATAAAGGGCCATCTGGTTCATACCAATAGCCTAAATCTTCTGTTGTTAGCATCATTTGTGGTTTCCTCCATTAATTATTAATTTGGCTTTACGAAACTAAAATCTTTTTCGGATTTAAACGTAAAATTCCAACACTTGCTAATAAAATAGCAAACATACTGATAAATAAGCCCATTGCGGCTAAACTAGCAATTTCAGTTGGGGAGACACTAATTTTTAGTTCTTTTACAGCTTCACTTGTTTGTAACGCATTATTAAAGCCACGTTGCATCCCTGGCCCTTTATTGCCATTTGGAGCTTGCATTGTTTGTCCATCTGGTTTTTCACCTTGTGCATTCCCACCAGGCCCCATGTTAGTATTAGCCACTTCTGTTGTTTCACTTTGTTGGGCTAGTAGCTGATTGCCAACCGCATTCCCAACGACATTGCCACTAAATGTTGCAATCACTAAGGCAAAAAGCATACAAACGAAAATTTCACTAAAGAATTGTAAAATAACTTTAAAACGTGATTCTCCCAATGACAACAGCACCCCGATTTCATAACGACGTTCACGAATTGTTAACATTACGATTAAAGTCAAAATAATGACACCGGCAGCTGCTACTAGCAAAATAATATTTTTAGCAAAACTCGCGACATTATTTAATGGCTGTAACATTTGTTGATACATTTGATCATTGGTTTGTAAGCTATACGTGTCCGTATCAATTAATTTGCTAGCTTCTTTCACAAAACTATCCATTTCTTTTGGATCAGATAAATCATAAACAGCCGAGTCAATCGTATCGGTTGCATCACTACCTTTTAACTCATTGGCTAAGGTATAAGAAGTGAAAATCGTATTAGCTGGATTCATAAAGTTAAAACGCATCCCCATGCTTGTTCCGCTATCACTTGTTTCATAAATTCCTTTGACTTTAACGGTAACGTCTTTATCATCACTATCTTTTACTTTGAACGTATCACCGACTGTTAAATCATTGGCTTGTGCAAGAGAAGACTCAATTAAAACATTATTACTATTCTCATCTGCTTGTGTTAACGCCTCTCCTGTTGTAATTTTGGCCGTCCCAGCAGCAAAACTAGAATACGCACTACTTTCTAAAACACCAGTAATCTGAAAGTCTCCTTGTGACATTTGAGCTTTTCCACCTGGCATCTGACCGGCTGGACCATTAGCAGATTCTTCACTATCAGAATCTTCACTACTTTGCTCACTCTCACTAGAAATCGGCTCAATGCCACTACTTTTATCAGCTGAGGTACTGACTTCAAAGGAGTAAGACTTCACCCCAGATAAAGCTGCAATTTTTTTAGCGTCACTTAATTTCACTGGTGTCATTTCAAAACTACTAGGATCTGGTTTTTCACTTTCACTAGTAGTACTGTCATTATCTGCTTTAAACATCCCTTGGCGATTTGTCGCAAGCGTAACAGTTGCGCCTACGCTTTTTTTAGCATTTTCACTCGCTACTTCTGTTGCACTTTTAATTGTTAGGCCAGCTAAAACAAAAATTAGAATCGCTGCAAAAACAGCAATTAATAAAATACTGCGGCCTTTTTTGGCCCAAAGACTTTGATAAGCCCGTTTTAAAAAGTTCATTTTATGTCCTCCAGTTATTTTTGATGTGTTGTAACCCTAGCTTATTTACACGAGCTTAAATCTAGCTTAAAGCCAATCAGAGATTTAAAAAAAGTAAATTAAGTTTCATTTAGGGTAAACATGATAAAATAAACACGAGGTGAAGATTATGCTGAAACTACTCATTGTCGAAGACGAACAGACACTATCTGATAATATAAAAGAAATTATCCAGCCTTTAGGCGAAATCACCCAAGTTTTTGATGGGGAAACAGGCTTATTTGAAGCACAAAGTAATATTTATGATGTCATTTTATTAGATTTAATGCTGCCAGAAATAAACGGCTATGAAGTCTTAGCCCAGCTACGGGCACAAAATATTCAGACGCCTGTTTTGATTTTAACGGCTAAAGATGGCATTGATGATAAAGTAACTGGTTTTCAAAAAGGAGCCGACGATTATCTGACAAAACCTTTTTACCGCGAAGAATTATTGTTACGGGTAAAAGCATTGTTAAAGCGCTCCTTAGGCTTATATGAAGAGAGCAGTTTAACTTATGGTCCGATTAGTTGTAACTTACAAAGTAATCAAGTGACTTTCCAAGAAACTGTTTTACCTATTCAAGGAAAAGAATTTGAACTGCTCGTTTACTTTATTCAAAATAAGGGCGTCATTTTAACGAAAGAACAAATCTTTGATCGTATTTGGGGATTTGATTCAGATACGACCATTACAGTGGTAGAAGTGTATATGAGTAATTTACGTAAACATTTAAAGCCAACTGGTGTTGCCAATGACTTCAAAACGTTGCGAAATGTCGGTTATTTGTTGCAAGAACAGGGGTAAAAGATGAATACAGAAATTTCAAAAAAACAACGCCGCCAATTCTTTTTACTAAACGCTGGCGCATTTGCGCTTATTTTTCTTTTGTTAGGACTTATTGTGTTACAGCTGCTACAAAGCTCAGCTTATCGTCAAACTGATGAATCTTTAAAAAATATTAGCCAAGATGAGCGTACGATTACAACAGAGATTACCCGACTAAAAGAAGATAATCCTTTCTTAATGCAAAAATCAGATCTACCACCTTTAGGAAACCGTAACAACCGCTTTAACTCGCAAATAATTTTGTGGAGTGCTGATGGTAAAATTTTAAATAAAGCTGTCTTGGGAGGTCGATTTACCGAACTACAGAATTTGAAACTATCAGTCAACAATTTAGCGACGATTCAAACTGTTAACGTAAAAAATAATGATCAAACCCTTCATTTTCGTTCGATCACGCGCAAACTAGACACGCCACAAGAAGATGTTGCTTATATTCAACTGTTGGAAAACACTGATCAAATTGATGAGTCTTTACGAACTTTCAAAACCATTTTAATTATGTGTATGGTTATTTTTTGGCTAATTTCGTTAGCTGTCAGTTATTTTATCTCTAAAAAAAATATGGCGCCGATTATTAAAGCATGGCAAAAGCAACAAGAATTTGTCGAAAATGCTTCCCATGAATTACGGACCCCTCTTACAATTATTCAAAATAGTTTACAAAAGTTGTTTACCACACCAAACGAAACGATTTTAGAGCAGTCTGAACCCATTGCCCAAGCCTTAAATGAAACCAGACGACTGACTTCTTTAACAAACGACTTACTAACAATTGCCAGAAGTGACGCCAACGAAACAACGCTAGCTTTAAACAATTTGCAAACACAACCTTTTATTACCCAACTAGCTAAACCGTTTCAAGAAATTGCCAATTTAGAAAATAAATTTTTTATTTTAGAAAATTACGCCAACGAAAACGTGCTAGTCGACGAAAAAAAGATTCATCAACTCCTAGTGATTCTTTTAGACAATGCACTAAAATACACACAAGAAAAAGATAAAATCATCCTGCTTTCCCAGATTACCCATGATGATTGGCTACTAGAGGTGCGTAATACTGGGGCGAACATTAGTGATGAAGATAAACAACAAATCTTTGAACGATTTTATCGGGAAGAACGTTCCCGCAATAAAAATAGTGGTGGTTTTGGTCTAGGACTAGCTATCGCACAACAAATTGTTAAAGAACATCACGGCAAGCTGACTGTCCATGACTTAAATCCTAAAGGTGTCATTTTCCGCGCCAAAATTCCATTAAAAAATAGAACATAGAAAGCTTCATGAACTCGTCCAGCTCTCAAGCAATAAGATGGAATTTTAATAAATTGCTTTTTCAAATTTCTTCAAATTTTAGCTTATTGCCGCAGAGAGCTAGTTCAAAATGCCGGCAATAAGAAAACACAACGTCCTCTTTTTGAAAACAGCTCTTTCTTTCTACCAAAAAAGCTCCTATCGGTTAACAAAAATTCATTTGCTTAACCGCTAGGAGCTTTTTGACTATTCATTGAGCCATTTTTGATATTGGTTTTCCACTAATTCCACCGTTTCAATGGTTAAAGATGGGGTCATCACAGGACTAGTTAATAAGCCTTGTTTTAAACATTCATTGACATGATCTACTTCAAAAGCAAATTCACTGCTAAAAGGAATATGCAAATCTTCTCTTCCTTCATTAGTATAAATAGTGGCGACTTGTGTCTTCCAAAAATTAGGAATCTCAATTCGGCCTTTGGTACCATAAATTGTCATCCCATTATCTGTACCAAATTCAGTCGTGATAAAAATATTGGCCAAAATAGTCTCACCAAATTTCAAACTCAAATCACTTTGTTTATCAGACCTTCCCTTTGGCATTACTGCATTTCCTTTTACGTTTTGATAATTTTCATCCGTAATAAAATGCATGTAATGAAGGGGATAGCTTCCAGAACCATGTAAAGTCCCCCCACCAGCTTCAAGACTTGGGAACCATTTAACATGGTCAATATGAGGGTAAGAAGTAAGCGAACGCATCAATTTTATCTCCCCAATTTTCCCAGCCTGAATTGCTTTTTTCACCGCTAAAGTAATCGGTAGAAAAACTGCTTTTTGGGCCTCCATTAAAAAAAGTTTTTTTTCTTTGGCTAAGGCAAATAATTCTTTTGCTTCAGCTGCAGACAAAGTGAAAGGTTTTTCCAATAAAACCGGTTTTCCTGCCATTAAAGCTTGTTTAGCAGTTTCAAAATGGCCTTTATTGTAAGTGGCAATATAGATGATATCAATTTCTTGATCGGCAAACATTTCGGCATAACTACCATAAGCTTTAGGAATATTAAGTTCTGTGGCAACTTTTTGTGCTTTAGCAAGTTCTCTTGAAGCAATGGCTGAAACCTTTCCTTCTTGACTAGCACGAATTCCGGCTACAAAACGGGGAACAATTGACGCTGTACTGACAATACCATACGAAATTGACATAATGACTCCTTTCTAAAAAACGAGCTTTTATTTTCTCAGGCTTAACGTTACCAATAAAAGTTACTAAATTTTTTTACTAAAAACTTCACGCATAAATTAGCATTGTAACTAAATTTAGAACTACTTAGTATGAAACGAATAAAAGAGTCAACAGTTGCATTCAACCGTTGACTCTTTACAACTATAATTAAAATTTAACAGAAGAAAGTTAATTTTACAAAAATCTCATCTTTTTATAGACAAGTTAGTCGTGGTACTCGCCACG
>NZ_JXKG01000014.1 GCF_001885735.1 Enterococcus canintestini | reverse complement strand
TTTTCCAAAGAGTTACCCACTACATTTTGCTTTTCTTATTGTCAGCTTGGCAAAAGTAGACTTTATTTGTATAGTTTAAATAACTAACCTACAGAAAGTTGGCTTTTAGATGGAGTACTATAAAATTAATACCGATAACGGAACGAAGTTGGATCTAGTTGTTTTGACAGCAGCACAGCCAAAAGCGATTATTCAAATTATTCATGGTGCGTTGGAGTATAAGGAACGTTATTTGCCTTTTGCTAAATTTTTGGCAGCGCATCATTTTATCGTGATTTTATCCGACAATCGCGGCCACGGCGAATCGACTTCTAAGGCAGATCCTTTTGGTATTATGGCAAGTTTTCCTGTGTTAATTAAAGATCAAGAAATTATTAGTGACTTTATTCAAACCAAATATCCTAACTTACCGCTTTATTTGTTTGGTCATTCTTTTGGTTCGATCATTGCGCGTAATTATTTACAAAAAAATGATGCGCGTATTGCTAAAGTGGCATTAACGGGGACCGCAAATTACGTTCCTGTTGTTCCTTTAGGGATTGTAGCGGGTAAGCTATTTTTACGCTTTAATGAAAAAGATAAACAAAACAAATTATTAAACTGGCTTTCTGGCAATATGGGGGTAGAGCATGATTGGCTAAGTAATAATCCGGTGAATAATTTACAGTGCCAGCAAGATGAAAAAATGGTGCCGATTTATCCGGTACGTAGCCTACTGACGATTTGGGAAGGGGACTATCAGCTAAAAAACTACCCTGCTTTTCAATGTCAAAATCCGCAATTGCCGATTCTAAGTGTGGTGGGTGCAGAAGATGTAAAAATTACAGGTGGTAAAAAAGGGTTAGCCGATACCATCGCTACGCTAAATAAAATTGGTTATCACAATGTTAAGAGTGTCGAGATGCCAGGGATGAAACATGAAGTATTAAACGAGTACCAAAAAGAAGATGTCTATGACGTACTATTGCAATTTTTTAATGAATAGAGAAGTTGCATAACATTATATATCGTTTTATTAATATTCACTAAAAAAAGGCGGAAACTAGTTAAGTTACTGTCTTTTTTTGTGGTACATTGTGGCTAAAACTGAAAACGTTTAAAACAACAGTAAAGAAAATAAGTGGGGATAATGATGAAAGAAGAATTGGTAACATATTTAGAAAATCAGACGGCTTTTATTGATCTTCACCATTTAAGTGAAGTTTTTACTGCCCAAAAACTAGCCGAAATTTTTGCGGTAAAACGTAATACGATTAGCCACTATCTAAATCAATTAAATGAAGCGGGAATTTTAGTGAAAATTAATTCGCGACCGGTTTATTATTTTCATAAAGAAGCTTTTGAAAAAGAATTTTTCTTGTTGCGGAATAATTTTTACCAAAGTAGTGAAGAAATTTTAAAAGAGCAACCGCTATTTGAACAACAAAAAGATTTATTTTCGCTTTTAATTGGCCATGATAAAAGTTTAAGTCGGGCTGTCGAACAGATCAAAACCGCACTTTACTACCCTGACAATGGGTTACCAACTTTAATCACCGGTGAAAGCGGCACGGGCAAAAGTTTTTTAGTTCGTCTAATTCATAAATATTGTTTAGAAAATGAATTAATTAAAGAAGATGCGCCGCTAATTACGCTAAATTGCGCTCAATATGCTAATAATCCAGAACTTTTAACGAGTAATTTATTTGGTCATGTAAAAGGAGCTTACACTGGTGCTGACAGTGATAAAATTGGTGCTTTTGAAGCGGCAGATGAGGGGATTTTATTTTTAGATGAAGTACATCGCTTGAATGCAGAAGGACAAGAAAAGCTCTTTACTTATCTGGATCAAGGTATCATTTATCCCATGGGGGCTACAAATCAGCCGGTTAAAGTGAAAACGCGCTTGTTTTTTGCTACGACAGAAGATTTGGAAAGTAGTTTTTTAACGACTTTTATGCGCCGCATTCCCATTCAAGTGACACTGCCACCAATTAATGCCCGCAGTCGCAATGAGCGCTTGGAATTGGTTTATTCATTTTTATTAAGTGAAGTAAGAAAAATCAAACGACCACTAAAAGTTAGCGGTCAAGTCTTAACTTTGCTTACCAGTAGTAGCTTTAAAGGCAATATTGGGGAGTTGAAAAATACGGTCAAGGTCACCGTAGCAAAAGCTTTTGCCGAACAAAAGCAAGCACCAGAAATTAAAGTGACAATTTATCAATTACCGGAAAAATTACTATTACCGGCAACAGAAAATCTACAAACTATTATTCAAAAAGATACGGTAATCACGGAAAATACTACGATTACCCAACTTTTAGAAAAAAATCATCCCCAACAACAACGGGTGATTGCAACTTTTGACCGGATTATCACCGAGTTTTCTAAACAGCAGCAACTGACAGCTTGTGAAGAGCAATTAAAACAAGAAGTTGAAACACTATTTGATTTTTTACTCTTTGAAACTGATCGCCAGCAAAAACAAGAGATGCTGATTTATTTAACCCAATATATTAGAGAAACTTTTAAACAAATGGAAAGTGCCTATCAAATCAAATTTAACGGCAATGCGGTGTACGCGATTAGTTACTATTTGTTCCAACGAGGGGCAGGCAAGTGGTACCCAGAAGATGTGGCAATTTTAGGGTTAATTAAAGAGTTAGAACAACAAGTAGCAACCAAATACGCAGCCAGCTACCAATACGTCAAACGGCTTCTGGAATTGTGCCAACCGAAATTGGATTTGGAGATTTCAGAGATGGACTGTATTTTGCTGACAATTTATTTAAATCGGGCAGATTGGCAAAAAGAATTGGGGATCCCTAGAGGTATTATTGTGGCCCATGGTTATGCCACGGCCAGTAGTATTGCCAATGTTGCCAATCGATTTTTAGCAAAAGATATCTTTGCTTCTTTTGATATGCCACTAGATGTCACTCCCCAACAAATTGCCGAAGAAATTTTGGATTACAGTGAGAATCATGATGTTTCCAATGGTTTAGTCATTTTAGTGGATATGGGGTCATTAAAAGAAATTTATCAATTTTTCCCTAAACAAATTACCGCCCCTGTTGTCATTATGAATAATGTCACAACGCCTTTAGCAATTGCCGTCGGGGAAAACTTACAAAAGGCCGCGCCATTAGCAGAAATGATTGAAACTGCGGCCCAACAGACACCGCTGAATTGGGAAATCATCTATCCAGCAGAAAATAAAATGAAAGCCTTAATTACTACTTGTTTAACTGGAATTGGCACGGCGACCCATATTAGTCAATTGTTAGAAAAAAGTCTGCCGGCTTCTGTAGAACTGAAAATTTTTCCTTATGAGTACGATGTGTTAAAAGAACAAAAGAAAAATGAGACGATTTTTTCGATGTATGATGTTTTAGGTATTATCGGAACTTCTGACCCAGAGATTGCAGACATTCCTTATCTATCTTTAGAAGAATTAATTTCTGGTGATGAAAATCAGCTATTATCCGAATGGTTAAGTACTTGTTTAACCCCGCTAGAAAATGCAACGTTTAATACAAACGTCATTCGTAATTTCTCTTTAGAAAAAGTCATTGATTCTGTGACGATTTTAGATACCGAAAAAGTAATGGGAGAAATCGAAATTTTTATGCGGGAACTAGAAGCCAATAGTGGGGTCGTTATTAGTAACGCCAAAAAATTAGCGCTGTATGTTCATGTCAGTTGTTTAATTGAGCGCCTTATTCGCAATATTCCGATTGATACCTATGCTGGTTATGAAACATTATACCAGTGTCAAAAACTAGCCTTGGTTGCCATTAAGAATGCATTTAGTGTCATAGAAAACGATTACAGTGTCAAAATCCCTGATTCAGAAATTGCTTACATTTATGACATTGTTTATCAAAAGGTTGACAATACGCCAATTGATGAAGATTTTTAATAAAAGCAAGTTGCTGCCACTAAAGTTGGCACGCAACTTGCTTTTATTTTGGTGTAGGAAATGAGGTGAAGGAAATGGAAAGAAAAATGATTTTAGCTTCCCACGGAAAATTTGCTTCGGGTATTTTAAGCTCGTTGGAATTAATCTGTGGCAAAAATGACAATATAACGACTTTAGATTGTTACATAACAGAAGACTTCGATTTGACAAAAGCTGTCGATGAACTAATGCAGCAAAATGAAGGTGCAGAAGTCGTCGTCGTGACAGACTTGTTTGGTGGTAGCGTGAATAACGAATTCTTACGCTACATTAATCGCGAGCATTTTTACTTAGTAGCCGGGATGAATTTACCATTTCTAATTGAATTTGCAACGCAGTTTACCGTTGTACCGGAATTAAAAACAACGATTACAAGTGTTTTAGACAGCTCAAAAGAAGCTATTCAGTTTTGTAATTTAACGTATCAAACAACAGTAGTAGAAGAAGATTTTTAAAGAGGAGAGAAGAAAGATGATTATTTTAACCCGCGTTGACCACCGCTTATTACACGGCCAAGTTGCTTTTTCTTGGACCCAAAGTTTAGGAGCAGACTGTATTTTAATTGCCAATGATGATGTACCAAATAATGAGGTTCGTAAAACAACGATTAAATTAGCTAAGCCACAAGGCGTGAAATTGGTAATTAAAAATATTGCTGATTCTATTGCCGCTTTACAAAGCGGTGTGACCGATAAATACAAACTATTCATTGTAGTTGAATCAATTGGCGATGCTTACAAATTAGCCGAAGCTTATCCTGAGATTAAAAAAATTAATTTAGGGGGAACTAAGGTCAAAGAAGGAACCCGTAGTATTGGCAAAGCAGTCAACGTATTGCCTGAAGAAGAAGAGCTTTTGAAAAAATTAGTCGCCCAAGGTGTAGAAGTCGAAATTCGCCAAGTACCAAATGACAAAAAGGTAAACGTTACAGAAGTTTTGTAAAAGAAAGGTAGTGAAAACATGATTGTCCAAGCAATTTTATTAGGCATTGTCGCTTTTATTGCACAATCAGAATATGCATTAGGAACTTCACTTTTGTCCCGACCAATTGTGACAGGATTATTTACCGGCATCGTTTTAGGGGATGTAAAGACCGGCATTATTATGGGGGCGACTCTTGAATTAGCATTTATTGGTTCATTTTCAGTGGGGGCTTCTATTCCACCTGATGTTGTGACCGGTGGTATCTTAGGAACGGCTTTTGCGATTACCGCAGGAGCAGGGACAGAAACTGCATTATTACTTGGTTTACCGATTGCAACATTAACTTTGATTTTGAAAAATATTTACTTGGGACTTTTAATTCCAATTATGAACCACAAAGCCGATGATTATGCTGCTGAAGGAAATTATAAAGGCGTTGAGCGAATGCATTTATGCGCAGGTTTTGGTTTATCTTTAATGCTTGGATTAATCGTGATGATTTCCTTTATGGTAGGAAGTAAAACAATTGGGAATTTACTGGCGATGATTCCAGAATTTGTCCAACATGGTTTATCCGTTGCAACTGGTTTAATTCCAGCCCTAGGTTTTGCAATGTTAGCTCGTTTATTAATTAATAAAAAAGTGGCACCATACTTCTTCTTAGGTTTTGCATTAGCAGCTTATTTAGAAATTCCTGTGACAGGTATTGCCATTTTTGGTGCGATTGTTGCAGTTGTCGTAGTCAATTTGATGAATGTGCGTAGCAACCAAGGTCCACAAGTTCAAGCCACTACAGGGGAGGTAGTTGATGATGACGAAGACTTCTAATACCGATTTAAAAATCACTAAAAAAGATTTAAGCAAAGTATTTTGGCGCTCGTTTCAAATGGAATTTTCATGGAACTATGAACGTCAGATGAATATGGCGTATGCTTACGCGATGATTCCGATTTTAAAAAAATTATATCAAACTAAAGAGCAAATGGCCGATGCGCTGAAACGTCATTTAGAGTTTTTCAATACGACCCCACATATTGTGACCTTAATTTTGGGGATTAATGCGGCAATGGAAGAAGAAAATGTCAATGATCCTGATTTTGATACTTCAGCAATTGACAGTATTAAAACATCATTAATGGGACCTTTAGCTGGGATTGGGGATTCATTTTTCTGGGGCACATTACGTCTGATTGCCACAGGTGTAGGAACTTCTCTAGCATTACAAGGAAATATTTTAGGCCCGATTTTATTCTTGTTGATTTTCAATATTCCGCATATTTTATTCCGCTACTTGGCAACTAGCTGGGGTTATAAATTAGGGACGGGCTTTCTAAAGAAAATTCAAGAAAATGGAATGATGGAAAGTTTAACTTTAGGCGCTTCCATTATCGGATTGATGGTAGTTGGCGGCATGACTGCAACGATGATCGATATTAATTTGCCAATGAAAATCGGTTCAGGTGAAAATGCCGTCACCGTCCAAAGTATTTTTGATGATATTGTACCGAAAATTTTGTGCTTAGGTGTTTTTGGCGCAGTATTCTATCTGTTGAAAAAAGAAGTGAAGCCATTAACGATTCTTTTAGGCTTAGCTGTGGTAGGAATCTTAGGTTCATTAGTAGGCATTTTCTAGGAGGTGTAATGGATGGAAACGATGTTGGATTACATCAACGAAGAAGAAGCGACATTGCAAAATATTTTAGCGAATTTTTCTTTAAAAAGAGTTTCAGGCTTTGAAAAAATCGACAATCTGTTAATTTTGGCTACAGGTTCTTCTTACAACGCCTGTTTAGCAGCTAAAGTTACTTTAGAAAAATTTGCCGATATCGCAATTACGATTGAAGAACCATATAACTTCAACCACTATGGTCGCATTTCAAATAGCGTGGATGCTGTTTTAGCAGTTTCTCAAAGTGGCAAGAGTGCATCTACAATTGACGCTGTAGCAAAACTTAAAAAAGAAGGGCTCTTTACATTAGCTTTAACTAGTGATGTTACTAGCCCGATTGCAACGGTGGTAGATGAAGTAATCGATCTTGAAATGGGAATTGAAAAAGTTGGTTTTGTGACAAAAGGGTACGTCGCCACTGTACTGCAACTATTTTTACTAGGGTTAACGATTGGTCACAATAAACAAACTCTAACGCAAGCGCAGTTGGATTATTACCAAGACCAGCTTAAAAAAGTGATTACAGCCATTCCTGAGACGATTGAAAAAACGAACAATTTCTTTAAAGTTCACGAAGCGGTTTTTAAACTCGGAACTCGCTTTATCGCCATTGGCTATGGTCCAAACTGGGGAACTGCAAAGGAATTTGAAACAAAATTTACTGAAACGGTCCGCAAACCTTCGCAAGGTTTTGAACTAGAAGCTTACATGCACGGTCCTTATTTAGAAGCTAATAGTGAGCACACTTTATTCTTTATTGAAACAAACAGTAGCAACGAAGCGCGCTCACAAGCATTAAAAAATTATATGCGTGCTTATGTAGGTCAAAGCCTGACGGTTACGACCGCTAAGGCAAAAGATGAAACAGAGTTAGGTCTGGCTATAGATTGTGATGAATTGGTAACAGCTTTAATCTTAGTCATTCCATTTCAAATTTTAGCTTATAAGATTGCGACAGCTAAAGGAATTGATTTAAGCCAGCGGATTTTTGATGATTTTGATCAAGTACTAAAAAGTAAAGTGTAAAAGTAAATAATAGAGGTGGAAAAATGTTAAAATTCAACGAACAAAAACAAATTGATGACATTCAAGGTGCATTAGACTTACGCCCAGAAGTAGAAAAAATTATCGACAGTGTATGGGAAAAAGGTTTTGACAATATTTATTATTTAGGAATTGGCGGAACTTATGCGTCTGCAATGCAAGCTGTAACTTATATCAATGGTAAAAGTAATTTGCCTGCTTATGTGCAACATGCAGCAGAATACTATACAACTGGCAACAAACGCTTAACCAAAGATTCAATTGTCATTTTATCTTCTGTGACTGGGACAACACAAGAAGTAGTTAAAGCGGTGGATGAAATTAAAACAGTAGGGGCAACTTTAATCGGTTTTATTGACACTGAACATAGCCCGTTAGCAGAAAAATGTGATCATGTCATCACTTATCCAGCTCCAGGAACAGAACAAATTAAATTCTTTATGGTAGCAGATCGCTTGATGAAAAATAATGGTGAATTTGACGATTACGAAGATTACTATCAAGAACTAGATGCCCATTTAGCTAAGGGCTTAGTGGAAGCAGAAAAACAAGCCGATGCATTTGGTTTAGCATTTGCGGAAAAACACCGTCATGATGCAATGCATTACTTTATTGGTGCCGGCAATCAATGGGGTGCTGTGTACTCTTATGCCATGTGTTATTGGGAAGAACAAAGCTGGTTGCGTTCAAAATCAATTCACGCAGCAGAATTCTTACACGGTACTTTAGAAATTGTCGACGAAACGACACCCGTGACACTTTTCTTAGGGGAAGACGAACAACGTCCATTAGCAGAACGGGTGAAAAACTTATTACCACGTATTTGTGGCAACTATACATTTATTGATTCAAAAGACTACGCGGTTGAAGGAATTAGTGAAAAATACCGTGGACGCGTATTATCATTCTTGTTGATGCATTGTGTAACACAACGAATTGATGCACATGTGGAAAAATTAAATTGTCATCCACTAGAAATTCGTCGCTACTATCGTCAATTTGACTATTAAAATTTTTAAGTCCTACTCGTCTTGTGGCGAGCAGGGCTTTTTTAGCTAGCAGGGATTATCTGAGTCTAAATAAGTCGAAATTAGATGAAATTTGCAGAACAATTTCGACTAATTCTGTCTTAATACTAAAGGTTGAAGGCATTTTGCAGCTTTTCCACAGTGGATAACTTTTTTACGGGAATTTTCTTTGCGAAAATTTTTGTGGAAAATGGGGAAAAGAGTAAAGGCGTTAAAAAGCTATTTTGGGCAAAATTTAAAATTTTTCTCTTAATAAAAAATAAGTCTGCTGTTAAAGGCAGGGGGAATAAGGCGTTGTATAAATTGGTCTACATGGGTTTTCCTTGATTTACTTGAAATGAGCTGGTGATTGGGATAAACTAAAACGGAAGCGAAAAACTTGAAATGAGGGAAATACATGACAGCGCGTTACGGAATTATTTTAGCGGCCGGTAAAGGCACACGTATGAAATCAAAACTATATAAAGTTTTACACCCAGTCTGTGGAAAACCGATGGTAGAACATATTATGAATCGGGTAGAAGAAACTCATCCACAAGAAATCATTACAATTGTCGGCCATGGCGCAGAGATGGTAAAAGACCAATTAGGTGATCGGAGCGAATATGCATTACAAGCAGAACAGCTTGGTACAGGCCATGCCGTCATGCAAGCAGCCCGATTTTTAGAAGGCAAAAAGGGAACGACCCTTGTTATTAGTGGGGATACACCTCTTTTAACAGCGGAAACATTGAATAATTTATTTGAATACCATCAAGGTAAAAACGCTAGTGCTACGATTTTAACAGCACAAGCACCGAATCCAACCGGCTACGGTCGCATTATCCGCGACCATGTGGGAATTGTGGAAAAAATTGTTGAACAAAAAGATGCCTCTTTAGAAGAAGCACGGGTAAAAGAAATTAATACCGGCACATATTGTTTTGATAATGAATTGCTTTTTGACGCATTAGGAAAATTAAATACAGATAATGCACAAGGGGAATATTATTTAACTGATATTATTGAAATTTTAAAATCAGAAGGCAAAATTGTTGCCGCTTATCAAACTGAAGATTTCGATGAATCTCTAGGTGTAAATGATCGCGTGGCTTTAGCTGAGGCGAATCGAATTATGCGTAATCGCATCAATCATCAACATATGGTTAACGGAGTAAGCTTTATTAATCCTGAAGCAACTTATATTGATGCTGGCGTTGAAATCGGCGCAGAAACCGTAATCGAACCGGGCGTCTATTTAAAAGGAAAAACGGTTATTGGCAGCGAATGTGTCATTACTTCAGGCTCTGAAATTGTTGATAGTACGATTGGAGATCACGTTATTGTAAAATCATCTTGCATTGAAGAAAGTTTGGTACACGATAATGTTGATATTGGCCCATTTGCCCATCTACGTCCAAAAGCTGAGATTAAAGCGACTGCTCACATCGGTAATTTTGTAGAAGTCAAAAATGCCCAAGTGGGTGAAGGAACTAAAGTTGGTCACTTGACGTATGTAGGGGATGCAACTTTAGGTAAAGAAATTAATGTCGGTTGTGGCGTAGTGTTTGTCAATTATGATGGTAAAAATAAACACCACACCAATGTCGGCGACAATGCCTTTATTGGATCGGCTTCTAATTTAGTCGCACCAGTAAACGTCGGTGAAGGTGCCTTTATCGCAGCGGGTTCTACTATTAATCAAGATGTACCAAAAGATGCAATGGGAATTGCCCGTGCGCGTCAAGTCAACAAAGAAGATTATGCTAAAAAACTTCCGTATCATAAATAAATTTCAATTTTAGTTGGAAATTTCAAAGAAAATAACCGAGCCGTATCCTTAATTGAAAAGTGGTATAGTTCGGTTATTTTTTATCGTGCCTTATTTTTAACTTAAGAAATTGGATTTTCCTAAGTCGTTTTCTCATAGAATTCACTTTGAAAACACTTTCCTACTTGATTTATTAAGCAAAAATGTCTACTATTTACTAGGAAGACCAGACAAAGTAGTTTTAATTGCAGAAGAAAGCGGAGGTTCTCATGTCAAATCATTATTTCGATCCAAGATTGAAGATTTTTGCCTTGAATTCAAATCGTCCTTTGGCGGAAAAAATCGCGGAGGCGGTTGGTGTCGAATTAGGAAAATGCTCAGTAAACCAATTTAGTGATGGCGAAATTCAAGTCAACATTGAAGAAAGTATTCGGGGTGCACACGTTTATGTCATTCAGTCCACATCAAGTCCTGTTAATGATAACTTGATGGAATTATTAATTATGATTGATGCTTTAAAACGTGCTAGTGCGAAAACCATTAACGTGGTAATGCCTTATTATGGTTATGCGCGTCAAGATAGAAAGGCACGCTCAAGAGAACCAATTACTGCAAAATTAGTTGCAAATATGATTCAAAAAGCCGGTGCACACCGCGTCTTAACCCTTGATTTACATGCGGCTCAAATTCAAGGATTCTTTGATATTCCAGTGGATCATTTGATGGGAGCACCATTAATTGCTAATTATTTCTTAGAAAAAGGAATTTCAGGTGACGATGTTGTTGTCGTTTCCCCTGACCACGGCGGTGTAACTCGTGCCCGTAAATTAGCAGAATTTTTAAAAGCGCCAATCGCTATTATCGACAAACGCCGTCCAAAAGCCAATGTAGCTGAAGTTATGAACATTATTGGACATGTCGAAGGTAAAATTTGCGTTTTAATTGATGACATGATTGATACAGCGGGTACAATCACGTTAGCTGCAAATGCATTAAAAGAAGCCGGTGCGAAAAGTGTTTACGCTTCTTGTACACATCCAGTTTTATCTGGCCCAGCAATGCAACGGATTCAAGATTCAGCGATTGAACGTTGTGTCGTAACTGATTCAATTAACTTGCCGGCAGATCGTCGCATTGCAAAAATTGATGAAATCTCTGTTGGACCTTTAATGGGAGAAGCCATCAAACGCATTCATGAAAATAAACCAGTAAGTCCATTGTTTGAAACAAAACAACCAACAAAATAAAATAAAACTCCTACCGAAATGGTGTAATTTGAAAAGTTAGCTTTTACAAATTGCTCCAGCTAGGTAGGAGTTTTTTTATCAGGCGGATGTATATTTCAAAGTGAAAAAGAGCTGGAGTGACAAAAGTCTTGTCACACCGCCTATTTCTAAAGAAGCTGGCCGCTTTTGTCACAACCTCTTGTAAAGATTGCTCGAGAGCTAACCCCGTTCATTTTGCTTTTCTATGTGTCTAGCAAAATAAGCAAGCTCTCTACGGCAATAAGCCAAAATCGTAAGAAATTAAAGAAACAATTTATTCCGATTTCGTCTTATTGCTCGAGAGCTGATCATGTTCATTTTACTTTTCTAGTTATGTTAAAATGAAATTAAAAAGGATAAAGGATTGTTATGAATAAATACATAAAATTACTTGGTTTATTGTTTTTAGTAATCGGTATGACGGGTTGTCAAAAAGTTGATGAAGCAAAAGAAACCATTACTAGTATTGCAAAAGAGCAGGCAAAAGAAAAAAATGGGACTAGTGAGCAAGCTAAAACAGAGACTACTACGGTGACATCTGAAAATCCGCTTAAGTTTTCAGCGGATAATTTAAGTCACAAAGTTTTTTCCGGTAAAGCGAAAACAGCGGATAATAAAGAAGTTGATTTTCAAATGAACTTTAATTTACTGCAAATAAAAGACGCCCTCAATCCAACTGCGCCAACACAAAATAATGTATTATTAGCAGATGCAGAAGGTACTGGAATTATTGGGAATGGGAAGTTTGAACAGATCGATTTACAAACGGTGAAATTAAGTGGGCGCAACTGGACGACGTATGAACGGGCCTTTTTGACGATGCGCCAAGTTAAAAAAGGTGTATGGGAGGTAGATCTAAAGGCGGCACAAGTACCTTTTGTATCCGCGACGGTACAGTATGATGCAAAAAAAACGGCAGCTGTATTACAAGATGCCAGTAAATTTGGGCAACGGATGACGCCTTATGGTTTAGCGAGTACCAAGTTATTCACAGTACCCGTCACAACCCTTGCAACTGCTCAAGCGGCTGTGGAAAAATCTTACAATTTATTAGCAGCGGAATTAACAGGGCGCACAGAAACTGTGAATAATGAAAAAGTCTTCGTTTTTACTGTGGATAAACCAGTAAATGGACAGGAAAAAGAAATTGTCGTTGTTCCAAGTAGTGGGGAATATTATTCTCGTTAAAAAGTTAGTGAATTAAGCAGAAATCTCACTTAAAAAGGAAAAATTCAATCTTAAAAGTTCCACAAATAATAAAAAATATGTTATGCTAAGGCCGTTAAAAAAATAAAATAGAACTCGTTCACAAAGGGGAGCCGTTTTGGCTGAGATTGTAGACTACTAAACCCTTCGTACCTGTATCGATCATTCGAGCGTAGGAATTGTGACAAGTCTGAAGTGATACTTCTCCTTTGTCCTGTTATAAAAGTCGGCGGTGTTTTGCCTGCTGTCTGCTTTTTTCGTGACGGTTCTAAAGGAGGATTTTTTTATGGCAAAAAAAATGGAATTACAAGTTTGGGTGGAAGGTACAGTGATAGCTGCTGCGGCAATGGCACTATCGTTTATTCCGGTGCAAACGGCAAACTCAGCATTTGATTTATCTTTGGGAATGGTACCACTAGTTTTATATTCTTATAGACGGGGCTTTGTTCCAGGGTTAACAGCAGGTTTTGTTTGGGGCTTATTAAGTATCGTAGTGGGAACTGCTATGAAAAATTTTGTTTCAGTGCCACAAATTATTTTTGAATATCCTTTTGCTTTTGCTTTTGGTGGTTTTGGGGGATTATTTGCCAAAAAAATTCAACACGCTATTCATACCCATAGCAATATGACGGTTTATTATATTGCTTTAGGTGGCGTTGTTGCCGCTTTAGCTCGCTGGTTTTGGCACTTTTGGGCGGGTGTTTTCGTTTGGGGAGCTTATGCACCAGAAGGAATGAACCCTTACCTTTACTCTTTTGTCTTTAATGGTGCTTCAGCTTTAGCTAACGCGATTTATGTAGCGGTGGTATTAGGAATTTTAGTTAAAGTAGCACCACAATTATTTATCCCAAAACGCAGCCATTTTAGCTCACCTGTAAAATCAAAATAGTAAAAATTAAACAGATGTTGTGTGTGGTTTAAGTAATCAGGCAATAGTCTACTTGTGAATAGAAAAAACCGATTGTGCCAGAATCTATTTCTAGCACAATCGTTTATTTTTGGAAAAAGAGCTGTGACAAATTTTTGTCACAGCTCTTTTTCCGAATAAACGGTATGACAGAAGCAGCTTCTTCGGAAATAAGACGAAATTCCCCCAAATTTGAAAAACAATTTTCGGAAATTCCGTCTTATTTCTTGAAACTGGTCGCTTTTGTCACAACCTCTTTTAATTTGGCATAAATAATAAATCGTTATCTTCATATTCTACATGCCAGCGTCGCTCTGCTTTATTGTAGATAAGCGTGGCAACGAGCATTTCTGGTTTATCATAGCCCAAAGTTACGCTTTGGCGTAAGCCACTTTCTTCTACTAAATAAATGGGCAGATGAAACTCTTTATTTACTATTTCACTATTTTTCAGACAAAAAATAATTCCTTCTTGAAAAAGAGCCTTCATCTCTTTTAAAAGGGCTAAATCCAATTTTTCAACAGGTGTGGTTTTTCTAAAAAAGCTACGACGATCATTCAATTTACCTAAAGCAGATTGTGTGATT
Organism: Enterococcus canintestini; assembly: GCF_001885735.1. GTDB lineage: Bacteria > Bacillota > Bacilli > Lactobacillales > Enterococcaceae > Enterococcus_C > Enterococcus_C canintestini. The sequence goes on along the minus strand of NZ_JXKG01000014.1, from coordinate 56,258 downwards.
TTATCTGCTAAAATGCGATAAAACTCATCGAGGTAACGATAATACACTCGGGTTAGGCCATCTTGTAAATCAAAAAAGACAAAATTATTTTGTAACTTATAAAAAAATGGCGAGTGTAAATGCGTTTTCATATGACCGAAATACAATAACTCTGAGATTTCTAAAGGGGTCAGTTCTTTTAACATCGCAGCATCACTAAAATCAATCCATTTTAAATCTTCGTTAATTCTATCTTTGCGAACTTCATCAAAAAAACGATCGACTTTTTCATTTCCTCGAATAATTTTCATACCGGTATGAGCTTCAAATTCGCCATAATTTGAGGAAGGGTCTAAAAGCAGTAAGTTACTTGGATAATGAACAATGCCATGAACAAAATCCGCCGGGGTAATTCCCCGGGCTAAAATCGCATTGCTTGTTGTATCAATATGTACATAGACCATTTCCGGCATTTTTCCCAATCCTCCTTTATCCCACTTTAAGTTATTTTACAATAAACGCTGCGAAAATGCTTGTATCTTTTCTTTTAAAATTATGTTACAACAAGAACACATTTTTGCAATTATCTCAAACCAATTGTAATAATTTTCGGCATAAAAGAAGCTAAATCGGCTATTTTTTATGGTGGGTTTATTGAAATGCGTGGGAAAGTATAAAACAATGCTAAAATATGCTAAAATGACTATAGAAAACGATTTTTTAAAAAAAATTTTTGATAATGAAATAAAAAGACAAAAGTTGCACCGGAAAATGGATAAGAAAATTTTTGAAATCAAGGAGAAAATAACATGAAAAAAAAGTCGCGTTTTAAAAACTGGCTCATTAACATAATGTTGTTATTATTACTACTCGTCGGACTCGGCTTAACGTTTAACAATCAGATCAAAAATTTTTTAATTGAAAAAAATAGTGAAAAGTATGCTGTTTCAGAAGTAACAGCAGCTGAAATTGAAAAAAATCAAAAAAAGCCGGCTTCTTTTGATTTTGATGCGGTTGTTCCCTCCAGCAGCCAAGCGGTTTTTAAAGCGCAATTCACCAATCGAGATTTGCCGACAATCGGTGGTGTTGCGGTTCCCAAAGTGGGGATTAATCTGCCTATTTTTAAAGGTTTGGCCAATGAAGCATTATTGTGGGGAGCAGGCACTTTAGAACCCAATCAAAAAATGGGAGAAGGTAATTACGCTTTAGCTTCACATCGCGCTTATGAACCAGATCTGCTCTTTACGCCATTGGAGCGGGTCAAAAAAGGGGATTTGATTTATTTAACCGACTTAAAAAATATTTACACTTATGAAACGAAAATTATTGTCAGAGTACAACCAACAGAGGTCCAATATTTAGATGTCATCAAAGGAAAAAAATTGGTGACCTTGATTACGTGTGGCGAAATTGAAGGAATCACGCGGACGATTGTGCAAGGAGAGTTAAAAGAAGTAACACCAGTAAATGAGGCGACAAAAGAAATGCGGGATGCCTTTTTATTGCAATCAAAAACGTATTAATGCTATCAGATCATAAGTCATTTCAGCCAACGAAAGGCTAGAATACTTATGGTCTATTTTTTATGAAAAGTAGCATACGATACTAGTTTTAAAAGGAGAAGACAGAGGAAGTTTTGTTATACTGGAATTAAGCTGATAAAAAAGTATAGACTACTGATACGAGGTGAAAAAGTGCGCATTACAAAAATCTATCCTTCTCATTTTATCGGAACAAAATTGACTTTTCAAAATAGTCAGCAGTGGCTGCCCTTTTTTAACAGTAACAGCAAAGCGCAAAAGGTGATGTTAAAGGCAATTACTAGCCAACAAGTCTGGCAGATCAATGAAGAGGAGACGACGCTTTATCTAGCTGGGAAACTAGCAGCAGATAATTTTTTTGTACTGGAAAATTTTTTATATTACGATCTCAATATTCGTCAAAAACAAATGCTACAACTACTGGATAATTTTTGTCGCCAGCATTTCTTTTCCGGCTTGCGCTTTGAAATTAGCTCCCAAAATAAAACAACGGCACTTTGTGATTGGCTGTTAGACAATGCTTTTCAAAAGGTAGGAGACAGTTTTAGTCGCAGGTGTCACTATCACACCGCGCTCGTATTGGGCGGTGGTGGTGCAAGGGGAGCTTATCAAATTGGCGTTTGGCAAGCGTTGCAAGAATTGAAGATTAACTTTTCAATCGTCACTGGCACTTCTGTCGGTGCGCTAAATGGCGGCCTTATTTTATTAAATGATCAAAAGGCTGCACGTAAGTTATGGGAAAATTTAAGTACCGATCAAGTATTGCAATTTCCCGCTGCTGCGGCAGATAATCACGCTTTGCGCTTATTGTTACGTCAAATTCGTTCTTTGACGATGACAGCTTTAAAAGAAAATGGGGCCAGCACTAAGCCGCTCCAACAAATAATGACGCAGACATTTGATGGTGAAAAAATGTTGCAAAGTCCAGTGTCATTATACGTGTGCAGCACGCGGCTACCAGATTTTAGTGAAGAAATCTATCATTTTCAAAAAGAGGATTTAGCAACTGCCATTTCGTGGTTGAGTGCCTCGGCTTCTTTTTATCCGGCAATGAAAGCGACAGAAATTGCTGGGAAACTCTATATTGATGGTGGTTATCGCAACAATGTTCCTGTTGATGTGGCGGTAAAAAAGGGCGCTACTGAATGTATTGTAGTCGATGTCAAAGGTCCCGGCTTGACCAAAAAATATCGTCTACCAAAAAATGTCGTTCAGCTACCCCTAAGCTCACCTTGGACATTGGGAAGTTTTTTGGTTTTTGATCCTGGGCGCTCGAAAACCAATTTACGCTTGGGATATTTGGAGACAATGAAGTATTTTAACCGCTATCTAGGTTTTTGGTATACATTTATACCAGAAGAAACAGCAGACTTTAATATTTATTGGCGTAAATTTTGCCAGCAATTACGGCAACAGCAACATCCTTTATGGCAATTAATTAAATCGCAAGCTTTTTGGCGCAAATTGCGCCATACTTATGGCAAAGAAGTGGCATTTGAAGTTGCAGGGCTGGCGCTGGTTGAATTAAGCGGCGTTTGGGCGGATATTTTACCAACAGAAATCTTTACTAAAAAAGAGTTTATTACCCAAGTAAAAGAAGTTAGTCGCGGACACAAAGAAGAGCTTAATGCTACATTATCCGTAGCAGAGTGGTTAAACTTATACCGAAAACGTCTTTTCGCGTGGTCTGATGCGCGCCTTTTCTTTTCTTTTTTACAAGTTAGTCAATTATCTTTTACAGTGCCACAAATTTTATGGGAAAATTTTGCTGTGAGTCTTGTCGCAGCTGAGTTTAGTAAATTTTTGTGGCAAACAGAAACAAAGTGAGCCAAAAGAGCGTATTTATTTAAGTGAAAGACAATTGCATTATTTAGAAAAATAGCTGATTAAAAGCAACTAATTGGAGGTAAAAGCATGGCACAAGAATTTTCATATGAAATTTTAGAAGAAATAGCTGTTTTATCAGAAAATGATAAAGGGTGGCGCAAAGAACTGAATATTGTCAGTTGGAATGGTCGTCCGCCTAAGTTTGACTTAAGAGATTGGGGTCCAGAGCATGAAAAAATGGGCAAAGGCATCACATTGAGTAACGAAGAATTTGCGGCATTACAAAAAGCCTTAAAAGAGATGGAGTAGGTGAGCAGATGAAGAGTATGACCGGTTTTGGTAAGGCAAGCGCTGAAAATAGTGATTATCAAGTGGAAGTCGAGATAAAAAGTGTGAATCATCGTTTTTTGGATTTACAAATTCGCAATCCAAAACAAATTAACGAGTTGGAAAATAAGATTCGACAAACTATCAAAAAAACGGTCCAAAGAGGACGCGTTGAAGTATTCGTGACCATTAATGAATTGGCTGATACCAATAAAGAGGTGGTAATCCACTGGCCGCTAGTAGACAAGCTCGTTACCGAATTAAAAAGAGAAGCTGCAGCCCGCTATGGTGAAACAGAGCTTGCTGTTGCGAATGTTTTAGAACAAATTGTCACTGTGCCAGATTATGTCGAAGTAAAACAAGAGAAAAGTGACACTAGTCAATTGGAAACTCTTGTGACAAAGGCAGTCAGTGAAGCGACGTTAGCTTTAAACAAAAGCAGAAGTCAAGAAGGTAGTGGGATTTTAGCGGTCTTAACAGAAAATGAACAGGCGCTTTTAGAACAATTGACACAATTAAAAAAATTCAATACGACTTTTGAGCAAACATTTAAAGAACGTTTTGAACAAAAATTGCAAGACTACCTAGGGGCGCAAGTAGATCAAGAACGTCTCCTGACCGAAATGGCGCTTTTGATTGAGCGGGGTGACATCAATGAGGAATTGGATCGTCTTTTCATTCATTTAAAAACATTTGCCGATATTTTACAAAAAAATTCTGCGGTGGGACGGGAATTGGATTTTCTGATTCAGGAAATAAATCGTGAAATAAATACGATTGGTTCTAAAAGTAATGCGATTGAAATCAAGGAGTTTGTCGTCCAAATGAAGACAATCGTTGAAAAAATTCGCGAACAAGTGCAAAATGTAGAATAAAGTAGCACAAAATTGGTTGTTAGAAAGGATGGAGTAAAATGAAATATTACGATATTACGTTTCATGAAGTATCAGGACGGGCGGTAATTAAACGGGCGGTTCCTTCTGAAAAGGCACCTTTTGCCGCATGGGAAGATGCTTGTGTCAAAATTACAGCCGATCAATTATTTCTAATGGTCAATGAAACAAATGTCATTTTAGAACGAAAATTTATCACCAGAACAGATGTTGAAGAAGTAGCAGACCCAGTCGATACAAATCAAAAACGTAAAGATGAATTTACAACGATTGTTAATACATTATCTAATATGGGCTTTTAGCCACAGTTGAAGTTTATAAGACAATCTTTTTTTCTTCATTCAAAGGTAGCAATTTTAGACATTTGCATCTATAATAGAATCACTGTTAAATTTTAAGTTAAAATGTTGACCAGCAAACAAGAAGTGAAAGGACGTCAGTATGTCAGAGCGAGGCTTATTAATTGTATTATCAGGGCCTTCAGGTGTTGGTAAGGGGACTGTGCGTAAAGCGATTTTTGAAAGTGATGATAATGACTTTCAATATTCGATTTCGATGACCACCCGTCCAATGCGCGAAGGAGAAGTTGATGGGGTCGATTACTATTTTCGGACCAGAGAAGAATTTGAAGAACTAATCGAAGCTGGGCAGATGTTGGAGTATGCTGAATATGTCGGCAACTACTATGGTACGCCACTTTCTTATGTGGATAAAACATTAGATGAAGGCAAAGATGTCTTTCTTGAAATTGAGGTCCAAGGAGCCCGCCAAGTAAAAGAAAAAGTACCTGACGGCGTTTTTATTTTCCTAACACCGCCGGATTTGCAAGAACTAAAATCCCGTATTGTTGGTCGCGGAACAGATGCCGCTGAAATTATCGAAGAACGAATGAAAGTTGCCAGAGAAGAAATCGAGATGATGGCACTTTATGACTATGCGGTAGTGAATGATGAAGTTCCTCTTGCCGTGGAGCGCATCAAAGATATTATTGCAAGTGAACACTTCAGAGTCGATCGTGTGATCGGCAAATATATTAAAATGTTAAAGGAGATGTAGTTAAAATGATGCTACGCCCATCTATTGACTCATTGTTAGACCGAGTAAATTCAAAATATTCTTTAGTTATCTTATCCGCTAAGCGGGCTCATGAATTAGATGCTGGCGCTAAACCAACATTAGATCAATTTGATTCTGTCAAAAATGTCGGTCGTGCGTTAGAAGAAATCGATGCTGAAACATTAATTAATGATCCGCATCCTGAAATCAAACGGGCACGTTTAAAAATGGAACAAGAAGAAAACAAAGCGGTTCAAAAACGTGAACAACAAGAACTAGAAGCGCGAATCAGAGAAGAACAAAACCTATAAAATAAAACTGATTTTAGCCAAAATCAGATTTTGAACCAGTTATAGTCAAGATGTGGCATGTTGTGATTTATCACAATGTGCCACATTTTTTGTCAGTTTCATTTTAGATCAAAGTAGATAATTTTAAAATTTCCTTTGTTTAACAGACAAAATTTCTTATTTTTAGTAGAATATAGCGAAGAAGGAGGGGGAAACATGTATCCTCTAGCAGAAGTTATTGTCGATGTACCGACAATGCAAACCGATCAGCCATTTACCTACTTGATTCCGGAAAATTTGCAATCTTTGGTAAAAAAAGGGATGCGTGTTGAAGTCCCTTTTGGTAATGGTAATCGACATATCCAAGGGTTTGTAGTCGGTTTAAGTGAAACCACTACCCTAGACCCACGTTTAAAATCACTCATTCGCGTTTTAGATATTGCCCCTGTTTTAAACGAAGAATTACTCGCTTTAGCTGACTATATGAAAGAAACAACCTATGCTTTTAAAATTACCTGCCTGCAAACAATGCTCCCAAGTGTGATGAAAGCAGAATACAAAAAGACGATTTTATTGTTGGATGAAAAAAGCGTAGCCGCAGACTATTTTCCAGCAAATGGGGAGCTTGATTATGATGAAGCGCAAAAAAATGGCGTGTTACCCCAATTAATGAAGTTACGCCAAGAAAAGTTAGTCGATATTCGTTATGAAGTTCATAATAAAAATCGGGTGAAAACTATCCGGATGGTCAACTCTTTAATGACTGAAGATAAAGTAGCGCAAATCCGCGATACTTTGCGCAAAGGAGCGTTACGCAAAGCGCAGTTATTAGAAATTTTAGCCCAACAAAAAGAAGCCTTACCGGTAAAGTATTTTACTGAATTGGGCATTACCACCGCTCACTTGAATCAAGGGGCAAAAGATGGCTGGCTTGAACTTTTTGAAACGGAAACTTATCGTGATCCCTTTGCAGAACATGAATTTGAAACCACCACCAATTTTGTCTTAAATGAAGAACAAGCCGCAGCAGTTGCTAAAATTCTAGCAGCTTACCAACAACAAAAAGCCCAGACTTTTTTATTAGAAGGAATTACCGGTAGTGGTAAAACAGAAGTCTATTTACAAGCTATTCAGCAAGTTTTAGCCGATAATAAAACCGCGATGATGTTAGTGCCTGAAATTGCATTAACACCGCAAATGGTCGAACGGTTTAAAAGTCGCTTAGGTGATGCGGTGGCGGTTTTACATAGCGGCCTGTCAAAAGGAGAACGTTATGATGAATGGCGTAAAATCGAAAGAGGAGAAGCGCAAGTTGTGGTAGGCGCTCGTTCTGCGATTTTTGCCCCATTAGAAAATATCGGTTTAATTATTGTCGATGAAGAACACGAGGCGACTTATAAACAAGAAGAAGCCCCTCGTTATCACGCACGGGACTTAGCTATTTGGCGTAGTCGTTACCATCACTGCCCGATTGTTTTAGGTAGTGCAACGCCTTCTTTAGAGTCACGGGCGCGGGCGCAAAAAAACGTTTATACGCTTTTGCCGTTAAATCAACGTGCTAATCCCAACGCGCAGTTGCCAACAGTTGAAATTGTTGATTTAAAAGATGAATATAGCCAAGGCAATATGACTTCATTTTCTAAAAGCCTCCAAGAAAAAATGCGTGACCGCTTAGCAAAAGGCGAGCAAATTGTCTTACTGTTAAATCGGCGGGGCTACTCTTCTTTTATGATGTGTCGTCATTGTGGTTATGTATTGGATTGTCCTAATTGTGATATTTCATTGACTTTACACATGGATACCAAAACGATGCGTTGTCATTATTGTGGCCATGAAGAAAAGATTCCGCAAAAATGTCCAGAATGCGGGAGTAAAAAGATTAGTTATTATGGTACAGGTACTCAAAAAGTCGAAGCAGAATTAAAAGAATTATTACCAGCGGCCCGTATTTTACGAATGGATGTTGATACGACCCGTAAAAAAGGAGCCCATGAAAAAATTCTAACGGCTTTTGGAGAAAAGAAAGCGGATATTTTATTGGGGACACAAATGATTGCGAAAGGACTGGATTTTCCTGACATTACCTTAGTAGGGGTCTTAAATGCTGATACAGCGCTAAATTTACCCGATTTTCGTTCCAGTGAGCGTACTTTTCAGTTGTTGACGCAAGTGAGTGGACGGGCTGGGCGCGGACAAAAAACAGGAGAAGTAGTTATTCAAACGTTTAATCCAGAACATTACGCGATTGCTTTAACCAAGTCCCAAGACTATGAACGTTTTTACCAACAAGAGATGAAAATGCGTCATGAGGCAGGTTATCCGCCATATTATTTCACCGTTAAATTAACAGTAAGTCATGAAACAGAAAGACAAGCAGCTCAAAAGAGTTTTCAATTAGCACGGCAGCTACAAACGGCATTAAGCCCGACTGCTTTACTGCTAGGGCCTACACCAAGTGCAATCATGCGAATTAAAAATCGGTATTATTACCAAATTATTATTAAGTATAAACATGAACCAGCTTTAAAACCATTGCTAGCGCAAATTTTAACCGAAAGTCAAATTGATCAACGTAAAGGACTTTATGTGTCCATTGATAATGAACCTTTGAATTTTATTTAGTTGCCATTGCCAGTAGCTTGTTTCAAGTTAATTTTTAGCTTCAAACACTACAAGAAAAGTTAGGAGTAAATATGCCTTATCCAATTTTATTAGACCCAGACCGCCGCTTACGCCAAGAAAATAAAGCAGTTTCAGAAATTACCGATGATTTGGTGATGATGTTAGACAAAATGCATGAAACCATGGTGGTACATGATGGCATCGGTATCGCAGCCCCCCAAATAGGAAAAAATCTGCAAGTGGCGATTGTTGAATTAGAAGAAGCAGAACGATTTGAAATGATCAATCCCAAAATCATTGCCCAAAAAGGTAGTACAATTGATGTTGAAGGATGTTTGAGTATCCCGCATGTCTATGGTACCGTCAAAAGAGCGGATTTGATTACAGTTCGGTTTTATGATCGGGAAGGTGACGAGTTGGAAGTAGAAGCAGATGGCTATCTTTCACGGGCGATTCAACATGAAATCGACCATTTACACGGCATCTTATTTACCGATAAAGTTATTGATTACATTAAAGAAGAAGACTTAGAAGCATATATGGAGGCGCATGAAGATGACTAAAATAGTTTTTATGGGAACACCTGCTTTTTCAGTTCCGATTTTAGAAGGATTATTAGAAGCCGGCTATCAGGTTCAAGCTGTAGTAACCCAACCAGATCGACCAGTCGGACGTAAACGCGTAATCACACCACCACCGGTAAAAGTTGCCGCTTTAAAACATGATTTATTAGTTTTACAACCAGAAAAAATTAGCGGCTCACCTGAAATGGCAAAAATTGCGGAACTTGCGCCAGATTTAATTGTAACAGCGGCATTTGGTCAGTTTTTACCAGAAAAATTACTACAAATTCCGCGACTTGGTGCCATTAACGTCCACGCTTCATTATTACCAAAATATCGCGGTGGCGCTCCTGTTCATTATGCCATTATGAATGGCGAGGACAAAACGGGTGTTACGATTATGGAAATGATTAAAAAAATGGATGCCGGTGCCATATATAACCAAGCAGAAATTCCAATTACAAAAACGGATGATGTTGGTACCATGTTTGAAAAATTGAGCTTACTGGGAAAAGGGTTGCTATTAGACACTCTACCAGCATTAATTAATGGTGCGCTAGAAAAAACACCGCAAGATGAAGCCAAAGTGACTTTCTCACCCAATATTACTCGGGAACAAGAAGCGATTGATTGGCAAAAAACGGCTGTTCAAATTGATAATCAAGTGCGGGGCATGCGCCCGTGGCCAATTGCTTTTACAACGTATCGTGGTGTCCGTTTTAAAATTTGGGATGTGACCCCACTAGCTGAAACGACAGATGCAACACCTGGAACAATTATCAAAAAAGATAAACACGAATTACTTGTTGCTTGTGGTCAACAGACTGTTTTAGCGCTTAATGAATTACAACCTGCCGGCAAAGGCAAACAAGAAATTCAGGCCTTTTTAAATGGGGTAGGACAAAACGTAGTACAAGGAGAAAAATTAGGTGAGTAATAAAATACCCAAATCCATGAAAAAATCGGTTCGTTATGTCGCATTACACGCGCTAGAACGAGTGGAAAAAGGCGGCGCGTATTCCAATCTATTAATTAATGATGCTATTTTAAAAGGTCAGCTTTCTGATAAAGATGCTCGCCTTTTAACCGGTCTGGTGTACGGCACGATTTCTCGTCAGCTATTACTTGATTATTATTTGTCACCATTTTTAAAAGGGGCAAAAAAAGTTGATACGTGGGTCCGCTTGTTGTTACGCCTTTCTTTATTTCAACTGCTTTATTTGGATAAAGTACCCGCTCATGCAATTTTAAATGAAGCGACAGAAATCGCTAAAGTTAGAGGAAATATCGGAATTAGCAAATTCGTCAATGGCGTTTTGCGCAACGTACAACGAAAAGGTGTCCCGGCGGTTACAGAAATTGCAGATCCGCTGGAACGTTTGGCAACAGAAATTAGTATGCCTGTCTGGTTGACAGAAAAATTTGTGCAACAAATTGGTAGCGAACAAACTCTAAAACTTGGCTTGTCTCTTTTTGAAGTCAGTCATGTTTCAGCGCGGGTAGACTTGCGAAGTGTAACCCGCGAAGAAGCGATTGCAACTTTATCAGAAGATGGGATAGAAGCCGAAAAAAGTATCGTTTCACCTTTTGGGATTGTTGCAAAAAAAGGCTTTTTAGCTGGTAGCCAGCTTTTCCGTTATGGTGTATTAACAGTCCAAGACGAAAGTTCGATGTTAGTGGCACCGGCCTTGCAAGTTGAAAAAGGAATGAAAGTGTTAGATGCCTGTGCAGCTCCTGGTGGGAAAACAACCCACATTGCGACTTTTCTTGATGCAGCAGCCGGTGGAAAAGTCACCGCACTAGATATTCATCAACAAAAAGTCCAACTTATTAAAGAAAACGCTGCTCGTCTAAGAGTAGAAGATGTAGTCACTACGCAACAATTAGATGCAAGAGAAGCCCATGAGGAATTTGCGCCGGCTTCTTTTGATCGTATCTTAGTCGATGCTCCTTGTTCAGGTTTAGGATTAATGCGGCGTAAACCAGATATTAAGTATCAAAAACAAGCCAGTGATTTTACCCGTTTGCCGACGATTCAAAGAGAAATTCTCGACAGTGTGGCACAAACATTAAAACCTGGTGGCTTACTCATTTACAGTACTTGTACGATTTTGAAAGAAGAAAATCAAGATGTAGTAGAAAGCTTTTTACAAGATCATCCAGAGTTTAAATTGGTGCCAGTGATTGCAAATGAATTAATCACAAGTAAACTAGTAGATGAGATGTTGACATTATATCCACAGGACTTTATGACTGACGGCTTTTTTATTAGTTGTCTGAAAAAGGAAAAATGAGGTGGCAAAATGCAGATTAGTTTTCAAACGGATGTAGGCAAAAAGCGTAATAGCAATCAAGACTATGTCGCCGTTTTTAAAAATCAAGCTGCTATTACATTAGCAATTTTAGCCGATGGCATGGGCGGGCATCAGGCCGGTGACGTTGCAAGTAAAATGGCGGTAGAAGGCATTGGAGCAAAATGGCAAGAAACGGCAATTGATTCGCCAGAAAAAGCGTGCTCGTGGTTTGTCACAGCGATTCAAGCCGCTAATGATGCAGTTTATGAATTGGGACAAGAAAAACCAGAACTACAAGGTATGGGGACGACAATTGTGTGTGTTGCCGTTTTTGCTGAAGAATTTGCGTTAGCCCATGTAGGAGATAGTCGCATGTATTTGGTGCGAGATCATGAAATCACCCAGTTAACAGAAGATCACTCATTAGTAAATGAGTTGGTACGTTCAGGTGAAATTACCCAAGAGATGGCCGCGGTCCATCCTCGTCGCAATGTATTAACGCGTTCTGTTGGGATGCCTGGCTTAGTAGAAGTTGATATTGCCAGTCATTTTTATAAAGACGGTGATTATTTGTTGTTAGCTTCTGATGGTTTAACCAATATGTTAACTGATGATGTCATTAAATGGATTATCGATGAGCCGATTTCTTTAGATGAAAAAGTACAAAAGTTAATTTCTGGTGCCAATGATGCCGGTGGTGCGGATAATATTACAGTTTTACTAATTGAAATTGGAGGCACTGCCCATGATTGAAATTGGTAAAAAATTAAGCGGACGCTACTTGATTATTGGTAACATTGGTAGTGGCGGCATGGCCAATGTATTTTTAGCCCAAGATTTGATTTTGGATCGGGAAGTAGCAATTAAAATTTTACGTTTTGATTTTCAAAACGATCAAGATGCGATTCGCCGTTTTCAACGGGAAGCGTTAGCTTCAACAGAACTTGTTCATCCTAACATTGTTACCGTTTATGATGTCGGCGAAGAAGACGGCATGCAATATTTGGTGATGGAATATGTCAAAGGGATGGATTTAAAACAATACATTAAGAAAAATTATCCAATTCCGTATTTGACAGTAGTGGAAATTATGCAACAAATTTTAAGCGCAATCGCATTAGCCCACCAACACCGGATTATTCATCGTGATTTAAAACCGCAAAATATTTTGATTAATGAAGATGGTGTGGTGAAAATCGCTGACTTTGGAATCGCCATTGCCTTAACGGAAACTTCTATCACACAAACTAACACTATGTTAGGTTCCGTCCATTATCTTTCTCCAGAACAAGCAAGAGGAAGTATGGCGACTAATCAATCGGATATTTACGCGATTGGGATTATTTTATATGAAATGTTGACTGGACGCGTTCCATTTGATGGCGAGTCGGCAGTGACAATTGCTTTGAAACATTTCCAAGAAGAAATGCCTTCCATTCGCACTTTCGATCATAACTTACCCCAGTCTTTGGAAAATGTTGTTTTACATGCGACGGCCAAAAATCCAGCTGACCGCTATAAAACAGCAGATGAAATGCGTGAAGACCTAGCGACGGTGCTAAATCCGGAACGATTAAATGAACCGCGTTGGCAACCACATGTCATGGATGACGCCACCAAAGCGTTAACGCCAATTCCAGAAGAGCTGATTACAAAAGTCGAAGAAAAAGAAGAAGTAGCGCCGGTAGAAGAAACAAAACCGGAAAAACCTAAAAAGAAAAAAAGAAAATGGTGGCTATTACCAATTTTTCTATTTTTATTATTATGTGGCGGACTAGCTTATGCCTTCTTTTCCGGTGGCAGAGGAGAAGTTACAGTGCCAGATGTCAGTGAAATGACAGTAGCAGCAGCAAAAGAAAAACTGCAACAAGTCGGACTAAAACCTGGCAAGGTAGAAAAAATTCCAAGTGAAACTGTTGAAGCCGATCGGGTGGTAAAAACAGATCCTGCCATTGGTAATGTGGTCAAAGAAAACAGTGAAATCACGATTTATGAAAGTATCGGCAAAGAAAAGATTGAAATGAAAGATGTCACAGATGAAACTTACGATGATGCCTTAAGAGCGTTAAAAAATCTTGGTTTCCAAGAAAGTAATATCAGTCGCAAAGAGGAATATAGTGATGATGTTGCAGAAGGAAAAATCATTTCCCAAGATCCAGCAGAAGGAGAAAAAGTTTCCCCTGAATCACAAAAAGTCGTCTTAACGGTTAGTCGTGGTGTCGAACCGGTTAATATGGTGAATTATAGTGGCTATACGTATAACGAGGCTGTCAATGATTTAATGGAAAAAGGAATTAAAGAAAGCCAGATTAAAAAAGAAGAGACATACAGTGATACTACGCCGGAAAATCAAATTATTGCCCAAACACCAAAAGAAGGTGCAGAAGCAATTCCTGATAAAACGCAAATTACGTTGACGGTTAGTCTAGGAACTGACAAAATTACTTTGCCAGATTTAGCTGGAAAATCAGACATTGATGCCAAAAACACATTAAAAGATTACGGCTTGGAGTATGAAGCCGCAGAAGAATTTTCTGATAGTGTGGCAAAAGATCAAGTCATTCGCACAGACCCTGGGGCTGGTCAAACAGTCAAAATCGGCAATACAGTCAAGGTTATTATTTCAAAAGGACCAGATAAAAGTGATGAGCCACAAACTTTTAAAGTTAATTTAACGGCCAGTTACACTGGTTCAGACTCTGAAAACCAACAAGTGAAAGTTTATTTAACCGATGAAAATGGTACGAAAAAAGAAGTTGCCAACTTTACCTTAGCGCCGAATGATACCCACAAAGAAGCAATTGATGTGACGGTTAAAAAAGGCGAAAGTGCTACTTTTTATTTCCAACGAGATGACGGCAACGAAAATAGCCTAGCAGTTGATAAAGCTGGAGATATTGAGGTTCCGTAATAAAATAAAATAAAATAAAAGCGTAACAGAAGTAGTTAGTTAAGAAGTTGTTTCTTAACTTCCATTATTGTAAAAGAGCTGTGACAAGTTTTTGTCGCAGCTCTTTTTTATCTATCTTCTGTAAGGAATACAGCTCTTTACCAACTATTAAAATTTTATCTTACGACTGCTGTGTAGCGTAAGTGTTTTTAGTTTTTCAACTATAAATAATGTCTGAAATTAAGAATCATAAAATATGTCAAAACAAAATAAATAAATAAAGAATGAATTGTGTTTAGTTTCACAATAGAAGAGAATATTTTTTTAGTATTATCAAAAAAAGCATTTGGTAGGCCATAAACAAAAATAAATTGTGATTTTTATGACAACTTTATCACTTTTTTTAGAAAAATTTAAATATTTGAATAATAAGTATTATATTGCTTGTTATTTAACTTAATTTGTCGAAATTGTAATTTGTTTTTTTACTTATGATTGTCAAACAATGCACAAAGAAACTGTAGCTGTCACAAAGGGTGATCAATCCATATTTTATCAAAAATTTTAAAAAAAGTGATAAAAGTTAAATAACTTAAGTTCTTTTATTGCGGGTAGTATATGAGTGTATTAAAAGTTAATTTTTCATTTTATTAAAATTATTTAATTTTATTTTTAATAAATCATTTGAAATTGATGATAAAAAGTTATAAAATGAAATTGTAGATGATGAGAATAATTTATTTATTACTATTTTAAAATAAAATAATATCTGTTTTTTAGTTTTTGTGAACTTTATTTTGTGGGTTTTTGGTAAATAAAACTAAATTTAAAAAAACAAGAAAAGAAAATGCAATAATTTTTTTGGACTTACGTTTGTTATTTTTTAGTTGATTAAAAAGTTATTTTTTATTCATTTAGTTTTAATAGTGAAAAGTTTAATTAGAGAACTGTTGTTATGCTTGGTTGTTAAATGAATTAATTAAATCTAAATGATGCTTGTATCTCGTATACAGGTTAACTTTAGAAACAATTATCAGAGAGGAGTGATATAGATGAAAAAGATAGGGAATTTATTCACAATACTTACTTTGTTTTTGTCTGTCATTGTCTCTCCTTCTGTTTCTGCTTTTTCTTTGCAAACGAATAATTCGACGGTTAATTCCACCGAAGTGACACAAGAGTCAACTGAGGAAACGACCTTATCAAATAGTGCAGCCAGTAATCAAAATGGAAAAACCGATACTTCTGCTTCTGATGAAAGTAATCAAGCAAAACAAAAAGATGACGCATCATCTTTGGAAGAAGAATCTACCCAAGAAAGCGAACCAAAAAAACAAACGGCAGCTGATATAGCTAAACGACAATCACGAGCGGATATTTCCAGTGCGGTCAAAGTACTTGATTGGGCTATTATTGATGCACAAAATGAAGAAATTTCCGAAAGTAATGCGGCGGTTTCCAATCGTGCCTATGATTTAGTCTTTAAATTGCAACTTGGGAGTATGCAAGCAGGGGATACTTTTACAATTGATATACCGCAAGTAGGTGGTACTTCAAAGGACAATGATCATTGGTATATGCAGGCAACAAATGAAATCGAGGTTAAAGATGATAGTGATGAAGTAGTCTATACTTATAAAATTCAAGAAAAGCCGGGGGCAAATACCCAAGAAATTAAATTTCAAATAAAAAAAACATCTTTGCAAACAGTTGAACTCGATTTAGAACTTCCAGGAATGTTAGCTAACTTTGTTAAAACAAGCGGTGTTTTTCCTGTTACGTTTGGTAAAAATGAAAATGACGAACCATTTACAAAGAACATGAAGTTTGAAATTAACGAATTAAAAATGGCGAATGGTTTTTCGTTTAAATTTAATACAGCAGTCTCAAACAACTCCGTAAAATGGGGCATCCGCTTTAATGAAGCCGCGAATCTTGAGCTTGCTGGTGATGAGGTTAACTATAAAGTCAACGGTGGCGCAGGAAATCCTTATCAAGGGTTTTATCTGGATAATCCGTTGCGAAAACCAGAAAACTGGCATGAGTGGGGAGAAAACTACACGGATGTTTGGTCACCAGAGGTTAATAATCAAGGGACAGAAGATAACTACGGCGGTTATATCGAAGATGAATTACCGCCAGGTGCAACGGTTACGGAATTCACAATTTCTAGTTTTATTAACTTGCCAATCGGGCTATCTGCTAACGACTTAACAAATCAAGTAGGTGGTATTCCTTCTACGACTGCAGCATACGAGTCATACGTATTGGCCGATTATGGTAATGGACCAACCTATAGAAAGAATGGAGATACAGGTACTTTAAAACCTAAGGAAAACACCGGCTTCAAATTATTAAAACAAAATCCTGGCGAAACAAAATCAGATTTTAAAAATCGTGTACAATCTGAACCTTACCAATATGGGATTTATCAAGATAGCTCAGACAGGAAAACTGTGATGATTCATTTTGGTAGTCTAAAAAAAGCGGATAACGATCAAGAAAGACTACAAGATCAGACAAACGAAGAATATTCTGATAAAACTTTTAAAGATAAAGATGGGAAAGAACATACAATTCCACAATTTGCTGTGGAAGCGGCGCAAAAGACGATAAATGATGAGCGAAGCGGTTATACAAATGATGATCGCGATTTATTGGAACGCTACTTTACTTTAACTTATGGTGAATCAAATGCCATAAAAGGGGCAATAGCAGCATACAATATTTCTTTAAATGTGCGATATGATCCAGAAACAACTGGAGCAGTTATGAATACAGCAAATATTTATAACCATAGTGCACTGACACTAAACCGTACAGTACCAGAAAGAATGCCTAAAGCAAATAGTTCCACGACAACATTACGTAATCCAATTGGGCATATCACACTTTCAAGTACAGAAGTGTTACTGCAAAAATTAGATGCCGACCTCTTTACTGAAAATGGTGATTATATCGGAATTAATGGGGCAGAGTTTAAATTGCAAAGAAAAGTGGAAAACGGTTGGCAAGACATAGGCGACTCTATTTATACAACGGATAACATTTCTTACATTGAAGAGGAAAATGAAAAACAACTTGCAGGGATGATTCGACTCAATATTGAAACGATAATAGGTGATTCTGGTGCCAAATTAACGGATACTTTTCGCTTTGTGGAAACAAAGGCACCGACAGGATTTAGTGACCGTGATTCACCTAACTGGAGTAATGAAGCACAGGCCATCGTCTCAGACGAGTTTACTTTAAATAACTCTAGTACAGGAGTGGTCGTGACGGTGTGGAATCGTCACAAGCAAGCCAGCTATAAAGTGGAGCATTGGATACAAAAAGATAATACTCCAGGTAGTAGTACGGATGATTTTGAACTCGCCTATACAGAGGAAAAAGAAGCACTAGCCGGTGATAAGGTACAAGGACAGCCGCTAGATAGTTTACAAATAACGCACTACTATAACGCAAGTTTCACTTCTCAATATGGCCAGCTTAGTGGCACAGTACCTGATCCAGCTTCAGGTGATCCAGAACTTGTCTTAAAACTCTACTATACAAAAGATAAGGTGATTCCTTTTACTCTTTATAAGTTAGGAATAGATGGTAAACCTTTACGAAAAACAGAAACAGAGCAGGTTACCTTTCAATTATATCGTTGGATGTATGGAAAGCAGCCACCAGAGGCTACATGGGAAAATACACCTCCAACGCCTGAAAATATTGCGAAAGGGTATTGGACGTATGTTGTAGAAAATAAAACAACTGGAAAACTTACTTCCCAAGCGACTAAACCTAGTGACACGGATCTTGTTAAGCAACTGGAGTTAACGACCGATGAATTAGGTAGAATTCGCGATGAGCGCTTGGTCTACAGTACAGATTTTGGAGCACGATTAGCCTTAGTAGAAGTGGAAAATACGCACTCAGACTATGAAATACCAGAAATCACAGATAATTATTGGGTTGTGCAAATAAAAAATCCCACCGGTTTTGACTGGGTGGAAGGATACGGTACCAAAAAGACTGGAAAAGTTCAATATAAACCAGAAGGATCGGCTATTAATTACTGGGCAATTCCTAATCGTTTTGAAGTGAGTCCTACTATTTACAAAGTTGATGAAGATGATAATCCGATGGCCTCAGATAATACACAAAAGGTGGAATTTGATGTCTATGAATATATTGGTCCAGATAATATTCGTCCAGATAAAGTAACGAATGAAGTAAGAGACTTTAATAATCCTTTAGCATCAGCTTACAAGGCTAATTGGCAGAAATTAGGCGCTTCGCCATATCAGACGGATGCACAAGGGAAGATTGTTGATACTGATAATAACCCAATTGTGTTAGATGATAATAAAATTTATAGCTTCATTGAAACAAAAACACTTGCTGGGTATCAGTTGCCTAATAATCAATCCTTTACTCCTGACCGAGCGAATCACTGGTTGGTTAGCCTAGGTGGTAATTTGCAGTTGTCATCTGGCGTGAGTGGCTATGTCGATGCGAGACCTTCCCAATGGTTAGCTAATTTTTATGAAAAAGCGACATTATTTGAGGTGAAACCATCGGGAATCTATTTAAAAAATCGAAAATTAACTGAAATTCCGATTTTTAAAGTGGACGAAAATTTGAATCCAATTAGGCAAAGTTCAGCAGAGAATTTTCAATTTGAAGCCTATTTGTATCAAAGCTCAGGGGATTACAAAACAACCCCATTGAGTGATTCTTCATGGAAGAAGATATCTTCTGATGTTTTAGCCGATTCATTTGATGGTGACGGATTGGGGCAGTTATTCACAGAAGATGATACCTTAGAGAATAAAATCGGGCGCACGGAAGTTGTTAAAGAACAAATTGTCGGGATAAAAGAAATTAAAGGGATGACAGATTACAATAATCATACAGGTTACTGGGTGGTTAAATTAGTTTGGGATCCAAATGCAAAGGTTAATAATGTAACTAGTATCGAATATTTTGAAAATAATGAACTTGTTACGAATGATGAGGATACAGAATATCATAAATTGCTTAATGGAAAAGCGTATCTTAAAAATAGTCGCGTACCTGCCCACGACTTCTCTTTTATTAAAGAGGATGAGCAGCAAAATCCGCTAGGAAATGTTTCTTTTGCTTTATATAAAGCAAAATCAGAGACAGGAAGTGAGAACCCCAATGACCAAAATACACGCTGGGATATCACAGAAGAACCGTATCGAGAAGCAACCAGTAGTATGGATACCTACAATCTAGGAACCGTCTTCTTTCAAGGGCTCGTAACAGGAGAATACCTTTTACTAGAAACTAAGACAGTAGAGGGATATCAGTTGCCACAGGGTTACTGGATTCTTACTGTTTCTAATGGAGGAGAAGTTACAATTCGTGGTAGCACGGATCCACCACCACCAGCTTTCTATAAAAAAGATAATCAATATTACTTGCCAAATTATCGTGCAACTGTCATGCCAAAAGCAGGAGGGATAGGGCTTCACGTGATCGTCAGCATCGGTATTATGTTTTTAGGGCTAGCTGCAATCGTTTTGTTGGAAATCTACAAAGAGCAATTTTTACCGGGTGTCAGGTTTGTCATCGACAAATTGAAAAAATAAAAAAGGAAAGAAGATGAGAAAAATGAAAAAGCTAAATAAAATAATGGCAGCAATCTTGATGGTCTCGTCCATCATAGTGGGCGGTTTTGGAGCGCTGGCAGCAGCAGATGATCCTATCGCGCCAGATACAGGGGATTTGACGATTCATAAGTATCTACTAACAGATGATGTTGCCGGACCAGAAGGAACTGGTGATGCCAGTGATGCATTAAAAGTTCCCGATACGGCAAAAAAATTACAGGGAGTAGAATTTACTGTTTATAAAATAGGAGCTCCGACAGCAGGTGGTCCTGCGATTATTCCGGGTGGAGATGGCTGGACGTACACGTTAAATGATGCTGGTGATCAAGTCACTGCAAGTGATGGAACAGACACTTATGTTTATAACGTTGCTGAAGAATCTGCAAAACTGACTGGAACTGACGGTACTGCGAAATGGACAGGTTTACCTAAAGGGCAATATTTAGTTGTCGAGTCAAATGTTTCTGGTGCAAAAAATGAGGCAGATGAAAGCGTAACAATCGATGTGAAAACACCGAACTTTGTGGTAGCTGTTCCAATGTCAATTGAAAATGGTACTGGTTGGAATGCTGATGTCCATGTCTTTCCTAAAAATGATGCTGTCGTAGCAGAAAAAGAGGTAGATAAAACAGAAGGTGTAAGTATTGGTGACGTACTAAACTTTACTATCACATCGACAGTATTAGAAAAAATTTCGGAATATAAACAATATGATATCTCCGATGAATTGGATAATGCTTTAGATCTCGTTACTAATAGTGTAAAAGTGTATGGTGCAAACGGTTCAATTGTAAATCCGACTGAGATTGGTCAGGAATACTATACTATTGAGCCAATTGAGGGGAAAGATGCAGCTCGTGGATTTAAAGTATCTTTTAACCCTGCTGGACTTAAACACTTAGAAGATGAAGGATTTAAAAAAGTTGTCGTAAAATTCCAAGCCAAAATTAATGAAAATGCAGTTATTGTGCCGGATAGTGACCCAACTGGGAATATCATCCCCAATAAAGGGAAACTAGTGTACAAGAATAAAAGTGATGAGACGACAGACAAAGAAACTAACGAGACAGAAACCAAAGTTGGTGAAATTGAGTTAACCAAAGTAGATAAAGATGACAATCCTATTAAAAGTGATACAGCGAAATTTAAAATTAGTACTAGTGAAGCATTTGCAAAAGCAAAAGCATTTATCAAGGTAAAATATGAGAATGGCAAAGTTGTGGATGTAGCTTATCCAACTGATGATCAAGGAGCTTACGATAAGGATACGACAGATTTTGTTGATTATGAAATTGAAACCAATAAAGCAGATGGTAAAGCGCGCTTTGTTGGTTTGAAAGTACCAATTGATTATTGGGTAGTGGAAACAAAAGCGCCAGATGGCTACAACTTACTTGGCGATCCATTCAACGTGAAATTTGACAACGCTGAAGATGAAAAAGCTGCAAAATATGTTTACTCAGAAGAAGTAGTCAACTCAAACGGCTTTAAACTTCCTGAAACTGGGGGCATGGGATTAATTGCTTTAATCGTTGCTGGAATCGTAATTATTGGTCTAGCTGTAATGGTAGTGTTACCTAAGAAACGTCATTCATAAAAGCAACACTTGGTAGCGAAGGATTTCTTCGCTACTGTACATAAAACTGCTGAGAGGACGGATGAAATGAAACGAATAATTTTAGCTGTTTGTCTTCTTTTAGTAGGCGTAGGGATTTTGGGTTATCCTGTGGTGAGTAAATATCTTGCCGATAAAAATAGCAGTTATGTAATGGAGAAATATCAAGAAGAAGTCGCTAAAATTGATCAAGCAGTACTGGATAAAGAGTGGAAAAAAGCGGTTGATTTTAATAATTCATTAGCTGGCAATCCGGTGAAAGACCCGTTTCTTGAAGGTTCAGGTTATGCCATTCAAACCAATTACTATGATCTGTTAAATATTGATGAAATGATGGGGAAATTGGAAATTCCTAAGATTAGTGTCGAAATGCCGATTTACCATGGCACCAAGTCCTCCACTTTGCGAAAAGGAATTGGTCATCTAGAAGGTTCTTCGTTACCTGTGGGGGGGGGAAAATACCCATGCTGTCTTAACTGGCCATACTGGGGTAACTGCTGGAAAGATGTTGACGGATTTAACGGAGATGAAAAAAGGCGATTTGTTTTTTATAACCGTCTTAAATCAGACACTAGCTTATCAAGTTGACCAAATTCAAGTTGTCTTACCCGAACAAACAGATGCACTGCGACTTATTCCTGGTGAAGATCACGTGACATTACTGACATGTACGCCTTATGGGGTAAACTCTCATCGTTTATTAGTAAGAGGGGTTAGAACTGATTATACTCCAGCGGATAAAGAAAAAATAAAACCGATTAAAAGTTCCCAAGAGAGTCGTAAAATTATTATAGCCGCGCTTATCACCGCTGCAATCATGCTGATTCTAATTGGTATCAGAGTTTATTTTCTAAGAAAGAGAGCTTAAATTTGAAAGGAGCCAGACAAATGATGAAAAATAAAAAAAATGGTTATCGCTTG
This sequence comes from Enterococcus canintestini, assembly GCF_001885735.1. Lineage (GTDB taxonomy): Bacteria > Bacillota > Bacilli > Lactobacillales > Enterococcaceae > Enterococcus_C > Enterococcus_C canintestini. Next base: position 33,813 of record NZ_JXKG01000014.1, on the reverse strand, counting down.
CTCATTTGTTTGCTGGCAACCGTGTTCGTAGCGATCTTTTTCTTTCAGGGCACAAAGAGCTTTGCACAAACAACTGATGAAGTGACAATTATCTTGCACAACCGTCTTTTAAGACAAGCGGATATGGCTGAATTTGACCCACATCAAAATGACGGCACAGAAGCTGAAAAAGCAGCGGATATCTATACCAAAACCACTCCTTTAGAAGGTGCGTATTTTGATATTTATGACATTACCCAGCTATATTTGGAAAGCAAATTGGATAAAAATGATTTTTTAGACCGGATGAATGAGATGAGTTGCCAAGAAGCTATCGCGTACTTGTCTAATCGTCAAATAAAGCCGTTAATCCAAAATTATAAAGCAACAGGTAAAACAGATGAGCAAGGTGTTGCACAATTTCAGGTTCCGCGTTATAACGAACAACTTCAAAGTGATGCTGCTTATTTAATTGTCGAAACCGGCGTAGATCCAGCGACAGGTATTACTGTTGATTTAAAACGGGCGCGTCCGTTTGCACTCGTCTTACCGTTACTAGACCCAGTAACGCAACAGGAGATGACAACTATTCATCTTTATCCAAAGAATTTAAACTATTTACGCAGCCCTTATTTTTATAAAATTGGTAAAAAAATAGATGGCTCAGAGGTTCCACTGCAAAATGTTGTCTTTGGTTTATACCGTTATAATAGTAAAAACGAAAAAGAATACTTGCATAAAAATCCTACGACTAATGTGAAAAATAAATGGTTTATGACCAATGATCCGGCCAAGGATGAAAATGTTGCTCGTTTTGTTTCAGATGAAAATGGACTGGTCTTGTTAACCGAGCACTATTTACCTGCAGGAACTTATTATTTTGACGAGCTTCAAGGTGTCGCAGGTTTTGATGTAAAACAAGATGCCCATGCAATTAAAGTGGTTATTCCAGATAGTTCAAGTGATGAAGAAGGAAAACTTCAACCGATTACGGTTAATGGTTATATCATGTCAGAAGATGATGATGGAAATATAACAGAAGAAGCAAGAAAAAAACGCGAACCTCGCGTATATAATCAGGAAAAGACCGGTACGACAAATCGTGAGGAAGATTCAAACAAACAAACAGGATTGTTAACTTCAAAAGAAACACCCCGCGGACGCCTACCCCGTACAGGTGAAATACTGGGACAGTCTTTCATCCTTTTAGGTGTTGTCTTGTTGCTGTTTAGCTTAATTTTGCGCCATCGCAAAAACAAAAACCAGCCATAAAAAAGAACAATAAAAATGATTATCAAAAAAGAGAGTGTGACAGAAGCTACTTTTGTCACATCGTCAGGTTTATTTAGTCTAATACTTGCTAAAAGTGATGAAGTCTTCGGCTTTCATCACTTTTTTTGTAAAAAGATGATAGATTTTACGGAGTTAACCACGACCTCGTGCTTTTTATTGTTTTACTTTTCATAGAGGTAGAAAAAGATTTTCCCATTAAGCCAAAGGGAAAACTTATGGTAAAATGACAGAGTACAGTCTTAATTTATTAGGAGGACAATGGGTGAAAGGTCAAATCAGAAAAGCTTTAAGTGGCTTTTATTATGTCGCTACTGCAGATGATACTCTTTATCAAACCCGTGGGCGGGGAAATTTTCGTAAACGGAAATTAACGCCGTTGGTGGGAGATTGGGTCGAATTTGAAAGTAGTAGTTTAACAGATGGATATATTTTAGATTTATTGCCTCGCAAAAATGAATTAGTGCGTCCGCCAGTAGCCAATGTTGATTTGGGCATTGTCGTGATCAGTATGGTAGAACCAGCATTTTCTTATAATTTGTTGGATCGTTTTTTAGTGAATTTAGAATATAAAGATATTGAACCTGTCATTTATTTAAGTAAGTTAGATTTAGTGACAGAAAAAGTACAAGTAGAAAAAGTTGTCGACACTTACCAAGCAATTGGTTATGAAGTAGTAGCACTAGCAGATCCAGCAGCTAATATCGCGCTATTAAAAAAACTATTTCATGATAAACTAAGCGTATTTATGGGACAATCTGGCGCAGGGAAGTCTACTTTATTAAATAAAATCCAACCGAATCTAAACTTAGCCACAGCTGCTATCTCTGATTATTTAGGACGGGGAAAACATACCACCCGACATGTAGAATTATTAGAAATAGGCGGAGGTTTAGTAGCTGATACACCAGGGTTTAGTTCGCTGGAATTTCAAGAGATTACCCCCCAAGAGTTACCGCGTATGTTTCCAGAATTTGTACAAGCGGCACCTTTTTGTAAGTTTCGTGAATGCCAACATGTGAATGAACCAGGCTGTGAAGTGAAGCGTCGAGTGGAAAAAGGCGAAATTGCTACCACACGTTACGATAATTATTTGCAATTTCTTTCAGAGATTGAAAAAAGACGACCGGTATATAAGAAAAATAAATAATTAATGCGAAGTTATATTGTCAGGAGGAGTTTTTATGAAAATTGCACCATCAATTTTAAGCGCGGACTTTGCCAATTTAGCCCGTGATATTCAGTTAGTTGAAAAAGCAGGCGCTGATTATATTCACGTGGATGTAATGGATGGCCATTTTGTGCCCAACATTACCATTGGACCGGCTGTTGTGGCAGCAATTCGTCCGGTAACAAAATTACCGTTAGATTGTCATTTGATGATTGAAAAGCCAGAAAATTATATTCCAGATTTTGCTAAAGCCGGTGCGGATATTATTAACGTTCACGTCGAAGCTACTCCGCATATTCATCGGGCGCTTCAGATGATTAAAAATGCCAACGTTAAAGCCGGTGTCACTATTAATCCTGGCACACCAGTTGCAGCGATTCAGCATGTTTTACAAATGGCAGATTTAGTTTTAGTAATGACTGTCAATCCTGGCTTTGGTGGTCAAGCATTTATCCCTGAAGCAGTTGAAAAAGTCAAAGAATTAAAAGCGCTAAAAGAAGAATTTGGCTACCATTATGAAATTGAAGTAGATGGCGGTATCGTTCCCGAGACGGCAAAAATCTGTCAAGCTGCTGGTGCAGATGTTTTTGTAGCGGGCTCTTATATTTACAATGCGCCTGATCCAGAAGATCGCATTGCGACCTTGAAAGAAGCTTTAACCCAATGAAAGTTTTACTCGTAGCCGGAGGAGAAAAAAAGCTGTGGCCACAAGCGATTATGGCAGAATCCTTTGATCTTTACGTCGGAATTGACCGCGGTGCTCTTTTTTTAGTGCAGCAAAAAAAACAACTCACTTTGGCAGTAGGAGATTTTGACTCTTTAACGTCTGAGGAAAAAAAATTCGTCTTTCAAAAAGCCGAAACGGTAGTGACAGCAGCGGCGGAAAAAGATGATACGGATACGCAACTGGCACTGCATTCTATCTTTACCCAATATCCTGAGGCGCAAATTACTTTGATTGGAGCGACTGGCGGTCGCTTGGATCACTTACTAGCAAATATCTGGCTAGGAGTAGAACCGCGTTTTGCTCCTTTTATGCAACAGATTACCCTTTGTGATTATCAAAATCATTTGAGTTATTTACCAGCAGGAAAACATATAATAAAGAAGATTTCTGGGATGAAGTATTTAGCTTATTGCTGTTTAACGCCAGTTTCCCAGTTGACCTTAACTAAAAGTAAATATACTTTGCAACAAGTCGACGTCTTGCAACCAACTTCTTATGCTAGTAATGAGTTTGTTGGGGATATAGCGGAAATAGAGTTTACTAGCGGTGTCGTTGCAGTCATCCAAAGTCGCGATTAAATCGGTTTTTTTAACCGATTTTTTTGTTGGGAAAAAGTAGGTAAGTTAGGGCAGAGTAAGACGGATGTAGCAATTTCTTTTTTCAAATTAGCGCATTATGACAATCAGTTGGAATTTACAAAAATTATAGCAAAACGATAAATTGTCTAAAAGCAGAAGATTTTACAAAAAATATCTTAAGAGTCGCCCCCTGCCTTTTGTTTAAAAGATTTTAGTGGTAAAATCATTACTATCAGTCGCACGATAAAATCGTGCCGGCTTTTTTCTTGAGGGGTGTACTTGTGAAGAAATTTAATCCAAATAAAAATATTATCATTACCTTGATTTTAGTCATTGTCGTAGTCTCTGTCATAAGCATTACAGCGGCAAGACGCGCAAATAATCAAAAAACAAATTTGGCGCAATCTGTTGCCAATGACAGTGTTTCGATTGTTGATCGTGTCATTAGTGCACCGGTGAAATTTGTTGAAAATACGTTTAGCAATGTCCAAAATTTATTTGTGACTTATAGCGAAAATGAACGCTTGAAAAATAAAATTGATTCTTATGATGAATTGGCCCAAAAGACCAAAAATCAAGAACGGGAAATTAAAAAATTACAAGCAGAACTAAAGTTAAACGAAACACTAACAGACTTTGAAAAAGTATCCGCCAATGTGATTACCCGCTCGCCGGATGCCTGGCAAGATATGTTAGTCATTGATAAAGGCTCCAAAGATGGGTTGAAAATCAATATGGCGGTATTATCGCAAAAAGGTTTAGTTGGTCGCGTTATCGAAGTCAATTTAACTTCTGCTAAAGTTGAATTGCTAACTTCTGCCAACCAAAACTCCGATCATTTTCCAGTGCGTATCTCGGGTAAAGAAGGGGAAACTTTCGGCCTATTGCGCAATTACGATGAAAAAACGGGCACTTTAATCGTGAACCAATTGACAGGTGAGAAAAAATTAAAAGCAGGCGATGTTGTACAAACTTCAGGCTTAGGGGGAAATTCACCAGCAGATTTACCAGTAGGAACCGTGGTTGAATCAAAATCTGATGATTATGGTTTAGATAAACAAGTTTATGTGAAACCTTATGCTGATATGTATGATATGTCTGTTGTGACTGTGGTGAAAAGAGCGGCAGGTGATAGCGAGTAATGCTTACAAAAGATACAGTAAAGTACTACGCTGCGCCAACGTTTTTTATCCTAATGTTACTAGATGGTCAGTTTACGCGCTTATTGGAAAATTGGAGTCGTAATTATTATATCGCCAATGCCCATTTACTTTTACTAGGAGTCTTGTGTGGCTGTATGGTGTTATCCAAACGCTATATGGTGATTACGGCAATAGTTTTAGGTTTGTTATTTGATATGTATTATGTTGGGGTTTTAGGCATTTATACAGTCGCGTTACCATTGAGTGTTTGGCTGATGTACGCCTTGGCAGATACGTTATACCGCAACGTTTTTACCATGTTTTTTGGCATGATTATCTTTGTGACTTTTTTTGAACTGGTAACCTTGGGTATTCAAATGCTCTTTAAATTAGCTGATGTGAGTGATACATTTTTTATCAGTCGTTTTTTAGGGCCAACGTTATTAATTAATATGCTTTTATTCATTATCTTTATCTTTCCCTTCAAGAAATTATTTGTTATCAAATAGTTTCTTGAAGGTTTTTTTGTGGCTAATAAATTGTTTTTATAAGTGGTACAGTGGGCGGATTAAGGTCTTAGTTTATGGCAATGCGAATGAACTTTCTACGTTAGTTAAGTTAAGTCATAAGAAATGAAAAGATAATGAATTGAAATTTTGCTTAGTGCTTGAAAGCTAAGCTGATCTTTTAGCTTTTTATACGAACGAATTTGTCATACAAAAAAGTCCATTTGAAACAAACTTGTAACATTTCATTTATCTGAATGTCATATCGCTGTGTTACAATTTTCATGTCGTCGGGAAAGGTCTAAAAAAATTCTCGAATAGTTTAGAAAAAATTCAAAGTTAGCCAGTCGGAGGAATGAAGAGTGAAGAAGAGTTTGTTATCAGCATTATTAGTTTGCTCATTAACACTTACAGCAGTTGCAGCTCCCAGCGTAGCCGCGGCAGATACTATCGATCAAAAAATTGAAAATCAAGATAAAGTAATCAATGACTTGAAAGGCCAACAAGCTAGTGCTCAAGCGCAAATCGATGCACTTGAAAGCGAAGTTGCTGCCATTACAACAAAAGCTGAGAGCTTAGTAAAAGATCAAGTAAAATTAAATAAAGCAACACAAAAATTGCAAAAAGAAATTGCAACATTAAAAGAACGGATTGCAAAACGCGAAGATGCAATCAAAAAACAAGCCCGTGACGTACAAGTGAACGGACAAAGTACAAACTTTATCGATGCTGTTGTGGAATCAGATTCATTAACAGATGCCATTGGCCGGGTTCAAGCCATGACAACAATTGTCAAAGCCAATAACGATTTAGTAAAACAACAAAAAGCGGATAAAAAAGCCGTCGAAGACAAAAAAGCTGAAAACGACAAAAAATTAGCGCAAATTCAAGCCAATCAAGTTGAACTTGAAAGCCAAAAAGCAGAAGTTCAAGGAAAACAAGCAGATTTAAATGCAATGAAAGCAGATCTTGCTTTACAACAAAATACTGCTGAAGGTCAAAAAGCTAGTTTAGAAAAAGAAAAACAAGAAGCAGAAGCAGAACAAGCACGTATTCGCCAACAAGAAAGACAAGCGGAAGCTGCACGTCAACAAGCACAAGAACAAGCAGCCCAAGATGCTGTGTCTGAAACTGCAACGGACTCAAGTTCATCAAGTCAAGCGCCTGTAGCCAATGAATCTGGTCAAACTTCAAGTTCAACAGGTTCTTCAAGTAGTGCGACTGGTAACTCAGGTTCAGGTTCAAGCTCATCAAATAACACAAACAATAATGGTAATTCTGGTTCATCAAATGCCGGTAATAGTAACAATACAGGTTCATCTACTGGTAATAGTGGGAATAGTGGTAACGGTTCTTCTTCTTCTGAAACACCAAAACCAGAAATTCCAAAACCAAATATCCCAGCGCCTTCAGGTGGCGGTGTTGTAGGTTACGCACAACAATTTATTGGTGTTCCTTATGTATGGGGTGGAAAATCACCATCTGGCTTTGACTGTTCAGGTTTTGTTTGGTACGTATACAAACATGCAGCAGGTCGTGAAATCGGTGGTTGGACTGTACCACAAGAAAAAGCAGGGACTATTATTCCAGTGAGCCAAGCACAAGCTGGTGACTTATACTTCTGGGGTTCACCAGGTAGTTCATATCACGTAGCGCTTGCTATGGGTGGCGGTAGTTATATCCACGCACCACAACCTGGTCAATCAGTTTCAATTAGCTCTGTTTCTAACTACGCACCACAATTTGCAGTACGGATGTAATCAATAAGACTTTGACACGATCTTCATTTTGAAGGTCGTGTTTTTTTATCGGTTTTTAGCTTGGAGAACAATTTAACAAGATTTCGTCTTATTGCTTGAGAGCTGGGCGAGTTTGTTTTGCTTTTCTTATTGTCTAGCTTCATGAACTAGCTCTCTACGGCAATAAGCCAAAATCGTAAGAAATTAAAAAGAAAATTTATTCCGATTTCGTCTTATTGCTTGAGAGCTGGGCGAGTTCATTTCGCTTTTCTGTGATCCAGCACAGTCAGCAACTCTTCGGGAAAAATTCAAAAATTAGTTTCTGGCAAAGAGCACCAGAAATCAAATTTCTGAGATTTTTCCAAAGAGTTACCCACTGCCTTTAGCTTTTCTTTGATCTAGCACACAAACGAACTCTCTACGGTAATAAGCTGAAATTTGAAGAAATTTGGAAAGCAATTTATTAAAATTCCATCTTATTACTTGAGAGTTACCCACGTTTGTTTTGCTTTTCTTTAGATCTAGCTTCATGAACTAGCTCTCTACGGCAATAAGCCAAAATCGTAAGAAATTAAAGAGAAAATTTATTCCGATTTCGTCTTATTGCTTGAGAGCTGGGCGAGTTCATTTCGCTTTTCTAGTAGTCAAGTGGTATAAAGCGTGCTAAAGTAAAAAGGGAAAATTTGACATGAACTTTTACAGTAGGTTTGATTTATTGCAAGATAATTATTTATTCGCTTATGAAGTAGCTTTAAGCGTTATAGTGGTTGCTTGAAGGAGTAAACCCGCGTATTTTGCTGGATTATCACTTACGGAAAAGTTCAAAAGATTAAGATACGGAGAGATGGATTATGACATTTGAAGAAATTTTACCGCATTTAAAAAAAGGTGAAAAAATTATTCGCAAAGGCTGGAGTGGTTTTGAGTTGTATGTGACTTTGGTGGAAGAGCAGACTTATGATGGAGCACCTGTGACACCTTATTTTTTGATTAAAACAGCAGACGAAGGTTTTTCAAGTTTTGCACCGACTGTATGTGATATTTTGGCTAATGATTGGGCAATTGTAAAATGACAGACTATAGTCAAAGTGAATTTGTAGATCAAGTGGTTTTTGTGACAGGCGCAGCTTCTGGGATTGGTCGCGCGCAGGCACAAGCATTTTTACAGGCTGGCGCTCAGGTGTTTGGTATGGATATCCAGCCGGATTTTTCTAGTCAGTTCACGAGGTTTGGCAGTCGTTTTATTGGTTTTGTAGGAGATGTCGCCCAAAAAGCTGACTGCTTAAAAGCCGTAGAAAAATGTTTAGATAATTTTGGTAAAATTGATATTTTATTAAATACTACGGGTAAATTGGATGACTATAAACCTTTACTTGAAACAGATGATGCATTATGGCAAGAAATTTTTGCAACTAACTTAAATAGTATTTACTATATTACCAAAGCTGTTTTACCAACTTTAATTGCAACCAAAGGCACTGTTATTAATATGTGTTCGATTGCAAGTTTAATCGCAGGTGGAGGCGGGATTAGTTATACCAGTAGTAAACACGCGATTGCGGGTTTTACAAAACAACTCGCTTTAGATTATGCTGAAAATGTGCACGTTGTCGGGATTGCGCCAGGGGCGATTCAAACACCGATGAATGCTGCCGACTTTGCCGGTGATGGTAAAATGGCAACTTGGGTAGCCAACGAAACGCCCGTAAAACGCTGGGCTCAACCAGAAGAAGTTGCTGATTTGACCTTATTTTTAGCTAGTGCTAAAGCGCGTTATTTACAAGGGAATATCGTACCAATTGATGGCGGTTGGTTATTGAAATAAAAATTTATTGGCAGTTAACTCCTGCTAAAATTAGTATTGCATTACGGGGAGTATTTGCTATAGTTAGAGTCAGGGAAGATTTCCCACTGCACCACTTCAATCCTTTGGGTGCAGCTTATTACCAAGGTCTTATACCTTGTAAAGGAGAGAAAAAATGGATAATCAAATTAAAAAAATACGTTCAGTTCACTGGACAACAGATGAAATTGCTAAAATGGCGATGGTCGCGGCATTGTATGTGGTCATTACGGTTTTTTTAGCTCCCTTTAGTTTTGGACAAGTGCAGTTACGCGTAGCTGAAATGTTCAACTTTTTGGCTTTATACAACAAACGCTATGTATGGTCGGTGACGATTGGATGCGCCATTGCCAATATTGCCTCGCCAAATGGGATCATCGATGTTGTTGTCGGGAGTGTCTGCACGTTTTTCGTGTTGCTTATTTGTCGCAAAGTATCTGCGCGTTTTACTGACATGAGGGTAAAAATAGCCATCACGACGCTTTTATTTGCTTTTTCCATGTTTACAGTTGCAGGACAACTGACGATTTTATATCAAATGCCATTTTGGCTTAATTGGGGATATATTGCTGTCGGTGAATTCTTATCGATGGCAATTGGCGGTATTATCTTGTATCAAGTAGGACAAAAAATCGATTTAACGAAATAATTACTATTTTAGCAGACATGATTGAAGGTCTGCTTTTTTGATGGAAAAAAACACACGCCCAAAAAGGCGTGTGTAAAAGAAAAGTAATCATCATTATTCTACATATTCTTTAGTTAAGTCCATAAAGTCAGCAATATCATGTAAGACCATATCAATTCCTGCTTGCCAAAAGTCTGGTTTGGTTAAATCGACGTTTAAATGTTTTTGCGCCAATTCTTCAGTGGTCATGGCTGCTGTATCACGTAATAATGCAATGTATTGATCTTCAAAATTGCCATCGCTTTTCATTGCTTGAGCGTAAATTCCCATGCTGAATAAATAGCCAAAAGTATAAGGGAAATTATAAAATGGCACATCATCAATAAAGAAGTGCAATTTTGCGGCCCAAAAATGAGGGTGATATGTTGCTAGACCGTCGGCATAGGCTTCTTTTTGAGCTGCAGTCATCATTTCGGTAATTTTTTCTGGTGCGACTAGCCCTTGTTGACGAGCAGTGTAAAAATCATTTTCAAAAATAAAACGAGCGTGAATGTTCATAAACATTGCAATCGCGTTTTGCATTTTAGCGTCTAATAAATTGATTTTTTCTGCTTTTGAAGTGGCTCCTTTTAATGTAGCGTCGGCTACGATTAATTCCGCAAAAGTGCTGGCAGTTTCGGCAACATTCATCGCGTAATCTTGGTTTAGACGAGGGATGTCCCATAAAACACTGCTATGAAAAGCATGGCCTAATTCGTGGGCTAAAGTAGCAACTTCATTAATGGAGTTACTGTATGTCATGAAAATACGTGATTCTTGTGTTTCAGGTAATTCAGTACAGTAACCACCAGGACGTTTGCCGGGGCGATCTTCTGCTTCAATCCAACTTTTTTCAAATGCCATTTGAGCAAAATCTGCCATTTTAGGACTAAATTTGCGGAAATTTTCCAAGATGAAAGCCGCAGCTTCGTCATAGGTGAAAGTACGTTCTTTCATACCATCTAAAATAATTGGTGCATCTTGATCTTGCCATTCCATTTTTTCTTTGCCGAATAATTGCGCTTTACGTGTTAAAAAGTCGACGATTGGTTGTTTATTTTTTTGAATCGTAGACCACATTGCATCTAAAGTTGCTTTTGACATGCGGTTATATTCCAAAGGTTGTTTTAAATAATCAGTTATGCCGTGTAATTTATAGGTAGATAAACGGAAACCATCTAAGTGATTTAAAGTGTCGCCAAATAATTCGGCTTTTTCACCCCAGACCTTTTCCCAAGTGGCAAATAATGTTGCCCGCACCTCAGGATTAGGATCTCCCATCATTTTATTGAATGCTTGTCCTGCAGATAATTGTTGCAATTTACCATTTTCATCAGTAAATGGAATTTCAATAGTCGCAACTAAGGTGTCGTAGTGTTGACTCCAAGCATTTAAGCCGTCTAAAGATAAGGTGTTAATAATGTTTTCTGCTTCTTCTGATAATAATTCGTTACCGTCGCGACGAATTTCGCTTAAACGAAAAGCGACCGTTTTTAAAGTATCTTTTTCTAAAAGTGATGCCCAGTTTTCATCGTCAATTTCGGTGAATTTTTTAGCTAAAATGGTTTCACTTAATTGAAAAATTGGAGACAAAGTTGTTAATTTGCTGTAACGGATTTTGGCATCGACATCTGTAACATCAGCAGACATCAAGGCGTTTAAAAACGAACTGCATTGTGAAAAACCGTTGGCGATTTTTTCTCGTAAATTTAAGAGATTCGTTAGGTTTTCTGCTACTGCGTCATCTTTTACAGCAAAGTTTTTAACTTTGGTTTGGTACTCGTTTAATTGTTCTGCCAAAAGATCCATCCGCGCAGTAAGTTCTTTTGATTGGCTACCGCCGGGGAAAATACTGTCTAAATCCCAGGTTAATGCGTACATTGACAACACTTCTTTCTATTCATTTTATCTTTTTTAGTATAGCACACTAAAAGTATTCAGAACCTTCTGAGAGCTTTGAATTTTACAATTTTAACGTCCTTATGATTCTAAAATTGGAAATAAAGAGAGTAAAGCAGAATGCGCTTATGCTTTAGAATCTATGGTAAAATAAAAAATTGAACTGGAGGTAAGTCAAATGAAGCGCAATTTTAAAAATCCGTATTTATATCTTTTGATTGGTTTAGCGACCATGGCTGTTTTATTTATCAGCTCTTCTCAGACCTATCAGCAACAATCGCAAGTGGGGTTGTTAGAAAAATTATTGAAAAATGAACCACTGAAAAACAGTTTGCACAATATTGCTTTTAACTATGCTGGTAGTGAGGTCAGTATTGCCGCTAAAGGTTACTTTTCTTTTGTGGAATTTTTTATTCGTAAAGGCGCGCACTTTATTACGTATTTTATTTTGGGCGGCAGTTTTACGCTAGCGCTATATTATAAACAGAAAAATTTTTGGTGGGGGAGTTTTTTTGGCGTTTTAAGCGCGACAGGGTATGCGGCTTTAGATGAATTTCATCAAATGTTGACAGGAGATAGAACGCCACTTTTTCAAGATGTCATCTTGGATATGACTGGGGCTTTTACAGCAGCACTTATTATTTTAGGTTACCTATTATTGACTAAAAAACGCTTAAGTTAAATCAGACAAAAGGTGTGGCAAAAAGTTTGTTACACCTTTTTTTACGAATAAACGGTATGGCAGAAACGGCTTCTCTTTGGAAATAAGGCGGAATTCCCCAAAAATTTTAAAAACATTTTCGGGAGTTCTGTCTTCTTTCTTGCAGCTAATCGCTTCTGTCACAACTTCTTCTTTTTTACAAACAGTGTTAAAGAAGCAGCTGATTTTTAAATAAGCTGAAATTTCGTAAAAATTTGAGCCACAATTTTGCTTTAGAAAGTTTGTTTATTGCTTGCAGTGGGTTTGAATTTGAAAATTAAAAGGAAAAGACTACAATAAAGAGGTGAGCCTAGTAAGTTAGGTCAAGATGGATAAGGAGGAGTAAGAATGTCTGGACATAGTAAATGGAATAATATTCAAGGTAGAAAAAATGCCCAAGATGCAAAACGAGGCAAGATTTTCCAAAAATTATCACGAGAAATTTATATGGCAGCAAAAGCCGGTGGTGGTGAAGTAGCGCTGAATCCTGCTTTGCGCTTAGCAGTAGATAAGGCTAAAGCTGCTAATATGCCTAATGATAACGTCGAGCGGGCGATAAAAAAAGCGACTAGTTCTGCTGATGAAGCCAATTATGACGAAGTAACGTATGAAGGATATGGTCCGGGCGGCGTCGCTATTTTAGTACACGCTTTAACGGATAACAGAAATCGTACAGCGACCAATGTTCGGGTTGCCTTTACCCGCAATGGTGGCAATTTAGGTGAAACGGGTTCAGTAAATTATTTATTTGATCGCAAAGGCTACATTGCCATTGAACGTGAAGGTTTAGCAGTCAGTGAAGAGACGATGTTTGAAGATGTATTAGAAGCAGGGGCAGAAGATTTGATTTCCTCACCAGAAGTATTTGAAATTTATACTGCACCAGAAGATTTTACAACTGTGCGCGATCAATTAGAAAAAGACGGTTTCACTCTAGCGCAAGCGGAATTGACCATGGTACCTCAGACGACGATTGTTTTAAACGATGAACAAAAAGCCAAATTAGAACAATTAGTTGAGAAATTAGAAGATGATGACGATGTTTCAGAAGTCTTTACCAGTTTGGAAAATTAAAGATGCAGTTGCCAAAATTTAAACTTCTAGACGATCGCATTGCAATTCATGAAAGTTTACCGGTTGGGGTAATGTTAGCGATGGCTGGCGGTTTTTTAGATGCCTATACGTATTTATTTCACGGAGAAGTTTTTGCAAGTATGCAATCAGGAAATGTAATTTTGCTAGGCCTAAATTTAGCACAAGGTAATTTTAGCCGTATTTTACGTTATGTCCTTCCCATTGCCATGTTTTTACTGGGGATTTTTTTTACTAATATCTTGAAATTTCGTTTTGCCCATAAGCGCCTCGTTTGGCAAAATGTTGCGGTGGCAATTGAAGCGGTGGGGATATTTTGTGTCGGTGTTTTTTCAGACTCTGCTCATAATTTATTTATTAACGCTGCGTTGTCATTTTTTGCGGCGATTCAATTTGCGACTTATCGTCGTTTGGCGGGTTTACCTTACGCCACAACCATGACAACAGGAAATTTGCGTTCGATAGCAGATTACCTTTACCAATATCTTTTCAAAAAAGATCCGACGGCCAGTTTTAAAATCAAATATACTGCTACGATTGTTTTTTCTTTTTGTTTCGGAGCGATTTTAAGCACGCTTTCTGCTACTTTTTTTGCAGGCAAAGCTATCTGGCTCGTTGCACTATTATTATTTGGTGTATTGGGGCTGACGATTTATCATCAGGAATAAACTAAGCCCACTTTAGAAACTGCTTCTAAAGTGAGCTTAGTTTGGCGCTTATAATATAAAGTTGTTGTTTTATTTTTCTCGATTAAAAAACCTCTTCTTAAAATAGAAGAGGTTTTTTTTACTAGAAGACAAGGACAGGTGTCCCAGTTTCCACCATATTGTAAAGTTTTGCCATAACATCAGGTGGTGTGTTGATACAACCGTGGGAACCACGAGTTTTCCAAAGGTCGCCACCATAGGCAGGTTGCCAATCAGAATCGTGAATGCCAACACCAGTCCAATCAATTGGCATCCAGTAATCAACCGGGCTCGCATATTTGGTGCCATCATCATTTTTACCTCGCAATGTTTCATCGCGGGCTTTATCCCAAACATAGAAAACACCAGCTGGGGTAGGTGTTTTTGGTTTACCAGAAACAATATCTGTTTCCAGTGCTACTGCACCATCTTTGTAATACCACATATGTTGATTTTCTAAATCGACTTCGATATACGTATTGCCCACAAGGGGTTTATCAGCTGTTGCACTACCTTGAACAATTGGTGAACGGGTAAAGTCTTCACCTTTCATTAGTTGTTCAGTTAAAGCAGCGACTTCTTGATCGGTTTGAATAGTCCAACTTAAAGTACCATCTGGCACAGTGACATTACCTCGGCGCGTACTTTTGAAAGTTGTAGGATTACTACTTGTATTGTATTGCTTGCCAAGATCAGTAACATAATTAGTAACTTTTTCCTTATTTAAAGTAACTTTTCCGTCTTTATATTCTAACCAGTCCATAATTGTTTCAGTCGGAATTTGAAAATCTGTGCCGTTAATGGAGTAGTTTGCCTGAACTTGGGCCACTTTATTTAGCGCGTTAAGTTCATCTTGTAAATTCGTATCATTAGCGGTAACTTTTGGTTTTTCGGTGTAATCAGTCAACTCGAGATTGTCTTTATTGCTGCTGACTGATTTTTTGATATCTGCTACCACCGCTGCAACATTAATGGAATTACCTTCTACTTCTGGAGTAATGGTAAAGCCGTCTGCTTCTTTTGTTAAAGTGGCATCTTTGGTTTTTGTCCGATTTTTATTTAAATCATTTAATTGGGTCTCTATTGTTTTTATGGCGCTATCTAGTTGCGTCTGGTCGACTGCGATTCCATCTAATTTGTCATCGCTATCGGCAAAAACATAAGCTACGCCCCATTTCCAACGGTTTTGGGCGTCTTTGATTTTTTCTAAATCTTTGGTGTAATCTGTTTTTAAGCCGAGATCCACTTTTTTGATGGATTGCCAATTTTGCCCATTGTCTTGAATGTCAAAAGTCTGTTCATCGGCAGCACCTTTTAGTTTTTCATTGGCCTGTTTGACAGTCAGATTGGCAATATCTGTTTCATTAATTTTAGTATTGGGTAAGAAGTGATCGCTATAATGGAAGCTGCGCACGGCATAAGCACCGCCGGCAATAACGAGCAAGGCTAAAAAAATAGCAAGAATCACTTTAGTATGTTTTTTGTGGCGAGAAGCTCTAGTCATCAGATATCTCCTTAAAGCGTTTATTTTATAATAAATGTATAATTTATATCGAGAATATCATAGCATAGATTGTGAAAAAAGCGAAGATTATGCTTAAAAGACAATAAAAAATTTAGAAATATATTTTTTATTAAGTCTACCTTTAATAAAATAAATAAAGACCCTTAAATAAAACAGAAGGGGGACGTTGAAATGAAGCTAAAAAAAGCCTGACGAAAAAATATCGTCAGGCAAAATAAAAAATATATTTTTTATGAGAAATTATTTAGCTGCATCTTCTTCTTCTAATTTTTTGAATGCTTCATCGACAATATTTTTCAATTGAGCCGCAGAAGCGTTCATACGATCTTGTTCAGAATCAGTTAATGGAATTTCAATTACTTGTTGAATCCCTTGTGCGTTAATAACAGCTGGAGCACCGATATAAATGTCGTTTAAGCCATATTGTCCTTCTAAGTAAACAGATAATGGGAAGACGGCATTTTCGTCATCTAAGATTGCGCGAGTGATACGAGCTAAGGCTGTTGCGATACCGTAGAAGGTTGCACCTTTTTTATCGATAATAGTATAGGCAGCATCACGAACGCTAAAGAATAAGTTAACCATTGCTTCTTCATCGACGTCTGGATTATTTTTGATCCATTCGTAAATTTGTAAGCCGGCAACGTTGGCATGAGACCAAACTGGAAATTCAGAGTCACCATGTTCACCTAAGATGTAGGCGTGAACGTTACGTGCGTCAACATGAACCAATTCCGCAATTTTTTGACGGAAACGAGCAGAGTCTAGTGAAGTACCAGAACCGATTACGCGTTCTTTTGGAAAACCTGAGAATTTCCATGTTGAGTAAGTTAAGATATCAACCGGGTTAGCGGCAACTAAGAAGATACCGTTAAAGCCTGAAGCGACGATTTGAGTAACAACATCGCGGTTAATTTTTAAGTTTTTATGAACTAAATCTAAGCGAGTTTCACCTGGTTTTTGAGGTGCGCCAGCAGTAATTACAACTAAATCGGCATCGTGTGCGTCTGCGTAAGTAGCTGAATAAATTTTCTTAGGAGAAGTCCAAGCTAGGGCATCAGTTAAATCCAATGCATCGCCTTCAGTTTTTTTGACGTTAATATCGACAATCCCAACTTCTTGGGCGATATTTTGAGTTACAAGTGCAAAAGCATAACTAGAACCAACAGCACCGTCACCTACTAAGATAACTTTTTGGTGGTCTTTCAATAAAGCACTTTTTTCTGTCATGTTTGTTTCATCCCTTCTCAGATTATTTCCTTCACAAGCAATCCTATCATTTCATCTTGCGTTTGTCATCCATTTTAGCTCGATATAATACAGTTTTTTTGCCTGTTTCTTTTTGTGAGCACTTACATTAAACGAAAAGTTTGTTTTAATTTGAGCAAAGGGTTTTAAACGAAATATCTCTAAAAAAAGCTAAAGAGCGCTTGCATCTTTTAGTGAATTTTTTGGTTTGTGTTATAATACTAAAACAGTACAGTAATAAAAACTTTTTAATTAATGTAGTATTAACGAAATGATTTGCAGTTTGATTATTGCAATTTAAATGCTAAGTGAGACTAGGGGATAAGTTATCGCCTGGCCTTTTGGCGTGTTTTACTCGTAAAAGTAAAGTGAGGAATAAAAATGAAGATGATTGTAGGCCTGGGAAATCCTGGGGGAAAATATGCAAAAACAAAACACAACGTCGGTTTTATGACTGTGGATCGTTTGGCGGAAAAATACAACGTAACGTTTAAGCGGAATAGTTTTGAAGCAGAACAAGGGGAGTTTTTTGTTGGGGGCGAAAAAATTATTTTGTTAAAACCCCAAACTTTTATGAATGATTCTGGTCGAGCAGTAGGACCACTAATGACTTATTTGGGGGTCTTACCAGCAGAATTAGTTGTGGTTTATGATGATTTGGATTTAGCGGTGGGAAAAATTCGCTTGCGCCAAAAAGGAGGAGCCGGAGGTCATAATGGTATTAAGAGCATTATTTCACATTTAAAAGGAAGCCAAATTTTTGATAGAATTAAAATTGGCATTGGTAGACCGCCACAAAATATGACAGTTGTTAATCATGTACTAAGTCCTTTTTCACAAACTGACTTACCTTTAATTGAAACAAGTATTGACCAAGCTGTCGCTGCATTAGAAGACTATTTAAAAACCGATGATTTTATTAACACGATGAATAAATTTAATTCAGCAAAATAAGTTTAAAAAGATTTGCTCACTCGCGATAAAGTGTTACAAGTAACCTAAAGCTAAATAGAGTAGTGCAGAAGTAATAAGGATAGGGTCTTGTGGCTTTATAGGCAATCTTTTAATGTGGAGCAAAAAAACGAGTTTTAAGCTAATCTAGCTGTGAATGACAATAGCTTCAATTAAAAAATGAAAGTTAATTTGTCTGATCCTGCTTATAAAATGATTAGTTAAAACTGCTTAAGGAGGCAAAAAAATGGATTTGCTGGGTTTGTTTGATAAAGTAGCCCAAATCGACCAATGGCAAGAACAGTTAGAAAAAAATAGCAAACGCCAGTTGTTAACAGGTCTTTCTGGATCGGCTAAAACTTTAGCGCTTGTTAGTACTTTTAAAAAATTGCAAAAGTCGATTTTAGTTGTAACACCGAATTTATATTATACCAATCAGTTAGTCGAAGATTTACGTAATTTGACAGAAGCGGTCTTTGCTTTTCCGGTTGATGAAGTATTGTCAGCAGAAATGGCCTTTGCCTCGCCAGAAGCCAAAGCAGAACGCGTCCAAACGCTAAATGCGATTTCGCAAAATGAACTGGGAATTTATGTTATGCCAGTTGCGGCATTACGCAAATATTTACCTGCGCCTAAGACTTGGAAAGACTACCAACTACATTGGCAAATCGGCGACGAACTGGATTTGGCCCAACTGCCAGCGCAGTTAGTTTTAATGGGCTATCAAAGAGAAAGTATGATTGCAAAACCTGGCGAGTTTAGTATTCGTGGCAGTATTGTTGATATTTATCCTTTAAATGCAGAATATCCGGTGCGGATGGAACTATTTGATGTTGAAATTGATTCCATGCGCTATTTTGACGTGGAGACCCAACGTTCATTAGGAAATGTCAAAAAAGTTGCTATTAGTCCGACCAGTGAGTTGGTTTTTACCCCAGAAGAGTTAGCAAATGGTGCCAAAAATTTACAAACGGTCTTAGAAAAACGCTTGGCAGTTACCAAGGAAAAAACAGACCAAGAATTTTTAAGCGAGTATTTTGGTCAATTACAAAATGAATGGCTAAAAGGCGAACCGGGGGAAAATGTCAATTTTTATCTCGATTTAATTTATGACACACCCACAACGATTGTGGATTACTTTAATAAAGATACACTATTAATGGTGGATGATTATCCGCGTATTATGGAAACCAATCGCGAGATTGAACGAGAAGAAGGCGAGTGGCAAGTTCAAAAAATCAGCGAGTTGCGGGTTTTTAGTGAACAAAAATTCGGCATTGATGTGCATCAATTTTTCCAAAAAGAACTGTTTACCACCAGCTTTTTTGCCTTATTTCAAAAGGGAATGGGCAATTTGCGTTTTGGCGCAATTTGGAATTTTCAATATCGCCCAATGCAACAATTTTTCAGTCAGATGGGCTTGTTAAAGGCCGAATTGGATCGGTGGGAAAAACAACAACAGACCGTCCTTTTTTTAGTGGCAGATGATGAACGGGCCAAAAAATTAGATCATAATTTTCGTGACCATGAGATTTATGCGCCAGTCACTAAAGCTGATAAATTGATTACCGGTCGCAGCCAAATTGTCGTTGGCAGCTTACAAAGCGGATTTGAAATGCCACAAGATCACTTAGTCGTGGTAACAGAAAAAGAAATTTTTCAAAAAGTAAAACGTAAACGGGCTCGTCGCCAAACTATTACTAACGCGGAACGTCTAAAAAGTTATAACGAATTAAAACCAGGGGACTATGTCGTTCACGCTAATCACGGGATTGGTAAATACATTGGCATGGAAACGCTAGAAGTGGATGGCGTTCACCAGGATTACATCACGATTTTATACCAAAATGATGACAAATTATTTATCCCAGTCACGCAATTAAATCTAATTCAAAAATATGTGGCTTCTGAATCAAAAACACCAAAAATTAATAAATTAGGTGGCAGTGAATGGAGTAAAACTAAACGGAAAGTTTCCGGTAAAATTGAAGATATCGCAGACGATTTAATTGCACTATACGCCAAACGAGAGTCAGAAAAGGGCTTTGCTTTTGGGCCAGATGACGCATATCAAAAACAATTTGAAGATGCTTTTCCTTATACTGAAACAGATGATCAGCTAAGAAGTGCGGCTGAAATCAAACGGGATATGGAAAAACCAAAGCCGATGGATCGCCTACTAGTCGGAGATGTTGGCTTTGGCAAAACAGAAGTGGCGTTACGCGCCGCGTTTAAGTCAATTAAAGAAAGTAAGCAAGTTGCGTTTTTAGTGCCAACTACAATTTTGGCGCAACAGCATTATGAAACGATGCTAGATAGATTTGAAGGTTTTCCGGTCAATATTGGCTTACTTAGCCGTTTTCGGACTAAAAAACAACAAGCAGAAACATTAGAACAAATTCGCACCGGGCAAGTGGATATTGTGGTAGGAACGCATCGTTTATTATCACAAGACGTGAAATTTTCTGATTTGGGCTTATTAGTGATTGATGAAGAGCAACGTTTTGGCGTAAAACATAAAGAGCGCTTAAAACAATTGCGCTCACAAGTAGACGTTTTAACCTTGACGGCAACCCCAATTCCTAGAACGTTACACATGTCCATGTTGGGAGTACGAGATTTATCTGTCATTGAAACCCCACCGGAAAATCGTTATCCAATTCAAACTTATGTGATGGAAAAAAATCCTGGTGCTATTCGAGAAGCAATTCAGCGGGAATTAGCGCGGGATGGGCAAGTTTTTTATTTGTATAATCGGGTGGAGACGATTGAGAAAAAGGTGGATGAATTACAAGCCCTCGTTCCAGAAGCACGAATTGGTTATGCCCATGGGCAAATGACTGAAATTCAATTGGAAAACACTTTGTTAGACTTTATTGAAGGACAATACGATATTTTAGTCACCACCACCATTATTGAAACAGGTGTAGATATTCCTAATGTAAATACACTGTTTGTCGAAAATGCGGATTACATGGGGTTATCGACTTTATACCAATTGCGGGGACGTGTGGGTCGGAGTAATCGCGTAGCGTATGCTTATTTTATGTATGAACCGCAAAAGATTTTAAATGAGGTCAGTGAAAAACGACTGCAAGCGATTAAAGATTTTACCGAACTTGGCTCAGGTTTTAAGATTGCTATGCGAGATTTATCGATTCGCGGGGCAGGAAATCTACTAGGGGCGCAACAACATGGCTTTATTGATGCGGTTGGTTTTGACATGTATTCGCAAATGTTAGAAGAAGCAGTAGCGCGCAAACAAGGCAAAAATATTCAAAGTGAGAAGACATCAGTGGAGATTGATTTAGGGATTGATGCCTACTTACCAGGAACTTACATCACCGATGAACGGCAAAAAATTGAAGTGTATAAACGTATTCGTGAATTAGAAAATGAAGAACAACTGGATGAATTACAAGATGATTTACTGGATCGTTTTGGTGAATATCCCGATGAAGTTGCCCACTTATTGACCATTGGGCAAATTAAAATGGATGGCGATCGTGCTTTATTGGACAGTATTCGTAAAATCGGCCAACAAATAAAAGTTACATTGAGTAAAGTTGGAACTAAAACGTATACTGTAGAACAATTATTTGAAGCGTTGTCTGCTACTAAAATGAAAGCTGCTATGGCAGTTAATCAAGAAAAAATGACTATTACCTTAACGATTGGTCCTAAAATGACTCAGGCAATCTGGCTCCACGAAATTCAAGAATTCATCAAAGCGTTACGAGAAGAAAAATATAAACAAGCGATTGTCGAAAAATAAATTAGTAAAGTTTAAAATTGCTTTATTTTCGCTAAAGAAATTGAATTTTTATGTTTTTTAAAGAAAAAGTCAGGCACACTATAAAAAACGTCAAGCTAAAGAGGTGAAAAGATGAAGACAGAAAGTACAAAGGATAATAAAAATCAAATGCAAAAAATGATGCAAGGAGCTTTTGTACTAACTGTCGCTTCTTTTATCGCCAAAGTTTTAAGTGCGATTTATCGCGTGCCGTTACAAAATTTAGTGGGCGATCAAGGCTTTTATGTATACCAACAAGTCTATCCAATTTACGGCTTAGCCATGACGCTAGCGTTATCAGGTTTACCCCAGTTTATCTCCAAATATATCGCGGAAATTAACAGCATAAAGCTACAGAAAACAGCGATTCAAAAATTAATTCCGGTTGTCTTTTATTGTGGTGTGATTTTATGGGGCGGGACCTTTTTTGGCGCAGAGATTATTGCCGCTCTTATGGGTAATAATCTTTTGGCACCTTTAATTCGGGTAGTCTCCTTTACTTTTTTACTAATGCCTTTTTTAGCCTTTTATCGCGGTAACTTCCAAGGTCAACTTCAAATGGTACCAAGTGCCGTTTCACAAGTGGCAGAACAGTTTGTGCGTGTCGGTGTAATCATTGCTGCAGCCTTATTGTTTCAAGATGGCTTTTTAGATGTGTATGAAACGGGAACTGTCGCAATGAGTGGCGCTGTCGCAGGCGGATTGGGTGCGGTGATACTGTTAGTTTATTACCAAAAGAAAATCAGTGGTGTCAGTTTGAACCTATTAAAAGATTTTCACTTTGGTAAAGTGGACAAAAAATTACTGCGCCGTTTTGTCATTGAAGGCGGCTTGTTGTCGATTTATACGGGCTTTTTAATTTTATTTCAATTAATTGACTCTTTTGTGATTGCAAATGAGTTACAAACGTTTGGGCTTAACACACAAGCAGCTCAAGTTGCTAAGGGTGTTTATGATAGAGGGCAACCCATGGTACAATTAGGCTTAGTGGTGGCGGCTGCCTTAAGTTCAACATTCTTACCAGCATTAACCAAATATTTAGTAGCGCGTAACGAGCGCCTCTTTCAAAATTCAGCTAAAATCTATTTGCGTCTAACGACAAGTATTTCTCTGGCTGCTTCATTTGGGTTAGCACTAGTGATGCCTTCTTTAAACTATGCATTATTTAAAGATCAAGCGGGAAATGACGTCTTACAAGTTTTTGTTTTTTCGGTCTTTTTAATGGCCGTAATTCAAGCCTATCAAGCTGTCGCTCAAAGTCAAAATCATTTCCGTCCGGCTTTAAAAGCAGCTGTTTTAGGTTTAGTCGTCAAATTGGGCACGACCATTATTTTAACAGCTTCAATGGGCACTTTAGGCGCAAGTTTAGGTACTCTTTTGGGCTTGGCGGCGACGTTGTGGCGTTTAATTAAAGCAGAAAATCAAAAGATTAATCTATTTTGGAAAGAACGGGCATTTATTAAAATTATTTGTAAGTGTCTATTGGTTATGAGTGGGGCAGTGATGCTCTTTTATTTGGGTGTAGCTTTCTTAGGTGGCTTTAATACGCGTTTTGGTGCGCTTTTTGTCACGTTACTGGCAGTTGTGGTGGGCGGTTTTGCTTTTCTAAAAGCTGCGATAAAATTTGATCTTTTCACCTTAAGAGAGTGGCTTTTACTGCCTTTTGGTAAAAAATTATTACAATTAAAAAAATAAACGAAAAAATTTTGTGGGAAGAAGATGAGGAAAAAGTTATGCGTTTAGACAAATTTTTAAAAATTTCACGAATCATTAAACGGCGTTCTGTCGCCAAAGAAGTTGCAGATAAAGGCCGTATTCAAGTAAATGGCAAGTTAGCAAAATCTTCTAGTACGGTAAAAGTTGGCGATATTTTAAAAATTGGTTTTGGTAATAAAACTTTAGAAATTAAAGTCTTGGAATTACACGAATCAACTAAAAAAGAAGATGCTGCACAAATGTATGAAATTATAAGCGAAACAAGAATTGAAAATGTCTAGAAATTCATTAGACAAGCCTAGTTTAAGTTGCTATAATTAATTTTGGATTATCCATTTTGCTAAGGTATGAGAAGGGGCGTGACAGACGTGATAAATGGCCGCGATAAAAATGTTGAACAGCTTGATAACGAGTATGTCAAAAAACAAATCGCTAAATATCAAGAACAACATCGTCAAGTGGTTTTTAAACGTCGTCGGTTAACGTTGCTTTTAACAATTACTTGCTTAATTTTTATTTTTGTAGGCTTTCAACTTTTTTCAGATCATCAACGACTGGTGAAGTTAGAAGAAATTAAACAAGAGGCTGTAGCTGATAATAAAGTCGTCTCAGATAATGTTTCACAACTAAAAAAAGAGGTGGCATTATTAAAAGATGAAGACTACGTAGCAAAACTTGCCCGTAGCCGTTTTTACTACTCGAAAGATGGTGAGAAAGTTTATCCAATTGCCGGCCAAAATCAAAATACAAACGAGCAAGAAGATGCCAAAGTGGAAAAAGCCATCGATCGTACTAATGGGTCATCTACTGCTGAAGAGTAGTAAATATAAATTTCAGGTTTAAACTAGGAGGAACAATTCTTTTATGTCAATCGAAGTAGGAGCTAAGCTGCAAGGAAAAGTGTCGGGGATTACCAATTTTGGTGCTTTTATTGATTTGGGCAACCGTAAAACTGGTTTGGTGCATATCAGTGAAGTATCAGATGGCTTTGTAAAAGATATTAATGATGTCTTAAAAGTCGGTGATGAAGTAACGGTGTTGGTAACATCTGTGGGGGATGACGGCAAGATTGGTTTATCCATTCGGAAAGCTTTAGATAAACCACAAACAGAGAAAAAAGAATTCAAAAAAGAACCAAATCGTCGTCCAGCTCCTAAGAAGCCATTTTCTAAAGGGCCAAGTGCAAACGCCAATAAAAAAGAAGACTTCGATTCATTAATGAGTTCGTTTTTAAAAGATAGTGATGATCGCCTATCTTCACTACGACGTAACACAGAAGGCAAACGTGGTGGTCGTGGCGGCCGTCGCAGTTAATTTTTAGTTAAAAGCTGTACCGCCAATCTGGCTGTGCAGCTTTTCTTATTTTATTTATGATTTTATATCTTTTTTGTAATTGCTTTTTGACAAGAATGAAAAGTTTTTCTTCAATTAGCAAATAGACACTTTTTAGTGGGGTTTATTTAAAGGGTGAATTTTGTAAATATAAAGGAGTCAAAGATGGAAAGAGAATTTGAACAACTAGGCAATAAGAACAGCTTTTGGCAACAAGGCAGTAGAATTTTATTGGCGGTTTCTGGTGGGGCGGATTCTTTTGTTCTTTTGCGGCTGATGGAAAAGATGCGCATAAAATATGATTTTTTCATCGGGGTGGCCCATATCAATCATCAACTAAGGCCAAGTTCAACTAAAGAAGCGCAAGATTTGGCTCAGTATTGCCAAGAACATGCGATTGCTTTTTATGAACGCAAATGGGAAGATGTTCCCCATGCGGGCGTTGAAGAGGCAGCCCGGACTTTTCGCTATGCTTTTTTTGAAGAACTGATGCAAGATTATTATTTTGATACACTGATGACAGCCCACCATGCGGATGATCAATTAGAGACAATGTTAATGAAGATGATTCGTGATGGTCAATTAAAAAACGCAATGGGAATTAAAATGCGCCAGGCTTTTGCTGGAGGAAAATTAATTCGTCCATTATTATCTTTTAGTAAAGAAGAAATTTATAGTTATGCTAGCTTAGAAAACTTGCCTTATTTTGAAGACGAAAGTAACTACTATTTAGATGTCCAACGCAATCGACTCCGCCAACAAGTGGTGCCTTTGTTGAAAAGTGAAAATCCTCAAATCTTAGCTCATTTCCAACAGTTTTCACAACAGTTAATTTGGGCTGAAGAGATAATTGAAGAAAAGGCGCGCAAGTGGTGTTCTGAATATCTAACCGAGCAAGAAGCGACGATAAGTTTTGCTGTTAAAGATTTTTTGATCTTACCAAAAAGAGAGCGCTATTTTACGTTGCAATATTTAGCCCAAAAAATCAAACGGGAATATGATGTATCCATTAGTGAAGATAATTTACAAAAAATTGTAAAACTACTAGGAGAAGACAAAGCCCAGTGGCAATTAGATATAGCGGCTGGCTGGCGGGTGGTAAAAATGTATGAAAAACTGACGATTGGTAAAAAAATTAGCAATCATAGCGCTAAAACTTTTCATTTTAAAGTAGGTGAGAGTGGTTTTTTATCGGAAAATGAGTGGCTAGCCATTGTGCCAATAACAGAAAAAGTCAATCTTCCCGAAAAAGTCAAACTTTGGTCAGAAATCAGTCAACCTTTGGCATTAAACTTCCCCAATGAGGTGATTATCAGAAAACGAGTTGATGGGGATCGGATCCAACTGACTAAAAGTTTACGCAAAAAGGTTAGTCGGATTTTAATTGATAAAAAAGTCCCAAATGATATCCGCGAGAAAACCTGGGTTATAACCGATGTGAACAATCACGTTTTGGCAGTATTGTCAATTGCTTTTTCTTATTTGAGTATTGCTGTAGAAACTGATAAAATACACTACAGACTGCTTTATAAATACCAATAATCTATCTTTGGTGATAGTAAATAAGGAGACCGATATGTTAGCAAAAGATATTGAAAAAGTGCTTGTAACACGAGAAGAAATCAACGCCCGCTGTAAAGAGCTAGGGGAACAACTCGCTATGGAATATCAGGATAAAAATCCACTTGTGATTGGCGTTTTAAAAGGTTCAATTAATTTTATGGCAGATATTTGTCGTGAAATGGATTGCTATTTGGAATTAGATTTTATGGACGTTTCAAGTTATGGAAATGCAACCGTATCTTCTGGGGAAGTCAAAATTTTAAAAGACTTGGATACAAATGTTGAAGGGCGTGACCTTTTAATTGTCGAAGATATTATCGACAGTGGTCGTACTTTAGCTTACTTGGTGGATTTGTTTAAATACCGCAAAGCCAACTCAGTTAAAATTGTAACCTTGTTAGACAAACCAGAAGGCCGCGTAGTCGATATTGAAGCGGATTATGTTGGCTTTGACGTGCCAAATGAATTTGTCGTCGGCTATGGTTTAGACTACATGGAGCAGTATCGGAACTTGCCTTATGTAGGCGTTTTAAAACCTAGCGTTTATGAATCAAATTAATCCGCTAATTGAAATGACTTGTGATACAATAAAATGGTCAGGATTGATAAAAATCACACAAAAAGTATTTGAAAGACCTTTTTTTATTGGTTAATCGTCGTTTTGAAATAACGTTTTATCATAAAAAAAGCTTTCAATTAATTAAGGAGGGCAAGCATGAACAAAAAAGGTAATAATGGTATGTTAAAAAATACCTTATACTATGTACTCGTGCTTTTGGCCATGATTACGGTGGTTTATTTCTTATTTGGAAATAATAGCCAACAGTCGCCAGATATCGAGTACTCTACTTTCCGTCAACAACTAGCAGACGGCAAAGTGAAGTCGTTTAGTGTACAACCGGTTAATGGAGTGTATAAGATTACCGGGGAATACAAAGACAAACAAAAAGTAGAAAACAACAGTGGGTTAACAGTTTGGGGCGAAACAAGTAGTGAATCAACACACTTTGCCACAACGATTTTACCTAACGACAATACACTAAAAGAAGTTACTGCCCTAGCGGATCAAGAAGACGTGAAAACAGTAATCAAAGAAGAGTCCAATAGTGGTCTTTGGATTTCATTATTAATGACCTTCTTGCCTCTTGTAATCATCATTTTCTTCTTTTATATGATGATGGGACAACAAGGCGGCGGTGGCGGCGGTGGCGGCCGTGTCATGAACTTTGGTAAATCAAAAGCCAAAGAAGCAGATAAAAAAGCTAACCGTGTGCGTTTTTCTGACGTAGCCGGTGCCGAAGAAGAAAAACAAGAATTAGTTGAAGTCGTTGAATTTCTAAAAGATCCACGGCGTTTTGTGGAACTAGGCGCTAGAATTCCAGCAGGGGTATTATTAGAAGGACCTCCCGGAACTGGTAAAACATTACTTGCTAAAGCCGTAGCTGGTGAAGCGGGCGTACCGTTTTATTCTATTTCTGGTTCTGACTTTGTTGAAATGTTCGTCGGTGTTGGGGCATCACGCGTACGTGACTTGTTTGAAACCGCCAAGAAAAATGCACCTGCGATTATCTTTATTGATGAAATCGATGCTGTCGGTCGTCAACGTGGCGCAGGTATGGGGGGCGGTCACGATGAACGTGAACAAACCTTAAACCAATTGTTAGTTGAAATGGATGGTTTTGATGGCAATGAAGGTGTTATCGTTATTGCTGCAACCAACCGTTCTGATGTCTTAGATCCAGCCTTGTTACGTCCAGGTCGTTTTGACCGTCAAATTTTAGTTGGACGTCCTGATGTCAAAGGACGTGAAGCCATTTTACGGGTTCACGCACGGAACAAACCGCTAGCTGACGATGTAGACTTAAAAGTTGTGGCCCAACAAACACCAGGTTTTGCCGGTGCTGATTTGGAAAATGTATTAAATGAAGCAGCTTTAGTGGCAGCTCGTCGTAACAAGAAAAAAATTGATGCTTCCGATGTCGATGAAGCAGAAGACCGCGTCATTGCTGGACCTGCCAAAAAAGACAAAGTCATCAGCAAACGTGAAAGAGAAATGGTGGCTTACCATGAAGCTGGGCATACAATTGTAGGCTTAGTGCTATCTCGTGCGCGTATCGTCCATAAAGTAACGATTATCCCACGTGGCCGCGCTGGTGGTTACATGATCGCTTTACCAAAAGAAGATCAAATGCTAATGACAAAAGACGATATGTTTGAACAAATCGTTGGCCTTTTAGGGGGACGAACAGCAGAAGAAATCATCTTCGGCGTGAAATCTACCGGAGCTTCCAATGACTTTGAACAAGCAACTGGTCTTGCTCGTAGTATGGTAACTGAATATGGTATGAGTGATAAATTAGGTCCTGTTCAATACGAAGGAAACCATCAAGTCTTTGTTGGTCGTGACTATGGTCAGACTAAAGCCTACTCTGAACAAGTGGCTTATGAAATCGACCAAGAAGTACGTCGAATTTTAAACGAAGCACATCAAAAAGCCCATGAAATTATTGAAGCACACCGGGCGCAACATAAATTGATTGCTGAAAAATTATTAGAATATGAAACATTAGATGCCAAAGCGATTAAATCATTGTTTGAAGAAGGCAAAATGCCAGAAGGAACTGAAACAGAAGAATATCCTTCTGAAAAAGCGCAAACCTTCGAAGAAGCAAAACGTGCTTTAGAAGAAAAAGATGCACAAAAACAAGCAGAAGAAAAACAAGATTTCAAAGAAGCGAAAGATTACTTTGATGCTGAGGCTAAAGAAACAAAACTTCATCCTGAAGAAGAAACAAAAGAAGTGCAGGATGAATTAAAAGAAGAAAAAGATGAAACAGATAAAGATGCGTAATCTTTATTAAAAAATAAGACGTGATAGTTTTTGGCTATTGCGTCTTTTTTCATCCTAATTTTGGCGATTAAAACCCTTTAGTCTAAAAACTTTGAAAAGGAGATGTTGTTATGCGTAAGCTTTATATTAAGCAAAAAGTTTTTAGTATCGGCGAAAAATTTAACGTGACCGATGCAAATCAAGAAATGATTTATCACGTTCAAGGCAGCTTTTTGAAGATCCCTAAGCAATTTACGATTTATGATCGAAATGATCAAATTATTGGTGAGATTACTAAAAAAATATTAGCACTTTTGCCCCAATTTACCGTTACAATTGACGGTTACTCTGATATTGTCATCAAAAAAGAATTGACCTTGTTTAAAGCCCGCTATCACATTGAAGTAGAAGGTATTAGTGTACAAGGAAACTGGTGGGATATGGATTTTGAGGTGGTAAAAGACGGCCTGCAAATTGCGGAGATTCATAAACGTTGGGTTTCTTTTGGAGATACTTATGAGGTTACGATTCAAGATGAGCGTTATGAAAAAATGATCATTGCCTTAGTAGTAGCGATTGATTGCGTGAAAGCAGACGATGATGCTACGGCCGCCTCAGCTTCTACTTAATAAGCTAAATTAATAAAGGGACTATGACAAAATTAGGATTTGTTGTAGTCTCTTTTTTATTTGAGTTTTCATACTTTTTTATTAATTCAACCACAGAAAGTTGAAAAAAATGAAACTTCCTTGTATGATTCAAAAATGAATGCAATGTTAGCCGTTGTTGGCTGATCTAAGTGAGAGATTATCTTTAGCTTGTTGCGAATATGAAACGATAAAAGGAGCAAAATCATGAGTGATTATTTAATTAAGGCATTAGCATATGGTGGTTTAGTGCGGGCTTACGCAGTGGATGCTACCCAAACAGTAACAGAAGCGCAAAAACGACACGATACTTGGAATACATCTTCTGCTGCATTAGGCCGAACGTTGGTGGGGAGTTTGTTGCTTGGAGCCACTTTAAAAGGTGATGATAAATTAACCGTCAAAGTAGAAGGCGATGGTCCGGCCGGGGCGATTATTGTTGATAGTAATGGTCATGGGGATGTTAAAGGTTACATTAAAAACCCACATTTGAGTTTGCCTTTAAATGAGGCAGGGAAAATTGATGTCCGCGGAGCAGTCGGCACAAACGGGATGTTCACAGTTATTAAAGACTTAGGTTTAAAAGAACCATTTTCTGGACAAACCCCCATTGTTTCTGGTGAATTAGGTGAGGATTTCACCTACTATTTAGCAGTTTCAGAACAAATTCCTTCAGCGGTGGGCTTAAGTGTATTAGTAGATACTGATGATAGCATTAAAACTGCTGGTGGCTTTATGTTACAAATGATGCCAGGAGCAACTGAAGAAATTGTGACTGCAATTGAAACGAATTTGGCCAATATGCCTAAAGTTTCTGATTTATTAGACGCTGGTAAAAAGCCAGAAGAAATTTTGGATACATTATTGCCGGATACTGATTTAATGATTTTAGAAGAAAAACCGGTCCAATTTAAATGTGATTGCTCAAAAGATAAGTTTGCTGAAGCAATTATTGCGTTAGGGCCAGCTGAAATTGAAGCGATGATTAAAGAAGATCACGGTGCAGAAGCAGTCTGTGCTTTTTGTGGCAATAAATACGAATATACCGAAGCGGATTTAACTGCTTTAATGCAGGAGGCAACAAAATAATGCAAGATCAAACGTGGCAAATTGGAAATATCAAAATTCCTAACCGTGTGGTGGTAGCGCCAATGGCAGGCATTACCAATGCAGCTTTTCGGGTTACCGTCAAAGAATTTGGTGCTGGTTTAGTTGTTTGTGAGATGATTAGTGATCAAGGTATTCATTTTCGCAATAAGAAAACATTGGAGATGCTTTATATTGATGAAAAGGAACATCCTTTAAGTGTACAAATTTTTGGTGGCAATAAAGATTCATTAGTTGAAGCTGCCCAATTTGTCGCAGCAAACACCACGGCAGATATTATTGATATTAATATGGGCTGTCCAGTAAATAAGGTCATTAAAGCAGAAGCTGGAGCCAAGTGGCTGTTAGATCCTAATAAAGTGCATGAAATGGTATCTGCTGTCACAAGTGCAGTAGATATCCCTGTTACAGTTAAGATGCGAATTGGTTGGGATGATGAACATGTTTTTGCAGTGGAAAATGCTAAAGCCGCAGAAGCTGGTGGGGCAGCTGCCATTGCGATGCATGGGCGTACGCGCGTGCAAATGTACGAAGGTAAAGCCAACTGGGATATTTTAAAAGAAGTGAAGAAAAATATCAGCATTCCATTTATGGGAAATGGTGATGTGAAAACACCGCAAGATGCAAAACGAATGCTAGATGAAGTCGGGGCAGACGGTGTGATGATTGGTAGAGCGGCTTTAGGTAATCCCTGGATGATTCACCGAACTGAACGCTATTTAGCAACTGGAGAATTAATCGATGAGCCCACACCGGTTGAAAAAATTGAAACAGCCAAAGTTCACCTGCAACGTTTAGTTGATTTAAAAGGTGAAATGGTGGCAGCTAGAGAGTTTCGCCAACATGCTGCCTATTACTTAAAAGGTATTTCACGAGCGGCTAAAACCAAAGTCGCCATTAACCAAGCTGAAGACCAGGCAACGATTGTAACAATTTTGGATGATTTTATTGCAAAAACAAAAGAGCAAAATCTGGTGGCAAACGCACAGAATTAAAGCTTTTTTTCAAGCCGAAGCTGATTTTCGGCTTGCTTTTTTTTGGTTTCATTGGCATTATAAGGAAGAATAGACTAGAGAGTTATAGTAGCTAGCAGAATCGAAGTTTCATGGCGATGTTTATTAATAGCTACTTCAACTAAAAATCAAGGAGGAAAACGCGTGACTGAGGAACAACAGCAACAAACCCAAGAAGAATTGAACGATCAAATGCTGGTGCGTCGCCAGAAGATGGAAGCACTGCAAGCCGATGGAATCGATCCTTTCGGAAAACGTTTCGAACGCACTCATAATTCCGCAGAACTACATGAAATGTTTGATCAACGGACTAAAGAAGAACTAAGCGAAATGAATTTATCTGCTAGTGTAGCAGGTCGAATGATGACTAAACGAGGCAAAGGTAAAGCTGGTTTTGCCCATTTACAAGACCGCGAAGGCCAAGTGCAAATTTATGTACGTAAAGATGAAGTCGGTGAAGAGGCCTATGAATTATTTAAACATGCTGATTTAGGTGACTTTTATGGTGTTGTAGGTCAAATCATGAAAACTAACACTGGTGAAGTTTCTATTAAAGCGCGTGAATTTATTTTGTTATCAAAAGCGTTGCGTCCTTTACCAGACAAATATCATGGTCTAACCAATGTTGAACAACGTTACCGTCAACGTTATTTGGATTTAGTTTCAAATCGCGAAAGTTTTGAACGTTTTACCAAACGAAGCCAAATTATCAGTGAAATTCGTCGCTATTTAGATGGCTTAGGCTATTTAGAAGTGGAAACGCCTGTTTTACACAATCAAGCCGGCGGTGCTGCTGCACGTCCATTTATTACGCACCATAATGCGTTAGATATGGATTTATATCTACGAATTGCTTTAGAATTACACTTGAAACGTTTAATTGTTGGTGGTATGGAGAAAGTCTATGAAATCGGTCGTGTCTTCCGTAATGAAGGGATCGATACAACCCATAACCCAGAATTTACGATGATTGAAGTCTATACGGCATATACAGATTATCGCGATGTTATGGATTTAACAGAAGGCATCATTCGTAACGCTGCCCAAAAAGTTTTAGGTACAGGCAAAATTAACTATGATGGTCAAGCTATTGATTTGGATACTGAATTCAAACGGATGCACATGCTAGATGCTATTAAGGAACAAACTGGTGTAGATTTCTGGCAAGAAATGTCACTAGAAGATGCCCGTGCTTTAGCAAAAAAACATAATGTTGAGATTACGGATGCAATGGAAGTTGGCCATATTATTAATGAGTTCTTTGAAACATTTGTCGAAGATACTTTAATTCAACCAACGTTCATTTATGGTCATCCAGTTGAAGTATCCCCACTAGCGAAGAAAAATCCAGAAGATGGACGTTTTACTGACCGTTTTGAGTTATTTATTGTCGGTCGTGAATTTGCGAATGCCTTTACTGAATTAAACGACCCAATCGATCAACGGGCTCGTTTTGAAGATCAAGAAAAACAACGAGAAGCTGGCGATGATGAGGCACATGGTGTAGACGAAGACTTCTTAGAAGCTTTAGAATACGGTATGCCGCCAACTGGTGGTTTAGGTATCGGTATTGACCGTTTGGTGATGCTTTTAACCGATGCGCAATCAATTCGTGATGTTTTATTATTCCCAACGATGCGTTAAAAAGTCTAGATGTAGAAAAGCCGATAAATATTGGTTTTTCTACATCTATTTTTTTTGCTTATGAAATGAAAAAATAGCAAGATAATAAAACTGAAAAAGCTTTATTGCCGAATGATTTTGCTAGTATGTCTATACATTAATCGGATATGAAAAAAAGTGAAAAAATATCAATAAAATCGTTGACCTGATAAGATTTAGTTGGTATATTATTACTTGTCCGTTAGCGACGTAGAAATTTAAACGCAGCAAGAAAAAAAGTTTTGAAAAAAACAAAAAAACTTGTTGACAGTCGTCAAAACGACTGGTAAACTAACGAAGTTGCTTAGTGAGCGGCACTTTTATGAAATATCATTTCAAAAAGTTTTTAAAACTTTTTAAAAAAAATAGTTGACAAAAAAAACATCAGCTGATAAGATATAAGAGTT
>NZ_JXKG01000013.1 GCF_001885735.1 Enterococcus canintestini | reverse complement strand
CACTTTATTAGGATACATGCAGTTCCTCTGAAGAAATGGAAGAAGCAATGGACGAAAGCATTCATGAAGGTGGGGGAACGTCAGATGAGCCAGAAGGAACACAAACAGCCTTTGATTTATATGGAACCGGAAGCGGAGAAGATGAACACTTCACAGAAGAAGATTCTCCTTTGTGAAGACAATTATTACTCAAATGATGCGGATTGGCAATACTTGTCCGTTAGTCAGTTTAAAAGCTGGCAAAAATGCCCAGCGGCTACGTTAGCTAAGTTGAAGGGAGATTGGCAACCAACAAGTAATCCTACTGCATTATTAGTTGGGAATTATGTCCATTCTTATTTTGAATCGAAAGAAGCTCATGAAGCCTTTTTAGAAGAAAATAAGGCAGCAATTTTTAAGAAAAACGGTAGCGAACGTGCAGAATTTGTTCAAGCGATTAACATGATTGAAGCATTAGAATATGACGATTTTTTCAACTTTCTTTATCAAGGAGAGAAGGAAGTCATCGTGACAGGGGAGTTATACGGCGCAGAGTGGAAAGGGAAAATCGACTGTTTAAATGTGGAAGAAGGCTATTTTGTGGATTTGAAAACGACCAAAGATATTCGTCAGGGAATATGGTCTGAAAAGTATCGGACACGTGTTTCTTTTGTGGAAGATTACGGGTATCTCATTCAAATGGGAATCTATCGTCAGTTACTAGAAATGCGTTATAGAAAACCTTTCGAAGCCTTTATCGTGGCAGTCTCGAAGCAAGATCCACCGGATAAAGAAGCGATTCGAATCGATTCATGGCGTTATGAATCGGAGTTGTTAGAGGTAAAGCATGATGTACCAGAAATACTTCGAATGAAATATGGGGAACAAGCACCTAGACGGTGCGGACACTGTGAGTACTGCCGAAAAACAAAGCAACTTTCGGATTTTGTCGAAGTTGGCGATTTGTTGGACAGCAGGGGGTGAGAAAATTGGAAGGTTGGCTCAAACTTCATCGACAACTTCTCGAAAAACCAATTTGGTTCGAATCGACTCCGGAACAAAAAGTTATCTTACTGACGCTTCTGACCATGGCAAATTACGAAGAAAAAGAATGGGAGTGGCGAGGTGTTCCTTATAAAACGAAACCGGGGCAAATGATTACATCTTTACCCAATATTGCAGAGAAAGCCGGAAAAGGCGTTTCAATACAAAATGTGAGGACTGCGTTGAAACGATTTGAAAAATACGAATTTCTAACAGACGAATCAACAAAGCAAAATCGACTCATAACCATTATAAATTGGGGCTTTTACCAATCATCTGAAAATGATAGTAACAGTCAAACGAACAGTCAGCTAACAGTCGACCAACAGACGCCTAACAGTCAGCTAACAGCTAATAAGAATATAAAGAATATAAAGAATGATAAGAATGTAAAGAATAAAACATTATCGTCGCAAACACGCAAAGAGCGCATTTACGACCCTGACTCAAATTATTATCAACTCGCAGAACGGCTATTCAAACAGATTTGTCAGAATCAGGAAATCAAGCAACCGAACTTAAATCGTTGGGCCGACGATATTCGGAAAATGATCGAGATCGACAAGCGGACCGAAGACCAAGTAAGCCAAATGATTAACTGGAGTCAAGCGGATTCTTTTTGGGCAGCCAATATCTTGTCTGCAAAGAAGTTACGCGAAAAATACGACACGATGGCAGCTCAAGCTAATCGCCAGTATAAGCAGGCGCAGAACAGACAAGTAGAACGTATAAGACCAAAGCCAAAATCGAACTCGGGGGTGTATTTCTAGATGCAATTTGAACTGTTACAGCAAGTGAAACCAACGGCCAAAGTGTGCCCCAAACATCAAATTCCGCTTGTGTCGTTTCGAGAACAAACGCCTTTTTGTACCGCATGCAAAAAAGAAGCGTTGGCGGAACAAGAGCGTAAACAAGCGCAAGAAGCCACAGATCGAGCGTACCGACGCCGAACCATCGAGGTACTGACAAAGGATTCACTGTTGGGAGACGATTCGTTAAAAGCTGTGAGATTTTCCAACTACCGTGCGGATAATTTCGAAACCCAAAAAGCGCTGGAACAGGCACAACTTTTTGCCAGCGAATACCTTGCGACATTTCGTCAGTTGAACCAACTCAAAACAAAATGGTTGTTGGCCAAAGAGAATAGCCAATCGGATTCAGAAGAAGTGCAACGGCTGGAAGCGGCTTACCGAGAATATGACCGGAAAACACGCTTTAATGTCGTCTTTATAGGTTCGCCGGGTGTAGGGAAATCCCATTTAGCTATGTCGATGTTGCATGCCATCAATACGCAAGCGACTCCTTATGTGAGTTGTTTGTTTATCTCGACTGTAGATTTGATGCGGAAAGTCAAAGACTCGTTTCGAAACAAGGAGAGCCGCTATACGGAAGAAAACATGACGCAACTTTTACGTAGAGTGGATTTATTAGTACTTGACGATGTAGGAAGTGAATCCACACTTCAACGTTTACAACGAGAAAAAGATGTGCAGCAACTGGAATCAAGTCGCTATAACCAAGAATTCCTTTACGGTATCTTGAATGCACGTGGGCGGACGATCTTAACGACAAACTTGAATTCGGAGGAATTTGACCAGCTCTATAACGAGAAACTTGTCAGTCGAATGTTCCGAGGCGCACAGGGAAAGGTGATTAAATTCACCAAAGCAACCGCAGACAAACGAACACGATTACGATTTTGAGAGGAGATAATCTTGTGAAATGTGTGAAATGCCGAGACGAACGTGTCATTTGGACAAGTGATACGTTTGGATTTGCAGTTTGCCGCCCTTGTCCAATCTGCAATAAACATGGGCAAGCCGTTCAAAAAGAAATTGAAATGTTTAAAGATCAGGTGAAAAGCAATGCCACAAAAACAAGCAAAAAAGAGTAAGTTTGGCAATAAAAAAGTTTTTGTAGACGGCTATAAGTTTGACTCTAAAGCCGAAGCACGTTATTACGAAAAACTACGAGATGCAGGGGTTTCTTTTTTACCCTTAGCTGGTAAATATTGTTTGATGCAGAAATTGATTCCTGTTCAATCTGGAACGATTTTATCCACTGGCGAAAAAATCAACCCAGTGAATTATAAAGCGGATTTTGTTTTTTATGAGGGATTGACGATTGTGAAAGTGGTCGATGTCAAAGGTTATCAAGATAAAGAAAGTCAACTAAAAATGAAGATGTTTGCGAAAGAATATGGCTACCCTGTCATTTTTGCGAAATATGATAGCAAAACCGATCAATTTGAAGAAATGTCTTGTTTTGAGTCCTTACGCCAACAAAATAAACGTGCAAGAGAACGACAGAAACGAAAAAAAGAAAAACTGGAGGAAAACTAAATGTCATTAGAATTCAACGCAACTTTAAGAGATAAAGGACAAGGGAATGATGATAAAAAGAAAATTTTGTTGGAGGTTCCGATTCGAGATCTAAAAGGGAAAGTAGAAGAACTTGCCGATTTAACAAATAAAGAAGTGGTTATTCGTGTTGTTCCACAATTTTATAGCTACTCTGTTCCTTTTGATAAGTCAACGAACGCTCCAACGATGGAATATATTGTCAATAACGATGGCACCATTGATTTAGTAAAAAGTGAACAAACGCAATTGGATGTGGATACTCAAGGAAATATCGATATTGAAGATCGAGAATTTATTGTGACAAAAGAAATTATTGATGAATTTATTCGTGCAGCGAAATCTTTAGAATTTCCCGGAGAGATTAATCCACGAGATGTTTTATTAAGGAATGAAGCAGGGGAATCTTTTGAAGAAATTGCAGAATCGTATTCATTATCTGAATTGAGTGTAATCAACGAATTAGAAAAAGCACGAGAATATTATGCTCCGTACGCAGCTGCTTGGGACAAAAAACGGGACGAAGTTACCTTTGAAGAAAATTCACCAGAAGAGAAATTAGATAATGAAACTGAAGAAGGGAACCCAGATGAGGAAAACTGATTCTATTCTTATTTTAGAAGAAGCAAAATTTATTTGGTCTTGGGAAAGATTAGAGCTGGCACGCCAGCTCTTTTCCAAAGGATATAAACCAACACAAGTAGCCAAAATAATGAGGGAAGATGTCTTAGATATTGGCCTATTGCTTCTGCATTTGATGGATAAAGGGTGGATCGAATGTGCTTGATGTGAGAGCTCTTCATGAGTTAGAACAACTCATTTCCCGACCGGATTATACCGCGAACTCCGCCGTACAAAAGCGCGTCGCAAACTTACAAAAAAAGTTGTGGGGGAAAGACTCTCTAAAAAGAAAGAAACCACAAAAAATCCGAGTTACACTAAATGGAAAGCTTGTTTTAGAAGGAACAGCGGAAGAAATTGCGGCTCGAAGTGTCTATAGCAAGAATCGGATTTGGACGATGGCGAAAAACAACGCATTCGATCGGTATGGCAAACAATACGAATATCTCGAAGAGAAGGAGGACGAGGGGTGTGGTACATGAATGGACTGTTTCACCAGAAGATTTTGATGCCATTACAAGCGGGAAAAAGAAATTTGAAATTTGTAAGCAGGATTGGAATTTTACAGTGGGCGACCTCCTCATTTTACGAGAAAGACAACAAGAAGCGGATACCGGTGATCGTTATTATGTGAGGATTACCTACATCACGCATGCGGGGCAACCAGACGGACAGGTTATTTTAGGGATTGAAGCGATTGAACCGACAGAATGGAGGGGATAAGATGAAAAATGAGTTGACGGCAGACGAATGGCGCGCACTAACGGAAGCTTTGAATTATATTAACGAGACACGTTTATACGAGGAGCAAAAGGAAATCATTCCTGCATATGAGCGCGCTGTACAGAAAGTACGCAAAGTGGAGAAGGGATTAGCATGCGCGATATAAACGATGTGGAATTGCATGACGGAGATTATATCAAATTGAGTCGACATTCCCAAAATATGTATCAATACTTTCAAAAGAATAAATATTTCAAAAAAATCACTGGGAAGCAGCAATTGGAAACGGCCCTCTTTACGCATAAAGGGAAAATCGCAGTAGTGAAGGTGGATAAAGGATTATGGGAAAAGGAAAATCCAAAGTGAAAAAGAAAAAACGTAGACTAAAAGAAAAAGCGATGGCCAACGGCACCTACAATAAGCAAGGAAAAAGCAAGTTTGATTTTGAAGTGTTTAATCGCTGCTGAAGACGAAAAACAATGTTTAGAACTTTACAATGACCTTGTTTGCGAAGTAGAGGACGAAAAAGAGTTTTTCGAGGAAATGAAAACAATGGGGAAATACGAAGCATTCAAAATGGTTGCGAACAGTCATACAGAAGAGGGGGAAACATTTGGCGCAGAAGAAGCATTTCAATATTTTGAAACTCTTGAAGCAAACGGTGAAGTATTGTTAATCGATGGTGATTTGTTGTAGGAGGAAAACAGATGATACTCAAAATGATTGTAGGAGCGCTATTCTTTCTGATGACGTTGCTATTGGGATATTTGTTGGGTAAGGAAGCCGGAAGAGAAGGCAAATAAAAAGCACCAAGCTTTCGCTCAATGCTATGGGTAATATGGTACTACTATTATACCATAAGGAGTGGCTAAAATGATAGCTCCATTACCTGAAATCGATGAAAAGAAAACGAAAATGAATGCACGAAAAATCTTGTCTCAGTATCGCAAATGGGAACGTATCGCAGGAAAAGCAGCTATAGATATCAAATCACCGCTTCTTAGTGACATGCCTCGAACGTTGGGCGTGTCGATAAACAAGGCAGAAGAGGGTCTATTGGAACGTGTGCATGCTGAGAACGAACGAGATGCCATTCTAAGAGCTTTAGCATCACTTTCCTGGAGAAGCCGGAAAATACTAGCTATGACTTATTGCGAGCCTGAAAAGGCTTCTGTGTATGAAATAAGTTTAGAATTGCACTTCAGTGAAGTTCACGTGAAACGATTACGACACATTGCATTGCTGGAATTTGCGGAAGCTTATAAGCATGGGCAATGTCTGGTTTACAAAAAATGATACTTTTTTGATACTTTTTGTTCGAAAAAAGGTGATATGATAGTAGTATCAAATAGTATATAAAAACAAGGCTAGCATACACGTTGGCCTTTTTGTATAATAGTCATTGTAGAAAAGTGAAAAGATGGTGGCTAATCTCTTAACAAAGGGGTGATGCCTATGGTTCATAGCTTTATCCCTAGAAGGGAGTAGGCATGTCTGTTTATCAAGCGTTATCGCTGATGATCGCATTTGCGACGTTAGTGTTGCTGATTATAGACCATAAAGACCAAAAAAAGTAACCATCTAATCCACTTTGGCCAGTAATTAGATGGTTACAATATCAAGCTAATGAAAGCCACCGTCTTTTTAACGGTTCTACATGGGACGTGTTTGCAGCACGTCCTTTTTCTATGTCTATTATAACATGTGAAAATAGAAAATCAATTGAGATCGCTTCGGCGGTCTTTTTGTGTGTAAAAAAGAAGCCTAACAAAAGCTAGACTTCAATATGTTTATTTGCGATTGCATCTGTTAATGTTTTTGAAAAATTAAGATGTAACTCTTTACCTAAGCGGTCAGCCCATTTAGGTATTGTTAGTGTTTTTTTTACTGGTTCTTGCTCACCAAGGTATTGAGAAATATCAACTGTAACCATCGAGATAAAGGATTTTTTAGGGTCGAATTGTAAGTCGAAATCTTTATCGTCTATAAAGGGGTTATTATCAACAAGTGACAGATTATGAATATTTGAAGGGGTAGGAACTTTTTCGTTATCTTCAACCATTGAAGCCACTGCAATTCCGAGAAATTCAGAGGCCATGGACATCGCATCTGAAATATTTTCACCTTGTGTAGCACCATAATGAATATCAGGAAAAAAAACAGAGTAGGGTACTGATGCTTTATCTGTATCATCATAATAAAACAGCGCTGGATAGGTAACTAGCATCAAAATCGCTCCTTTCAGATATTGAGGAGCCGACTAAAGTAAGCCGGCATCCTTTTTTATTCCTCGTTCGGTATATTTATTTAGTTCACCGTGAGGAATAATGATAGGTCTCGCCTGTCCCGGTTTTGTCATTTTGACATGAGAACCTTTGCCTTCATCTCCAAGTTTTTTGAAACCGTGAGACTTAAGGAGCTTAACCATTTCTCTTTGTGTCATAGGCATGTGCACTTTACCTCCTGACAACAACATTATAGCACGTGCAATACGTGTTGTAAAGAGAGACGTAAAAAACATGTATTTGTTTTGGAGGTGTGTATAAAATTGAGAGCAGATAGACAAGGTGCACATCGTGTTGCTTTTGATAAGAATAAAAAACGTATATTGATGACAAGTACAGTCTGTGGGATTTGTGGACAAATGGTAGATAAACAATTGAAGTATCCTAATCCAATGAGTCCAGTAATTGATCACATTATCCCAATATCAAAAGGTGGACATCCTTCTGATTTGGAAAATCTACAGTTAGCTCACTGGGTTTGCAATCGGCAAAAGTCCGACAAGTTGTTTAATAATCAACAAAATGTACAAAAAGATATAAAAAATATAGGAAATAGAAATCTTCCACAAAGTCTTGATTGGACATTATACAGGTCTTAAAAGAAATAAGGTATAACTAGTCAAAAAATAAATTAAAAAGCAACCAGCGAGAAAATAGAAGGGGGGATATCTCCCCCGGACATTTGTCGGCCGAGCTTCACGCCGTCACTGTACATTTTTTCTCGTGCGATAGAAGGAGGAGAGGAAAATGCCTCAAAAAGGAATAGATTATTTACGAAAAAAATTAGTAATTCATAAAAAACGTGTAGATTTAAGGTATAAACAATACGCTATGAAATACAAAGATCCCATGATTGGGGTGACTATTCCGCCAGACATTCGTGAGCGATATCGAGCAGTTTTAGGCTGGTGTGCAAAAGGTGTAGATAGTTTGGCAGATAGACTTGTTTTTAGAGAATTTGCTAAAGATGATTTTGAAGTTAATGAAATCTTTGGAGCAAATAATCCCGATGTCTTTTTTGATAGTGCTGTTTTATCTGCTTTGATCGCTTCGTGTTCATTTGTCTATATTTCCTCTGGCAAAGGGGATATCCCTAGATTGCAGGTTATTGAAGCGAATAACGCTACTGGAATTATTGATCCAATCACAGGTCTTTTAACTGAAGGATATGCAGTATTGTCAAGAGATGATAGCGGAAGTCCTTTGTTAGAGGCTTATTTTACTGCTGAAAACACTTCTTTTTTTCATGCAGACAAAGCGGTACGAGATTTAACATTTCCAAATCCGACAGGGATTCCGTTATTAGTTCCGATTATTCATAGACCAGATGCAGTCCGGCCATTTGGTCGTTCTCGAATTACACGAGCCGGTATGTACTATCAAAGGTATGCAAAACGAACATTGGAACGAGCAGATGTAACTGCGGAATTTTATTCCTTTCCTCAAAAATATATTACTGGATTAAGTGAGGATGCTGAACCATTGGAAAAATGGCAAGCAACTATTTCTTCAATGTTGCAGTTTAGCCAAGATGAGAAAGGGAATTCACCAACTCTAGGTCAGTTCACAACTCCCTCTATGTCTCCTTTTACAGAGCAACTAAAAACAGCAGCAGCTGGCTTTGCTGGTGAAATGGGATTAACATTAGATGATTTAGGATTTGTTTCAGAAAATCCATCCAGTGTTGAGGCTATAAAAGCAAGTCATGAAAATTTACGATTGGCTGGACGTAGAGCGCAAAGAAGTTTCGGATCGGGATTACTAAATGTGGCTTATTTGGCTGCATGCCTTCGTGATGGGTATCCTTATTTGCGTGAACAGTTTATCAATACACAACCTAAATGGGAACCGTTATTTGAAGCAGATGCTAGCATGTTAAGTCTTGTCGGTGACGGTGCAATTAAGTTGAATCAAGCAATTGAAGGTTTTGTGGATAGCGAAACGATTCGTGATCTGACTGGGGTTAAGGGAGCTGATTACAGTGGATGATATTGTACCAGCGCTTTTGAAAAATATCCAATCACAATTTGACGAGAAAACTTACAACAGCGTAAAGCTGAAAAAAGCATTAAAGCGATTGAGTGACAAGAAAGCTAGTTACATTGATGTAAATGATTTTGCCATTGAAGTTGGTGAAATTCTTGCGGATGTTCTTGGCACAAATATTACAGCTGAAGGTTTGCCAGATGGAAAAATGTATTTCAACATTGCAGATCGTATTTTGAATCCAACTATGCAAAAGAACTTTGACTTGGTGAGCGGGTATGCCGGGGATGTGCAAAGGGAGCTAAATCAAGCGGCCGGAATCAAGCTAAAAGCACAATCACCTGTGATTAATCAGGACCGTATCGATGGAATTATCAACCGTGTGTCTAGTGAGGCAGACTTTGAAGTTATTAAATGGATCTTACAAGAGCCAGTTGTTAATTTCACACAATCGATTGTAGATGATGCTATCAAAGCAAATGTTGACTTTCATGCCAATGCTGGATTGAAACCGGCAATTACAAGAACGGTTCGGGGAAAAGCCTGTGATTGGTGTAAAAACCTAGCCGGAACTTATCCTTATCATGAGGAGCCGGAAAATATTTATCAGCGCCATGACCGATGTCGCTGCATAGTGGAGTACAATCCTAAAGATTCTCGTGGAATTCAGGATTCTCACACCAAGAAATGGCGAGACCATCAGAAAGATGCTAAAATAGAGGAAAGGAAGCTACTGAATCTGGATTATCCAAGTTATACTGGACCATCTGGTGTAAGTGCAATAAAACGAGGAAAAGTTCATCCAGACGCATTACCTAACTGGCAGAATGCAAAAATTGATAAGCAGAAGTTCGAAAAATATTTCCTTGATCCGAACCATTCAAGAGGTAGTGCAAAAGCAAAAGAGTTGAATAATGTATTAGGGCTTAATCCTAAAAATTACCGAATGGTTGCAAATCAAATAAAAAAGCAGCTTCCTTATTA
Organism: Enterococcus canintestini; assembly: GCF_001885735.1. Classification (GTDB taxonomy): domain Bacteria; phylum Bacillota; class Bacilli; order Lactobacillales; family Enterococcaceae; genus Enterococcus_C; species Enterococcus_C canintestini. The sequence goes on along the minus strand of NZ_JXKG01000013.1, from coordinate 66,220 downwards.
CAAAGCTATACCGTCATATGAAGATCAGTGGGGAAAAAGATACGTGGTAATGATGCCTGTCACTGGCCCCAATGGAAAAACAACAAATTTATTAACTTTCTGGATTGACGAAGGTGGTAAAGAAGTTAGATTTACGAATGCTTATAGAGCACATGAAAAGGATAGGAGGAAGTACAAGTGAAAATAGAAGAATATGATGTAGTTCGCACAAAAGATGGCCGAGAGCTTACTGTCCTCTTGATTCATGGTGAAGATGAAGCGTATGAAGTAACTGACGAAGAAGATGTTTTTGCTATTCCGAGAGAAGATATAGCAGAAGTAATCTGGAAAAGAAGCGAACATCCAATCGGACATTTTTAGCACTTAGTCATTGAAAAAAATGATTGAGTGCTATTTTTGTGCTCGAATTTAGGAGGTCAAATAGGTGAAAAAACAGAATAACTTTTGGCAGCAAATGACTTTGCGAGAGGTTGTGGGCCTTTTTGCGTTACCCGTTAAAAAACCGCCAGATTGGAGAGGATTTCATGGAAAATGAAGAAATGATTGTTAAAGCTATCCATATCTTAAATGAAATTTTACAGTCAGAAAAACTGGCGAGAGTCACTCTAGAAAGTGATAGCGATTGGGATGATGGAATGAAATCCATTGATATCAGTGTTAAATACTACCCAAGTGAAATAAATAAAGATTAGCACTGCCCAGCGATAGGGTTATCATGCATGTTGTGATTGAAGGAGGATTTCTATGACTACTAAAGTAAGATTTGGTAATCAACATCCTACTCAATCGGTAATTCTTCCATACGAAAGAAGTCTATATCAAGAAGCAGTTGCTATTTATCAGAAGACTGGGCGAGAATGTTATGATTGGCAATTAAACATGGTAGAACCTATCATGGCTATTGATAGTGAGGGGCTTTGGGTTCATCAAAAATTTGGTTATTCTCTGCCTCGTCGTAATGGTAAAACTGAGATTATTTACATGTTAGAACTATGGGCATTAGAAAATGGACTTAGCATTCTGCATACAGCACATCGAATTAGCACGTCTCATTCGTCGTATGAAAAAGTGAAAAAATATTTAGAAGATAGTGGATATATTGAAGGCGAAGACTTTAATTCAATTAAAGCGAAGGGACAAGAACGATTAGAACTGTATCAGTCTGGTGGTGTTATTCAATTTCGTACACGTACATCTAGTGGCGGTTTAGGCGAAGGCTTCGATTTTTTGGTTATTGATGAAGCACAAGAATATACCATTGAACAGGAATCAGCCTTAAAGTACACCGTTACGGATAGTGATAATCCAATGACGATTATGTGTGGGACACCACCTACACCGGTATCTAGTGGTACGGTTTTTACAAATTATCGTGATAAAGTATTAAAAGGCGGAATAAAATATTCTGGCTGGGCAGAATGGTCAGTGAGAGAAACAAAGGATATTCACGATATAGATGCTTGGTATTTAACCAACCCATCTATGGGATACCATTTAAATGAACGAAAAATTGAAGCTGAGCTTGGCGAAGATAAACTTGATCATAATGTGCAACGTTTGGGTTACTGGCCGAGATATAACCAGAAATCTGTTATTTCAGAAACAGAATGGCAAGCATTGAAAGTTCAGCGGCTCCCAGTCTTGAAAGGTAAACTATTTGTAGGAATCAAGTATGGTAATACTGGGACAAATGTCGCAATGAGTGTTGCTGTCAAAACATTATCTGGAAAAATTTTTGTAGAAGTAATAGATTGTCAGTCCATTCGAAATGGAAACCAGTGGATTTTATCTTTTTTACAGAGTGCGGATATTGAAACAGTCGTAATTGATGGTCAAAGTGGTCAAAGTATTTTAGTTCAGGAAATGAAAGATTTTCGAATGAGTCCTCCCATTCTACCTACTGTGAAAGAAATAATTAATGCAAACTCTTCATGGGAACAAGGAATTTATCAAAAAAATATTTGTCACAATAACCAACCCTCTCTATCGCTAATTGCCACAAATTGTGACAAGCGAAATATTGGGACTAGTGGCGGATTTGGTTATAAATCATTGTTCGATGATATAGATATTAGTCTTATGGATAGTGCACTATTAGCGTATTGGGCTTGTCATAATAGTAAGCCTAAACAAAAACAAAAAATATGGTATTAAAAGACTTCATTTTTGAGGTCTTTTTTTATACAAAAAATTACCGATACCACCGGGTAAGTGGGGAGAAAGGACGTTTTTATGATGTCAGATTTTAAACCAATTGAAACACAGGAAGACTTTGATGCAGCGATATCGGAACGAATTCGTAGAGAAAAAGAAACATTGGAAAAGAAATATTCCGATTATGAACAATTGAAGTCACGAAATGGTGAGTTAGAAACTGAAAACACTGTATTGAAAACAGCGGCTGACGAAGTAGAGAAAGAGCGATCTGCTTCGGATAAGGAAATTAATGACCTGAAAGAGAAAGTAGCTAATTATGAAATGGCTAATTTAAAAACCAAGATTGCTTTAAAACACGGATTACCGTTTGATTTTGCGGATCGCCTAGTTGGAGAAGATGAAGAGAGTTTGATTGCTGATGCAGAAAGGTTTTCAGGATTTATAAAAAATACCTCACCTATTCCACCGTTAAAAGAGTCGGAATCACCATTAAATGACTCTAAGGATGGAGCTTATAAAAATTTATTAGAAAATATTGAGTTAGAAGGAGAGTAATAATTATGACAACTTCACGAGGAAATTTATTTGAACCAGAAATTGTAACGGATTTGATTAACAAGGTGACAGGGAAAAGTTCATTAGCACTTTTATCTAAACAAGTACCGATTCCATTTAACGGACAAAAAGAATTTACGTTTACGATGGATTCTGAAATTGATGTTGTGGCAGAAAATGGGAAAAAAACACACGGTGGTTTTAGTATCGAACCATTAACAATTGTCCCAATTAAAGTTGAGTATGGTGCACGTGTTTCAGATGAATTCTTATATGCAACAGACGAAGAAAAAATTAATATTCTAAAATCTTTTAATGATGGTTATGCGAAAAAGCTTGCTCGAGGTATTGATTTGATGGCTTTTCATGGAATTAATCCTCGTTCTGGAGCAGCCTCTGATGTGATTGGGAACAATCATTTTGATAGTAAAGTCACGCAAACAGTGACATTTGATGAAGTAAATCCTGATGCAAATATTGAATCGGCAGTTGCAACAATCCAAGGAGCTGGAGGAACAATTACAGGAATGGCGATGGATCCGCAATTTTCTGCTAAGCTTGCTGCAATGCGAACAGGTGGAGATACGAATATTCGTCTATTTCCTGAACTAGCTTGGGGAGCAAATCCGGGATCAATCAATGGTTTACAAACAGATATTAACAATACAGTATCTGCTGGAAAAGAAGATCGAGCAATTGTTGGAGACTTTGCGAATATGTTCAAATGGGGATATGCAAAACAAATCCCATTAGAAGTTATCAAATATGGTGATCCAGATAATTCTGGAAAAGATTTGAAAGGATACAATCAAGTTTATCTTCGTTCTGAAACGTATCTTGGTTGGGGAATTATGGATGCTTCAAGCTTTGCAATTATAAAAAAAGTGGGGGAGTAGTGAATGCGCTATAAAAACAGGAAGACGGGAATCGTTATTGATATCCCATCAGTTCTTACCGGCCCAGACTGGGAAATTGAGACAGATGTAAAAGAAAAACAACCTGAAGAGCAGGAGACGAAAACTTCTTCTATTTCTTTGGACATTGATAAGGAAGAAGCTGTTCCAAGTGACATTACAAAAGAAGAAATTAAACAAGAGTTAGATGCTCTTGGGATTGCTTATTCACAGGCGGCGAAAAAGAAAGAGTTGTATGATTTGATGATGTCACAAGGAGAGTGATTGCATGGAATTAGAACCATTTGCTACCACTCAAGATTTGGAAAAAATTTGGCGAAAGCTATCTGCGGATGAGGCAATTCGATCAGAAGCTTTATTAGTTATTGTTTCTGATTCTTTACGAGAAGAAGCTTATAAAGTGGGGAAAGATTTAGATGAGATGATAAAAAATCGCCAGTCATTTGAAAGTGTCGTAAAATCTGTGACAATTGATGTTGTTGCTCGTACTCTCATGACTTCTACCAATCAAGAACCAATGACACAATATTCTCAAGGTGCATTAGGTTACACTATGTCTGGCACCTATCTTGTACCCGGTGGTGGATTATTCATAAAAAACAGTGAATTAAGTCGCCTTGGATTACGTCGTCAAAGATACGGAGTGATTGAACCATATGGGGATTGAGGGAATTACAGTCAAATTGATTAATAAGACAGAGGTTGGTAAAGATCCATTTAACCATCCAATTTACGAAAAAACTACGGTAGAAGTAGATAACGTCCTTATCGTTCCCACATCTACTGATGATATCGTCAATCAGCAAAGTCTTACTGGAAAAGTTGCAGTATATACACTAGGTATTCCCAAAGGAGATGCAAACGACTGGGAAGACAAAGAGGTAGAATTTTTTGGAAAACGCTGGCATACATTTGGTTTTTCCTCGGAAGGAATCGAGGCGCTGATTCCCTTATCTTGGAACAAGAAAGTGATGGTGGAACGATATGGTTAAAATGAAATTTAAATTAAATCATAGTAGTGTAGCCAATCTTATGAAATCGCCTGAAATGCAAGCTGTTTTGGGAGAAAAAGCAACTGCTGTAAGGAACCGAGCTGGCGAAGGATATGCACAAGATATGTATGTAGGGAAAAATCGAGCAAATGCTATGGTTTATGCTGATTCTTCAAAGGCTAAACGGGATAACGCAAAAAACAATACAATCTTGAAGGCGGTGCGCTAGATGATTGAACTAGTAATCAAGAAGTACTTGGACGGTCATTTAGATGTGCCGTCTTTTTTAGAACGTCCGGAAATTGTACCGGACAGCTATGTTTTATTTGAAAAAACTGGAAGTAGCAAAAGCAATTATTTGCCTTCTTCCACATTTGCTTTTCAAAGCTATGCACCATCGATGTATGAAGCAGCAGTTTTGAATGAAGCGGTGAAAGAAGCTGTCGAGGGAATGATTGTGCTGGATGAAATCAGTAAAATTTCTCTCAACAGCGATTACAATTTTACCGATACCACAACAAAAGAATACCGTTATCAAGCGGTATTTGATATTAATCATTATTAGGAGGTACAAACATGTCAGATGTAAAAAATGTAACGACAGCAAAGCCTAAAGTTGGTGGTGCTGTTTATTCAGCGCCGCTTGGGACTGCATTGCCAACAGACGCGATTGTTGAGTTAGATAAAGCTTTTAAAGGATTAGGCTATATTTCAGAAGATGGAATGACAAATAGCAATACTCCTGAAACGGATAATATCAAAGCTTGGGGTGGAGATATTGTAGACGTTGTTCAAACTGAAAAAGCAGATACTTTTTCTTATACATTAATTGAAGCGCTGAATCCGGAAGTTTTAAAAGAAGTTTATGGCCCTAAAAATGTAACGGGGACTTTAGAAACTGGAATTACGATTAAAGCAAATTCTACACCTATGGAGGAACATGTGCTTGTTGTGGAAATGGTATTAAAGGGTGGAGTGTTAAAGAGAATTGTAATCCCTAATGGCAAAGTGTCAGAAGTCGGAGAAATTGTTTATAAAGACGATGAAACGAGTGGCTATGAGACAACAATAACGGCGCTCCCTGATAGCAAAGAAAATACACATTATGAATATATTCAAAAACCAGCAACAAGTGATGGAGGCAGCAAAGATGATGTCTAAGGATGTAATAAAAGGAAAAACAAATTCTGGGTTTAGTTATAAAATTTCAAAAGAACGTTTAAATAACTATGAACTACTAGAGTCAATTGGAGAATTGGAAGAAAATCCATTGATTCTCTCAAAAGTGGTTATTATGTTGCTTGGGGTAGAACAAACAAAGAGATTGAAAGATCATTTGCGGACAGAAGAGGGACTAGTTCCTGCTGATTTGATGTCTGAAGAAATTAAAGAAATTTTTGAAAATCAGAGTGAAACAAAAAAATCCTAATCCTTGCTGGAATGCTTCGGTTAGATGAAGATTCTTTAATTTGTGATCTGGCTGAAACATATCAAATATACGACTATAGACAGCTACCTTTATTGAAGGTGGCTGTTTTTGCTTGTGGTTTGAGAGAGAACTCAAGAATCAAAATGAAAATAGGTGATCAACTTCTTCCAACAAATACCTTGCTATTAGCTGGAATAGCTGATCGTTTGAGCCTACTTCTTTGGTCTAAAACTAAAGAAGCCCAAAAGGGAAAGAATAGGCCATCTTTGATTTTGGATAATTTCCAAGAGATTAAATCAAATGAAAAAGTTCTTATTTTTGATTCTAGTGAGGAGTTTGAACAAAAAAGAAAAGAAATACTTCAAGGGAAAAGAGGTGAAGATTAATGGCAACTGAACTGGGACAAGCCTATGTACAAATTATGCCATCAGCTAAAGGTATTAGTGGAGCAATTCGAAATCAACTGGATCCGGAAGCTTCAGCAGCTGGTACTAGTGCTGGGAATAATTTAGCAGGTAGATTGGTTTCAGTTGTAAAAGGTGTCATTGCTACTGCGGCAATTGGGAAATCTATCGGGATGGCTTTAACCGAAGGTGCTAATCTTCAACAATCACTTGGAGGTATTGAAACCCTGTTTAAGGGAAGTGCCGACAAAGTAAAAAAATATGCAGATGAAGCATATCGAACATCCGGTTTATCAGCAAATGATTACATGGAAAATGTAACAAGTTTTAGTGCAAGTTTGTTGCAATCAGTAGGAGGAGATACTGAAAAAGCAGCAGACATTGCAAATATGGCCATGATTGATATGTCCGATAATGCGAATAAGATGGGTACCAATATGACCGATATTCAAAACGCTTATCAAGGATTTGCTAAACAAAATTACACCATGTTAGATAACTTAAAACTAGGATATGGCGGTACTAAAGAAGAAATGCAAAGACTTTTGGCAGATGCTGAAAAGCTTACGGGAGTTAAGTATGACATCAACAATTTAAGTGATGTTTATAATGCAATCCATGCTATTCAAGAAAACCTAAATATTACAGGTACAACTGCCAAAGAAGCAGCTGAGACATTTAGCGGATCATTTGCTGCCATGAAAGCATCGTTATCTAATGTTTTAGGTAAGATGGCACTTGGTCAGGATATTCAACCAGCTTTAAATCAACTTGCTGAAACAGCAGCTACTTTCTTAATTGGTAACTTTATTCCAATGGTAGCTAATATTTTAAAAGCCTTACCAAATGCAATTATCACATTTGTAAAAGCAGCAATACCTTATGTGCTATCAGCATTTGATGAATTGATTGCTTCAATTAGGAAAACTTTCCCTGTACTGGGTAACATGATTGATTGGCTTCAAAAAAATGCCGAGATGTTCAAATTCATTGGTTCTGTTGCACTCGGTGCACTATCTGGGTTTCTGGCTTTTAAAGGAGCTATTAGTGTTTTTAATTCATTAAAAACTGCGATTACAGGGATTAAAACAGCATTTGTAGTATTAAAGACAGCAATGCTTACGAATCCTTTGGGTGTTGTAATGGTGGCCGTGGGCGCGCTTGTAGCTGGTCTTATTTATCTCTACAAAACCAACGAAAATGTTCGTAATAGTATGAATAATATTGTTGGAAAAACAAAAGAGTTAATCAGTAGTTTTACTAAATCGGAAACTGTAACTAAGGTACTGTCGAATGGTATGAAGCTTATTTCCACCGTAGGAGATAAAGTGGCATCTATTGTTAATAATATCGGGAATAAAGCTATTAAATCAACAGATGCCATTGATTGGCTGGGCGTAGCATTTAAGGTAGTTAAAACAGTTATTCTGGCTTTATTAGGCCCAATTGGTTTAGTAATAAAAGCATTTACATTAATTGCAAAAGTTATGGGTGGCGGTGAGGTAAAAGCTGGTATTGATCAGATGATTTCTGGATTTAGTACTTTAGCTGAAGGTATCAGCCAAAATGCACCAATAATTGGTACTTCATTTGGATTAGCTATTCAGGGAATTCTGGCAGCTATTGCTAATGCTTTGCCAGGAATTATTTCTGGTGGATTAAGTGTAATTTCTGGATTTATTTTAGGACTTGCCCAAGGTCTTCCTCAACTTGCTTTAGCCGCAGCACAACTAATAGCCGCTTTTACAACGGCAATGATGTTACTTATACCTACTATCGTTTTATCAGCAACACAAATTATTCTATCTTTCCTTAATGCATTAACGGTAGCACTACCTCAAATTATTTTAGCAGGAACTATGTTAATTAATTCTCTATTACAAGGTATTACGTTGGCGTTGCCGTCATTAGTAGAGAATACAGCTATTTTGATTACAACGTGGCTTACATCACTTAATACGTATTTACCTATGATTTTAGAAGCAGGATTTAATTTGTTAATGACATTTTTACAAGGAATTGCGAATAATATTGGTCAAATTGCTCAGCAAGCTTTAACTATCATTATAAATTTTGTTGGAGTAATTAGTTCAAACATGGGGACAATCATTAATGCAGCTGTTGATCTGATGGTTAATTTCGCTAATGCTTTAGCCTCACGAATGGATGATATTGTGGGGGCTGCTGCCAATTTAATTGCTAGTTTTGTGAATGGAATTGCTAACCATTTAAATGAAATTATTGATGCAGCGGTTAACTTGATAGTGCAATTTTTGGAAGGAATTGCTAGTAAAATCGGCGATATTGTCAATGCAGCAATGGATCTGGTTGATGCAATGGTACGTGGTGTCGTCCAAGCCCAAAAAAGGTTAATGGATGCAGGTATCGAAATGATTAATGGTTTTGCTGACAATATTCGTAATCGTCAAGAAGATATTCGAAATGCGGCAATGAATTTGCTTGATGCTATTATTGGTGTTTTTGTACCAGATAGTTTAATGGATGCAGGTAAAGCAATTATTGATGGTTTTCTAGGTGGGTTACAATCTGGTTTTGAAAGCGTAAAAGATTTCGTTGGGGGAATTGCTGACTGGATTGCAGAACACAAAGGCCCGATTTCTTACGATAAAAAATTACTAATTCCAGCTGGGAATGCTATTATGTTGGGGTTAAATAAGGGACTGAAAAATAGTTTTTCTACTGTACAGGCTACCGTGTCTAGCATGGGAGATCAATTGTCAGATAGTCTTGAAACAGATTTATCTCCACTGAATATAGCAAATGTTTTACAAAAAGGAAATATAGGTAATGGTCGCGCTTTTGTTCAAGAAGAGCATACAACAACAAGTATCCATAATAATCCTATTTTTCATATGCAAGTGGAATGGAATAACAAAGAAGATATACGTAAGACTCTGCAAGAGATAGCGTGGGTAACGATGATAGATGAAAAGGGAGGAATGTAAATGATTCAATTCAACGGAAAAAACACAGATGATTTCCACTTGATTTTAAACCCTGATGTTTCGTTTACAGCTCCCAAGAGAAATGAACAACAAGAAAAAATAATCGGATTAGACGGAGAGATTTTTTATGGAGATGATACGTTCTCAAATGTGGAACAATCATTTCCTTTTCAATATATCGGAGATGATATAGATCGTGATTCAGTTCTTATATCCAATTGGTTGAATATGGATAATCGTTGGCATGAGCTGCAATTTAAAGGGAGACCAGATCAGGTGTATTTAGCCAAATATACAGAACAATTGAATATTCAACGGACACTAAAATATTATGGGAAAGCTATTTTGACTTTCACTATAAAGCCTTATTTTTTCTTGAAATCTGGACTTTCAGAGCTGAATTTGGGTTCGAGTATTACGAACCCTACTAATCGTTGTGCACACCCTCGATTAAAAATCATAGGTACTGGAAATATGACAATACAAATTGGGAAAGAAAAATTGTCATTAAAAAATGTTGATGGAGGAGTTATTGTGGATAGTTTGTATAACACAGTCACAAATCTAACTGGTACAAAAGCGGCATGGGATAAAGTGACTAGTTATCCGTTGCCTGTAATCTATCCGGGCAAGCAAAATATCCTAGTTACTGGAACTATCAATAAAGTAACAGTGATTCCAAGATGGGAGATGTTGGTCGGATGAAATATCCAATTTTGTATGAAGCAACTGAAACTGATTTTTTTCATTTAGGATTAGGGCCATTAACAAACGCGGTAAAAGCGATTGTAACGGAAGAGAGGAACGGAAATTTTATTTTAGAAGTAACTGTTCTGATAGAGGATACTATTTTTCCTAACATACAAGAAAATCAAATTTTAAAAGTTGATAGTGGACATTTTTTGAAAGATCAACAATTTAGAATCAAACGAATTGTTCCAAATCATTCTGGAAAAGCTGAGATATATGCGGAACATATCAGTTATCTTGCTTCGGAAATGGCATTAAAACCGGAAATGACATTGCACAATCTTACTGGGCAACAAGCGTTAGAATCATGGGCGAATGGGCTTATCGGCAATCATCCATTTGTTGTTCAAAGCGATATTGAAACCGTCCATTCGACAAATTGGAGAATCGATAAGGTGCAAAATGCTCGTCAAGCATTGGGCGGAGTGAAGGGGTCAATATTAGATACTTGGGGTGGCGAATACCAATTTGATAATTATCATATATCCCTTTTAAAGAAGCGTGGAAAGCCAGCTAATGCTGTTTTAGCGTATGGCCGCAATATTACAGACTTTGAGCAAGAAAAAAATATTACCAACACGTATACCTCTTTATATCCTTTTGCCGTAATACAAGAAGAGCAAAAAGAAAAAATTTTAACGGTACCGGGTTATATTGTGGATGCTTCAAATTGGAATAAGTTTCCAAACCGGAAAGTGTTACCAGTAGATTTTAGTTCTGAATTTAATGGACAAGAAAAAAATCCAACCCCATCAGAATTGAGAAAATTAGCAGAACAATACATTCAAAACAATGAAATAGGCCAACCAAAGACATCTATTCGGGTGTCTTTTTTAGATTTATCCAAATCGGTTGATTATAAAGAATATGCTCCTTTAGAAGAAATCAATTTATGTGATGAAGTAACAGTTATTTATCCTAAACTGGGTATTCATACGGTCGCAAAAGTTGTTCGCACAATATGGAATGTTTTAGATGAATCGTATGATGAAATAGAAATTGGGGAAAAACGAGCCTCTTTATCAACCATTCTTCAACAACAAGAAATTGCTATTCAAGAAGCTGTGGCACAGTCTGGGATGGCATTATCGTCAGCAGATGGTAGTAAAACTATATTTCATGGTTTGTTTGGTGAAAATGGACTAGGAGAACCTAAAGCAACAAAAGTTGGTGATGTCTGGTTTAAACCTAATGGGAATGAAATAGAAATGTATGTGTGGAATGGTACTATTTGGCAAGAAACACTAGGGAAAGATAAACTGGAAGAACTCGAAAAAGAATTTGAGCAACAACAATCTGAATTAGAAAAAGCCAAACAAAGTATTGTAGAAACCAATTCAAAAGCCCAACAAGCGTTAATTGATGCAGGCTTTGCTAAAAATGGCCTATCGGCAGTTGAAAAACAGGCAACGGAAGCCTTAAAACAAGCCGAAGAAGCCTATAATCATTTTTTAGCAACGGATGCAAGTATTACGGAATTGAAATGGACAACTTCACAAGTTGAAAAGGTGACCAACCAACTGACAGGGGAACTCTCACAAAAAGTGAGTCAAACCACTTTTGACCAGTTAAAAGGTACGGTAAAAAATCAAGAAACATTATTAAATCAGACGGCAGAAGGATTAGAAGCGAAGGCATCTATTACGTCAGTTGACGCGATCAACAAATTGGTCAGTCAACATACCACTAATTTAACGGTCCAAGGGGACAAATTACGTTCGTTAGTAACCGAAACAGATGGTGTGAAAGTAAAGCTGTCCCAACTTGAACAAACCTCTGCGGGATTCCAACGAACTGTTTTAGACCAACTAAAAGGCGTCACTTCCCAACAAACACAGTTAGCAGATCAATATACAAGCGTGATAGAAACAATCGGAGGGTTGAATGGCAAAACGAAAAATATAAATGCTGGCTGGGAAATTGGGTCTATTGCTCGTAATGGGGGGAAACCGTTTGATTTTCCTACAACTGTTCGTTCCACAGGGTTTATCGAAGTTGAAGCAGAAAAACCCTATATGGTTGTGGACGGTCAAGGCGATCTAGTGATAAGTATGATGGTATTTTACGATGAAAACAAACAACTTGTTGCCTATAGAACAGAACAAACGGTTTCAAGAGCAACGAGTAGGTCACGCTATTTGAAAGTTGTTGTTCCAAATAGAGAGCAACCATTAAATGCAATTGATTATGCCGTCATTCAAAGTGCACAACCACAGAAAGTAGATATACCGATTCGATCACAACTGTTACAAATGTCAGATCGTTTTAATATTACCGTACAAAAAGGTGATGTTATTGGTCAGTTGAACATAGAAGCAGGACAAACACTGATACAAAACAAACAGCTTGTATTGGATGCAGAAACAACCATATTAACTGGAAAAGCATTCATTCCAATGGCAATGATCAAAGATTTGCGCGTAGACGCTGCCACGATATACGGTACGTTAGATGCCTCAAAAGTCCGGACAATCAATCTAGATGCAGCAAATCTTAGTAGTGGCTATATCAACAATGACCGCCTGCGTTCACGGTCGATTACTGCGGATAAACTGGCAGTCAATGCGATTCAAGTTGGATTTAACAATTATAGTCAAAATTTGCAATTGGATCCGACTGCGTTAAGCTTTTATTCTGGAACCCGATTGTCGGGTAAATTGACGAGTGAGGGTATGGAGTTTTGGTATGGTACAAGAAAAATTGGACGTATGGGAGAAAACTCTAAAGTTGGTAACAACAATATTCGTGGTATTGCGATGGACTTGGAGTACACAGGTGACTATATTGTGTGGAGCTATCAGAAGAAAGCTAATGCCGATACGTATACCTCAATGATGTTACTTGATCCTAAAGGGAAGTTTACTGGAAAATCAGGCATTCATATGGATGCCGATGTTTATCTGTCGAGAATCAAACCTAATTATACTGATGCAAAAGAATTTTTAGAATTTTCAACGGTAAAATACAATAATTACTCCTATTCCGGTTTACTTAATGCTAGTGGAAAATCAGGAATATTTATGGGAGGTAACTGGTTATACTTGTTGCACAATAATTTGGTGATTCCTGTAGAGGATATTAGGAAAGTGATTTATACACTTAAAGGATTAGGAAGGGTGTCGATTCCAACAAATATCGCAAGGAATGGAACAGTAAATCGATGGAAAGATATTACTTTTTAGTGGAGGGAAAGAAATGAAATTAACGGTACTTCAAATTTTAGAATTAGAAACAGGCTTATTTGAACTAAGCGAAAAGGAATTGCCAATTGCGACAAGTTTAAAAATCAATCAGGCAATCACGAATTTAGGAGCAGTTACTCACTCGATTCGTGAGACTGCAAAACCTATCTTGGAATTGGAACAAAATCAACAAAATGAAAAGTTGAAAGAATTATATCAAGAAGAGATGGGGGTTGATCTTCCTCAAGTGAGTACAACAGATTTTGGAGAAATAACCATTCGTGCGAGAACACTGCATCAACTGTCGCCAATTTTAAAAGAGGAGGAAACATCCGATGAAAATTAGAATGACTGAAATGAACTATGTTTTTAACGAAGAAGACGAAACAGAAGCGATCGAAGTACAGTATCAAAGCTATGTAGATGGCAATAACTTTAGTGCACGTGTGGTTTTGACGGAAGGAAATTTTGACGAGATGACACGCAGCCAAGTAGATAAAGCAGCCAAAGAAAAAATTATTAGCTGGTTGCGACCGAAAGAATCCGAGTAATCGGGAGCTTTTTTATATTGAGAAAAGAAGGCGGTAACTATGGATATGTTTGCGTATTTTAGACACTTTTTAGAAACGGAAGATGCAAAAGTTTTGTTTATTTTGGCGCTCATTTGTGCAGCGATGACATTGGATTTTCTATTAGGAACGATTGCGGCAAAAATTAATCCTTCGATCGAATTTAAATCGAAGATTGGAATCAATGGGATTTTAAGAAAAATCGCCAGTATTTTTTTACTCGTTTTTTTTATCCCATTGTCGGTCATTGTTCCCGGAGGAACGGGGATTGCTTTGTTATATACCTTGTATTTGGGCTATCTTTTGATGGAACTGAAATCCATTTTAGAAAACTATCAAAAAATGGGTGGAGCAACAGATTTGTTTCAACGGTTTTTAGATAGTTTTAAATCGAATCATGATGGAAAGGATGGGCGATCCTAATGTGGGCTATTTTGATGAGTGATGTGACTTATTTTTTGGTTTCTTTCCTCTTTTTTTTGGTATTGGTGGCTTTGTTTTTGGCAATTTATCAATGCTTGAAAAGCTATCGTATTGACCGACTTGCCAATGAATTGTGGTTGAAACAACGTTATACAGAGATTTTTATTCATTCTTTACCGGAAGACTGTGATTGTGCGTTAGTCAAATCACAGTTAATGGATACATTTAAGAAAGAGCGCATCCCATTTACATTTGAAGAAATTGACAAACTGATTGAAGCTGCTAAACAAGATTATTTGAAAGGGGAATGAACATGCTGAACGGTATTGATGTTTCAAGTTGGCAAGGGGATATCCAAGTTCAGAATATGGACTTGGATTTTGTGATTGTCAAAGCTACGGGAGGAACTGGTTATATTAATCCATATTGTGATAAAGTGTATCAACGGGCAAAAAAAGCAGGAAAACTCCTAGGATTTTATCATTATGCACATGAGATTGGTTCACAAGGAACTGCGGTACAAGAGGCGGAGTTCTTTGTAAAACAGACAAAAAATTACTTTGGAGAGGCGATTCCGATTTTAGATTGGGAATCGGATAATAAACATGATGTGAAGTGGGCGAAAGCATTTTTAGATCGAGTATATGCTAGAACTGGAGTTAGGCCACTGTTTTATACCTACACAAATATAATCAATAGTTATGATTTTTCAAAAATAGCAAGAGCAGATTATGGACTTTGGATTGCCAACTATGGATTGAACGCTGAAACAAGTGGATTTAAACAACCACAACCGCCAAAATCGAATGGGTGGTCTACAACGGCTATGTTTCAATATAATACGCAAACCCGATTGCCAGGCTATGGTGGACTTTTAGATGCCAATGTATTCTATGGGGATGTGAACGCATGGAAAGCTTATGTAGCAGTTAATGGTAAGCCAGAAAAGCCAACCCCAACGTCCGAACCACCAAAACTTAATCCTACACCAATAGGAGGAATTAAAATGAAAGAATTTACGTTAAATACAAATGTCAATTTGCGTACAGCTGCGACAACATCAGCGCCTATTATCGCACTTTTGAAAAAGGGACAAAAGGTCAAGTTTAATGATATTGTGTTAGCTGGCGGCTATCTGTGGGCTGTTCAACCCCGGACAGATCAATTCAAAAAAGGGTATATCTCTCTTGGGGAAATTAATTCGTATGGTTTGATTAGGTAAAAAAGTTTAGCTCAGGTCTCTTTAATGAGGTCTGAGCTCTTTTTTTGTTAATGAGTTGAATGATGCCTCAGAAAAACAAGGAATTAATTTTTCGAATATTCTTCAAACAGCTTTAAAAGACGAGCTAGGAATAAAAAACTAGTTTTTGAAAGAGAGTTGGACTTGATTCTTTTTTGTACATCAAGTATATTAACTATAATGATGAGTAAAGTGTTCATATTTATTCTCTCAGGCCCACGTTTTGTGGGTCTTTTTTATTAATATGTACGCCCCACGTTAGATGAGAATTTTCTCATAAATTGACCCAGACGAAACTGGGATTTTTCTATTTTGACCCAGATTTGACCCAGATAAGTTGAAATTCTATGAAATTTAGAAAAATACGAATTTCTAAAAATGTTGATGTATCAAGGGTTTTGAATGTTGTTAAAATTATAAAAGTGAGCATTTCCGGCTGACCAAGCTAAAGAAGCTTTAGCTAAATAATAAAAATAAGACCCCTCGTTGTGAAATAGATCTCCTAAGTTAGCAAGAACTAGCTTAGTGAGGTATTTCTACGAGGAGTCTTTTTTATTAACCTAGATTAACTGAGTAATCCGCAAGATGCGTACATACTATTTTCCTTACCCCTCTGACCTAGAAGCGCGACTTACTACTAGTAGTAAAAAAATGAAGATAATACTTACGGTAAGATAAACATGATGATACCCTGCGATATGTTGGTTTTGTGCTAGAAAACTGCGCTGGTTAATGACACCTAAAATTGTTACTAGAAAACTTTGACCTAAGGTGCGGCAAAGTGTAATAAAGCCAGAAACGCTACTTAAATTTTCTTGAGTCGCATAAGCTTGAGCGGAAATTACACTGACAGTAACCCCTGTGCCAATGAAAAAGCCAAGAAAACTTGATAGTAACAATAAAGCACTGTAACCAGTTGAATTGGGTAAGAAACTGAGAATTAAAAAGCCAGCCAGAGCACCCGCTAAGACAAGTTGCAGGAGCTTTTTTTGTTTATAACGTAAGAGTAATTTGCCTGAATAATAAGAACCAAGTATAAAAAAGATAGATGATGGTAAGAGTGCAAGACCACCTAATGTAGCGGATAGATGTAATTCAGTTTGTACCCACAGCGGTAGATAAACTTGAAAGCCAATTAAAGCGCCATTAATTAGGAAGACACAAATTGTAAGTAAACGAAAATTACTAATCTGAATGGTTTGAATTGGGACAATCGGAACCGTTGTTTTCGTTTCTTGTCGATAAAAAAGAAAAAGTGTCAGCAATCCTAAAATTAAAAGTGCGCTCCCTATAAATATTTGGCTCGCCATCAACTGGATGCCACTTAAGGTAATCAGTAGACTGACAATAAGTGCACTATATTGCACAAGACTATTTTGAGGAGAAGGAGCATAAATTTTTTCTTCTTGATAAAATAGTTGAACTAACGTTAAAACAATTAAGATAAAGGGAATATTAATAAAAAAGATCCAGTGCCAGCTAAGTTGACTTAAAATGACTCCACCCAGTAAAGGCGCAATAAGCGAGGCAATTCCCCAAGCTGAATTATTTAAGCCCATCACTTTTCCGCGGGTTGAAAGGTCAAATAACTCACCAATTAACGCAAAAGTCATCGGCATGATTCCACCTGCACCAATTCCTTGGATAACACGAGCTGTCAGTAAAAACCAACTAGAAGGGGCAAAGCCACATAAGGTTGTACCTAATAAAAAGAGTAATAAACCAGTTTGAAAAATTCTTTTTTTACCATAATTATCTGCCATTCGTCCAAAAATTGGCGTTGCTAGGGCGCTTGAAAAAAGATACGTTGAAAAAATGAGAGCAGTGAGATTGGGATTTCCCAAGTCATTGGTAATCGCTCTGGTGGCAGTTACTACAATCGTGGCTTCAATTGCAGTTATTAATGTAGCGATATAAATTGCGACAATCATCCATTTTGTCTTTGTTTGGTTCAATTCCAATTCCTCCTGTAAAACAATTTATTTGACGAAGTTCATTATATGATTTATTATTTGCTTGCGCAAGTAAATAAACTGAAAAAGGAAGTGCCGCCGATGGAGAACGATAAAAATGAAAGTGATAGCTTAAAACAATTAGCTAGTGTTAGTCGTCGCTATATTAAATTAGTAGATAATTATCTTGCTCCACATCAATTAAACTCCAGTTTATATTATTACATTTTAAAACTACATGACTATGGAGATTTGCCACAAGAAAAGTTGGTTCAACTGACAGGGGTCAATGCGAGCAATGTCACACGAGCTATAAAAAAACTAATCGATAGCCAGTATTTAAAACGAAAAGAAAATCCCAATGATCGTAGAGGCTATGTTCTTTCCTTAACACAAGAAGGACACGCGATATATCCGATTATTATTGAAGCATTACAACAAGCAAACATAGCTTTTTTTGCTCCTTTAAACGCCGAGGAACAAAAATCGTTTATCGACTCACTTAATAAGTTAAGTGATTAGGTTGAAAGGATGATTACCATGAAAAATACAGAATTACTAAATAAAATTGTCACAATTCCAGATGACTATCAATTAGCAGAAGAACGACATGAAACCCGTAATCGCCACAAGGTAACTATTTTGCGATATCAAAAAAATGGGATTTTTGAACTAAATGGTCCTCGGATTATTGCGGTTTTTTTGAAAGATACTTTAGTGAGTGTTAAAAATCTTGCGGTAGTTCCTGAAGGTAAATTACCGTCACCTGAACGCGCCCGTGCCCTTGCCGAAGATATTTTTGCTAAAAGTAATCGTAGTTATGCAAGAGGATTGTCATTTATTCGCATTGAACACCAACAACGGGAATTTATTGGAGAAGATAAAAAAACTCATCAATTTCCGGTTTTATGGATTAAATTTAGTCATACCAATGGTAGCTACAATTGGGTAACGTTAGCAGCAAATGGTCAACTAATTGAGATGGAAATTGATTCACGCTGGGATTATTTCCGTGGTCGTCGTAAAACTGAAATGTGGGATAATGACGATTGGGTGTTAGCCAGAGAAGGAAAAGGACCGCAATTAAATAGCCCAAATGCATTAGCTTAAATGAGGTGAGTAAGATGAATGAATTGCAGTATGAAAACAACTTAGCGCTTTTAGGGCAGTTACGCGATCAGCTCCAACGACTAGAAGAAACAGGTTACATGACAGCTTACTATAAAGGCTACAGTGCTAGCGGAGCCACATTAGAAGAAATTAAAGAAGAAATGCAAATGCTGGAAGCGCAAATTCATAAGTTAGAAGAAGAACTAGATGATTTTGAATGGTAAGAAAGAAGGCATAACCATGGATTATTGGGAAATGATTGCAGCTGTAGTTACGATACCGGCAGATTATCAAATTGCAGAAGAAGAAAATCAGATTCGTAATGGTAAGTTGGTGCATATTTTTCGCTTACAACCAGAAGGAAAGTTTAGTCTGAATGGCCCGCGTATTATTGGCATCTTTGAAGATGATAATTTAATAAGTTTAAAAAATTTAAGTACGTTGCCTAATGGTGAATTATTAGAAGATGATGTCGCTGTAGAACGAGCCGAAGAAATAATTGCAGAGGTAAACTGGGAATATGGAAGTGATAATATATTTTTGCGGGTAGACTACCAAGAGCGCAATTTTTATGCAATCGATGGACAAGAACAATTTTTCCCTGTTCAGTGGGTTAAGTTTGCAGCCTCATCTGGTAATTATGCATGGGTAACATTAGGTGCAGCAGGGGAAATTATTGAAGTGGAATACGAGTCAGAATGGGATTATTTTCGTGGTCGTCGTAAAACTGAAATGTGGGATAATGACGATTGGGTCCAAGCCTATTATGGTCAAGGGCCACAATTAGCCAGTCCCAACGCATTAGCGTAATGAAAATGAAAAGAATTTCTTGGTGCAAAAAAGTTTAGAATCACACATAACAGGAAAAAAAGAGAATTCTCAACTGTAACAAGTTAGAGGATTCTCTTTTTTTGTAGCTAAAGAAATCAGAATAGGCTGAAATCTGAAGAACAATTGATTAAATTCCAGCTTATTACTTGATCGCTAAGCGAGTTCATTTAACTTTTCATTTTATTTTTGAAATGACAGTAATGTTAGTTTTTTGATAGTTAAATAAATGTCACGTTTTTTGGTCAAGTTTTATAATAAAAATGTAAACGAAAGGAAGGAAAGATATGAAAAAATTACTAATTGTTCTGGTGGCACTATTAGGGATCGGTTTTATTGGTCTAAAAGTTGCTGACTACTTTATTATGGGTGGCGAACAATATTATGTAAAAATCACAACCGATGGACAAAGAGAAGACGTAAAAGCTGATAACGGTGAAAATGTCACACAATATAAATACTCTTTACCTGGTTATGATAAAGATGGCAATGAAAAACAAATGGACTTTAATGCATTTAAAGATCGTCCTTTAAGAAAGAATGCCTATTTAAAAATTACTTGGAATAAAAATAAAGGCGTGACTTCATATGAAGAAGTCAAAGAATCTGAATTACCCACAGCAGCAAAAGAAAAATTAGAGTAGGAGAAGTTATGGAAAATATAGTAGAAATCAACAACGTCAAAAAAACTTATGGTACAGGTAACGAAAAGAAAACAGAAGCATTAAAAGGAATTTCCTTTGATGTAAGAAAAGGTGAATTTGTTGGAATTATGGGAGCCTCAGGTTCTGGTAAATCAACATTATTAAATATTTTATCCACTTTAGACAAACCAACAGCTGGCAAAATTACAATCAATCAAAAAGATGTAACGAAATTAAAAGGCAATCAATTAGCAGATTTCAGAAGTGAGGAAATTGGCTTTATCTTCCAAGATTTTAATTTATTAGAAAATATGACTGCAGCCGAAAATATTGCAGTGCCCTTGTCATTACAAGGTGTAAAACCAAAAGAAATTAAACAACGAGTGAAAAAAATTGCGGAACGATTGTCCATTACGCATATTTTAGATAGTTATCCTGCTGCCATTTCCGGTGGACAAAAACAACGGGTTGCTGCGGCACGGGCTTTGATTACCCAGCCAACAATTTTACTAGGGGACGAACCAACTGGTGCCCTTGATTCCAAAAGTGCCCGGGATTTATTGGATACGATGGAAGAATTAAATGAAAAAGATCGCGTTTCTATTTTATTAGTCACCCATGATCCTTTTTCAGCAAGTTATTGTCAACGTATTTTATTTATTAAAGATGGTGTGATACACCAAGAACTAAAACGAGATCTTCAGACGCGAGAAGAGTTTTATCGTGAAATCTTAGCGCTTCTAGCGGAACAGTAAGGGGGAATTTAAATGCTTTTTAAATTATCTCTTACAGGAATTAAAGGAAAATTGCGAGATTACTTAGTGCTATTTTCCGGCTTGGTAATGGCTTCGGCGATATTTTACATGTTTGAATCAATGGCAACTAACAAAGCCTTTTTAGAAAGTAACTCAATTATCTCATCGGTTGTAATGATTTTTCATCTCGGTTCGGTGTTATTGGCTATTATTACCTTAGTCTATATTCTATATGCTAATTCATTTTTGATGACGATGCGGCAAAAAGACTATGCGATGTTTATGATGTTAGGCGCAAAAGGACGAAAAATTGCCCAACTCATTTTTGTGGAAACTCTATTTATTGGTATTTTAGCGACAATTGCTGGTTCTGCAATTGGGATTGGATTATCAAGTATCGTTAATCAGTTATTAACCAAACAATTAGATGTAAAAGTAACACACTTTTCACCCTTTAATACAGAAGCTTTAATGATTACATTCATTTTTTTCATCATCTTATTTTTAGTATCTGCGGTAATTAACGCTGGCTCAATGATTAAAAAACCGATTTTAACTCTCTTACGAGCAAGTGAAACACCAACTAAGAGTCAACGCAAAAATAGTTTATTATTTGTTGAAACTTTTTGTGGGATTGCCTTTTTAGCAGTCGGTTACTGGATGATGGCACAAGTAAATACATTAGGGTTTATAGCGTTAGTAATTGCATTAGTGACGATTATTTTAGGAACCTATCTAGTTTTCCATGGTGTTTTGATTTTCATTTTGCAACTTTTAAAACGCTCTGACCGCTTAGTTTTGAAAAAATTAAACGGCTTTACTTTTTCTCAGTTAAGTTTCCGTATTCAAGATTATACACGCATGTTATCAATGGTTGCTATGTTATTTGCTTTGGCGTTAGGTGCTTTGACGGTGGGGCTAGGTTTCCGCAATGAGATTCCTAAAATGACCGACCAAACTTCATCTTATGATTTAGTATTAAATAATGCTCAAAAAGCAACGCAAGATCAAGTAGATGCGTTAAAACCAACTGAAAATACCACATACTTGCAAAAAGAAGATGATAAAACTGTTTATTATCTAAAAGATGAATTTAATTCACACCCACTGACTGCGGTAGTTTATGAAAAAAATAAAACTAGAAAAACAGAATATGATGGGGATAAATTAGCTGCAGACGTACAAGCAATGGATGGTTTACGTTCTTTAGAATTACCAAGTCAAAGAACCAAAGAACATCAAGTTATTGACCGTCAAAGTTTTGAAGCACTCAATTTACCAGTAACGAAATTACAAGTGGTAAAAGTGAAAGATTTCATGACTGCTTTGCCACAATTAAAAAAACTAGCAACTGAAAATGTGACGAATAATAAAGAATTGAGTGATCCAGCATCAATGGGGAGTCTTAGCCAAAAAGTGGACGCCTACACAGCTTTTAATGGGATGTTTTCTGGCTTTGAATTTATGGGCTTTTTCTTAGGCATTGCCTTTTTGACTATGCTAGCAAGTTGTTTAATGTTTAAAATCTTATCTGGAGCTAATAGTGACGTTCGACGTTATGCGATGCTAAATAAAATCGGTACCCGAAAAGGTTTATTAAAAGCATCTCTACGCAAGGAAATTGGAGTTTTGTTCCTTGTACCAGGAATTCTTGGTGTAGTACATGTACTGTTTGGTTTACAAATGTTTACGACTTTATTAAGTGAACCCTATGGCGATATCGCACTGCCATTCACTATTTTCTTTGTCCTATATTTTCTATATTATGTACTCACAATTTGGTTATATAGTGGGATCGTTTTGAAAAAAGTTAAATAGTTCTAGCAAATTTAAAGACCGGGATAAGTGATATTGACCTCAAAAAGCTAGATTTTTAAAGAGGGTATGACAAAAGCAGGTTGCTTCTGTCATACCCTCTTTTTTGCAATAAATATTTAATAATGAAGTGAATTTTTTAGGAAAAATAAAAGACTAAAGGAACACTTTGAATGTTTCCTTTAGTCTTATTTTAAAAATACTAGCCAAAAGAAGTCGGCTAGCGCTAAAAAGCAACTTTTTAATAAGGTTTTATAATATTTTGCGCGGTAAAAAGCCAGAGTTTGTGCACTAGTCTTTCTACTTGCATATTTAAAGTGGGAAAAACTAGTATGCCAACTAGTAACATAACAAAAATGCTGGAAATAATGATAAAAGATAAATGTATTTTTTTGTGCATGAGAATGACTCCTTTTAATTACAACTTATTATAAGGAGTTTTCTCATATTTGGGTAGGAACAATAGTGTAAGAAAAAACTATGTTAAAAGTCATGCTGCCCTTATGTTAAAAGGTCATAGATAGGAAGCAGACTAGTGTAAGTTTCTTCAATATATTGCATTGCTTTAGCCGGAGTGTGCCACAAAGGGCTGTCTTTTTTTATGACTCGGCCAATTTGAAACTCAGCTTTTTTGACAGTATTTAAGCGGATTAGAGCACTTTTTAAGTTTTCAGGAGTTAATGGTAATATTTCTGGCTTCGTATGATCTAAACTAATCACGCTGTCTTTTGGTAATGAATCAAAAATGGTAGGATGTTGTAGTAAAATTTCTGCCATTTCTTTTTGATTTTTTGGTTGATCAATAATAGCTAACCACATAAAAACATATTCTGGCCAAATGCCTATTTGAAAATGAGCGTTCATTTTATAGCCTCTTTTACCTTCACTCATAGCAGCCCAGGTATTTTCAGGCGGATGAACAGTTCTTCTGCGATGTTGGGCAATGTGTAGGTAAAAAGGTCGGTTAAAATTTTGTGATAACATTTCGCAAATTGGTTGTCCAATGGTAGTAAAAACAGGTTGAATTTCACTGCGAATAGCGTTCATTCGCTCATCCAGTCCAGTAACAGTAAAGACATTAAAACTATTTTCGTTAAACATTTAGTAACTCCTTTTTTATAATGAATAAGTTAAAGATAGCATATTAAAAAGTAGACATAAAATAATCTAATTTCTTTGCAGATGATGTTTATAAAAGTTTGTTTATTGTTAACTTTGTTTAGTATTTGCTCTTAAAAAGTGAAGTCTAGCAATCTATTCGCTATGAGGTGTTTAATTTATGTTAGTTCAAAAAAAGTTCTTGAAAGTGTTTACATTTGTTTTATATTATGATAGATTGAATATATAAATAAAGTGTGGATTGTTACTAATACGATTAGGCAAGAACCGCAAATATAGAAAAAGATAGTGCCTATCTTTTCTATATTTGCGGTTCTTTTTTGGTAAAGGAGTGAGGAGATGTATGAAATAGCACAGATACTAAATAATAATGTAGTTATTATTTGGGATCATGGGCGCCAAAAGGCTATTGCGATGGGAAAAGGTATTGCATTTCAAAAAAAGAAAGGAGACTTTATTGCAAAAAAAGATATCCAAAATTTATTTGTTTTGCGAAATGAGCAATCAGAACAAAATTTTTCAGCGTTACTAAAAGATGTTCCAATTGATTTTATCACAACGAGTTATGAAATTATTGAGCATGGAAAACTAAAGTATCGATTTCCTGTCCAAGAATATATTTATGCAACGCTCACTGATCATATTTATTTTAGTTATCAACGGATTATGAACCATGAGTACGTAACGAGCATGTTACCGGATTTAAGTGAACAATATCCAGTTGAATATCAAATCGCAAGAGATGCATTAACAATAATAAAAAATAAACTCGCTATTATTATGCCAGCTGGAGAAGTTGCAAATATTGCATACCACTTCATTAATGCAAAAGGGATAACGACTCAAGGCCGTTCTTCAAAGTTATCCGTTATAAAAGATACATTGACTGAAATTAGTCAGTTTTTACAAGCGCAAGATATTTCACGAGATGAAGACGGTAATTTATATGATCGGCTAATGATTCATATTAAATATGCTATCGATCGTGAACCTGAAGAATTAAGTAGCGATGATTTAGCGGAACATTTTCGCGAAAAATTAATCAGTCAATATCCACAAGCTTATCAAATTGCTGGACAAATTTTTAATATTATTACAAGTAAAGCTGGCATTATACTGAGCTCTAATGAACAAGTCTATCTAACAATTCATTTACAACGATTATTACAAAGAAAGCAGGAAAAAAGATGAAAAAAGACGAAGTTGCCATGATTGGTTTTGAAATTGTTGCTTATTCAGGAGATGCACGATCAAAATTATTAACTTTATTAAAAGAGGCTAAGTTAGGAAATTTCACTGAAGTTCAACCCACAATTGAGATCGTCGATGACTTACTAAAAAAAGCACATGAATCACAAACAAAAATGTTAGCCACAGAAGCAGGAGGTGAGGAAGTAGAACTAGGCTTTATCTTTGTGCATGGACAAGACCATTTAATGACGACCTTATTATTGCGGGATGTTGTAATGGACATGATAGAACTTTATCAGCGAACAAATGTATAAGAAAAGAGTATGGAGTATTTTTAGTAACCAAATTGGGAGGTAAAAAAATGAATAAAATCATTCAGACGATTGAAAAGTGGAAACCTTTTTTTGAAAAAGTGTCAAAAAACAGCTATTTATCCGCCATAAAAAATGGTTTTGTCTCTTGTATGCCAGTAGTTATCTTTTCAAGTATTTTTTTATTAATTGCCTATGTTCCTAATATTTTTGGCTTTTATTGGTCTGAAAATACAGAAGCAATGATTATGACCCCTTATAATTTTACCATGGGATTTTTAGCGGTTGGGGTTGTTGCGACTACGGCAAAAGCACTAACGGATAATTTTAATCGAGACATGCCTAAAACAAATCAAATTAATATTATTGCGCCAATGGTAGCTTCTATTTGTGGCTTATTATTATTAGCAACAGATCGGCTTGAAGGTGGAATTTCAACTGGATATCTAGGTTCCAGTGGATTGTTAGCAGCTTTTATTGTCGCATTTGTTACCGTAAATGTTTATCGTTTTTGTGTTAAGCGTAATATTACAATTCGCCTACCAGAAGAAGTTCCGCCTAATATTTCTCAAGCTTTTAAGGATATTATTCCTTTTGGGTTTGCGATTATCATTTTTTGGGTATTTGATTTCGCCTTTCGTTCGGCTTTTGAAATGAATTTTGCTCAAGGTGTTATTACTTTTTTCCAACCGCTATTCACGGCAGCTGATGGTTGGATCGGGCTAGCTATTATTTATGGCGCGATGGCTTTCTTCTGGTTTATTGGTATTCATGGACCATCCATTGTGGAGCCCGCCGTATCAGCCATTTATTATGTTAATATTGCAGCCAATGTGAGTGGTTTTCAAGCTGGAGAACACGCAACCAAACTATTAACACCTGGATTACAATATTTTGTAGCAACGTTAGGAAGAACAGGTGCTACGTTTGTTGTACCTTTCTTATTTATTTTCTTTGCTAAGTCAAAAGCTAATAAAGCAATTGGGAAAGCAGCTGTTGTTCCAACTTCTTTTGGTGTGAACGAACCTATTTTGTTTGGTGGACCACTTGTATTAAATCCTGTTTTCTTTATCCCTTTTATTACAGCACCAATAATAAATGTATGGCTGTTTAAGTTTTTTGTTGATTTTTTAGGAATGAATAGTTTTCTCTATGTACTTCCGTGGACTTTTCCAGGGCCAATTGGACTGATTTTAGGTACAGGCTTTAGTCCATTATCTTTTGTCTTAGCAGTAGTGTTGCCACTTGTAGATGCTTTAATCTATTATCCTTTCTTCAAATCCTATGATTTACAACGATATGAAGAAGAACAAGCTGAAGTAAATAAGGAAAAAATAGTGGAATCTGATGAAGACGCTATCGTAACACTGGTTTCTGATACAGTAATTTCTGATGAAAAAAATGTATTAGTTTTATGTGCTGGTGGTGGAACGAGTGGATTACTGGCCAACGCCTTAAATAAAGGAGCCCAAGAATTTAATGTAAATGTTAAAGCTGCAGCGGCAGCTTGGGGTGCTCATCAAGATATGTTAGCGGATTATGATCTGATTGTTCTAGCACCACAAGTTGCAACTAATTTGCCGGATTTACAAAAAGATTGTGATCGTTTGGGAATTTCTTGTATTGCAACAGAAGGAGCAGAATATATTGCCTTAACAAGAGATCCGAAGAAGTCACTAGAGTTTGTTTTAAATATATTAAAACACAAAGGAGGAAATACAGATGATGTTGTCATTGCCTAAAGAATTTGTTTTTGGTGGGGCCACTGCGGCTTATCAGGTAGAAGGGGCTACAACAGAAGATGGTAAAGGTCCTGTTTGTTGGGATGTCTTTTTAAAAGAGCAAGGGCGCTTCTCACCAGACCCTGCCAGTGATTTTTATCATGAGTATCCAACAGATTTAGCTCTAAGTAAAGAATATGGCGTGGATGCAATTCGTGTTTCGATTGCATGGACCAGAATTTTTCCAAATGGTACTGGTGAATTGAATAAAAAAGGTGTGGCGTATTATCATGCTTTGTTTGCCGAATGCTTAAAAAATGGCATTACACCATATGTGACATTGCATCATTTTGATACACCGTTAAATTTACATCAAAACGGGGACTGGCTAAATCCTAAAACAATTGATGCCTTTGTGGCATATGCTGATTTTTGTTTTGCTGAGTTTGGTAGTCAAGTGAAAAAATGGATTACTATTAATGAACCAGCTTCTATTGCATTTGGACAATATGTAGTAGGAAATTTTCCTCCTAATATTCAATATGATTTACCAAAAGCAATCCAAGCAATGCACAATCAAATGGTAGCTCACGCCAAAGTTGTTAATCTTTTTAAAGAAAAAGATTACACTGGCGAAATCGGTATTGTGCATATTCTTGAATCATATTATCCAGCGGAAGATGCAGTAGAGAATTTAGCTGCTGCAAACACATGTAATGTTTTGTACAACCAATTCATGTTAGATGCTATTTATAAAGGGTATTATGATAATGATACTATGTTTGTTATCAATGAGATATTAAAACAGAACGATGGCAAGCTAACTATTTTACCAATGGATTTAACAGAACTTGCAAAAGCAGCAAAACAAATCGATTTTCTAGGTCTGAATTATTATCAAAGTCATTTTGTACAACCATTTCACGGTGAAAGTTATATTCATCATAATGGTACCGGTGAGAAGGGGACAGCTGTCTTTCGTTTAAATGGTGTGGGGGAAAGAATTTACAATCCCGCTATTCCAAAGACTGATTGGGACTGGGTGATTTATCCTAAAGGTCTCTATGATATGATGCTTTATATCAAAAATCGTTATCCAAACTATCAAAAAATTTATGTTACAGAAAATGGTTTGGGAGATAAAGATCAGGTAGTAAACGGAGAAGTTTTGGATCAGTCCCGAATAGATTATGTTGCTATTCATTTAAAAGCAATCGAACAAGCTATTTCATCTGGAATTGAAGTAAAAGGGTATTTTATTTGGTCCTTACAAGATATGTTCTCTTGGACAAATGGATATAATAAGCGCTATGGGTTATTTTATGTTGACTTTGATAGTCAAAAGCGAATTCCTAAAAAAAGTGCACAATGGTGGAAAGAATTATCGGAATCTACTAAAAAAGGATAGCTAATCGATTATGAAAAGAGGAGTTATGACAAGTGAAAGTCGTAGCTTCTTTTTTATTAAAAAACTCCTTTCATTTTTCAAAACTAATGTTACAATTATGTTACAAAAAATATTCGTAAATAAAAGTAAAGAAGTGATAATAGTGAAAAAAGTGTTAGGGATTTTAACTTTAGCAATCTTATTGGTGGGACCAAATGTATATGCCGCAGAAGAAACAGTGACAAGTGTGACAACTACTTTGGAAGTTTTAGAAACATCAAACAGTAACGAAAGTATGACTACAAATTCTTCATCAACGGAAGCTAGTGAAGTGTCAACAGATACAACAATAGAAGCAAAGGAAGTTGGCGAAGCAATTAAAAATGGGATTGAAGAACAAACCGGGATCCCAGCGGCGACAGACAATAAAGCAGTAAATCAAAACGTATCAGAAATTAGAAATGAATTAGCCACTGGACAGTATAATATCTCAGCTGAACAGCTAGCAAGTTATACAGATGAGCAATTAGAGGATGCCTTACAAATATTTACGCGGGTAAATCAAGACTTTTATGGCATGGATTTAGGGGCTTATGTTCGTTTGTTGACTGCTTTATATCAAGATAAAACAGTTAATGTTGCAGCAGCAAATGCAGCACTAAGTTTTGATCCTACCAGTCTTTCACTAGCAGAATTAAAAACTCAAGTGGCGGACTTACAAAACTATTTACAAAATCTTTATCCCCCAAATAGCAGTTTTATCCCAATTCGCCAGTTGAGTAATGATGAATTGGTGGCCATTTTGAATTTTGTCACACCTTTACAAGAAAAAATGCTTACAGAAGAAGGGCGCTTTTTTCCTGGGATTGTAGCTTGGATTGCACGTTATGCATCTGAGGGTATTCCGCAAGCGCGAGGGGATTTGGCTAAACCAGTTGCGACAAACACTACTGAAACAACAAATAATTCTTCTAATCAAGATACAAGCTCTAAAGAAACAGCAACTACAAAAACCACGGACAGTACCAAAGCAGCTACTGGAATCCTTCCAAAAATGGGAGATAAGCCAATGTTTTATCTCTCTTTTGTTGGTCTTCTGGTAGTCATAATAGTGGCAATTATTTTTTATCGACGTAAAAAGAAATAAAAATAAAAGATCCTTGTGAGATGGACTGAAGATAAATAATCAGTTCAAAATCACAAGGATCTTTTAATCGGGAAAACAGGATTTGAACCTGCGACCCCTTACTCCCGAAGCAAGTGCTCTACCAAGCTGAGCTATTTCCCGTCAACATTTCTAACGTTACTGCTAAAAAATGATTTTTGCAAAAGAAAGGCTTAAAAACAGAGACAAAACGATTGTTTCATGACAGAGAAGTGTGCATCAGGTATACTAATTAAAAGTAGATGGGAAGCTAAACTTTTGTAGGAGGTTTTTATGGATTTTGCTAAGCAGGATTTTTCATATTACGAGCGTACGATTGCGTTAATGTATCGTAAATTTTTTATGAAGCGGATTGTTTTAACGCTGGTAGCGTTATTCATTGTCGTTATTTATAGTTTTATTTTTAAAGAACATCTTATTATGAATAGTGTTATTATTGTACTACTTTTAGGTTTGGTTATGCTGCTTTTTAAAAAGTTGCAGGAATTTCCTGAAGTGTACGGGAATTTTCTAGCTCAAAATGAACCGCTTGCTCAAATTGTTCAAATTGAAGAAGCAGAATATAGCTATAATGTTTTAAAAGACAATAACTTTGTCGTAGCAATTAATAAAAAAGGGGCGCGTAATTTACCGGCTAGTAACAAACAATATACTTTACTAGTAGGCTTTGCGAAAAACTTTTTTACTATGCAACCGCTGGCGATTTATTATTATGATATGTTGGAGTTGACTTATGAAGAGAAGTTTCGCTTAAAACGCAATGGTTACAATAATGTTCCCCGATTTTTGCGGCGTTTTACTTGGACTAATTTAAAAGCAACTGCCGGTAATGGCGTGAATTTTGTGTTGGGAAATCTATTCTTTCTCTTTATTTTATACCGCTTGTTACGTTATTTATGGCGCTTTTTGCAACTGTTGTTCTAATTGTTATTTAAAAAAATAATTGTTGACAGCAATTTACCTGCAATGGTAGATTGATATCAAATTTAGGAAAGGGGTCATGTAGACATGGCACAGCGAACTGTTTTAATTGCAGATTGTTGTTGTATGGTGCAAAACATTGCAGCATACCATTTTGTCATGCCTATTAATAGACCTAATTTCTAAAACATTCGCGAACAGTTCTGTGTGCACCAGTAACTATTTGTGTATATTTTTAGAGTATTCGAGGTACTGATTAATAGTCAGTACCTCTTTTTTTATTTCCCAATTTAAGCTAAGGAGCAAAAGCATGATCATTAATCAAATTAAAGAAGCCATTGGAAATACGCCACTGTTACGCTTTACCAGTTCACAATTACCAATTCCAAACGAGACAGAAATTTTTGCTAAATTAGAATTTTTAAATCCTGGCGGTAGCATTAAAGATCGTTTGGGGCAGTATTTAGTCAGTAGCGCTATCCAAACAGGAAAATTAAAAGCTGGTGGCACTTTAATCGAGCCTACCGCAGGAAATACAGGCATCGGACTAGCGCTAGCGGCCCAAGCCTATGGTATTCAAACGATTTTTGTGGTGCCAGAAAAATTCAGTTTAGAAAAGCAAGCGTTAATGCAGGCACTAGGGGCAACCCTTGTACACACACCTACCAAAATGGGCATGACAGGAGCAATAAAAAAGGCAAAGGAACTCGCACAAGAAATACCCAATAGTTATCTACCGCTCCAGTTTGAAAATGAAGGAAATCCAAAAGCTTATTACGAAACACTGGG
Source organism: Enterococcus canintestini (assembly GCF_001885735.1). Taxonomy (GTDB): domain Bacteria; phylum Bacillota; class Bacilli; order Lactobacillales; family Enterococcaceae; genus Enterococcus_C; species Enterococcus_C canintestini. The sequence goes on along the minus strand of NZ_JXKG01000013.1, from coordinate 34,931 downwards.
TCCTGAAATTGTGGCAGATCTTCCGGAAACAATTACAGCTTTTGTAGCAGGTGTTGGCTCTGGTGGAACGTTTGCAGGCACGGGGGCTTATTTAAGAGAAAAATATCCGGAAATTTTATTGTATGGTGTTGAACCGGCAGGCTCTATTTTAAACGGAGGCTTAAGTCATGCCCATGAAATTGAAGGTATTGGGGTCGAGTTTATCCCACCATTTTTTGAAAATTTACCTATCGCAGGTTATGAAACAATCAGTGATGAAACAGGTTTTTCTTATACTCGCCAACTAGCAAAAGATTATGGGGTTTTAGCAGGTAGTTCAAGTGGGGCAGCTTTAGCGGCGGCTATTAATGTGGCCCAAAAATTACCAGCGGGTAGTGTGATTACGACTGTCTTTCCCGATGCTGGCGATCGTTACTTATCAAAGGATATTTACACACGTACTAAGTATTAATAAGAATTTATTAGACCAAATTTTTAGGAGGAACTTTTATGCATCGCAATACAAAATTAATTCATGGTGGCATTAGTACTGATTCGGTGACAGGAGCAGTGAGTGTACCAATTTATCAGACTTCAACTTACAAACAAAATGGCGTGGGAAAACCTAAGGGCTATGAATATTCCCGCTCAGGCAATCCGACTCGTTTTGCACTAGAAGAATTGATTGCCGATTTGGAAGGGGGGGTTAAAGGCTTTGCTTTTGCTTCAGGCTTAGCTGGTATTCATGCCGTATTATCAATGTTCAAACCAGGAGATCATATTTTATTAGGCGATGACGTATACGGGGGAACTTTCCGGTTATTAGCGCAAGTTTTTGAAAAAAATGGGCTGGATTATACAACTATCGACACGAGTGATTTAAATAATATTGCTGAAAATGTTCAAAAAAACACCAAAGCACTGTATTTGGAATCCCCAAGTAATCCGTTATTGAAAATAACCGATATTAATGGCGCTACAGCACTGGCAAAAGCCAATCACTTAATCACAATTGTAGATAATACTTTTGCTACCCCATATTTTCAACAACCTTTAGACCTTGGTGCAGATATCGTGGTTCATAGTGGGACTAAATATTTAGGGGGACATAGCGATGTAGTATCTGGCTTAGTTACGACGAACAGCCCTGAGTTGGCAGAAAAAATCGGCTTTTTACAAAACGCAATTGGTGCGGTTTTGGGGCCACAAGATAGCTGGTTAATTCAACGGGGTATCAAAACACTCGGGGTTAGAATGCGGGAACATCAAAAAAATGCCTTGACTGTGGCGCAGTTTTTACAAAATCATCCAGCAGTAGCAAAAGTCTATTATCCTGGTTTGACTAATCATCCTGGTCATGAAATTGCTTTAAAACAAATGCAAGGTTTTTCGGGGATGGTCTCTTTTGAACTTTCAGCTGAAGAAAAAACAACAGAATTTGTAGAAAGTTTAGCCTTATTTACTTTAGGAGAAAGTCTAGGTGGCGTCGAAAGTTTAGTTGAAGTACCCGCTGTCATGACCCACGCTTCGATTCCAAAAGACAAACGGGAAAAAGCTGGTATTAAAGATGGTTTAGTCCGTTTATCCATCGGGTTAGAAGATGAAAGAGATTTATTAGCAGATTTAAAAGCAGCTTTTGAAAAGGTGGGAGCATAATGGGGTTAGAATTTATTCCGATTTTTAAGGAATGGGCCAAGGAATACGATGAAACTGTAGCAGGACATGATCCAGAATATGCTGAAGTTTTTGCTAATTATTCAGAAATGTTAACTATGATTACTGAAAAAGCTGGCCAAAATGTGTTAGAATTTGGCAGTGGCACAGGAAATCTAACCATTGCTTTGTTAAAAGCTGGGAAAACTGTTTTCCCAGTTGAGCCCTCTGCAGAAATGCGAGACCTGGCTAAAGAAAAGCCAGAACTTGCCGGTATTGATTTTTTAGCCGGCGATATGGAGAATTTTCCGTTACCCGCGGGGAATATCGATACAATTGTCGCTAACTTTGTCTTTCACCATTTAAATGGAATTGAAAAAAAGCGAGCGTTGCAAAAATATGCGGTCCTCTTACCAAAAGGTGGCAAAGTAATTATCGGCGATACGATGTTTGTTTCGCAAATGCGCTTTGATGATACCATTACCACAGCTATTAATACTGGCAAAAAGACACTGGCAGCAGATTTACAACGGGAATATTATCCTTTATTGCCCAATTTGGAAAATTATTTTCACGAAGCTGGTTTTACGGTAAAATTCTGGCAAATTAATTCTTTTGCTTGGATTGCTGAAGCGGTGAAACGCTGAGAAATTTTTTGGTAACAGTAACATGACAATTTTAAGCATTGCAGCCGTGATAATAAAAAAATGAAACAAAAAATGTCTTCCCCAAAAACAATTAAGAAGGAGCAAAAAATATGAAGATGAATGTCGAAAGTTTTAATCTAGATCACACGAAAGTAAAAGCACCTTATGTCCGCGTAGCTGATCGCAAAACAGGTGGAAATGGTGATACGATTATTAAGTATGATGTCCGTTTTAAACAACCAAATAAAGAACACATGGAGATGAAAAGTCTTCACTCCCTAGAACATTTGACAGCTGAATTAATTCGTAACCACGCTGATTATATTGTGGACTGGTCACCAATGGGATGCCAAACTGGTTTTTATTTAACGGTTTTAAACCACGATGATTACGATGAAATTTTAACTGTGTTGAAAAAGACGATGGAAGATGTGTTAAATGCAACAGAAGTTCCTGCCAGTAACGAAAAGCAATGTGGCTGGGCAGCAAATCATACGTTAACAGGAGCCCAAGAACTGGCGCGTGAATTTTTAGCAAAAGAAGATGAATGGTCCACTGTTTTTGCAGCAGAATAATTCATTCATATAATAGTAGACAAATAAAAAGCGTACCCAACAAATGACTGTGGGTGCGCCTTTTATTTATTTTTGTTTTATAAACTAGCATAATCACTAAATAGTTGGTGAAAAGTGGGGTTTGCTTTTTTTAGCTGCACCAAACGTCCAGTTTCACTTTTTAAAAAGCAGTGCTGACTTTCACCAGTTGTAAGAATTTTGGTTTCATCTGATACCGGTGTAATCTGATAGGTGAAATTTAGACGCGTACCGGTGTATTTTTCTACGTTGACGTGGATCTTGACCGTCTCACCGTAATGAATCATCTCTTTATATTGGCAACTCACGCCTAGAACTGGCACAATAATCCCACTTTCTTCTAACAAATGATAGGGCAGTCCCAAGTGTTCCAATAAAGCAACTCGGGCTTCTTCAAACCAACGAATATAATTGGAATGATGAATAATCTGCATTTGATCAGTTTCGTAATAATGGGGGCTACGGATATAACCAGCGTATTTTTCCATTTTGTCTCCTCGTCTTACTTGTTAACTTAGCAATAATCTTTCTTTTACTAAAAGATTAAAAGCGGAATAAGTCATCGATTAATTCATAATCGTCATTGTTAATCCGAATATCTGTTGCTTTGGCATTTGCCACCATTTGCTCAACATTTCTTGCGCCGGGAATAACAGCAGCAATATTTGGATTTTTTAAATACCAGGCTAAGACAAGTTGGGTCACAGTTGCATCATTGCGATGGGCGATAATCTTCATTTCTTCCATAGTAGCAATAATTTTTTGATAACGGTCCCCTGTGAAATCAGGATTTTTGCTGCGGGAATCATTTTCGGCAAATTTTTGGTCAGCAGTATATTTTCCTGATAATAAACCTGACGCTAATGGAAAATATGGAATAAAGCTAATTTTGTGTTTAGCTAAGTAAGGGAAGAGTTCGGTTTCAGCTTCTCGATGCAATAAATTATAATTGTCTTCAACTACATCCACATAACCGTCTAAATTGGCTTCTTTAATTTGAGCTAAAGAAAAATTAGAAACACCAATTGCTCGAATTTTACCTGCTTCTTTTAATTCATGAAGTGCTTTTACTGCTTCATTTTTTTTCGTTACTTCATCAGGAAAATGGATATAAAAAATATCAATATATTCTGTTTGTAGTCGTTTTAAGGCATCTTCCACTGCATTTTGTAAAAACTCAGGACTATTATCTAATTGCTCTTCATTACCGGGGACTTGAGCGGCTTTGGTGGCAATAATTACGCGGGCGCGGTCAAATTCAGCTTCTTGCAAAACTTCCCCAATTAATTTTTCCGATTGTCCAAAACCATACGCATAAGCGGTATCTAAGAGGGTGACACCATTGCGTAATGCAGTCCGTAAGACTTCTTTGCCTACTTCGTCATCCAAGTTTTTAAATAGGTTGTGACCACCAATTTTATTGGTACCTAATCCTAATGTGGATGCGTAAACTTGTGATTTGCCAATTTGTACATCTGCCATGAAAAAAACCTCCTATATGTTTTTTACTCTAATACAAGTCTAAATCAAACTGCCAAAAAGCTGAATTGAAACGTCTTATCAGTAAAACTTTTAAATGAAAGTAAGGAAATTTTGAAAAGGACTTTGAAAAATCTTGACATTTTCACGTAATTCTAGTAGCTTAACATTAATAGTAAAAATCAGTGAAAGAAAGAGTAGCAAATAAGATCCTTTTAAGAGAGAACTGCCTTGGCTGAAAGTAGTTTAAGCCTTATTTGTCAAAGACATTCTGGAGATGAGCGCGTGCAAAGCCGCTTCCGTTTTACCAACGTTATCGGTCTTGAGGAAAGTTTAACTTTCAAATTTAGGTGGTACCGTGGATTGATCATTCGCCCTTGTGAGAACAAGGGCTTTTTTTGTATTCCAAAAACGGCCAAAAGCTGATTAAAAAAGAGTTTGATGGAGGGTAAAAAATGGCAAAACGAACTGTATATTGTGGTTTAGTTTCAAAAGCTGAGTTAGAACAAACTGTAACCTTAAAAGGTTGGGTACAAAAGCGTCGCGATTTAGGTGGCGTAATTTTTATTGATTTACGTGATAGAGAAGGCATTGTACAAGTGGTCTTTAATCCTGAATTATCAAAAGACGCCTGGGAAGTTGCCGATAAATGTCGCAGTGAATATGTGATTGAAGTAACAGGTAAAGTTATTTTACGAGAAGCAGCAGCAATTAATCCCAAAATGAAAACCGGCGAATTTGAAGTTATCGCCTCTGAAATTACTGTTTTAAACAAAGCCAAAACACCACCATTTGCAATTGAAGATGATCAAGAAATCAGTGATGAAATTCGTTTGAAAAATCGCTCACTTGATTTACGTCGTCCTAAAATGACGCAAAATATTATCATGCGTCACAAAACAACCCAAGCCATTCGTCATTATTTAGACGAAAAAGGTTTCTTGGATATTGAAACACCTTATTTAGGTAAATCTACGCCAGAAGGTGCGCGGGATTATTTGGTACCTTCACGAGTACATCCGGGTCACTTCTATGCTTTGCCACAATCACCGCAATTGTTCAAACAATTGTTGATGAACGCAGGCTTTGATCGTTACTATCAAATTGCGCGTTGTTTCCGGGATGAAGATTTAAGAGGCGACCGCCAACCTGAATTTACGCAAGTCGATATGGAAATGAGTTTTCTAACGGTAGAAGAAATTCAAGAGATTACAGAAGGTATGATTGCAAAAGTCATGCAAGAAGTAAAAGGAATTGAAGTGACGTTGCCATTTCCCCGCATGACTTATGATGAGGCGATGAATCGTTACGGTAGTGATAAGCCAGATACTCGTTTTGCGATGGAATTAGTGGACTTAGGTGATGTGGTAAAAGATGTCGATTTTAAAGTCTTCCAAATGGCATTAACTTCTGGTGGTGTAGTCAAAGCACTAAACGCAAAAGGTGCCGCTAGCAAATATTCTCGTAAAGATATGGATAACTATGCCCATTATGTTGGTCAGTTTGGTGCAAAAGGACTAGCTTGGGTTAAAGTAGAAGAAGATGGCTTAAAAGGGCCAATTGCCAAATTTTTAACAGAAAAACAAGCGGAAATTATTGCTGCTACAGATGCTGAAGTTGGCGATTTAATTATGTTTGGTGCAGATTCCTTTAACGTGGTAACAGCAGCTCTTGGTGCGGTTCGGAATAAAATGGCCAAAGAATTAGGCTTAATTGATGAAAGCAAGTTTAACTTTTTATGGATTACCGATTGGCCTCAATTTGAATATAGTGAAGAAGAAGGTCGTTATGTTTCGGCCCATCATCCTTTCACTTTACCAAAAAAAGAAGATATTCAATATCTAGCAACTGATCCAACCAAAGTACATGCCGAAGCTTATGACATTGTTTTAAATGGTTATGAACTAGGTGGGGGCTCATTGCGTATTCATGAACGCGAATTGCAAGAAAAAATGTTTGCTGCTCTAGGTTTTGGCCGCGTAGAAATGCAAGAACAATTTGGTTTCTTATTAGACGCCTTAGACTATGGTTTTCCACCACTAGGCGGAATTGCCTTAGGTTTAGATCGTTTTGTTATGTTACTAGCAGGTGAAGACAATATTAGAGAAGTAATTGCCTTTCCAAAAAATGGGAAAGCAGCTGATCCTATGACGCAAGCACCAAGTACCGTCTCACCATTACAACTATTTGAATTAAATATTGAAGTCACTGCAACCGAAGAAGACTAAAAGAATCTTAAAAGGACACTCACTTTAGTGGGTTGTCCTTTTCTTTTTGCATCAGACTTCGTATAATGTACACAGCGAGAAGAAAGTTGAATTACTGCGATGGGCTTTGATTTGGCTTGCCTCTTAGTTATAGGCATAAGGAGCTTTTTTTATCATGAAAAATATTGCGCAAAAAGTCACTATTTCAGACTATTTGCAAAAGTTTTCGTTTTCTGTTGTTTACGCAATTTTAGCCTCAATTGCAGTAAACTTTTTCTATCAACCAGGAAAGATTTATTCTAGTGGAATTACCGGCGTGGCACAAATTATTACCACACTTTCAACAGAGTGGTTCGGGTTTAATCTTCCGGTTTCGGCCAATTTATTAATTTTAAATCTGCCTTTGTTTTTAGTCGGATGGTTTAAAGTTGGGCATAAGTTTACGATTTTCACCGGTATCACCGTTGTTTTAGCTTCTTTATTTATGCAGATTATGCCAGAAGAAGTCTTAACAACAGATCCAATTGTTTGTGCCATTTTTGGTGGGGCTGTGATGGGCGCAGGAATTGGTTATGCATTAAGAAGTGGCTTGTCTTCAGGTGGTTTGGATTTTGTTAGTATTGCAATCCAAAAAAAGACGGGAAAGACAGTCGGCTCGATTTCGATTATTTTTAATATTATGATTATGTTCGCTGCCGGGTTACTGTTTGGCTGGCAGTATGCGTTATATAGTGCCATTGCCATCTTTGTAAGTGGCAAAGTAACCGATGCAGTTTTTACAAAACAAAAGAAAATGCAGGTAACCATTATTACGCGTCATCCTGATGCGGTGATCCATCATATTCAAGATAAGATGCGTCGGGGAATTACGATTATAAATGAAGCAGAAGGTGCCTATAAACATGATAAACAGACAGTCTTGCTGACTGTTTGTACACGGTTTGAATTACCTTTGATGCGTCAGGCAATGAGAGAGTCAGATCCAAAAGCTTTTGTCAGTATCGCTGAAAATGTTCAAATTTTAGGACGCTTTTATGAAGAAGAATTGTAATAAAAATTTATAGAATCTAGTGGGAAAAGTGGCGAAGTCATGGAACAAAAAACAAAACGACGATATATTACTGGCCTAGATGGTGTCCGCACTCTGGCTGTTTTAGGCGTTATCTTTTATCACCTTTTACCAGATAAAGTTAAAGGAGGGTATTTAGGGGTAGCGATATTTTTTGCGATTTCCGGTTATTTAATTACGGATCACTTAAATCAAGAGTGGCAAGAAACGGGGAAAATTCGCTTGCTAACTTTTTATAAAAAAAGAATTAAACGCCTATGGCCTAATCTAGCTCTTGTCATGGTGCTTTCTACGGCCTATATTACTTTATTTCAGCGCAATCTTTTAAATAATTTGCGGGGCGTATTTTTTAGTAGCCTTTTATTTTTTAATAACTGGTGGCAGATTCAAAACGGGGCTTCTTATTTTGATCGTTTCAATAACGAGTCGCCTTTTACGCATATCTGGTATACAGCAGTTGAAGCGCAGAACTATTTAATTTGGCCGATTTTATTTATTATTTTGATGCTGCTATTGAAAAAAAGAGGCAAAATTTTTATCGCCGTCATGATTGGCGCACTAGCTTCTGCCATTTGGATGGCAATTTTATTTAAACCTGGCAGTGATCCAACTCGTGTTTATTATGGCACAGATACGCGGGTCTTTGGTATTTGGATGGGCAGCGCGCTAGCTTTTATTTGGCCGTCCAATCACTTAAAAGAAAGAATTCCTAAAGAAGCAAAACGACTATTAAATGGTGTGGGCTTAACTTCTTTATTCCTTTTAATTTTAAGTTTCTTTTTCTTAAGTGATCAAAATAGTTTTCTTTATTATGGTGGTTTCTTTTTAATTAGTATTCTGTGTGTCGTTTTACTGGCGGTGGTAGTTCATCCTGGTGCGAGCCTGAACAAATGGCTAACTAATCCGCTCTTTAAGTATATTGGTAGCCGCAGTTATTGGATTTATTTATATCAATATCCTGTCATGATTTTTTATGAAGCAAAAATCAAAAATTTAGCAGACAACGTTTTGTTACACACTGTGGTTGAAATATTTTTAATTATGTTACTAAGTGAATTATCTTATCAATTCTTTGAAAAACCATTGCGACACTTTGATTATTCTAAGACGTGGCAAGTAGTCAAAGGTTGGTTTAAAAAACCAATTCTTAGTTGGCAAAAACCAGCTTTTCTTCCAACAGTTGCAATCTTAGGTATCACGGTAGTCGGGCTTATTATTGCACCGGTCAATCATGTGGATGCCAATCAACAAAAAATGAAAGAACAAATTTTAGCCAATCGTAAAATTGCAGCAGAGTCTAAAAAGACAGCAAAAGAAAAAACCACTAACACAACGACAAGTACAACAGACGATAAAGCGGCTAATGCCAAAAAAGCGGAGCAACATTCAGAATTAGCCCAAAAGTATGGCGTGACCGACAGCCAAGTTAAAAAAGCTGATGCAGCTAAATTTACTTTCTTTGGTGATTCCGTCATGTTAGGGGCGGCAGCGGGATTAAATGAAATGTTTCCTAATTCTGTAGTAGATGCCGAAATCAACCGCCAAGTTTATGCCAGTGTTGATTTACTCCAAAAATTAAAAGACGATAAATTGTTACATGACACTGTGATTATCGGATTGGGGACCAATAGTCCATTTACGGATCAACAATTTGCCGATATTATGGCGATTATGGGCCAAGAGCGCAAAGTTTATTGGATTAACATGCGGGCCCCAACTGTGCGTACCCAAGGAACGGTAAATGCAGCCTTAACCAGTATGGCCAAAAAATATAAAAACTTAACGATTATTGATTGGTATGATTATAGTATTAATCATAATGAGTGGTTTTATGAAGATGGTACCCACATCAATCCCGATGGTTTAACTAACTATGTTAAATTAATGGTCGATAGCCTGATTAAGTCTTAAACTTTCACTAGTTTTATAAAAAGAAGAAAACTCCTTTTGCTACAAAACGAACCAGTTACCGAAACTGTCTGTCGTTTGTGCAAAAGGAGTTTTTTGGTTAGAAAATCACTTAAAGACGTTCAAATCATCAGATTTACTAGATTGTGTTACCATTAAACTATGAAAAACAGTTTTTTAATCTGAAGTAGGTTGTTGCATTTTAAAATTATGTGTAAAAACAATAGGTTTTATTTACCGGTTGTTTTAAAAAATAAGCGTTACGCTTAGTAAAAAAGGAGTAGGACAATGACAGTAGATTATAATTCAAAAGCCTATCTAGAAAAAGTTGATGCTTGGTGGCGTGCGGCTAATTATATTTCAGTAGCACAAATTTACTTAAAAGGAAATCCTTTATTAAGAAGAGAAATCCAACCTAAAGATGTTAAAGTGCGCCCAATTGGTCATTGGGGAACGATTGCTGGTCAAAACTTTATTTATGCCCATTTAAATCGTGTTATCAATAAATATGATTTGAATATGTTTTATATTGAAGGTCCTGGCCATGGTGGACAAGTAATGGTTTCAAATGCGTATATTGATGGTCATTATTCTGAAATTTACCCTGAAGTTACCCAAGATGAAGCAGGACTAGAAAGATTATGTAAAATTTTCTCATTTCCTGGTGGAATTGCTTCTCATGCAGCGCCAGAAACGCCAGGATCAATTCATGAAGGTGGCGAATTAGGTTATTCACTTTCCCATGCTACAGGAGCTATTTTAGATAATCCTGATGTGATTGCCGCAACTGTTGTTGGTGATGGTGAATCAGAAACAGGACCACTGGCAGCTTCATGGTTTTCAAATGTTTTTATTAATCCAGTCAATGACGGAGCTGTGTTGCCAATTTTACATTTAAATGGTGCCAAGATTGCCAATCCAACCATTTTAGCCCGTAAATCAGATGAAGATTTGCAGAAATACTTTGAAGGAATGGGCTGGGATCCAGTCTTTGTTGAAGGAGATGATCCAGCAATTTTACATGAACAAATGGCAACAGTTATGGATGAAACGATTGAAAAAATTAAAGCAATTCAAGCAAAAGCGCGCCAAGACAAAGCCGAAAATGCAACGATGCCCCATTGGCCGGTGATTATTTGCCGCACACCTAAAGGCTGGACAGGACCAAAAAAATGGGATGGCGAAGCAATTGAAGGTAGTTTTCGCGCCCATCAAGTACCAATTCCAATTGATGAACAACACATGGATCACGTTGATGCGTTAACGAACTGGTTAAAATCTTATCGTCCGGAAGAACTTTTTGATGATAAAGGGACAATTAAGGCAGAAATTCAAGCACTTGCACCAAAAGGCGCTAAACGTATGTCAGCCAACCCGATTACAAATGGTGGCATAGATCCAAAACCTTTAAAGATTACCGATTGGAAAAAGTATGCCGTAGATACGAAAAAACCTGGTGCCGTAATGGCGCAAGATATGATTGAGTTTGGTAAATTTGCTCGGGATATTATCACCGCTAATCCCCATAATTTTCGAATTTTTGGACCAGATGAAACAAAATCAAATCGTTTGAATGAAGTTTTTGATGTTACCAATCGTCAATGGTTAGAACCAGAAAATACAAAATATGATGAATGGTTAGCGCCAGTCGGCCGAGTAATTGATTCACAACTATCAGAACATCAAAGTGAAGGATTTTTAGAAGGTTATGTTTTAACCGGACGGCATGGTTTCTTTGCCTCTTATGAAGCGTTCTTGCGCGTGGTAGATTCTATGATTACCCAACACTTTAAATGGATGCGAAAAGCTAAAGAACAAGCGTGGCGGAAAAATTATCCATCTTTAAATTTGATTTCATCTTCGACTGCTTTTCAACAAGATCATAATGGTTATACGCACCAAGATCCTGGGGTGTTAACGCATTTGGCGGAGAAAAAACCAGAATTTATTCGGGAATATTTACCAGCTGATACTAATACCTTACTGGCAGTAATGGCAGAAACTTTGGCATCAGAAGAAAAGATTAATTTGATTGTTTCATCTAAACATCCTCGTCCACAATTTTATTCAGTGGCAGAGGCAGAAGTTTTAGTAAAAGATGGGTTGAAAATTATTGATTGGGCTTCAACTGATGGCAATAAAGAACCAGATATTGTTATTGCGGCAGCTGGCACTGAACCTAACTTAGAAGCCTTAGCAGCAATTACAATTTTGAATCAAGAATTTCCACAGTTGAAAATTCGCTTTATTAATGTCGTCGACTTATTAAAATTACGTCACCCAGATGTTGATCCAAGAGGACTAAGCGATGAAGAATTTGAAAATTATTTTACCAAAGATAAACCAATTGTTTTTTGTTTCCACGGTTATGAAGGTTTGATTCGTGATATTTTCTTTAATCGTACCAATCGCAATGTCCGCATCCATGGTTATCGCGAAAATGGTGATATCACTACACCGTTTGACATGCGGGTTTACTCTCAAATGGATCGTTTCCATGTAGCGCAAGATGTCGCACTGGCAGTTTATGGTGCACAAGGAGCTGAATTTAGTCAAAAAATGGAAGATAAACTTAATTTCCATCATGATTATATTCGTGAAAATGGCGTCGACATTCCAGAAGTTGAAAATTGGCAATGGCAAGAGTTGAAATAGTTTATTAAACAGTAACAGCCCCTTTTTCCTAACTGCAAATTAGAGCAGCAAAGGAGAAAAGGAGCTGTTTTTTTAGGTAAGAAAAAAGTTAATCTTTGTTACTAAAATACTGCATATAGTGAGGTAAAGCAGCACTGATAGTGGTTGGTAAAACCACATAATTATCTTCTGCCAAGAGATCGCCAATATAGCTGTGGAGATAAACGGCCGTACAGATTGCATCACTTTTATTTTGAAATTGCGCCAAAAAGCCAGTCACCATTCCGGCTAAAGTATCACCAGTACCACCGGTTGCCATAGCAGGATTACCTAAAGGACAATGATAGCACTCTTTTATAGTATAAATTTCGGTGCGATGACTTTTAACGATTACATTGGCCTGAAGCTTTTGTTGAAAAGTAGCATTAGTCTGCTCATTTTGTTGCTCTATTGGAATACCACTGAGGCGCTGCCATTCCATTTGATGCGGTGTAAAAACGGTGTGAGAAGGATGAGTTAGTGACAATGCTTCTTGGGCAAATAAACTAATCCCAGAGCCGTCAATAACTAGCCACTGATTTTTTGTTTGTAGCGATAAAACGATTTTTAATAATTTAAGACTGTGTTCATCCAATCCTAGTCCTGGTCCGATTAAAATGACAGTTGCACTTTCCAGCACTTGAAAAATAAGTTTTTCATCCTCCCAATCCACGACCATAACTTCTGGTAAACGAGCGTGCAAGGGGGCGTGGTTGTCTTTTTGAGTAATCACAGTGACTAAGCCCGCCCCACTTTTAACGCAAGCTTCAGCACTCATCATAATTGCTCCGCCATATTGCTTGTTGCCCCCAATTAAAACAGCACGACCAAATGTACCTTTATGGGAAATAGCTGGCCGTTTTTTGATGACGTTAGTTAAAATAGCTTCTGATAAAATTTCCATAGGCTCTCCTTTTTGTTCTTTAGTTTTATTATAACCAATCTTTTTTATTTCAACCAAAAATCAGTCAGCATCCTTTGTCAAAAAGTTGCTAAAAGTGGTATGATAGTTGAGAATAATGCAGTTTTATACATAGACTTAATATTTATGACAGATGTCTAATTAAGTTATGTAATTGTCAGGAGGAAATGTAGATGGATATTAATTGGCAAAAAGAAGTTGATGCTAGAAAAGACGATTTACTTAAAGATTTATTTGATTTATTACGCATTAACAGTGAACGAGATGACAGTAAAAAAACAGACGATGCACCTTTTGGACCAGGGCCAAAAGACGCTTTAAAACACATGCTGGCTTATGGTCAACGCGACGGCTTTACTGTAAAAAACGTCGACAATTATGCGGGGCATATCGAATTTGGTGAAGGAGATGAAACTTTAGGTATCTTCGGTCACATGGATGTAGTACCTGCTGGTGATGGTTGGGACACAGATCCCTATGAACCAGTCCTAAAAGATGGCAAAATTTTTGCTCGCGGTTCTTCAGATGATAAAGGTCCAAGTATGGCAGCATATTACGGCATGAAAATCGTCCGTGATTTAGGTTTACCATTAAGTAAAAAAGTACGCTTTGTCGTAGGTTCTGATGAAGAATCAGGGTGGGCCGACATGAACTATTACTTTGAAAAAGAAGAAAAACCTGATTTTGGCTTTTCACCAGATGCAGAATTTCCAATTATTAATGGTGAAAAAGGGAATATTACTTTAGGTGCTCATTTTCATGGTAACAACGAAGGCACTTATGTTTTGAAAAACTTTGCCGCGGGTCTTAGAGAAAATATGGTGCCAGGTGCAGCAACAGCAAAAATGTTAGTACCAGATGAAGAAGCTGCCTTAGCAATGGAAAAAGCTTTTTATGACTTTGTTGAACAAAATCCTGTTACTGGTACGATTACTGTTGAAGATGTGGAAGTTTCAATTGAATTAGTCGGTAAAAGTGCTCATGGTGCTAGTCCCCAATCTGGGATTAATGCCGGAACATTCTTAGCTCTATTTTTAGATCAATTTGAATTTGGTGGCGGCGCCAAACAATTCTTACATGTGGCAGCTACAATTATTCACGAAGATTTTTATGGTGAAAAATTAGGTGTAGCGTATGAAGATGAAAAAATGGGTAAATTGACAATGAACGCCGGACTGTTTGCTTTTAAAGAAAATGAAGAAGGCTTCCAAGCAGATAATTTTATTGCAATGAACTTCCGTTATCCAAAAGGTGTGACAGCAGAAGGACTAGAAATTTCTGTTGATGGTAAATTAGGCATGGAAGGTGCCTCTATTACCCACAATGAACGCAATATGTTACCTCATTACGTACCAGAAGATGATCCATTGGTAGCAACTTTACTAGCCGTTTATGAAGATCATACTGGCGAAAAAGGACATGAAAAAATCATCGGTGGTGGCACGTATGGCCGTCTATTAGAACGAGGTGTCGCTTATGGCGCTATGTTCCCAGGTTATGTTGATACTATGCACCAAGCCAATGAATTTATGACATTAGACGATTTATTGCGGGCGACAGCTATCTACGCTGATGCTATTTATCGTTTAGCGAAGTAAGAATTAACAACACTTAGTAAAAGTCTTATTAAAAAGTACCTGAACAGAAGTTTGATGTATTTGCTTATAGCTTACATTCAAAAGCATTTAAAACGTGCATATTCTTCTGCTTTAGGTGCTTTTCTTTTACATTTGATTCTTAATAAAAGGAGGGGTTAGATGAAAAAGAGTTGGATTATTTTAGGCAGTGTTTTATTCATTATTATGGTAGGAATTGGGTATAACGTTTATCAAAATGATAGTAAAAAAGCCAATGTTCTAAAAACAAAAGAGCAACAATTGACGATTTTAAAAGAATATCCTGAAGTTAAAGCGGCACTGCTTCCAGCAGATGATCCTAAAGCAGGGATGTACCCTATCCCAGGTCTTTTTGAAGGGGAAAGTATCGCGTTAAAAAACGGTGAAAAATCTTTATGTCACGATTTAACACCACAAGGGATTGCTATGAGTGCTGATAAAATTTATATAAGTGAGTATTGTCATTTGCATGAACATCATTCTGTGGTACAAGTAATCGATAAAAAGACGAAAAAATGGGAAAAAACAATTGTCGTACCAGGAGAGCCTCATTTAGGTGGGATAGTTTATCGCAAAGAAGCACAGCAGTTGTGGTTGGCAACTGAAACAAATAAAAAAGCAAGTTTATCTTTGTTATTAACAGATACATTGGCCGATTATGATTTAGCTGAAAAAAGCCAGCCAATCCGCTATGATATGACAATTCCAATCGGAGATATTCCGAAAGCCTCTCTTTTGGCTTATTTGGATCCCTTTTTAGTTGTCGGCTATTTTTCTAATAAAAAAGAAGGTAAATTAGCGATGTTTCCTTTTGATACTAAAGGGGATCTAGTTTCTGTTGTTACCCAAACGCAGTCACTTAATGACTTAGGGGCAGCAGATGATTTAAATTCTGAAGATACCACTCATATCTTGAAAAAAATTCAAGGAATTTCTTATTGGAAAAATTACATGTTTATGTCGCAATCTTTTGGTAATCGTGATAGCAAATTATATGTTTTTGATTTACAAGATACAAAAGGAGGCTTTAATCCTGAGTCAGCAAAACTTGTACTGGATTTCCCGCCTTATCTTGAGCAGATCAATACCGATGGAGATTCGTTATTTGCAATGTTTGAAAGTGGTGCCAAGGCGTATCGTCATCACACCAATAAGAATATCGAGTACGCTATCCAGTTAGATATTAAAACGTTATTAGGTAATTTAAAAATAAAAGAATAATTTTCATTGTTACTAATGACCACAAAGATAATAAAAGTCACTTGTGGATACGAAAAAAGACTGAAAGCTACAGTTAACGTGTAACTTTCAGTCTTTTGGTGTAGATAAAGAACTTAGTTTTTGTGTCAAATAAAATTAATTGATTTTAACCCGTTTGATGTCTAAAACAGTACCTGTTTTAGCGTCAGCCAAAAACTCATAGGTGACTAACTGATCGTCTTCTAAACGTGTAATGCCACCTTCATAGCCTTCAGAATGGACGGCAAATTTACGTAAAGGTTGTTTTTCAAAGTTAATCCAAGAGCCTTCAATTGGTCCTTCTTTTAAAAACTCATCTTTAACGATTTGTAAAACATCATCCGCTCGTAAATTTTTTTTGCGTTGTAGCCAAAAAGCAGAAGCCATCCCACTCACTAGACCAACGCCCATTCCTAGCGCCAGTCCGCCTTTAAAATATGAAATTTCATTTTCGTTGTTCATTAGGCGCCCTCCTATATTTTTCATCTAATCTCTGCTAGTAAGTTGCAGAGGATATCTTCTTTTTTATCCACTTTTATTCTATCACAAAGTAAAAAAATACATAGAAAAAACTACTTTTGGCGTGAATGAATTTGTCTGGGAATTTGTTATGCTATAATAGGCACGTAAAGATTTTTATGAAAGAAGGGTTAGCCTCCGGGCGCAAATAGATGGAAGAAAAAACATTTGCACGTATTAAAGAATTAACAGAACTACAAGGAACAAGTGGCTTTGAACATGAAGTCAGAGCGTATATGAAAGAAAAAATGACGCCACTTGTAGATGAAATGCAACAAGATGGTTTAGGTGGGATTTTTGGTATTCGTCATCATGAAGATGAAGATGCTCCCCGCGTAATGGTCGCAGCGCATATGGATGAAGTTGGTTTTATGCTAACAGAAATTACTCCGACTGGCTTATTTAAAGTTGTACCATTGGGTGGTTGGAATCCTTACGTAGTATCAGCACAACGTTTTACTTTGAAAACTTCAACAGGGCATAATTATCCTTGTATTTCAAGCTCTGTTCCACCACATTTATTAAGAGGAACGAGTGGTCAACAAAATGTTTCAGTTGAAAGTATTTTATTTGATGCTGGTTTTGCTTCAAAAGAAGAAGCACTAGAATATGGTGTTTTACCAGGAGACACTATCGTACCGCAAGTAGAAACAATTAAAACAGCTAATGGTAAAAATATTATTAGTAAAGCTTGGGATAATCGTTACGGTTGTACCTTAGTTTTAGAAGCATTAGAAGCTTTAGAAAATGAAAAATTAGGGCATACTTTAATTGCCGGTGCAAATGTGCAAGAAGAAGTTGGTTTACGTGGTTCAAAACCTTCTGTTTCAAAATTCAAACCGGATTTATTCTTTGCCGTTGATTGTTCTGCTGCCGATGATACCGTCACAAAAAATGGAACATTTGGTCATTTAGGCGAAGGTACTTTAATGCGTATTTATGATCCTGGTTTGATTATGTTGCCTCGCTTAAAAGAGTACTTGTTAGATACAGCCGCAACCCACAACATTCCATATCAATACTTTGTTTCAAAAGGTGGTACAGATGCAGGTGCAGCTCATACAACAAATGAAGGTGTGCCAAGTACCGTTATTGGTGTTTGTGGTCGCTATATTCATACTCATCAAACGATGTTTAGTATCGCTGATTTTGAAGCAGCACGGGAAATGTTAATCCAAACTTTAAAAGGTTTAGATAAAAGTACAGTGGAAACGATTATTGGTGGTAAATAGTCAGTAATTCCGAAAAAATGGCGTTAAAAAGAGGAGAGACCCATGATTATTCCTAAAAATTTAGAAGAATTAGCAACTTACGTAGATAAGGGGCAAAATGTCTTTTTCTTCACAGCTGATTGGTGTGGCGATTGTCGGTTTATTAAACCTGCATTACCAGAAATTGAAGCTGATTTTCCGCAGTATAAATTTATTGAAGTTGACCGAGATAAATATATTGATGTTGCAGCTAAGTGGAATATTTTTGGTATTCCTAGTCTAGTGGTCATAAAAGATGGCAAAGAACTAGGACGTTTGGTTAATAAAGATCGTAAAACAAAAGCGGAGATTGAAGATTTTTTGAACAGTTTATAAGCTTTGGAAAAGAGGAGATTGCAATGAGTAGACAGGTGTATCAAAACATTTTAGTCGGCATTGACGGTTCTGAACAAGCAACGCAAGCATTTCAAAAAGCAGTGGAAGTTGCTCGACGTAACGATGGTAAAGTTTATGTGGCAAATGTCATTCAACAAAATGTCCCCGTTTTAATGGGGTACAGTTCATTGAATCAAAATATTGTCGATCAAGAAACTGAGGCAGCCAAAGTGTTGATTGAAGAATGTAAGGACTATGGCAAATCAGTTGATTTTACGAATATTGAAGGTATTGTAGCTTATGGCTCTGCCAAAACTGCAATGGCGACACAATTACCAGAAAAGTATGATATTGATTTGGTGATGGTAGGACAATCAGGCTTAAATGCAGTCGAACGCTTTATGACCGGAAGTGTGGCAAGTTTTGTTATTCGCGAAGCTCCTTGTGATGTTTTAGTGGTAACTTATGAAGAAAAGAACGAAAAAGCATGACGATTCCTTGCTTTTTTGGTAAGATAGCTAGCGGAAGTTTTAAAACTTCCGCTACTAATTTTTAAAAGTGTTTTTAAGGAGGAAACGTTGTGATTTTTGCATACAACAAAGCCCATGTTGGCGATACTTTACTTGTAATGATGGCTGACGATCAGGGATTGGAACAAACGGTTGAACGAAAATTCAATATTGCGCAAATTAAAAATAGCGCAGGTACAATTGTCGGCTGGAACTTTTTCCACGTTTCTGAATTTCTAGAATTAACTGGCAATGGCGCCATTTCATTAACTGATGAACAAATCGATCTTTTAAATGAAAAATTAGCAATTTCAGGTTTTAATGAAAAATTACCTTATGATCATGAACCTCATTTTGTAGTTGGTTTTGTCAAAAGTTGTGTGCCACATCCAGACAGTGATCATTTATCAATCACTGAAACGGAAGTAGACAATGGTGAAGTTTTACAAATTGTTTGCGGCGCACCAAATATTCGGGAAGGTTTAAAAGTCGTTGTAGCAAAACCTGGTACAATGATGCCTGATGGAATGCTAATTTGGCCAGGCGTTTTACGTGGGGTTGAAAGTTATGGCATGATTTGTTCAGCTAAAGAATTAGAGTTACCCAATGCGCCACAGAAAAAAGGTATTTTAGAATTAAGCCAAGATGCAGTCGTTGGTAGTGAATTTAAACGCGCATAACTCTTTTGGTTTAGGGTAGCATGATAAAAATTATTTCGCATATTTCTTGTTATTTTGATTCAATGTGCGCAGAGTTCGTGTGTAAAGCTAGACAACAAGAAAAGCTTCTTACATTAAGTAGGAAGCTTTTTTATTGTGCTAAATTTTTGTAGTTGAATAGTGTGTGCAATTGGTTAAGAATTAAAAATTATCAGTCTTTCGACAAAAACATCCGCAACCTTTTCTAAAGGCTGCGGATGAAATCCTGTTTAAAATTAATTATTTTGCTTTAAAGCAGATTGGTCGATTGTTAAGGCGACTTTTGTTGTGTGTTCTTTGCTACCACGGTAATAGGTAATTTCAATGGAATCGCCGACTTTTTTCTTATATAAAGCAGATTGTAAATCAGAAGTAGAGTCGACTTCTTTGCCATCAATTTTAGTGATCACATCATATTGTTTTAAGCCAGCTTGTTCTGCTGGAGTTGCATTTTGAACCGTCGTGATGACAACCCCATTTTTAAGTGAGCTAGGTACTTTTAAGATTTGTTCTTGTTGTTGTGATGTAACAGCTGATAAGTCTACCATAGTAATACCAAGAGCTGGGCGAGTAACTTTGCCATCTTTTTCAAGTTGATTAATAATAGAAACTACGTCATTACTTGGAATGGCAAAGCCCATACCTTCAACGCTAATGTCAGAACTAGAAGAGTTCGTTGAGGCAATCTTACTTGAATTAATACCAATTACCTGACCGGCAATATTAACTAAAGGACCACCAGAGTTACCAGGGTTAATTGCAGCATCAGTTTGAATTGCACTGATATTTACGCCAGTTTGTGAATCAGAGACTTGGCGATTTAAAGAAGAAATAATCCCAGAAGTAACAGAGTTAGCGTATTGAGAACCTAAAGGCGAACCAATTGCAATCGCAGGTTCACCAACCTTCAAGGCTGAAGAATCACCAAAAGTAGCTGTTTTATCAACTTTATCACTACTAATCTTTAGAACTGCTAAGTCAGTATAAGTATCTGTTCCAACTAATTCGGCTTTAATTTTTTCGCCATCTTTTAAAACAACTTCTAATCCATCTTGTCCTTCAACAACGTGATTATTAGTAACTACATAAGCAGTATTGCCATCCTTTTTATAAATGACACCACTACCTTCACCGACTGCTTGTAAGTCACCAGACCCACTATCACTGTCTGATTCTGACTCAGATTGTCCTTGACCAAATAAGTCTCCAAATGGATTACTTGAAGAGGCTTGTTGTTTTTGTAAATTAATAACTGATACGACAGCATCTTGAACTTTTTCTACGGCAGAAGTAATATCTGTATCTGCATCGACTTTTACATTTGATACTTTTGTTTCACCACTCGCGGTTGTTGTTTGTTCTGAGGTATTACTTGGTTGTAAATTGGAGCCATTGGCGAGATAAAAACCACCACCTACTAAGGCTGCTCCTAATACACCACCTAATATCCCGATGAAAAAGCGACTAAGCGCGCCACCTGATTTTTTTCTTTGCATGTTTGTTTCCCCCTTGTTGTGGAATTCTTATAATTATAGTATATGATTTATTGCTGAGTTTAGTCTAATTATAGACTTTGAATAAAATATGAAAAAGTTGGTAGGAAATATTTCACAAATGAAGAAATTTTATCTTTCCCTTTGAAAATGATTGTTATTGCACTTTTGTAAAAATTGGGGATTAGTTATCCACAGACTTGTGAACAATGTGGATAAAAATGTGGAAACGTATGTTTGCTATGCTTTGGTAGGATTAACTCGCCATTTTTGCGTAATAAATATTTAGTGAAAAGAAAAATGAATGTGTAAAACTTTGTGGTAAACTAAAACAGACTTATGAACATTTGGGGAAAAGAGGTAAAATATGCAAATTAAAATTATTGCAGTCGGCAAATTAAAAGAAAAATATCTCGTGCAAGGGATAAAAGAATACATGAAACGTTTAGGCGGTTATACAAAAATCGAGTTAATTGAAGTAGCCGATGAAAAAGCACCAGAAAATTTAAGTGCAGCTCAAATGCAACAAGTAAAAGACAAAGAAGGAGAGCGAATTTTAGCTAAAATCAAAGAACAAGATTATGTTTTTGCCTTAGCAATTGAAGGTGAAAATCCAACCAGTGAGGCTTTTGCTAAGCAAATGGCCCAGCTAATGGTACAAGGAAAAAGTAATTTTGTTTTTGTCATTGGTGGCTCACTAGGGTTAAGTACTGCTGTTATGAAACGGAGTAATGCAGCAATTTCATTTGGCAAAATGACGTACCCGCACCAATTAATGCGACTGATTTTAGTAGAACAAATCTATCGCGCCTTTCGGATTAATCATGGGGAACCGTATCATAAGTGATGCGGTTTTTTGCTGTCTTTTTTATAGAGTCGATTTAATGAAAGCCAAAAGCTGGCTAATTTATCTTCTTACTAACTACTTCTAAATGCTAACAATCCGTGCTTTGTAAGTAAGCGATCAGAGTTTACTCTTCGTTGAAAACGTTTGCTGTAAAAAGCGACCTAATGATACACTTATAAGGAAAGGTGGGGAAAATTGTGAAGAAAATTTTGTTAGGGTTAGCAATTAGTTCTTTGTTACTGGTGGGTTGTTCAAATAAGTCAGAAGAAGCGTACCAATCTGCAATGACAGACGGTATTCAAGCAGTGGCAGACCAGAATTATCCTAAGGCAAAAGGCTATTTTGAAACAGCTTTGAAAGAAAAAAATGATGATAAAAAAGCGGAGAATTACTTAGCTGCAGTAAAAAATTATCAAATCTTACTTAAATACCAAGAAGAAGAGGATTTGGAGAAAGGTTTGGATTTATCAACTAAACTTTCGAATGATAAAAATGTACCAGATACCATTAAGAAACATGTTCAAAAAGTTGGTGAAGAATTTAGTGCTATTAAGAATACGCTTGATGAGAGTATGAAATTGTATAATGAGGCGGAAAAATTGTCTGAGGAGAAGAAGTATACTGAGTCAAATGAGAAACTGAAGGTTATTCAAAGTGAAAAACTACAAGGTACATATTACAAAGATTTACTAGCTAAGACAGTAGAACTTTCCCAATTGAATTTAACAGAGATTGAGAAAATAGCGTTAGCTGAAAAAGAAGCTGCTGAGCAAAAAGCAAAAGAAGAAGCTGAAAAAAAGGCAGCTGAAGAAAAGATAGCAAAACAAAAAGCTGAAGAGCAACAACTAGCTTCTGGAAACGAAATGGATTCCACTTTTTCAATTACAGAAAGACAGGCATTAGATATTGCAGAGAACTTTTATAGTTTCAACTCAGATGGTCAACAAGTTAGTTTTCAAAATATGAATCCGGGTAAGATCTTTTTAAATGAGGATGGAAGTGGGTTTTATAATATCTATGTAATGGTAGAGGGCGCCCCAAGTGCAGCAATTTCTGTTGACGCTAATACTGGAGAAGCCAATCACAGTATTATGCATTTTCGTGGATTAGGTGTAGAAATTAGAACTGTGGATGCACCTTGAGGAAGTTCCAAAATTGCTTTAATTACTGTGAGTTTAAAAGAAAATGTAGTGTCTTTTTGGTTTTAAAGGAGAAGGGTAAGAAAAAATAGCTATAGATATAGTTGATTGTTTACTTTGAACGATTGAAGTGTTATTAAAAGTAAAGCCTGCTACAACTTTAAACGCAAAATAAATCTGCATAATTTCTAGTTTTCTAAAGCAGGGGATGTAATTTCTTGCTATTTATGCTAAGTTGAAACTTATTAAATAAAGTTATGCTTAAAGTAAGTAATAAATAACAAGTTAGGGGAAATAAATGAATAACAATGATAGATTATTGCGATTGCGTTATGCGATTGATTTAAAAGATTCTGATATGATAAAAGCGTTTGAATTGGGCGGGGTACCTGTAACCAAAGAAGAGATGCGGACGATATTGACAAAAGTTCAAGATAAACACGAAGATAATAAGGGAAATAATGTTTATGAAAAAGCGATAAATAATCAAGTTTTTGATGCGTTTTTAAATGGCTTAATTCTTCTTGCACGGGGACCACAAAAGGATAAACCTGTAGAAGAAAAATCGCAAAAAAGTAAGGAAATAAAACATATTAATAACGTTATGTTAAAAAAGGTGAAGATTGCCCTTTCGATGACTACAGAAGATATCTTAGCTATCTTTGCAGAAGTTGCGCTTTATCCATCAAAAGGAGAGATTGGGGCTTTTTTACGAAAAGAAGGCCAGCGAAATTTCAAACCTTGTGGCGATAAATATATGCGTAATTTTCTTAAAGGGTTAGGGATATATAATAGAAAAGTTTAGTTGGATAGAAACAACTTTTCCCTCTAGATTCCGCGCAAGTAAGGAAGCAGTTTATGCTTTACAAACTTGGGCGGTAAATTTTTGTTTATTGAACAATGTATTTATTAGATAACTAGAAACCTGATTATTGTTAGTGGTAAACTATAAAAATTTCTTGATTCGTACGCTATCTTATGCATTGTTGCCTTCAAGTTTTCTAATAGTACCAATCAAATGATTTTACATCTTCTTCAACCCTCTTCTATAATCAACTTATGATGAAACAAAATCATAAGTTGATTAATGGAGGTGCAACATGGAAAAATATGAAAATATTATTATCGGTTTTGGTAAAGGTGGTAAAACATTAGCCAAAACATTAGCGGCTAAGGGACAATCTGTTTTAGTAATTGAAAAATCACAGCGGATGTACGGGGGAACTTGTATCAATATCGGTTGTATTCCGTCAAAATCCCTCATTATAAATGGTGAGAAAAAGTTGGATTTTACCACAGCAGTTGACCATAAAGAAAAATTGACTGGTAAGTTGCGCAATAAAAATTACCACATGATTGCCGATGAACCAACGGGGACAGTTTTGGATGGCACTGCGAAGTTTATTTCCGATCATGTTTTAGAAGTAACCTTACCTGATCAAACAACTATGCAAGTTGAAGGGGAAAAAATCTTCATTAACACTGGCGCCTTGCCAATAATTTTACCAATTCCTGGTTTAGCTACGAGTAATTATTTACTTGATTCAACTAGTGCAATGGATCAAAATACATTGCCAGAAACATTAGTAATTATTGGAGCAGGATATATCGGTTTAGAATTTGCGGCCATGTTTGCAAATTATGGTAGTAAAGTTGTCGTTTTAGATGCCCATCAAGAGTTCATTCCAAGAGAAGATGATGATGTATCAGAAATGATTTATCAAGATTTAACCGCTGCTGGTATTAGCTTTCATTTAGGGGTTTCAGTTGATAAAGTTGAAGATGGTGAAGATTTTGTCAGTGTCACCTTTACAGAAAATGGGGCAGAAAAGACAATTAAAGCAGACAAAGTATTAGCTGCTACTGGTAGAAAACCAAATACGGCTAATTTAGGATTGGAAAATACAAACATTAAAGTTGATGATCGTGGCGCAATTGTGGTAGATGATCTTTTAAAAACGACAGCGGAAAATGTTTGGGCAATTGGGGATGTAAAAGGCGGTTTACAGTTTACTTATATTTCATTAGATGATTATCGGATTATTTTAGATCAATTAGTAGGTGAAAGTAAACGCCGCGTATCTGATCGCAATGTAGTACCATACAGCGTCTTTATTACACCACCGCTATCTAATGTTGGCTTAACGGAAAAAGCAGCTAAAAAAGCGGGCGTACCATATAAATTGTTTAAATTTATGAGTGCAGGTGTGCCAAAAGCACAAGTGTTAGAAGATCCAAAAGGGATGTTCAAAGTATTAGTAGATCCAGAAAATGATCAAATTTTAGGTGCTAGCATTTATGCTGAAGAATCTCATGAAGTCATCAACTTAATTGCCCTAGCTATGAAAGGACAATTACCATATACTTTATTACGAGATCATATTTATTCTCATCCAACTATGAGTGAAGCATTAAATGATGTATTGAAGTAAGTTAAAAAAGCAGTATGACAAAATTCTTGTCATACTGCTTTTTTTATCGGTGTGTTCCAGAAGTGAATTTTTTTAATAAGTCATGAGCTGAAATTTCGCTAAAATTTGAACAACGATTTTCTTAAAACTCATTCTTATTCTTGAAGCCGAATACTTCTGTTACAATCGGCTTTTAAAATAATGACGTTTCATAACAATAGCTATTATGTGATTTGTATACATCGCGAATTATTTTAATAGTAATCCTGCTTTTTTGACAAAATCAGTTACTTCATAACGGGGTTTTTGATTAATGGCATGGCTGCAACGTTCTACCCAGTTGTACTGATCAACACCATTTGTTAAGTGGTAGAAAAAGTCGCTAACGGTTTGGTTATAAGTTGCAATACTCATACTTTCATCTGGGTAACTATCTTTACCAACGACGAATGCTTGTGGCAACCGTGGTTTTTGCACAGCAGGTTCAGCGGGATAACCGATACATAAAACAAAAAGTGGTACCACTTTAGCTGGTAAGTTGAAAAGAGTCGCTAAGTGGGGCATATCATTACGAATACCTCCGACTGTAATGCCACCTAACCCCATACTTTGTGCAGCAATTAGCGCTTTTTGTGCCGCTAGTGAAGCATCGACTACTGCCACGGTATAAAGCTCAGTGTTTTCAAAAACTGCCTCATCAGAAACTTCTAATAATGTTTCACTTCGATGTAAATCGGCACAGAAAACCAAGGCTAACGGCGCTTTTGTAACCCATTCTTGTCCACCAGAAATTTCGCTTAAGGCATTGCGTTTTTCAATATCGGTGACTTCGATAATCGAGTATGCTTGCAAATAACTGGAAGTTGGTGCCATTTGTGCACAAGTGAGAATGGTTTGTTTTGTATTTTTATCGATTTTCTGTTCGGTAAAATTTCGCACAGAGCAGTGATTTAATAATGTTTGAATCATATCATTTTGTTCTGCCATATTATTATCTCCTTTAGTAATCTGAGTTGAGTAAATGGTAGCTTTTATAGTTTTATTTTACAAACGAAACAGCTTGACGGCACTTTCCATCATCAGAGCTACTGTAAGTGTAAAACTCAAGGAAAGTAAGAAAAAGTTATTCGGTAGCATAGCCGTGCTAAGAAAAGTCATCATTGCAATGACAACAATCAATTTCCAAAAAACAGAAGCGTGATATGCCAGTTCTTTTGCAAAAGGTATAATCCAGATGTTTTTTGTTTCTTGACTGGTTTCTTTCAAGCGATTCCCTAGGGTACGGACGCCAATTACGCCACAAATGAACATGAGTAACCAGATAAGCCATGTTACACCAGTATTATGCAGTAAAGAAAAGCGATTAGCTAAAAGCCAGATAATCAATGCCGCTAAATAACTCAAAGTTGTAGTGGCCGTCATTTCCAATAAGAGTGTTGTCTTTGTAATAGCGCGTTTTTCGGCACGACGGATTAAAAATAGTCCAATGAATACTAAGATAAATAATAAACTAGTTGTTATCATTTTCGTACCTCGTTTTTTGAATCATTGGTCATTTGCAAAATAATTTTACCTTTTGCTCGTCCAGATTTTGAATAGGTAAGTGCTTTTTCAATTTCTGTAAAAGGTACCACTCGGTCAATAATAGGCTTAATAGTTTCTGTTTCAATCAATTGGCCTAAAATATCCAGTTGTGCACCACTGGGTTTCATAAATAAGAAAGTATAAGAAGCACCTGTTTGTTTTTCCAATTTGGTTAATTTATGGGTAGCCAAACCAAAAGCCAATTGTTTCCACAATGGCACGCCATATTCTTTACCAAAGCGTTGGTTTGGTAATCCAGCAATGCTAACTACTTTGCCACCGGGTTTAACAATTTTAAAGGCATCTTCTAATGTTTTGCCGCCACGAGTATCAAAGACATAATCATAATCTGAAAGTACCGTAGAAAAATCTGTTGTCCGATAATCAATAAGATAATCAGCGCCTAGAGATTTAACCAAGTCAAAATTATCTGCGGAAGTGGTCGTGGCAACATAGGCACCGAGATATTTGGCGATTTGGATAGCAATGGTACCAATACCACCAGAACCTCCTTGAATCATAACTTTTTGTCTGGGCTTAATTTGCATAATATCATGTAGTGCTTGATAGCTAGTTAAGCCTACCAAAGGAATTAACGCCGCTTCTTCAAAATTGATATTATCCGGTTTTAAAGCGATGTCTCCTTGGTCAACGGCGATATATTCTGCAAAAGTACCAATCCGATTTTTTTGGACGCGCCCATAAACAGCATCACCAACTTGATATTTGGAAACATTTGCCCCAACTTTTGTAATAACGCCTGAAAAATCACTGCCCATAATCATCGGCATCTCATATTTAAGTAACATTTTCAGTCCGCCGTCTTTGGTTTTTAAATCAATCGGATTAATGCTGGCGGCGACAATTTTTACCAATACATCGTTTGTGCGAATATTTGGCACATTGACTTCCTTTAGTTTTGGCATGGGTTGTTTATAGTGATCAATTACAGCTGCCTTCATTTTCTTTGTCATTTTCTTTTCCTCCATTTTTTGTGAATTCGGTTTTGAATTTATTGGTTTATTTTTTTAAACGGTTGCTTTTCTGAGTTTAATTTGTTGGTTTAAAAATGTCAACCAATAAGATTGTAAATAAAATTTGACGTTTAAAATTTTGTAAATAAACGAGCAAAGATGTTAGTGAGGAGTTTAAGAAAATAATCGGAAAAACTTAAGCATGATACTGTTAAGGCAAGATAAAAAAGCCATCGCCTAAAGTGTAGTGAAGTGCTCCTAAAAGTTAGCTTTTTTGGTCTAACTCTTGCGACTCGCTTCATAAGGCAATGACTTTTTTATTTCGGAAATATATGCTATTTTTCTTCGCTATAGTCATAAGATGTTTGTAAAGTACCATCTTGTTTATAAATTTTTAAGGTGGATTTCTTATTAGCTGCAATTTTTCTGCCGCGAGCAATGGCATCTTCTTTTTTATCAAAGGTATCACTGGCTCGTTTGGCACCAGTCGAAAATACCTCCCACATATCACCGGAATATTTTACATTAACATCAGCATCCAGTAATTTCGTCGCATTTTTATCTTTGTGATGGGAATCGTCTTTTTGCGGATTAGCTGTTTGTTTAAATGTAGCCTTTTCTTTTTCACTCGCTTCGTTATACCATTTCTCTGCTTGACTGATTGCAATTGGAATGGCACGATCTTCTGGATAATCATCAGCGAGTAGGGCATTGGCAATTTCAATTGCCTTCTTTTTGACAAGCGTATCCAAATTTTTCATTGATGTAGGGTAGTCTTTCATGTTCCAAGCCATAAAACCGCCTCCAATTTTTATTGTTATTTTCATCATACTACGATAAAAATTTTTTTGAAATTGAGAAGATTGGAGCGCGTTTAAAGTTACGTATATAGATTGTGACGGTATAGTAAAAAAAGCAACTTTTTTATTCAAAAATGAAATGGTTATTACGTAAGATTATTATCTTCGTTAGGCTGTTGAGTGAATTGATCGGCAATAACTTGTTGAATAAGTTTTTCAATTTCTACCACATCATACTGATTACAACAATCGGAAAAAACATAATAATAACTGCTATTTGTTGCAAAATTTTCATTATAGATATTTGACAATAAAATGTCATGAGATGCTTCATCATCATACACTGTTAAATCGAGTTCATACTTATTGCCTAAGGTATTTTTTAACAACTGAATCGTTAGTGCTGTTAAAAATGGATTTAAACTATGGTGAACGGCAATGGCAATATGTTTATTGGCTAAATCTTGTGCAATATTTAAGATCGATGAATAGTTGATTTCAGATAAGACATTCCGATAACGTTGTAAAGGGTCATTTGGATAAAATTGTTTTTGACAAAAATCCATAAACTTGTGTACATCATCAAAATTAAAGGGCTCCCTTAAGTTTTGGGCGGTTAAAAATAAGCCCCAAGAGTCAAAATTAAGAATGAAACCGTCAAAATAATAGAGTTGCGAGTGGTACTGATACAAATAATGTGACAAAATACGGTGCCGTTTCGGGAAAAATTATTTTGTAGATAGCCAATTTGATTTAAGTAATTTAAAATTTGCTGATTTTGATAATCCAAATATGTTTTCTCTTCACGTTGTTGCTGTGCTAAACGATATGCAAAAGGTGAGTAAACCGAAAAATTTCGTAGACTGCAAAAGAAATCGTAAAACATCAATCCTTCATAAAGCGTATAAGGACGATCGTAGTTTTTCATATAATGAAACAAAATTTGATTTAGTTCATCAAAGAGGGGGCGATCTTTACGTTCGAAATCTGCCGCAAAAGTATATTCTCGAGTTTGGTTCAGTCGCGTGAATGTTATTTTCATCCACAGTTTAATCTGAAGTTCTTCCAAGTGATCAAAAGTAATATTCAATGCTTCTGTTAGTTCATCAATTAATGGAATATATAATTTGTTGATTTCTTGATCTAAGTCTTCTTTGTTTTCACGCAAAAACCAGAAGTAACAATAGTAAAAGTAACGTATTTGATTTTCATTTCCGATAATTTTTCCTCGTCTAAGCGAAAGTTGAAATTCTTCTAAAAGCGCATTCAATTCCGTAACTCGCCGATAGTAAGTGGCTGAGCTGATATTAAAATAATCTTGAAATACCGGTCCATTAATCGATCCATTGGTAAATAACCATTTTATTATTTGATATTTGATAGAGCGTTCCAAAAACTTCAGATAACATAATTTTAAGGGAAAAGTAGGCTTTTTTTGCAAAAATAACGTTTGAGTATCTTCAATAATCGTAATATCAGCTAAAAAATCGTTTTCTACAATAAAGTTTTGTAAAAGAGCGGTATATTCACTTAGCGTATTAGGCGTAATCACTAAGTTGCGGCAAAGATTTTCCTTAGTACACTGACCGCCATTATTGTACAGGTAGACTAAGATGTCATTCATTAAATCGTATGGTTTTTCGAGCAATTCTCTTTTTAACAAATTATGCCCCCTTGTAATTTAAATAATTGGTGTATAACAAAAAATAAGATTTTGGTCTGTTGCATCATCTTTATAATATTAGAAAAAACAAAAAAAATGAAGTAAAATGAAAAGAAAAGGAGGCTTGCTGATGAAAAAAACGATAATTATTGGTGCTTCACATAGTGGTCAAATGGTAGCACGGGAATTAAAAAGATTTGATGCAGATCATGAAGTGATTTTGATTGAAAAAGAAACGGTGACACCTTTCATTGCCAGTGGGATTAATCTGGTTTTAAAGCAAGCCGTTGGTAAACTACAAGAGGCCACAGCACCGATTGCCGATTTAAACAAAATCGGTGTTAAAAGCTATTTTGGATATGAAGTAATAAAAATTGACTGGCAACAGAAAATCGTTTTTTTTACTGACGGTGTTAAGAAATTAGCGGAAACTTATGAAAATTTAGTTTTAGCAACAGGCTCACGTCAATACGTATCAAAAAAGTATGCGGAGTTTAGTGAAATTTATTGTTATAAATCATTTTTTCAATCACAAAAGTTAATGGATGCTTTGGAAACAGCACAAACGATTGCGATTTCTGGGCTCGGACATGCTGGAGTTGAGTTAGCTGAAGCGTTGCTTCAAGATGGGAAAAAGGTAGTTTTGTTTGGTCCCAATCAGCGATTATTACAGGCGTATTATGATAAAGAAATTAGTGATTTTCTCTTGTCACAATTTGAACGAAAAAAGACTGCTGTTTTGTGTGCTGATCATCTCATTGAAGTAACTAAAAAAGACAAAGGATTAAAACTACAGTTAATCGAGTCTTCAATAGATTGTGACCTGTTAGTAATTGCAAATAATTCTCGACCGAATAGTGAGCTTTATTGGGATGGGGTAACTCTTTTACCAGATAAATCAGTGGCAGTTAACTCTTATTTACAAACTACTCGGCCAAACGTTTATGCGGTGGGAGATTTAATTGGAATACCAGAATTAATTACCAATAAAAAAGTACGCCTATCAAAAGTGACACATGCACGTCAAACTGCTCGGACTGTAGCAAGCAATATCAGTGGCAAGAAATTCCCGCAGCCGAAGTATCTAAATACTTCATCTACCGAACTTTTTGGTTTTTATCTAGGTTCAGTAGGACTAACCAAGGAACAAGCGCAACAAGAAAGAAAGAGTATTACGACTGTAAAAGTAGGCACATTGGCTTCAACTGAAGGGAGTCAAATTTTTTTACATATAGATTTAAACGAGCAAATAGTTGGGATGCAAATATTAAGTAAACAACCAGTTCAAATCTTTTGTGACTTATTAGCAATTGTGATTCGCAATCGTTGGCGGATTACCGATTTATATTACAATGCTACTTCGTTTTTTCCGATGAGCGTAACACTTACGCCGTTATTAAACGAAGCTGCGGCTGATTATTTTGCTAACCTTGATGAATTAAAAAAGAATTCTGACCAAAGTTAATTGGTTAGAATTCTTTTTTGTTATAGGGTCTTAAACTGATTTTGCAGTAATTAAAATTTGAAGTAAATTACTGAGGGCGGATAAGTGTTAACACTTCGCCAAATAAAGAATAGTTATTCCCTGCTAAGCGTGCAACCGGCCGTAATTTTTCGCTTAGGATATACTCTTTAGTGACATCAAATATTTTTTCAGCAAAATAATAATCTAAAACTTTTAAAATAAATAAGTCAGAAACAATATTGCCGTTATCATCAGGTAAAGAAATTTCTTGTTGTAAGCGAACTTCTAGACGAATTAAAGGATCAACAAGACCAGGTGGGGTCACGCTATGACTTTTCACCGTCGGTAGATTGATTAATGCGAGTTCACTTTCGTCAGGCTTTAAGTTGGCTGCTGTTTCATTCATCTGATGTAAGACATTTTCATCTACCACGTGAATAACGCCTTCTTTTGTTTGACTCAAATTGTTAGCAGTGTCTTTTTTTTGCCCATTTTTACGAGTTGTTGCAATTAAAACGTAAGGTAAATCACTAGATACAACTGTAAAAAAGCTAAAAGGCGCAAGGTTGACGATACCACTCTCTTTGTTTTGCGTGGTTATCCAAGCGATTGGACGAGGGGAGACGGCTCCTGTTAAAAATTTATAATTTTGTTTTGCTCCCAAGTCAGCGGCGGAAAAATGAATCATAATTAGGCCTCCTATAATAAAAAAATACCCGAACAACTTCAAATATAGATTAAATGTCCGCAGATTAAAATAGCTTGTGGACAATGAAGCAACTATACTGTGTGTTCGAGTAATTTATCAAACTAGAATGTAGGCATAGATACGAGATGTTCAAACAAAAGATTATGCGCGTTTTTTGTTAGCATCACTTGTATCAAATGGTCGTACGTAGTCTTCAATTTCTTGACGTTTTGGTTCTAAGAAAGGTGGTAATGATAAGATTTCACCAGCTGTTTCATACGTTTCATCTTCTAAGAAACCAGGACCGTCCGTCGCCAGTTCAAATAAAACATTTGGTGCAGCCATAAAGTATTCAGAAGCAAAGTAAAAACGTTCTGTAAAACCAGAGTTAGGAAATTCTAATTCGTTAATGCGTCCAATCCACCATTCTAAAGCCTCTTTATCTGCTACACGTAACGCTAAATGATGGACGTTGCCAAAACCTTCTGTGGCGCGAGGAATATCATCGCGATGCTCTACGATAATGCTAGCACCGTTACCACCTTCACCGATTTCAAACAAATGAAAATCACCATCACTAGCAATTTCTTTAAAACCTAAAACATTTGTTAGAACCAAAGTCATATGTTCTAAATTTTCAATGGTTACAAAAGCAGGGCCTAAGCCAACAATAGCATGTTCACTTGGAACATTACTATTTTTCCAAGGTGTACCACCGGCTACGCCTTGATTATTTTGGTCAGAAATTAATTGATAGCGTTGGTTGTCAAAGTCTTCAAATTCAAGATATTTTTTACCAAAACGTTCTTTAATTTCACCATGTTCAACCTTGTTATCGTCAAAACGTGATACCCAATAAGTTAAAGCATCATCATTTTTTACACGAAAAGAAGTGCGGGAAATAGTGTTTGTTCCCTTTGTTCCCTTTGGAATACCAGGAAAATCAAAAAAAGTCATATCTGTACCAGCTGAACCCAAGTCATCGGTAAAATATAAGTGATACGTTTCAATATCATCTTGGTTAACAGTTTTTTTGATTAAACGTAAGCCTAAAATATCAGTAAAAAAGCGATAGATTTTTTCAGCGCTAGAAGTCATTGCTGTCACATGATGAAGCCCTCTAATTTGTGTATCCATTTTAATTCCTCCAAAGTGTTCAATTATTATTCTTACTAAAAGTAAGTATAGCGAGTAATTGTTTTTTCAGCAATTAATATGCTTATCTATTAGAAGATTAAAAAAGAGTCAATTAGAAAAGTAAGGATTAAAACATAAGTAAGCACATAAAACTTCAAGCTCATACAAAAAAAGTTCACAATAACCCATTTTTTTGGAGTAGACTAATAGTAGAAATAGAAAGGATGCGTCTGTTTGCAACAAAATCATTTGTTTTTTGATCTGGATGGTACAATCATCAATTCGCAAAAGGGAATTTTTTCTTCTATTCGTTATGCATTAAAGAAAATGAACCTTACTGATTTGCCAGATGAAAAATTACTTTCATTTATCGGACCACCATTAATTACCTCTTTTAAGAAAATTGGCATGACAGAAGAACAAGCAGTACAAGCAGTTGCTTACTATCGTGAATATTATCAAGCTAGTGGCATGTTTGAAATTACACCTTATATGGGTATAAAGGAAACCCTTGATCAACTTGCTACCAAGAAAAAGTTATATTTAGCTACTTCCAAGCCAGAAATTTTTGCTAAGGCAATTTTGGACTTTTTAAAATTTACCCCTTATTTTACAGGAATCTATGGAGCAGACATGGATAATAAACGGGCAGAAAAAACAGAGGTTTTAGCATATGCTATTGCGTCTTCTGGTTTGAAGGATAAAAATGATGCAGTAATGATTGGTGATCGAGAAAACGACATCTTAGGAGCAAAAGAAAATGCTGTTTTACCAATCGGAGTCTTATATGGTTTTGGTACCATCGAAGAACTAAAGGACGCAGGTGGCGAGATTTTAGTAGAAAGTCCGCTTAAATTGTTAGAATTGTTCAGTTGAAAAGTGCCAAAGTTGTAACTTTGGCACTTTTTTTTTATGAAAATTATCCGAATTTACTAAGGGGCTTTGTTCAATAAAAGTCATTAATGAAGTTGATTTTATTTTATTAACTGAAGGTTAAATTTTTGTATACGTTATAAAGCCGAACAATCGTTAGAAATAGCTTTGTTTAGCTTTTTTTGTAGTCGAAATTTTTTTCTGTTTTTATGTTGACCAACCCTTGATTACGTGGTAAATTAATCAACGTTGACGAAGCAGTCACACAGTTGAAAACAACTTGAAATATTCTTGAAAAAAAGTTGTTGACAATTGTAACAATGATTGCTAAACTAACGAAGTTGCTTAGTGAGCAGCGCTTTTATGAAATATTATTTCAAAAAACTTTTAAAATTTTTTGAAAAAAACAGTTGACAAACAAAACGTCAGTTGATAAGATATAAGAGTTGCTGAAATATTTGAAAAGCAACAATCAAGCGCGTTAAATAAATGAGAAATGACAGTATGTTGATTTCTAAATACATTCTTTTAACAGCTAATGTAGACCTTTGAAAACTGAA
>NZ_JXKG01000012.1 GCF_001885735.1 Enterococcus canintestini | reverse complement strand
CTACTTTATTGACATCTATCCAAATCTGTTTGGCTTGTTGTACTTGAATCAGTTGTAGTAGCTGTTACCTCTTGACTTGTTGTACTTTCTTCAGTAGTTGTTTCATTTGTCTGTAGCTCTGATAAAGAACTTGTTATATTTGACTCACTAGTTTCCCCAGTAGCTTCTTGCCCCCAAACATTTAGTGGCAATGAAGTCGTTAAAATACTTGCAACCAACAACACTTTAACCCATTTACTCTTTTTCATCGTCTACTCCTTTTTCTTTAATTATTCTTTTATCTTTACAAACTTATTATATCGTTCTCTTAGAAAAAACAGAAGTGAGAAACCACCAAAAAAACAACTTTTTATTAAAAAAATGGTGTTGGATAATCTGCTTTAAAATTGAATTTTTGTGTTATTTAAAATCTAGAAATTATTCTTAATAAAATGAGAATTTTTAGTCCGCAAATACTGCTCTTCAGCTCGACTATATTTTTGTTAACGCATAATTTTTACATCGCAAAAAGGCTGTGACCAATCATCTGTCACAGCCTCATGAAAAACTTACTTTTAAATTGCTTTATTGTTTTATAAAAGTACTACTACTTACTTTTATTCTGTCACTAAATCTAGTGGTGAATCAATTTTTTCATCAACTTTTTTGCCTGCAAAATGATCATACGCCGCTTGTAGGGCAAGTTTGCCCATTTCCTCTGGTTTTTGAGCGATCGTCGCGCTCATCTTACCGTCTTTAATTGCCTTTAACCCATCTTCGGTACCGTCAAAACCAACGATAATAAAATCTTTGCCTTTACTGCTAGCAGCTTCAGAAGCCCCTAAAGCCATTTCGTCATTTTGGGCAAATACACCTTGTAAATCAGAGTGAGCTTGCAAAATATTTTCCATAACTGTTAAACCTTTAGCACGGTCAAAGTTAGCAGATTGCTTGTCGACAACGTCTAATTTATCTTTTGCGTAATCATCAAACCCTTTGCCTCGTTCACGGGTCGCAGAAGCTCCAGGTACGCCTTCAAGTTCTGCTACTTTGGCATTTTCACCTAATTTTTCAATAATAAATTGCGCCGCCATTTTACCGCCTTCTTCATTATTTGAAGCAACCGTAGTTAATAATTTACCGCCGTCACTACTACGGTCAATGGCAATCACTGGAATATCAGCACTATTAGCAGCTTCCACTGCTGGTACAATAGCCGAAGAATCAACTGGATTTACTAAAATGACATCGACTTTTTGTTGAATTAAATCATCAATATCATTACTTTGTTTGGCTGTGTCATCTTGAGCGTCAACAACTTTAATCGTCGTTTTGTTTTCATCTGCTAATTTTTGGACACCATCTCGTAACGATACAAAGAAAGGATTGTTTAATGTTGAAACCGAAACACCAACTGTCAATTCTGCGGGTTTTTTCTCAGCTGTTTTCCCCTCTGAACTACTAGAACCACCTTCAAGACCTGTTGCACCACAGCCTGCTAACATAAGAACACTTGCCGCTAATACGAAAAATTTTTTCATCGTTTCTTCCTCCTCATATGAGTGAATTTCTTTTAAAGGAAAATCATTTTCCTAAAAACCGTTTAAAGTGTTGCTGTTTATAAAAAAGTAATTAAAGGGCTTACAATACTTTACGCAAAATTGTGCTTATTTCTTTTTACGGTCTAATAATACAGCAATGACAATGACGATCCCTTTGACAATTTGTTGATAAAAACTTGAAACGCCTAGTAAATTCAAGCCGTTGTTTAATGTTCCAATGATTAAAGCACCCACTAGCGTACCAAAAATCCGACCTTTCCCGCCTGAAAGGCTCGTCCCACCTAACACAACAGAAGCGATGGCATCCATTTCATAAGACTGGCCAGCAGTCGGTTGCGCTGAATTTAGACGTGAGGTAATAATCATGCCGCTAATTGATGCCATTAAGCCTGATAAGGAGTAAATTAAGATTTTAATTTTATCAATTTTTACCCCTGCCACAAAGGCCGCTTTTTCATTTCCACCAATAGCGTAAGTTTTCTTACCAAATGCTGTTTTGTGCAACAAGACAAACAAAATAATAAACATAATGAAAAGTAAAACGACAGGAAAAGGAATGCCAAATAAATAACCACGACCTAAAAAGCTAAAGAAGAAACTATCCCCTAAACCTGTAATCGGATTTCCTTTAGTGTAAACAAGTGTTGCACCGCGATAAATTGTCATTGTCGCCAAAGTTGCAATAAAAGGCGCCATACTTCCTTTTGAGATTAACAAGCCATTAATCGCACCTAAGATTGCACCGGTTAAAAGGCCAATTAAAACTGCCAATGGCGCACCCATTCCATTTGCAATAAAGCCAGCTGTTAATGCGCTAGAGAGTGCTAAAGTCGATCCAACAGACAAATCAATTCCACCTGTCAAAATAACAAAGGTCATCCCAAAGGCAATAAAACCGTTCGCTGCTACTTGGCGTAGTAAATTTAATAAATTATTTGGGTTTAAAAATTCACGATTCATAACCGAAACGACAATAACCAAGACAATCAGTGCCAATAAGGGCCCTAGCTTTGTGACAATACCGGCTGCGTCAAAATTGCTCTTTTTTGCGACGTTCTTTTTATTCTCCATTTTATTTTCCTCCTGTGGCATAGGTCATAATTTTTTCTTGGTCAAAATCTTTCTTTTGTAATTCACCGTTAATTTTGCCTTCGTGTATCACTAAAATACGATCGCTTATCCCCATTACTTCAGGTAAGTCACTTGAGACAACGATAATCGCGACACCACGATCAGCTAGTTCATTGATTAGTTGATAAATTTCCCGTTTAGCCCCGACGTCGACACCACGAGTTGGTTCATCTAAAATTAAAACTTTAGGGCCGGCTCCAATCCATTTGGCTAAAACGACTTTTTGCTGATTACCTCCCGATAAATCTCCGACGATATCTTCAGCTGATTGCACTTTAATTAATAGGCGTTTAATCAATAGCTCAGCAAACTCTGCTTCAGTTTTTTTATCAATTACACCATTTTTTACAAAACCATCAATGGAAGGCAAGCTAATATTATCTAACACAGAAAAATCTAAGACTAATCCTTCTGATTTTCGATCTTCTGTCAAAAAGCCGATACCATTTTGAATCGATTTAGCTGGTGATTCAATTTTTTTTATAGCTCCTTCAATTGTAATAGTTCCTTTTGATAAGGGGTCCAAACCAAAGATTCCCCGCATAATTTCTGTTCGACCAGCTCCCATTAAACCGGAAAAACCGACAATTTCACCACTTCTAACGCTAAAAGAAATATCTTTAAAAGTACCATTTGTAGCAGTTAAGTTCTCAGCGGTAAAGATTACTTCACCAATCGCCGCGTTTTTTTCTGGATAATAATCAGAAATTT
Source organism: Enterococcus canintestini (assembly GCF_001885735.1). Taxonomy (GTDB): domain Bacteria; phylum Bacillota; class Bacilli; order Lactobacillales; family Enterococcaceae; genus Enterococcus_C; species Enterococcus_C canintestini. The sequence goes on along the minus strand of NZ_JXKG01000012.1, from coordinate 74,110 downwards.
CTCTTCCAACCATTTTACGCACCACTTCATTTACATTGGTTTCACTTGTTTTGGTTGTATCAATCGATAAACCGTCTCGCATCACCGTAATTTCATCACTAATTTGGAAAATTTCTTCCATCCGGTGAGAAATATAAACAATTGCCACTCCTTGTTCTTTTAGTTGCATAATAATTTTAAACAATGCTTTAATTTCTGTTTCAGATAGCGCAGCAGTAGGTTCATCCATAATCAAAATTTTTGCATCCGTCATAAGCGACTTTGTAATCTCAATCATTTGTTGCTGACCTACTGAAAGCTCTTCTAACTCTTTATCCAAATCAAGGGAGATTCCTAAATCATGAAAATGTTCCAACGCAATATTCCGCATTTTTTTTATATCCAGTAAGCCAAAAGAATTTTTTAATTCACTATTTAAAAATAAATTTTCTAGCACTGTCATTTGGGGCCATGAATTCATTTCTTGGTGAATAAAGCTAATGCCAAATTCTTCGGCTTCTTTGGGGCTAGAAAAGACTTTTTCTTGGCCATCAATTAAAATCGTGCCAGAATCTTTTTTGTGTAGTCCGGTTAAAATGTTCATAAGCGTTGACTTACCTGCGCCATTTTCCCCCATCAATGCGTGAATTTCGCCGCTTTTTAATTCAATACTAACGTCGCGTAAAACCTGATTGGTGCCAAAAGATTTTGAAATATTTTTCATTGCAACATGCATCATAGAACCTCCTTAAAAGATGACAGCCGATTGTAAAATAATATTGGAAAAAGGCGTTACTTCACCGCTACGGATAATGGCTTTACTCGTCTGTGTTTGTATTTTAAATTCCTCATGACTGAAATAAATTATTTCAACATCATCAGGTAGCGCTTTCAAAATCACTTGCAATTGACTGCTATTTTGAATTTTAATCTCTTCAGCTAAAAAAACCTTTTCAATTGCCATATCACTTAAAACCGTTTGTAACACTTCTTGAAAGCTAGGTAAGCCAAATTTTAAAGCCAAATCAATTTTCTTAACACCATTGGGTACCGGTAAGCCGGCATCTCCAATGGTAATTTGATCAGTATGTCCTAAATCGGTTAAAACTTTGGTAACCTCACTATTCAAAATTCCATGCTTTTTCATACTGTTTTTGCTCCTTCATTTTTTCTAGTGTTGGCATACCACCTTGGGCACCGAAACCTTGAACAGAAATTGCCGCAGCTAAATTAGCAAAACGTAAAGCCTCAGACATTTTTAATCCTTGTAGTAAAGCAGTTGCCATGGCAGCGTTAAATGTATCGCCAGCACCAGTTGTATCGACCGGCTGAACTTCAAAAGCGGGAATAATTTCTTCTTTTGTTCCGTCGTGATAAATGGCGCCCATCGCACTAAGCGTGATAATTAATTTGTTTGGATATTGTGCCAAAACTTCTGAACGGCTCTGGTCAGGGAAGATAATGGCTGACTCATGTTCATTGGGTGTTAAATACGTTAATTTTTCAATGTACTCTTTGGCAATACTGCGGGCTGGCGCTGGATTTAAGAGCGTTTTAATGCCATTTTGCCAACAAAAATCAATGATCGCCTCGTTTGTTTCTTGTGGGATTTCATTTTGTAAAATAACTAAATCACTAGCTAATAGTTGGGATTGGAACTTAGTCATAGCTGCCGGCTTTACTTCATTATTCGCACCAGGAATTACAATAATACTGTTATCATTTTCGTATAAGACAATGTGAGCTGAACCACTCTCAGTATGTGTAACCCGTTCCACACAAGTTACATCAACACCATTTTTAACTAAATTTGCAACAATTTCTGTGCCAAAATCATCCTTCCCCACTGCTCCTACCATGGCAACATCCACACCTAAGCGACTGGCCGCTACCGCTTGATTGGCTCCTTTACCACCAAAAGCAGTCGAAAATTTTTCACCAAAAACTGTTTCGCCTTGATTTGGTTTCACTTTTGTCGTCACTACAAAATCAGTCGACATACTTCCTACCACTGTTATTTTCATTGTGTTTCCTTCTTTCGTAGAGTATTCCGTTCAATTAAACGAGTAGGTAAAATCAATTTTTTTTGTTTTACTTCTTGTTCATTCATCAGCTTGTAAAGCATCTCTGCTCCTTTATATCCCATTTCATAAGCTGGTTGATGAATCGTTGTTAGTGGCGGCACCACTAAATTACTAATGGGAATATCATCATAGCCGATTACTTGCAAGTCTTCAGGGACTTTTATATTGTGGCGATAAGCCTCTTGAATTAATGCAATCGCATGAATGTCACTTGGCGCAATAACTGTGTCGACTGTGGGAAATTGTTTAAAAACTGTTTGTGCGGTAATAATCGCATCTTCTAGTAAAAACGAGGCTGAGTGTACCAGGAAATAATCTTTTTTTGATTCCTCTAAAACGCTCAAAACACCTTGTAGCCTTTCTTTAGAACGATCAATTTCTTTTGGACCAGAAATCACGATAATTTGTTTGGTCTTTCTTTTTAAAACAGCTCTTGCTGCTATGGCACCACCGGAAACATCATCGGCGTGAATCGAGTACTCTGAATCATTACCCACCCGATCTAAAAATACTAGCGGATGAACATTATCATAAAAAGCATAGTCGTTATCAACTGCTGATAAGACACCAGCTACATTATTTTGATGAAAGGCATGAAGATAGTCGTTAGCGCGTTCAGGATTTTCTTGCACATTTCCTAAAATAACTTGATATCCTTTTTTTTGTAAAAAATCTTCCACTCCTTTAGCCAATAAAGGGAAAAAAGGATTGGAGATATCTGGTAGCAGTAGGCCCACTAGTTTTGATTTTTTTTGAAAAAGCGAGCGTGCGACTTCATTCGGACGAAAATCTAGTTCTGCTACTGCATGCTCAATTTTTTGGCGGGATTCTTCACTTACATAGCCGCTACCGTTAATTGCTCTTGAAACTGTTGCAACAGATAATCCTGCCAATTTTGCGACATCGCGAATCGTTGCCATCTGTTCACCATCTTTCATGTGTAACCGTTTACACAGATAATATAAATGATTTAATCTTAAATTGCAACCACTTAAGATTATTTTTTTATCTAAAAATGAAAAAAGCCGGCTAAATGCCGGCTAATCAGCAAAACAATATTTTATAAATGAGATGCAATTAATTGTTCTAATTGATCTTTTGTATGAACACCGATTACTTTATCGACAACTTCCCCGTCTTTTTTAAGTAACAAAGTAGGAATACTCATAACGCCAAATTGTGCAGGTGTTTCAGGGTTTTCATCCACATCCATTTTCACAATTTTTAATTCATCTTCGTCATGACTAGCGGCTAATTGATCTAAAATAGGTGCTTGCATGCGACAAGGACCACACCAAGTTGCCCAAAAATCGACTAAAACTAAACCTTCATCTGTTTCACTTGCAAATGTTGCATCTGTAACTGCTTTTGACATATTATTACCTCCGATTTTACTATTGGGCATCTTCCCAATTGGATTTCCCCAAATGATAACCTTAAGTAAGATTGATCATTTCTCTAAAAAGAGTATAGCACTGAAAAGTTTAGGATGACATTTTTTTGCTTACAATTGGTAAGTGCTCAAAAGGATAGCACCAAATACGCTAAACAGCGCGCTTTTTAAAAGCAAACGTGTTAAATCTTTTTTAATTATTTAAATTTAACAACTGTTGCCCCATTTCCACCTTGATTTGGCGGAGCAAATTCAAAGCTTTTGACACTCCGATGATTTTTTAAATAATCTGTAATTCCTTGGCGTAAAGCACCCGTTCCTTTACCATGAACAATCGTTACTTGGGGATAACCCGCTAAAATAGCAGCATCTAAATACTGATCAACTTCATTTAAAGCTTCTTCATACCGCTTCCCTCTTAAATCAAGTTGAGTCGCAACATGACTACTATTATCAGAACGAACAGTGCTTACAACACGTTGAATTGGTTCTTTAACTGGCGCCACACTTTGTAATTCACTTTCTGGTAGTGTCATCTTCAAAATACCTAATTGTACTTGCCAATTACCATCGCTCATTTTTTGAATCAAGGTTCCTCTTTGACCGTAAGAAGCCACTAACACTTCATCGCCAACTTTTAGTTTTTTCTTTTGTTTCGCTTTTTGCAATACTTTATTTTTCTTAAGTTGGTTGTCTTCTTGCCGTAAATTATCTAGTTTACTGCGAGCATCGATCAATTCATGCTCTTTTACTTGCGCTTGACCAGCTGCCAACTGCTTTTTACGTAAGTCTGAAATAATGACCTCAGCTTCTGACTTAGCTTCATCGATAATTTGATTGGCCTCTTTTTTAGCTTTGGCTAACTCTTTTTCCCGTTCTTCAAAGAAATAACTATAAGCCTCTTTTAATTCTCGTTGTAATTTTTCCGCTTCATCGACATAATGGCGAACTTCTAAATATTCCGTTTCCGTCATCTTCCGTCTGTTTTCTAAATCTGCAATCATTTCATTTAAGTCTTGACTTTCACCATCCATAATTTGTTTGGCGGCATCAATAATGTGATTATCCAAGCCTAAACGTTTCGAGATTTCAAAGGCATTACTACGCCCTGGTACCCCAATTAATAAACGATAAGTCGGACTAAGCGTATCAACATCAAATTCCATGCTCGCATTAATTGTGTTGCTACGATTATAGCCATAGACTTTTAATTCCGGATAGTGAGTTGTTGCCATTACATAAGCAGATTTAGCACCCAATGCGTCTAAAATCGCAATAGCCAGTGCAGCACCTTCTTGAGGATCAGTCCCTGCACCCAGTTCATCAAATAAAACTAAACTGTGTTCATCCACTTTTGCTAAAATCTCAACAATATTTGTCATATGAGAAGAAAAGGTCGATAAGCTTTGTTCGATTGACTGTTCATCACCAATATCGGCAAAAATCTCATGGAAAATCCCCATTTGACTCTCTTCAGCTACTGGAAGGGGTAGCCCTGACTGACCCATTAATTGCAATAAGCCTAAAGTTTTTAACGTAATCGTTTTACCACCTGTATTTGGACCCGTAATCACTACGGCTTGAAAATCTTGACCAATCATAATATCGTTTGCCACCACGACTTCTTGATCAATTAAAGGATGACGCGCTTGTTTAAAGTAGACGTGATTTTCAGCGCTAATCGCAGGCACAACTGCATTTAATTCTTTACCAAAACGAGCTTTTGCGTTCATCAAATCAAATTTTCCTAAGACAAAAGCATTATGAATGATTTCTTTTTGATAAGGTACTAATTCCGCTGAAAGTTCGGCTAAAATTCGTTCAATTTCTTGCCGTTCATTGATTTGATGCTGACGCAAGCGATTATTGGAGTCAACAATTTGTTTAGGTTCGATGAAAAGAGTTTGACCAGAGGAGCTTTGATCGTGGACGACACCGCCAAAAACACTACGATATTCTTGTTTGACTGGAATGACATAACGATCGTTGCGCATTGTAATAATCGTATCACTTAAATAGCGCGCATTATTCCCCCGCAAAATTCCATCTAATTGTTCTCGAATAGTTTGTTCACTGCGCCGAATATTTTGGCGAATCATTTTTAGCTCACTAGAGGCTTCATCTGTCACATAGCCATCTTCATCAATTGCCGTCTGTAAGCGGCGGGTTAAATCTGGTAAGTGTTCCAATTGCTCGGCCCAATCATAAAGACGCAAAAATTCGATTTCACTTTCCTTTAAGTCAGCGATAAATTTTCTGACTTGTCCGGTTGTGGATAAAACACGGGCGATTTGCGCTAATTCAGGACCATTTAAATCCGCGCCAATTTCAATTCGTTTCATTTGGGGACGGATATTTTCAATTTTTGGAATCGGGATGCCACCGCGTAAACGTTGGACTTTTAAACCATCTTCGGTTTCATTTAACCAACTTTTTATTACCGTTTCATCGATACTTGGTACTAAATTTTCTAACTCTTCTTGCCCTTGGGCAGTTTGAAGGTAATTTGCAACCATTTGTTTCACACGGGAAAGTTCTAATGTTTCATAGATTCTTTTATTCATTTGTTTCACCTACCTATTTCATTATGAAAAACAGGACAGTTTAGCTACTGCCAAACACTGCCCTGTTTTTTAACCAAGAATACTTGTTACCCACAGATTTTTAAAAAGCCAAGACAAAATAAAAGAATGTTCCACAATCATGCGAGCAGAAAAGTGATTAAAAAAGATATTTTGCACGGTTGCTAGAGGAATCATTGCTAACACAAATAGCACAAAAAAGATAACTATATACGCTGTCAGTGCGTTTAATAAGCCGCCTAAAACCCAATCGTAATTTTCCAATAAGCGTTTAAAACGCAAATTGTTTAAAAATACCGCGACTAAACTCGTAATCAGCCAGCCAATAAACATAACTAGTAAAAAAGCAATCGCAGCATAATAAGCCTTATCCAGGTCTAACGATTCGGTTTGACTATAAAAAGCCATTTTCGCATCTGGCGTAATGGAAGGATAAGGGACAAATAATTCTAATTTCTTTGCCAAACTCTGATAGCTAAAACACGCTATCGCAAAAGATAAAGCATAACCCAACGTATGGGCCAGCTGTAACGGTGCTCCCCTGCGACCTCCGATATAAAACGCAATCACGAGTATCAGGATGATAAGTAATCCGATCATCTGTTAATCCTTTCTGTCCAAAGACGTCTTTTGTTTAATTTGATTTTTACGGGCTTCATTTAAAATTTGCTGTGCCTGAACATGGTTTTTTATTTTAATATCTGATTTGCCTTGCTCGGCTAAATACTTACGGGCTTCGTTTTCAATTGCTTCAATTCGTTTTACGCGATTTTCTAATTCAACAATTCTAACAGTTTTTTCCCGCAATTCTTGCACTTCTTTTTGTAAACGCAGTACTTCTTCTTGCTTGTCGACTTGATCTGAGACCGCATTAACTGCCAGTAAAATTGCGGCTTGTTCATCATTTATTTGGGGTGAAATAGCTTTAATTTCATTAAGCTGTTCATTAACCAGTTTTGTGACCAGCTTCATATGCTGTCCACTCTTCTCACCAATAATCGTATAGGTGCGATTGGCAATCACAGCTTTATAGCGTTTGCGTTCCGCTACCATGCTTTGTCTTCCCTTCTTCATAACTTTCACAAAAACAACTGCACTATTATAGCATTTTTACCACGAAATGTTTAAGTGGCAAACTCCTGTATATTATAGGGGAAAAAAGGTAAAATTTCCATGATTAGATAAAAATCTCTTACTTCCCTTACGCTTTTTTGAATCTATGTTAAAATCTAAGAGCCAATCTAGTAAAAAAGACTGACTAAAAATGGCTCTTTTACTATTACGATGATAAAGCGAAAGCTTATCAATTATTAAAATAAAGAAATACTAAACAAAGGAAGTTTATATGAATACGATTGTCTTAAAACTTAGTAATGCCCAGTTAGACCAGCTAAAAACTCATTATGCGACAAAAAGCGTTCCAAATAAAAACCCATATACATTATTTGTCGCTAAAAAAAATGGTGTCACTATCACCGGCTATACCTCAGGAAAAGTAATGTTTCAAGGACCAAATGCACAGTCAGAAGCCGCAAAATGGGACAAAGCACAAGCCAGTATAAAGCCAAATGACAATAAAAATTCCCCTCAAAAAACAAGCGCAGTCGCAACCCACTTACCAAAAGATTTTTCTAAAAAAAGTATCATTGGCAGTGACGAAGTAGGCAACGGTAGTTATTTTGGTCCTTTAGTAGTTTGTGCTGTCTATGCAGCGAAAGAAAACCTCTCTTATTTAAAAAAAATCGGCGTCAAAGATTCTAAAATGTTGACCGACAAAGAAATTCGCCAACTGGCACCAAAAATTGCTGAAACAGTTCCTTTTCAAAAACTAGTGGTTACACCAGAAAAATATAACGAGATTCAGCCCAAATATAATGCCGTACGAATGAAAGTCGCACTGCACAATCAAGCGATTTATCTATTGCAACAAAAAATTGCTCCTACAAAAGCAGAAGGGATCCTCATTGACCAATTTACCTCAGAGGCAAACTACAAAAAATATTTACGGCAAGAAAAAAATCCAGTCACGACAGATCTTCACTTTATTACAAAAGGAGAACAATATCATTTAGCTGTCGCAGCTGCCTCTATTTTATGTCGGGCTAGTTTTTTAGAAGAGTTAGAGAAGGCTTCTAAAAATCTGGGCTTTTTACTTCCTTCTGGTGCGGGCAATAAATCGGATCAAGTAGCTGCCAAAATATTACAACAAGGTGGCATAAACTTACTAGCTAAATATGCCAAGTTGCATTTTGCCAATACAAAAAAAGCAGAAAAGATCGCCGGCTTCTAAAAAATAATACCCAAAAGATATATGACTGTTTTTACTACTTCCTTTTTACACGAAGCAATAGTCGTAAAAAAACGACTGGCAGATACATCTTTTGGGTATTTTCAGCTTAAAAAGTAAACTAAGATTTAGGACCTTTAAAAAGTTTGCTAAAATCACCTTTTTGCGTTTGGAATTTATAAAAAATATGGAATAAACCACAAGCAACCATTAAAATACCATAGTAAAAATTACCTTGCCAAATTGCAAAAGTATTTAAAGTCGCAATTAACGCCAAGACAATTACATAACAAATTAAAACACGCAGGATAACACCTTTAGGTTTAATTTTATTAAAATAGTTTTCCCAGCTATTTTGATCCATTTTACTAATCCTGCTTTTAATTTGTAGGTACAATAACCAAACCCCTGTACTCAAAAACAGCGCACTATAAATTCCGACCAAAATCATAATAAATAAACTCAAAATATCACTGATCATGTTAAACTTCCAATCCGTTAAAAATCAATTTCAAACATCAAAAATGTCTGTTTCGATTTTAACACAGGGACTTTAAATGTCAAAACCGAGCTCTTAAGCCGACAATTGTGCCGCTTGCATCTGATACATTTGATAATAAATACCCGATTTTTCCAGTAAGCTTTGATGCGAGCCTCGCTCAATAATACGACCATCTTCTAAAACTAAAATTTCATCTGCCTCTTTAATTGTCGAAAGCCGATGGGCAATGATAAAAGTCGTCCGTCCTTTTTGCAAGACTTCCATCGCTTTTTGGATAATCGTTTCTGTTTGTGTATCCACATGACTAGTTGCTTCATCTAAAATTAAAATTTTAGGATTAAATACTAACGCCCGCGCAAAACTAATTAACTGTCTTTCACCGCTAGAAAAAGCTTGACCTTTTTCCACTACCGGCTGGTGAATACCTTTAGGATAGCGTTTGACCAAATACTCTGCGCCAACTTGTTTTAAAGCATCTAAAACCATCGCATCGCTAATACTTTTATCCCCCATATTAATATTACTAGCAATCGTGCCACTAAATAAATAAGGGTCTTGCATCACAATGGCCATAAAGTGTCGCAGTGACTGACGACTATAATCTGAAATTTTTTGATTATCGATGAAAATAGCCCCACTATTGGGTTCATAAAAACGAAAAAGTAAATTTAAAATACTCGACTTACCCGAACCAGTATGCCCCACTAAAGCCACCGTTTCTCCTGGTTTGGCGGTAAAGTTAATATCATGTAAAACGGTTTGATCGGCTGTATAGCCAAACGAAACATCTTGAAAAGCAACTGCGCCTTTTTCTATTTGAATGCTTTTCGTTTCTTGACTTTCAATCTTTTCATCCGCCAAGACAAAAATTCTAGTCCCTGCCGCTAGTGATTGTTGCACACCAGCAACAGTTTGGACCATTCCTTCAATTGGATCAAACAGTCTGTTAATGTAGTCAATAAAGGCATACAGTAGCCCCGCTGAAATAGCCAACTGACCGTTTAAAAAGAAACTAGCTAAAGTGGTCACTACTAATAAAATGGTGGCATTGCGTAAAAAGGTACCTAGTCCCCACGCCGCTCCGGCATCTAAGAATAAAGCCTTTTTACCGACGTTAAACCATTTGGTTACAGTTTGGCGAAATTCATTTAATAATTGTTTTTCTTTTTGAAAGGCTTGAATTATCGCTACCCCTTGAATGAATTCGTTTAATTGCCCACTAATTTGTGAAATATACTCCCGCATAGCCAGATTATATTTAGAAGCTCGTTTGGTATAAAAATGTTGCCATAATACTAATAGTGGTAACAGCAGCAATAAAGCTGTACCTAAGCGGGGATCTAATAGAAATATCGCAATATAAACACCAATAATTTGAATAATATTGCTTAATAAATTACTAATGACACTGACGTAAAAACTGGAGCGTAAAACCTCTGTATCATTTGTGATACGCGCCACGATTTTGCCGGCAGGTAATTTATCAAAATAAGAAATCGGTAATTGATGCAAATGGTTAAATAACTGATCTCGCATTCTTTTAACAATTTGATTGGCCATTTTACGCAACTGTAAAATACTAAAATAGCGAAAAAGAGAACCAACGATATTTAACAATAAATAAAATGACAGCAACTGAATTAATAATAATAGCGGCAAATTTCCCGTATCAAAAGCTGGCGTCATTACACTATCAATCATGCGCTTGGCAATTAAAGGTGAGATAAGTTCCAAGCCAGATGCTACAATTAGTAAGCCCACACTAATACTAAAAATCAGTTTATGAGCTTTGACATAACCTAAAAGCCTTCTGATTGTCTGAAGCATGTTTTCAACTCCTTTTAAATAAGTAAAACGGCCCTTTCAAATTAAAGCTAGCCAAAGAAATTAGCTTAATTTTCTTTAATTATTGCGGTATGGCGTTTTAACTTTTCGTTTTTTCTTCATTTAATTGCTGATGGTAATATTGCTCTTGATACCAGCCTGGTGTTTGAATTAACGCGTGATGCGTGCCTTGTTGCACCACTTTTCCCTCTTCTAACACAATGATTTGATCGGCTGTGGTAATAGCAGAGAGACGATGCGTCACAATAATCGCTGTTTGTTTTTCTTGTACTTGCTTTAACTGATCAATAATTGCTTGTTCCGTTTTGGCATCGACAGCAGAAAGCGCATCATCTAGTAATAAAACGTGACTCTGACGCAAGAAAGCACGGGCTAAAGCCAAACGCTGTTTTTGTCCGCCAGATAGTGACATTCCTTTTTCACCAATTAACGTTTCCAACTGTTCTGGCATTTTTTTGATATCATCGGCCAAAGCAGCGGCGTTTAACGCTTGCCAAAGTTCAGCTTCGGTGGCATCACTTTTACCAAACAATAAATTTTCTTTAATCGTACGTGAAAATAGTGTATGTTCTTGTGGTACTTCCGCAAATTGCCCCCGTACATCACAGGACTTATAGTCCGTTAATGGACGCCCGTTTAATTGTGGCACTTGCGCCGAATAAGGATAGCGGTGAAGTAATTGGCGTAGTAACGTCGTTTTACCACTACCGGTTTTACCAACAATACCAATCAATTGCCCTTTATTAATCGTCAGATTTACCTGCTGTAAAACGTTTTGAGTACTTGACGGATATGAAAAATCATAGTTTTCAAAACTAATTTTTTCAATTTGGGTTAATTCTTTCGTTCCATCTTCTTCTAAATTATCTTTTGCTTTTAAGACTTCATTAATCCGCCGCCAAGAAGCAGCCCCTTGTTGCATGACGTTTACCAAATCGCCCGCAGAAATCATCGGCCATACAATCATTGTTAAATAAACTTGAAAAGAAACCATAGCCCCAACGGTAATTTGTTGGTTTTGAACCATAAATGCCCCTACGCCAAAGCTTGCTACAAAGCTAATGGCCAAAATAATCGTAATTAATGGACCAAAACGCGAATCAAGTTCTGAAACTTGATTATTTTTTTCCTTCACTGCAGTTGTTTTTGATTCAAAAGCAGTCGTTGTTTCTGCCTCTAGACCAAAAGCTCGCACCACTCGAATACCATCAATGATTTCTAGCACTTCGCTATTTAAATCGGAGACTGATTTTTGGGCTTCGGTGAAAAGTTGGTCTACTTTTGATCCCCATTTAAAAATGAAGTAGGCTAAAACTGGCATCGGAAGTAAAGCGATAAGTGTTAATAGCCCCGAAACAGTAGTTGCCATCATCAGCAAAATAAAGCCTAAAAATAAACTCGTATTCATAAATACCATCAGGCCATACCCGACTGTCATTCCCATCACTTGTACATCGTCACTAGATCGTGTCATTAAATCGCCCGTACGAAATCGTTCGTAAAAAGGTGCGCCCATTTTTAGAAAATGGGCCATTAATTGTTCACGCAAACTCTTTTGTAAGTCATACGAGCCGATAAATAACAGATAGGTCCAAGTGAAATCTGCTAGATAACACAAAATTATCGTCAATGAAAAAATACCACCATATTGTAGCAATAAAGAAAATGTCAACGTCTTTTGAATAATCGCATCGATAAAAAGACGAATAATATATGTGGGTACAACTGCTAATGCGCTGTTTAATACCATAAAGAATAAAACGACAGCGTAACGTTTTTTATGTTGTTTAATATAAGTGAATAAGTGCTTTAAAACGTAACTCATGATAACCTCCAATTTAAAATTCACCATAAACAGCGTATTTGTTTATCGCAAATATTTTTTTAATATTCTGTATTTTTGCACACAAAAAAGACTCTACCCGTGTATACCAAGGGCAGAGTCTGAGTGTTAATTCAGCAACTTAGCTAATTGGAAATATCATACGGGAGTAAGGAATTATTTGCGATGAATAGGGTCAATTCTTTTTTTGTTAATTTAATCATCATGCTTTCCTCCTTCCCAATTTTTTGTAAACGTTACACAAAGAATAGCAGGTTCTAAAAAATTACACAAGTATTTTCTTCATAAATATTAAAAAATAGTTGTTTTCTTGTACTTTTAATCATCCTTTTTAGATAAGGCCGTATTCCTAAAAAAGCTTTATCCATCCGCTTTTACGCTTAAATCATAGCGCCAAAACGTTTTTGGAAATATTTTTCTAACTGTTTTTGACCAATGCCAATCAAAATACACAAAAGCCAATAAATGACAGCTACCAGAATATACATTGACATATAATCAAACGTCCGCCCGCCAACAATTTTAGCTTTTTGAAAAATATCCGGAATCGTAATCATAGCTGCTAGTGAAGTTCCTTTAACTAAATCCATCGCGACATTGCCTAAAGCCGGAACTGACAGACGAAAAGCTTGCGGTAAAACAATCAAATACATCGTTTGCCAAAAATTTAAGCCCGTCGCATAGGCTGCATCCCATTGTCCCCGATCAACTCCAGTAATTGCCCCGCGATAAATTTCTGCGATAAACGCGCTACTGGTTAAACTAAAACAAATAATCGTCGCACTCAGCGCAGGCAGTTGATAAGGTAGCCCAAAGTAGAGTAAAAATAACAAAACTAACGCTGGCACTCCCCTTAAAAAAGAAATATAAAAGCGAATGAAATGACGCAATAGTTTACTTTTCAAAAAAGAAAGTACCGTTAAACAAATCCCAATGATATTACCTAATAAAAACGTTAAAATACTAATTCCTAACGTATAGCGTAATCCTTGTAGAACAAACGGTAACGACTCTATCATTAAAGGAAAATCAAGTTTTGGGATATACATTAATCCGCTGACACCGTTTCTTTAATTTCTTGTTTTGGTTTAACTGAAACATCGGTTTGGAAATACGCTTCAGAGATTTTTTTCAAAGTGCCGTCTTTTTGCATTTCCTTTAATGCCGCATCAACTTTAGCTTTTAACGCTTTGTGATCTTTAACAAATAAAAAACCGGTATGATTAGCGTTGAAATACACATCTTCTAAAATTTTCACAGGAATATCTGGTAGCGCAGCAACAGACATTTTTTGTAAATAGTAATCATTTAAAATAACATCAGTCCGACCATTTGCAACGTCGGTTAAATATTGATCGTTGGTAGCATTATCATAAGTTACTGGTGTTGCACCATATTTTTCAGCGATTTTCATGTAACTAGTGTTAGGTTCCCCCGCTGCTTTTTTCCCTTTTAAATCCTCAAGAGAATGAATGCCTGAATCATCGCTTTTTCTAACAATCATGCTATCAAAAGAATATTTAATCGGTACAGATAAAGAAAATTTCTTGGCCCGCTCTTTTGACAAGCCAAAATCATTAGCGGCAAAATCTGCTTCATTACGATTAATCGAAGCAATCTGACCATCCACATTATATTCTTTAAAGACAACTTCGACCCCTAAACGTTTGCCTACTTCTTTGGCAATATCCACGTCATAGCCATTCAATTCATTTTTATCATTGTAATAAGAAGATGGAAATAACGTACCAGAAGTAGCTACGGTTAAGGTTTTATCCTTTTCAACTTTACTCCAACTAGTATCTTTGACTGTCTTTGCTTTTGTTTCATTACTGCTACATGCAGTTAAAACTACCCCACTGATTGCTACTACCATTATTGTTGCCCATTTTTTCATTGTCTTCCCCCTGTAATTCTTATATTTTATTTAAAAAGCCTCATTTTGATAAGCTTTTGGTAAACGAAATTGACCTTCAGATTCAAAAATTTTACCAATTTGAAACAATAAATCTTCTCGCCCTTTAGCCGCCATAAACTGAATCCCTAGTGGTAACCCTGCTGGCGTAATAAAAGTTGGCAAACTAATTGCCGGCTCCCCGGTTAAATTCGCTAATTGCGTAAAAGGAGATAATGCTAAACTTTTTTCAAACATTTCATAAACCAATTCATCAGCTTGAATTTCATTTAATTCTTCAGCCTGAGCTAACTTTTGAAAAATTACTTCACTTTGCAATTTGGCATCAATTTTTGGTGCAGAATAAGCTGTGGTGGGTGTTAAAAATAAATCGTAATTTTTAAACAATTCTTCCATCACAAAGGCAGCGCGATCCCAATTTTGCAAGGTGGCGACATATTTTGCCGCTGGCGTCTTTAATCCTGCTTGATAAATGCCCCAAGTCATTGGTTCCATATCTTCTTTTGTAACCGCACGCCCAATACCTTGTTCAATGTCGGCAAACATCGCCGCCGTTTCAGCACCATTCATTTTATAATAATCAGAGATAAGTCGATGACCATCTAAGGGATAATTAATTTCTACCACTTCATGACCTAACTTTTCTAAAAAGACAACCGCATCTGCAACTGCTTTTTTGGCGTCTGGAGATACTTTACTGCCCACAGGAGAAGTCGTTGTGTAAGCAATCTTCAATTTATTTTTTAAAGGTCTTCTTTCCCACTCGCTTTGTGGTGCCTGATAAGGTGCCGCAGGATGTTGCCCTCTAATACTATAAAAAAGCTTTTCTGTATCCCGCATCGAAATAGTCAACGCAAAATTAATCGCCGCACCCTGCCAATCCCGCCATGAATCAGGACCGGTGGGAATTGTGCCGCGTGTTGGTTTTAACCCAATTAAGCCGCTAAAAGAAGCGGGAATGCGAATCGATCCACCACCGTCACTGGCACCAGCTAAAGGGAAAATTCCGGCTGCTACCGCCGCAGCGGCACCACCACTAGAACCACCAGGTGAATGACTAAGATTCCACGGATTGCGACTAGGCCCATAAAGTGTTGGGTCAGTAATATTTTTAAAACCAAATTCTGGTGCGTTGGTTTGCCCAAAAGGCGTTAATCCACTTTTTTGCAAAGCTTTCACATAATTGTTGCTTTTACTAGCTTTTGCATCTTTAAAAATTCTCGAAGCAGATGTCGCAGGCCATCCCGCTTTGTTTTGACCTAAAATTTTCAAAGGAACAGGAAGGCCACCAAAAATGCCGTCTTTTGTTTTTTTATAATCACGCTTTGCACCGTCTATATCAAAATCATGAATAAAAGCATTTAATTCTTTATTTACTTGGGCTTTTTGGACAATTATCTTGAGTACTTCATCAATTGAAAGCGTACCGTTTTTTAATGCCAGGGCATAATCTGTTGCATCTTTCATTTTCTCACTCCTCACATTGGACTTTATATTTACAACGAAACTTACACGCAAGCGCTTTTTTATTTATTTTTACCACACTCCTAAAAATAGTACAACTAAATTTTCTGTATTAAGTCGATAAAATTGAGTTTATATCAGCAAATCAAACTTAAATCACATTTTATTTTAATACAGAACGACAAGATGTAGCACTTCAAAATTATTTTTGCTTTTTCTGAAAACATTCAAAAAAAATTAAAATCTTCAATTTTCGATAGATTTGTTTTGAAAAATAAACAAAATAAAGGTAGAATGCAACCGGCTGTGGTAGGCTTGTTTTAATACAACTAACTTTTAAATGAGGTGTAATTCGTGAAGAAAATTCGTTATCGCATTCCATTAGAAGTCGGCGTCTTACTTTTAATGGTGCTTAGTTTGATCCAAAATATGCTTTTATATAATTTTGTCGATCGCCAGACTTTTTACTATGCAAATTTGCTCGTCTTTTTAGGCATTTTATTCGGAATGATGGGGAACTCTCTTTTTGTAGTCATTATTACGATGTTTATGATTGCTATTGGTAGTTTTATACTTTACTTTTTCCCTGTTGTTATGAGTGGCTGGTTAAAAATTTATCTGATTATTATTGTTCCGACCTTTACAATTGCCGGTTATTTCATCAAAACCGATATCTTTTTACGCAAACGGCTGATTAGTAGCCGTAAAGAAATTGCGACTTTTTTACAAAATACCGATGCCCTAACTGGACTTGGTACGATGAATAAATTTATTGAACGCTATGATAAGTTTTTAAATACGATGACAATTCAACCCAAACTCAATCGTTCTTTAGCAATTTCCATGTTTTATGTTGATAATCTAGACCAATATCGTTATCAAAGTGAAAGTAAAACCAACGAACTACTGCTTAGTTTAGCCGACGACTTAGAAATTATTCGTTTGCCAGAAGAACAACTTTTTTATGTAGACGAAGGAACATTTATTGTTATCTCTCCCCTTTTTAACAATCAATGTAGTGCAGAGACTGAGACTTTAAATCAAATTACCAAAACACAATTAATGCTGATTCCTTTTAATCACCAGCAAGATATCACAATTCGCCAAAGTATGATTGTGTTACAACGAGATTCACAACTAACAGCAGAACAAGTTTTAGGAAGATTAAATCGCAGAGCGGAAACAGATTTAATGGCAGAATACATCGTTTAAGGAGTGAGAGGCTTGTTAAATATTTTTTATTGGTTGAGTATTATGGTTACTATTTTATTTTTCATTGCAACCGTCGCTCTTTTTATTTCAGCTTTAATTATTCAATCAAGAGTCTGGAAATATTTTAAAAGGAGGAACTTAAATGGCTAAGGGACTCATGATTTTTACGATTGTTTCAATTTGGATTTCTGTCTTCTTTTCTTTGATGACAGTTTTTGGTGCAATTAAATTCCTATTAAAAAATTTAAAGCCACCAAAGCGCTTTTTAGAACCGTTAAAAGAATATCCTTTAATCACCGTTGTCGTACCTGCTCACAATGAAGAAATTGTGATTAAAGATACCGTTCAGTCCATTTTGCGCTTAAATTACCCTGTCAATCGGTTGGAATTTTTAGTTTTTGCCGATAATTGTACGGATAATACCTATGCTGAAGCGATGAGTGTTAAAAATTTACCGCAATTTTCAAATCATGATATTCAGATCATTGAGCGAACAGGAACAGGCGGAAAATCCGGTGTTTTAAACGATGCGCTAAAAAGGGCAAAAGGTGATTGGTTATGTGTCTATGATGCTGATGCGATGCCCGAACAAAATGCTTTATATTTTCTTGTCAAAAAAGCACTAGAAGATCCTAAACGTTACGCTGCAGTTTTCGGCCGTAATAAAACACGGAACTATAAACAAAATTTTTTGACTCGTTGCATTAATTTAGAAGTCGTGACCACCCAACGTATTCAACATACAGGACTGTGGGAACTTTTTAAAATTGGGCACATTCCAGGGACTAACTTTATTATCAAAAAAGATTATGTCAAAAAAATCGGTGGTTGGGATAACGGCGCCTTAACAGAAGATACCGCATTATCTTTTAAAATCATGGAACAGGGAGAATTAATTGCCCTTGCAGCCCAATCAGAAGCCTTTCAACAAGAACCCGAAACTATAAATGTTTACTACAACCAACGCAAGCGTTGGGCTAAAGGAAATTATGAAGTTATTACAGGTAATTTAAAACACTTATTTGACCGTAGTAATTGGCGCATTAAATGGGAAATTTTTTACTATATCAATACCTTCTTTTGGTTTAATTGTGCCATTGTCGTTTCGACCCTTATTTTTTGGACCAATTTGATTACGACATTGCTCAATTTTTTCCATCTAAACTTACCAGTACCTTTTACTTTTGGCGGTGGGAATCGTCAAATTGCTGCAATCTTACTGGTCAACTGGGCTTTAATGTTTGCCATTTATTTACTGCAAATTAACGTTGCTTTAGTAAGTCAATATGGGCAGGCAACAACGGAAAACTTTTTATACTCGGTTGCCTCTTATTTCACTTATTCCCAACTATTTTTAGCTGTATCTGTTGTTGCCTTTTTTTCTCTGATGTTAGATCGAATTTTTAAACGCGACGGAACTAAATGGTATAAGACACAGCGTTTTAATGACTAAGAATATTTTTTAGAAAGTAGAGGTCAACAATGAAACAAAAGCCATTATTATTATGGGGCGTAGCAATTTTATTATTAGCCTCTTATGTTGCGATTTTATTTCGAACCATCGCAGATAATGAACACAATATTCAAGTCGAGATTTATCAAAACTGGAAAGATCACTACATCGTTTCTACAAAAGAAGGTGCGTTTGTTAATACCGGCACAACTAAGCAAACAGCGCTTTCTGAAGCACAAGGTTATGGGATGGTTATCACGACTTTAGCGGCTGAAAAAGGTTTTGCAACCCAAGACGATTTTAATGCCCTTTATACTTACTATACCCACTACCAAATTGGTAAAGGCAATCATCTCATGCAGTGGCGCCAAAGCCAAACAAAAAATAAATGGCAGTCTGATAGTTTGCACAATGCTACCGATGGTGATTTGGATATCGCTTATAGTCTAATTAAAGCAAGCAAATTATGGCCGAAAAGTAAACACGACTACGCAGATGCGGCAAGAAATCTTTTAGCTGATATCAAACAATATAATTATAATGCGACCACCGGCTTTTTAACGGTAGGTGATTGGGCCACAGTTGATCAAAAAGCTAGTACAATTTTACGTCCTTCTGATATTATGCCAGCTTATTTTAGTGATTTTTACCATTTTACCAAAGATCCATTTTGGGATGAATGAATACCCGAGGAATTGAATTGCTCCAAATTTTAAGCAAACAAACAAAAACTGGCCTCATACCTGATTTTGCTTGGATAAAAACAGATAACACTTTGATACCAGCAAAACCGAATCAAATTAACAATCAATTTGATGGTGATTATTCAGCAAATGCTTGTCGGATCCCATTACGCCTAATGCAATCGGATAACGAGAAGCTGACACCTATTTTAAATAAAATGTTGGACTTCTTTACTGAACAAAAATTTGTTTATGCTGGCTACACATTGAAAGGAAAAGCACTAGTTGATTACCAAAATCAAAGTTTTTCTGCTCCAGTTTTAGCTGCTGCCTACAAAGATGAACCTTATAGCGGTCTTGTCACTTCGCAAAAATGGGTGATTGAAGAGCCTATTCAAGGAAAAAATTATTATGATGAAACCCTTAAAGTTCTAGCTGTTTTAGAAATGTATAATAAATAAAAAAGATAGATGAAAAGACATCTCTGCCTGTTCATCTATCTTAAAATTAGGAATATTGCACTGGTATTCATTTTATTACACTGCTATTTTTTACGTTTGTGTTTGATTACTGCGATAAAGAAAGCCACGATAATTACCAAAAGACCAATTATAACCCAACTATGGTTCATTATTTCCCCTGTTTTGGGCAATTTATCCGCAGTCAGAGAAGATTTATCTTTGCTGACTGTGGTTTTATTTTTCGTCATTATTGTTTTACCTTTATTTTTTGGTGTTTCAGCTTGATTAACTGGTATTTTATCTTTACCAATAGTGGCAGAGTCATCTTCATTTTTTTCATTATCAGAAAGTTTGCTATACACATACGTCACGGTTTGCTCTTCTTCAGATAAAAAGCCTGTTACACTACCTACAACTTTTTCTAATGTATAGCCAGATATTTCAAGCTGATATTCTTTTGTCGATACGTCATAAGGAGCATTCACATTCCCAGAAAAAAATTGATCATCAGCGATTTTACTACCGTTTGCGTCTTGGTAGTGAACAACAACATCTTTTGCCTTCGTTGCATTTTTTTCATAAATGTAAGTAACAGTTTGGGGCGTCTCTGCCAAAATACCATTGGGACTCCCCTGTACTTCTTTTAAAGTGTAGCCATCAATTTTTAAATTATACTTTTCTGTAGAAACATCATATGAATCACCAATATAACCGTTTATCACTTGATCTTCAGCAATCTGATTCCCATTAACATCTTGATACTTCACTGTCAAAGGCATGGCTTCTTCTAAAGTATTTTTGACCGTTATTGTGACCGTCCCGCTAAAAGCACCGGCGTGATTGATGATTCTATCCG
Organism: Enterococcus canintestini; assembly: GCF_001885735.1. Classification (GTDB taxonomy): domain Bacteria; phylum Bacillota; class Bacilli; order Lactobacillales; family Enterococcaceae; genus Enterococcus_C; species Enterococcus_C canintestini. Next base: position 53,551 of record NZ_JXKG01000012.1, on the reverse strand, counting down.
CAAAACGATAAGTAAATTTTTTCACTTCACCTGGTTTTAAATTATCGATTATAAAATTATTTTCGACATGATTGGGATTATTTGAGCTATTAATAGCAAATCCCTCAAAAGAAACTTGATTATTATTAACACCGATCACTTTTAATTCAGGAATAGTCACATTACTTGTTTGGGTTGTTTCAATTGTCTCCTCAATTTGTTGCGATTGAAAATTGTACTATTTGCGGTTATTTGAATAATAAAAATCATGACTGAAACTTACATCTCTTACAGCATTATTTGGTAAAACCATTCCCGTCAAATTTGTTAGGTTTTTGACAAAAGCAATAGAAGTGAGATTACTATTGCCCATACTCAAATACGTTAACTGTGTTAGCTCACCAATTTTACTTAACTCTTCTTCATTGAGAATTTTTGTATTTGTCGTGTATAAACTAGAAATTCCAGTCAAATATTGAATACCTTCAAGGGAATCGACCGGATCTTTAAAGTCTAGTCTAAAGTCGCCTTTAATAGACGCTAGTTCACTTTTGGTTGGTGAATACGTATTAATATCGATTGTTCGTTTAAGTGCTTTATTAATGGCTTGTCGCACTGTTTCATTGGGAATCCAAATACGTGCCTCTTCTACTGTAGAATTTAAGTCACTTTCCTTTTGAGACGCCAAAGAATCAGTTGCGATAGAAGTCTCCTGTGCCGTCTGTGTACTTTGACTATCCGCACGCACAACAAAAGCAGGAGCAAAGACATTTAGTATAATTCCACAACTGACCCCAATAGTAAAAATACGCTTCAATCCATTCATTTTGTTAAATATTTTCATGTTGATATTTTCCTTTTCCATCAAAATTTTAGTAAAAATATAACTTAGTCCAGTGTAGTCCAAGAGGAAATCCACATATTCGTTACAAAAGTGAGAAACTTATATCCATGTAAGTTAAGAAAACATTCTTTAACCTATTTTTCATTCAGCTTCATTCTTTTTTCGATGCTTTAACCACAGCAAAATAACCACAAATAACAAAGCCAATAAAATTCCAATCACAATATATAAAAGAGTATTGTCTTTTTTTACAACGAAGACTTGATTATTTATCACTTCAGCCTGCTTTTTGCTGATAGTAAAGTCACTTTTGAAATCCCACCGGTGTTTTTTTTCATCTTGAAAAGTTAGCTCAAGCCGATATTTTCCCGCTTTAAGCGGTTTAGTTGTGCCTTGCTGTCCGTTATAAAAAGCCAAATCAAAAGTAGTGGCAGGCGCTATACTGCCTTTTTCAATGACACGGGTAATAACGGGCTCTTTTTTTTCTGCTTTATAAATATTGCCTTGCATTTTGACTGCGGTAAGATTAATCGGCTGACTATTTTTAAGTGTCACTTTTATGCCAGCATTATTATGAATGACATCTGGTTTAATACTTTCCAACGTTAACTTTGGTGTAATTACTTTGTCTGTTTCACTTAACATTACCCCGACAATATAATCATAATCGGTCGTAATACCATTAATTTTAGTTTTTTTGGCATTTGAATCTTTTTTTATTTGAATCCCGCCTAGTAAAATTCCATCAAATTTTTCTTTTGGTACTTTTAACGTTAGGGTAACAATGCCAGCTTTTTGAGCTGGAATCGTTACTTTTTTGGGATAATTAAAACAATCAGACAATTGCTTTTCACTAGTTGTTTGTGTTTTATTTTTTTGGCTATAATCAATAACTAAATTACTATTTGTTTTGGCATCGTTTACGCTAATTTGAAAGGTTTGTTCAGTTTTGGCAAAATTATTAATTTGCAGTTGAATTTTCTGCTCTGTTTTCGGTTGAACTTTTAAATCAAAAAATGTATTTCCCCTGTCGATTTGGTTAGTCGGTAAAATCGGTTCAACACTGTAATCAACATTATTTGTTTCTGCTGCATAGCCTTTTATTGGTAAAAAAAACGTCACAAAAAGTAAACAAATCAATAACTTGCTCTTCACTTTTATTCCTCCATTATGTAGGGACTGTGACAAAAACTCGTCACAGTCTCAGATTGCAAATAACCACCATTTTTAAAGATAAATACTAATGCTGTAAAACATTAATTTTCACTACCAGTACGCTAAAAAGTTAATAGAAAAGTTCTTTTACAATGCATTGATTGCAGAATAGCTAATTGTACCTTCGTATTTTTGAATACTTAAATTATTGTTAGCAATTGTTAAGACAGGACTTTTTAATTGGTCTAAATATGATTTTGTTCCAACAGGCGCTGTCGCAGCTTCTGATAAAACAGTGCCACTTTCACCTAAGACTTCTACATCCCCAATTTTTAAAGATGTACCAATTGCGTCTAATTGAGTTGCTGTTGCATCAATCCGCCAAGCTGATGCTGCCACTGCTTGATCCCACTTGTCTTTTGCTGCATCAATTTGTTCTTGTGTTACTTTGTCACTAGGGGTTACAGTTGCAATTTGACTTTTTGCAGTATCGATGGAAGCTTGCGTTGGACGTGTATCAGTGATATTAAAGTCACCTACATAAGTACCAGTAAATGTTTGGTTTTCAGCTGCTACACTATCTAATGCATGTTGTCCGAAATCAATATCTGGAACTTCATTCAACATAAATGTACCTGGATCAGAAGGTAAGTTTGTATCTGGGTCGATGGCATAATCTGTAATTTCTAATGTTGTGATCCCATCTCCTGAGTTAATTTCTTGTTCTGCCGCTAGTGCTGCTGGTGTTGTACTACCTAAAATAATTCCACTTAAAAATAATGTCCCTAGTAGTTTTTTCATTGTTATTTCCTCCAATTTTTTATTTTAAATTTTTATATTTTAACAATTTAATATGAAAATTGTTATTCCCGACTATACAGCATTGACAAAACGCCAATTATTTACTGCTTCATATTTCCCTGCTTTGTTATTTTTACCAAAGTAAAGTGAAATATCCTCTTTTTTGATCCGATAAGTTAACCAACCACGAGCAGAAATTGCCTGAGATTCTAGAATTCCTTGATATTTTGCATCATTTAATGACTGACTCAACTCTTTTTTCGTAACTTCTGCTATATTTTCACCAGTTAAAATACCTTCTTTTAAATTAAAACGGACATCCGTTAAAATTTCTTCTTTACTTTTTAAAGGGGCAAATTTCACTTCCAGGCGCCACTTTTGTGTTTTTTTTCTAGCATCTAATAATTTAATAATCAAATCTTCCTTAGGATGGATTATTTGATTGGATTGGGCGAGTGAATGTGAACCAAAATCTAAATCACTAATGTAATAAATACGGGGTAAAACTTCATCTAACGGCGTAATTTCTAAACTCGTTTGTCCAACAGACGCGTAAGTAATGCCACTGTTAAAAAAGATTAAAAACAAGAGACTGAAAAAACTTAAACTAATTTTCTTCATCTAGTTGCCTCCTTTTTTTTAAAAAAGTAATCAACACGAGTAATACAGCAGTTGTACCTAGAAAAGAATAGCCTATTGTTTTTAACTCACCTGTTTGTGGATAGCTCCCGTGTTTACTACCTGGATCACTTATTTGGTCATCTGCTGAATTTCCTTTATACAATTCAATCACGCTACTATTTTGATCGTGATCAGACACAGTAGCAGCTCTGACAGAAGGAGCATAGCCACTTAGGCAGAAAAAGATGATACTTGCGCAAAGAAATTTTTTTAATCGCTTATTATTTTTTTTCATCTTTTCAATCCTCCTTTACGGTGCATCTACAATTGTCCACACTACATTTCCTGTGACTTTTTTTGCTTTAGTTTGATCGTTCAATTTCAACAGTAAACCTTGACCTTTGGCATAAACCAATTCTTTATTAATTGGTAAAGACAAATCGTCCAAAGGTTGATCATCAAAGACAAATCGTTCTGTTTCTAAAGCACCGTCAGTTGATGTTGCACTAAATTTCACTTTTACATTTTCGCTTTGATTTAACTGTCTGGTATCTCTAATCTTAATCTTCATCTCTTTTTGCCGTGGCATGGCAACATCTGTCTTACCTAAATCAGATTTCGCATATTGCCACTCATAATGATCGGTTAATTCTTCAAAACCAAAGTACCCTACCACTGTAAAAGAAACTTCTTTCGTCACAGCAGCATGAATACCATCACTAAGTGTAATTGTTAATATATTTTCCCCTGTTTTAAAAGCCGTCGCATCATTTAATAAGTCAATTTTTTCGTTTTCGTTAGCTTGAAAAATTTGATTCAGGCTTGTTCCTTTTAATGGTTGCTTTTCTGCTACTAAAATGCCGTTAATTGCAACATCAAAGGTTAGATCATCATCATCTACATCTTGATAAGAAAAAGAGTACCCAAAGGAATCAACAAAATCAGAAAAAGTGTCTTTTTCTGTTTTTACTTGACTTAATACCGGTGGCTGATTACCTCTAAACCAAAAAGCTACTTGATTACTTAAAAAATCGCTGGAAGTATCGTTCCCAATCTCGGTTGTCAATACTTGACTTGAAAAATAGGATTTACTTGCTTCAATATGTTGTAATGGCTTGGCGGTATAAGACAGATAGACATCATGTCCTGGTTGAACGACTAAATCAGAAAAAATAACCTCAATTTCACCCGTTTGCTCATTAACAGCAGCTTCTCCGCTATAGGTTTTTCCATCCATTTGGGCGCAAACATTGGTTAAATCTTGTGTTAAATCAATATCATTGCCACTAATTGTTGACTTCCAAGCTGTAATATCTAAGGCCGCTTCTCCTTCTTTTACAGAAAAGTGTGTACGGAAAGTAAGCTCGTCTTTATCAGAAGCACTAGGTAATTCGGGACTAAATTGGTCATGTTCATCCACATCAACAATTGATTTTTCATTGACTAATACATCATTTTCAATTTGTGTACTCAAATTAACCGGCACTTGAGTAAAGACAAATTTGACTGTCCCTTGCGCTGAGCCATTAGAACCAGTAAAGCCCCAATAAACCTTCATATTATTATCAGACAACGCCAATTCTGAACTTAAATCATCCCATGGAATCGTAACAACCTCTGTTTTATTATCTGTCAGCGGATTTTTCAGATAATAAGAAAAAGTTTGTGTTGTCACATCAAAATCATAACGAAATTCATACCAAGTACCATCACGAATATTATCACCTACTACTCCGTTCAAAATTTTTGAACCTTGATGTCTAACAATTGCTGTATCCCCTATTCCCCAATGATTTTCTCCAAGTATACTGTTTGATTTATAACCTTTTTTTAAATCGCCAGGAAATGTATACGCCATATGCGGGGTAGTTGGGTTATCTCTATCAAAAATATGCGCACCACTGTTATTAGTGTATAAGTCAAATTCGATTGCTACAGAATTTTGAACTGCCTTTTCATTGGGCTTATTCATTCCCAATATATTCGTTTTGTTGTTACCATAAACCCCTAAGTTTTGACCATCATCTGACGTATTTGCGCCTGTTATCGCATTGGCATTATCATTTTGCATAACAAAAGCCAACCCATCAGCATCCTTTCCTTCGCCGAAGTTAATATATGTGCGTCCATGAAAACTATCGGAAAAGTCCATTTTATATTGATCATTAGACCAAATAGATAGCCAATTCTTTTTACCAGAAAGTGTAATTTCAGAATAAGGCATACCATTATTAACATCAGGGTCATGAATTGTATTAACACCACTATTTTCTTTATTACCACTACCGGCTTCATTAATATCACCAAAAATGCCATCTAATAAAATAGCTCCTTTTGGTACTTCAGGATTACCTGTGAATCCGTCTCGGACTACTTTTTTACTACGAGATTGTCCGTTTTCAGCAGGTTTAGCCTCTTTTATTTGTGACAAAGAACTTGTTTGTGTGGTTTCAGTCATACTTGTAGTCGTATTTTCATTTTCTTTAGCTACACTACTTTCATTTATTATTTCCTCACTAGTAGTCGAAGAATGTGTATCTTCACTTTCTTTGGTCATCTCTTCATCAGTGTATTGATCTGTAGAGAAAAAGGCGTGTAATTCTCCCAAATGTTCTTTATTTTCGTTTGCATTGACAGCAACCACGATATTTGTTGCTTCTCCTACTTCAAAAAGCCACGTAGCATCTTCATTTGGTAGCTCATAATAACCCGCATCATTTTTTTCAATTGATAATTGTTTTGTTTGGTTTTGCAAAATTACATTCTTTTTCATACCATCGTATGTAATTTCTAATTGAAAAGAAGTATCATCTTGGGTCTTATTGTGAACATTAAGCTGTAAGAGCATACCATTTTTTTCAGCCGTATCAGTAGACAAAGTAAAATCTGCAGACTTGGTTTTTAATTGTGATGTGTCAGAATCATTGACAGATATGGCACTTACAGTAACGGCACCAACAGTAATAAAAAATGACATGACAAAAAAAGTTACGACTATCAAAGAAATAAATCTTTTTTTGTGTTTGTGCATGTTTATAAACATCCCCCTTTCACTTATCACTTCCACACCTTCATGATAAAAGAAATATAGTGGATTGTTTATCAACTATTCACAAAAAAAATAAAATACGTGATAAAAAATTGTTATAATAAAGCTTTACAATAATACAAATAAAATGAAACAAGTACAAAGATAGATAATATGTACTTGAGAAACGGGGATTAACGATAATGGATTTTAGAGATTTCTTTGATAAAAAAACAAAAGTACAATTTTCTATCCTGTTATTCTTAATCGAGAAAGGAGGTTGTGTAAAAAAAGAAGAAATAAAAGAACAATTGAATATTTCTACATTCATTTTGGAACGGTCTTATGAAGAATTAAATGATTTGATGACACAACTACGCTTGAATATGCATATTCATTATTACAAAAAAACAAGTAGTTACAAAATAAACGACTATCATCAACAAGATCTCGAGACCTTATATTATGAATTCATAAGAGGGTCTCTTTTTTATAAACTTATTTGGTATCTATATAACAACACAACCTATACTGTTCCTATTCTATGCCAAGAATTGGCTATTAGTGAAGCGACCGTTTATCGTAATATCAACCACGCGAATAAGCTATTAGCTGAATTTAAGCTTGTAATCAAAAATGGCAAAATTCACGGTGACGATCTACAATGGTGTCATTTTTACTTTCAATTTTTTTGGAATTCGATGTCTCAAACAGAAATTGAACAATTTGTTTGCGATCAAGATATTCTACGATTTACCGATTTATTAGAAAAGCGAATTGATATCCATTTAACACCAATTACGCGCTTAAGAATTTCTCTTTGGTGTCAAACACTAAAAGTCAGTAGTTCCCGGAATAAAACCTTATCAAAAACTGCTTTCCAGCTTTTAAATTCATTTCGTTTAGATCCAGTCTTTCAACTTGTAAAAGAAACTTACTTTATCTCTTTAAGCTATTCGGCTGTCTTTGGTTCTGATTATAGTGCTGCTTATATTTACCTATTTTTACTCTCTTCATTTCCTTACGCGATGGACGTTCGTTACGAACTAAGTGCAGATGGCTGGCCAACTTATTTAGCTGATGTTGTCGAGTTAAATGAACTTGTTTTGGAACAAATCGATTTGGCGTTATCTCTTGAAACAAAAAGTAATCAAATGTTTAACGATTTTTATTCTCGCTTTCTTTTATCACAAACACATTCCAAATTACTCTATCTCAAAGGGAAAATTATCGATTACAATAATGAAACTTGTTTTAAACATCTACGCCATAAATTGGTTAAAACTTCGGAACAGTCACTAATTGATCGCTTAATTCAAACCACCGAAAAAGTGATAGGACAACACCTTGATCCCTATGACAAACTCTATTTATCTTGGGTTTATTCCTATGTAATTATGCACATTTTAGAACACAAACGTCCGATTTCAATTGGCGTACATCTAAGTAAAACGCCGTTACTATCCATGATTTACATTGACCAACTACAACGGACGTATAAACAATTTGAAAATATTTCAATTGATATAGCCGATGAATCAAAGCATTACGATATTTTAATCGCAGATACCGATGCCTGCAAATATAGCTTTTCATTTGATCACTTTTTTTATACAAATCAAGTAGATCAAATTAATTTACTACTAATCCAAGAAATTTTACATGCTGATACAAGAAAGGAAATACCATGCGAATTATAATAATCGGCGGCTCCCACGCAGGCACATCTGCTGCGGGCTATTTAAAACAACTAAAACCAACAGATGAAGTTATTCTTATAAATGAAAATAATAAATTAGGGTTCATCCCCAGTAGTATAAATTTCATTTTTGAAGGCTCTATGTCAGCTGAAACTATTCATACAAAAGATTTTACTAAAAAAGAAACACTTGAAGAGCTAGGAATTAGTGTCTTACTTGATTGCCAAGTAACTACTATTTTGCCGGCTGAAAAGAAGATTTTATATTCTACTTCTAACAAAATAAAACACCTATCATATGATTATTTAATATTGGCGATGGGATCTGCTAAATTTTATTTGCCTGAAACAAATAAAACTGCTGAAGATTTGAAACTACTAACATATAAATCCCCTATTGAAACAGCCTCTGCTTATGATAAACTGGCGAACAGTCAAAATATTGCCATTATCGGGGCGGGATTAATCGGTTTAGAATTAGCAAGCAGTTTGGCCCTGTTGCAAAATAAAGAAATTACTATTTTTGAGCAGATGAGTCGTCCTTTATTTCGCTATTTTGACGAAGAAATCACACAAATATTATTAGAACACAAACCCGACTGTTTAACTTTTGTCTTCAATAAGACTTTTTATCAGTCGAAAAAAAAAGGCAAAGGGATAAAACTATCTTTTTTTGACAATACAACAAAAACTAGTGATGTAGCAGTTCTGGCAATTAATCCTAAACCAAATATTGCTATTGTTCCTTCTACTGTAGCAGTAGATTTTGACAAAACGATTAATACCAACGCTTATATGCAAACGACAGATCCATATATTTATGCGATTGGTGATTTAGTAAAAGTTCCTTTTAGTTCAGCAATCAATAAAGCATATATCCCACTAATTTCAATCGCAAGAAAAACTGCCCTTATTGCCGCAAGCCATATAGCAGGCATTCCAAATATAGCAATTAAGCCGATGGAACGTACTATTGCTACAAAAATTTTTGACTATTATTTAGGTAGTACTGGTATCACCGCCACAGAAGCTGCCCTACAAGACTTCACTATTCATACCGTGACTAAAAATTTTCAACACTATTCTGATTTACCTGAATATGCGAATTTTACCTTGACCATCAAAATTATCTTTGATAAAAAAAGCCATTTACTTTTGGGCGCACAATTAATCACAAACTTTCGTGAAGTTTTAGAATTAATTAACTTTTTTGCCCAAGCAGTGGCAGATAAAAGAAGGCTGGAAGAATTGCTTTTTCATGAACAATTTTATGTGCCAAAACTTTCAGCAGACTGCGATTTTGTCACAGAAACTATCTTAGTGGCACTGCAATCAATTCGCTAATTCATGCATTATAGCTAAAAAAGACCACCCCCCAAAAGTTAGATTTTTAGTCTAACTTTTGGGGGGCGGTACATAATCTATTCATTTATATCTTTTTAAATCGTCTTATTTTTTACTAGCAGACTGTAATGCCTTAAATAAGGTATTAAATTGACCTTTAAATGACATCACCTGCTCAAACATATCTTCGCCGTCATATAACATCTTAACCGTTACCCAGCCCAAAGATTCCGTAACCGCCATGGCTACCACCGCGTTAACTGCACCACCACTAATTGTTCCGGCCACTGGAATAAATTTCAAAACATTTCCCACCGCACTTCGACCAAAACTAACAACGACTAATTCTTTGGTGATGCTTTTGGCGATACCTTCAGACCAAGAGCGACCAAAAAGTTTATATAAGCGGGCCATCATCACTAATTGGACAGGAACAAGTAAAATAGCATCAGAAAATGGAATGGGCGATAAGCCAATAATGGCGGCACTCAATGAAGCCATATGAATAATTTGGTGCGCCTTTTTGCGAGTAGGCAAATCAACATCTTTTAAAAAATCAGCAAACACCTTATCAAATCGCTCACGCGTATCTGCTAATAACACTTCTGCTTTTTTCTTAGTGCTGGTAAAAGTTTTTGAAATAATCTTTGCCGCAGGAGCGGGGAGCCGTTTTAAGACATCACCAAAAAAAGATTGAAAAGCCGCATCATCGACATCATCTACGTCCACTTTATTTTCTACCGTGACCACTTCTTTATTATCTGTTAACTTATCCTTATTTTTACGACGCTTCGTAAATTTCACGTTTACCCCTCCATTAGTTCACCTACAACTACTCATAAGCAATTGATTGTATCTTCACTAATTTCAAAATATACTTTTTATCTATCAAAGACAACTGTTATGATTTTTACTTAAAGATTTAAAAATAAAACGCTGCTTTATTTTCTTTTCATTATGAATTTAAAATTTATTTGTAAGACTCTAACGCAGTGTTAATTGGTGTCTCGCCTGTAATAATTTCAAATTCTTTACCAATCGTATTGGGATTTTCTAAGACTGCCAAAATCACAGTAGCGACATCTTCTCGTGAAATAAATGCTTTTTCAAGTTCTTTAGTTAAACTATCCGCTAAAGTAATTTTTCCAGTCCCCTTCTCATCTGTTAAAGAGCCAGGATGAATAATGGTCCAATCAAGATCAGTCCGATTTTTTAGCCATTCATCCGCATAATTTTTAGCGATTGTATATGGAGCTAAACTAGAATTGGCTTTTATTTCACGACTAATTTCTTTGCGACCAGTTTTAAATGTACTTACCATCACAAATCGCTTAACTTCTGCTTGTTGGGCAGCAGTCATTATCTTTATCGCTCCGTCTAAATCGACCATAATTGTTTTATCCAATCCCTTACCACCAGCACCAGCACTAAAAACGACTGCATCCACATCTTTCATTGCTACAGAAAATTCTTCAATTGAGTTATTGATAATATCTAACAAAACTGTTTCAATCTTCCGATCTTTAAAAAATGCAAGTTGCTCCTCACTGCGAATAACTGCTTTTTCTGCAATTGTAGGGTGTTCTTTAACTTGATCTGCAAAGTGTCGTGCTACTTTCCCGTTGGCACCTACGACTAAAACTTTCATATTACCCCTTCTTCCTAATTTGTTGCGTATTTATAATTTTTTTGACAATTACTTTTGAAAAAAATATTTTTAAGCTGCTAAGATTGAGCCATCACAATTTTCAGCTAGAGCGTTAAATTTTGTTTGACGATAATACTTAATTGTTTGGCTACATCTTGCTTTTTATGTCGGTAATCTTTCATAATATACTCCTCAATAATCCCCGTAATTGCATAACTCAAAAATTGTAATTTAAATTCCAGATTAATCGCTGATCCAACTAATTTTTCTTTTTTACGCAATTGCTCGCCCACAAAAACTAAAAACTGCTTGCGAAATGAAGTAGCCGCCTTACTTTGAAATAAACGCGCAAAAAGTGAAAAGTTCTCATCTAAAAAGGTAAACCACTCCAAAGTGGAGGCTTCAAAGCCTAAGCGCTTCATTTTATTCTGATCGCAGCGTAGACCTAATTGCCCTAAATATTCTGCGATAATCTGATCCATTAAATCGTATTTATCATAATAATGAAGATAAAAAGTTTTGCGTCCAATATCAGCTTGTTCTGTGATCATCGCAATTGAGATAGCATCAATTTCATTTTTCATAATTAAGTCGATAAAAGCAGCTTTGATTGCCTTCTTTGTTTTCAAAATCCGACGATCAACTTTTTTTCCCTCTAGTTGCATTATTTATCCTTCTTTCTTAAATAATACCCAATTTATGAAAAAGTGGGTATTATTTTACATTCTACCTTTAAGTGGTAATTGCCTACTGCTCATCTCGAGAGTTATTATACATGTGTGTCATAAACAACACAAGGGAATTAATAAAGGAGGAAATAGGATGGTAGATAAAAAAACTGTAACATTTAAAGGACGTCATTTTAATCTTGTTGGCGATATTTTTGTACCAAATAATTTTGATGCCCACAAAAAATATCCTGCACTTGTAGTTTCTCATCCCACCAGTAGCGTAGGTGAGCAAACATCAGGCTTATATGCAGAAAGATTAGCACAAAATGGTTTTGTCACAATCGCTTTTGATGCTTCTTATCAAGGCCGTAGTGAAGGTGATCCTCGTAATACAGAAGATCCTTTTGTACGGACGGAAGATATTAGTTCAGCTATTGATTACCTCGTTACACTTAATTATGTCGATGAAAATCGAATTGGCGCAGTAGGCATTTGTGCAGGCGGTGGTTACACGATTAATGCTGCAAAAACAGAACGCCGCATTAAAGCTGTTGCAGGTGTCGCTCCGGCTAATATTGGCGCAACATTCCGTGGTGCTTTTGGTCCAGAAGATAATTTGTTAGCCATGCTAGATAAAATTGGGCAACAACGCACAGCAGAAGCACGTGGCGCAGATGTCTTAGAAGTAAATTGGATTCCCAATTCACCAAAAGAATTAAAAGAATCTGGGATGACAGATATTGATTTTGTAGAAGCTGTCGACTACTACCGCACAGACAGAGGTTACAATTCACTTGCAACAAACTTGGTACCATTTACAAACTACGCAGCTATTCTTGGTTTTGATACTAATATTTTATTGGAAAAATTCTTAACCCAACCCCTTCAGATTATCGTTGGAGATAAAGTTGGTGGCTTTGCTTCTTACCGCAATGGCTTTGAAGTCTATACCAGAGCAGCATCAAAGGAAAAAGATATTCTAGTTTTACCTAATATCAGTCACTATGACTTATACGATCAACCAAAAGCGGTCGATCCCGCAGTCGAAAAATTAACTGCCTTTTTTGAAAAATATTTAACGGTTTAATTTTACAGGTTACTAAATAGTAGAGAATAAATTTCAGTTGCAAAAAATAGTTAACTCATTTTTATGTCACATTAAAATATTTGAGCTATTAGCTCAGAGCATAATTGAAATATGCTCTGAGTTTTTTTGTGCGTGTACAGCTAAGGTAATCTACATGGGTTCTGATGAAAAAATAAATAAGTGAAAAAAAGAAACCTTGCAGGGCAAGGTTTCTAGAGATTTAAGACTATTCTTCTTCTTCAGCCATGAATGTTTTCTGCGGTGTAATAGACATCAATCTATGGAATATCAATATTTTTAGAAGCAGTGAGAACCTTCAAATATCACTAGATAGAACTAAAAATCAAAAGAATGGCATTCAAATTGGCATTCAAAATTGGGGCACATAGGAAAGTAATATAGAGCAATTTTAGTTCCAACACTTTCAAAGAGACTTCATTTATCTGAAGTGTTTAAAGAATTAGGCATTAATAATGACTTCAATACTTAAACCTCATGTAGTGAACATTTTCGTGAAGATCTATGTACCAGTCAATATGCAGATGTCTGAGCTTTTCAGATATACGGATTAACTATTTGTTTTAATCTTTTCGAAAAAAGTACCATTTTTCAGAATAAATTGAGGACGAGATATTAATCTCATCCTCTACCGATTAAATTGTATTTTGATTCTTAATTGTACTGATTCGAATTAGTAATTAAAAGACTTAAGATCAGCTAGTGTAGTGTTAACATTTTTGAAAACTCTCGGCAGTAAGGTCATTCTTTATAGCCAACCAAGATTCAATATGAATCATCACTTTTCAGTAGATTAATTAGTTCAGAATCATTTACTTCCTTAATCTTTACAGATTGTTATAGGCCTTCAATTTTATTTTTAGTCTATTTTAATTGTAGATGAATTTTCATAGAGTTATTCTTTTGAGCCTGTTGATTTTGAATTACATAAAATAAAAATATTTACTAATATAACAAAGCCTAAAAATAGAAATTTCGATAACACTCTTTCCCCATTCCATATTTTAGAAAAAATGACAAACATTACTATGTTAGTTATTGAAATGAACCAGTCTTGAACTTTTATTCCAAAGATTTTCTTAGGCACCTGTCCATGCACCGAAACCAGCTCCTAGCAAAGCACCACCTACCCCACAAGCAGCCATTGCATATGGTCCACCAGCCGAACATATTTTTACACCTGCGGTTGCTCCTGATAAAGTAGTACCTAAAATTCCTACTGCACTACCTCCCCCAATTGCTTTTAATTCCTGATTAGAAAGATAAACTGTGCATGCTTTTTCATTCATAGTCAACCCCCCCCTTTATTTTTTTGCATCCCAACCAGCGGCAGCACCACCGGCTACAGCACCATACAGTCCACCAACAACACCACAAGCAGGTCCACAAATTGCAGTTCCTAAGCCTGCACCTCCAGCAGCTCCTGTAGCTAACCCACCAACAACTTGTCCTAATTTACTCCAAGCACTACCTCCAATTACTTTTTTGGTATCTTCAACTGACAACATCGTTACTTTTCCCATTCAAAAAACCTCCAATTTATTATTTTCACAAGAAAATTCTAGCACAGTGAACATTACAAAAAATAATTTTAACATGAAATATCTAAAATCAATCTTGAAAAATACAAGAACGATAGTAGTAACAAGTAATTAAACTCTCAACTCACAGATCAAATCATGAATGTTGCGGTATGAGACGTTGACTATTTAAAGTAGTCTTTCACTTTATTAAACAGATCTTGTACTGCATTTTTCCCTCCCGAAAATATTGATCCACCACTTGGCGCTCCCCCTCTGATAGCTTTTGCTTCTTGCTTCGTAAGCTTCTTCTTATTCAATATGTAATCACTCCTCTTAATTAGTAACTAAAGTATATGACTCTCCATATAAGAAGGGATTAAATTGTCATAACATCGTATTTTTTTATCTCAAAATCTAAATTAAGTCATATGAACATATTTTTTGAAAAAATGAAACTAATTTTAATATAGTCACTATAACAAAATTAAACACTTACGATATGTACAAGTATGTCAAATTCGTTTTGTATACAACAGTTTTTACATCTTTGGAATTCATATGACTGAAAAATGGCAAAAAAGCATCTAAAAACTCACCGAATATATATGCGAGATTTTTAGATGCATACTGATAAAGCTTAATCAACTAATTATGAAACATTTTTTTCAATAGCTTAGTTTTAACAAGTGGAAAATTACACGAGTATTCCTCTGGAAATATTATAGTGCGAGATTTGTAATCAATTGATTTTATCTGTTGTGGATTGATCAAAAATGATTTGTGTACACGAAGCAATTCAGGATACTCATCTGTTAAATCATCCATCTTTCCATAAAATTCATACATAATATCCTCACCATATAGAATTAATTTATGGGGGGTTGGAGAAGTTTCGATAAAATAAATAGTCGAAATATTTACTCTGATACTTCTTGAACCCATCAAAAATGATAAATGTCGTTGGTTAGGTAAACGATCAACAAAAGTTTTTTGGTGACAACTATTTAGTACTTTTTGAATTTGATTTTTTTCAGTCTGACTATCCTTCACGATATAATTTAATGGTGATATCTGTCTTTGTAGGGTCTTTATTGCTAGTTCCTGATGTGAAGTAATAAAAACAATTTGTGCGAACTCGTTATCACTTCTAATTTGTTGAGCAATATCGATACCATCAAGATACGTACCGAGATCAATATCCAAAAAGAATAAACAATTGGTAATACTATTTTTTTTCAGATATAGAAAAATATCATCCGGATCTGTAGTTGCGAAAATGAGCTCCATATCATAATCATTGATCATGATCCAGTTTTCAATCACAGACTTATAGTATTGAACTAATGCTGAATCATCATCACATAAGAAAATTGGCAAAGCCATACTAATCACGCTTTCTTTATATTTAGAGTAGAAATAAATAGCTGATCAGCGGCATAGTGCGTAATATCAGCTTGTTTTGTTGTTGATAATATTTCATTTAGGTTGTTTAATCCTAGACCTCTACCTGGTCCCTTACTACTAAACCCTTTTTTATTCATTAAACCTAATGAAGGTAACTTTCCTTTATATGAATTCTCGATAGAAATTTCTATCATATCAATATTTGCAATTACTAAAACATTTAGTATTTTATCAGACGATTCTTTCGCGGCCTCTATTGCATTATCCATCAGTATTCCAACTATCCGAACTAGTTTAACTTCTTCTAGATTAAAATTACTTATTGGTTTTAGGCATTCAAAATGCACGGTTATGTTTTCTTGTTCTGCTTGCAATAGTTTAGTAACCATAAGAGACTTAAAAGATTGAACTTGAATGTTACTAATTTCAGAAAAACGCATAACGCTATTGTCAATCATCTGATGTGAGTAGTCTAACATCTCAGCCAAATATTCACGATTTATTTCATTCATTTCTTGTGATGCATTTAAACCAATTAAAAGGTTCTTATAATCATGACGGAATTGTCTTAACTCTTGATAGTTTCTTTCTACATCACTTGTATAGCTATTCATCATATCCATCTTTTCTTTTAAATTTTCAAGCTCCCTTTTTTCTTGATTCTTTTTTATTGAGAGATAGGTAAAATAAATTGTAAGTGAAAACTGGGCAATAAGAAATCCAAGCATTATCAGGCTAAAAATACCCAGAGCTTGCATTTTTCTTAAAACTTCACTAAATAAAATTATTATGATGACTAATATAGCTAGTTGCATGGTAAAAATTTTATTTTCTTCCAATGACAAGGATTGTCTTAATATTTTACGCTGAATTATTATTGCAATTCCTAGGGAAAAAAGCCAATTCATTGCAATCACAACAACTACTACTAAAGCTCCTCGATTATTTAATGCATCCATTTTAAGACTAAAAATAAATCTAGCTAAATTAGAAGTAAAAAATGGAATGATCCAATATATCAATACTGAAAGGAGTACCCCAAAAAGATCACTGATAAGAATGCGTATATCATTTCGTTTCCATCTATAAATACAAAATAAAACTATTGAGAGAATGACTGCAAGTATTCCTAAAAATGCATCCATCATTGAAATTAGTGTAAGAGGTATTAATAGTAACAATATACCTATAAGAAATAATTTGGACCTTATGTTGGTTAATAAGTGTATCAATATAAATAGTAAAATAAGATCAAAGAACTCTATTGAAAAGTAAGAAAGAGAATCAAGTAATACCATAAAAACACTCCTAATTCTGATAGTCCTCTAATTATAGCAAGAATCATATAAAATAGGCAGTGTATTAACAGACCTCTATTTTCATCATTTTTTATGCGGTTGTCATCATTTCCCAGAGTTCTTCATATGTTCGATTTAGTGTTCTCAATTGTTGATGCGTGCCAGATTCGACTAGTTGTCCATTATCTAAAACAAATACTTGATCACAATCTTTAGCAATAGATAAATGATGTGCTATGAATAGAATAGTTTTGTTCTCCATATTCATTAAGTTTTGAATGATACGGTGTTCTATACGAGTATCTAATCCGCTAGTTGCCTCATCAAGTATCAGAATATCTGAATTCTTTAGTAAAGCTCTTGCAATAGCTAATCGCTGTTTTTGACCACCGGAGAGATTACTAGCACCTTCTTCAATAGGTGACTGAAATTTAAGGGGTAATCCTTCAATATATTCTTTTATCTGAGCCATTTCACATGCCCAAATAATCTGTTCCTCTGTGGGGTGATAGTCTAAACCAAAAATCAGATTTTCAAAGATACTGCCACTAAAAAAGAAAGTTTCCTGTGATACATATCCAATCATATTTCTCAAACCAATCCTTGAGATATCTTGAATAGAAATACCTTGAATGCGTATGGTTCCCTTTTCAGCACTATAAAAGTTCATAAGTAATTTGGCTAACGTTGATTTACCAGATCCGCTCATCCCAACGATTGCTACTTTCTCATTTGAATTAATTGAAAAGGAAAGATCATTTAGAACATTTTCTTCGAATCCATAGGCAAAAGATATGTTCCTTACTTCGATTAATGGCTCTTTCGTAAACAATTCAGCATTATTCATTTGTTGACTGGTTGCCTCACCCAGAAATTCTCGATCCAGATAGAAAACCTCG
Source organism: Enterococcus canintestini (assembly GCF_001885735.1). GTDB lineage: Bacteria > Bacillota > Bacilli > Lactobacillales > Enterococcaceae > Enterococcus_C > Enterococcus_C canintestini. The sequence goes on along the minus strand of NZ_JXKG01000012.1, from coordinate 35,532 downwards.
TTTAATCGATCATTAGCTACTTTTGCCGTTTGAATCTTTACCTGAAGATTAATGATATTTTGCAAAGGTGTTGTAAAGAAAGACATCAGGGCATTATAAGTAATCAATTGTCCAATAGACAGGCTCCCCTCAATTACTAAGTACGTACCAACCCACAATAACGTGGTAGAACCTATTATTTGAAGCGCCGTTTTTAAATTCGATTGTAGATTATCAAGATTCGCATTTTTGAATGATTTATCCATCATCTCTTTGAATTGACTCTGAACTTTATCAAATACTTGATCTGTCGCATTAAAGGACTTTATAGTTTCTATCCCTTTCAAGCTTTCAATAATCTGAGAATTGACTACAGCACCAGATTCCATTTGTTCTTCATTAGTTCGATCAAATGGTTTCATAAATAGAAAGACGATTAAACCGTAAATTGGAAGTGTGCTGAAACTAATTAAAAACAAAAGACGATTTTGTAAAAACAAAGCAGTTCCAATAAATATAACCATTGATACATCTAAAAATAGGGATAGTGTGGCATTTGCCAAGGCATCGATAATTTTGTTTGCATCTAAAAATCTTGAGACAATCTCCCCTGATTTTCTTGTTGAAAAGAAGTTCATTGGTAAATTCAAAACATGGTTGAAATACTTCAGCATAATCGAAGAACTTAGCTGTTGTCCTAACCTAATTAAAAGATACTGTTTAAAATACTGGAATAGTGTTTGTATCACATACATTGACAAAAGACCTATTGAGATGATTTCTAATAAGTTAACAGATCTTGAAGGAACAATTCGATCAATTATCACTTGAAAATAATAAGAACCTATGATGCCAAACACAGTTAATATAAAAGAAAGAAGTACAATACCGGCAATTGTCTTCTTATGACTTGCCAATAACGGAACAAAAGAGAATAAACCATTGGATCTATCTTGTATGGGATGATAATTCTCAGTAGGAGTAGTAGTTAATAAGATTCCTGTCCATATCGAAGAAAATTCTTCTGGCGTTCGTTCAATTTTTCCTTTAGCCGGATCAGCCAGAAGCAACTTCCCATTTTTCATTCCATAAACGACAACGTAATGGAAGAATGCTCCATCAATGATTACGTGAGCAATCAATGGATAGGTCACGTATTCTTCATTCCAAATTGATTCATCAGTTTGAAAAACCTGCGTTTGAAATTGGAAATCATTTAATGCTTGGACTAATCCAAAAGCTGAGGTACCTTGGCTGTTTGTCCCTGACATTAAGCGTAATTTACTGATAGGAACGCTCGTATCATAAAAATTTAGGATCATAGAAAGACAGGCAACACCACAATCTTTTTCATCATGTTGCTTAATCAATTTTATTTTTCTCATTGTACTTACACCTTCTCTAGCACTTAATATGGTATAAATATACTTGTATTCACAGAATATTATTCCGAATTGTCCTGAAATCTCTCATTCGTATCCTAAAGTGAATAGAACTGCAGCTGAAACGAAAATAAACAAAAATTACACTAAAAAGACACAGATGAATAGGGTCGTTTACATTTCAGTACAAAATATTATCATCTTGAGACAAATTAAATTAAAAATTCAATTCGAATGATATATTTTTCTCGTAATAAAAATTATATGGGAAGTTTTACTATGAAAAATGTTCAAAGTTTAAGCAAAGAAGAATTGATACTTCTAGTCGGTGCAGGACAAGACTGGATTTCACAAAAATAAATCTTTATAAGGAGGATGCCGAAGAACGAAAAAAAGGATCTCTTTTTAACTGCTTCTATAGCGATAATTGGGTTGACAGCAATATACTTTTCAAATGCATTTTTGAATAGTTTAGCGATGTCGTTTTTATTAATCGGCATAATAGTCTTAACTACTCTACCAGTTCAAATCAGAAAAAAGAAACAGCGCAGATTAATTACGGATTATTTAAATAGAATCGATACTACTTTACAAAAAAATATTTATGAAGCTACTCAAGTCACTCCGAACCAATTAAAAAATTATACTGTACTAGGAACTGGTATAGCATCTTCTAAGCTTTATACAATTGAAGAAATCATATCAAAGATGTAGATTTGAATACAATTTTCTCGTACCAAAAAATAAAAAATGGGGTGTGTTTGTTATGAAAATAGGGGAAAAATTATCAACTTTGGAAATGAAAGTCGTTCAAGGAGGTGGCTCTTTTAAGGATCTTATATATGCTATGGGTGGCGGAGCTGCCGGTGGTGCAGCGGTGGGAGCGGCAATTTGCGCACCAACAGTAGTTGGTTCTCCAGTATGTAGCGCTTTAGGAGCAATATACGGTGCAGTAGCTGGAGGATTTACAGCTGGGCTTGATTCAAAAAAATAAAAGTAGATTGAGACGAAAAAATGAAATATGAAATATTAGAATTGCACAATTTAAAAGATATTACAGGTAGTGGAAAAGCTACTAATACATTAACCTGTGGCTTAAGTGGTGCTGCAACGGGCGTAAAGTGGTGTACTGCTGGAGGACCGTGGGCTATGGCTGGTTGTGGTGTAATTGGAGGAATTATTGGAGGAGTTATCGGCTATAATGCTCCTTAAAAAAGGCAATGAAATAAAAGAACGGATGGAACCAGTAGATATTTTTGTTCTAGTAATTACATTTAGCTTATTCTTCTTTATTTTAAAGCCATATAAAAATACAGGGTCGCTAACTATTAAGATAGTTATTTTAGCAGTTGTACTACTTTTAAATATTCATTCAATTACAAAGAAAAGCCCAAAATAGTATCGCTAGCTTAAAAGTGATATTTCAAATAATATAATTTGGAAAGAAGGAATAGAAAATGAAAAACGTGGAGAAAATCTCATTAGTAGAATTAAAAAAAGTAACCGGAGGAGCAACTTACTATGGTAATGGTCTATACTGTGATTCAAAGAAGTGCTGGGTTGAATGGGGAATTACTGGAGGCTGTCTAGCCCAGTACGCAATTGGAGGCTGGCTTGGTGGGGCGGTGCCAGGAAAATGTTAAATCAAAGGGAACGAGCAGCACAGAAAATTATTCATGATCTCTTCAACGATCTTGAAAAAAGCAAAGATAGCTCGTTTAAGGATATTCAAGATGTGTTAATGAAAGTCTATCAAAAACTTGACGATCCTAAGATTGAGCAGGCCCCACTGGTCAATCGGCTCGTGAATTACATTTCGTTTACTGCTGTTACAAAAAAGCTCAAGTTTTCCTCTATGCAAAATGAATGGATAATGGAGCTAAGTACCATTGGAAGGAAAGCTGGGTTGAATGGAGTTTACCGATCAGATTATGGTGATAAAAACCAATTTTAAATCATGGAAAAAGCAGTAGGTTAAAGAACTGAAGTGCCACCGAGCTCACAGTAGAAATTCATCCAATCTCTGATTTAGCTCCCTGCTTGACTGCCTACAGCTCTGCTAAAAAAACATACTCTCCTTTCCCATCCAGGTATCCTTGAACAATTTCCAATTTGAATTCAAAACTATATTTAGACATAAAAATACCGACCCCAAAAGCCTAGATTTTTGGTCTAACTTTTGGTGGGGCGGTTCAAATTATCTATTTTTTTATTTTTAGGAAATAATTGGAAAAACGAATTGATAAAATAAATAAGATATAACTTGCGACGAACTGTAATTTCAAAAAATCACTACTTTTAGTGGTAGAAAAAAGTATGATGTCTTTTTCGATTATTTTCATCAATTACTATATTTCAAAGTAGATTTTAACTCATATACGTTCTCTCACATATCGTAGATTTTCAGAGGTTTTATTTGATTCTAAAGAAACAATCAAGTTGCTAATCTATCACGACAATTTAGAAAAGAACCACTTTTTACGTTTTAGGATAGTTTTTTTGTCTTGAGATAAAAAAACAAATAGAAAAGAAATCAGTAGTATCTTGTATATGTAACATAAATCTTTTCGAGAGGGAGTTTTATTATGCAAAACTTGAAAGAACTAAGTCATTTGAAATTGACTAAAATCAGTGGGGGTGGAGTTACACCTCCCAAAGGTGCCTTTTTTAATCCCGATGGGAAAACTAATCCTTACGATATGGCATTAGGTGGCACTACCTATCCCCATCAAGGCGCCTGCCCAATTGATTCCGATACACTTGGTTACATCGGTGGCGGTCAGAACCTTTGTCGTAAAAGATAGAATCATCTGTTTAATTTATCTGTAGGAGCAGCATTATGCGTATCAAAAAATATCTAAGTTTTATCAGCGGTATCGGGATCATTATTTTTGGTTCTCTTTCTCTATTTTGGATACATCCGAAATCAATTGATTCCCGTGGATATGAAATTTTTTCTACTCTATCACAATACGAAATTATCAACGATCAACCCACATGGAAAACTATTTCAAAACTAACTAGTTACGGAAAAAAAATAAATAATGTAGATGATTGGAATGGGTTGCTTTATAGTATCAATAAACATAGCTCTTTAGTGAAAATTACTTCTGATGAAGAGTTTCAAACATTCGAAAATAGTAATTTCCCTACAATCTCAAAATATAAAAACTTGACAATCATCAACATTCCAAGTGCATACAGTCCAGACGATAAGAACTTTTTAGAAGATTATGCTTCTACACTTGCTAAACTGATTAATCACGCATCAGGAAATATTGTTTTAAATCTATCTAATAATCACGGAGGCGCTCGAGAACCAATGATTCTTGGTACCAGTTCTTTGATTCCTGATGGTGTACTTTTTAACGAAATAGACAACCACAGAAATAGATACCCTGTATTATTAAAAAATGCTCAACTACTCGGAGGTATTCCTGGCACTATCAATACGTTATCTACATCTTGGCTTCCTTCACAACAAGAAAAAATCTTAAATCAAAAAGTCGCTGTTATAACAAATGATAAAACTTCCAGCGCAGCAGAAAGCCTTATACTAGCACTACGAAATAATCCTAACGTAAGAGTTTTTGGCCTCCCATCCGCCGGTTATACTTCAGTTAATATGAATCGCTTTTTTTCTAATCATAACTCAAAGGAGCTTTGGTGGCTTATTTACACCGTAGGGTATTATGAAGTTAACTTCCCAATAAATGGACAGTGTATTTTTAATAACCAACCCATTCCTCCAGATTATAAGGTCGATTTTTCATTACTAAAGGATAGTGATCAAGATCTTCTATCTTCTCAAGGAACAGATAACTTGTTAGAAACTATTAATAATTGGTTTGTTTCCGACTCCTGATGTATCTGTAGATCCAAAACAAAGATTTCTATATTAAAATCAGAAACAAGGGTCAGAATCCCTATTTGAAAAGATAGAGGGTTGCATGCTCCTTGTTTCTTTATGGTTTAAAAGATAGAGTCTAAGGAGTTTTCTTTTTTATTTACCCAAATAGTTTGTTCTATACAATATTTTCCTAGCTTCTCGTAAGGGAAAAATGAAGAATTTTTTAGGCTCTCCAATCATTTGGATTATTTTTCAATTGATTCTTATCATCTTAATCCGATTGATTCCCATTCAACCTAGCATTTCTTCCAATAATCTCTAGTACAACAATACATTTAATTTGCTTGGTAGTAATTTAGCCTTAATTCTTTTGTCATGTACCTCACAAATGGAGATAAATTAGCTTAAGGCTAGACAATACCCAAATAGAGCCACCACCATTATTTTAGTAATGACTCTATATTATTTTACTTTTAACATTTATTCATTTGTAGTTACTTTTTTATTGATTGCTGTTGTTCATTTGTATCAATGACAGATTCTGCTGCAAAAACAGTTTGTGGCAGGTAAGCCGAGAAAATTGATACTACAATTAGTACACTTATTGCTGCTTTGACAATTTTTTTCAAAACGAACACCTTCAATTTTTTCAATTAATTGAATTATTAGCTAATAAATCGTTAAGAAAATAGAAATCTGCATCATAGAACGTCTCAATACAAATCCATGATGCAGATTAATTTCTCAAAAAATTTTAAGTTAGTAACAATTTGTCTTTATTCTGTTCTCTAAAATGTAAATGACATTATCTATCAAGTTAGAATACTCCAGAAAAATTCATAGATAATCAAAAAGATTGCTATGGCAACTGTTAAAATCAATTTCTTTTTCGAAGGTAAATCTTTCTTCTTTAGGTAGTTACCCAATGCAATTAAAGAGATTACAGCAGAGAAAATTAATGCTTTTACCATTGGTCCCAAATACTTCCAACAGCTCCCGTCAGACAACCGCCAGCAGCTAATCCGCCACCAGCTGCACCAGCTACAGTTCCTGCCCCTACTCCTTTACCAATGTCTTTTAGACAATCTTTTGAGCTATACCCTGCCATTAATCGTTTCATTTCTTGTTCGTTTAGTTTTTGAAACTTTTGCATGATAAAACTCCCTTTCAAATAGATTTATGCTACATATACAAGATACCACCAGTTTCTTCTTTGTTTGGTTTTTTATCTCAAAACACTAAAAAACTGTCCTGAATCGAGAGAAGTAACCTTTTCTAAATTGACATGATAGATTAGGCTGTTTAATGAGTTTTCAAAAATAAATTGATGGAGTCTTTGCTATTTATGAATATACATTTCTATTTCTGATTTCCTAACAATACAATCTTATCTGCCTTGTAATACATCGGGTGCCCAGGTCTACTTGGTTGTAAGTTCTCAAACCGGCATTTGACACTTTCACGTTTCATAATTTCGTCATTGTCAATCGGATGATCTAAGGTGTTGACGGTGACTTGCGTTGCTTTTTTACGGAACTTTCCTTCCAGGATGGTCACTGAGTATTTGTACCCGATAATCTCATCGGTATAGAAGTTTCTTGGTTTGTTTTCACGATCTAGAATGACTTGACCATTTTCATCAGTGCGGGTTTCGGTCGCAAATTTTGGGGTGACCTCATCTAGTTCAAAGGTTGGGCCAATGGCTCCGAAATCAAAATCATTAATACTTAACATTTTTGGCATCGTATATTCTTCCTTTCTTTGCTATACTTGGTTTAGAAAATTTTTTAACAGAGCGTTCGTTCACTTATTGGGAAGTGACGGACGCTTTTTTGGTGCGTTCTTGAATAAGTGGAATCAAATCGGGACGTTGTTGCTCACTGACGTATTGAATCATGCGATCAGAAAGTTCGGGTGTCCATTCATAATTGGGGCGAATCTCTAACAAACTTGGGTCAATCCCGACACCCTCATGATGCAAGAAAAAGAGTGCTTGAGTTAATGCCATGGGTCCACCGTATTCATACCAGTTCAAGGAACGGTCAAAGCTACTCACTTGATATTGCCGGGTGATAGTGGGAACTAGACTTGGTTTTAGGTAGTCCTGCCACCAACGACAGACCTGCTTTAAGGAGCCGTCGGTGTAAAAGGTAAGTTCCGTTTGTAGAAATCCTCGAATTAAGTTTGCGATACATTGATCTTGCGGTAAAAAAGCAATGGTTCGAAAGAGACTATCTGCTACGTCATTTCGTGTTTCGACTTCCAACCGAATTTGGGGAGCCCGAGCCAGAATTTCCTCTTGTTTTGCTCCATCAAAATCTTTGGCCATTTCTTTGGCTTTGTCGTAGGCCCGAAACATACAAGCCGATCCTCTAACGCCGATACTAACCGTTTTTGCCCGTTGTTTGGCATCAAACTCGCTGTCATGGAGTTGATAGCTTCGTCCTTTTGAAAGGAATTGCTTCCGTTTCAACTTATTGTGGAGTTGTTCTACCGTGAAGTAGGGCACTTCATTGTAATCATCTAAGGCTAAATCTAGCCGCTTGATTTCAAAGGTGAAGGCGGTTTGACTAGCATACTCGTAAAAACGGGTGGCGAGTTCTTGAAAGACATTCGCCTTGGGGTTATACGAAAGCAAAATCCATTCATAAGTGGTACAGGCTTGCCCGCTTAAGACAAGGGTTCCGCGTTCTTTGGCCTTTTCTGGCTGATGATAGGTATAGTATTTGAGAAAACCACAGGTGTACACAATATCATATTCTTCATGTTTTAAACTACCTGCTTGAATCGAGACGGATTCTAAATTGATTTTTAATAAGTCTTGAAAGACGGTCTGATAACTGACTTGATGCAAGACCGCTTGAAACCAATCTACTTTTCCTAGCACATTCTGGGTACTTTTGGTCATTTGGTCACCTCCTTTAAAATTTGCGATGGTTCGCAAATCTTTTTTGTTGTTCAAAAGCTTGGTAGTATCGGTTTTTTTCGCATTTTTCCGGTAGTTATTAGCCATTATTTTTCTCTTTATAAGGTGCTATTAGAAAGGCACCTTACGCTTAGCCAGTGTCTGGTGTTCGCAAAAGACCTGTGCGTTCCACGCGTCCGTGAGCCTCGCCTGCTGATTAGCTTTCAGCCATCGCAGTCGAGGCAACGGCTGCGGCAACCACCCCAACCCAACACCGGCTCCTTTCCTTGGCCCCACACCTTTGTTTAGTTTTGATAGGTTAATAACCATCTTCTCACCGCCTGAATGCTGTATAAAACCATACCTGAGTCCAATCGAATTTCTGGACAGCCCTGAAGAACCCATTCTTTCAATGTATTAACACTCACATTGAAATGCGCTGCACAATATTTTTGTTTGACGATATCCTGCTGGGTTTGTGTTTCTTCCAAGCGGGTTTCTAACAGGGCAAAGAATTGATTGGTCTGATCTTTTTGCCAATCCAGGAGCGCTTGTTCCAATACCGACATCCTTTTCACATCCTTATATTTTCTTTTTAAAACTAAAAGAACTATAAATAAATAAAATAGTATCTTTTCGTACACTCTACCGCGATTCAAAATAGATGTCAAGTATATTTAAAAAGTTTACTTGAAATACTATTTCGTTTATTTTTTGCTTGAATTTTTTAGGGAAAGCGCTTATGATAGAGCCGAGGTGAGGAAAATGATAGAAAACTTTGGCGGCAATGTCGCACGTTTACGAAAAGAAATGGGACTTTCCCAAACGGAATTGGCCGAAAAGATTGGTGTACAAAAACAAACCATCTCCAATATCGAACGGGGAATCCGTTACCCGACCTTTGAGAGCTTGGAAAAATTTGCGACGGTCTTTCATGCGACACCGATTCAGCTCTTTGGTTCACCAAAAGAGATTGCGGTCTCCGAAACAACGGTTATTCTCGATCGCATTGACGAATACGATCAAAAAGTCCAAAACTTGTTTACTTTGGCGAAAATTTTGAATAGCCATACAGTGAAAGAAATAGATGAGGTAGCAGAAAAGCTAGCCTTTATTGAACGTTTCTTTACCCCACAAATACGTTTGGATGAAGAAGGAAATCCGATTTTGGATCGTCATGGGAAACCAGAGATGAAACCAGTCTTCTTTGACAACTTACCGTTTGAAGAAATCGAGAAAACCGCAAAAGACTTAGCCTTCATTCAAGAAGCACAACAGAACAAGTAACGAAAGTTCATTCCTTTCCTATGTGCCCCACACAATAGGAGGAAAATTAAAATGGCTAATTTTGATCAATATGAAAAAAAGAACGGAGATAAAGCATGGAAGTTCCAAGCTTATCTGGGAACTGACAAAGTAACAGGTAAACCCATTAAAACCACTCGAAGAAATTTTAAAACAAAAAAAGAAGCCCAACTTGCTTTAGCTAAATTGCAAGTGGACTTTGAACAAAAAGGTCTCGAAAAAGATGGAAATGAGACTTTTCAACAAGTTTATGATTTGTGGCTGGACACTTATAAAACTACTGTAAAAGAAGTAACCTTCATGAAAACCGAAATTAAGTTTCGAAAATGGATTCTACCAAAATATGGTGACCTAAGAGTGAATAAAGTGACTGTACGGATGGCACAAGAAATCATTAATCAATGGGCAAAAGAAACAGATCAGTACCGAATACTGCATTCAACTGCAAAAAGAGTATTTGAATACGCGATAAATCTTGGCATTATAACAAACAATCCATTGTCACATATTATGATGCCAAAACGTGAAAAGCAAATAACCACAGAAAAGGTTAAAGCCTACACCAAGGAAGAAGTAAAAAAAATTTCTGAGTATCTTCAGTCAAAGAGTGGAACATACCGTTCTGAATATGATAAGACACTTATGCGTTTCTTATTTTACACAGGTTGTCGAATCAGCGAGGCTCTTGCCTTAAACTGGAATGACATCAACTTCGATGAAAAAACAGTCACTATCAACAAAACTCTCAGTCAAACAAAACACGGCTATAAGGTCTCTTCACCGAAAACAGATACCAGTTCAGCCACAATTTCAGTTGATGATGTTACCTTGTCTTTCCTAAAAAAATGGCAATTAAATCAAAAAGAATTTATGTTGCACATTGGATTAACCAATCCTGAAATGATTTTTTGCGGTATTTATAAACAAATCGTGACTCATCATGCTATCTATGTACGGTTACAAACAATTACCGAAAGAGCTGGCGTTCCCTTTCTAGGTATCCATGTGACAAGGCATACACATGCTAGCCTTCTTCTAGACGCTGGTGCATCATTAAAGGACGTACAAGATCGACTAAGACATGCTTCAATCAAAATTACAATGGATACTTATGGTCATCTAAGTAAAGAGACAAAAGTACAAACTGTTGATAAGTTTGTTCAACATCTTAATGCCTGATAATCTAATGGCATTCAATTTGGCATTCAAAAAAGAAGAAAAAGGGCAGAATCCCTATATACTAATGATTCTGCCCTCTAAAAATCTTATTCTTCTTCTTCAGCCATGAATGTATTGAAAACTTCTTCAATCATATCCCATTCTGCTTCTGTTTCGATTTGTTCTAATTCGCCTTCTGTGCCATCTTCATTTTCGATGTAAGCATAGGCTTGTAATTCAACATCTTCGTCTTCTGACGCGCCTGCTGGATACAATAAAACGTAATTACGATTAAATTCTTCTTGGCCATCAATGGTTAATAAGATTTCGTAAAGTGTTTCATTGCCTTGATCATCTACTAAGGTAATGTGTTCATGTCCTTCATGATCGTGGTTGTGGTCGTGATTATGTTCTGTCATATACTTTCCTCTTTCCTATAAAGGCGACTTGGTATCGCTGCGATCTAAATAATTTTGCAAAATCATCACGGCGGCTAATTTATCAATTACCTTTTTGCGCTTAGCACGTGATGTATTGGCTTGTTCAACTAACATGCGCTCTGCTTGAACTGTTGTTAGGCGTTCATCTTGATAAAAAACAGGTAGATGAAAAAGCTCTTCCAATTTTTTACCATACGCCTGTGACGCTTCGGCACGTGGGCCGATAGTATTGTTCATATTCTTTGGTAAGCCGACCACAAATTGTGTCACTTCGTATTCTGCTACCAGCTCTTTTATTCGGTCAAAACCAAATTCTCCTTGGGCTTCATCAATGCGGATAATCTCCACTCCTTGGGCAGTCCAACCTAATAAATCACTAACAGCTACTCCGACAGTCTTTGAGCCGACATCTAATCCCATAATCCGCATTAAAGACTAATCCCGTGGTTACCAAGATAGTAACGAATTAAGACTTCTAAAATCTCATCTCTTTCATGACGACGGATTAAATTACGCGCATCACGATAACGAGGTATATAAGCCGGGTCGCCGGAAAGTAAATACCCTACGATCTGATTAATTGGGTTATATCCTTTTTCCTCTAAAGCGCGATAAACAATGGCCAACGTTTCGCTCACTTCTTTTTTGCGACTATCGTCAAAATCAAAACGGACTGTTTCATCTGTAAACCCCACAGTTAACACCTCTTTCTTCTCACTATTGCTACTTTTCATTTTACTAAAACTTATCTGAAACTACAAACAAAGCGTCTACAATTCCTATCCTAGCAAAGGAATATGTTTTTTTTATGAAATCCACTTCTTATTTTAACATTTTTTTCTACAAAAAAGAGCTTAAAATGAGCGATAAACATATTGATTTTTCGGTGCGGTAATCGTACTTGTTTTTGTTGTCTGTACCACTGGTAATTCTCTTTTTAACGGTTGATAAAAGTTGCTTTGAATAACCCCTTCAATATGCACCCATTGATCATTTTTCAAAGCCGTTCCTTCTGGCAAATGAATACGTAGACCAAAAACACCTGAATCAGCTACGCAATGAATGATTCCAAAACGGAAAACAAAATCATCTTCTTGTTTGTCTTGTTTGGCATGATAGATGAAACCATCAAAACTAATCTTGCGTCCAATAAATGAACTTGGATAGTTGTAAATTAGTTCCATGACTTCTAAATAATTTTCTTCTGTCACAGCTAATGTACCGGCTTGATCATATTTTTTCATCAGTTTATCCATTTGTTTTTGATACTCAGTCTTATTGTAATACATACTTGTGTTGGGTTGGAGATATTGTGTCTGCATTTGGGGATCTCCTACAGACTCTTTACTAATGGGAAATTGAAACCCTTTTGCTTGCACAATTGTTGTATCCAGACTTACCACTGGGAAAAAAGTCCCAACAATCACCGGTAGTGCTAATAAAACGTACGCAATCACGCGTTGGTATCTTTTTTTCAACCCATGTTCATGTTCCATGCCCTCTTCATGATGGTGTTCTTTTGATTTACCATCTGCTTTCACCCATAAAACTAATTGCACCATTGCTAGTAGCAAAGATAAGACCATCGATAAAACAGCCAAGTAACGATAATGAACGTTAATAAATTGATTTAATTTGCCACTAACTTGCAAATACATCATTAATTCAAAATAACCGCCTAAAATTAAAAATCGAATCATAATGACACCACCAATGCATAACCTGTTACACAAACGACAATAATCGCTACTAAACTGACGATGAATCTGCCGCTAAAGTAACGTTTCATCATTAACAGATTTTTTATATCGACCATGGGACCAAAAACTAAAAAGCCCACTACTGGTCCAGTACCAAATAAACTTAACAAAGAAGACCCAATAAAGGCATCTGCTTCTGAACATAATGACATTGCCAATGCTAAAAATAGCATCACAAAAACGGCTAAAACTTTATTTGAGCCTAATGTCAACATTACACCAGTTGGTAAATAAGTTTGCATTGCTGCAGCCAATAGGCCACCAATCATTAAATAGCGCCCAGTGTCAAAAAATTCATCAACACTATGTTCTAAAACATGTCCGACTTGTTGAAAAAAACTCTTTTTTGTTTTTTCGTAATGTTCTTGTTCTGCGGATAAATGATGGTGATGCGAATGTTTCACGTTCATAACCGCTTGTTGTAAAGTCGCATCTTTAATAATGCTCCGTTGATTAAAGTAAGCCAACCATACACCAATCACTAGTGCTACCATTAAGCTTCCTATTACCCGTAAAAAAGCAAATTGCATCGAATTGCCAAATGCAATAAACGTGGAAAATATCACAATTGGATTAATAATAGGAGCCGTTAACATAAAGGCAAAAGCAGTGTGATTTGGTACTCCCTTACGCACAAATTGATTAACAATCGGCACAATGCCACATTCACAAGAAGGAAAGAAAAAGCCCAACACACAGCCCACTATAATAGAAGCTAATTTATTTTGGGGCAATAACCTTTGCACTCTTTCCGGTGTCAAAAACACATAAAGTGCCCCAGAAATAATACAGCCCAATAATACAAAAGGTAAAGCTTCAATCACAATCGATAAAAATATCATGCTCATTTGTAAAATCGAATCAGGTAAATGATTAAACATAAAAAACTCCTTTTATTCATTTAAATCTAGTCATCAGATTTGTTTTTTCATCACAATAAAAATCCTTTAGCAAAAGGATTAAGATAAGAAAATATTTTTTTATTTTGTTTTTTCGTCGCCTTAATATACGCTTTTTTACTAAAACCCACAAGCTAGAGATAAAAAAATTAATCTTTCATTTACTTTTTGAAAAGGAGCAGACAGTTTATTTGACTTTTATTGACCAAAATCTTAAATTAAAGTTGAAATTGAATAAAAAGCAGGTGAACGATATGATTCAGGTCACAAATTTTAATCAAGACTTACAACAATTAAATCAAGAAAAATTAGCGATTGCCTATATTTCCCAACCAGGATGTAGTATTTGTGTTGCTGTAAAGCCACAACTAGAAGCTCGTTTTGGACAAGATGTACCTATTTATCATTTTGACGGTAGCAAGTTTCCAGAAGTCGCAGGTCATTTTCAAGCATTAACTGCCCCGTTAGTTGTCTTACTTAGTCATGGTAAAGAATTAACGCGTTCGGCTCGTTTCATCGATTATCTGTCCTTAACTAAAATTATTACTGAATTTTCCGACGAAACACCTAACTACGAAGAACTCTTTTCTTAGTGCTTTTACTTTTCTTTAATTTTAACCACAAAAAAAAGACCGGAACTTTTGTAGTGATAAAATAAGCTAGATTTTAGTCTAACTTATTAAATCACTACAATTTCAGTTCCAGTCTTTCTTTTTATTTTTCATCTTGTGAATGTAGGAAGTAAATTAAAGTTTGTAATTCATTTGTTAAATCAACATTTTGAATTAAAATGCTTTTGGGAGCATTCAGACGTGCTGGGGTAAAGTTCAAGATTCCCTTAATACCCGCTCCAACTAATTCATCTACGATACCTTGGGCAAATTCAGCCGGTACAGTTAAAATCGCAATATCGATTTCTTGAATTTTAATTTGTTCTACCATATCTTTCATGGCATAAACAGGTACACCGTCAATAATGCGACCAGTAATATTTTCATCTGCATCAAAAGCCGCGCTCACCCGAATGCTATTACTTTGATGAAATTTATATTTTAAAAGGGCAGTTCCTAAATTCCCGACCCCAACTAATGCGACATTGGTCATGTGGTCTTCATTTAATGTTTTGGCAAAGAAATTCATCAATGCTTCCACATCATAACCATAGCCTCTTTTTCCTAATTCTCCAAAATATGAAAAGTCGCGGCGAATAGTAGCACTATCCACTTGAACGGCTTCACTTAGTTCTGTTGAAGAAACTTTTTGTTTTCCAGCATTATTTAAAATCCGCAAATAACGGTAGTATAAGGGCAAACGCTTTGCTGTTGCCTTTGGAATGTGATGATCTTTCAACGTGTACGCCTCCATTTGTGAATTTTTCACGTAATTTACTGACAAATCATAACAGGGTGACTGGGGAAATGCAATTTCTCTGCTCATAAATTTGTGAATTTTTATTTTTATAACAGAGGACAATATACACTAGTAGGAAAATTATGATAGACTACAGTTGATATGCTAAATTTCTACTATCTTATTAGATACGATATCTATTAAAATTTGTGAAATTACGCAAATGAGAGAATTCATTTAAAGGAAGATTAACCATGATATTATTACAAGCAAATCAAATCGCCCGTCTTTTTGGTGCAGACGTTTTATTTCGTAACATACATTTAGAGATTGCTACTAAAGCCCGGATTGGCTTAGTTGGCCGTAATGGCGCCGGTAAATCAACCTTATTAAAAATAATCGCTGGAATTGAAGCTCCGGATGAAGGGACAATTGCCAAAAATAAAACAGCTACATTGGGTTATTTAGCCCAAGATACTGGTCTTTCTTCAGATGCAACGGTATGGGATGAAATGCTAGCTGCTTTTGATAAAGTGCGGCAAATGGAACAGCGGATGCGCACTTTAGAAATTAAAATTTCCAAGAGTAATGAAACTAGTAGTGATTATGAAAGTATTTTAAAAGAATATGATAAATTACAACATGATTTTGCCGATATAAATGGCTATGGTTACGAAAATGAGATTAGGTCTGTCTTACACGGCTTTCAATTTGATGAAAGTTTTTATCAGCAAAAAATTAACAATCTCTCCGGGGGACAAAAAACCCGTTTAGCGCTAGCAAGAATGTTATTACAAAAACCCGACATTTTAATTTTGGATGAGCCCACCAACCACTTAGATATTGAAACACTAAGTTGGCTAGAAAATTATTTACAAAATTACAGTGGTGCGCTTTTAATTGTTTCCCATGACCGCTACTTTTTAGATAAAGTAACCAATGAAATCTATGAGTTAAGCCGCCATAAAATGACCCATTACAAAGGAAATTATAGCCGTTATTTGGACTTAAAAGCCGCACAACTGGCTAGTGAATGGAAAGCTTACGAAAAACAACAGCAAGAAATCAATAAACTAGAAGATTTTGTCGCCCGCAATTTAGTGCGGGCCTCTACGACTAAACGCGCCCAAAGTCGCCGCAAACAGTTAGAAAAAATGGACC
Organism: Enterococcus canintestini; assembly: GCF_001885735.1. Classification (GTDB taxonomy): domain Bacteria; phylum Bacillota; class Bacilli; order Lactobacillales; family Enterococcaceae; genus Enterococcus_C; species Enterococcus_C canintestini. Next base: position 19,343 of record NZ_JXKG01000012.1, on the reverse strand, counting down.
GTCTTGATCGTCCGCAAGGTGCAGAAAAATCTGCTCATTTTCTCTTTCACATTGACAAAGTTTCCGGCAATGTAGTCTTGCAATTAAGTGATGCAGCGATTGGATATAGCGCTGATGAAATTTTAGCGCAGCCAGTTGATTTAGATATTCGCCGCCAAGATGCGATTGCTTTAGTGGGACCAAATGGGATTGGCAAATCGACGCTATTGAAATCTCTTATTGGACAATTGCCCTTTATTCGTGGTGAAGTTCAATTAGGTGCCAATGTTTCGATCGGTTATTACGATCAAGGACAAGCAGATTTAAATAGTAACAAAACGATTTTACAAGAACTATGGGATGAACATCCTACTACACCAGAATTAGAAATTCGCAATATCTTAGGCAGCTTTCTTTTTTCAGGGGAAGATGTCGACAAACCAATCAACTTATTAAGTGGTGGCGAAAAAGCTCGAGTTGCTTTAGCCAAATTAGCAATGGATGAAGAAAACTTTCTAATTTTAGATGAACCAACAAACCATTTGGATATCGATAATAAAGAAGTCTTAGAAAATGCCTTAATTGATTATGAAGGTACATTGCTATTTGTCTCTCATGACCGCTATTTTATCAATCGAATCGCCACAAAAGTAATTGAACTCTCCCCTACAGGCAGTCGTCTATTCTTAGGTGATTACGATTATTACTTGGAAAAGAAAAAGGAAGAAGAAGAAATTGCCGCATTACTAGCAGCAGAAGAAAATGATACGCCGGCTGTAATTTCTGCCGGCAAAGAAAACTTCCAAAAAGGTAAAGAGCAACAAAAGCTCGTCCGTAGCCTGCAACGAAAAGTCAACGACGTGGAACAAACCATGAGCCAAACAGATGCTACAATTGATCAGTTAGAAGCCGAAATGGTTAAGCCAGAAATTCTCGCTGATCATGTCCAATTACAAGAATTAAATGAAAAATTAGAGGCTGCTAGAAGCAAACAAAATGAACTATTAGAACAATGGGAAGAATTAAGTCTTGAGTTAGAAGAATACGAATAGAAAATGAACCATATGAAACAGGGATGTGACCAAAATCTTGTCACATCCCTGTTTTTTTATAACGCTATTAAAGAAGCAACTTCTGCTTAAATAAACTGAAATTTGCACAAAAATTTCTATAAACTTCTTTTATTCTTGAAGAAGACCACTTTTATCACAATCTGTTTTTAATTTGCTGCATAGTACGCTTTTATTTTCGCTCTTTTATGCTCTTTAATAACTTTTAAGGCCCGTTTTCGCGTTTGAATATTCGGGCTCTTTAATCGTCTATATGCTGTTGCTAGATCTGTCTTTTCCAATTTCTTTGCTCCTTTCAACTATTCAACCAAGATGATAAACAAAATGTCTATTTCACTTCTTTAAACGTGATATGCCGACGTAGTTTGGGTGAATATTTTTTAAGTTCCAAGCGCTCTGGGTGATTACGCTTATTTTTAGTAGTTAAATAAAGGCGTTCTTTACTCTGAACCCCTTCTAAAATAATCGTTTGTCGCATTTTTACTCTCCTATTATCGATCTGCTAGATACATTTGGATTTGTACCATCTCATCATAATCAAAACTTTTTGCTGCCAAAGCAGCCAATAATTCTGTTTTAAAGTCGAGGGTTATTTCCCAAAAACCAGCAATTTGTTGAAACAATGCTTTATCGTAATTGGCAAAAACAGGATACAAAACTAAAAACTCAGGGAAGCTTAAATCTTCTTCTTCATAAAAATCTTTAATCATTCCTTTTGCTAACGCTTCTTTTGTAGGCATACCTGTTTCTGTAATTAAACCAGCGTCCACCATATCTTGATAGACTAAGCTCTTGTCTAACGCTTCTTTTGTTTTATGCCGTTGATAGTTGAAATATTCTTCAACTAAAGGTGGATAAATAATTTGCATATTTACCTCCTATTTATCAGTCGTAATTTTACGTCCTTTATAATAACCCTTTAAAGAAACACGATGAGAACGTCTATAATCGCCCGTTGCTTCATCAAAGGAAATTTCGGGGCGATTCAAATTTTGGTGGGTTCTTCTAAGGCGTTTTTTCATTTTTGATGTTTTTCGTGCAGGGACTGCCATCGTCTATTCCTCCTAAATATCTCTATTTTTTACCAGCTCGCTTTTTTCACGCCTGGAATTAATCCTTCGTGGGCGAGTTTACGAAAATTAATTCGTGACATACCAAATTTACGCATATAAGCTCGTGGTCGACCATCAATTTGATCCCGTAATTTTAAACGATTGGGATTGGAATCTTTTGGTAACTTGGCCAAAGCAGCGTAATCATTTGCAGCTTTTAGCGCTGCTCGTTGTGTTGCATATTTTTCAATCAGTGCGATTTGTTTATTCGCTTTTGCAATTTTTGATTTTTTAGCCATCGCAATAGCTCCTTTCAATTTACTTTTTATTTTTTGCAAATCGTAATCGTTTCGTTTTGAACTCCATTAGATTATCAACTAATAAAAATTTTGTCAACTATTAGCTAACTTCTACTTTTCTTTAATTTCATTTCTAAAACCACAGATTTAATCAATACCACTGCTAATAGATCTTTATGAAATAACTTCATGGCTCTTTCAAAGTTTAAAGTTTCCTAAATCAGACCTGTGGCCGATTTTATTTTCATACAATTTGCTTTAGAGTATCAGTAACAATTAAAGCGAGGTGTTTTGATGACCCGTAAAAAAACACGGCAACCTAAAATAATTTTTATTGGTTTTTGCATGTTGTTACTAGGTGGACTTTGGCTTTTAGTCGCAAAACCAGCTAATTCTACTTTTTTTAACACTACTCCAACTATTACACAGCAACAATATAGCCAAGAAGCAAATCAAACATTAAAAGGTAACCAGGTCCTGACACCGCTTATTCTTCAAACAGATGAGCGTTGGGCACAAGATAGTTACGGTACTGGTGAAGACAATACATTAGCAAAAAACGGCTGTGCCATTTTGTCTTTAACAATGGTACTTTCGTATTTTGAAGAAAAAGAAGCAACACCTCAGGACATATTATCTTGGGCACAGAACAAATATTTTGTTAATGGACAAGGAACTTCATGGCAAATTTTCAGTGATTTTGCTAGTCATTATCATCTGCAGTATCATGATTTAGGCAATGATTTTCAAAGCGCCAGTAAGTATTTACAACAAAAAATTCCAGTTATTGTTTCTGTTAAACCCGGCCGCTTTACTGAAGTGGGACACATTATGGTCTTAGGTGCAAAAAAAAACAATCAAGTGTTGGTTTTAGATCCCAATGACACCCCTGAAAAAAATACTTATCAAGAACTATTTCATCCTGAAGACGTAACTGGTGATATTGTTCACTATTGGACGTTTACTAAAAGCTAATATAGCCAAAGCAAAAATTAAAGTTTTCTGCGTATGATATGTAAAATTTTACCAACAGCGTTACATTTACTTTTAATTAACTAAAAAAGCAGGAGTAATTTGAACTTTTGAAATCTGGTTCAATTTACTCCTGCTTTTTAGCTATTTTTTTAATAATTTTTCAATCCGATCCAACTGCGCATGCAAAGCTGTAATTTCTTTTTTTAATTCCGCTAACTCACTATCTTCTTCAACTTGCCGCATCGCTTCATTTTTATGACTAAAGTAAGACGTGATAGTTGAAGTTAAAATCCCGATAAAACCAATCCCTAAAATCATTAAGACAGCCGCAATCAGTTTACCAGCATCTGTTGTCGGGGCAATATCTCCATAACCGACTGTTGTTACCGTCACAATTGCGTACCACAAAGCATCGGCAAAAGACCTATTTTCCGCAATTGAAAATAAACCTGCACCAATGACAATAATCCCCAGACTAATATAAAGGACGTAAATGAAACCGTTGGTATATAAAATACTTCGCTTATTGCGAGATAGCTTACCAAATAAGCCAATAATGCGAGCAATTCGGTTAATCCGTGATATTTTGCCAAAATGAGCCAAACCGAAAATACCAAAAATAAAATTTAACGGTAAAATCGCGATTAAATCAAAAATATTCTTTTTGAAAAAAGTTTTTTTATCTGGATCAACAATTAAGCGGCCACAAAAATCAACAGTAAATAAAAGCCAGATTAAATAATCTAAAATGCGAAAAGGATTTTCATTAATATTAATGACAGATGCAAAATCTAGTAACATTAAAATAATCCAAATAATTGATAAAGTTAAATTTAAAACGTGATATTGTGGATTATACTCATTTAATTTTTTTTGCAATTTTTTGAGCATCTCATCACCTCTTGTCTTTCTTATTCTAGCCATCGAACTGTTTTATCACAAGAATTTTGTCACTTTTTTTCTAAATTTCAAAAAGTTACTTTGTAATCGTTTTCTTTTATTCTATACTAGAAAGTGAGAAGTCCTTTTTTGCAAATAGTAATTATAATAAGCTAAATAACTAAATAAAGGAGTTTTGTCCATGAAAATTGGAATCGCAAAAGAAATTAAAAATCATGAAAATCGCGTCGCATTACCGCCTAGTGGTGTTTTAGAATTAATTAAAGCCGGACATACAGTTTTAGTTGAAACAGGTGCCGGTTTGGGTTCGGGCATTTCAGATAAAGAATATTTAGAGGTTGGTGCAATCTTAACAACAGTTGCTGAAGTTTGGAATTGTGAATTGGTTATGAAAGTAAAAGAACCACAGCCAAGTGAATATCATTATTTTAGACCTGGACTACTCTTATTTACTTACCTGCATTTAGCTGCTAATAAAGAATTAACAGAAGAATTGATGAAGCAAGGTGTTACAGCGATTGCCTATGAAAATGTCCAGTTAGCAGACAACACCCTCCCACTTTTAGCACCGATGAGTGAAATCGCCGGTAGAATGGCCGCACAAATTGGAGCCCAATATTTACAACGAACTTTTGGTGGAAAAGGAATTTTACTAGCCGGAGTTCCAGGGGTAAGACAAGGGAATGTGGTAATTATCGGGGGCGGTGTTTCAGGCTATAATGCGGCTCGAATGGCACTTGGCTTAGGCGCCCACGTGACGATTTTGGACATTAACTTAGACCGCTTAAAAGAATTAGATGACATCTTTAACGGTCAAGTCCAAACGCTTATTTCAAACGAATTAAATATTCGTACCTCACTGAAAACAGCTGATTTGGTTATTGGTGCGGTTTTACTTCCAGGTCATAAAGCGCCAACTTTAGTTACAGAAGAAATGGTAGCTAGCATACCCAATGAATCGGTTATTGTGGATATTGCTATTGATCAAGGCGGAATTTTTGCAACTGGTAGTAAAGTAACCACCCATGAAGCTCCCACTTATATACATGCTGGGGTCATTCATTATGCCGTGGCAAATATGCCTGGAGCTGTCCCCCAAACTTCAACTTATGCATTAAGTAATGCTACTTTACCTTATGTAAAACTCTTAGCCTCGACTAATTTAGTCGATCTATTGCAATACAATAACGCTCTTTATCACGGTGTTAATACTTATCAAGGTAAATTAACAATGCAGGCAGTGGCAGAGGATTTAAATCTACCGCACACAGAGTTATCTACTTTGATATAGGTAAAAAGAGTTGTGACAAAACTGATCAGCTTCAAAAAATAAGAAGAAATTTCCGTAAATCGTTATTAAGGTGCTTTTTTACTGACGTTTATTCAAAAGAATAAGGTGTGACAAGATTTTTGTCACACCTTATTTGGTAATATTTCCTTACAACGCTTTAGATAAATTTACAAAATAATGATTTGTCTATTTTGAATTTTGGCTCAATTCTTCATCTCTTGCTATCGTTGCATCGATTCCTTTAACAACAGTTGCTAAAAATGCTTCTTCTTCTAACTTCAGTAAACCAGCAACAGTTGTTCCACCCGGCGAACATACTCGATCGATTAAAGTCCAGGGGTTTTCATTGGAATCTAGTATCATTTGTGCACTTCCTAAAACAGCTTGAGCTGCATACTGTAAAGCTTTATCTTTAGCAATACCATGCTTTACCCCTGCCCGTGCCAGGCTGTCAATAAAAAGGTAAGCATAAGCTGGTGAACTACCAGCTAACGCAGTGAAGGTAGAGAAATCTTTTTCTTCAACTTCCCACGCTTTACCAATGGAAGCAAATAAATCAATAATATAGTGAACTTGTTCGCTATTTGAGGCTGTATTTCCTGTAACCGCTGCTGCACCCAGATTAATCATCGCGTTGACATTTGGCATAACTCGAATAATGGATGTTTGTTTACTCAAATTCTTTTCCAATTTATCGATTGTTGTACCAGCTGCTATTGAAACAACAATTTTTTTCTGGTTAACAATTTCTTCCTTTAAACCAGCTAATACTTTTTCAATCATATTGGGTTTAACTGCCAAAAATACGATATCTACTTCTTTTATGGCTTCTGTTGCTGTCGCGCAAGCATTTCCATCAATTTCATTACTTAACTCTTGAGCTTTTTGGGTAAAAACATCGTATAAGTAAATATCTTTTCCTGGAATAAAATTACTTTTAACAGCCCCTAATATAATTGCTGAAGCCATATTTCCTGTTCCAATAAATCCAATTTTCATTTTTTTCTCCTCACTAAAAAGCATTCTTTTCATTTCGATTTAGTTTTTGTATAAATTTGGGTGGTTTGTTAATCATAATGATGGAAATGCAAACCAATACTAAACCAATTGCTAACGGTGCAGTAAATCTTTCCCCAAATGCTACAGCTAGTAAACTCCCTGAGATTGGCATAATAAATTTATAAACTGTAATCTCACCTAAGTTAGCGTATTGTGCACACCAATACCATAAACTAAATGGAATTGCTGAAGCAGCTGCTAAAATAATTAATAGTAATATTCCTAAGGGAGTCCAATTAATTGCAAAAAGACTGCCGCCCATCAAAATACCGATGAATAAAAGTACAATAGAACCAATAACAAGATTCCAACCGGTCATCACAAAAGAATTTAGCGTGGAACCAATTTTTTTTGCTAACATAGTCGCAAGTGCTGCAATTAAACCATAGATAAGCATGAAACCTTCACCTGTTAAAGAAAATTGGAACATATCTTGAAGGGTAGTACCACCAGTCAATTGCGAAACAATCAAGCCAATAAAACCAATAATAAGTGCGGTAATTTTAGGAAAAGTTAATTTATCATTCTTGTAAGCAAAATGAGCTAAAATTGCAGCAAAAAATATCGTAGACTGGGCTAAAATCGTAGAATTTATGGTCGATGAAATATTAACATTCCCAATATTAAAGAAAAAATAAGCAGCAGTGGTCGATAATAACCCCATCACAATAACTTCTTTCCATTGTGATTTTTTTATTTTGAAAATATCTTGTTTAATAAACATAGCAAATATTAATGTCATAATACCTGCAATAAAAAAACGGATACTTATTGTTGCGAGTACTTGTCCCATATAATTTTCACCAAATGCTTCGCGGGAAATTCCCATTTCATCATTCATAATTTTGATTAACTTAAAAGGGGTTCCCCAAATGACGTTTGTAACAATTGCTGCAATCGCAATCGTTAATTTACTTGGATATTTCTTGGTACTTGTTTCCATATCTGTTTTCTCCTCACCAAATAAAGTAGCGTATTCCATCTACCTTTTTTTAAAAGCCAACCATTTGAAATTTAATTCACAATTAATTGTATTCGTTAAATAGCTATTTACTTGTGAGCTCGGAATCATTATACTTAAATTTGTTCACTATTGAATTAGTTAAATTGAAGTTCTTTAGTAGGTTATTATAAGGTGAGGAGTATTTTATGTATCATTTTTCTAATGAACAATTTCAAAACTTTTTTAGTTATTTGAAAACTTTAGACTGTTACAATAAAACGCAAAGTGGCATGATCAATGAGTTAGCCGCATTTACTGAAAACGATGAACGCCAGATTGCCTCTTTTGTCTGTCTTAATTCTCGCACTCGCCTCTCATATCCCGCCCCATACATTCGAATATTATATGTACTGAGTGGTTCAGTTAGAGTCTTTGTGGACGGAAAAGAATTTTCATACCAAGCTGGCGCACTTATCATGGCAAATCAGTATACCACTATTGAATATGAGGAATTAGAAGCAAATACCGCTTTATTAAGTTTTTACTTTAAAAAAGAGTACTTTAATGATGCACTGTTGGCACAGTTTGTAGAAGAATCGATGCTTTATCGCTTTTTTGTTGAAAGTATTAAAGATACAGAAAAGCAAAGTCACTACTTTATTTTTCAATTTTCTCCAACTGATGATGTTCATTTCTATGCTTTACTTTTACTCAAACAAATTGTAAAAATGCGTTATTTCAATAATAAAGTGACAAAAGCTGCTTTTGTCTTATTTATTATTGAAATTAGTCAACTATCAGATAAATGTCTTCAGATGAAAGATTCCAATCTTTCGTCTTCACTACTTGTGGAAGAAATACTTGCCTACATTCAAACGCATTTAGCAGAAATCAATTTGACGACTACCGCTGAAAAATTTCATTTCCATCCAAATTATCTTTCCAGTTTTATCAAAAAGAATACCAATAAAACTTTTTCGGAGTGGCTTGCATTTTATCGCTTAGAGTATGCGAAAAAATACTTATTACAAACTAATTTGACCATTCAAAATATTATTGAAGAATTAGGCTATAGCGATAAAGCTCACTTTTTCAAATTATTTAAAGAAACATATCAATTAACTCCTGGACAATATCGAAAAAAACACTGTGCTTAATTCATCTCCTGATGCAAATTTTTTTCTTTACTATTTTTATTTAATCATAACCACCCTTCAAAAGGGTGGTTTGCACTAGGGATATATGTCCTTTACACCGGCCAGCGCCTAAAGACGCTGGCTTTCTCATTTCATGTTCAAGCCATATTGCCTTTGCCACTTTTGCATATAACTTAAGAATACCGCGAAAAAGAATAAAACTTTTAAAGATATGTTTTATCTTTTGATAATTAAAAATACGATATTTGTTAACATCTATTCATAAAAACTGTTTTCTCAGGAAATTGCTCATCAACCTTTTTATCTTCTATTAACTTTGTCATGTAATAATTGATATCGTGTTGATAGTTTCAAAATTTAATAAAAACTCTCTAAAAATACAGATGATTAATCAGCTATCAATCTTACAATCAAAAATAATGCTTCACTTTTTTCTTATTCCTGATTCACCACATGAATTTTACGATATCATATGTTACCCTATACAAAATATCTATTTTCAGTTTGAAATTTAAAAAAATATATTTAATACCTAGCATGAAAACTTGTCTAATTTCAAGAAGTAGATTCTATTTGAACTGTAGAAATAGGGATATCAAAAAAACCGAGTAAAATTTTACTCGGAAATCTACTATTTCATATTTATCTAGGCAAACGTTCTTCTCTCTTCAGCAGTTCTTGAAAAGGTTGATGCGGCTCCTTCTGATACCAATAAACTACTGATGAAATATCATCTTGACGCTCATAGAGTTTGATGTCATCATTTCCCAAAGTCTGGAAAGTCACTTTTAAATCTTTTTTGAAACTGATTGGATCTGGAAGGTGCCAACGATATAAACCATGCATTGGCAAAGCATCATCACCAAAACCATGAACAGGATTTGGGTTTGGCTTTCCAGCACTGAAAAAATCTCTTGTATGATCTCTTTTTGATTGAAAAGGGTAGCCCATAAACAAAGTATTATAATTTTGAGCATATGGTAGTTCACCAAAAGCTTTCTTATGAAAAGCCCATGCTCCACCGAAGTAATCTTCTGCTCCCGTAGAAGTTATGGTTGGAAATGATTCATCCCCATCTAAATAAAACTTGAACTCTCCTTCTCCCCACCAATATCTTTCTAATGCACACAAAGCAAAGTAAGTTCCGACATAATATCCTGTTCCCTTTATACCTTCAATAAGGGTATAATCTTGTCCTTTTGTCGTAATCGCCTCACGATTCCATTTTGCATGAAAATACATTGCATCTTCTGGAACAGTTGTTAAGGCGTAGTTGAAGGTATAAAAAATATGTTTAATAAACTCGGGATGTTCATTCGTCAACGTTATCTTAGCCTTTTTTCTAAAGGGCATTTCAAAATAACAATTCATTCCTGAAGTGGGGTTAACCACAATTGGCAACGAATTCACATCACATCTCGTTCCAAAACCATTACAAAAAAAATCACCTAAAGGACTTTCGACAGATGGCTTTTCTTCATCATCCCAATAAATCCGTAAGATTAAATCACGTAGCACAAAACTACCAGCAATCGTCTTATCCGTTACCGTCATCCAAAAATGACGAATAATTCCTGGTCCTTCGATTTCAGCTAAGGTAATAGTCTCTCCAGAATTTATCGGAACAGACGGCGTTCCTTTTCTTCCGATTCCTAAATGACTTGCAGTCATAGCCGCCTTTCCTTTTTCTCCATTTTTGTTTTCAGGCGAGATTGTCCGACTCTCTTCACCTTGATGTAGCCAGATTTTATCCAGATAATTCATACTATTCATCCTCTACCTTTTCTTCACTCTTTTGGTCATTCATATAAATAATTTGTTGCTGAGCCTCTTCTACAATAGAAGGAATATCAAGATTTTCGTTATCCAGCTGCAAAGCTATCGACATTGCAAGAGGTAAGTTCACCCCTGCAATAACATGTACTTTATCAGAAATGTGTTGATAGAACTTTTGATTTACACTTCCACCGGCCATATCCGTTAAAATAATTATTTCATCAGAAGTAGATAGTAACTCTGTAATTGTTTTATCGATCTCTTCTGTTCCTTCTACGTATGCGCATAAACTATTAATTCGATTTTGAATACCTGTTAAAAATTCTAGTGTCTCTTTAAATCCTTCAGCTAGTGTCGAATGACTAGCAATAATCAATTTTCTCATAATTAAAATCCTTTTCTTTTAGGCTAGTATTCCAAATGCTGCCATAATCATTGCAAAAACAATGACTAACAAGATTAAAATAGTCATACTGACTTTTTTCTTACTTAATAAATAATAAGCCGTTGCCGTGATTAATACCGGAATCAATGTTGGCAAAATTTTATCCAGCATTGGTTGAATTTCCATACTAACTTCACCAAAAGTGAACTTAAGTGGTGTAGAAACACTAATTACTGAAGCAATTAATGAGCCTACAACTGTTAGACCTAAAACTGAAGCTGCCTCGGTTAAATAATTGATTTTCTCCCCATACTCTGTAACAATCTTCATCCCTTGTTTGTAGCCAAATTCAAACCCTCTCATCCGGAAGTAGAAAATAACCATGATCAAAATGAACCATAAGAAAATACCAACTGGATTATTTTCTAAAGCCATATATGCAGCAATTGATCCCATAATAGTTGGAATCATCGTCATTAATAACGAGTCCCCTATTCCAGCAATTGGTCCCATTGTTCCAACCTTGAAATCGTTAATAGCGTCTTTTGCCTCTAGGCCTTGTTTTTCTTCCATTGCTACACACGCACCTAAAACGATAGCCGCTAACCAAGGTTGTGTATTGTAATATTGAAAATGATTATTTAACGCTTCAGTATATTCGTCATCATTTTTATATAGTTTTCTTAAAATAGGTGATAGCGCGTAGGCTACTGATGCACCTTGTTGTGTTTGATAATTAAAAGTACAAACTGACATCAACCAACGATAGTTTGCTTTTCTAAGATCTTTTTTCGTTACTTGATAGTTTTCACTCATTTTATTCATCCTCTCCAATAAATCCACCATCTAAAGCACTAGCAGAAGCTGTCAGCTGTGCATCCTTCTCAGCACGATGATACACATTAAATGCTAAAGCAAAGCCTATAATCGCTGCACCAATGATAGGTACTTTTAAAAAGGCTGCTAAGAAAAATCCTACAAGTAAATAACTAATGTATCGCCCCGTTGGCATAAATCGTAGTAGCATCGCAATACCAACGGCAGGTAACATTTTTCCAGCTAGTGTTAATCCATCCATAAACCAACTAGGAAGAACTTCTAAAACATAGTTTACAGCTGACTGACCTAAAGTAACGGAGATAAAAACTGGAATAGCCGCAGATAAACCAAAGAAGATCGGTCCTAGCCATAAAATGCTATTCATTTTCTTAAACTCTCGTTTATTAGCAAATTCTTGAGATTTTCTTACAACAAAACCATTTAATATTTTGACAATAACATCCAATTGAACGCCCAGCATGCCAACTGGTAATCCAATTGCCAGTCCTGCTTCCACTCCTAATTGACTACCGAACGCGGTAGCAATAATTGCACATGTCCCATAATCTGGTACTGATGAACCACCAAACCCAGCAACACCTAATGACATCAACTGAACTGTTCCACCAACAATTAACCCAGTCTTGATATCTCCCATTAAAATACCTGTGAACAATCCCCAAAACACAGCGTAATTTACGAAAATCATTGGAATTCCGTAGTAATCGACGTGCTTGATAAATGCTAAAAATGTTAGCATAACAATTTGAAAAATAGTAAAATGCATCACAATTCTCTCCTATCCTATTTTCGATTGAATATCTTGTGCTTTGTCAGCGGGAACAAATTGAGTAACAATTTCCATACCAGTCCCCAACAATTTTTTATAAGTCTCTACATTTTCCTCTGAGGCATATGCTCGAGAAGACAATTGTAGTGCGTTATCTTTTACAACTGTTCCACCGACAATTAAACGATCCAGTTCAATCCCATTTTCTACTAAATGAAGAATAGTTTCAGGTTCTTTGACAATAACAAACACTTTTTCCTTATCATATTTTCCTTTTTTAAAATTCGTAATCGCTGTCTCCTCGGTAATGATTGACACAGCCATGCCTGCAGGACGTGCCAAACGCATACTAGACTTCTTTATGTCATCATTTGCTACTGAGTCGTCAATCACCATTACCCTATTCGCTTTAGACATTGGGGCCCATTGTGTAACAATAATTCCGTGCAATAATCGATTATCAATTCTAGACATAACAATACTCATAAATTTATCCTCCTTTATCTTTCATTCTTTAACAAGCAAGTTCTGTGCCAAATTAAAAAGAGCTTGATACATCAAGCTCTTTTTATATAATCATATACGTATTTAACTTCGTGAGTAGGAATATCGACACTATAAAAATGTTCAACGACACTGAAAGCTTGTTTAAAATACTTCTGAAAAGTTTTAAAATTTCCACTAGATTCATTCAGATATATTTCATCTTCAAGGGTATTTTGTTTTACTAAGCGTTCTATCAAACAACTGATATGGACATATAAACCAAAGCAGGTATTATTATCTAATGAAACACCTAAATCATTTTGCAAAATATAGATAGCATCAGAAACCTGTTCTAATAATTTTGTTGGATTTAGAATGGTTAATTGCTCCATTAAATTAGTAAGGCTAAAATTCTTTAAAATATTATCGTTCAGGAGTTTTAGTTCATCATCACTAAAATGACGACTTAGCTGGCTGGAAAGTTCACCAATATTAATCCCCAAAATCATATCCTCTATTGAAAAGAACGCAACTTCCTCTAAATGCGGATTTAATGTACCTACAATAAACAGAATATTGTTCTCTTTGCGTAATTCTGTTAAATAATTCTCTTTGGCTAGTGAATAATAATCACAAGTTTCTATTACGAGATCCGATGCTGTTGGAAAACTATCTTCCAATATTTTTTTTAATTTGAACGAAGTTCCTAGTCCACTAGCACAAGAACAAACAATCATGTCTTTCTTCCTGCTTGAAGATTCGTAAATATAGTCGATAGATTGATTTTCCTTTACTTGTTCTAAAATTTGCTTAAGTGGTAAGTCTAATAACAATTGATTAGCTACATCCATAGCCATTCTTGTAGAAACGTTATTTAAGAGTCCTAGTTTCTTTTGAGGATCTAACTCAAGATTTACGTATATTTTTTCCAACGATCCCATATCAACCAATAAAATAATTTCTTCAAATCCCGTTCGTTCATGTAAGTATGCATTTATTTTATCAGCTATTTCAGTGCTTGAAGTCATTAAAGGCATATCAATCGCATCAAAAATGTACCTACCAATAATTCGATTAGCCGTACTGGCGATGCAGGTTGCCGTATAGTCTCCGTGTGCTAATATTAATGCTAACCGTTTTTGTTGGAATTCTTTACTACACATCAATTTGAACAAAACAACCAAAACTGTTTGTTGAATATTAGTTAAGGAGATATCGCTGTTTTGTAAAAATCTTTTTACTAATTGTGCCTCTTGGCTGCAGTTACTACTAATACCATTTGTAAACTCATCAGTATTCTTAAGTGTTACTACCTGCGTCTGATAAATCCATGAATTTAGAAAAGTCATAGTCATCTGTAAATAATAATAATCAAAAGTTATTTGGAAATCTTGTTCGATTTCTTTTATATATTGTCTAAATCTTACTTCTTGATAAGTGGTTGGGGTAGAAATCTCTTTATTAAATTGTAGATCTACATTCTTTTGCCTAAAAAATTTATCATATTCAAAGAAAAGCTGATTTTGATTCTCGCACTTCTCCCACTTATTGTATAAATACTCAATGAGTTCATTCATATCAAATATTTCATTTGTTCTCTCTAAATCGGATAAACAAATAAAATCTGAAGATTCTTTTTCTCTAGTCTTTTTTAGTTCATTAAAATTAATCCATTGAGGCAAATGATACATCTGGATCAAGAGCTCTTTCTCTTCACTCAAGGACGAAAAAGCATTGGCACAAGTTAACTGAATCGTATTTTTTAAGTTTCCAACATTTCCACTAAAACGATAATTTAGTAAAAACTCTAGTAATTGCTGTGAAATAAACAATTTTTTTTCTAAACGTTTCTCCTCTTCTTCAAAAAAGATCTTAATTAATTGTTTCTTTTCATAAGAAGAACGGCTATTAAGCGAAGGAAGAACTAATTTTACAGGTATTCTGCGTAACAATGTAGGCAAGAGATGATCTTCCGGGGGTTCAGATGTTGCAAAAATCATCCAACAGTTGGATGTATGCCAATTTTCATTATCGCCCATTCTATGAAAATTACCAGTATCCATGAATTGGAAAAGTTTTTCTTGGCATTCATTACTTAAGGCATGAATTTCGTCTAAAAATAGCACGCCCTCATTTGCTAACTCCGCCAATCCTTTTCTTTCCTGATCCGCACCAGTATAGGCGCCCTTTACATGCCCAAAAAAATTAGATAAGAACAGTTCTGGATTATTTGCATATTCACTACAATTAACTGAAACAAAAGAAGCTTTCGCGTCAATCATTTGCCTTGTTACTAAATCTTTATATACATAACTTGCTAAAAAACTTTTCCCTGTACCTGTTTCGCCATGCAAAAGAATTGGAAGACCATTAGGCGGATAATAAATTGCGGCTTTCATTTGATCAATTATATTCCTTAAACTTCCTGTACTACCTATAATTTTTTCTAATCCAAATCTAAAAAAATTCTTATACCATTTTTCAGCGTCCTCTATTGAACTAAAAATGTGACTGTTAGAGAGTTTTTCAGGAAATGCAAAAAACAAAACTGGACGAGAATTTATTTTTCCAAATACCCCAGTTTTTACAAATTCATTTAAATATTGAGAAACGATATTACGGCTAACTTTTAATTCCTCAGCAATCTTCTGCGCAGTATTCTTTTTCCAATCTTCCTTCATCTTCGAATTGTCTGTAACATAATCGGCAATACGTGTTTTTAGGATTTCCATTACAATATCTCCTCGACACTAACTATTATTTCACGACACTATTTTATCATACAAAATATAGCTTAAACAGTTATTGTTGAGATTAACTAAAAAATTGTCAATATCTCTACTAGAAACTTCAAACGATAGCCTATTTTTGATAAAAAGCTGAACGACTTCGTTCAGCTTTTTAGTGTAGAGAGTTTTTTTAAGAAGTTTTATAATAGGGAAAATTATCTTAATTTAAACGTAAACACTTATTACTTCCGATACATCTTAAACTGGAAAGAACATTCTTTCCTCATTGATTTTATAGTATTATTACCATCTTTGAGAGAAAAATGAGAGAAAATAGACTATAAATTCTTTTACGTTTTACCTTAAATAACAGTATCCGACTCAAAACTATCTATTGCATGGATTACGCGATCATCCGCCTTTGCATATAAGTGTCCGTATGTTCCTAAAGTAATATTAATATTAGAATGTCCCATTCTTTCTTGTATTACTAAAGGTTGAATATTCTGTTCAATTAAAAAAGCAACATGTGAGTGCCGTAAGGAATGTAACTTAATAGGTTTAACTCCCATCGCAAGAGCTGCTTCTTTTAACCAACTAGCAAAAGAATATGGGGGAGTAAACGTACCATCTAATTGAATTACATATTCGAAGTTTCCTAGTAAACTTTGTAGCTTTTTCCATTCGTATAATTTCTTTGATAAGTGACTACCAATACCTATTGTGCGATAAGCATTTTTGGTCTTGGGTGTAGAAAGATACCATTCATCTTTTTTTGAGTATACTAGTGTTTTTTCTATTGTAATTTGTTGCTTTTCCAAATCAACATATTTCCACGGAAGAGCAGACAATTCTCCAATTCTCATTCCAGTAAAAAATAATAGTTCATACACCAAGCGCCTATGCTTCATTTGCATGTTATTACCATTGAAATATTCCATTACTTTTTGGAATTCTTTAAACTCCCAAAAGTCTATTTTTTCATTTTCTTTTGGCAAACAACAAACATTATCTATAGGATTTTGATCAATCAGGCCCTCCTTTTGTGCTCTATCTAAAACAATTTTTAAATGTCCTCTGATACGGTTAATATAACTATTTGACAAAGTAGATTGCTTTTCTTGCAATCTAGAATTCCGAGTAATAGTTTGGCTTAATTCAAACATCCAGTCTTCAATATCTACACTTGTAATGTCTCTCACTCTCATATGGTAAAAGTATCTCATCTTTTTTTCGAAAATAAACTGAGCATTTTCGAAAGTTTGTCTCTTAACTTGTTTCTCATACCACCTAACAAATCGTACTTTATAAAACTCTTCAAATGTCATTTGTTTACTTAATAAATTAAGGTGATTCCCATAAAATTCATGAAACCCTTGAGTAGCCATGTATCTATCATAAGCTAATTTAGCTTCTTTCTGACTAGAAAAGCCTCGTTTTGTCTTTTGTATTTTTTTACCATCAGCATCAGTACCTAAATATACTTTAAAATACCACTTTTTCGTCTTATTATCACGATAAATATTTTGTATTTTCACCATAACGAATAACCTCTCATTATAATGAACATCTACCATCTATAATAAGTATAACGCTCATTTATTTATTTTCAAATGAAATAATTCTTCGATTACTCTCGATGGAACCATATTTATTTGTCGATTATTGTATAACTCAACTCCTTCAATATTTATTAAAAATTTCTTCGCTTCTTTTATCATTTGTGTAGCCTGATTAGCTTTAAATCCCAAATTTATAAGATCTGACCGATTAACCATCGTATCGAAATCTTTTTCCATACTATAACCTCCTAAAAACTCTTCATGTAATTTAGCATAAGAAAATTCTATTAACTTGCTCGTCAAGCACATAAGTTATAAAACTTCTCCTCAGTCATTGAGCAGCCTTGCGGAAGTATCATTATCCTCTAGTAAGTCATCGCAATTAATTTTGACAAAATTAATTTGATTTATCGTCATTTTTCCGCTCATCAAAATTATTTGAGTTTTGGCGCAGACTCAATCCAGCTCATACTAGATTAAAGTAGTTAATAGATTCTATTTAATTATCAAAGATCATAAAAGAAAATCTACTTCTGACTTACTTTTATAAGCAAACTTTCTTCACTATTAATAACAACTTTTTACATGCTAGTTATTCATAACTACGAATCTCTTTCCAAAAATCGAAATTTACTGATAGATAAATAAAAAATACGTAAGCATTCATCAAAACAATCCTGATCAAAGTAACCATTATTAGTAGATACTTTTATTAAAAGTGGTTGAAAACGAAGAAAGAGTTCATAATAAGCCGTTGAATCTCCATTTTGTGCTTCTTTTATTAAATTCTCTAGCATATCTAAGCACTTCCTTAGAGAGAATATTTTTGACGAATTTTCTCTAACAATCTTCTTTTTAAACCATAGACACTTGATACCTTCATTTCAAATAAATACGCAATTTCTTCTATGCTTAAGTCTAGAAAATAATAATAAACTAAGAATAATGATTCTTTTTTCTCTAAGTTTATTAGCAAGTTGAAAACAAAATCATCCTCAATGTGAAGTGGAATTCCATTAATAACAGTATTTGGTATTTCAGAATCTATAGTATAATTTTCAGAAATAATTCTATCAAAACTATCAGTTAGAAATTCTTTTTTCTTTCTATTTATTTTTTGATTATAATAATTTACTGCAGCATTCTTTATTACTCTATTAAAATAACTGATAATTTGATTTTCAACTTTATTGTTCCTATACTTTGTCTCTTTAACCATAGTTCTCTCTCCTTAATTTTGAAGAGATGAGAATAGTTAATCTTTACTCCTTTTATAGTCTACAGAGTATTTAGTTTTTTTTCCCATAAAACAACATATTCTTTATGTTTAAGTACTTAAAAAAGTGCATTTATTACATGTTTTTTCTGTTAACAATATTCTTTTCTATTAAAATATTTTAATAGAAAAGTGCATACTCTTTACATCCTTTTCATAAAAGAATTTAAGCATTTACAGATCACTCCCCTTCGCGTAAAGTTTTAATGAGTAAAGTGTCTTCTTAAACTATTTTCCTCCCTTCATATTAGCAACAATTTCAAACAGCGCTTTTTATTTATTTTGCTTTTTATTTATTTTGTATATAAAAATGATTTTTTTATAAAAAAAGAATCCCTCTTTTTAAAGGAGCGACTCTTCAGCAATCTAAGAGTATCATTATGAAAAAAACAGGGATATTAAAATATACTTTCTAAAGTTAGTTTATTGATTATAATTCAATCTTTGATAATGATTGATCATTTTTTATTAACTAATAAAAATGCAATTTATATAGATTCTCTAGACTATTATTTGATCACTGCCTACAAGGTAATAAAAAAGGAGATATGGTTGATATATTAAAATCTAAAACCTTAGTTACTTAAGCTTCTCTATTCACATTGTATTCTAGTACTAGTTTCTTTTAATTTACTTACAAATGACCTTTCTCAATCCTATCATTTATATAGTAATCTTCTCTATTTTTTCTTTTACACTTCTAGCCGTAAAAATAGTATGTCTTTATATCAGAAATCTCGGTTCTTTGACTATTGGCCTTTCTTTGATTTGCATACTGCATGTATCCTAATAAAG
>NZ_JXKG01000011.1 GCF_001885735.1 Enterococcus canintestini | reverse complement strand
CAACACGCATCATATTTCCTCCTAATGTATGATATTTGTATACTGTTCATAATGATTTTTCACAACTTCGCTGATTGTATCATCTGTATAAAGCGCATCAATCTCGTTTAAGTTATAAAAATTATAGAAATCACTTTGATTAAATTTATACGCATCGGCAACTAGAAACTTTTGTTGGGCTTTATCTAAGACAAGTTGCTGAAATTTGCCTTCTTCTATACTAAATGTCGAGACAAATTCTTCCATAATTCCATTAACACCGACAAAAGCTTTTTGAATACTTAGCTTTTGAATTGTTTCATTGGCAATTGATCCGACAAAAGCACCCGTAATTTTGCGATACGCCCCACCAATTAGATACAAATCATAGTGATCGTTAGTGGTAAGTAAGTTAAATACAGGTAGACTATTGGTTATAATTCGTAATTTTTTCTTAGGCAAATATTTTGTCATCAATTCAATTGTCGTCCCCGGTCCTAGAAAAACTGTATCATTTTCATGAATTGCTTCTGCGGCTTTTTTGGCAATAAACTCTTTTTCACGACTGTGTAATTGCTTTTTTTCACCATGGGATAATTCTGTCGGTTTTTCATTTTCAAAATTAAGACTCTTGGCGCCACCGTGAACTCGAATCAACAAGTTTTGAGAAGCCAATTCATCTAAGTCACGTCGAATTGTCATATCGGAAACATTTAATTGTTCTTGAATGAACTTCACCGTAACTACACCATGCAATTCACATAATGCAACAATCGCTTGTTGGCGTTTTGTTTTTAGCATCTCATCACCTTCCTCTATCATAATAAAACATTTACAAACATTTATCAACAATTATTTTGTAGATAATGTTTTATTTTTTGCGTTTTTTACAATGTTTTTCCTTATTCCTCACATTAAAAACAAAAAAAACAAACACTCTATAGTAGTAAAGTGTTTGTTTTAACTCAAAAGATAATTATTTTATGACTGGAACTTTATCTTCAAAAATTTGCGAACTGTTGTATTCATCAGGGTTTGTTATAACAGCAGTCACATCTTTTAAGCGATAAAAAGTATAAAAATCTTCTTTATCGATTTTGGAAGTATCCATCAACAAGTAACGTTCAAAAGAATTTTGCAATGCGATAAGCTGCGTTTGCCCTTCTTCAATCGTGGCTGTCATAATTTTGTCTTCCTTTAAGGCATTGCAACTAAAAAAACTTTTATGAAAGTGCATGTCAGCTAAAGACAGATTGGCAATTTCGCCAAAAAAAGAACGTGTCCGCATCCGCATCTCGCCACCGATTAAATAGACTTTTAAGTTTCCCGGCTTCTGGCTTAGCGTTTCAAAGACAGGTAGGCAATTTGTCACCACTCGTAACGAATCATGCTGAATTAATTGAGCCAATACTTCAATCGTTGTACCCGGCCCTAAAAAAATTGTTTCCTCTTCTTTTATCAATTCCAACGCTTTTTGTGCGATTAACTTTTTTTCAGCCATGTTTATAATTTGTTTATCAGAATGAGATAGTTCTTCGTAACGATAAGTATGGACGGTTTTGGCGCCGCCGTGAACCCGCTTTAAGCGCCCTTGTTCTTCTAATTCAGTTAAATCTCGCCTAACAGTCATATCCGATACATTCAAGCGCTCGACAATGTCGGCCACGCGAATCGTTCCTTTTTCATCTACTAAAGAAACGATAGCATTAAATCGTTCTTCTTTTAACATCCCTACTCCTCCTTTACACGCATTTTTTTAAATTCTATTACGTTATTTCAAAATAAAATAATAGTTGAAAAGGACTGTGAACAAAGACTTGTCACAGCCCCTTATTTAAATAAACGGTATTTCATTAGTGATTTTATTGATAGATTCTAAAATCAAAAAGTTAATTGTCACTATCAACTTTATCTTTTACAACAAAATTTGTTGTAATTTTAGTGCCTAATCGAACATAGAATCAAATAAAGACAGTTGGTTTTCATCTGGTAAATCTTTTAAAACGCCATTTTCTGACATATATTCAATCAGTGTTTTAGAAACTTTCCCACGATTAGCCAAATCTTCTTTTGAAAGAAAAGGACCATCTTTTCTAGCTTCTACGATTTGTTTGGCAACGTTAATTCCCAAACTTGGTACAGCCCGAAATGGTGCGATTAACTTATTGTCTTCAATGACAAAATTGACGGCATCTGATTTATACAAATCAATCATACCAAATTCCAAACCTCGCTCTAACATTTCATTGGCGAGTTCTAAAACCGTCAATAAATTCTTTTCTTTGGTGGAAGCTTCCATCCCTTTGTCGGTGATTTCTTTCATACGATCTTTAACTGCATCTTTTCCTCGCGTCATAGAAACTAAATCAAAGTCATCTGCCCGCACTGAAAAATATGCACAATAATATAAAATTGGATAATAGACTTTAAAATAAGCCACCCGTAACGCCATCAAGACATACGCTGCCGCATGGGCTTTAGGGAACATATATTTAATTTTAGAACACGAATCAATATACCAATCCGGCACATTATTTTCCCGCATAGCTGTTAAATAGGTTTCCCTTAAGTCATCTGGAATTTTATTCCATTGCCCTTTACGGACTGTTTCCATAATTTTAAAAGCCATCCCACTTTCAAGGCCCGCATGCATTAGATAAACCATGATGTCATCCCGACAACCAATTACTTCGGCTAAGGTAGCTTTTCCTTGGCGAATCAATTCTTCTGCATTTCCTAACCAAACGTCGGTACCGTGAGAAAGACCAGAAATTTGTAATAATTCAGCAAAAGTCGCCGGATGCGTTTCTTCTAACATCCCTCGGACAAAACGTGTCCCAAATTCAGGAATTCCTAAAGTACCAGTACGAGAATAAATTTGTTCTTCTGTTACATCCAAAACTTCAGGCCCATCAAAAATCCGCATAACATTTGGATCATCTGTCGGAATTGTTTTTGGATCAATACCAGATAAGTCTTGAAGCATCCGAATTACTGTTGGATCATCATGGCCTAAGATATCCAGTTTTAAGATATTGTCATGAATCGAGTGAAAATCAAAGTGAGTTGTTTTCCACTCTGCACTTAAATCATCGGCTGGATATTGAATTGGCGTAAAATCATAAACATCCATATAATCTGGAATAACAATAATCCCCCCCGGATGCTGACCTGTCGTTCGTTTCACGCCAGTAGCACCTTGGGCGAGCCGATCAATCTCTGCTGCGCGTAATTGCATATTATGATCACGTTCATAACCTTTAACAAAGCCATAAGCTGTTTTATCGGCCACAGTACCAATTGTCCCTGCCCGATAAACGTAATCTTCACCAAATAGCACTTTGGTATAGTTGTGAGCTTCAGGTTGATATTCTCCGGAGAAGTTCAAATCAATATCTGGCACTTTATCGCCTTTAAAGCCTAAAAAAGTTTCAAAAGGAATATCATGCCCATCTTTATTTAAGCGAGTGCCACATTTAGGACACGCTTTTTCCGGCATATCAAAACCTGAACCGTAAGATCCATCTTCATAAAATTCTGAGTACTGACAATTTGGACAATAATAATGCGGTGCTAGGGGGTTTACCTCGGTAATCCCAGTCATTGTCGCTACAAAACTAGAACCCACTGATCCTCTGGAACCAACCAAGTAGCCATCTTCATTACTTTTATGCACCAATTTTTGAGAAATCAAATAAATAACGGAAAAACCATTACCAATAATCGATTTCAACTCTTTTTCCAAGCGTTTTTCAACAATATCAGGTAACGGATCACCGTATAATTCTTTGGCGCGGTTATAACTTAAATTGGTGATTTCTTCTTCTGAACCTGGAATTTTAGGGGTATATAATTTATCTTTCACTGGAATAACTTTTTCACAAGAATCTAAAAGTTTATTGGGATTTTCCACGACAATTTCTTTAGCCACTTCTGATCCTAAAAATTGAAAGGCGGTTAACATTTCATCCGTCGTGCGAAAATGAACCGCTGGTAAACTGTGACGATTTAGTGGGTTGGCACCACCTTGGGAGTTAATTAAAATTTTGCGGTAAATCGCATCTTCTTCGTTCAAATAATGAACATTCCCTGTCGCCACTACCGGTTTATCTAGCTTGTGACCAATCGCTACCAAATTACGAATAATTTCTTCTAAATCTGCTTCATTCTTGACTAGTTCTTGTTCAATCAATGGTGCATATACTGCTTTTGGCATGACTTCAATATAGTCATAAAACTTGGCTCTTTCCTTTGCTTCTTCGACACCTTTTTGCATCATGGCGACAAAAACTTCACCTTTATCACAAGCAGTTCCCAATAAAAGGCCTTCCCGTAATTTTGAAATTTCTGAGCGGGGTATTCTTGGAACACCGCCGTGGAAATATTTCACATTTCCCATTGAAATTAACTTAAAGAGATTTTTTAAGCCGGCTTGTGTCTGCGCCAAAATGGTCGCATGAAATGGCCTTGCTGCTTTAAAGGAGTTTTCACCACCAACATGGCGGTTTAAATCTTCATGATAGTGCATATCATGATTTTCGATTGCTTCTTTGACAAAAATCCAAGCCAGATGTCCGGTTGCTTCAGAGTCATAGATTGCCCGGTGATGTTGTTCTAAGCCAACACCAAATTTTTTCGTTAAGACCCCTAAACCAAAACGCTTAAATTCTGGATACAAATAGCGAGCCAATTCCAAGGTATCAATCACTGGATTTTTTGCTTCCGGCATTCCCAAACGTTTATAAGTAGTATTAATAAATCCCATATCAAAAGAAGCATTATGGGCGACTAAAACACTATCTTTGGCAAATTCAGTAAATAAAGCCATCACTTCTTTTTCTGGCTTTGAGCCCCGTACCATTTCATCAGTAATCCCTGTTAAATCAACAGTTGTTTTTGACAATGGGTGACCAGGATCAATAAATTCATCAAAAGAGGCAATAACATTTCCCTTATGCATCTTCACTGCCGCTAATTCAATAATCGTATCATAGACGGCAGATAGCCCCGTTGTTTCCACGTCAAATACGACGTAGGTTGCATCGGTTAACGATACATGAGCTGGATTATAAGCAATTGGTACACCATCATCCACTACATAAGCTTCAACACCGTACAAAATTTTGACACCCGCTTTTTCACCAGCATGGTAAGCATCTGGAAAACCTTGCGCGCCACCATGATCTGTAATAGCAATCCCACGGTGTCCCCATTTTCCGGCTTGGGCGACTAAATCAGAAATACTATTGGTTGCATCCATTGTACTCATATTAGAATGTAGGTGTAGCTCCACCCTTTTTTCATTTTCAGGTGCATAATCTTTGCGAGGTTCGTGTTTCACTTCGGCAATATCTTGTGCAATCATGACTAAATCGCGTTGGAAAGTATCTTCTTGGATACTACCACGAATTTTCAGCCATTTACCTTTTGTTAATGCTTCAAAGATTTGTTCATCTTTTTCACCATTGGAAAACTTTTTCACGATGAAAGAAGAAGTATAGTCAGTTACTTTCAATGTTAAAAGTTTCCGTTTTGTCCGTAATTCCCGCACTTCTGCATCAAAAACAAAACCTTCAAACGTAACCCGTCTTTCTTCTTCAATTATATTGACCATTGGTGTAATTGGTTCATCACTAGGAATATTGCGACCTAAAACAAGTGGTCCTAGCACCGGATTTTTCTCTTGTTTTTTCTTTTGCTCATGAAGGACCATGTTCTCTTGCGCTTGTTGCATTAATTGTGCATGTTGCGCTTCTTGCCTTTTGGCCATTTCTTGCATGGCTTGGGCACCTTTTGCTTCGTCAAAACGAGGTTCAATCCGAAACTTAGGAAAACCAAAATCTTGATAACTCAACTCAAGTTTTGGTAGATACTCACTTGTTAAATAAGAAATAACCGCTTCATTTACCACCGGCAAAATAATTTTATTATCTTCTAGATAAGGAAGTTGTCCTTTTACAGCTTGTTCAACTGCTTTTGTACTACAATTTTGCTGCATAGCCAATAGCCAATAATCTTGTAATAGTGCTTCGTTAAAATCAGCCTGACTAACCTTAAGATGCAATTTCACGCTCGCAATTTCATTGAATGCTAATTGCAATTTTTGCCAAATCTTTTGATACAATGTAGCTGGTAAAATTTCTGCTAAAGATAAGGTGAATTCCCAGACACGCGATTTCCGATGTACCACAACTTCGGTAATTTCGCCGTCTTTTAATAAGGGATGTTGCCTTTCTTCTGGCGCTAAATCAATTTGCTCTAATAAAATCGCAAACCGTTCATTTTCATTTGCCAAAAAACCTTCCCCCTTTTTTATAAAAAGCTTGAAGCATCAAAATAAACTTCAATTAATTTTGCTTAATAAGCAAATAAGTACCTAAAAAATCAATTTTTAATCTGAAAATCGAACCATTAAATTTACTAAGGTACCTGAAATAGTATAAGCCATATTTGGAATTATTGCACCCATAAAAAAATGCCAAACAATGAAAACTGTTTGACATTTTTAATGTATTTTTTCTATTTTCTTAAACTTTCAAGCTACGTTTTAAAAGAACCAGCGTTGAATATCATTCCACGTAACTAAAACCATCAGCAATAGCAAAAAGCCAAAACCGATTAATGTTAAAATTCCTTCTTTTTCTTGACTTAGCGGTTTCCCTCGCAGACCTTCAATAATATTAAGCACAATTTTCCCACCGTCCAATGCGGGGATTGGCAATAAATTCATTACGCCTAAATTCATTGAAATAACAGCCATTAAGAGCATGACCGTCAAAGGACCTTGTTTAGCCGCTTCTGATGACATTTGAAACATTGCCACTGGCCCACCTAATTTATTAATATCTGGTTTGGCAATTAAATTACCCAAAGCCCGTAACAATTGGACTGAACTGTTAACTGCTTGTTTTACACCCCCAGTTAACTTCGCTGTGACACTGGTATCCATGGGAACTTGCACCCCAATCCGAACCACTTCTTGCCCTTCAACATTTTCTTTTTTAGGGGTAACTTCCGTCGTAAATGTTTCATTTCCTCTTTTAACGGTAAAATGTAAGACTTTATTTTTACTACTTGTAATGGCAGCAGTTAAATCTTCCCAAGAAGAAATCTGCTTACCATCAACACTTTCAATTGAATCGCCTTCTTTTAACTGCGCCATTTGCGCGGGTGAATTCTCGCTAATTGCCCCAATTTTATTAGTATTGGTAATCGCTACGCCGCCTTGAAGGAAGGTAATAACAATAAACAAAACAATCGCTAATAAGAAATTATTCATCGGCCCAGCAAAGTTGGTCAACATCCGCTGCCATAATTTGGCAGACTGAAATTGTACATCGCGAGGTGCGATTCTCACTTCAACCCCATCAGATTCAATAATTGTCGCATCATGTAAAACTTCATAACGCATTTGCTGGCTTTCATCACCATTTTGATAACCTGATACAAATAACTCATCTTCTAGATCAAATTCAGCCAATTCAAAAGGAAAAGCTGTGGGTAACTGTACTTTGCTACTAGTATTAATTTGCTTTACTTTACCTTCATCATTTAAAACTAGTCCTACTGGCATCCCTGGTGTTAATTCAACCTCATCTTCACCATTTCCCGCCATCCGAACGTAACCTCCAATCGGTAAGGCCCGTAAAGTAAATGTCGTGCCATCTTTTCCTTGATGGCCCCAGATTTTAGGTCCCATTCCAATTGCAAATTCTCGCACCAAAATACCAGCTCTTTTAGCAAAAAAGTAATGCCCGAATTCGTGTATAATAACGATTACACTAAACACGAGAATAAACGTAATAATTGTCTTCATGTTGTGTCTTCCCTTCATGCATAGTTTTGTTTTATTTCACCAAAAACTATTTTTCCCACACCTAAAGTAGTGCCTTTTTATTTTAGCATACAAATAGTCTAGACAAAACTTTCCTAGGGCTTTTTGTCATTTTATTCTTTTATCAATTTGAAATCAAATCTTTCAGCAGCTTAAAAACGTTACAAGAAATCTTTTCCACTAGCAAGTTTCCTACATTTGTAAAATTCCATCCATTCTTCATATAAAAAAGCCTTTAAAAGCTAGCCATAGCGCCAACTTTTAAAGACTACTTTTTTTAAAAAATTCCAAATAAGTGCATAATTGGAAAAACAAACAACATACTATCAAAACGATCTAAAATACCACCATGGCCAGGTAAAATATTACCAGAATCTTTTACACCAAAATGTCGCTTAATTGCCGATTCAACCAAATCACCAAATTGCCCCACAATTGAAAAAATAATCGTAAAGATAAGGACTAACGGTAAAGAATGACCAAAGTCTTGCTGGCTTTGAAAAATTAAAACATAAATCGCAGCTACTACTACCGCAGAAACAATCCCACCTAGAGCACCTTCCACTGTCTTATTAGGCGAAATTTCCGGCCACAATTTATTTTTGCCATATTGGCGGCCAACCATATACGCTCCAATATCTGTTGCCCACACGATTAGTAAACCAAAAAATAGAATAATTAAACTCTCAGTCCTGGCGCTAACAAATTCGCGAAATCCCATGCCAACATATAGACTAACTAAAACTGGAAATCCAGCTTCATCGATGGTGTACATGTTTTTAGAAACGACAGCTGCCCCTAGTAGTAATAATACCGTTAAATAAAACAACGAAAAATTATCCACATTAGCGGGTAAAAAGAAAAACCAGCGCGCTTTTGGCAATACTAGTAGTACCGCACCAATAGCACTAATAATTCCTTCAAAACTAATGATGTTCAGTTCTTTCATTCTAAATAATTCATAAACAGCCACTACAGCAAGCACTGCTGCAGTCACTTCAATTGCTACGCCCCCGACATAAATAATGGGAATAAATAATGCCAGCGCGACAACTGCTGTGATAACTCTTTGTCTCACAACCATTCCTCCTTTGTTTTTACAAATTTAACTATTTTTTTAAACCGCCAAAACGCCGATCACGATTTTGGAAAGTGGCAATGGCCATCTCCAACAACTCGCCATTAAAATCTGGCCACAACGCATCCGTAAAGAAAAATTCACTATAGGCAATTTGCCACAATAAAAAGTTGCTAATTCGTTCTTCACCACTTGTTCGAATTAGTAATTCGGGATTTTGCAATTCAGCAGGTAGAAATCCTGTCATCAAATGATTGCTGATCACTTCTTCTGTGATTGCTTCTTTTTTAGCATCTTTTTCTTTAAATTCTGTATAAATATCTTGCACAGCAGTAACTATTTCTGCTCGACTGCCATAGTTTAAAGCGAAGTTTAGTACCATCCCAGTGTTATCTTTGGTTTGCTCAATTGCACGTTTTACCGCATCTTGTGTATGGGCAGGCAAAAATTCAATATAGCCCATTACGTTTACTTTCACATTTTCTTTGATTAGTTCTGGGACAAATTTATCAAAAAAGTCGACCGGTAACTGCATCAAAAAACTTACTTCTTCTTCTGGTCGTTTCCAATTTTCAGTTGAAAAAGCGTATAATGTTAAAACTTTTACCCCCAAACGAGATGCATGTTTTGTGATCTTTTTGACCGTTTCCATTCCTTCTTTATGTCCAGCAACACGGGGCAAACGACGGTTTTGTGCCCAGCGACCATTACCGTCCATAATAATTGCGATATGTTTGGGAATTTCCTTATTCTGATCAAATGTAAACGCCGCTTCTTCTTGAACGTATTTATTTTTCTGTGGAAAAAAACGCCACATAAAAAAGCCTCCTAACTATTTTTACTCGCAAGTAAATCATCTTCCCTATTATAGCAATAATCAGAATACTTGCCTATGAAAAGCAAGAATGCTTTTTAAAATTATTAAAGGATGTTATCCACAAAATGGATTTCAAAAGCGCTTTTTTACTCGGAGTAATGTTTCACAAAAAAACTCTTTTCCTTTATAAAGTTGAAAATTTATTGGTAAATTAATCTTTTAATTTAAAATTGTTCCACAAAAAAAGAGGCTATTTTTTTCATACCGTTTATTCGCAAAAAAAAGAAGGTGTGACAAGACTTTTGTCACACCTTCTAAAAACTTTTATTAAACTTCTAAAAGTTCTTTTTCTTTATCTGCCGCAATTTGATCCAACTGCTTAATGCTATCATCAGTTAATTGTTGCACGTCTTTTTCTAAGTTGCGCAAGTCATCTTCTGTAATATCACTATTTTTTTCTTGTTTCTTATAAGCATCCATTGCATCGCGACGAACATTACGAACTGCAATTTTAGCATTTTCAGCTTCTTTTTTCACTTCTTTAGCCAGTTCTTTTCGGCGTTCTTCTGTTAGCTGTGGGAAAACTAAGCGAATTACAGTACCATCGCTTTGTGGTGTAATCCCGATATCACTTGTTAGTAAAGCTTTTTCCACTTCTTTAATCATTGATTTATCAAAAGGTGTGATTAAAAGAACTCGTGCTTCTGGTGTTTGAATAGAAGCCATTTGATTAAGTGGTGTTGGTACCCCGTAATAAGGTACTAAAACTCGGTCTAATAAACCAGAGTTCGCACGACCTGCACGAATTTGTCCTAATGTACGCTGCAAGTTTTCAGCGACTTTTTGCATTTTTTCTTTTGCTTCTGTCATAGTTGCATCAGCCATTTATTTCTTCCCCCTCACTGTTGTGCCGATATGTTCGCCCAAAATAACACGACGAATATTTCCTGGTTCATTTAAATTGAAGACGACTAAAGGAATATCATTGTCCATACTTAATGAGCTTGCAGTTGAATCCATAACTTGAAGACCTTTTGCAATCACTTCTAGATGTGTTAATTCTTCAAATTTCACCGCAGTATCATCTAATTTTGGATCTGCTGAGTAAACACCATCAACATTGTTTTTTGCCATTAAAATGACATCAGCATCGATTTCTGCTGCCCGTAATGCAGCCGTAGTATCCGTTGAAAAGTATGGATTACCAGTACCACCGGCAAAAATTACAATACGCCCTTTTTCTAAGTGGCGTTCTGCTCGACGGCGAATGTAAGGTTCAGCAATTTGGCGCATTTCGATGGATGTTTGCACGCGCGTTGGTACGCCTTCATTTTCCAACGTATCTTGTAATGCCAAAGCGTTCATAACGGTAGCTAACATTCCCATGTAATCTGCTTGAGCGCGTTCCATACCCATTTGGGCACCAATTTGTCCCCGCCAAATATTACCGCCACCAACTACAATTGCCATTTCAACACCCAATGCATGGACATCTTTAATTTCTTTGACAATTTCTTTAATGGTTGGTGGTTTAATACCAAAGCCTTCATCACCGGCTAATGCTTCTCCACTTAATTTTAGGACTACTCGTTGATATTTTGGTTTAACCATTTTGCTTCCTCCGTATCTTCTACTGACTATTGTAGCATAAATTGCGATAATCTTTATACTGTCGTCAGGGTTTGCCGTTATTTTTTATAACTGGCTTTAAAAAAAGGGAGCGCATAAAATGCGTTCCCTACTATTCAATTGAATAGAATTATTTTTTAACTTGGCTCATAACTTCTTCAACAAAGTTATCTTCACGTTTTTCGATACCTTCGCCAACTTCAAAACGTACAAATGATTTCACTGTAGCGCCTTTTGAAGCAACGTATTGAGAAACAGTCATATCTGGGTCTTTAACAAATGGTTGGTCAACTAAAGAAATTTCAGCTTTGAATTTCTTCAAGCGGCCTTCAACCATTTTTTCAACGATATTAGCTGGTTTGCCTTCGTTTAATGCTTGTTCAGTTAAAACATTTTTTTCATGTTCTAATTCTTCAGCTGGAATTTGTGATTCATCAACATAGCGTGGGTTGATAGCAGCAACGTGCATTGCAACGTCTTTTGCTACTGTTTCATCAGTTGTACCTTCTAAAACAGTCAATACAGCAATCCGACCACCCATGTGTAAGTAGCCACCAAAGGCTGCGTTATCATCTTTTTCAACAACTTCAAAACGACGGAAGCTGATTTTTTCACCAATAACTTGAGTTGCTTCAATTAAAGCTGCTTCAACAGTACCTTTAGCAGTTTCTAATTTCATTGCTGCTTCCATGTCAGCTGGTTTATTCGCAGCTACTAATTCAGCGATTTCTTTAACTAAATCTTGGAACATTTCGTTTTTAGAAACGAAGTCAGTTTCTGAGTTAACTTCAACAACAGCAGCAACGTTACCGTTTACTGCAACAGAAGCTAAACCTTCTGCGGCAATACGATCATTTTTCTTAGCTGCTTTTGCCATACCTTTTTCTCTTAATAAGTCTACGGCTTTTTCAATATTGCCTTCAACTTCTACTAATGCGCGTTTTGCATCCATCATACCGACACCAGTCATGTCGCGTAATTCTTTAACCATTTTAGCTGTAACATCTGCCATTTTGTGGTTCCTCCTCGAAGTTTGTTGCAGGTAGCCTGCATTTCTTTAAAAAAAGCTGTTTCAAAGGAGAGTGAGGCTTGCCGCCTAGCCTTTGAAACAGCTCCGTGTCAAAATTTATGCAACTGAATTATTCAGCTTGGTTGTCGCCTTCAACAACGTCAACGATTTCTTCAATTGAAGTTGTGCCTTCAGAATCTTCTGATACGAAAGTTTCTTCAACAACTTGGTCTTCACCTTGGTTGCCTTCGATTAATGCATCAGCCATTTTAGCTGTAATTAATTTAACGGCACGAATCGCATCGTCATTTGATGGGATTACAACATCGATTTCATCTGGATCACAGTTTGTATCAACCATCGCTACGATTGGGATATTCAATTTACGAGCTTCTTGAACAGCAATACGTTCTTTACGAGGGTCAACGATGTACATTACATCTGGAATACGAGGCATATCAGCGATACCACCTAAGAATTTTTCAAGACGTTCGCGTTCTTTGTTTAAGCCCACAACTTCTTTTTTAGGTAGTACTTCAAAAGTACCGTCTTCTTCCATTTTGTTGATTTGTTTCAAACGTGCAACACGTTTTTGGATTGTTTCCCAGTTAGTCAAAGTACCACCTAACCAACGATGGTTAACATAGAATTGACCTGCACGAGTTGCTTCTTCTTTGATTGCTTCTTGTGCTTGTTTTTTAGTACCAACAAACAATGCAACGCCGCCTTCTTCTGCAACGTTTTTCATGTAGTCGTAAGCTGCATCTACTAATTTAACTGTTTTTTGCAAGTCGATAATGTAGATACCATTACGTTCTGTGAAGATATATTTCTTCATTTTTGGGTTCCAGCGACGTGTTTGGTGACCAAAGTGTACGCCGGCTTCTAGCAATTGTTTCATTGAGATTACTGCCATGTTTTTGTTTCCTCCAATTTGGTTTTTTCCCTTTCAAAAACGTCAAGCTCCTTGGCAGACTTTACTATTTGGTAAAGCACCCTGTCTCAGATCCGTTTTTGATGTGGATTTTGTGGTCTGTAGGTTTTCCCCACATCCTTAGCCATTATACCGATAATGGTGATGAGTTTCAAGTCTGAAAGTCGCTTTTTTTAATCTTTATCTTTTAAATAAAAAAAGAGTTACTTGACAACATATAAAAAGTGACGATTTTTTTATTACTTTTTATTATTCGGAGAAAATTATTCAGAGAAATATTTTTCTGTTAAAAAAGACAGATAATTCAAACTTTTACTATAAAAGTGCTACATTACGCATAAATTTGTATTATGAAAACATCCAGTGTATAAAAAAACATTAATAAGACTATCATAAAATAAAGTATTTTGTTATGATGAGGTTGCAAATTTATTGATAAAGGAGCAAACAAATGCGTAAAGCAGACCGTCATTTATTAATTAAACAAATCATTAGCAATCAAACCGTTCGCACCCAAGAAGAATTACTAAATATCTTGGAAAGTCATGGTGTAAGTGCTACTCAAGCTACAATTTCTCGTGATATTCGCGATTTAAAAATCATTAAGGCACCTGATGACAATGGCATCGCTCGTTTTGAAATTTTTCAAGGTGACCGCTTTGATGGAGATGGTCGCGAAGAAGAACGTCGTCTAATCCATATGGTTGAAGATGTGGTAGTTAAAGTGGAACGGGTGCATTTTTTAACCATTATTGTAACGATTCCCGATAACGCCCAAGTCTTATGTGCTTTAATCGATGATATTGAAGTACCAGAAAAAGTAACCACCATCGCAGGCTTTGATACGGTTATTGTCATCTCCCGCACCGAAGAAGATGCAGCTAAAATTGAAGAATACTTCAGATCGCATATCATTGCTTAGTATAAATTTAACACTCAAAACAGTTAACTGTTTGAGTGTTTTTTATTTACTCTGCTGCAAAACAATCTTTAAAAAGAGCAAAAAGGAATTTTTTTCAATTCAATGCTACAATTAAAAGAAATAGCTGAATAAATTTTAACAAGGAGGTTTTTTTATGCATTGGGCTTTTGAAATCGCTAACAAATTAATCAACCAACAGTCAGATCAAAAAAATACGATTACATGCGCTTCTGGCGTTAGTCCTTCTGGTTACATTCACGTGGGGAATTTTCGTGAAATTGCTACCACTTATTTCGTCACTCAAGCACTCACTTTTTTAGGCGCCAAGCCTCGTTATATTTTATCTTGGGATGATTATGATCGTTTACGCAAAATTCCCCAAAATGTTACGGGGGTATCAGCCAAAAGTATCGGCATGCCTTATACAAAAGTAGCAGCTCCTAAAAAAGATACTACAGCTACTTCCTATGGTGATTATTTTGAACAATTATTTCGCAATGATTTAGAAAAAATGACGATTAAACCTGAATTTATTTTTGAAACACAAGCTTATGAAGGTGGAAATTACGATGAGGAAATTGCCCTAGCTCTGAGTAAGCGCAAAGAGATATATGATATTTTAAGCCGTTTTCGTTCTGAAAAACCCGATCAAGCTGAGCGAGAAAATTATTATCCAATCTCTTTATATTGTGATAATTGTTACCACGATACCACTACAATTACACGTTATGATGAAACGACACAAACTATTTTTTATACATGTCAAAATTGTCAGCACGTTGGCCAACAAACGATTGGACAAAAGCAAAGAATCAAACTTCATTGGAAAATTGATTGGCCTATGCGCTGGCGGTATGAAAAGGTGGCTTTTGAACCTGGGGGAAAAGACCATTCTTCAAAAAATGGTAGCTTCGACGTGGCAAAAGCGATTGCAAAAGAAATCTTTAATTGGCATGCGCCAATCTATCAACCTTATGATTTTGTCAATATCAAAGGGCAAACAAAGAAAATGTCCAGTTCCACAGGGAATATTTTAACTTTGCCCGATTTATTATCTATTTATACACCAGAATTGGTATTTTACTTATATGGAAAATATCAGCCAAAAGCTCAGTTTGATTTAGGCTTAGATGATGATGTTTTGCGAAACTACGCAGAATTTGAACGCTTAGTATCAAAGGCTAAAAAAGGCGATTTAGACGAAACAAACCAACAATTATTACAATTAACTGGTGTTGATCTTACAAAAACTTATCCTGAATTTGGGCATGTCGTAAGTATTTTATCTCTAACTGCGAATAACGCCACTCTGGCCCAAAAATTATTAGAAAAAGAAAATCTCTATTCATCAGAAGCCATTGCTTATATTCTGCCACGAGCCCAATACTGGATTGAAAATGATGCGAAAAATCGTCTGATTACAATTTGTGAAACGCCAAATACAAAAGTATACCAAACACTTAGCCCAGAGGTAAAACAACAAATAAAAGAATTTCGCCAGCTTCTACCTCAGACAACTGCTCTCACAGAGACAGAATTAATGCAAAAAATTTATGACTTAAGTACTGCAACTGACAAAAAAGAAAAACGTACTGCACAAAAAGCGCTCTTTACCGCACTTTATCAATTAACGTTAAACCAAGATCACGGACCACGCATTCCCCTTTTAATCAAAGTTATTGGCCGTAACAAACTAGAACAATTACTTTCATTTGAGGATTAACATGAACCATGCTCTTTTTGGTCTAGACAACTTAACTGTGTTTTTAATTGTTGGTCTTTCTTTTACAACATTCTTACTTTTTTTAAGTATAATGTTAAAAATTAGCAATGGTCTATTTTGGTCTCGTTCTCTAAAGAAATTTCAATTAGATCGCAATGATCCCGCTTATAAAAAAGAAAGAGAAGTTGGTAAGACGATCAGTCATTTTATTTTAGTAGTCGTTCCTCCCTTTTTTATCGGATTTTTACTACTAATTATTTGGAAATTTTTAATTTGCTAGTAATTAAATATAGTAAAACGGTAGCAACTATTTAAATAACTGCTACCGTTTTTTTATTTAGATTTACATTTTGTCTGGGGCGTGTAATCCTAATAGACGTAGGTCTTCTTTTAGTAAAACTGTCACAGCATATACTAAAGCTAGACGGGCATCTTTTTGATTGTCATCCGCCAAAATTTTCACATTCGCATAATATTTATTAAATGCTTGTGCCAATTTGATTGCATGTTTAGCAATCACAGATGGTTCGTAATTAGATGCAGCTTTTAAGATTGTATCTGGGTATTGTTGAATTAATTTTACCACTTCCCAAGAAGCTTCGTCATTTAATGTATAGTGCGCATTTTCATCTGGTGTAAAGCCTGCTTTTTCTAAAATACTCATTGCCCGAGCATGAGTGTATTGTACATACGGACCAGTTTCGCCTTCAAAACGAACCACTTCTTCTAATGTAAAGTCAAATGTATTTAAGCGGTCATTTTTAAGATCGTGGAAAATAACTGCGCCTACACCGACTTGTTTAGCTACTTCGTCTTTGTTTTCTAAATCAGGATTTTTCTCAGAAATTTGTTCTTTCGCTGAATCAATTGCTTGATTTAAGACTTCTTCAAGTAAAACGATCTTCCCTTTACGCGTTGATAATTTTTTACCACCTTGCGTAATCAAGCCAAATGCAATGTGATGCATGTCGTCAGACCAGTCAAAGCCCATTTCTTTTAGAACTGCTTTTAATTGTTTAAAATGATAGCTTTGTTCGTTACCTACTACGTAAATAGATTGGGCAAAATCATAAGTCCGTTTACGATATAACGCTGCCGCTAAGTCACGGGTGATATAAAGTGTGGCACCATCAGATTTACGGATTAACGCCGGATTCAAATCATAAGCAGATAAATCGACGATTTCTGCGCCACGATCTTCTTTTAGTAAATGTTTTTCTTCCAACAATTCGATAATTTCATCCATCTTATCATTGTAGAAAGCTTCCCCATTTAAAGAGTCAAATTTAACTTCTAACATATCGTAGATTTTATTGAATTCTTTCATTGATTCATCACGGAACCACTGCCATAATGAAACAGCCTCTTTGTCACCGTCTTCTAGTTTTTTAAACCAAGCACGAGCTTCATCGTCCAGTTCAGGCTGTGTTTCAACTTCTTCATGAAACTGTACATACAAACGTAATAATTCGTTGATTGGTTGCTCTTTAACCGCTTCTTCTGAACCCCATTTTTTATAGGCAACAATTAATTTACCAAATTGTGTACCCCAGTCACCTAAATGGTTAATCCGAATTGGGTTATAGCCAATTTTTTCCATAATAAATCCAATGGAGTTACCAATAACCGTAGAACGCAAGTGTCCCATTGAAATCGGTTTGGCAATATTTGGTGAAGACAAATCGATTGGTACATTACGATTTTCTCCAATATTAGCATCTCCGTAGTGTTCTTTTTCTTTTACTACAGTGGCTAAAACTTTTTCTGAAATAGCACCTTTATTCATAAAGAAGTTTAAGTATGGACCAACAACTTCAATTTTTTCAAAATTAGCACCGTCAATTTTTTCTGCTAATTCTGGTGCAATTTGTTGTGGTGCTTTTTTATACGATTTAGCTAAGGCAAAAGCAGGAAAGGCCACATCCCCGTGATCAGCAGATTTGGGATTTTCCAAAAGCTTTTCAATTTGTTCCATTGATAAATCATCTTTTAATACAGCGTAAAGTGCTTTTGCTACGACATCTTTGTTATTCATCAAATATCCTCCTTAGATTAAAATGAGCATAAAACTCATCAGTTACCATTATTTTACAATTTAATTGCAACCAAAACCAGTTAGAACCTTTATCTAGCTGGATTTTACCAATAAAAAAAGCCCCTAACGATAATCGTTAGAGACGAGACTTCCCGCGGTACCACTCTTATTGTCTGAATTTCAGACCAGCTTCTTCTATAACGGTAGATGGCCGTCTGCTTTTTTAGCAGATTTTCCCAAGTGCGCTTCTTATTTGCCTTCCTGCTTGGCTTACACCTTCCCAAACTCGCTATGTTTTCCAACAAATAATACTCTCTTGTTCACAAAATCAATTATTAAACTGACACCGATTATAGCAAATACTTTTTTTTCTGGCTAGTCTTTTTTATTATTATTTTAAAACAACAAGTATTTTATTTCGTTTTCCACTAAATAGTGCATATTTATAACCAGTATTAAAAAAATACCTCCACTGTACCCTAAAGGAGAAAAATGTACAGCAGAGCTATTTTTTCACAAAATAATGAATTAGTCGGCAACGACAATTGTTCCATCTTCATTAGCTAATAGGTTTTCAATATTTTCTAATGAAGTGATGATTGCTTTGCCTTCAGGACGAGCTTCAACAAATTCGATACATGCTTGCACTTTTGGTAACATGCTACCTGGTGCAAACTGATCTTCTTTAATATATTGTTTCATTTCAGAAACAGTTACGCGTTCTAGTTTCTTTTGATCTGGTTTTTGATAGTTTACATAAACATTATCGACACCCGTTAATACAATCAAAAGATCTGCATTGATGATTTCAGCTAATTTTTCAGAAGCAAAATCTTTATCGATAACCGCTTCGCGACCTTCTAAGCCATTTTCAGTTTCAACGACAGGGATGCCACCACCACCAACAGAAATAGTTACAACGCCTTGATCGACTAGACTTTCAATGACACGTGCTTCTTTAATTGAAATTGGTTTTGGTGAAGCTACAACTTTGCGCCAGCCACGTCCTGCATCTTCTTTAAAAGTTGCATTGCTACTAGCAGACATTTGTTGTTTGGCTTCTTCTTCTGTAAAGAAAGGACCAACTGGTTTACTTGGGTTGTTAAATGATGGATCGTCTTCTGCTACGATTACTTGAGTTACTAAAGAAACGACATCTTTATCGATTCCTTTTTCTTTTAAAATTGATCCCATTTCATTTTGTAACCAGTAGCCAATTGAACCTTCTGTCATCGCCACACAAGTATCTAAAGGCATTGCTGGTGTTTTTTCAGAGTCAGCGGCCGCTTGTTGAATTAATAAGTTCCCAACTTGAGGACCATTACCATGAGAGATGATTAACTCATCACCTTGCTCAATAAATTGTACCAAGTATTTTGCGGTTTCTTTTAATGCGTTTTGTTGTGCTTGTGCAGTTGCATCATCAGATAAAATTGCATTCCCGCCTAAAGCCACAACGACTTTACGTTTTGCCATAATTATCGCTCCTCGTAAGAAATTTCATAAGTTTTTAGAAACACCAAAACAAGCCAGCTCTTTTGACAGGCAAAAGGCTCAAAGAACTGACTCGTCTTAGTTAAAGTAGGTTTTTAGTTTAGTAACGATTAAACGCGGGGAATGAATAGATTACCCAATGTTGCAGCCATAATCGCTTTGATTGAGTGCATACGGTTTTCTGCTTGATCAAATTGACGAGCATATTTTGAACGGAATACTTCATCAGTAACTTCCATTTCAGTGATGCCAAATCTTTCTTTCATTTGTTCACCGTAGACAGTGTTAGTGTCATGGAATGCTGGTAAGCAGTGTAAGAAGATTAGGCGATCGGTATTATGTGTTTTTTCAATCATTTCCATGTTGATTTGGTAAGGACGTAATAATTTAATCCGTTCTTCAAATTTGTCTTCTTCACCCATTGATACCCAAACATCTGAGTACAATACATCAGCACCGTCAACACCTTTATCAACATCGTCTGTAACCATCAATTTAGCACCTGATTTTTCAGCAAATTCTTGTGCCATTTTTTGGATGTCTTCTTCAGGTTGTAATTCTTTTGGCGCTACGATTCGTACATTTGTACCTAAAATTGCACCAGTTACTAATAATGAGTTTGCCATGTTATTACGGCCGTCACCACAGTAAGCTAATGTGATGTCTTCTACAGTTCCAAAGTTTTCTTGGATTGTTAAGAAGTCAGCAATCATTTGTGTTGGATGCCATTCATCTGTCAAACCATTCCAAACTGGAACGCCTGAAAACTCAGCCAACTCTTCAACCATTTTTTGGCTGAATCCGCGGAATTCAATCCCGTCAAACATACGGCCCAATACTTTGGCAGTATCTTCAGTAGATTCTTTTTTACCTAATTGGATATCATTTGCACCAAGATATTCAGGATGTGCACCTAAATCAATTGCAGCTGTAGTAAAGGCAGCACGGGTACGAGTAGAAGTTTTTTCAAATAAAAGAGCAATGTTTTTGCCTTCTAAGTAGTGGTGTGGAATACCACGTTTTTTAAGATCTTTCAAATGTTCAGAAAAATCGATTAAATATTGAATTTCTTCTTTCGTAAAATCTTTTTCAGCTAACAAGCTTCTTCCTTGGAATACAGATTCTTTCATAAGTTGAGCTCTCCTTTAGTTATAATTCATTTGGTCCGCTAAGGCAGCCTAAAGCTGCCCGCAGAACCAATTCATCTTTTTATTTTTTTAAGTCTTCACGTACTAATGGTTGACTCATGCAACGAGGACCACCACGACCGCGTGATAATTCTCCTGAATGGATTTCTAACACTTTAATACCATAGCTACGCAAAATTTCATTGGATACATAGTTACGATTATAGGTTACAACTACACCTGGTGCAATTGCTAAAGTGTTTGAACCATCATTCCATTGTTCACGAGGAGCAACAATTGCATCGCCGTTACCAGTTGGAATTAAAACTAAATCATCTAAGTGTAATAAATCTTTTAAGGTGCCGTGTAAATCATTGGTTTGTGTGATTGTAATATCGTCACCATTTGGTTCTAAGATAAAGCAGTCAATTTTACCGTCTGCATCTTGAATTGCTGGATGAATAGTAAATTTATCATAATCTACCATTGTAAATACAGTATCTAAGTGCATCATCGCGCGGTTATTTGGAATTTTAATAGCTAGAACTTTTTCAAAGCCGGCATTTTTTGCAAACATATTGCGCGCCAATTTTTCCAATGTTTTCGCATTAGTTCGTTGTGAAATACCCACGGCTAAGACTTCATGGCTAAGAACTAATTCGTCCCCACCTTCAATGTGACCGTCAGCTTCACGATCTAACCAAACATCAACTTTACCTGCAAAACGTGGATGATGTTTTAAGATATATTCTGTAAATAATGATTCACGACGACGTGCTTCAAAAGTCATTTTGTTAACTGTCATACCGTTACCAATTGAAGCGGAAGGGTCGCGGGTGAAGTATAAGTTAGGCATTGGATCCATATAAAATGGATAGTCATCATCACTAGATAAATCTAAAAGTGAACGTGATTTAACATCAATTTCTTTTGTGCGGACACCAGCCATGATTTTATCTACCATGTCTTGGGTTTCCATACTTAGTAAGTATTCAAATAAGCCTTGACGCACTGTAGCAGAGTCGATATGTGATTCATCAAGAATGCGATTTAAAAATTCTTCTTTCACATTTCCAGCATCAATTGCTTCTGTTGATAATTTTTCTAAATAAAGTGTTTCTGCCCCATTGTCTTGTAATACTTTGGCGAACTCATCATGCTCAGCTTGGGCATTTGGCAAATATGGAATATCATCAAATAGTAAACGATCCATAATGTCTGGAGTTAAGTTTTCAACTTCTACGCCAGGTCTTTTTAATAGAACAGTGTTCAGTTTTCCGATTTCGGAAAACACGTGAATTGGTTTGTCCATTTTTTATTGCCTCCTCGTTATTGATTACATTAATAGATTAACGCTTAAAAGAAAGGGTTTTCAAATTTATTCGGCATTACAAACGAGAAATATTTCACATTATATCCGGTGTTATTTATATTTACCCGATTAGACGACAAAATAATCATAACAAGGACTATATTTATTCATTTTTACTCTAAAAAAAATATTTATTCATTTAGATTTTTTTTTTGCATACAAACATTCTTTCTATATTATCAAGGATTTATAAATTTGAAAACGCATACTATTTTAATATTTTGTATATTTTCAATATACAACGACAACTTTTATTCACTTTTTTCATTTTCTTTTGATAAAAATTCGAATTAGAATTTTTCATTATTTTTTTGCCCAATCTCCCCTTATTTGCATTAGTTCACTCTTTACAAACAACTCGAAAAAAGCAACAATATAAAATAGAGAAAAAAAGAGTACAAAGGAGTTAGCCAACGATGTATGCAGACAAGGTAGATTACCAATTTTCTCGTTTAAGATACCAAGCAGATTTTGAAAATCTAACAGAGGATGAGTTCCAACTTTTAAAAGCAAACGTTTTATTACGATCATATAAAAAAGGACAAGTTCTTTTTGATGAAGGCGACGCTCGAGATCGACTTTATTATGTTGTGGAGGGTTTAGTTAGAATTGAGCGTTACGATGAAAGTGCTACTTATTATTATTATGATTATGTTTCAAACAATAGCGTTTTTCCTTTGGGTGGTATGTTTGAAGCAGAAGTATATACCCACAGCGCACAAGCCTTAACAGATATTGAAACTTTCTATTTCCCAACCCAAATTTACGAACAAATTTGTCAAAAAAATAATAAACAATTACTTTACCTAATTAAAAAGCAAAATAAAATTATTGAAAGTCATCAATTACGGCTTCAAACTGGTTTAACTTCGAATGCCCACGATCGCGTAACGCAAAATCTCTACATATTGAAACGGGAACTTGGGCACCAAGAATCAAAATCAAAAACCACCATTCCTTTTCCAATTACTTTAAAGGAACTAGCCGTTAATAGTGGTACTACCCGTGAAACAGCCGGCCAAGTGATCAAAAAATTAAAAGAAAAAGGTTTAATTGACTACGATAAGAAAATTTTTACTTTTTATGAAAAAGCCATAAAGTAACCTAAGTAAAAAAATGGACACTTAGCACAAGCCAAGTGTCCATTTTTTAAGAAAGGAAGCCAGAAATAGTAATCTTACAATCAGATGATTTCATTTCCCCCAAAAATCCATCAGCCTGAAGAAAATTACTACTTCTTGACTACATCAATAATATAACTCTTTTTTACCATTAATTTTTTCAAAAGCTACCACTATTAAAAACACAATTTGAAAAAGATTACGCTAATGCTAAACCTGGTTTTGCATTTAAACGATAGTCGCCTACGTTTTGTTTAGCTAATTCCACATGAGCTGCCGCTCCAATCATCGCAGCATTATCCCCACATAAACGTAGTGGCGGTACAATTAATTCAACACCAGGCACTTCTTTAGGTAATTCTTCACTCAAACGTTCCCGTAACCCTTTATTTGCCGCAACTCCACCGGCAACGATTAGTTGTTTAACCGGCCAATTTTGACAAGCTCTAATTGTTTTTGCTGTTAACACGTCTACTACACTGGCTTGAAAACTTGCAGCTAAATCTTCTTTACTTAATTCGGTACCCTTTTGATTGGCATTATGGACTAAATTTATAAAGGCACTTTTTAAACCGCTAAAACTAAAGTCATAATTATCATCGTGAATCATCGCCCGCGGGAAGTTAAATGTGTCGTTGCCAAGATGAGCAAGTGTATCGATTTCTTTTCCACTTGGATAAGTTAATCCTAACACTCGTCCTACTTTGTCATACGCTTCACCAGCTGCATCATCGCGTGTTTCACCAATAATTTCATAAGTTCCATCTGCTGCCATATAAACCAGTTCTGTATGGCCACCGCTAACTAATAAAGCCATTAATGGAAATTGTAACGGCTTCACTAAACGGGCCGCATAAATATGGCCAGCCATAT
The DNA here is from genome assembly GCF_001885735.1 of Enterococcus canintestini. Lineage (GTDB taxonomy): Bacteria > Bacillota > Bacilli > Lactobacillales > Enterococcaceae > Enterococcus_C > Enterococcus_C canintestini. The sequence continues at coordinate 56,946 of NZ_JXKG01000011.1, read as the reverse complement.
GATTAACTGGGATCAAAGGTAACTGGTGTGCCCAAGCAAAAGCTTTAGCTGCTGAAATTCCAATTAAAAGTGACCCTACTAAACCAGGACCATAAGTTACTGCTACTGCTGTTAAATCCGCAGGTTTTACTTGTGCTTGAGCTAAAGCATCTTCTAGACATATCGTAATTTGTTCTACATGATGTCTGCTAGCAACTTCTGGAACCACCCCACCAAAACGTTGATGACTTTTAATTTGAGATGCAACAATATTACTTAATATTTCATGCCCATCTTTAATCACTGCTACACTGGTTTCATCACAGCTACTTTCAATAGCCAAAATTAATTCAGACTTCATTTTCTAAAATTGACCTCACTTTCTTTACCATAATTAAAGCATCCTCGATCGGATTTTGATAATAGTCTGCCCGTCGGCTAATAACTTCATAACCATGGGCTAAATATAAATTTTTAGCCGAGAAGTTTTTTACCCGGACTTCTAAAAAGATTTGGTTTACACCAGAAATTTTATCTACCAATTTCATTAATATTCCGCCATATCCTTTATTTTGAGACTTAGGATGAACTGCTAGATTAGCAACTTCAACTTCATCAACAATCTTTTGATAGGCTAAAAAAGCAACGATTGTTCCTTTTTCTTCAATAATAAAATAATTGGTTAAAGCATTCGTTAAATCCGTCAGATATTGCTCTTTTTTCCAGGGGCTTCCGGTTTGATAGGCAGCCTCTGCCAAGTTATACAATGAATCAGCCAATTCCGTCAAGTTGTAATCTTTTTTTTCTTTAATCTTAAAATTATTCAATATATTTCACCATATCCAAAGCGTCTTCATTGGTTTGGTCGTAGTAGGCAGGTTTAATCGCTCGTGAAACGTAACCCAACTTGCGGTAGAGACGCTGAGCGTCACGATTACTAAGACGCACTTCTAAAGACATCGTAAGACAGCCGTGTTGGCGCGCAAAAGTTTCAAGCTCTTCTAATAAAAAAGTCCCGATACCTGCACCTTGAAATTTAGGATGAACAGCAATATTGGTGATATGGGCATCATTTCCAATAATCCTACATCCGCCAAAAGCTAAGATATCCTCGTTTTCGACACATAAATACAAATGTGGCAGTGGTGAAATCAATTCAGATAAAAAAGCTGATTTTGTCCAAGGTAATTTGCCATGATAAACTTCTCGTTCCACTGCTAATAGAGCTTTAATATCTTCATTTGTCACTTCCCGCACAAGCCATTTGGTATTTACAGGATAAGGCCGTGAAGTATATCCTGCTGATTTAAACGGAGGCTTTGGCAAAAGAGCTTTAAATTTTTTCAACATAATTCTCATCACCTGTCCAATCCTGGTGGCTTGCTATCCATTTTTCTTCTGCCTCTACTCGTTTTAAATATAATGGTAAAAAAGCATCAATCTCTAAAACAGGTGCTTTTTTTGCCCCTAGTTCTGCTAAGACAGCACCATTTGGCACTTGCCAATGAGGAACCTGATTGATTGTCGCATGTGGCAATGCTGTTTTTATCTGGTCAGAAAATTTAATCACATCTTCACCAACAAATAAAATTTCCTTTTCAAAAGCCAATTGTGGTAATAAATCGGTTAAGGCAATATGTGTGTCATTTTTAACTGTTTGTAATTCATTTTCTTGCCATTTGTAAAGACCTGTATAAACATTATTTCTTCTTGCATCAAATAACGGTACAATCACGCCATTATAATTACGGCAATTTGCTGCGAGTACAGCTAAACTTGAAACACCGACTAATTCACAATTTAATGTATCTGCCAATGTTTTAGCTGTCGTTACCCCAATTCGCAGACCCGTATAAGAGCCAGGACCTTGTGCGACTACAATCCGATCAATATCTTGTGGTGTTAACCCGACTTTCTCCATTAAATCAGCTATAGCTGGCATTAAGGTTACACTGTGGTTTTTATTTACATTAGTGGTGATTTCTCCTAATAAAAGAGTATCTTCCATTAAACTGACAGTTAATGTTTTATTTGATGTATCAAACGCCAATATCTTCACGCTGTTATCCTCTCCTTTAACTCTAGTGTATTTTACCACATATTTATAAAAGTTAAATAACCACTTGTAAAAAGTAAGTAAATAATAAAAAAAGCTAAACAATTCACCCAAGCAATATCGGGTAATAAACTTGTTGTATAGAATTGTTACTGGTAAAAACACTTAAACAATTTTCCGCTAAAAAAAATTACCGTAGCCAAATTTCTTAAGGCTACGGTAACTTTTCATCATTGAGAAATTAAAGTTGAATCTCTTAGCATTAATTTTGTACCAAGAGTAATCTTTCTTGGTACCGGCGCTTCATCTTTTGTAAGTTGCAATATCGTTTCTAATGCCAATTCCCCCATCCATTCTGTTGGAACTTGAACAGTGGATAGTGCGGGTGTGACATATTTAGCCACGCTAACATCATTAAAACCAATAACAGAAATATCTTCTGGTACCTTCAACCCAAATGCTTGAATAGCTTTCAAAGCCCCCACTGCCATTGCATCACTAGTTGCAAATAAAGCCGTGGGTAGTTTTTTTGTAACTTGTAAAAATTTATGAACAGCTTGGTAGCCACCTTCTACTGTAAAATCGGCGGTAATTTCATATTCAGAATTTAAAAGGCGTAATTGTTCTAGGCGTTCGTTAAAAATCGTCAGCCGCGGATCTATAATTTCATTATGAAAGTCTTTGGTATACTCGATACCAGTTAATATCGCAATTCTTTCATGGCCTTCTTTAATAAAGTGATCGATAACTAAATCGACAGCCTGATGAAAATCGACGACTAATGAATCAAATCCGGCTGACATGGTGTCATAGTCAACAAAAAGAAGTGGTTGTCCCATTTCTTTTAGCCTTTTAATCTGTTTGGCATCAAATTTTCCCAACGCGATTGTTCCATCTGTCTTCATTTGAGAAAGTTCAAAAAGAGATTCCTTTACGAGCTGAATATTTAATTCTTCCGCTTTTCTTTCAATCCCTAAACGAATCGCTAAATAATATAAATCAGCTAATTCTTCTTCTGCATTATACCACTGTACTAAGCGGATAACTTGCTCCGCTTTTTTTTGCTTATTTTTATATTTTGTATAATTTAGCGCTTCAGCTGCTTCAAAGATTTTTCGTTTGGTTTCTTGCCCCACTGCCAGACCAGTATCATAATTTAAAACTCGTGAGACAGTAGCGGCAGAAACATTAGCTTTTTTGGCAATATCTTTAATGGTCGCCATTTGACACCTCCTTTATTTTCTAAGTGACACGTTGCAGTAAGAAATTTCAATTAAAAATTCGCCTACATTATCCTGCTTATGCAGCATCACAAATTTTAAAGTGTAGCGGTAAAACGTAAAAACGCTGCTTGTCCAGTAGTATCTCGCTTAAAGACACCTGCATCTTCTAGTACCTGAGCAAAAATCTGACCAACTTCAGCATGAATGATTTCCATCGCGTTAGCTTCTGTAAATTGATAGTGCTTCATCATGTTATCAGCCCAGACTTGATGATAGCTCGCCATATCATTAGCTTTTTTCAGCACATATTTTTTGACTTCTTCTAACTCATTTAATAGTCTTGGGGGTAATACTGCTAAGCCCATTACTTCAATCAGACCAATATTTTCTTTTTTGATGTGTTGGACTTCTGGATGAGGATGAAAGATGCCATCTGGAAATTCTTCTGAAACATTATTATCTCGTAAAACCAAATCCACCTCATATAGTTCACCATTTCTTCTTGCAATTGGTGTAACTGTATGGTGAGGTGTTCCATCTTCACTGTATGCTTTTATTGAGACACTCTCATCTGAATATTGTTTCCAAGCTTGTAAAATATAGTCACAAGCATTAATCAGCTCATTTTTATTACTTCCTTGCAGGCGAATAACAGACATTGGCCACTTGACAATCCCAGCTTTGATATTTTTAAAAACACTCAAACTAATTTCTGTTTCAATTGGTGCTTTGGCCATGGCAAAAGTATGTCTTCCACCTTGATAGTGATCATGAGATAAGATAGAACCCCCAACAATTGGTAAATCCGCATTAGAACCAACAAAATAATGGGGGAAAACTTCAATAATACTCAACAAACGTTCAAAAGTGGCCCGACTAATTTTCATCGGTCGATGTTCTTCTGACAAAATAATACAATGTTCATTGTAATAAGCGTAAGGTGAATATTGGAATCCCCAGCTTTCTCCATTTAAGTTCATCCGAATAATTCGATGATTACTACGAGCTGGATAATTCTGACGGCCTTTATATCCTTCATTTTCCATACATAACATACATTTAGGATAATTAACGTCAACAACATTGCGCATGGCGGCGATATCTTTAGGATCTTTTTCAGGTTTTGAAAGATTAATCGTAATTTCTAAAGTACCATATTCTGTTTCAGTCGGAAAAACAATATTTTTTGCAATCGCTCGCGTTTTAATATAGTCATTTTCTTGACATAATTTAAAGAAGTAATCCGTAGCATCAGCCGGTACTTTAGCATAGTGTTGGGCAAAAAACGCATTAACAACAGAAGGCGGTGGAGTTAGAAAATCCATTAATTGCGCTTCCAATATTTCTTTTTGCGCAAAGCTATCATCAATCACACCGTTATCTTTTGCTTTTTCAATCAATCGATCTAATAAGACCAGTGAACTTTCCAATTGTTTGTGGGGTAAAACGTCTTCTAGACTATCTTCACCGATTAAAGCGATAATTCGGTTTTGCAAATAAAGGCGGTCTAGTTCCATATAACCCCCAGCTTGAATTGCCAAGGTAGCAAAATCAACTACTGTTTGACTGATACTCATTATTTTGCCTCCTAGTCTTCATACCCATGAGGATGACTAACATGCCAATCCCAAGCAGTTTTAATAATATCTTTAATATCAGTGTAAGCTGGTTGCCAGCCTAAAATTTCTTTTGCTTTCTCACTAGACGCCACTAATACCGCTGGATCTCCTGCTCGTCTTGGTGCGACTTTAGCAGGAATTTCTTTGCCAGTGACAGCTCTAGCTGCTTCTAACATTTCTTTAACGGAGTAACCATTATTACTTCCTAGATTGAAAACATTACTATCATTTCCTGCTTTTAAATATTCCAAAGCTAAAATATGGGCAGCAATTAAATCTTCTACTTGAACATAATCACGAATACATGTACCATCTGGCGTTTTATAATCATCACCAAAAATTTGCAGTGCTTCTCTTTGGCCTAACGCGACTTGTAAAATAATCGGTACTAAATGCGTTTCAGGATCATGATCTTCTCCAATGGAAGCGTCAGATTTCGCTCCGGCGACGTTAAAATAGCGCAAGGCGACATACTTCATACCATAAGCGTTGTCACACCACTTCATCATTTTTTCCATCATTAATTTACTTTCGCCATAAGGATTTTTAGGGGCTGTTTCAGCTGTTTCTTTAATCGGAACAACTTCTGGTTCGCCATAAGTCGCTGCAGTTGAAGAAAAGACAATATTTTTCACATTATTTTCTTGCATTACTTCAAGTAAAATTTGCATACCATAAACATTATTGTTAAAGTATTTTAACGGTTTTTCCACTGACTCACCGACTAAAGAGCTAGCGGCAAAGTGGATGACACCTTCAATATTTTCTTTTTGAAAAACAGTCTGTAAAAAAGGCTTATCCCGGACGTCGCCTTCATAAAAACGCGCTTCTTTATGAATTGCTTGTTTGTGACCCGTTAATAAATTATCCACTACCACAACGTCGTAGCCTTTGTTAATTAATTGATCCACCGCGTGAGATCCAATATAACCTGCTCCGCCTAATACTAAAATTGCCATCATAAAACCTCCAAATTTTTATTATAACTTGCGGGCACCATCGTCAATATTTGCTTTATAAATATCTGTATCGTACCCAATTTTATCTTTATAGATAGCTTTCACATTTTCTGAAAATTGATTGAACGCACTTGCTTTAACCAATGCGATGCCACAGCCGCCAAAACCTGCACCTGTCATACGCGCTCCTAAAACTCCTGCTTGTTTTTGGGCTGCAGCAACTAAAGTATCCAATTCATTACCTGTCACTTCATAATCATACTGCAATGAGGCATGAGATGCATTCAATAATTTACCAAAAGTTACTAAATCACCTTTAACCAAGGCTGCTTTAGCTTTTTTTGTGCGCTCATTTTCTGTTACCGCATGTTTGGCCCGCTTAATTAAGATTTCGTCTTCAATTAAATCAGTATTACGTAAAAATTCTGCTTCTGATAGCTCACCTAACGATTTAATGGATAATTTAGTTTGCAGGCGGCTTAGAGCCTCTTCGCATTCACTACGACGTTCATTATATTTTGAATCAGCTAATTCACGACGTTTATTTGTATTCATGATCGCCACAACATAATCACCAAAATCAGCTGGCACTAACTCATACTCCAGTGTATTGGTGTCTAATAAGATGGCCTGATCTTTTTTTCCCATGCCAATGGCAAACTGGTCCATAATTCCAGAATTGACTCCAATAAATTTATTTTCTACCCGTTTGCCAATTTCAACTAATTCAATCATTTTCACATCAAGCTCAAATAAATCTTGCAAGATAACACCCGTTAATAGTTCAATCGATGCAGAAGATGAAAGCCCTGCTCCATTTGGAATAGTACCATAAAAAAGAATTTCCATGCCACTTTCAATTGCAAAGCCATCATTTTTTAAAAAGCGCATCATTCCTTTGGGATAGTTGGTCCAATCGTGTTCTTTTTTAAATTCCAAATCATCGATAGAAAATTCAATTATGCCTTTTTCAGCAAAATTTTCTGAATAAAGCCGCACTTTTTTATCTTTTCTTTTTCGCGCTAACCCGTAAGTACCAATTGTAATTGAAGCTGGAAAAACGTAGCCCCCATTATAATCAGTATGCTCACCAATCAAATTAATGCGCCCTGGTGCAAAATACTCACCACTTGCTTGTCCACCAAACTTTTCATTAAAAATTGCTTGTAAATTCTTTTCCATTCAAAACACCCCGTTAACTTTATTTAGTAAATTTATTATAAATAATTTACTAAACTTTTTCAATAACTTTTATTAATTTAAAAGACCGACAGAAAACAAAAGAAAAGGCTTTTAACTTTTATTTTTAGATAACTTGTTACATAATATAATAAAAGTATGAACGGAGTGATTGAGATGAAAAAATTTGTATCTGGTGTTTTAGTGGGCACATTAGCTACTGTTGCAGCAGCGGGAGCTTTTGTAACGGCTGTTAAAAAACAAGTGATTGATCCAATTGATGAAAAAGAAGCGATGATTGAAGAAAATCGCAAAAAAGCAATGCGCAAACGCGTCGCTCGCTAAAATAAAATTTTGCTCAACAAAAGGCCCAAAGTTAGACGTTTAATCTAGCTTTGGGCCTTTATATTACCTTTAATATTCCACACTTAAACTAAAGCAAGCGCTATTTTTAGCATGTCGCTAAATAAGCCGCTAAAACAACGGCTTGATTATGCTGTTCATCTTTTGCCCCGTACAACAAGGTAACTGTTTCATTTTTAGCCATAACTGCCAAAAGCTCTTTTACAGCAGCCTCTTGTGGTTCTTTTTTTAATTCGTCTTGATAACGTTCTTTAAAGTCATCAAATTTTGATGGATCGTGATTAAACCACTTTCTTAACTCTGTACTTGGTGCAACCCCTTTTAGCCAAAGATCAACATGAGCATCTACTTTTTTTACTCCTCGTGGCCACATGCGATCGACTAAGACGCGGTATCCATCACTTTTTTCATAGCTTTCGTAAATCCGTTTGAGTTTAAGCAATAAAATCCCCTCATTTCTATTTCATAAATCTACAAAGTAAGTTTTCACTATTATTATACCAGTTTCTTATTGGAAAAATGCTAAAATAGCCAGTAGCGCAAGGGCTACTGGCTATAATTAAGAGGAAGATTACATCGCAGGGCTTATTTCACAGCACCTTCTGCAACACCTTTGATGATTTGTTTTTGCATAATAAAGTAGAAAATTACTACTGGTAAAACAGCAATGACTAAACCAGCCAACGCTAAATGCCATTGTTTGGTATATTGTCCGAAAAAGAAGAACATTTTCAATGGAATTGTTTGTGTTTCAGGTGAATTAATTACCAACGATGGTAATAGATAGTCATTCCAGATCCACATGGTATTTAACACTGCCACAGTAACTGTGGTTGGTTTTAACATTGGAAAAATCACATGCCAAAACACTTGGAAACGGGATGCGCCATCGATAATAGCCGCTTCATCTAATGCTTTGGGGATAGATTTTAAAGCACCGTGGTACAAGAAAATCGACATGCTTCCGCCAAAACCAAGATACATGAAAATAATCCCGACTTGGTTTAACATTTGTGCTTTACCAAATAAAGATACTAATGGAATCATAACTGATTGGAAAGGTACTAACATCGCCGCAACAAAGGCCATAAAGATAATTCCACTTAATTTACTTTTCGTCCGTTCTAGGGCATAAGCACACATGGCAGAAAAAATAATGATAACAATCACACTAACAACAGTAATTAATAAGGAATTAAACAAAGTTTTTATAAAGTCTAATTGTTTAAAGGCCTCTGGGTAGTTAGCCCAAGTAAAGTTTTCAGGAATTTTCAAAGGATTCGTAAAAATTTCTTGTTTGGATTTAAAAGAGTTCGAAATCATTAAATAAAAAGGAACTAACCAAAATAAACCTAAAATTAAGCCGAGCACTGCCCGCAAAAGTTGACTTTTTGTCATATTTTTCATTATGCTTCGACCTCTTTTCTTTTTGTGACATAAACTTGAGTTAATGAAATAATAGCAACAAACAAGAAGAAAATTACCGCCTTGGATTGTGCATAGCCCATTTTATTTTCAACAAAGGCTGTATTATAAATGTTCATTGCAACCATTTGAGTTGAATTATAAGGACCACCATTAGTTAAAGATAAGTTTTGATCGTACAATTTGAAACAGTTAGAAAGAGTCATAAATAAGCTTACTGTGAAACCAGGCATAATTAAAGGAAAACGAACGTTCCAAAATTTTTGCCAAGGTGTGGCACCATCTAAGTCAGCCGCTTCTAATAACGATTCATCTACACCTTGTAAATAAGAAATATAGATAACCATAATATACCCTGACATCTGCCAACACATCACAATAACCATGGCCCAAAAACCAGTTTGAGTAGTTGATAACCAAGTTTTCAAACCCGGACTACCAAAAAAATCACCCATTGCTGAAAACGCATTAATAAAAATAAATTGCCAAATAAAACCTAAAATTAAGCCGCCAATTAAGTTCGGCATAAAGAAAATTGTCCGTAAAAGATTTGCGCCTTTAAATTTACTCGTCACTAATAACGCTAGGCCTAAACCGATGATATTAATTAACGCGATTGAAATTACCGCGAATTTGACTGTAAACCAAATGGCATTACGGAAACCTTCATCTTGAAGTAATTTTTGATAGTTTTCTAAACCGACAAAATTCCCTCTGGCAACAGCATCCCAATCGGTAAATGAATAATAAATACCATATAAAAATGGCACAACAACAACTAAAATAAGTGCAATTACTACTGGTGCAGCAAATAAATAAAACCAAGTCTTCCTTTGATGTTTCATACGTTAACTCCCCCTTATAAGAGAAAACACGAGAGAGCATACTTTTCTCCCGTGTTTTCAATTTAAGCTTAATTATTTACGTTCGTCTGCCCATTTATCTTGTGCAGATTTCACAACTTCATCCCAAGATGCATCACCGGCAACATATTTTTGAATTTCAGCACCTAGTGTTTGTTCACCCCAGCCTGCTGGATAACCCATGAATACCCAACCAGTTGTTTTGCCATCTGTGTAATAAGTGTAAACATCTTTTGAAAGTGGATCAGAAATTTTATCAGTGTCGTAGCCTTTATACGCAGGTACAAATTTGAAGTCTTCTAAAACAATCTTCTTACCTTCATCAGAAGTATATAAATAATCTAAGAAATCTTTAGAAGCTTTAACTTCTTCATCACTTGCATTTGGATTAACACCCCAATACATTGGTACGCCAACAGGAATTGTTCCTTCTGTTACACCATCAATTGGAATTGGTAATAAACCGATATTTTTATTTGCAAGATCTTTATTAATCCCTTCAATTGTTGGATATACCCAGTTACCTTGTTGTGTCATGGCAACTTTTCCATTTGAGAATAATTGCTCAATTTGTTGTGAATAATCCAAGCTATTTGTTGGTTGAACAGAATATTTATTGCTAATATCTAGATATTTTTTAAATTGATCACCATATTTGAATTCGACTGTTTTAGATTCATACGCTTTCATTACATCGTTATCAAACTCTGCATTTAAGAAAGCATTTGATCCATGTAAACCTGTAATCCATTGTTCTTTTGCAGCTAAGGCAAACGGTGCATCAATACCTAGCTCGCTTTTTTTGCTATCTAAAGTTTTAGCAGCAGCTTCTAGGTCATCTAAAGATTTAATTGAAGAAGCATCAATACCGGCTTTTTCAAAAATTTCTTTGTTATAAAGTACGCCGTAACCTTCAATGTTGTATGGTAATCCTAAAACTTTTCCGTCTTTAGTAGCACCTGTTAACGTACCATCTAAAGCTTGTTTGGCAGCTTCTGTGTCGCTTAAATCAGTTAAGCTATCGATCCACATGTTAACATCTTCAGGTCCGCCAATATTATAGATATTTGGTTCATTACCAGATGAGAATTTTGATTTTAAGGCTGCACCATAATCTGATCCGCCACCAACCGTTTCAACATTAATTTTAATGTCTGGATTTTTTTCTTCATACTCTTTGGCTAGCTTTTCAAATTGGTCCTTGAATTCTACTTTAAACTGAAAAATATCAATTTCAGTTTGATCTGATGAACCACCACTGTTGCTACTGCTATTGTCTCCTGCATTTCCACACGCAGCAATAGTCAATGCTACACCAGATAGTAACAATCCTGCGCCCACTTTTTTCCAAAATCCCTTCATTTCTGAATCCTCCTTCGTGTTGTCCCTTATTTCTTATTACATTTCTATTATGCAATCGTTTTCTTTTTAAATCAATAGTTTATCAATTGTTACCGGTAACAAAATAAAAAATATTTTTTTCATTTTTATAAAACTCAATAAAACCAATGATATTGATAACGCAACCGATTGCTTAAAATTATAATTTTTTTGCGTAAAAAAGTAATATAACGTTTGTCGTAGCCATTTTACTTGTAAAATTGATTCACAGAATGTGACGGACTTATTCTGGGGAAAATCAGTGCCTTTCTTATTTATACAAAAAAAGATTTATGGCAAAAGTTTTGTCACAAATCTTTTTTTGATATAAACAGAAGCAGTGTTAAAAAACAAGTTCTTTTTAAATAAGCTAAAATTTAAACATTAATTTTCTTAAATTACTTTTCATTTCTTGCAGCTGAGTATTTCGATTATAATTTCTTTGATTGAAGTGATTTTTATTAAAATTATTTATCCGCACGCGTGGATTCTCGTGCCACCAACTCTGGTAAAAACCTGCGATACCCTTGCGTCTGGCCATTTTCCTCAATTTTTTTAACTAGCATTTCACCGCAAGCTTCACCCATTTTGATAATATCTTGTTTCATCGTTGTTAGTTTTGGGGAACTCACTTGATCCAAAAATACCCCATCAAACCCAATAATGCCAAAATCTTCTGGTACTTTTGCACCACAATTGATTAATCCTCTTTCAATTCCAATAGCTAAGCGATCCGAAGAGCAAATGAAACAAGTATTTTTTTCAAATGAATCCCATTGTTCTTCAATAAAGATTTCACTTTGAGTGGAACGATTGGGTAGACGAAAAATTGTAGAAGGTAATTTATTTGCTGACATAACATCTAAATAGCCTTTTTCTCGCTCTTTTGCAAAAGGTTCTGCTACGTCAATTCCAACAAAAATTATGTTTTGATATCCTACTTTTAACGCATATTTTGTCGCTGTCGCAGTTCCATAACGATTGTCGCTGTCCACAAAATCAATATCATGAGTATTTTCGCCAAATAGTATTACTGGTTTAGTTAAAGTATTTATCCAATCAAAGTCCTGCGTGCGTACACCGGTCAATATATAACCATCACAAGAACCATGGTCCACTCCATTACTAGTAACTAGTTGCAAAGAATAATGAGCTTTCCCCACAGCACGAGCAATTCCCATCAATAAATTCATATAATAGGGTTCTGTAGTATCTAATTCTTCTAAAATATACAGCTTAATAATTTGAGACCGATTTGAAACTAATGCCTTTGCCGCAATATTTGGATGATAGTTCAGTTCTTGCATTGCTTGATAGACTAGTTTTTTCAATTCAGTTGTTACTTGCTCAGGATGATTTATCACCCGCGAGACAGTCATTTTTGATACATTGGCACGTTTTGCAACATCAGATAAGGTAGCCATTTTATCTCCTTTAAATGATTACTTAATAGTAAAGCATTTTTTATTTTTAATATGTATTTATCTCTAGTTTAACAAAAAAAGCTGTAACGGAGAATGCCCCGTTACAGCTTAAAATTAATTTTTCTTTTTCACTTTACCTTCCCAGCTTTGATAGCCACCTTTAAGCAGATAAAGATTGGTATAGCCGGCTTTACGTAATTTGTTGGCAGCTCGAACAGCAATCGCACGTTTTTGATCGTAAATATAAACGGGTTGATCTTTACGAATACTGCCAATTGAGTTTTTCAAAACAGAATAAGGTATATTGCGAGCTCCTAAAATATGTCCTGCGTCAAACTCATCTTTTTCACGGACATCAATTATTTGCGCTTTACGCATTCCTTCTCGAAATGTTTCTTGATCAATTGTTGTAGCAGATTTTTTTGCCATGATGCGGATATATAATTCATTAATTCCAATTCCTAATAAAATGGCAATTAAAACAATATCAATAATAATAATGGGAGACATTTTTTGCTTTCCTTCCTATTTCACAATATCCAATGCTAGTGAAGCTGCGCCAATAACGCCCGCTTCATTGCCTAATTGGGCTAATTTAATACTTGTACTTTCTGTTACTTGTGGGAAAGTAAATTCAGCAAAGTACTTTTCAACGCGGCTACGTAAAAATTCACCCGCAGCAGAAACGCCACCACCTAAGACAATTGCAGATGGATTTAAGGTATTACCTAAATTACCACATGCTAAACCTAAATAATAGCAGACTTTATCTACGACCATTAGTGCAAAAAGATCGCCTGCTTCAGCGTATTCAAAAACATCTTTAGAAGAAATATCATAACCTTCATCTAATTGTGCTTTTAATTTAGAGTCGCCTGCATATTCTTCAGCTAAGTGACGTGCTACGCGCACAACGCCAGTGGCAGAAGAAACAGTTTCTAGACAGCCTTTTTTACCACATGTACACATAAAACCGTCAGGATCAACTGTTACGTGTCCAATTTCGCCAGCACAACCTGCTACACCATGTAACAAGTGACCTTCGGCGATAATTCCACCACCAACACCTGTTCCAAGTGTAATAAAGACTACATCAGGATTATTTTCCCCTGCACCTAGCCAACGTTCCCCAAGGGCTGCGACGTTTGCATCATTATCAATTGCAAACGGAATTTTTGTTCCTGATTCAATTTGTTCTTTGACAGGTTGTAATGTCGTCCAGTTCAAATTATAGGCACCAATTACTGTCCCTGCTTTACGATCAACACTACCAGGAGTTCCCATACCAATTCCAATAAAGTCTTCTGGTTTCATATTATATAAAGATAAATGATGATTAATTGATTCTATAATTTCTGGTACGATATGACTGCCTTCATCTAAAATGTTGGTTTCAATACTCCATTTTTGTTGGATTTCACCTTCTGCAGTTAAAATTGCAAACTTGACAGTTGTCCCTCCAAGATCAATTCCAATAATTTTTTTGTCCATGCACAATTATCCTTTCTGTCGACTTTCTTCAATACGGTGTTCGCGTTTTAATATACGCCAACAAGTCATATAAGTATCATGATCAATTAAGCGACCTTCATACAATTTTTTTAACTCAATTAACATTAATTCGATATCATAAATGCGCTTGCCAACATAAATATATATACCAAAACGCTTAAATAATTGTTGAACATCGTAAAGAGTTTCCATTTAACACACTTCCTCGCATATTATACAGGCAATCCATATTTTTTTAAACCATATAAAAGACAAATCACTAAAAGAAATCCAAAAATCACCCCAGAAATAATTCTGGTATGAATTGAAAAACGGCCATGATTTTGAGGTAATGCAACGACATTTCCTAATAAAAGCCCGCCGATGATACCACCAATATGTCCCCAAATATCAATAGAACGATCAAAGATTCCAAATAATAAACTAAGCCCCACAAAAAGAGCAAATTGTCTGACCATCCCCTGAATAGCAGGATTGTTGCGGAAATAATATCCTAATAGTAAAAATGACCCAAAAACGCCAAAAATAGCTGTGCTACTGCCAGCAGAACGAATGCCAGCATCATTAAAAGCGAAACTAACAAAGTTACCCATTACACCACTTAATAAATACAAAATGAAAAAGCGCCAATGGCCATAAATCGCTTCTACTTGTTGTCCGATAAAATATAAAACAATCGAATTTACAGCGAAATGCGTCAAGGAAAAATGGATAAAAATCGGTGTGATAAAACGCCAGTATTGATGAAGGTAAGCGACAAAAGGACCAAACATTACTCCTTTTGTTTCAATTTCTAAACTCGGAACAAACATTAGTAAATAAACTACAGTTTGGATAGCCAAAAAACTGTAAGTAACAATTGGTTGATTGAGCCAACGTTTCCATGTCAAATTCCATTCCTTATTCATAAAAAACCTCGTTTCTAAAATCGGTAATTATTTTCTTTACGGGTATATCAAATTCCGCTGGTTGCCAATCATCTCGCAGCTGCTCACTAAAAGCTAGGCCAACCGTTTGGCCTTGAAATGTTGTTAAAAAGCGATCATAATAACCGCCTCCAAATCCAATTCGATAACCTTGGCTAGAAAAAATTAATCCTGGCACAATTAATAAATCAATTTCAGACTTTTCCACTTGCTGTTGGACCAATGGCTCTTCTACGCCAAAATCAGAAAGTAAGTATTGCGTCTTTTCGTCCACAGGATGAAAAGTTAATAAACGGTCTTGCGGTGCTTTTGGGACTACTACTTTTTTTCCTTCCATAAACGCCCTTTGAAAAATAGGTTGAGTATCTAATTCAATTCCCGTAGCACGAATAACACCAACACAACTTGCTTCACGCCATATTTTACTAGAAAATAATAGGCGCAGGATAATGGCTTCTTTATTTTGTTTTTTTTGTTTATCGGTGGCCAGTTCTTGCAAAATTGCAATTCCTTTTTTGCGCAATGCTTTTTTATCCAAACGAATCGCTCCTTTATTTGGAAATCTTTTACATGAAGATTAGATCAGTAGCTAAATTGTTCTGATCTACAGCAAAGACTCTTACTTGCATGGTATCGAAAAAGACACAAAATAGCAAACCTTGCTTTAAGAGGATCTTTTTGCGTTTATTTTAACCAAATAGACAAGAAGAAAGTTAATAATACTTACCTCTTGTCTATTGGGTTAAAAGCTAATTTGTCCTATATTATTGCATTTTGGGTTTTTGAACTAAAAGAGCTAAGAAATAAGGTGCGCCACAAATTGCGACCATCACACCAGCAGGCAACTCCCCACTTTCTAAAAGTAGTCGTCCTAATGTGTCAGCAGCTAAAACAATACAGGCCCCAATTAATAAAGTTAACGGAAAACGTTGCGTCGCGCGATCTTTTAAAAGTCTTTTAGTAAGATGAGGTGCTAGCAGACCAACAAACGCTAAATTGCCACAAAATGCGACACAACTAGCGGCTATCGCTGCGCCTAAAAATAGAAAACGTAGTCGTATTTTACGGACTTTTACCCCAATACTTAGTGCTTGTTCATCATTTAGTTGCAACAAATCCAAATAAGGCAGCTGCACCAATGTAATGGTAATTAAAATAAACAGCCAAAAAAATAAAATGAAAACATAACTCCAGTTTGCTCCCCATAAAGAACCAGCAAGCCAATTGGTTACAAAACGGTAGCGATCTGGGGCAACTTTGATCGTACCCAACAACGTTAAAGCACCAAAGCCAGCGTTTACCGCCACACCTGCTAATAGTAACTTATCGACTGCGATAAAGGGCCCTTTTTGATTGGCGATGGCATAAACCAAAAAAACAGCAACTAGCCCGCCACTTAAAGCTAATAAAGGTAATAAAAAACCATTCCCTTGTGCAAAAAAGCCTAAATAAATGAGAACAAAAAAACCAGCACCACTGTTAATACCTAAGATAGAAGCATCCGCTAAATCATTACGTGTGACACCTTGCAATAAAAAACCAGCGGCTCCTAAACCGGCCCCGCCTAATAGCGCTAAAACGGTTCGCGGTAACCTTAATTCAACAACAGTGAACTGAAGAGCCTGACTAGCCGTACCTGTCAGCAGGTTATAAATAGCCGTTATACTTATTCTGTTTTTTCCCCATAAAATACTAGCCAGAAATAAAAGAAGCAATAAAACTGTCAAACTAGTATAAACATATTTTTTCTTCATGACTAGCTCCTCCAAATCCTAAACAACAAGAAAGGAACCCCAACGATTGTAATCAAAAGGCCTAATGGTGTTTCAAATGGCGGGTTTAGTAATCGGGCTAATAAATCTGCTAAGACTACAAAAAAGCCACCACCAACAAGAACTAAAGGTAATAATTTACGATAATTATCACCCGTAAAATGACGCAAAACATGAGGAACCATCAACCCAATAAAACTAATTGGTCCCACTAATGCCACCGCAATTCCCGCCAAGAAAACTACCAGTATTAAGGTTACAAATCGAATCCGTTCAGGCTTTTTCCCTAACGCCATTGCATTATCGTCGCCTAAAATTAACAAATTGATGCCTCCAGCTAAAAACAGCAATCCCCCAACAGCAATCAAATACAACCACCAAACTTGTTGCAACTGCTGCCAAGTTATATTAGCAACCCCGCCAACAAACCAAAAAGCTATATCTTGTTGTAAATCAAATACTAGCCCCAGTGCTTGACTGATTGCAGTAAAAAGACTACTAATCGCCACACCAGCTAAAATAAGACGTGTTGGTGTTAGAGAAGCAACAGAACGTCTACTAACTAAAAAAATCAAAAAAGCAGCTAAAAAAGCGCCACCAAATGAAAACCAAATTGTTGCAGTAATAGATGCTTTAGGAACAAAAATAAAAACAAGTGCTAATCCCAGTGAAGCGCCGCTATTAATCCCTAATAAGCCTGCATCTGCCAAAGGATTTCGTGTTACCCCTTGCATCACGGCTCCACTTAACGCAAAGGCGCTACCGACTAAAAAAGCACCAATAATACGAGGCAACCGTAAATTTATAATAATTTGTTGGGATTGATTTTGACTGTCAAAGTGAAAAAATGCATTACTAATTTCTGTTAGGGAAATATCTGCTGCCCCATTTGTTAATGAAAAGAACAAAATCAAAGAGGCTAGAAAAATTAGCAAGCTCCATACTATAATAAGTCGTCTAGTCTTCATCATCTGTCACCTGTAATTCATAATTCATTAAAAGTGGCTTTTCAGTTTTAATATCCACGGTTAATTCTGCTTGAATAGAAAATAGGCGTGCTAAATTTTCAGTGGTCATTACCTTTTGCGGCGTACCACTAGCAATAATTTCCCCCTGTTTTAAACCAATTAAAATATCTGAAAAACGGGAAGCCAAATTTAAATCATGAATAGACATGACAATTGTTTTTTGATATTTTTGATTGATTTTTTGCAAAAGTTGTAAAATTTCCAATTGATGCGCTGGATCTAAAAAAGTTGTTGGTTCATCTAAAATTAAAATGTCTGTATCTTGTGCTAATGCCATCGCTAACCAAACCCGTTGTCGTTGTCCTCCTGAAAGAGCTTGTAGTGAACGATCCGCTAGTTTAGTCAAACTAGTCGCCGCTAGCGCCCAGTCAATCGCTTCTTGATCTTTTTGATCCAACTGTCGCAATCCTTTTTGATATGGAAAGCGTCCATAAGAAACCAACTCTTTAACGGTCAATTCTAGATTTTGTTCTGTATTTTGGGCCAATAGCGCAATTTGTTGGGCCACTTCTTTAGTTGGGATTGTTTCAATACTAACCCCATTTAAATTTACTACTCCTTTTTGTGGCTGCATAATCCGTGCCAACGTTTTTAACAATGTCGATTTACCGCTGCCATTTGGGCCGATTAAGCCAATTATTTTTCCCACCGGCAACTCTAAAGATAAGCCCTCAATAATAATCTGCTTTTGATAACCCACCGTTATTTCTTTTGCTTCCAAGGTAGTCATTGCACTTCTCTACTTTCATTGATAATGATTATCAATTATCGCTTTAATTTGTAGATTCGTCAATAGTAGCAAAATTGATTTCAGTTCATTGCCTTTTAAAAATATAATTGACAAAAAAATGAACTATGCTAGTATTTTTAAATGATAATGATTCTCAATTAATTAGACACCAGTTTTATTCTACATGAAAGAAAGGACGCCGTTATGAAAAAGTATCAAAAAATTACAACTAGCTTATTGTTAGTAACCAGTCTCTTTTTATTTGCCGCTTGCGGGACAAATAAAGATACTTCTACTAAAGAAGAGAGCCGTACCCTTACTGATCAACTCGATCATAAAGTTAAAGTTCCCAATCACCCCAAGAAAATTATTGGAAGTTATTTAGAAGACTACTTGGTCGCTTTAGGTGAAAAGCCTGTGGCCCAATGGACAGTGGGTGGCGGTACACATCAAGATTACCTAGATAAAGATTTAAAAGATGTTCCCCTCATTAATTACGACTTACCTTATGAAGAAGTATTGTCTTATGAGCCTGATTTATTATTAATTGAATCAAACGGTCTTGTTGAAGGCGCAAAATATGACAAATACGCTAAAATTGCCCCAACCTACGTGGTAAAAAACGGAGAAAATGTGACGTGGCAAGATAAATTAACTGATATTGCTAACGTCTTAAACAAACAAAAAGAAGGCAAAAAAGTACTTCAAGATTATGAAGCACTCGTAAAAGAAACGAAAAATGCTTATGCAGATAAAATAAAAAATAAATCTGTAGCAGTATTGTGGGTTACCAATAATTCAGCCTTTATGGTAGCAGATAATCGCTCTAGTGGTGATTTATTGTATCAACAATTAGGTTTTGAAGTACCGACTTTAACCAAAGAGATTAGTGAAAAAGCAACTTCTGACTGGTCTGCTGTTTCATTAGAAAAATTAGCTCAAATTGATTGTGATTATTTAATTTTGGTTAATAGCGATAAAGGGGCGGCAATGTTTAAAGATCCCCTTTGGCAAAACATTCCAGCAGTAAAAAATGGGAATCTCTGGGAATTTGGTCCCGAAAAAAGTTGGCTATACAATGGTCCCATCGCTTACCAAGAAATGATTGAAGATGTAAAATCACATTTGAAATAAACGCAAAAGATAACGGACACTTGCTTTAATAAGCAGGTGTCCTATTTATTAACTTGCTTTTAATCCCACTATAAAACAGCTCAAATTTAAGGGATAAACACTTTTAAATTTAGCCACGCTACCAATTATAGTTAAATCAAATGCCATTGATTGCCTTAGTAGCTACCCATAACAAAAAATACCATAAAAAATTTTAGTACATTTCTTAACAGTACTTTCATGAATGCGCATATGTCACACTCCTGTTATACTTATTTTAAGCTAACAATTTTGTTCGTTTAATAGTAATTAATACGTTTGCCCGCAAAATAACGCTATACTAAAGAAAAATTCATCAAAATGGGGTGTGCTTTTTGAAACTTTATGAAAATTTTATCGCCAATTTAAAGCTAAGGCGTTACGTAGTACTTTTAAGCATTGTATTTTTATTGTACTTGGCACGTAGTTTGATGACTCCTATCTTACTGACGTTTATTTTTACTTATTTAGCAGTTCATTTTGTCCATCTCGTTCAACGATTTGTAGAGCTAAGACCTTTTATTATAGTTCTTATTCTTTACGGTGGCTTATTACTACTCTTATACATCGCAATGACCAAGTACATTCCGATTTTATTCCATCAAACGTGGAATTTAGTCGAAACAGTCATTGATTTTTATGATAATCAACCAACAAGCTCTAACCAAGTCATTAATTGGATATTAAAATACGTCCAACGCAGCGAATTTCTCGACCAACTAAAAGGTGGTGCAAGTTTTATTATCGGCTACCTCCACGATTTTGGTAATTTAGCAGTTTCGCTTGCATTATCTTTTTTACTTAGCTTCTTTTTTACTGTTGAATTGAAAAAAGTCAAAGACTTCTCCAAATTATTTTTAACGAGTGATTTTGGTTGGTATTTCCAAGACGTATTTTATTTTGCTCAAAAATTTATTAATACTTTTGGCGTTGTTTTAGAAGCTCAATTTTTCATCGCCATTGTCAATACAGTCATCACCCTCATCTGCTTAGCGATTATGAATTTTCATCAACTGCCAAGTTTAGGTTTAATGGTATTTTTATTTAGTCTTATTCCTGTTGCCGGTGCAATTATTTCCAGTATCCCATTATCATTTATTGCCTATTCGCAAGGTGGAATGTGGGATTTACTTTTCATTTTAATTATGATTCTTGGCATTCATATTTTGGAAGCATACGTTTTAAATCCTAAATTTATGTCAAGCCGCACAGAATTACCGATCTTTTATACTTTTGTCATTCTACTTCTCTCAGAACGATTATTTGGCATTTGGGGGCTTATTGTGGGCATTCCTATTTTTACTTTTTTCTTAGATGTAATGAAAGTAAAAAAAATCCCCCATTCAAAAGAATAGGCAGACCCTTTTTAAATATTCTAAATAAAAAAACTAGCACAAAAGCTATTAACGCGCTAAAACTTACTTTTAAATTACACATAAACTTTTCAGATTAGTTTTTATAGCTACACAAAAAAATTATTTCTAATCACCCAGTCACCTGCGAAATCAGGTGGCTTTTTTGTACCTTCAAAAGAAAAGGATGTTTACTACGACTGAAAAGTTTTTTAGTATCGCAAAGATTTTTTTCCTAAAAGACGTTTTTCGCGAGAAAAAAACACACGGTTTTCTTATCCACATTCTTTACGTAGGGAACTAAATAACAAAAAATCGAAGGTTAACAAACGAACTTCATACCTAAATGCATAATAAATCTAAACCCTTTTCTAAACCAAAAAAAGAAAAGCCCTCTAAAACACTGGTCTTAAAGGGTTTTTCAAAGGATTATTTAGTTTCACGGTGTAAAGTAACTTTTCTTTCGCGTGGGCAATATTTGTTTTTTTCCAAGCGGTCAGGGTTGTTACGTTTGTTTTTGCTTGTTAAATAGTTACGTTCTTTACAAGAAGTGCACTCTAATGTGATGTTTACGCGCATGTTTTTCCCTCCCATATCCTCATTGATACTCTAAGATTTCTCTCAGACTTTAGTATGATAGCATGTTTTTTCTTTGAATGCTAGTCTTTTCAGCGAATTTTGTTAAGTAGTTTTACTTGACGATAAATAACCGTAGTAATTTACTAATATTATTCATTTAGACTTTCATCATGACTAAACTTGAAAGGAATCTTTACACAAAAAACCTCACAAAAATTATTGTGAGGTTTAAGATTAATTTTATTCGAAATATTCTCCATAAACATCTTCAACTGTTTGTTCTGGATTGATGACGATGTATAGGCTTTTGGTTTCTTCGCTAACTTTAGTTGTTTGGTAAACATTATCCAAACCTTCACTATCTTTGTCTTTGTATGGGAAATACACCATATCTGGTTTGCCTGTTTTAAACAAGATTTCCATCCGTTCAATATCTTGATATTTCAAAGCACGGGCAAACATCCCTGATTCTAAACCACCTAAGTTAATATCGTGGGTAGCGACATGATCACCTTCTGGATAAATTTCGATTTTAAAACCTGCACATGGGTGAATTTCTACAAATTCACTTCCGTTGATACGACCATAGCTTGTAGTAATTTGTTTAATCCACAAATCACCAATAAAGCGACGATTAATCGTCCAAGTTTCTCCATTACGGAAATAAAATTTCAATGCTGTCATTTCTCTAGCCATCTAATTTCCTCCTTCTATCGTCAACAAATCATTTCAAATTTTGAAACAATGATTGCGATATAACAATTTTTTCAATCCATTAATAAGTTTAGCACAATTTTACCACGTAAGTTAAGAAAATGCTTACAGTTAATGCCATTATCTCAAAAAAAAACCGTAATTTAATTCCACTCGATTAGAAGTCTTTTGTTAACTGCTTCCTTTTTAGCAGATTAATAATGAGTACATGCTGTTTTTTTATTTTGCGTTAATGCCCAAGTCAGACAGTTATTATAGTTTTCACTTTGACTCTTTTTAAATTTAAATGCCCACTTTAAATGCTAGTTGCAGTATTATTTTCTAGCTGTTCATGTTGAATAATGATAACGTTTATCAAATATTTTCAAGTAATCAAAAGTTTGCGGGTAATTTTAAATCTAGCATCCTGCTATCATCCATGGTGACTGAAATGGATTTACTTGTCGTGATATCAATCTTGTTTAACATCTGCCAAAAGTGTCTCAGCTTTAGCTAGTAACGTTATAGCATCGTTGGCTAAACTCCCTGTCACTACTAGATATTCCAATTGACTTAAAACTTCTTTTAGCCATTTGCCGGGCTTTAATTTGAATTTTTGTAATAAATCATTGCCATTAATCGCAAGTTCACGCAAATGTTTAATAGGTAATGCTGCATAAATATCTTTTACTTCAGTTTCTGCGGGCACTAGATTATAAAAAGGGGTCAATGCTTCTACTGCTAAGCTATTCTCTAGTCCTAGCTGATAGATTTCCCAAGATTTTAACGGCTGCTCTTGGCGTACCTTTAATCCCCAGTGAAGTGCTTGTACTTCCTGAATTAAATCATTGGAAGCCTTCCATTTTTTTAAAAAAGGCCGAATTAAATTTTGCCCAATGCCCATCTGCTCAAATAAAACTGTCCACCCTTGCGCCGCAGTAGCAAAAGAAATTGGTTTTAAATCTGCAAAGCGTAGTAATGCTTCCCCATAATACCGGAACCCAGGACAATACAAATAACATTCCGTCTCAACTAAAAAACGAATGGCCTGATTACGAAATTTACCTAACAAAAGCTTGCTAAATTCCACATAAATTCGTTCAACTGAAATTTTTTCTAATAGAGCGTGATTTTCATTGATGGCATCAAACGTCTCAATTTCAAAAGCAAAGCCTAATTGACTGACAAAACGTAACCCCCGCATCATACGTAATGCGTCTTCATGAAAACGTTCATGGGGATTGCCAACAGCTCGTAAAACATGATCTTGTAAATCCATTAAACCATCGAATAAGTCGATTATTTCTCCATCATCTTTTAATGCAAAGGCATTAATCGTAAAATCGCGTCGTTTTAAGTCTTCTGTTAAGGAACGAACAAACTCCACTTGATCAGGTCGTCTAAAATCTTGGTAAGTCGATTCGGTCCGAAAAGTTGTCACTTCATATTGATCATCTTGGTGTAAGACTAAGACTGTCCCATGTTCAATCCCAATATCAATTGTCCGAGGAAAAATAGCTTTAATTTCTGCTGGAAAAGCACTTGTAGCGATATCTACATCGTGTATCTTGTGACCAAGTAAAATATCACGGACACTGCCACCGACAAAATATGCCTCAAAGCCCGCTTGTTCAATTTGGGCCATCACCGGTAAAGCTAGTTGAAATTCTTTGGGTAAATTAGCTAATTTCATTTTCATCCTCCGGTGCACGTTTGCCATCTTTTCGCTCAAAGCGGTATGAATCGCGTTGATTAAACTTTGCCATGTTTTGGTCGAAAACTTCTGTTAAATCAATATCTAGAGAATTCGCCATTAATAACAAAACAAAAAGTACATCTCCTAATTCTTCGGCGACTGTATTTGGTGCTTCATCTGCTTTCTTTTGCTTTTCTCCATAATAATGGTTTACTTCTCTAGCTAATTCGCCTACTTCTTCTGTCATACGCGCCATTTGAGCTAGCGGAGAAAAATAGCCGACTTTAAATTGAGCAATATACGCATCAACTTCTTGTTGCATTTGTTGTAATGTTTTTTCTGTCATGTGATCACTCCTACCATTATCTTATCAAAATAAAGGATCAATTCAAACTACCCACTAATTGTCTATCTGCATTTTTCGTGCTACATTTGATTATATCTACAACAATCGTTATCCTATTTTGTTTTTTAATAAATAAAAAGAAGGTGAAACTATGAACGTAAATAAGTATACACCGTTATTACGTGATTTGGTTTTAATTTTAATTGGTACTTGCATTTACGCATTTGGTTTAATTTACATTAATATTCCTAATAGCCTCGCTGAAGGGGGCGTGACTGGGATTACGTTAATTTTAAGAGGGCTATTTGGGATTAATCCGGCTTATAGTACTTTTATTTTAAATATTCCAATTATCATTTTAGGTGGTCAAATTTTAGGTAAACGGTCTTTTTACTATACCATTTTTGGGACGACGAGTTTATCTATCTGGTTATTTATTTGGCAAAAAGTCCCACTGGCGATTAATTTAGAACACGATTTATTGATTTCTGCTTTATTAGCGGGGATTGTAGCAGGTTTTGGCAGTGGTATTGTTTATCGTGTTGGCGGAACCACCGGCGGCAGTGACGTTATCGCCCGTATTTTAGAAAAAAAACAAGGAATCTCAGTGGGTCGTTCATTATTTTGTTTTGACATTTTAATTTTATTGGCTTCTTTAACCTATATTGACTTAAAAAAAATGATGTACACGCTAATTTTTTCTTATGTTTTTGCCAATATTGTTGATGCAATTTTGGATGGTGGGTATTCTGCTAAAGGAATTTTAGTGATTTCAAATGAGACTAAAAAAATGGCACCAGTTTTAATGGCGGTGACTGGTCGGGGTACGAGCTTTTTAAAAGGCGAAGGGGCTTACTCAGGCACAGATAAAAATATTTTATATATGGTTGTGACTTCCCGTGAAGTTATGGAAGTAAAGCGAATTATCGCAGAATATGATCCACAAGCTTTTATTTCTGTCATTAACGTACATGAAGTGACCGGTGAAGGCTTTACTTACAAACGACCAAAGAAAAATTTCTTAAAAAACTTGAAAAATTCTCCGTCTTCACAAAAATAAACTAAAAAGCAAACGACGCTAAAATGATAGTCTCAAAAACTAATTTAGACTATCATTTTAGCGTCGTTTGCTGGATCTATTCAGCTGTTTTTTGTCCCTTGTGCTGTAATTTTTTATTAACAGCTTCAGATAAACGCAGGAAAGTTTCTTCATCGCCCATTTCTAAAGCCTGATCAATTTCTTCGTATAATTGCTTAATTTGAGCCCTTTGCTCTTCTGTTACTAGAAATTGATTGATACTTTCCAATACATCTGCATCAATATTTTCATTCCATTTCATAAACGGATTATCTTCTAATATCGCTAAATAACTTGAACTATCCCAAGTATTTTCAAAAAGACACTCAATGTAGAGCGGTTCTTTCCAATTCAAGCGAATTTCATGAAAAATTTGATCGCTATCTTCAAAAGTTTTACCTTGTAAAAATAATTTGAGTGGCTCTCCTTGTACAGTTAAATCGCGAATTTGTAAACCGCGATTGGTGGCATCTGCATTTTCAACAAAGTGAACATTGTTTAAAATTGCTTCGTGATTAGCCAAATAATTTAAAATCCAGCAAACCTCTCGGCGACTAAAAGAAGCATGGGTAACAAACCAGTTGAGAAAATTTTTCTTTTCTTTGACGTCAATAATCATCGTCCTCACCTTCTTTTCTTTAAGATAAAGCCTCCACAATCGATTGCACTTCTAAGTCTCCTGGTTCATGGGCCAAGTAGTGTTCCAATAATTCTTTTGCTGCTTGAATTTTTCCTTCTTCTCGTAAGAAAATACCATATTCTTTCATAAATTCCGGTTCATGATGCAATTCAAGATTAGCTTTTTCAAAATGAACAGCAGCTTCGGTAAATTCTTCCAATTGATTATAAGCATGAGCTAAGTTCCATTGGGCATAGGCGTCATCTGAATTATCCATTTCATTAATTGTAGCGATTACCTCTTCATATTCTTCTTGTTTTAAGTATAAATTACTTAGCATAAAGAGTGTTTGATCTAATTTATCTCCGGTTTCTAAAGCTTTTTGTAAATATTCTTCAGCTTTTTTGTCATCGTGAAGGCGATAAACATTTTCAGAAGCAAATTGATAAAAATCGACATTGAAAGGATTTTCTTTAATTCCAGCCTCAATCACTTCTTGAGCCTCTTCTAATTGTTCTTCATCTTGTAAAGCTTCAGCTAAATACAAGTAAAGTGACTGATATTGCGGATTTAAATTCCGTAATTGTTCTAAAAACTGAATAACTTGTTCATTTTCTTTTAATTGCCGGTAAACAAAAGCGATTTGGAAAAGTCGGTCATCGGTGACTTCTGTTTCTAAAGCGCGACGTAAATGAATTATTGCCTCTTCAAATTGCCCTTCCATACTTAGTGCTGTTCCAAGCCGTTCTTCTAACAAAATATCTGCCATCTCAGTAATGCCTGAATTTAATAATATTTGATAAATCGTAGCTGCTTCACCAAAGCGTTCTGTATTAAAAAACAATTCTGCTAATGCAAATTGAATTAATGATTCATCTGGTAGAATTTTGGCAGCTTCGGTTAATTTTGCTTCACTTACCTCAGGGATACCAATCATTTGATAAAGGTCAGCTGACAACAATAACGCTTGAACATAATAATCACTATCTTTTGGTACCTTTTCAATAAAGTTTAACGCTTGGTCACTGTTATCATTTTCAATTGCAACTTCAGCCAATCCCAAATAGAGTTCTTCATTATTGGGATACTTTTCTAATAAATGTAAAAAAGTTTGTTCTGCTTCTTCTAAAAACCCAATTTGTACCAAATACTGTGCTAATTCATGCAATTCACTGTCTTCATCATGAATTAAAGCTTGATTAAATGCCAAATTGGCACTTACTAAATCTTCGTTTTCTAATGCTTGTAACATTTGTTCGCTATAAGAAGTTTCCATTAACTTTCACTAATCTCCTTTAATATATCTTGATATTTTGTCATTGCTTGTTGTAACGTTTGGACAGTTATTTCCTGATTATAGCCTGTTTTACCTATTTCTTCTAATACCGTTATCGCTTCTTGTTTTTGCGCTTGAGCCAAAACTTGTAGTTGGTAGTCAGCTAAAGAAATTTGTTCGGGTAAAAAAATAGGATAACCCAAGTGATTAAACCAGATTAAAAAGTTTTTCAAATTAAAATGAAGTTCATGGATTGCATCACTCCAAAACAAATGAAAAATAATGCCAAAAAGACGCTTCATGTTAGAAGACAATAAATGTCCATTTTCAGTCTGATAAAAAGCCGATTCAAATAACTGGCCAAACGTCTCAATTTCAGTTGAACGAGCATAATAATCAATTAGCTCTGTGATTAAAGCAGAAAAAGAGCGACGGTAGACTTTCTGTTGCGTAGAAAAATTTACATATAAATTTTGTAAAAATTGATAATCACAAATAAGACCTGCACGAATGAAAACAAGTAAGTCCACTAATTTTCCATCTCGTTGTGCTTCTGTCAATGTTTGATCAAAATAGATTGCTTGTGGCAAATTGCTAACTTGCAATAAGACTTGATTATTTTGTTTCATAATCGCTTGTTCCACTAAAAGTGCTTTAGCTAACGAGCGTACCGAAACTGGCAGACACCAATACTGACTTTTTAAAACAGTTGTCTGAGCTACAAAACCCGTCAACTGCATCACGCCTTCATTTCCATAAGCACAAAACAAATAGTGGCGATTTTTAGGAAAACGTTCTAAGAATTGAAGTAAACTCATCAACTCTTCGACGTTATTACAATAAGTCTGGTTACGACAGACATACCAATCAATCTCATCAATCCCTTTAAAAAGTTGATTTATCTTTTCAAAAGAACGATCATAATATTTTTGATTTGTGATGATTATGACGTGCTGGATAGAATTACTTTTAAAATGAATACTTTTATTTAATGTTTCACCATAAAAAATTGCAGTGGTAAAGTGGTTCTTCTGATAGCTTTTTTTCATAAGCTCCTCCTATTACAAGTTTATCATTAAAAGCTAGAGAACCAAAAGATTTCGCCGTTTTTTCACTGTCAAAAAAAGAAAAAAAACTTCCCAAATTTAATGAGAAGTTTAAAAAAACATTATTAATTACCAGCTCGCTTTTTTCACGCCGGGAATTTTACCTTCATGGGCTAATTCTCTAAATTTAACCCGTGACATTCCAAATTTTCGCATATAACCTCTTGGACGTCCATCGATGCGATCCCGATTTTTCAATCGATTGGGATTGGAATCTTTGGGTAACTTTGCTAACGCTTCGTAATCGTGATTTTGTTTTAATTCATAGCGGATGTTCGAATAGCGAGCAATCATCGCTTCTTGTTTTTTTGCTTTTGCAATTTTAGATTTTTTTGCCATTTAAACTGTCCTTTCTTTTTACGCTAACAGACAATTTCTTGAGCTTATTTATTTTATAAAACGTAATTCTTACGCTTTATAAATATAACATATTTATCTTTTCACTGCAAATAAGACAACTTCAGTACCAAATTATATCACCTTTTAACGCCAACAACTTAAAAAGAAGCTGTAACAAAAACAGTTTCCATTTTTAATAAGAGAAAATTTGAAAAGTTATTTTCTTTAAATTTTGTCTTATTTCTTGAAGTTGATTGTTTCTGTCACCACCGCTAAACCAACAAAGAATAAAGAGAGGGCTCTTTTTGTAGATCAATATATGTTGGATCAAATTCAGCTAATCGGGTTAACAGCGTAGCTAAGTCGCTAGTTTGTTTAAGCAAAATACCCAATACTACTGGTCCAGTGCCTCGATTTATTTTTTTGGTATACTCAAAACGCGTTATATCGTCATTGGGTCCTAAAACTTCACTGACAAATTCTTTTAGTGCACCTGGCCGCTGGGGAAAATTCACTACAAAATAATGTTGTAATCCTTCATACACCAACGACCGTTCTTCAATTTCTGCCATGCGACTGATATCATTATTTCCACCACTAATTACACAGATAACAGTTTTACCTTTAATTTCCTTTTTTAAAACTTCTAAAGCGGCTACACTGAGGGCACCAGCTGGTTCTGCCACGATTGCTTGTTTTGTATATAATTCTAAAATTGTCGAGCAAACCGCACCTTCATCTACTGTTACTAAATAATCCAAATAATTTTTAGTCTGAAAATACGTGAGTGAACCAACTTCTTTAACGGCTGCACCGTCGACGAATTTATCAATTTGCTTTAAAGCTATGGGACCATTATTGTCAAAGGCAGCCTGCATTGACGGTGCGCCTTTTGGTTCAACGCCAATAATTTTCGTAGATGGACTGGTATTTTTTACATAAGCCGCCACACCGCTAATTAGCCCACCTCCACCAATTGCAGCTAAAATATAATCTGGTTTAAAACCTTCTTTTTTAGCATCGCGCATCATCTCCAGTGCTAATGTTCCCTGGCCGGCAATAATATTATGATCATTAAAAGGTGCGATAAAGGCCATCTTTTGTTTTCGTGCAAATTCTTTTGCCGCTTTAGCCGAAGCATCAAAAGTATCGCCAATTAATTGAATTGAAACTTTTTTACCGCCAAAAAATTCAACTTGTGCAATTTTTTGTTGTGGCGTTGTGGTGGGCATAAAAATGACCGCTGGAATATTCATTTCACAACTAGTATAAGCTACACCTTGGGCATGATTACCAGCACTGGCACAAACCACACCGTTTACTAGTTGTTCTGCGGACAATTGTTTAATCGCATAATAAGCGCCTCGTAACTTAAATGAGCGCACTTTTTGTAGATCTTCTCGCTTTAATAAAATAGTTGCCCCATATTTTTCCGATAAGTAGCGATCATATTGTAAAGGTGTGTGCGTCACTGCTTTTTTTAATACTTGGTAGGCGTCTTTCACTTCAACATCTGTAATCAAGTCCAAGGTTTCCACCTCCTAATACTAATCTTTTTTTGTCACAAAAGGCATCATTTTTCGTAATTGTGTACCGACTTCTTCAATTTGATGTTCTGCATTTTCTACTCGCATTTTCTTAAATTCAGGGAAACCGGCTTGATTATCAGCAATAAATCCTTGGGCAAATTTGCCATTTTGAATATCCGTTAAAACTGATTTCATATGTTTTTTGGTTTCAGCTGTAATTACCCTTGGACCAGAAACATAGTCACCGTATTCGGCAGTATTTGAAATAGAATGACGCATCTTCCCAAAGCCACCTTCATAAATCAAATCAATGATTAATTTCATTTCGTGACAAACTTCAAAATACGCTAATTCAGGCTGATAACCCGCTTCTACAAGTGTTTCAAAGCCTGCTTCAATCAGTGAAGTTAAACCACCACATAAAACAGCTTGTTCACCAAATAAATCTGTTTCGGTTTCTTCTTTAAAAGTTGTCTCTAAAACACCAACCCGAGTTGCGCCGATTCCTTTGGCGTAAGATAAGGCAATTTCTTGGGCGTAGCCAGTAGCATCTTGATAGATAGCAAATAACGCAGGTACCGCAAACCCTTCTGTAAAGGTGCGCCGAACTAAATGACCTGGTCCTTTGGGTGCTACTAAAAAGACATCAACATCTTTAGGCGGTGTGATAACATCAAAGTGAATGTTAAAGCCATGAGCAAAAGCTAACGCATTACCCGCGTAAAGATTAGGGGCAATTTCTTTTTCATATAGGTTACCTTGAATTTCATCAGGAGCTAAGATCATGACAACATCACTTTCTTTAGTGGCATCTTTGACAGCTTTGACTGTAAAACCATCCTCACGAGCTGCTTGAGCAGATTTACCTTCACGAATGCCGATTATAACGTTATGACCGGTATCACGTAAGTTTTGCGCATGGGCATGACCTTGTGAGCCATAACCGACAATTGTGATGGTTTTTCCTTGTAATGCATCTTGTGAGACGCTATTTTCGTAATAAACTTTTACCATATTCATGACCTCCATATATTTGAAATTCTATTAACAGCAATTCCTTGCGATTAACCTCTAGTAAAACCGGTGATGCCGGTACGTGCCATTTCTTTAA
The DNA here is from genome assembly GCF_001885735.1 of Enterococcus canintestini. Lineage (GTDB taxonomy): Bacteria > Bacillota > Bacilli > Lactobacillales > Enterococcaceae > Enterococcus_C > Enterococcus_C canintestini. The sequence continues at coordinate 25,632 of NZ_JXKG01000011.1, read as the reverse complement.
TGCCATATGGACGTAAAATATCAATACAAGCATCAACTTTTTCTGAAGAGCCTGCAATTTGAACTGCGATTGTTTTTAAACCAACATCCACAATATCAGCTCGAAATGGTTCAATCATCGTTTTAATTTCGGTACGAGTAAAAGCTGGAGCATTCACTTTCACTAGTGCCAATTCTCTTTCTAAATGGGGCTCAGCGGTAATATCAGAAACTTTTACGACTGCAATTTGTTTGTTTAATTGTTTTGTCACCTGCTCAACTTCCGCTAAGTCATTTACACTAATAACAAAAGTCATTCGCGAAATTTCCTGATCTTCAGTTTGTCCAACTGAAATACTTTCAATATTCACTTGGCGCCGATATAAAACGCTACTGATACGACTTAATACCCCTACTTGATTGTAGACTAAGGCGGTGATCATCCGTTTCATTTTAATCCACCCCCATCATTTGATCGTTAGCTTTACCTGGCGGAATCATTGGTAAAACATGTTCTGTAGCAGAAACAACCACTTCAATGAGGCCTGGTCCAGGTTTGTTAAAAGCAGTAGTAAAATCGGCTTCCATCGTCTCAGGATCATCAACTCGATCGGCTTCAATTCCATAAGCTTTTGCTAACATGACAAAATCTGGTGAATTTTCAAAAACAGACTGAGACCGGCGATTGTCAAAGAAAACTTCTTGCCACTGACGCACCATCCCTAAAGAACTGTTATTAAGTAAAATGAATTTAATTGCTAATTGGTGTTCATTTAAAATCGCAAATTCTTGATTCGTCATTTGAAAGCCACCATCTCCAACAAAAACGACAACTTGTTTAGTCGGATTACCCAATTTAGCCCCAATCCCAGCAGGAATACCATATCCCATTGTTCCTAAACCACCACTAGTAATTAATTGCTTTGCAAATTTAAAAGGATAATATTGGGCCACCCACATTTGATGTTGTCCAACATCAGTTGCCACAATCGCATTACCTTTAGTTAATTTACCGACAAGTTCAATCACTTTTTGTGGTTTAATCTCTGAATTATCACAGCGGTCATACTTAAAAGGCTGCTCTTTTCTGCGCTTTTGACAAAGATTTTGCCATTCACGAGTATCTGGGATGGCACATTCACAATCTAACAGCGCCAAAAGTGTTTTTTTCACATCGGCAACAATTGGAATTGTAGTCGGAATCACTTTGCCAATTTCTGCTGGATCAATATCCACATGAACCACCGTCGCATTTTTGGCAAAATCTTTTGAGGAAGTAGCAAGTCGATCCGAAAAGCGACAACCAAGATTAATGAGTAAATCACACTCAACTAACCCCATATTCGCTGCATAAGATCCATGCATTCCCGCCATGCCTAAAAACAATTCATGATCAGAAGAAACAACACCCAATCCCAACAAACTTGCAATAATAGGAATTTGATATTTCTCTGCAAAGTAGGTAAGTTCTTTTGAAGCTTCTGCGGCTACCACCCCACCGCCGGCTAATATCACGGGACGTTTTGCTGTCGCTAAATTTTCCATTAAACGCCGAATTTGAAGTGGTGAAGGTTCAGTATTAGGATGATAACTCTCCAAATCAACCGGACAATCAGCTTGTCCTAGCGTTTGACAAACCGTCATATCTTTAGGCAAGTCGATTACAACTGGCCCTTTTCTGCCAGTAGTTGCAATGTGAAACGCTTCACTTATAATTCTTGGTAGATCGTTAATATTACGAACTTGATAATTATTTTTTGTAATCGGCAGTGTGATACCTAAAATATCAGCTTCTTGAAAAGCATCTTTGCCGATTCCTTCTGTGACTACTTGACCTGTAATCACCACTAACGGCACAGAATCACTCATAGCATCTGCAATACCAGTCACGACATTAGTCGCTCCAGGCCCACTTGTTACAATCACAACTCCTGGTTTGCCTGTCGATTTAGCGTATCCTTGGGCTGCATGCACTGCTCCTTGTTCGTGGCGAGTTAAAATATTGGGAATGTTATTTTGATAAAGGGCATCATATAATGGCAAGACAGCACCGCCAGGATAACCAAAAATAATTTCAACGTTTTGTTTAACTAAACTCTCTAATAACAGCTTTGCTCCGGAAATTTTGTCTGAAACGATTGCATTTTTTTGTGTACTTGCCATAGATCTCACTCCATTTCTTCTGGTAATTTCATAATGCCACCTGTATGGGCTGAAGTAACCAAAGCCGAATAACGAGCTAACCAACCTTTTTGAACTTTCCGTTTAAAAGGTGACAACTTATCCCGGCGAGAAGCCATTTCTTCTTCTGAGAGGGCGACGTCAATTTTGCGGTTAACTAAATCGATGGTAATTTTATCCCCATCATTGACTAAAGCCAGTGGACCACCGCTTGCTGCTTCAGGAGATATGTGACCAACTGCAATTCCCCTGGTGGCGCCTGAAAATCGGCCGTCAGTAATCAATGCGACATCTTTGCCTAAACCTCGTCCGACAATACTAGACGTTGGTGCTAACATCTCAGGCATCCCCGGTCCACCTTTTGGTCCTTCGTATCGAATCACGACGACATGTCCTTTTTGAACAGTGTGATCATCAATTGCTGCGACAGCTTCATCATGCGAATTAAAACAGATTGCTTTACCAGTAAAGACTTCAATCCTTGGATCAACACCCCCAACCTTTATAACGCTACCAGCTGGAGCAATATTGCCGTATAAAATGGATAAGCCACCAACTGGACTATAAGGATCTTCTTTGGGATGAATAACTTCTTTGTTTTGAATGGTTGCCTTCGCAACGTTTTGGCGAATTGTTTTTCCTGTTACAGTTATGCGCTCAGGATGAATGGCATCTTCAATGTGAACTAATTCATTAATGATGGCAGAAACGCCACCGGCTTTGTGAACATCATGCATCGAGTAGATAGAAGATGGCGCAATTTTTGCTAAATAAGGGACACGCTTGGCAATCGCATTCACATCTTCTAGGTTGTAATCAATCTCAGCTTCGTGGGCAATTGCTAAGGTATGCAAGACCGTATTGGTGGACCCTCCCATCGCCATGTCTAATGCAAAAGCATCATCAATTGCATCTTTTGTAACGATATCCCGTGGCTTTATTTGTTTTTTCACAAGATCCATTAAATGATATGCGGACTTTTCAACTAATTTTTTTCGTTCATTTGAAACTGCTAGAACTGTCCCATTACCCGGTAAAGCTAAGCCTAAAATTTCTAACAAACAGTTCATCGAATTTGCCGTGAACATCCCTGCACATGAACCACACGTGGGACAAGCATTTTGTTCTAAAAAATTAAAATTGTCTTCTGTCATTTGGCCGTCTTTATATGCTCCGACTGCTTCAAACATCGTCGATAGTGTTACTTGATGTCCTTTTTTGTCAATCCCTGCTTTCATGGGACCACCTGAGCAAAAAATAGACGGGACATTTGTCCGGACAGAAGCCATAATCATCCCTGGCGTAATTTTGTCACAATTTGGCATATAAAAGACACCATCAAACCAATGAGCATTAATTACAGTTTCAGCAGCATCCGCAATTAATTCGCGACTCGGTAATGAATAACGCATGCCAATGTGTCCCATCGCAATGCCATCGTCAACCCCAATAGTATTAAATTCAAATGGAATCCCTCCAGCTTTCCGAATAGCATCTTTTGCCACTTCAGCAAGCTCTTTTAAATGAACGTGACCTGGAACAATATCAATATAAGAATTACAAATAGCGATAAAAGGCTTATTCATATCTTGAATGTTTTTAACTTGACCAGTTGCATATAACAAGCTCCGGGCAGGTGCTGCATCGATTCCTTTTTTTATTTGATCACTTCTCATTTTATCAGCTCCCATTTTTAACCTTTAAGAAAAAAAGCACCCCAAATTTTTTTGGGATGCTTTTGTAAGAATCCCTCTGACTAAAGCAAATAGGACTCAAACAATCGGATTTTTACTCAACTTCCGTGTTTTAAGTCCTCAACTTGATAATTAAAATGACGTTTTGACAATTCAAGTTATATTTGCGCATAAAGGTTTTCCCCTGTCCTTAAAAATAGTTTGTTTTTAATTAATTTTTTTAAATATATCGTGTTCATTCTTTAATGTCAATTAATTTTCAGAATTATTTTTATTTTCTTTCTTTAGCAACAAAAATAATTATTTTTCAAATAATCAATAAATTATATTCCGGACAGAATAAAAATCTTTAGTTTTAACTTTTATCAGTTAATAAAATTTTCTAAAATAATAACATCTACTAACCAAATAAATCTTCTATTGCCTTTTCTCCTCTTTAAACAAAAAAAGCCCTTAAGTCTCATGAGCTTAAGGACGATTCAATGACAATATTAACAATTTTTTAGTTGCTTAATACCCCTAAAAGATAGCACAAACAAATAACATTTTTTAATAACACATTTATAAATAACAAATTTTTCCGATGAAGCGATTTTAAGGTTCATACGACAAAACTTTTACAAATTTTATGAGCTTTACTTTCCTTTCACCAGAATAATTTTTCCTAAAAAGATTTCAAACTTTATTATTCGGCTTCAACTAAATAAAGCGACTGTGAACCCATTTTTTCATAAATTTCCTCCAAAACGGCACGATCAATTTCTTCATCTTTTTGACCGTAAGGATTGTTAACGTAGACATTGGTTCCTTCAACACCTGTTATAACAACCGCATGACACAATCCTGTCACAGAAACACTACCGGATTTGGTTTGCCATAACATAAAATCACCTTCACTTGGAATCTCATAGTCAACAGTACTCACAATCCAAACTGGCGTACCCATTTGCACTTGTTCTAATAACGTTTCAAAATCTGTATCTCGCGAGCTGACAACTTGATATTGATCTTTTACAACTGCACGGGCTACTTTTTCAATTGGTTCGACAAAAGCACCCATTGCCATATCGCCCCCATAAATATTCCCCACAAAACCTTCTTGTGGATCGCCATGAATATTATTGGCTTCATCTTCATAAACAGGAACATACGTTAATTCAGCAGCTAACTCATTTTTATTTGTTTGAAAACCATAATATTGTAATAACATCGAAAGTGCGGTTATTTCACAGCCATTTTCTAAAGGTACCTCACCTTCAAATTGACTTTCTAACGGTACATTTAGCAAGGTATTTTGACTCTGTGCTTCTGGCGAACTTGTCTTTACCGTCACATTCTCTGTTGAGATTGCGGTATGATCACTTTCTTTAGAAAGATTTCTCTGAAGTAAAAAAGAACCCGAAAGTACAATTAGAACCAATAACGCTTTTTTTATACTTACCAATTCATTTCCCCCCTTGTGTGCTAACTAAAGAATCGCATACTTAACTTAAATGAAACTAAAAAGAACTTAATTAATGGGTCAATAGTGAATTTGGGAATTACGAAATAACGTCTAATTCTTTTCGAGAGCTACTTTTTTGCTACTTTTAGTTTAGCACAAAATAAAAAACCGTCAGAGCCCGAAAGCCCCAACGGTCTTTTCACTGCAATTATTTCACAGCATCTTTCAATGCTTTACCTGGTTTGAACGCAGGTACTTTGCTTGCAGGGATTTCAATTTCATCACCAGTTTGTGGGTTACGTCCTTTACGAGCCGCACGAGAGCGAACTTCAAAGTTACCAAAACCGATTAATTGAACTTTTTCACCTTTAGCTAAAGCATCTTGGATTGTTGAGAAAACAGCATCAACAGCTGCAGTAGCGTCTTTCTTAGTTAAGTCAGTAGCTTGTGCAACTTTTTCGATCAATTCAGCTTTATTTGCCATGGATGATTTCACCTCCTAAAAAGAGTCTTGATGTAAACATCAATTCACAAAAGTTTGAGTGGTCCAAACTTCTGTAAAAAATATTGATCAGTATCAATATTCTGATACTACGTTATCATAAGAACCTTGTAATATCAAGGATTTTGGGCAGTTTAAACTGTATTTTTCACTTCACTTAGGCTTTTTATCAAAAGGGAGCGTTATCTTTTGATAAAGCGGTAAAAATATGATAAAATCGCTATTTTCGCCGTCTTGGAATAACGCGAATTGGTGTCCCTTCAAAAGTGAACGCTTTACGAATTTGATTTTCTAAAAAGCGTGCGTAAGAAAAATGCATCAGCTCTTCTTCATTAACAAAAATAATAAAGGTTGGTGGTTTCACTGCCACTTGGGTTGCGTAGAAAATCTTCAAACGTTTGCCTTTATCTGTCGGTGTCGGATTAATAGCCACCGCATCCATAATAATGTCATTTAAAACTGCAGATGGTACACGAAGATTTTGATTCATACTCACTTCTTCAATTAATTCAGGTAATTTATTTAGGCGTTGTTTGGTAACCGCTGAAACGAAAATGATTGGCGCATAATCCAAGTATTGAAATTCTTCTCTGATTTCTGCTTCAAAATCCCGCATCGTATTTGTTTCTTTTTCAACTAAATCCCACTTGTTGACTACGATAATCATTCCTTTACCGGCCTCATGAGCATAACCTGCTACGCGTTTGTCTTGTTCACGAATTCCTTCTTGGCCATTTAAGACCATTAAAACTACGTCAGAGCGTTCAATAGCACGCATTGCCCGCATAACAGAATACTTTTCGGTACTTTCATAAACTTTTCCTCGTTTACGCATACCAGCAGTATCAATCATTAAGAATTCTTGCCCGTCTTCAGAAGAAAAATGCGTATCAATCGCATCGCGCGTTGTACCTTCAATATCAGAAACAATCACGCGATCTTCTCCTAAAATAGCATTGATTAAAGAAGATTTACCAACATTAGGCCGACCAATTAAGCTAAACTTAATAACGCCTTCATCGTCTTCTTCCATTTCATCACTAAAGTGTTTAACTGCTTCGTCTAATACATCCCCTAATCCTAAACCGTGACTACCGGAAATAGGATACGGATCGCCTAAACCAAGGGAATAAAATTCATAAATTTCCGCCCGCATTTCTGGATTATCGACTTTATTCACGGCTAAAATGACTGGCTTGTTACTTCGATATAAAATTCGTGCCACCATTTCATCAGCATCCGTAACTCCTTCTTTAGCACTTGTGACAAAAATAATTACATCTGCTTCATCAATCGCAATTTCTGCTTGATGCTTGATTTGATCCATAAAAGGTTCATCACCTAAATCAATCCCGCCTGTATCAATAATACTGAAATCTCGACCTAACCATTCCCCATTTGCATAAATACGATCTCGAGTCACGCCGGGAGTATCTTCAACAATTGAGATACGCTCGCCGGCGATCCGGTTAAAAATTGTCGATTTCCCTACATTCGGACGGCCGACAATCGCAAGAGTTGGATTTGCCATTACTCTACCTCCTTAATTCTTTGAAACATTTTCTTTTATAAGAAAACTTTATCTTTATCATAACAATTTTTAGCTGATAATACAGTCCACTTGCACAATCTTTCTTAGTTTACCCAAAGGATTGACAACATGCAAGTAAAATTATGCAACCCTTTTAAGATGCCTTTATCCTAATGAAAAAGAGACACTGCATCTCTTTAGAGAAATTATGCAGTATCTCTTTATTTTTGACAACTTATAAGAAATTATTCTTCGTCTTCTTTTACGATTTCTTCAGCATCTTCAGAAGTTGAAGCTTCGTCATTTGCTTCATCGCTATTTGATAGAGCTTGACCTAAAATATCTCCCATTGTAAAACCAGTGCTTTCTTCTGGTAGATCATAGCTGTCTTCTTCTACAACTTTTTCTTCAGCTGGTTTTTCTTCTAACGCTTTGATAGAAAGGGCAATGCGGTGTTCTTCAGGATTCACTTCTAACACTTTCACTTTTACTTCATCGCCTTCATGTAACACTTCATGAGGAGTCGCAATGTGTTTGTGAGAAATTTGAGAAATGTGCACTAAACCTTCAACACCTGGGAATACTTCCACAAAGGCACCAAAGCTAGTTAGGCGTTTTACAGTTCCATCTAAAACCGTACCAACTGCTGCTTTTTCTTCAATATCTGACCAAGGTCCAGGTAAAGTATCTTTGATGGATAAAGAAATACGTTCTTTTTCAGGATCCACTGATAATACTTTCACTTGTACTTTATCGCCCACTTTTAACGCATCGCTTGGTTTAGCCACATGACTATGGGAAATTTCAGAGACATGAACTAAGCCGTCAATTCCACCTAAGTCAACAAAAGCACCAAAGTCTGTTAAACGAGCCACTGTTCCTTCGACTATGTCACCATCATGAATTGAATTTAATAGTTCTTCTTTACGAACTGCTTTTTCAGATTCAACCACTGCTTTATGTGATAAAATCAAACGATTTTCAGAAGGTTCAATTTCAATGATTTTGAAAGCTAAAGTTTTTCCTTTATATTCTTCAAAATCAGCTACAAAATGATCTTCAACCATTGATGCCGGTACAAATCCACGGACACCAACATCCACGACCAAACCACCTTTAACTACATTGGTTACAGGGGCTTCAATAATTTTGCCATCTTTAAAGTCTTGTTCAATTTCTTCCCAAACTTTTTTCGCATCTAGACGGCGTTTTGATAAAAGATAGCTGCCGTTTTCTTTATCTTTACCAATCGTAGAGATAACGACTAGTTCTAAGACATCGCCTACTTTAACTACCTCATTGATGTCTTCAATTGGAAGTGTAGATAATTCTTTTACAGGAACTACCCCTTCAACACCGGCGCCTTCGATTCCTACGATGGCTTGTTTGTCTTCTACGGCTAAAACTTCACCTTTAACAATATCCCCCACGTTAACTTCTTGGAAGCTTTCTAACGCATCCGCCATAGATTCGCCGTTTTCTACTTGATTGTTTTCAAATTCTGTCATGACATATGTCCTCCTAACCAACAATTAATCGTTCGCTGTGCACTACACACTACAACTTTAAGTTTAAATTATTCTAACCTAAAAATAAAGCGATTTCCATTATTTCTTGCAATTTACTTTGTTTTATCAGTTTTTTGCTAAAATGAAGTTTCTAGTAAAATTGCCAAGATAAAAAATGTTTTACTGCAATATGTAGCGTAACATCTAAGTCTATTATAACGATATAAAAAACATTTCACCAAATAAAAAGGCTCACACCAACCTGTGCAAGCCCTAAAAATTACAAATAACCTTTATCTTTTACAACTGTTTTAATTGTCGCTACAACATCTTCAATCGATTTACCCGTTGTATCAATTAAAACTGCGTCTTTTGCTTGTTTCAAAGGTGAAACTTCTCGATGTGAATCAATATAATCCCGCTTTTCAATTTCAGCTTTTAAAGTTTCAAAATCAGTTTGAATCCCTTTGGTTTGATTTTCTTTATAACGACGTTGCGCTCTTTCTAAAACACTAGCAACTAAGAATATTTTTACTTGAGCATTTGGTAAAACAGCCGTACCAATATCACGTCCATCCATCACTACACCACCGTTTTCAGCGATGATTTGTTGTTGTTTGACTAATTCTTTTCGCACCAGCTCATGAGCAGAAACTTCAGAAACATTATTAGTAACATCTGGTTGGCGAATAGCTTGACTCACGTCTTCTCCGTCAATAAAAACTAGCTGTCCTGCTTCGGTCTGCTTAAAGGTAATTGGATATTGATGGATTAAGTTCACTAAACTCTTTGCATCAGAAAAAGCAACACCATGCTTAATAGCTAGGTATGTAACACTGCGATACATCGCACCTGTGTCGGTATAAATAAAGCCATAGTCTTTTGCTAAAATTTTTGCCACTGTACTTTTTCCAGAAGACGCTGGTCCATCGATTGCAATATTAATTTTTTCCATTTGTTTGCCACCTATTCTTTAGACATTAAAAAAGCCGAACCAAAAATGCCGTGATTTTTGGACCGGCTATTTTTTTACTTAATTCGTAATTGTTGACCAGGATATAATAAGAAATTATTCGGATCGATACCGTTTAGTTGATACAATTGATCCACTGAAATTCCTGCACGAGCAGCTACTTGATTTGGCCCTTCGCCATCTAAAACTGTAATATATTGTTCACCCGTTTGAGCGTTTTGGTCTTGTTGATTTTGTTGATTCTGATTTTGCCCTTGTTGATTTTGTTCTTGTTGCGCTTGATCTTGATTGTTTTCTGTTGAACTTGGCTCTGTTTGTTCACTAGAACTTGAGCTTGTTTCACTTTCAGAAGATTCGGTTGTTGAACTTTCAGCAGTTGATGATTCTTCTGTTGATGATTCTTCTGTCGTAGACACTAATGATGAAGAAGCAGTCGATGGTGTTGAATCGGCGTTTTTCTTATCATGTGTTAACCACATTACAAAACCCGCTGGCACTAAAATACATAGTGACAATAAAATAACCAAAATAACTAAAAACTTGGAAGTGCCACGTTTTTGGCGTCTTTGTTGCGCGCGTGATGATGTTTCTTCATCAGTATCATAAATTGGTTGTTCCCATGGTTCTTGTGTTTCGTTGTCAAAATCATTTTTCTTTTTACTCAATGTTCCTACCTCCTGAAAAGCTTTCGCAGTGTATTATACCATAGCCCTTTTATTGTTGTCGCAAAAATATGACTTCAATCGTTTTCTTTAAATAATTTTAGGAAAATCTCTTGCCAACTGAAGCGTTGTTGATTGTGCTTGAATGATACGTGACTTTGTTTTAAGTCTAAACCATCATTGTCACAGCAATCGTCGGGTTTTATTTCTATTTTTTCAGCAAAATTCTCTAAAATAAATTCTCGGCGACAGGTCGTAAGATTAATATAAGCCAACATTTGATTTAACTTTTTGCTTTTAACCTGGTCGTTTACCGTTATTGCGGCTAATACTTCTTCTTTACCTATGCTCTGGCTTAAATCAAACCACTTATTTTGCAGCTCGCTAAAGGCTTGATTGGTTTTTTCAGCTAATAATTGTTGAAAACCACTACGTTCATCTTGGCGCATTTGTTTGAAGTAATGATGAATTTTTTCATCATTTTTTTGATAAAGTAAAATTGCCTGACTTTTTTTGCCATCTCTGCCTGCACGCCCGATTTCTTGAACGTAATTTTCAATACTATCTGGTAAATCAAAATGAATCACAAAGCGAATATCGCCTTTGTCAATGCCCATTCCAAAAGCATTTGTCGCAACTAAAATATCCAATTGATTACTTTGAAATTGCAATTGTAAACGACTTCTTTCACTACCATCTAATCCGCCATGATAATAACCAATATTATACTCATTTTTTAACTGGTGATATAAAGCTTCCACTGTTTTTTTGGTAGCACAATAAATAATCCCCGGGCCTCCGATTTTCTTTAATAGCTCAGTTAAAGTCGTAAATTTATCTTCTGTTTGGCGCACAAATAGGGCAATATTTTTGCGGTCCACTGATCTTTGGATTTTTTCATAGTTTTTAGTTAATAATAGTTTTGCAATATCATCTTGTACAAAAGGGGTAGCTGTTGCAGTCAACGCTAAAGTGGTGGGATTATCTAAATAGTTTTTGACTTTCCCTAATTGACGATATTCTGGTCTAAAATCAATCCCCCATAGTGAAACACAATGGGCTTCATCAATTACAAAAAAAGCAATTTTTTGTCGTTTTAAAATGTGTAAAATCTTCTTTTGCCATAACATTTCCGGACTAACAAATAAAAATTTATACTCTGATAAGTGAGCTAAAACGAATTCTTTTTCCGAAAAGGTTAACTGACTATTCAAAGCTACTGCCTGAACGCTCTGATGATTCAATTGACTTACTTGATCTTCCATCAAAGAAATCAACGGTGAAACAACAATTGTCAAACCTGGAGTTAAATAACTTGGCAGTTGGTAGCATAAACTTTTACCAGTTGCAGTTGGCAAAACACCTAAAACATCTTTTTTCAACAGTAAGGCTTCAATAACTTCTTTTTGCCCTGAGCGAAAATGGTTAAAACCAAAGTATTGTTTTAAACTATCTTCTAACGCCATGAAAAGCCTCTCTTTTCTTTTTTATTTGATATAAACGAAATTCGACAAATTCTAAAGGAAATTGGTTATAAATATCCCGATAAGAAACGGTAAATATATCTGTTATTGGCAAAGACTCTAAATAGGTGTACGCCTTAGGGGAAATAAAGGCTTCAAAAGAAAAATCACGATCAAAAAGAGCCCATTCAATGATATGATCTGAAACTGTCCCTACTTTTAATTGGCGATTAGCTGCAACTTGTAAAATACTTTGCCCTGACAATAGTTGTTTACGGGTCAAAAGCATACTACTGTTATAATTCTGCCGCAAAAGACCTTTTAAAAGTTGATAGCAATACGTCTTAGAATCTGACTTTTTTATTTCATTTAGTAATGGATGAAGACAGCTCGCAAAGTAAAGACTATCCCAAGGTGGACTTTGAAATTTAGCCGGTAACAACTGATAATTCGTTTGTGGCAAAACATCATTGCCACTTAACTGTTGGGCTAAAAAATCCCCGTCACTTTGAGGTAACGCCTGAAATAAAGTCGTTAACTCTTTAGATAAACTAGCTTTACTTACTTGGTTTTCTTTACAAAGCTGCATAACTGGTCGCGTATAAAGCGGGCTTGTTTCTAATGGACGAAGTGGTTTTTCTGACGTTTGCACAACTTGTTGAACAAAATAAGCCAACAGGCGAAAACACTTTATATCGCTGCGACCAAAATTAAAATAGTCTACTTGTTTTAAACGACTCGTTTTAAAAGTATCGCTTTTTTTCTTACCTTCAGGACTGATAGCGTATAAACCATTAGAGAGTTGGTTAATTAATCGTTCTTTTTCCAGCTGGGCAATACTTTTATTAAAGACTGCTTGAGAAAGTTCAGGTTGACTACCCAAAAATGGCAATAAATCCACAAAGTAAGCATAACTCATAATAGCAGACGTTCGTTTACCCGTTAATAAATGAAAAAGCGTACTAGTCTTTAACTTGTCAGTCATAGAAAATAACGCTAAAATAAATTGATTCACAAAATACGCCTCCTGAAAGTTGGTTTAAAAATGACAACTATTTGCCGTCTGGTACCAGAACGCTGTATTGCTTGCGGCCTTTGCGCTATTTATGCTCCTGATATTTTTGATTACGATGAAGACGGGATTGTTTTATTTAAGGAAGAACCTGAAGCCAGTCAACAATTTGTTCGCACTACCGAACAAAAAGCTGTTCTTAAAGCCGCTGCAAAATGCCCTGTCAGAGCAATTTTACTTGAAAAAGAAAAGAGACGCTAGCGATATTTTTTAAGCTTATTCTTTATTACTATAAAAATTAGTTCAAATAAAATCAAAATACCCAAACGTTAGAATGCCACTGATATCAAGTAAGAAACAAGCTATCGGTAACTTTCTCCGTTTGGGTATTTGTATTAATTACATTTCAGCATTAAGCAAAATTTATTTTGCACATAAACGATAAATTGATTCTGCGTAAATGTCCATTGCTTTATACATTTGATCTAATTCCCACTGTTCATTCGCTTGGTGCATAAAGTCAGGGGTATCTTCAAACATTGCACCATAGGCAACACAGTTTTTCATCGTCCGGGCAAAAGTTGCACCGCCAGAAATTTCAGGTTCTGACATATCCCCTGTCATTTCGCGATAAGTTGCTAATAAAGTTTTTACTAAAGTAGAATCTTGTGGTACATATAAAGAATCCAACCAATCGAATTCTTCATAAGTTAAATCATATTCTTTAACCTTTTCAGCAATTTTTGCTTCCAAATCTTCTTTTTTCACTGTTACAGGTAAGCGCATATCCACACCAATTTTAGTTTCTGTTGGTGAGATTACTAAGCTGGCAAAGTTCATCGTTAATTCACCTGATTGTTCATCTTGTGTTTTACCGACAACGTTTTCCCCTGTTGCATTTTCTTTGACTAATTTACCCAAGAAATTTAAAGGTGCAAAGTCAACTGATTCACTTAAAGCCATAGCTAGACGTGTAATCGCATTGATTCCTTCTGGCGCATCTTTTGCATGGACACTCTTACCTTGAACGACAACAGCATCGCCTTCCATTTCATAAGGGAAACCTAATTTATCTAAACTTGCTTTGACAGCCTCCACATACTCACCTTCATATGGTGCTGTATCCGGAACAACATTTAATGCGCCGCCAGCATTAACCGCAACTTTGTCTGTCCCAGGACCAACAAGATATGCTTGTAGTAAACCTTTTTCAGCAAAAGTTAGTGGGAAGCTATGGTCAGGGGCGATTCCCGCTGTAGCACTTTCTTCTTTTTCGTTATATTTTTCCATACAACGCCATAAATTTTCTTCATCTGAACCAAAGATAAAACGAATGCGTTGATTAAATTCCACACCACTATCCATTAAAGCTTTAACAGCGTATAGTGCAGCCATGGAAGGGCCTTTGTCATCTTGAGAACCACGGCCATAAATAATTCCGTCTTTAATAACTGGATCAAAAGGATCAGTATTCCAGCCTTTTTGGTCAGCTGCTGGTACAACATCCATGTGACATAAAATAGCAAATAAATCTTCACCTTCACCCACTTCAGCATAAGCATAATAGCCTTCAGGATCTTTGAAAGTGCGGAAACCAATGCCATCACAAATTTCTAAAACTTGGTCTAAAGCTTTTACAACGTTTTTACCAAAAGGATGACCTGCGCCACTATCAGACTCATCTAAAACTGAAGGGACTTGGATCAGTTTTTTTAAAGCCTCCACCGCTTCTTCATGATGTTTTTGGGTAACAAATTGTTTCATACAACTACCTCCTAAATTTTAAAAGCAAAAGGTGAACAACATTCACACTCTTACTATACTACCAATAAATAAGAAAAAGAGAGCTTCAAAAATAACCGAAACTCTCTTTTTAAAACTGAGAAACTCAGTTATAGATATGAAGTTAAACCTATCTTAGCCAACTTTAAGCAAAATGTCTATCTTAAAGTAGTGTTCCAATTGCAAGTAAGATACAAATCGCAACAAACAAAATTGCAATTAATTTGGTAATGTATTTCCACCATTTACCAATATCAATTCGTGCAATCGCAACAGCCCCCATAACAATTGCTGAAGTTGGAGTAATTAAGTTTACTAACCCTGAAGCAGATTGGTAAGCAGTAATTACTAAGTCTTTACCAACCCCTGCAAATTCACCCATAGGTCCAATAATACCCATTGTAGCAGCGGCAAGACCTGAAGTTGATGGAATTAAGAATGACATTGGAATATAGAAAACAAATGTCAAGATAATAAAGACGATTGATGAAAGACCAGAAAGACCTTTTTCACCCCAGTTTAGAATTGTGTCAGTAATCATACCGTTATTCATGACAACTTGAATACCACGGGCAACAGCCACAACAATTGCTACACCGATTAAATCAGAAGCGCCGGTTAAAAATTCAGAAATAAATTCTGATTCTTTAAAGCCATAAACAATCGCTACAACAATTGACATTAATAAGAACAACATTGTAATTTCAGGGAAGTACCATTGACCAAATGGTAACATATCTTTACCAAGTACCATGCCTAAACCCGGTAGACCAGATAACCATTTTGTAAAGTCAGCAAAAATATTGATGCCAAACTCTTCCCATGGAATTAAACTTAAAATCATTAATAAGAACGTTACAATAAATAAAATATTTACATTGCGTTGTTTTTTTGTAACCCCTTCTTGACGATTGATAGCATCAATATCAAAGTGTTTCATGTCTTCTTCACGTTGATTGTAAACAAGGGACTGTGTTGGATCTTTTTCAATTTTAGCTGCGTAACGGTAAACGTATGCAATTGAAATCGCAACTAAAACAACCCACATGATGATACGTAATAACATCCCATCAGCCATTGAAATACCAACCGCATCAGAAGCAACACCAGTCGCAAACGGATTCACTGTAGATGCTAAACACCCAACTTGTGAACCAATCAAAACGATTGATACCGCAACGATTGAGTCAAAACCTACCGCCATCATAACTGGAATTAGTAATGAATAAAACGGAATAGTTTCTTCGGCCATACCGTAAGTTGAACCACCCAAGGCAAAAATTGGTAATAAAATAAAGATTAAGTTCTTTTCACGGCCTTTAAAGCGTTTTACGATTGAACCGATTCCTGCATCTAATGCGCCAGTTTTATTGACGATTCCAAGGAACCCACCAACGATTAAGATGAAAAATGAAATAGAAATAGCTGGATCTGTGGTTTCAGAACCTAGCATCCCTAAAACTGGTGCCATCATCACGTCGTAAAAACCTTGTGGATTTTGAGCCACACGTTCATAGGTTCCCGCTAAAATGTTACCAGCATCGTCCACTTTATAATGACCGGCTGGAATGAACCAAGTCAAAATGGCGATGAATGCAATGATAATAAATAATACCGTGTACGCAGAAGGCATCTGGAATTTTTTCTTCGTTTGCGTATTTTCCATTTTTTCTCTTCCTCTCTTTTCCTATATTTTGTAACTATAAAATAGATTACATAGTTATTTTATCAGAGATAAGACAATCTGGGAAATAATTACACAAGTTTTTTTATCGTCTTTTCGCTGTTTCATTATGTATATTCATTTTATAGTTGACTAATTTGTAAGTAGAACTTGATAGCACGGCTTTTGTTCCACTCCCACAATAATTGTACCGCTAGTTTCTTTTTATAATATGAAAAATACTTACTTGAAAATGCGAAGAATTTCTCTTTATACACTGCCTTTTTGATTATTATACAATTCAGTGCATATACGTTACCTTTATTTTGAAAACGCTTTATCATTTTGCCACTTTTTGTATTTTATTTCATCAAAAAAATCAACTTGTTTTTTTGTACAAAATTCCCCAACAAAAAATTGGCATTGAAGAAATAACTTGAGTAGCAAAAATTATTGTCAGGTAACTTTTATTCATTTATAAAATATTGTTAGCTTAAGAATAGAAAAACGACGGGACTCTTTTAAAATAAAAAAAGGAAAAAGGCTGTGACCACTCTTTGGTCACAGCCTTAAGAAATCTTTTTTTACCCGCAATGTTGTTGTTTACGTCGTTTTTGTTCTAAAAAAGGAAGTAGCTTGGTGTAAATAACTAGAAAAGCAGCACTGACAATTGCTCCTTTTAATAAGTTAAAGGGAACAACTCCAATTGCAATATATTGGGCTAATGAAACACCTAACATTTTATCAGCCGTTAAGCCTAATACACTTAAATAGACAGGTGTAATGACAAAATAATTTGCAATACTCATAAAAATTGTCATAGCTAAAATTCCACTAGTAACACCTAAAACTTTGTTGCCAATTTTATTTTTTCCTTTAAAGAAATAATACATTGGCAATGTAAAAAGTGAACTAGCAAAAAAGCTTGCCACATCCCCTACCAGATTACTTAACTCTAATCCAGTTGTTAATAGATGTAGTAAAGAGCGAATAAATGCTGTTGCAATCCCTGCCATTGGCCCAAATAAAAACATGCTTAGCATCACCGGTATATCACTGAAATCAACTTTCATAAATGAAAAAGCTGGTATAACCGGAAACGCCACATACTGCAAAATAACACCCATTGCCGCAAACAATGCGACAGCCACCATTTTTTGTACCTTTGTGTTCTTCATTGAAATCCTCCTAATTAAGGACCCATCTTCAATCGAACCTTTTTGAAATAATCTTTTTCATATAAAAAACTCTATTTTCCATGCAGGGAAAATAGAGTTAGAGTTATCTGAAATAGGTTACTTCAAATAAGCCCTATCTTCTTTATCCAGACTATACTGTCGGTATCGGATTTGCACCGATTCAACCGCATATTAATGCGGCTCGTGGACTATAACCACCGGTCGGGAATTACACCCTGCCCCTGAAGACGAACCTTTTATTTAATTACACTTACATTATATAAGAAACAAAAAAAATTACAAGTATTAATTCTTAGCTAAATTTAAAAGCTGACTAACTTCTTTTTTGTGTAGTGGACGATATTCGCCTGGACGTAAATTATCTAATGTTAAATTTCCGTATTTTTCCCGTTTTAGTTTTTGAACAGGTAAGCCAACTGCTTGCAACATTTTTTTAACTTGATGATTTTTGCCTTCATGAATTGTCAACTGAATAATTGCAGTTTGTGCTTTAGTATCCGTTGATAAAACATCATAATGGGCTGGGCCATACTTTACTCCTTCAAAACGCAAGCCTCGACTTAATGGACGTAACTGCTGCTTTTCTGGAATTCCTTTGACTTTTGCGACATACACTTTATCCACTTCATGTTTGGGATGAGTTAACTTTTGGGCAAATGCACCGTCATTGGTTAACAACAACAAACCAGAAGTATCGTAGTCCAAACGACCAACCGGATAAATTCGTTCTGTGGTTCCGCTAAAGAAATCTGTGACAACTTTACGGCCCTTGTCATCACTAACAGCAGAAATAACACCCCGAGGTTTATAAAACATGAAATAAACGGGTTCTTCTTGATTAATTGGAACATTATCAACTTCAATTTGATCTTTAGTGCTCACTTTAACCCCTAATTCTGTCACGGTTGTCCCATTAACTTTGACGCGACCTTCACTAATTAAAGTTTCAGCTTTACGACGCGAAGCAATTCCTGCATGTGCGATAACTTTTTGTAATCTTTCCATTATTCTTGTCCTCCATTTTCTGTTTCATTGAAACGGTCAAAAAATAAATCCATTGGGACATCTTCTGTTAACTCATTTTCCATTGCTTCAATATCGGGTAGTTCGGCTAAAGATTTTAGCCCAAAATAATCCATAAAATAATCAGTTGTACCATATAAGATAGCCCGGCCAGGACCATCAACACGACCTTTTTCCTCAATTAATTGTCTTGCAACTAATTTTTGCACCGATCCACTCGATTGCACGCCACGAATCTCATCGACTTCCATTCTAGTCAGTGGTTGTTTGTATGCAATAATTGCCAAAGTTTCTAAGGCGGCTTGCGAAAGACTATTTGAAAGTGGTGATTGGGCATATTTTTTTAGTAAAGGAGCAAATTCTTTTTTAGTTGTTAAGACGAAATGGTTCCCTACTTCTAAAATATGGAGCGCAGAATCACTGTCCTCGTAATAACGCTTTTGTAAAATTTGAATCATTTCATAAGTTTGCGCAGTTTTCGTATTTAATAAATAGCTTAATTCTTCTAAGCCAATTCCTTCGTCGCCAACTACGAATAATATAGCTTCTAATTCACTAATTTTCATCTTTTTCTCCTGTTGCAAATAGGGTAATTTCCCCATAATTTTCCGTCTGACTAATTGTTACACTACCAGTCTTCATTAATTCTAATACGGCCAAAAAAGTCGTTACGACTTCACTTTTAGTATAGCTTTGTAAAAAGTCAGTTAAGCTTTTTCCTTCACTAGGTTTTAAATTCGCTAAGCTTCGTTTAATAGCAGTCATCTTGTCTTCAATCGTTGCTTCATCTGAAGTAATAGTTGTTTCAATTACTTGTCTTTTTTTCTTTTTTTCTAGCATATTATGAAATGCTAGAAATAGATCAATTGTATTAAACTGATTGGCTGGTAATAATGGATTATCTTCTTTATAGTCGTCTACATCCATTGGTTCTTTAGTAAAGTAATCGCCACGCTCTTTTGCCTTATCTGATAGCACTTCAGCAGCATACTTAAACTTGCGATACTCCAATAATTGACTAACTAAAACTTCACGTGGGTCTTCTTCATAGACGTCTTCTTGGGCCACAAGCTCTTGCTTTGGTAAAAGCATTTTTGACTTTATTGCCATCAAAGTTGCAGCCATCACTAAATAATCCCCCGCAACTTCAAGTTCTAGTGTTTGCATAGCATGAATATATTGCATATATTGTTCGGTAATTGCGGCAATTGGTATATCGTAAATGTCGATTTCTAATTTTTGAATTAAATGAAGCAATAAATCTAGCGGCCCTTCAAAAACAGCCAACTTGACATTAATCTCACTCATAAGTTCACCAACTTCTATGCACGGGGAAAATATTGTTTGTAAACATCCGTCATGCGTTTTTTCGTAATGTGGGTATAAATTTGGGTGGTCGAAATATCGGCGTGCCCCAATAGTTCTTGTACCGTCCTTAGATCGGCCCCATTTTCCAATAAATGCGTAGCAAAGCTGTGCCGTAATGTATGAGGTGTCACGGTTTTATAAATTCCAGCCATTTGTACGATTCGTTTCAGATTTTTCCAGATTCCTTGCCGACTAAGTTTAGTACCATGATTATTAACAAAAAGATAGGCCTCTTCTGGGTTTTTTCGTGTTAAATAGGGTCTTGCTTCTGAAAGATAGCGTTGAACCCATTTAATCGCAATATCGCCTAAAGGAACAATGCGTTCTTTGTCCCCTTTACCCAAAGTCTGTAAAAGCCCCATTTCTAAATGGAGATCGTTCAATTTTAAATTAACTAATTCACTTACCCGCAGCCCTGTTGCATACATCACTTCTAAAATAGCGCGATCGCGTAAACCTAGTGTCTGTTTAGTATCTGGTGTTTGTAGCAGTTGCTCTACTTCGTTTAAGCTTAATGTATCTGGCAGTTTTTGTTGCTTTTTCGGTGAATCAATATGCTGCATTGGATCATGATCTGTATAACGTTCTTGACGTAAAAATTGATGGAAGCGGCGTAGACTAGTAATCATACGCGCAATTGTGGCATTAGAGCGATTATCTTCTTTTAGTGTCTGCAAGAAACTAACCACTGTAAAACGATCGACCTCTTGCCAAGCAGTAATTTTTGATTGCTCCAAAAAAGCCAAATATTGTAAAAGATCACGTTGATAACTTTTTTTTGTATTTTCAGATAATCCCCGTTCAATCGTTAAATAATGTAAATAATCGGTAATTTGTTCTTGCATCTTCCACCATATCCTCTTTTATAACATCTCTATTATCATACCAAATCGTAACCGTTTATAACAGAAAAAAAATAAGCTACGCCAAAGCCAATGTCGGACTCTGGCATAACTTCATTTTTTTTGACAATTCTGACATATTCCATGAAAAGTCAAGCGATGATCTTTCACGATAAAATGATATTTACTTTCAACAATTTCTTCTACATCGCCTAATAAGTCTTCTTCAATTTCTTCGATATTACCACATTCAATACATAACAAATGATGATGAAAATGTTGTGCGCCTTCTTTGCGGAGATCATAACGAGACACACCATCATTAAAATTCACTTTATCTACTACATGCAATTCAGTTAAAATTTCTAACGTCCGATAGACTGTCGCTAAACCGATTTCCGGACTTTTTCGCTTTACAAAAAAGAAAACTTCTTCGGCGGAAAGATGGTCTTTTTCATTTTCCAATAAAACCAATAATGTCGCTTCCCGCTGCGGAGTTAATTTGAATCCGGCTTCGTGAAGTTGTTGTTTCACTTTTTTCATTGTAGTTATAGTATCCATGTATCCTCCGCAACCTTTTTTATAATAATTATAAACTAACGTTTTACTATAAAGCTTAGATTATACTTATTATAAGGAAAAAGCAAGAATTATACAAGGTCTGTTTTCTCAATTAGATAAGTAAAACCGTCTTTTTGCTCAACTAATTTTGCTTTTAAGAGATTTCCCATTGCCCGTTTAAATTGGCCTTTACTAATACCAAACATTTCCTTAATTGCTTCAGGATCCGATTTATCGGTGTATGGCATTTTATTTTCTTTTGCTCGGCGTAAATACGCTAAAAGCATTTCAGCATCGTCACTAATCGCTTCATACGCTCTAGGTTTAAGAGATACATTTAAAACACCATCTGGACGAACCCCAATTACACGCCCTGAAACTACCTCTCCTAGACGCGGTTCTTGATAACGTTCGCTAGGATGGATGAAGCCCAGATAGAAATCTTCGGTTAAAATATAAGTTCCGGCAATTTTTAAGCGAAAAACAGTACCGGTAATATTTTGATTTTTTTGTTCTTCTTTTCCTTTTTTGCTCATGGAACGAAAAACTTTTTCCTCTGCTAAAGTGCCCCAAATACGTCCTTTTTGATCGACCCGTAAAGCAACCAATAGTCGATCCCCTTTTTTCGGCCATAATTCTGTTAAAGTAGGCAATTCATCAAGTGAAACGGCGATTTCTTTATCTGGTAAGCCAATATCAACAAAAACGCCCAAATCTCGTCTTGAGGCTATAACTGTCGCAAAAGCGTAATGTCCTTGCCGACTTTTGGGGATTTCAGTGGTGAGGGCATTTTCATGGCGTTGGTTTTGATAAGCAAATCCTGTGACGCTTTCACCTAATTGATGTTCACCTTCACCTTTTGGCAAGCGAAAGGTAACGCCGTTTTTTTGGATAAAATAGGCTGTGTCATTTTCATCTATGACCATACCAGTAATAATAGTAGCTAATAAATCATTCATATTTTTTCTCCTTGTTGCGCTTTGCGCTAAACTATATAACAAGACGGATTAAAGCAATTGCGATTATTCCGACAACTACAATTTTCATCAAGTCCTTCGTATAGTAACCTACCATTAAAGCAGGGATGCTGGCAAGTACTTCTGCACCTTTAATTGTCGGCCAATTTCCTGCTCTAAAATGAAGCAGGCTCTGAATTAACAGCGCAAATAAAATACAAAGGGGTAAATAAGACAAAAATATTTCCGCTTTTGGGGGAAATATTAATTTTTTGGCGAAAAGAAAAGGTAAAATACGGGGAATCCAGGTGACAATACTACAGCCTAAAATGAGAATAAGTATATTACTACTGATCATCATGCGTCACCGTCCCAACTAAGCAACCAATTAAAGTCGCCACAATTACTGCAATTTCAGCAGAAGTAAAACGCATAAATACAATTAAAGTAATACAGACACTCATTAAAACTTGTAACGTTTGCGTTGTTCTTTTCTTCAGAGGTAATTCAACTTGAAACAGACATAAACCTAAAAACATCGCAGTTAAAGCAAAATCCAATCCAAAACGATTCGGATCTGGAATAAATTGTCCCAATAAACCACCCGTGATATTTGCTAGCACCCAAGTAAGATAAGCCGCTATATTCAGGCCATGCATCCAATGCGTTGTTAGAGGGCGTTTTTCTTGGAGGGCTGTAGTTAGCACACCATAAGATTCATCGGTTAAAAGCGTGCCGATTCCAATATTATTTAAGATAGAATATGGTTTAAAATAATTTGTAACAGATAGACTCATCAAAAAATGGCGAGAATTGACCAGAAAGACGGTCAAAATGATAGTTGAAATTGGTGCATGAATAGCTAATAAGCCACAAATAATAAATTGTCCACTACCAGCATAAACTAATAAAGATAATAGTAAAATTTCAAGCAGCGAAAGGCCAACCCCTTTTTCCACGACGCCTGCGGCAAAACCAATTCCCAGATAACCTAACATAGTTGGTACGCAAGCCTTCATTCCATCTTGGAAACTTTCATAGCGCTGTGTTTCTTCCAAAAAAATACCCCCTTCTTTTCGTTTGCTTTTAATCATAACGAAAAAAAGAGGGACTGACAAGAAATCGTCAGAAAATAAATAAAATTCGTTCTTTTATCTAATCGTATGGTCGTTGCCATTGCCACGGAAATAACCCGTTTTACAATTAATCGTAACAATGTAATAAGGCAACGCTTTTTCAGAAATTCCTTTTAATAAGGAAGATTTAGTATTTGTAGCAAATAGATTGTAATATCCTTCGCCATTTTCAATCGTCACAGGCTCTAAATAATAACCACCTGCTACGATATAGCCTCGATCAATACATATTTGAATGACTTTTTCTTTGATTCCGGCATTCCAAACCCAAGCTGGATTACTAGTATCTGCCACAGCGCTCGGATTTGTCGCCATAATAGGGTCGTTATTATTATTTGGATGCATATTAGGTGAGGCTTCTGCCGGCAAACTATTATTTTGTTGTTCGCTTTGTGCTTTTGCCGCTTGTTCTGTTGCTTGCTGTTCAGCTGCTGCTTGGGCTTCTTGTTGTTTTTTTGCTGCGGCAGCTTCTTTTTTCGTTAGAGTGTCATCAACTTTTTTCAAGTTTTCCGTTAAAGTTTTCTTTTGAGCCCCATCAAATAATTTTGCTACGGCTTTTTGAGCCGTTTGATATTGTTGACGTGATACGCTGTCTTTGACTTTGTCATCGGCATAAATGACAGCCATTGCCTTTTTAGCGGCATTTAAGTCATTTAATTGTGACTTGGCATCACTAATAACGTTGTTAATGGCTTTAGAAAATTCGTCATCTGTAGTTAAAGGATCAACGTTTACATCGTCTCCTTTAATTGCAACCGTTGTTTTTACTTGTGAACCATTGACGACAGGACTTTCAAATAAGTTATTTACCGCTGCAACAATCGTCATTTTTTCTTGAAGGCTATTGATTTCATTAGCTAAATCCGTTAGCTGCCCTTTTGTCTCAGCAGTATTGGCTTTCTTTTTCAACTCATTTACTTCTTTAGTTAAGTCTTCAAGTTGTGTATTTGTTTTATCAGCTTTAATAAATTGATGACTTGTATCCGTATAAAAATCGGCGAGTTTTTCTTTGATACTAGTTTCTTGCGCTTCTATTTTTTGTTGTTCTTGACGAGCTTGCGCTTTAACGTTTTGGTCGTGAACATAATAGCCATAGCCGCCACCACCTAAGATAATTGCGGTTGCCAAGAGCACAAATGGCCATTTTTTACGGGGAGCTTTTGTTGTATTACCAATTTCTGATACACGTTCTTCTTTTGAGCTATTAGCTGTCTTAGCTGGATTTGAAACCAAAGACTCAGAATCACTAGCCGTCTCATCATCAACTTTATCAGCTGGTGTGTTTGTTTGACTTATACTAGCTGAATCGACGGAATCATCTATTGCTTCTTGCTCTTCAGTTTCTTCATTTTCGATACTTTCATTTTTAGTTGCAGAGCTATCAATTATCTCTTGGTCGTTTAGTGCTGCTATCTTCGTTTCATTTGAAGGTTCTTCTTCATCTGCTGTTATCTCAGGTTCAATAGGTTGTGACTTTGCAGGATTAGTCTCTTCACTTAGTTTTTCATCATTATCTACACTATTGCCATTTTCTTCTCCAGCTACAATTTCTGGGGATGATTTAGGCTGCTCAGTTTCTAAAGATGCTGCAGGTGTCGTTTCACTTTTTTCAGAAACATCTCCTAGTTTAGGCGTTTCAGGTTCTTCGTAGTCATCTTTATGCTTTTTAATATAGTCAGCTAAAATAGGATTGACATCCGCTAGATCATCTTCTTTTGTCGCTTCATTTAGTGATTCTTCCATCACAGAACCAATGGAGACATCTTTAAAGTCTGACCATTTAACTGAATCATTATTATCAAGATTGTTTTCTTTAATCGTCGCAAGTTTTCCGGCAATATTTTCTTTTATTTCTTCACCACAACGCGGACAAACCATTTGACCATCAAGAGGCTCAAACCCACAGTGGGGACATTTGTTAATCACTGTTTTTCTTGCTTCCTTTCTGCATAAAACTTTGATTTCACATTAGCTGGCAAAATTTCTGCCAAACTATCTAGTCTATTATAAACGTTTCCGCTTAGGATAGGAAGTTAGGATTTTATTAAGAAAATTGAAGTCAGTCAAAATCCATAAATAGCTTTTAAATAGAAATTTAAAGAAATTAAAAAAACTGTTACGCCAATAAAACGGTTCTATAATATTTTGTGTTGG
>NZ_JXKG01000010.1 GCF_001885735.1 Enterococcus canintestini | reverse complement strand
GTCAACTGTTTTTTTCAAAAAGTTTTAAAAACTTTTTGAAATGATATTTCAATAACTTGCTTTTTAATAACAACAACTCTGTCAGTTTAACACCTCATAAATCAGATGTCAACAACTTTTTTTAGTTATTATTTCTTGCTGTAAATAACAACTAGTTATAACAGCTTCATTAGAATATCACGCTGACTAAGTAACGTCAAGTAGTTTTTTTACTTTTCTTTCAGAGCGTGCTATTCCCTTGGAACAAATATTAATATAGCAATTCTGAATATAAAAAGCAACAAAAAACATCAATAAATTCCGATTTTTTTCATGACCGAATTTTCCACTTATAATCTGATTAAATAAAGCATTTTCCACCAAAAAATGACGTACAATAATATCTTTGCGGTAAAAATTATTCGCTTGTATTACCTGCAAAATTTGACAATAAAAAACTATAGAGCCCAAAATTACTGTCTGGTAGCAATTTTAGTTCTATAGTTCATTTAAATATTTTGCGCTATTTTATTTAATCGGAATAAAAATTTTAAAAATTGTTCCTTGTCCCACAACGCTTTCGACAGTCAGTTCACCTTTATAACTATCAATTAATTGTTTTGCAATAGACAATCCTAAGCCGTTGCCACCTTTAGTACGCGCTCGCGCTTTATCCACGCGATAAAAACGATGAAATATTTTTTCTAAATCTTCTGGTGCGATTCCTTCCCCAAAATCTTGAATATCAATTTCAAAAAAAGCGCCACTATTTCCAATCTTCAAATGTACTTCTTTGCGATCAGTCGAATATTTCACAGCGTTATCCAAAATAATAATAATAACTTGTTCAAAATGATTTCGATAGATTGCTAACGTTTCTTCTTCTGCTAGATCATCATCTATCGTAAACAAAAACTCAGGATAGAGCATTTTAAAGTTATTAAAAACTTGATACGTTACTTCTTTTGCTTGAGTTGTTTCGTTGGCATAATGCAACTCCACTTGTTCCGCCCGAGATAAATCGAGCATTTCTTGTACTAGGCTTTTCATACGACTAATTTCTTGCTGGCTGGCAAGGAGTGCTTCATCTAAAATCTCAGGATCGTTTTTCCCCCAACGTTGTAGCATGCTCAAATGACCTTCAATAACGGCTACTGGTGTACGAAGTTCATGAGAAACGTCTTCAACAAATTGCTTTTGTTGTTCAATATACATGCGCATTCGTTCTAACATGTCGTTAAAGATTTCTGCTAAATCAGCTAGCTCATCATCTGTATCAATTTTAGGCATATAGGCATCTGACTCTGGATCTTTTCTGATAGTATCCATTGTATCGCGTAATACTTTTAACGGCTTCAAAAAATAAGTAGATAAAAAGAACCCTAAAAAACTTGATAAAATTAGAGAAACGACTTCTAAAATAATTAAAGTTAATAATAGCTTACTACGTATTTCATAAAATGAAGATAATTCATAAAAAGTCTGGGCGTAGCCGATTTTTTCTCGAGTAACTTTTGAAAATATTGGGTGAATTGATAAAAAACCAGTATGGCCTTTTATAGTAATAATTGTTGGTTCTTTGCGTTTTGTTTGAACGAGATCAAATTTATTTTCATGAGTTTTTAATATCGGTTCTTGTTTTAGATTATAAACATATAAGTTGAGTTGTTGCTGTCCTAATTCAGATACAAATTGATCGAGCTTTAAAATATCCTTATCCAAATAAGAAATTGCTTCTGGCGTCCGGTTTTCTTCAGAAATTTTAGCAATAGCAAAATAGGCACTTTGCGTGGTGAGCTCTTCTTCAGAATTAGACAGACGAGAAGTTACTTCAGAAATAACTTCTTCAACATTGTGGCGCTCTTTTGCGACAATTAAGTTAATTGAAGATTTATAAGTAATTACAGCAAAAATGGTAAAAACAATAAATATAAAGAAAGAACTTGCAAAGGCCCACTTAATTGTTAAAGATGGGCCTTTCAGTTCTTTGTTAAAAGATTTATTTTTTTTGCTCACGAGCGCATCACATAACCAGTTCCCCGTACAGTTTGAATATAGCTCTCATCCCCGGGAACATCAATTTTATTGCGCAAATAACGGATATAAACATCCACGACGTTTGTTTCGACTTCTGTTTCATAACCCCAAACTTTATTTAACAAAACATCTCGTGCTAAAACAACATTCACATTTTCCATCAACGTTAACAATAACTCGTACTCACGCTTAGTCAATTCAATAACCTCGTTGCCTCGGCGCACAACACGATTTTCTTTTTCAATGACTAAATCACGATACGTAATCGTTGTTTGTTTAGCAACATTTTTGTCACCTTCAATGTCAATACGACGAAGTAAGGCACGTAGGCGAGCTAATAGCTCCTCAATTGCAAAAGGCTTCACGATATAATCGTCAGCGCCATGATCCAAGCCAGAAACCCGATCAATCACAGAATCTCTTGCTGTCATCATAATAATCGGTGTATTCTTCACTTGACGTACTCTACGACATACTTCTAAACCGTTTAATTCTGGCAACATCAAATCTAACAAAATAGCGTCCCAATCATTATTTAATGCTGCATCTAAACCTGTACGTCCGTTATAATGAACCTCTGTATGATACCCTTCATGCGTTAGTTCTAATTCTACGAAACGAGCTAAGTTTTTTTCATCTTCAATAATTAAAATATTACTCATTTGATCTTAGATCCCTTTTCTTTATAAATTTTTGTTCTAAAAAAAATGGTTGTTTTTTTATTAAAATACTATAGTCATTTTACCATGAAACAATGAAAGAAAAAAGAGCTATCTGAAAATCTTATTAGTGTATTAATAAGTAGCAAAACTCTTATTCGTCAACAGTTTTCCTAATCGTAATAAAAAAAGAGTAGCAATGTTTCAAAAAAACACAGCTACTCTTTCCCATCAATAAATTAGAATTCATCAAAATCCCATTGTTTTTTACTTATTCTTCATGGTACCAACTGTAGTGATAAATGCCTTCTTTATCAGTACGTTCATACGTATGAGCACCAAAGTAATCTCGTTGTGCTTGAATCAGATTAGCAGGTAAACGTTCTGAACGATAAGAGTCAAAATAAGCAATGGCAGAAGAAAATGTTGGAACAGGAACGCCAGCTTGAACTGCCAATGCAACAACTTCCCTTACTGCTTGTTGATATTTCTTGGTAATTTCTAAGAAATAATCATCTAATAATAAGTTTTCAAGATCCGGATTTTTATCATAGGCATCTGTAATTTTTTGTAAGAAACGAGCACGGATGATACAACCTGCGCGCCAAATTTTTGCAATTTCTCCAAATGGCAAATCCCAATCATACTCTTTTGAAGCGCTACGCAATTGGGCAAAACCTTGGGCATAGCTCATGATTTTACTGAAATATAAAGCTTCTCGAATTTTTTCAATCAATTCTTTTTTATCACCATCGTATTTAAACGTAGCAGGTGCTGGCAACACTTTACTTGCAGTAACACGTTCTTCTTTATATGCAGAAATATAACGCGCAAACACTGATTCTGTAATAAGAGGAAGTGGCACACCCAAATCAAGTGCGCTTTGGCTTGTCCATTTACCAGTTCCTTTATTACCAGCTGCATCTAAAATAACGTCAACGATTGGCTTACCAGTCCCAAGGTCATCTTTTCTAGTTAAAATATCAGCAGTGATCTCGATTAAGTAGCTATCAAGTTCTCCTTCATTCCATTCTTTGAAGATGTCTGCCATTTCAGCAACAGAAAGACCTAAAACATTTTTCATTAGATCATAAGATTCAGCAATCAGTTGCATATCGCCATATTCAATTCCGTTATGAACCATCTTCACATAATGTCCAGCTCCGTTTGGCCCAATGTAAGTAACACAAGGTGCACCGTCTTCTGCTTTAGCGGAAATTTGTTCTAAAATAGGTGCTACCAAATCATAAGCTTCTTTTTGCCCACCAGGCATAATTGAAGGGCCTTTTAACGCGCCTTCTTCACCACCAGATACTCCAGTGCCGATAAAATTAATTCCAGAGTTAGCTAGTTCTTCATTCCGACGAATTGTATCTTTAAAGAAAGTATTCCCGCCGTCGATTAAAATATCTCCTTTATCTAAATGCGGTAATAACTCTTTAATAGTGGCATCTGTTGGCGCACCGGCTTTTACCATTAACAAGATTCGACGTGGTTTTTCAATTGCAGCAACAAAGTCTTCAATTGTATAGGTTGCTTTAAATTTTTTATCAGGATGTTCTTTTACTACTTCTTCTGTCTTCGCAGCTGTCCGGTTAAACAATGCTACTGAATAGCCACGGCTTTCAATGTTTAGGGCTAGATTTTTCCCCATGACGGCCATACCGACAACACCAATTTGTTGTTTTGTCATTTTGAATTCCTCCTAGTAGCTTTAATCTTTTTCATTATAACGTAAAAAGTCCTGCTTTCAAACTAAAGGTGGCTGGAATTAGTAACCGAAGCTAAACTTTTGAGTATTCTTTTCTTTTTTTTATTTTGATTGCTTTTTTTAGATTATTATCTTCGTGAATTCTGCTTTTCTTCTAGAAGCATTACATTATTATCAGTTCAAGATTCGTTTAAATAAAATAAAAAACCCACAAAGCTCCATGGTTAGCTTTGTGGGTTTTAATCCTTCATTTTCTGAAAAAAATGAATTATGCTTCTTTAGTCGTTACGTCCTTGCCATCGTAGTAACCGCAGTTGGCACATACGTGGTGGCTTTTTCTTAATTCACCACAGTTTGGACATTCGTTCAAACCGTTAATAGTCAATTTGTAATGAGTACGACGTTTGTTTTTCTTAGCTTTAGATGTTTTACGAGCTGGTACTGCCATTTGTTACACCTCCTTGTTTATGAAAAGCAAGCGATATTACCTGCTATTTATTCCAATCTTACTGATCATCATCTGTTGTATCCAACAGTTCTGATAATTTAGCAAGACGAGGATCAATTTTGGGCGCGGCTGTTTCTTTTTGTTGCAGAAAATCATCTTCGGAGATCACTTCCCAATCTTGGCCAGCAGGCATTTGATTAGACTCAGCTTCCTCTTTTGTTAAAATCTGCAACGGAATCGCTAATAAAATATTATCAGCAACTGATTCATCCAAACTAATCGTCTGACCTTCTACAAGTAAGACTTCTTCATCAGAAATCAGTTCAGTCCGCATTTGAAACTGCTCAGGCGTCATAAAAACTTCGTCAACGACTAAATCCAGCGGTAATTCAACTGGCTCTAAACTTCTTGAAGAAGGAAGTGTCAACGTCGTTTTCAACGTGTAATGAACAAGATAATCACTTTTTGAGACGGTAACGAGCCCATCTACTTTAATAGGCGTGATATCTAATATTTGATTGTCCCGTTTCATCAATTCCTTTTTCAAATCCAAAGTCTCTGAAAAAGTTAACGGCGTTTCATGGTATTTGTTTAATTCCAATAAAGACCACTTCATTTTTATCACCTCTAAGCAACAAAAGCTATTATACAGGGAGTATTTTAGCTTGTCAATGAAATTTTCTTGACACCTTTTCAAAAAATAGAACGAAGTAGCCTAGACTACTTCGTTCTAGCGATTAAAGTTTTTTTTGGTGTTTTAGATGGCTGTTGTTTCACCGCGATAAACAATACCACGACGAGGATCAACAGTTACTAATTCACCGTCTTGAATTGTTGTTGTAGCGTCAGTAGCACCAACGATTACAGGAATATCTTTTGCAATTCCGACAACAGCGGCATGAGAAGTTAAGCCACCTTCTTCAACGATGACAGCAGCAGCTTTTTCAAAAGCAGGCATGTAATCTTTATCAGTTGTTGGAACAACTAAGACCATTCCTTCTTTAGCGCGAGAATTAGCTTCTTCAGCTGATTTTGCAACAACTGCATTGGCTACAACTGTTCTTTCGCCAACACCTTGTGCATCTAATAATTTAGAACCAATTAATTGAATTTTCATTACGTTTGTTGTTCCACGTTCACCAACTGGCACACCAGCAGTAATTAAAATTAATTCGCCTTCTTTAGCAAAGCCTAGTTCTACAGCTTTTTTAGCAGCTAAATCAAACATTTCGTCAGTTGTTGTTGGTTTTTCAGCAACAGTTGGGAAGACACCCCAGTTAAGCATTAAACCACGTTTTGTCCGTTCGTCAAATGTAACGGCTAAAATATCAGCATCTGGACGATATTTAGAAATCATTTTAGCGGTATAACCAGATTCAGTTGCTGCAACAATTGTTTTAACGCCTAAGTTTTTCGCAGCACGAGCAACAGATAAACCAATTGTTTCAGTTACATCTGTTTTATCAAATTCGTTAATTTGGAATGAACCTAATTCAGATAAAGCTTTTTCTGCTTCAACATCAATACGTGCCATTGTTGCAACTGCTTGAACTGGGTAGTCACCATTTGCAGATTCACCAGATAACATAGTTGCATCTGTACCATCAAAAACAGCATTGGCAACGTCAGAAGCTTCCGCACGAGTTGGACGTGGATTTTGTTGCATTGATTCTAACATTTGAGTAGCTGTAATAACTGCCTTACCGGCTGCATTACATTTTTGAATAATGCGTTTTTGCACCATTGGTACTAATTCAGGCGCAATTTCAACACCCATGTCACCACGAGCGACCATGATACCATCTGAAACTTTGATAATTTCGTCGATGTTATCAATACCTTCTTGTGATTCAATTTTAGGGAAAATTTGAACATGTGTCATGTTCTTTTCTTCTAAAATTTCACGAATTTCAAGAACGTCTTGTGCTTTACGTACAAATGAAGCGGCGATAAAGTCGATGTCATTGTCTAAACCAAAACGAATATCATCTGCATCTTTTTCAGTAATACCAGGTAAGCTAATTGAAACACCAGGAGCGTTAACACCTTTTCTTGAACCTAGCATACCAGCATTTTTTACAACCATGACTAATTCACGGTTTGCTTCGTCTTTTTCTGTGATTTCCATGTCGATTAAACCATCATCAAATAAAATATGACCACCCACGTGAACATCATCGAATAAACCAGGGTAAGTTACGGCAATTTTTTCTTTTGTACCTTTTAATTCAGGATCCATTGAAATACGAGTTGTATCACCAACGTTAAATTGGATATATCCCGCACGACCGAAGTCTGCTTCAGTAGTGTCTTGAACAGTAGTCCGAATTTCTGCCCCTTTTGTATCTAATAAGATACCGACATCTTTTCCAGTCTTTTTAACTGCTTCTCTAACCATATTCATCCGACCTAATTGTTCTTCATGGTCACCATGAGAGAAATTAAAACGGAAAACATTAGCTCCAGATTCGATTAATTGTGAAATAATCTCCACATTAT
This sequence comes from Enterococcus canintestini, assembly GCF_001885735.1. Lineage (GTDB taxonomy): Bacteria > Bacillota > Bacilli > Lactobacillales > Enterococcaceae > Enterococcus_C > Enterococcus_C canintestini. The sequence goes on along the minus strand of NZ_JXKG01000010.1, from coordinate 79,921 downwards.
TACTTGCTGGTCCTAATGTACTAACGATTTTAGTTTTTTTCATTACTTTAAACGCCCCTATTCCTTTATTTAAAACAACCATAGCTGTTTTATTATCTTTTAGTAGCTGTCAATTAGAATGATAACTGTTTATTTAAGTCATACAAACTTAAGTCAGGTTTATGTTTATTACTTTCAAGCGTTTCAATAATATCAGCGGCGACAACCTTATTGTCTTCAATACCAATACATAAGCCACCTTTACCTTGTTCAAGTAATTCCACCGCATAAGCTCCAAATTTACTTGCCAAGACCCGGTCACGCGCACTTGGAGAACCCCCACGAACAACGTGTCCTAAGATAGAAACTCGGGTATGGAAATCGCCATATTCAGATAACTTATCAGCGAATTCATTTCCGCCCATAACGCCTTCTGCTAAAACGATTAAACAATGTTTTTTACCACGATCGCGTCCATCTTGAATCCGTTTTGCTACAGCTGCCATATCAAAGTCATGTTCTGGGATGATAATTTCATCAGCACCACCAGCTACACCTGACCATAAAGCGATATCGCCAGCGCCACGACCCATAACTTCAATTACAAAAGTACGTACGTGCGAAGTTGCAGTATCACGAATGCGGTCGATTGATTCTAAGACTGTATTGATTGCTGTATCAAAACCAATTGTAAAATCAGTTCCAGGAATATCATTATCAATTGTACCTGGAATACCAACAGCAGGAAAACCATGACGTGTTAACGCCATTGCGCCATGATAAGAGCCATCTCCACCAATAACTACCAAGCCTTCAATGCCGAATTTTTTCAATTGTTCAATACCTTTTAATTGTCCTTCTTGCGTAGCAAATTCTGGATAGCGGGCTGAATAAAGGAAAGTCCCACCACGTTGGATTTTATCTCCAACATCTGCAACGTCTAAACGGCGAATATCACCAGCTACTAAACCGGCATATCCATAATTGATTCCGTATACTTCAATTCCATCGAAGATTGCTTTACGGACCACCGCACGGACTGCTGCGTTCATACCAGGAGCGTCACCGCCACTGGTTAAGATTCCGATGCGTTTCATCTACATTTTCACCTCATTAAAATATTTTTAGGTTTCCCTAAATAATACCATTTTGGCATTAACCACGTTGTACATTTTACCATTAAAAAACCAAAATGTCTTGGGATACGAGCAGAAAATTGAAAAAATTGAAAACGAAAAGTAAAATTTACTGAAAGTCACTTGAAAATTACGTTATTTTCACCAAAAATATCTACCAAACTTCGCCTTACATTAGGATTATCAGCAATTTGATATTTTTCAGCCAGTATTTTTTTAGTTCTTGATTTTTCATAAAAAAGTATTATTTTACTTGCGCCAGGCGCTTGTTTAATTAAGGCATACAATTCTTTTAATTGCTTGTCTGGATCAGCTATACCAGTTAAGCGGAGATAGCAAGTTGGCGCGATTTTTAGTTCTTTTATTTGCTGCGCTAAGACAATTTGATCGACAATTACCTGCATTTCTTGATTATATGTGCTGATCTCTGTTTTTCCTTCTACATAGACGACGTCGTCTACTGCAAATGTTTGTCGCACATGGCGATAGACATTAGGAAAAAGGGTTAACGCTACTTCTCCGGTTGGATCATTAGCTTCCACAAAAGCCATTTGTTCTCCCCTTTTAGTGCGGATTTCCCGAATTCCTCGGACATATAAAAGAAGACGAACATTTTGTTTTGGTAATAAATCACTAATTAGTTGTACTTGTCGTTCTTTTTTTAAAAGGGGATAACTTTCTGTCGGGTGACCAGAAACATAAACACCCAAGTACTGTTCTTCCAAATCAAGGCGTTGCGTTAAAGTATAATCACTAACTTCAGTGGGTTTTAGTGCCATAATATCTAATAAATCCATACTGCCCCCACTGTATTCGATATTTTGAATTTTACTATCTAATCCTGTTACTAATTGACGACGATTTTTTTCCAATTCATCAAAAGCTCCAATTTCAACTAAAGGTTGAATCAAATCAAGTTTTAACCATTTTGCCGGCAGACGATATAAAAAATTATCTAATGAACGAAACGGGCCATTTTCCTTGCGTTCAGCAACGATTGCCGCAATAAAATCACGCCGCGTCCCTTTAATACTACCTAGTCCAAAACGAATCGCTTCATTATTCACTAAATAAAAACTGAAACTACTAGTATTAATGGAAGGGGGTAAAATTTTAATGCCTTGTTTTTTGGCTTCTGTTAAATATTCTTTCACTTTCGTTGTATTATTACGAACCGAATGAAGGAGCGCGGCAAAAAAAGGCGCAGGATAATGAACTTTTAAATAGCCCATTTGAAAGCCGACAAAAGAATAAGCAAAAGCATGGGAGCGGTTAAAACCGTAATCTGCAAAACGCTCAATATAATCATAGACTTTATTGGCTTTTTCCTGGCTATGACCGATCTTTACTGCCCCGTTTACAAAATGGCGACGTTCTTCATCTAAAACATCTTTTTTCTTTTTACTTATAGCACGTCGTAAAATATCGGCTTGCCCTAAAGTGAAGCCAGCCATTTGAGCGGCAACTTGCATGACCTGCTCTTGATAGACCATAATGCCATAAGTATTTTGTAAAATTGGTATCAGACTGTCATCTAAATAAGTTACTTTTTCTTGACCTTTTTTACGTTTGATGAAGTGGTCAATATTTTGCATCGGTCCTGGTCGATATAACGCATTAACAGCGGCAATTTCCTCAATATTCTCAGGACCTAAGCGGCGCAAGACGTTTTTAATTCCTGCTGACTCAAATTGAAAAACCCCCGCCGTATTCCCAGCCTGAAACAACTTAAGTGTAGGTTCATCTGTTAAAGGAATATCTTTTTGCGAAAGTTCTTTTCCGGTAACTTTTTTGATTCCCTTTAACGTATCATCAATAATCGATAAATTACGCAAACCTAAAAAATCCATCTTTAATAAACCAACTGCTTCTACATCATTCATAGTAAATTGCGTTAGTAAAATATCATTAGCACCTGCTTGTAACGGAATTAACTGTTGCAAATTCTGGTCACTAATAACCACACCAGCTGCATGGGTGGATACATGTCGCGGTAAACCTTCTAATGTTAATGCCACTTGGAAAAGCTGACGATTACGCTCATTGCGAGCGACAAGTTCTCTTAAATTACTTGATTCTTCGTAAGCTTTTTTCAAGGTTATTTTAAGTGTATTGGGTACTGCTTTACTCCAACGATTGGCCTCACTTTGTGACAAACCAAAAACGCGGGCTACATCTCGCAAAACCATTTTGGCTGCCATCGTCCCAAAAGTAGCGATTTGTGCCACTTGATAAGTCCCATATTTTTCTTTTACATAATGCAAAACTTCTTCTCTTCGATTATCAGGAATATCCAAATCAATATCAGGCATCGTATAGCGTTCTGGATTTAAAAAACGTTCAAAAAGTAAATCGTACTCAATAGGATCAACATCTGTAATAGCTAACACAAAAGCCACTAAAGACCCTGCCGCAGAACCTCTTCCGGCGCCGGTTACTATTTTATTACGATGGGCAAAATCCATTACATCCCAGACGATTAAAAAATAATCATCAAAACCCATTTGATGAATAATATTCAGCTCGTAATCAAGCCTTGCTCTATACTCTACTGTTACTTCTTTTACACGCTGTTCTAGCTGTGTTTGACATAGATTGCACAAAAAAGTAGCTGCTGTTACATCAGCTTGAATAGGGTAATGTGGTAATAATTTTTGGTGTAGTGGCAATTCAAATTGACTACAAATCGCTGCTGCTTTTTTTGTGTTTGCTAAAGCTTGCGGCTGGTTTTCTGCAAAGTAACTGGTAATCTGTTCAGACGGTAGCAGATATTCCCCACTACCTTGTTCTAATTCTGCTAAATCTTCTAGCTGAGTGCCGTTTTTCAAGTGTTCCATCACGGCAATCGCGCCTTTTTCACTAGGATCAATTGTATTTACTTCATTAATTGCAAAAGGTTCAACTTGGTGCTCCTGATAAAATGCTATTTCCATTTCACTCAGTTCTTGTCGAGGTGAAACACCATAAAAAAACTGGTCTTTTGAGAAAATATTTTGTAAAAAATAGAGCCGTTCCTCAGCTTTTTTTATCTCACGTGTGATAAAGTATTGAATTTCATTACGGGGTGGTAAAATGGCATAGACGTCTGTTAAAGATTCAAAGTCAGCCAGATCCACTTGCCCTTTGATTTCTTTTTGACTACTTAGCGCAATTAATTGGAGATAGCCCGCTAGATTTTTAGCAAAGAGCAAAATTTCATTTTCTCCGTTTTGGACCGGAGAATAATAGTCTAAATGTAAACCAATTACAGCTTTTAAGCCGGCATTATGGCACGCAGTATAAAAAGAAACTGCGCCTGCTAAGACATTACGATCACATAAACCTAATGTATCGTAACCTCTTTGTTTGGCTACTTCTACTAGACGTGTAATTTCAATCGTACTTTGTAGTAAGGAATAAGCGGTCACGGTATATAATTGCGGTAACACTGTATGTCCTCCTTTTTGAAAAAACTTGAAAACTTTACATTCAAGAAAAATATGGTACACTGTATTCGAGAAACCCGCAAGAGAAGAGGTGTCTGCTATGAAATATTTGGTTACTTTGTTTTGGACGTATATCTTGGGTCAAGTCGTTGGCTACCTAGGTAGTGCTTTAAACAGCGGCACTTATGATTTTAAACTAAGCTCAATCATTTCTCTAATTGTAGGAATCATCATTATCCTCATTGCTGAAGTGGCTACGCCCAAAAAGAAACACGCATAAACAAACAGTTTTACCTTCTGGTGTAACTGACTAAAAAGATTGCAGCGATGCAATCTTTTTTTGTTCCCTCATTTTTCATCTCACAAAAAAGCTTAATAAACCTGTCCTCCTAAGTAGTCGCCTTTTTATATAAGACTTTCCCCTTGCGAAAATCAGATAATCTTTTATCTACAAAAAAACTCGCTACAAAACATTGTAACGGGTTTTTTCAAAAGACTAAAGCCTTTGGTTTAAAACTTTGCGAAAATTAAATGTCGACAAGCAGATATTTAAAAATACAAAACCACTTGTGACAAAAAAGACAGCCCGATAACCCATACCATGGGCAACTGTAGAACCTACCATCGGACCGAGCACTTGACCGAAATTGGTAAACATTTGATTATAGCTATAAATTCGACTTACGCCTTCTGGTGGGGTTATTTTAGAAATTAACGTATTAATCGATGGCATTAAAGCGCCAGTTGAAAAGCCCAGAATAAAGCGTAAAGCTCCTAGTTGAAATGGTGTTTTAACAAATCCCATCGGAATAAAACAAAGAAAAGATAGTACTAGGCCAAACAGTAAGATTTTTTGATTGCCAATTTTATCCCCTAGTTTTCCTAGTGTTGGCGAAGAGATAATTGCCGACACACCTGCGATAGACACGATTAAGCCACTAACAAATAAAATATTTTCACTGTTACCACTCAACTGCCTAATATAAAGCGTTAAAATTGGACTGATACTTGTCACTCCAACTTGCAAAATTAAAGAAGTGATAAATAGACCGATTAAAACTTGAACATTTGAAATACGACTAAAGATTTGTTTGACCGACAAAAGATCAGTTTTTTGAACTGGGACAAAATCTTCTTTCACAAAGAAAATCGTCAAAATTGTCGTGATTGCCAAAACCGTCCCGGTAATAATAAAGACATTTTCCATCCCAAATGCCTGTGCCAATGCGCCACCCATTGAAGGACCAATCAAATTTCCCGCTACAGCGCCCGTTGCTAGGGTTCCAAGTGCCCAACCGCTTTTTTCACGCGGTGCTTGCGAAGCAATTAACGCTGTTGCATTGGGGATATAGCCCGATAAAATTCCCGTCATAAAACGCATGATCAACAGCCAATAAACATTTGGAACAAAAGCTAGCGACCCCATTGTAAATGTCATCCCTACTGCCGCACGAATCATCATCAAACGACGTCCTTTTCGATCGGCTAAGTTTCCCCAGATAGGTGCAACAATAGCAGAAGCAAATGCGGTCACTGAAATAGCCAGCCCTGCAAAAAGCTCTACTTGATTTTTAGGTGTGCCCAGTTGTTCGATGTAAAGCGGAATAAATGGCATCACCAAACTAAAACTCGCCCCGGTAAAAAAGCAACCAATCCATGAGATAAATAAATTTCGTTTCCAATCCAGTTTCATAGTCAACCCTCTTTCACTACTACTATAGCCTATTTTTATAAAGAGGTGAATTGGAAAGCTAATGTAATTTTCAAAAAAGTAAAAATTATCCCTATTTTAAGCTCGTTATTCCACAATTAATTTTAGTATTTTAAAAATTTTATCGAAATTATCGATTGGCATAAAAATACCGTCTTTTAAAAGGTAGAATTAATCTCCCCTTTAAAAGACGGTTTATTAACTAATATGTTTAACTAATTTATGCAATAACAGCTAAAATGATAAAGTTTAAAATAAATAAAATATCGACTACCCAAAGAATTGGTGAAATTTCATTGAATTTCCCTTTAATCACCTTCACAATTGTGTAGAAGATAAATCCTGCGGCAATCCCGTAAGAAATACTGTAACAAAAGCCCATGAAAATAGCGGCAAAAAAGGCGGGAACTGCTTCTTCTAAATCGGTCCATTCAATATCTTTAAATGAAGCCATCATCATTACCCCAACTAAAATCAACGCTGGTGCAGTTGCTTGGGCGGGAACGATCGAAATTAACGGAGAAAAGAAACTACTAATAGCAAACAAACCTGCAACCACAACTGAAGTTAAACCAGTACGTCCACCAGCGCCAATACCAGCAGCAGACTCTACGTATGTCGTTGTATTAGATGTCCCAAAGATTGCGCCAATAGAAGTAGCGATTGCATCTGCAAATAATGCTTTGTCCATTTTGGTGTTAAAGCCACGACTATCTTCTAAAGCTTCTTCATCTGCCTTAGAGAAAATTCCTGTTCTACGCCCAGTCCCAATAAAGGTTCCAATCGTATCAAATGTATCTGATAAGCTAAAGGCGATAATTGTCATTAGAACTTGAGGAATTTTACTTGCATCACTAAACAGTGATTGCATGCCATCTACCCCAAAAGCGGCACCGAATGTGGTCTTTAACTCATTGATTGAACTTCCTAATGAATTAGCTTTCCAATCAATTGTACTTAAATCCACAACACCCATGAAAATTCCCAAAATAGTTGTAACGACAATCCCAATTAAAATAGCCCCCCGCACATTGCGGACAACTAAAATTGTAGTGAAAACTAGCCCAATCACAGCTAATAAAACAGGTGCATTATTGAAATTAGCCAAAGCTGGCACGATGCCACCATTCATTGTAACATTGACTGCTTTGTCCCCTTCCACCACACTACTTGTGATAGTGGCTGAATCTGCACTAAAACTTAATAAGTTAGCATTTTTCAAGCCAACATACGCGACAAAAATCCCAATCCCGCCGCCAATTGCATGTTGCATACTTTCAGGAATCGCGTGAATAATCATTTTTCTAATTTTCGTAATGGTAATAAAAATGTTAATCAAACCACAAATGAAGACCATCGCTAGCGCTTGTTGCCAGGTATAGCCTAGGCCAAATACTACGGTAAATGTGAAAAAGGCATTTAATCCCATCCCAGGAGCTTGCGCGTAAGGTACATTCGCGAAAAGTCCCATTACTAACGTCCCGATCACAGAAGCAATGATTGTTGCTAGAAATACCGCTTGAAATGGCATTCCTGAAGCTGATAAGATCGTTGGATTTACAAATAAAATATAACTCATCGCAAAAAAGGTAGTTAAACCTGCGACAAATTCTGTTGAAACATTTGTGTTACTTTCTTTTAATTTAAAAAACTTTTCCATCAATTGTTCACTCCTACAAAAGAATAAGGGCATATTTCGGATTTATCATCCAACAAAGACTGATTATAATTTTACAAAAGTTAAAAAACAACATTTTATCTTTATTCAACTGAAATATTCTCATTAATGTTCGTGTTTTAATATGAAAGCGAATCCTTTTTCTTATGCTCATTTTTTAAAGGTATCTTACTTTTAAACTAGCAATCTTGTGAAAAAAACAAAATGTGTTAAACTAAAACAGCGTATCTTTTAGACGAAAGGAGAAATAGATATGAACAAAAAATTAATTGCCATTGATTTAGATGGCACTACTTTAAATGCCCAATCTCAAATCAGCCCGAAAACAGAAGCTGTTTTAAAAAAAGCTGTCGCTAGTGGTCATATTGTCAGCATTGCGACTGGTCGTCCATTTCGTATCAGCGAAAAATTTTATCACCAATTGGCATTAAACACACCGATGGTCAATTTTAATGGTGCTTTAGTTCACGTACCTTATACAAAATGGGCTTCTGAATCGGAAACACTTTTTAGTCGTGATATTGTCTTTGAAATTTTAAAACAAAAAAATGATTTACAATTGGATTTTGTGGCAGCGGAAAATCGTGATACTTTTTACGTTGATCGCCTAGATTTTGGTAGTGAATATCTTTTTGATAACCAAAAACCAACCAATGATAATCTACTTCAAAATTTAAAAACAAACCCCACTTCGATGTTAATTCAAACCAAAACCGAGTTAGCCGAAACTGTTTCAGATACACTAAAAGCTCAGTTTTCTGACTATATCGATGTTAGAACTTGGGGTGGTCCCAATGCAATTTTAGAAATTGTGGCAAAAGGCATTCAAAAAGCTCGTGGAGTAGAAATTATCGCGGACTCTTTTGCGATTGATCGTAAAAATATTATTGCCTTTGGTGATGAACACAATGATCTTGAGATGCTAGATTACGCCGGCTGGGGCGTAGCTATGAAAAATGCCAGCCCCGAAGCAAAAGCTATTAGTAATGACATCACTTCTAAAACAAATGATGAAGATGGATTAGCTGATTATTTAGAAAAATATTTAGCCATCTAAATTAAGCTTTATCGGCCTTGAAACTCTCTTATTGAGAATTTCAAGGCTTTTTTTGTGTTTTTGTATACTTTGTATTATAATTATTAATACAAAAAAGTTTCACTATAAGACAAGGAGTGATTGCTATGCAATTAAACATTCAAGAATATATTCCAATCTTAATTCCCCTTATTATTTTACAAATCGGACTTGCAATTTACGCTGTCGTCGATGTATTCAAACATCCTCATTATAAATTTGGCAACCGTGTGTTTTGGGTTATCATCTGTGCTTTTATTTCTTTTTTAGGTCCAATTATTTATTTTGCTTTTGGTAAAGGAGAAGATTAAATGGAATCTATGATTGTCATTCAGAATCTAAAAAAACAAATTGGTCAACGTCTTATTTTAGATGATTTATCTTTAACTATCCCCTCAGGAAGTATTTATGGATTTGTGGGAGAAAATGGCGCAGGTAAAACTACCACGATGAAAATTATTTTAGGGCTTTTAGCCGCTGATAGTGGTACAGTTACTATCGCAGGTCAGACCGTAAAATACGGAGATAGCAAAACCAATCAAAACATTGGTTATCTACCGGATGTTCCGGCTTTTTACAACTATCTGTCTGCTAAAGAATACTTAGCTTTATGCGCAAAGGTTAGCGGCCTAACACAAAACGTAATAGCCGCTAAAATCCCCACATTACTTTCAAAAGTTGGTCTAAACAATACTTCACAAAAAATAGGTGGTTTTTCACGCGGAATGAAACAACGTTTAGGTTTAGCACAAGCACTTTTAAACGATCCAAAATTACTAATTTGTGATGAACCCACTTCAGCATTAGATCCTATTGGACGCAAAGAAGTATTAACTATCTTAAAAAATCTAAAAAACGAAACAACTGTTTTATTTTCTACTCATATTTTACATGATGTTGAATCTATCTGTGATCATATTGCTATTTTAAATGAGGGTAAAATTCAATTAGAAGGAGCACTAGAAAATATTAAAGCTGAACATAACAAGTACTATGAACTGCAATTTAAAGACACAGCTGACAGATCTTATTTCCTAAAACATACTGCTTTTGGTGGACAAAAAAAAGATAGTCTAACGCTACTTCTCCCAGTTTTAAATCAGGAAGATTCTGGATTGGCAATTGTCGAAACTCTTGCTAGGCTAAAAGTTGTACCTCGCAAACTAAAATTAGTCGAACCCACATTAGAAGATATCTTTTTAAAGGTGGTGGCAAAATGAAACAAATCAAGCTTTTTTTCATAAAAGAATGCTTCGCTAATTGGCGTACTAAAAAAATCCCCATCTTATTGATTATTGCAGTAGCTGTTGGAATTTTATCCCCTTTTCTAGCGAAAATTATGCCTGATATAATGTCTTCTTTATTACCAGCTGACCTACCCGTTTCTTTACCAACTCCAACATCAATAGATAGTTGGACACAATATTATAAGAATTTATCACAATTTGTTTTATTGGCTATCGCATTATTGGCAGTTGGTACGATTAGTAATGAAGTAGAAAAAGGCACGCTATTACCTTTTATTACTAAAGGACTCTCTCGCAACGTCTTTGTTATTAGTAAAGCACTCTATTTAGTTTTTATTTGGTCTGTAACCTTGATCAGTTCCTTTTTAGTTAACGTTGCTTATACTACCTATTATTTTAATGATAATAAAAGTCCTCATTTATTATTCCCGCTTTTTGCTTTTTGGCTCTACGGAACAATTTTTTTAGCAGCTACGATTTTGTCATCAACACTAGCTAAAAGCACTGGGCAAAGCCTTTTGATTCTGGCTAGTTTTTATTTAATCAGTAGCTTTAGTGGTATATTAAAGAAAATCGCATATTATAATCCTTTTATTTTAGGAAGCAATTCGCTGAATTGGTTAACAGGTAAAACAGAATTTTATCATTATTGGCCTGCGGTCTGGATTGCAGTTTTGCTTATCACATTATTATTGACTCTAAGTCTTTTGATTTTCCGTAAACGTCCCCTTTAGGATTTTTGGCAAAAAGTTAGACTTCCGCTACAATAAACATAAAGCAATCCAAAAACAAAAGCAGGAGGCGTAACCATGACACAATTAGTGAATGCAAAGCAAATGAAAGCATGTGACCAGTATACAATTGACACAATTGGTATTCCGAGTATGGTTTTAATGGAAAGAGCAGCATTAGCAGTTTTTAATGAACTGACGGAAAAAGAAAAATACGACCTTTCACAAGTTTTAATCGTCTGTGGAAGTGGTAATAATGGCGGCGATGGCTTAGCTATTGCTAGACTCCTTCATTTAGCTGGCAAAAATGTTACTGTCTATTTTGTCGGAAACTTAACTCATCGTACAACTGAATGCCAACAACAATACGCTATTTGCGACTATTATGAGATTCCTATTTTGCATCATTTGGAAACATTTTTGGGTTTTACTTTAATCATCGATAGTTTTTTAGGCATTGGGGCTAATGGAGAGTTAAACGAAACTGCTAAAAATGTTATTGACCAAATAAATCATAGCCAACTACCTATTCTGGCTGTTGATGTGCCTTCTGGAATTGATGCTTCAACAGGCACTTCATTAGGAAAGTTTGTTCATGCTGACACTACGGTTACTTTTCAGTTTAAAAAGACCGGCTTCACCATTTCACCTGGACTTGAAGCCTGTGGCAACTTGCAAATTGTTGATGTAGGTATTAGCGGTGACGCCTTAAAACTATAAAAAAAGGCCAAACGCTCAACTGCTAGACAACAGCGAGCGTTTGGCTTTTTTTATTATAATGTTTCGTAAGTAATAGCTTCTGCTTTTGGAATTTCTTCATCGATAAAGTAAACTTTATACCAAGTCAAGAAAGTAAAGATTGTCCAAATTTTACGTTGCACTTCTGCTTTACCTTCGTGGTGATCATTTAATAATTTCATGATTTTATCTTGATCGAAGAATTGTTTGGCAAAATCTGCCATAAATAACGCTTTTACTTCTTCATAACCATGATCTTCTTTTAACCAAGCTTTAATCGGCACTGGGAAACCTAATTTTTCCCGATTTGCCCATTCTTCTGGTAAATGACGGTTCGCCGCTTGACGGAAAACATCTTTTGTATTGTTTTGATTCATCACATATTTTGCTGGAATTCGTTGTGCTAATTTCATCACTTCAATATCTAGTAGTGGCACCCGTAATTCAAGTGAACTTGCCATAGATAATTTGTCGGCTTTTAACAAAATGTCTTTTGGCATCCATTGATGCACATCGACATACTGCATTTTGTTAACTTCACTTTCAATACCTTCTGTTTGATCAAAATGAGGATTCATAATTTCTTTAACAGAAGGGGCATTTTGAAATTCAGGTTTTAAATAACTTTCTGCTTCTTGTTCATCAAAAACTTTCGCATGACCAATAAAGAAGTCGCGGGCAGGGGCAGTCGCTTCATATAAATGAATCCGACCATGGAAATTTTTCATGTGGCCAAATTTACGGCCAATGGAATAACGCATGCCTTTTGGTAATTTTTTCAACCCTTGAGCAAAAACGCGCACCATTTTTGAGTTGGTATGGAAACCATAAGTTTGGTAACCGGCAAATAACTCATCGGCACCTTCACCAGATTGTACTACCCGCACAGATTGTGATGCCAAATTTGCTAAGAAGTAAAGCGGCACACAAGAAGGATTAGAATCTGGTTCATCCAAATGATATTGAATAAGCGGAAAAGCCTTAAAAGACATATCCCCATCAATTACTGCGGCAGTATTATTTAAATCGAGCATTTTCGTTAATTTACGAGCTTCAATAGCTTCATTATATGTTTTATCATCAAACCCAATTGAAAAAGAATGATCTGGACGCAAGACAGAAGTTACATAACTTGAGTCCACACCGCTGGATAAAAAGGCACCCACTTCAACATCAGCGATTCGATGCGCTGCAATCGAAGCTTCAACACTTTTATCAATTTCATCGACCCATTCTTCGCGAGAATGATCATCTTTTTTAGTAAAGTCAGCATCCCAATATTCTTTAATGGTAAGTTTACCGTCTTTATAAGTATAATAATGACCTTCTGGTAAGCGATATACATTTTTAAAGAATGTTTCCCCATTTAAAGGAGAATATTGAAAAGTCATGTACGGTTTTAACGCTGCTGTATTTAGTTCTTTATTGAAATCTGGATGTGGTAAAAAGCTCTTGATTTCTGAACCAAACATAAACGTACCGTTCATTTCTGCATAATAGTAAGGTTTAATCCCAAAATGATCGCGGGCACCAAATAATTCTTGTTTTTCAATATCCCAAATGGCAAAGGCAAACATCCCCCGCACTTTTTGTAAAAGTTCAGCACCCCATTCTTCATAACCATGCAATAATACTTCTGTATCAGCATGAGTAGAAAAAACGTGGCCAGCTGCAATAAGTTGTTCTCTTAATGGTTGAAAATTGTAAATTTCGCCATTAAAAATAATAACTTTACTACGATCTTCATTATAAATAGGCTGAGAACCGCCTTCTAAGTCAATAATTGACAGACGACGAAAGCCTAATGCTACATTTTTATCTGTATATTTACCAGAACTATTAGGACCACGGTGGACGATGCGATCCATCATATCTTCAATAATTTCTTGTTTTTGATCCTTGCTATTCACAAAACCGACAATGCCACACATATTTTCACGTCCTATTATTAAAATTTCATTTTTACAAACCAGGAATTATCATACCATAAAATTAAAAATCCTACGATAGAATTTGCCAAATGACCTTTTTTACAAAATTGTTCTTTACTTTCTCTTAATAATTTCTCTCAACTTTACAAAAGGCGTTAACAGAAGAATCAACTTAAAAAGGCTGCTTGATAAAGATCAAGCAGCCTAAAAGTTGTACTAAGTACGATAAGGAGAGTACGGGATTTGAACCCGTGCACCGGCGTAAACCGGCTCGCTGGATTTCGAGTCCAGTGCATTACCACTCTGCCAACTCTCCAAGTTCTCACTTCTTTTATTTTCGCTAAATTTGAAAAAAAGTCAATTAAGAAATACCTGTCAAAAAACGCGTACTAACCCTAAAGAAAAAATCACCTATCATAAAAATGCAGCTGGAAATCTAGACTAGGTGATTTTAGCACTTTAGCAATTAACACGCGCACTTATACGCCAAGTTGCGTTTTTATTAATCTTCCGGATTAAAAATCTTTTCTGGTTCATCCATTTTCAAAATGCCATCTACAGCAGATTGAATAAGTTCTGCAATTTGCTCTTGTGATGGATGGATAATACCTGAAGACATCAAAGAAGCAATCCCTGTTACGGTAATCCAAGTACCGTCATGCAACGCTTTAATGTATTCATCTGATAAGTCAGCGTATTCAGGGCAATTTGACACCATATTTTTAAAGTACTCATAAGAAAACTCATGCATCATCTTACCGCCACCGTACTCGTCTACGAATAAGGCAACATATAAATTGCGGTTTTCTTGGGCAAAGTTAATATAATTTAAACCCAAATCAACAATTTGATTGCCAGTATGTTCAATTGGAAATACATTTTCTTGTAGATCCCGCATCACGGTTTCAACTAACGTATTTTTTAAATCTTGCATGTTTTTAAACTCTAAGTAAATTGGCTGGGTTGAAATTCCCATTTTTTTAGCAATATTACGGGCTGTAAACTTACTAAAACCATCTTTTGAAATAACTTCATAAGCAGCTTTCAAAATCTGATCTTTTGTATAAACTTTACGACGCATAAAAAAGTCACCTCTCCTTTATAATAACATTTATCATTCATACGTTTATTGTAAACAAAAATAGATTTTTTGGGAAATGATATACCTCAAAACTAGTTATCTATCTTAAAGAAAAAAATTCGTACGATAACGAGGGATGCTAAATTAATCGATAGTTTTCAATAAATATATGACATAAAATATCTTAAAAAGATATTAAAGCATTTCACAAGCTATTACAACCGTTATTTTTATTAAATCTATATTAATTTATTTTAAGCAATAAAGAAATTTCCTTAATTTTCTGACATTTATTTCGATTCGTTTTTTGAACACAGCAAATATTTTTATCCTGCTAAAAATTAAAAGCAATTCTGAAAATGAAATGGTAGAATAAAAGCAACTTTATAAATGAGGTAAAAAGATGAAAGAAGCATTGGTTTTAAGCACCTGTTTATTAGCAGGTCGAATTATGATGGAAAATGGTTCTGAGGTTTACCGGGT
Organism: Enterococcus canintestini; assembly: GCF_001885735.1. Lineage (GTDB taxonomy): Bacteria > Bacillota > Bacilli > Lactobacillales > Enterococcaceae > Enterococcus_C > Enterococcus_C canintestini. The sequence continues at coordinate 64,706 of NZ_JXKG01000010.1, read as the reverse complement.
GGAAGATACCATGAATCGAATTGCAGAAAATGCCGGCATCGCCAATACAGTGAGTTATGTAACGGCTACGGGCCTGTTTATGAGTATTCGTAATTCTTCTTTTTCACAACTAGAAGAAGTACACGAACGTTCGATTAATTTAGAAAAAATTGTTGCTGTAAATCACCTTTCCCGCGAGTTTGCCGCAAAAAAAATCTCTTTAAATGAGTTAAACGCCCGCTTGAAACGAGTCAACTACGATACACCGAGTTTTTCTTTTCTATGGCAAACATTAGCAGCAGGCTTGGTTAGTTGTACATTAATGTATATTTTTGGGGGGACATGGCGCGATTTTATTCCTACTTTTCTCATTGGCTGCATCGGTTTTGTAGCTGGTGTATATATTAAAAAATGGTTACAAATGCGCTTTTTAGATATGTTTGTTGCTGCCTTTGTGATTGGTGCTTTGGCGATTGCTAGTGTAAAACTGGGACTGGCAAATAACGTTGATCATATTATTATCGGAGCGGTGATGCCTTTAGTACCGGGCGTGGCGATAACAAATTCTTTTCGTGATATTTTATCCGGCGATCTACTCAGCGGTACCGCCCGCGGAATCGAAGCATTGTTTGTCGCTGCAGCAATTGGGGTCGGAATTGCCACCACGCTCCTTTTATTTGGAGGTGGAATTGCATGATAACTTATGGCATCCATTTTTTATTTAGTTTTATTAGTACCGTAGCTTTTGGTATTATCACTAATATTCCCAAGCGCTCTTTAGCAGCTTGCGGGTTAACCGGAGCGATTGGCTGGATGGTCTATTGGGGATTACGGCAACACGAGCAAGGATTGGGATTTGCTAACTTCATTGCGGCAATCGCAATTGGTTGTTTGAGTATTTTTTTCTCCCGCCGACTAAAAATGCCTATGATTATCTTCAACATTCCTAGCTTAGTCCCTTTAGTCCCCGGGGGTCCTGCCTACCAAGCAATTCGCGAACTTGTATTAGGGGATTCAACAAAATCGTTTGATAATTTAAAAATTGTTGTGATCACAGCCGGAGCAATTGCAGCAGGTTTTATGATTACCTCCCTCGTTGAAACATTAGTTTTTAAATGCAACACCGCGCTAAAAAAAAGATTATGACAGAAGCGACCAGCTTCAAGAAATAAGACGGAATTCCCGGAAATTATTTTTCAAATTTCGAGGAATTCCGTCTTATTTTCGAAGAAGCAGCTTCTGTCACACCTCTATTAGCGAACAATTAAAACCGAGCAATGTGCTTCTTTGGCCATTAGAGCCGCTTGACTACCTAAAACAAGTGGCGTGTGATTGGCATCTCCTTTAGAGCCACATACTAACAAATCTGGTTTAACGGCAGGTATAACTGTACTTAAAATCGTTTGTGCCGGTGATCCTTCGTCGACAACAATTGTGACTTCTTTTAACCCTTTTTCGATTGCCTTTTTGCGATAATCTTCTGCAATGGCAATTGTCTGTTCCTTATGTGCTGCAATCGTTTCTTTAGTTAAATATTCATAGACGTTTAAACGATTAATTTCAAAAATCGTCGTGATAGTTAATTTTGCTTCATGCTCTAAAGCGTAAGTCACCGCGTAATCAAAAGCTTTCTTTGAATCCTTGGAATCATCTACTGCAACTAAAATACAATTAAATTTGTTCATTTCCCCTCACCTTCCTATCTAACTATTAGCCCCTGTTAACGTACTGTAAATTAAAAACAAGTTTAATAGCGTTAGTACAATTGCTATAATCCAAGCTAAAATTTTCATCCACGTTGGATTTGCAAAGCGCCCCATGATTTTTTTATCACTGGTATAAATAGTCAAGGGGATAATAGAAATTGGTAAGGCAATACTTAGAAACACTTGCGTATATAAAAGTAAATCTTCAACAGCAGACTCACGACCGCCATACAAAATGACACAGATAATAACCGGTACAATCGCAAGTAATCGTGTGACCACTCGGCGCATCCACAAAGGCATTCTTAAATTAATAAAACCTTCCATCACAATTTGACCAGAAAGCGTACCTGTGATTGTCGAATTTTGACCGGAAGCTAATAAAGCGACAGCAAACAAAGTGCTTAAAAGAGGACTGGCAATATCGCCTACAATACTTGGATCTTTTAATGCATCATATAAATCGACAAACTTACCCAAGTCGCTATTAGTCCCATAAAACAATGCACCACCTAAAACCAATAATAAACAGTTAACGACAAAAGCGACTGTCAACTGAATATTAGAATCCCAAGTTGTAAATTTAATTGCTCGTGCTTTTTCTTCATCGTCATTGCGATCAAATTTTCGAGCTTGGGAAATAGAAGAATGTAAGTACAAGTTATGCGGCATAACTGTTGCCCCTACAATCCCTAACGCTAATAAAAGCATTGATTTATCTGTCGCAATTTTTGTATCTGGAATAAAGCCACGCAATACTTCACCTAAATGAGGTTGAGCTAGAGCAACTTCATAAGCAAAAACCATAAAAATCACTGCAATTAAGACAGCCACAATTGCTTCGATTTTTCGAAAACCTAATTTGGTTAATAATAGCAATAATAAAACATCTAATGTCGTAATCAATACCCCGACTAGTAGCGGCAGCCCAAATAATAATTGTAACGCAACTGCGCCCCCAATAACTTCTGCAATATCAGTTGCCATAATAGCAAGCTCTGTAATGACCCACAAAACAAAACCGGTTTTTTTAGAAGTATGCTCGCGGGTTGCCTGAGCTAGATCACGTCCGGTAACAATACCTAATTTTGCTGCCATACTCTGTAGAAGCATCGCTATTAAACTCGATAATAAAATCACACTCAACAAAGCATATTTATATTCTGCTCCCCCGGCGATTGAAGTAATCCAGTTACCTGGGTCCATATAGCCCACTGCAACAAGGGCACCTGGGCCACTATAAGCCAACAAGGTCCTAAAAAAACTCGCATCTTTTGGGACATCCACGGTATTATTAATTTCTTCTAAACTAGGGCCGTTGGCATATTCAATTAATTTTTCTTTATTATGACTCATCCTATCACTCTTTTCTATATAACTTAATTAATTTTTAGGTTAACCGAAATATTTAACAAATTGAGTGTACACCTAAAATTTTTTTCTGTAAACTAGAAACAAAACAAATAGACTAAAAAATCTTTAGTTTTTATAAATCAGACTCTAGTATGATGGTAATACCTAGTAAAAGCGCTTATAATACAGATGGTTAAAATAACTTTTTTAACCTCTCTTACATTTTTGTTTGTTTTTTGTCAGACAAAAACGAGGGCAAATAAAAAAGAACCTTGTATAATACAAGTATACCAAACAAAGGAGATGAGACCATGAGTATCGCTCTTTCTCGCAAAATCATTAATACGATTTCTATCGTGGGTATTTTAATTTCAATTGCTTTAACAATCTATTTTTTTAATTTAGGTGTCTTTAAAGATATAAATGCCCTAAGAGGTTTAGTTGGCGACTCTATTATCTTAGGTCCTATCATCTTTATCCTTTTACAAATTTTACAAGTAGTGATCCCGATTATTCCTGGCGGCATTTCTAGTGCTGCGGGTGTCTTAATATTTGGTCCTTTTGCCGGTTTTATTTATAACTATGTCGGTATTTGCATCGGTTCCATTATTATTTTCCTTTTGGGACGTCGTTACGGTAAGCCATTTATTTTAAGTATGATTAGCGATAAAACGTATAACAAATATATTGGTTGGTTAGACAACCAAAGTCGCTTTGAAAAGTTATTTGCTTTAGCCATCTTCTTACCTGTAGCACCAGATGATGCGCTTTGTTTGATGGCTGGTTTGACCAATATTTCAGTTAAAAAGTACATCTGGATTATCCTATTAGCTAAGCCACTTTCTATTTTCTTATATAGTATGGCTTTAATTTATGGCGGTTCCTTTTTAACGGGCTTGCTGGGTTAAATCTACTATAAAAACTCGACCACTTTTGAAAGTTCTACGCTTCCTTTAAGCAAGTAGTTCTAATCAAAAGTGTTCGAGTTTTTTTGTTGGCTTTACTATTCGCTTTTCTTTGTTGAAACTTGGTTTTCAGCTACAATGGAAATAGGTGATGAAGATGAAATATTTAAAAGATTCGTTGAAAAATACGTGGGACTTTTTAGTAAAAACAAATGTTTACTTTCGTGATGTGCTTTTAATGCATGGTTTTATTTTATTTGTAGTTATTCCCCTGCTAAGCAGTTCGACTAAATTTATTTTAAAACGTGGGCAGATTCAGTATATCTCTTATGATAATTTAAGCGAAATTGCTACACAGCATCCAGCAGTAGCATTTTTATTAGTCGCCCTACTACTTCTTATTTTGCTACTCGTTTTCTTTGAATTTACTTTTTTATTATTAAGTGTCTATTTCATTGAAAAAAAGCAAGCCGTTTCGTTAAAACAGCTATTACGGATGACAACGATTCAATTAAAAAAATTACGTCCCAGCGTATTCTTATTTTTTCTTTTCTATTTTTTACTCATATTGCCAATCGGCGGTTTGAGCTTTAATTCTGATTTATTGGCGCGAATTAAAATTCCCGCCTTTATCATGGACTTTATTTTTACCAATCGTTTGTTAATCATCTCAGCTTTTGTTCTCTTCTATCTAATTTTAATTTATATTGGGATACGACTCATTTTTGCACTACCGGAAATGATTTTACGGGACCGTCCCTTTAAAGAAGCTTTCAAAGAGAGCTTATTAATTACCAAGCGCCGCTTTTTGGCAATTGTGGGACGCTTTATTTTTATTGGCGGGGCAATTCTTTTAATTACCGGAATTAGTTTTACTGTCGTGGTAGGTGCTCAAGCACTAGTGGAAGAGTTTTTCCCCGATTATGCACTTATTAGCGCTGTTTTTGCCATGACGTTATTGCAATTTTTTCTATTAGTAAATTTGGTGTTATCAACTGTTGGTATTTTTTATATTATTATTGACTTTATGAACGATGAAGGCTTTTTACCAGACATCCCTCATTGGTTTTACCAAGAAGATTTACCAACACCTCGTTTTGAAAGTGTTAAAAACACACTTTTACTTTTCACTGCGATACTTTTTGGGGTGGGTGTGAGTTTATATAATTTAGACTATCTGGACCAAGAAATCGAAAAGATTCCTGTGACAATTTCTCACCGAGGTGTTAGTGACAAAAATGGTGTTCAAAATAGTTTAGAAGCGTTAGAAGAAACGAGTCAAACGTGGCATCCTGATTATATTGAAATGGATATCCAAATGACAAAAGATCATCAATTTGTAGTGATGCACGATTTCAATTTAAAAAATTTAGCCGCTGTAAAAGGCGTACCTGAGCAAATGACCCTTGCTGAAATTCAACAAGTTACTTTGCATGAAAATGGTAAAAGCGCAAAAATCCCAACTTTTGACACATATTTAGCTGAAGCAAAACGGCTCAATCAAAAATTATTAGTAGAAATTAAAACCCAACAAAAAGATACGACATTGATCGTGGATACCTTTTTGAAAAAGTATCAAAATGAAATTCAGTCAGAACACCATCTGATCCAAAGTCTAGCTTTTTCCATTGTTGAATCACTAAAAGAAAAAGCGCCTCAGCTAACAGTAGGTTATATTTTACCTTTTAATGTCGTTGGTCCTCCTATTACAAAAGCTGATTTTTTAACAATGGAATATTCAACCATTAACCATAACTTCATTACTTCAGCAGAAGAAGATGGTAAAAAAGTTTTTGTATGGACTCCTAATAGTAGTGAAGACATGAGTCGCATGATTTTTTACGAAGTAGACGGCATCATCACTGATCAAATGGGAACGTTAAACAAAACCATTCATGATGCCAAAGAAAAAGTCACTTATTCCGATAAATTATTGAACTTTGTTATTGGTGTTGGCTAAAAACACAGGAAATCCTTTTGCTTTTAAGCAGTATTAGTCTGAGAGTATTAGTTTTATTCATTGTAAAACCAATCCTTTTACCAGCGATACACTAAAAAGACTTCAAGTAATAGGCTACTTGAAGTCTTTTTATTTTACCTATATTTCATTTTAAAATGACAATTCCTGTTTTTCTAGTTTTCACTAGAAATTTGTCATTTGTTAAGCTACCACCGCAACTTCGCGAATATTTTCATAGCGCACCAATAAGCGATTTTGTGCTTCAATCACTTGTGGTCGATCACAATGCTCACATTCCGCCACAGAAATTAAGACTGTGTTCGTATATGTATGTTCGACAAATCCTGTGACTTCTCTTGTGAATCCTACTGGTTGGCATATGTAAGTTTTCCCAATTTCCACTTCCATTAATAACACCTCCTCTATTTAATTTCAGGTATATCATAACAGAAAAAATTAAATTTGGAAACGCTTTTTGTAGATTTTTTTAATTTTTCTATTTTTTTATTTTTTGATATAGACCAAATGAGATGCTTTTTTACTTAGCGTTGAATAAGTATCTTCCAAAGAGAAGAACCTAAACCATCTGAACTACAATTCTTTTAATATTACTTAATATTCACTCTAGATTATTTTCAATTTTTTATAAGTTAAAGCTTAACGAGACAAAAAAACAAACAATACCAATTATAAAATGAAATATCATTAAAGGGATTTAAACAAAAAAAAGAATCAATTTTTCATGAATTACATTAGAAAATCTCTATTTTAAAATAACGCTAGGTATATATCGTTTTATTGTATAAATAGCACTTTAATAAAATGTAATTCTGACAGTTTCTGCCTGACTATTTAAATTAACCCGCTAAAAAGGAGACACTCATCCCCTTAAAAATAATCTTTTTTTAGCGCAGTTAAACAGATAAACCTATGCTAACTTGTCAAAATAATTTTTAACAGGATTTTATTTTCTTGGACTTCTTTCATGCAGGATTTATAAAAAACCTTTATAATGACGAAAGAAGACTTTAGATGAGGTGAAAAAAATGGAAGAATTCGAAGGACTTCTAATTAAAACCGTCCTTTTGCAAGAACAACCAATGCGTCTTTCGCTAATCAAACTTGCAAAAGATGGCGAAATTACAGAAGGAATCATTAAAGACCGCTATCTTTCAAATTATATTTTCCGCTTACCAAACAATAAATATACTTTAAAAGTTACTGGTAAACGCAATCAACGCAATCAGTTGGTCATTAAACACATGCAAATTAAAAATATTGATGATTATATTAAAGTTATTGGTACACCAGAATAACGTCAGCATTTCTGCGAAGAAAAGCTAAGCTGATTCATTCAACTTTCAGTAATAGGCGAGAATTTTAATAAACTGGTTTTCAAATTTCTTAAAATTCCAGCAAAAAACCTCAGCTACTTGATTAGAGCTGAGGCTTTTTATTGGAAACTTCTTCTCAATTAGCAATTAGAGATACAAAGATAAACTTTCAATTGAAATATTAAAAAAATATAGCAAAACTGTTGTAGCGCTATAGTTTTAATCGATGACGGTTAGTGCCGCTTTAGGAATTTCTTCTTTTTGAACTTCTTCATAAGTTTTTACAAAGGCGCCTTTATTTTCTAACTTTAAGTAATGTCCTTGTTTTAGTTTTGACATCCCAGAAAATTCAATCGTGCGTTTATTCCCCTTTTCATCTGCAGCAACTTGACGGTAATGGGCTGTCCCATAACCGTTCACCTCAAGAGGTTGTGCCGTTTTCACATAGACGTTACCTTCTTTTACCAAAGGATTCAGGCGATCCACAATTTGAGCAAACTCGCCAGAAGCATCATCAGAAAATACTAACGCTCCTCCCATCAAGACACCCAAAATTAATGTAACACCCACAGCACCTTTAATTAATCCTTTTAACATTTTATTTCCGCTCCTTTATGACTTTTCTTATTGCTTTCATCATACTGGCTAACACTCGCAAAAGTATCGTACTTTAGACTTAGTTTGTCTAACACAATTGTCACCCATCTCAATAAATTTGTAAGATTTAAGGGAGCTTTAAGTTGGAGTAACTATGATGAATTCATACATTTGGTGGGCGAGTTTTGGTGCTTTGCTCTAGGATGATCTGTGACGACAGGTTGTCTATGTTTGAGAGGCAGGTTCGATTCCTGCCGTCCACGTTTTTACTAACAATATGAAATCTTCCAATTTATTTGGTCGAATAAGAAGTGATACAACACATATGATAAACGAAAAAAAGACAATAGCTAAAAGCTATTGCCTTTTTTATGCCTTAATTATAAGCGTTCATTTAATTCTTTTGATAATTCTTCAAAACCTGGTTTACCAAGGAGTGCGAACATATTTTTTTTGTATGCCTCTACCCCTGGTTGGTCAAACGGATTAACACCGTTTAAGTAACCAGAAATACCAACTGCAATTTCAAAGAAGTACATCAAGTATCCTAAAGTGTATGCATCCATTTCAGGAATTTTCACTAATAAGTTTGGTACATCCCCATCAGTGTGAGCTAATAGAACACCTTCAAAGGCTTTTGTATTAACAAAGTCTACTTCTTTACCTTGTAAGTAACCTAAACCATCTAAATCTTCTTCTGTTACTGGAATTTTAACTGATTTCCGTGGTTTTTCTACTTTCACAACAGTTTCGAAGATATTACGACGGCCTTCTTGAATATATTGACCTAATGAATGTAAGTCAGTAGAGAAGTTTGCACTAGAAGGATAAATTCCTTTTTGGTCTTTACCTTCAGATTCACCGAATAATTGTTTCCACCATTCAGAAAAGTATTGCATACCTGGTTCATAGTTAATTAGTAATTCGGTTACTTTACCTTTACGGTACAAAATATTACGCATTGCGGCATATTGATAAGCTTCGTTTTCTGCTAAATCATCAGAAGCATAAGCTTTAGAAGCATCTGCTGCCCCTTGCATTAAGGCATCGATATCAGCCCCACTAGCTGCAATTGGTAATAAACCTACAGCAGTTAAAACAGAGAAGCGTCCACCTACATCATCTGGAATAACAAAAGTTTCCCAACCTTCAGCGTCTGCTTCAACTTTTACCGCACCTTTTGCTTTATCAGTTGTAGCGTAAATACGTTTATTAGCTTCTTCTTGACCATATTTGTTAATTAATAATTCTTTAAAGACACGAAACGCAATCGCAGGTTCTGTTGTTGTGCCAGATTTTGAAATAACGTTAACAGAAAAATCACGATCGCCAATAACTTCAATTAAATCAGCTAAGTAAGTTGAAGAAATAGAATTACCAGCAAAGAAAATTTGTGGAGCTGATTTGTCATTTGCATTCATGTAGTTATAAAATGAATGATTTAGAAAATCAATCGCAGCGCGGGCACCTAAGTAAGATCCGCCAATTCCGATTACAACCAATACTTCTGAATCAGATTTGATTTTTTCTGCTGCTTTTTTAATACGAGCAAATTCTTCTTTGTCATATTCTGTTGGTAAGTTTACCCAACCAATAAAATCACTTCCGGCACCAGTACCATTACGCAATGCTTCATGGGCGGCAGTGACTTGACTTTGCATGTAGCCTAATTCGTGGTCATTAACAAATGGTGCTACTTTTGAATAGTCAAATTTAATATGTGACATTTTAGCTCCTCCTTGAAATGGATAAATTTAATACATGTAATACTTTACGTTTTTTATGCTTTTTTTTCAAGTAACTTACTGTAAGAAAACGCCATGAATTCAACCTGTTTGCCAGTTTTAGACAAGTCCTTGAGCCAGCATAGCTTTTGCTACTTTGGCAAAACCTGCAATATTCGCTCCCATCATTAAATTATCTTTTTGACCATACCGTGCGGCAGTATCACGACAGTTTTCATAAATGTTTAGCATAATATCATCCAGCTGTTGGTCTACATCTTCTTTACTCCACTGTTGCCGTTGGGAATTTTGTGCCATCTCTAAAGCGGAAACAGCTACTCCACCAGCATTAGCAGCTTTACCTGGACAGTAAAAAATATTTTGCTCAATAAAGTATTCCGCAGCTTCCATGGTACAAGGCATATTAGCTCCTTCTGCAACGACTTTTATTCCATTTTCAGCCATCAACTGGGCTTGTTTTATATCAATTTCATTTTGAGTTGCACAAGGTAAGGCGACATCTGCTTTTATCTCACTATTCCACACACTATCCCCATCAAAATATTGCGCATTTTGTCGCTCTTTAGCATAAGCAGTTAATCTTTCCCGACGAACTTCTTTTACATCTTTTAATAAAGCTAAATCAATGCCATCTGGATCATAAACATAACCACTAGAGTCAGAGGCAGTTACAGCTTTTGCACCAAGTTCAATTAATTTTTCAATCGCATAAATCGCCACGTTACCACTACCAGAAACAATCACTGTCTTATCTTTTAAACTATCTTTTTTGTCTTCTAATAAATGTTTTACATAATAAACGACACCATAGCCCGTTGCTTCAGTTCGACCTTTACTACCCCAAAATTCCAAAGGCTTACCAGTCAAAACACCTGCATCGTATTGTTTTAAACGTTTGTATTGACCAAATAAATAGCCAATTTCTCTACCACCAACCCCGATATCACCGGCGGGAACATCGGTGTCAGGTCCTACATGCTTAGCAAGTTCGGTCATGAAACTTTGGCAAAAACGCATGATTTCATTATCGGATTTGCCTTTTGGATCAAAATCGGCCCCACCTTTACCACCGCCAATTGGTAAATCTGTTAAACTATTTTTAAAAATTTGCTCAAAGGCTAAAAATTTTAGAATACTTAAATTCACACTTGGATGAAAACGCAAGCCGCCTTTATAAGGTCCTAAAGCTGAATTAAACTGGATTCGATATCCTCGATTTACTTGCCAATTTCCTTTGTCATCTTGCCAAGGAACACGAAATTGAATGACCCGTTCTGGCAAAGTAATCAATTGCAATAAATTACTTTTTTGATAGACATCATGCTCAGTTAAAAAAGGTTCAATCGTTGAGAAAAACTCATCTACAGCTTGTAAAAATTCTGTTTGATCTTGATCTTTTTCATGGAGACTTTGTTGCACTTGTTGAATATATTCTTTTGCGTTTGTCATAATTTCCCTCCAAGTAAAATATTTATCACGTTTTTATTTTACCAAAAAACCGCAATATCGTCAGAATTATTTGATAATAGAACAAATTTTCAAACTATGCTACACTGCATCTTGAGGTGAAAGCATGGAAAAAAAATACGATGTAATCGTGATTGGTGCAGGCCCTGCAGGTATGATGGCGGCTATTAGTGCAGCAGAAAATGGGGCAACTGTTTTATTAGTAGAAAAAAACAAGCGCTTAGGTAAAAAATTACTCTTAACTGGCGGTGGACGCTGTAATGTTACAAATAACCGGCCGGTGGATGACTTAATTACTCATATTCCCGGCAATGGTAAATTTTTGTATAGTACTTTTTCACAATGGAACAATCAAGATATCATGGCTTTTTTCAACAGCCGTAATGTTGCGTTAAAAGAAGAAGATCATGGCCGGATTTTTCCGGTAACCGATCGTTCTAAAACAATTGTTGATGCTCTTCATGAAGAATTAAAAAGACAAAACGTGACTCTTTTAACCAATACTACGGTTACAAAACTAGTTCATGACAAGACCAAAATTTATGGCATTAAAAGTGACAAAGAAGAGTTCAACGCCCCTTGTGTTATCATAACTACCGGTGGAAAAACATATCCGGGTACCGGTTCTACAGGGGATGGCTATAAAATGGCGAAAGCTTGTGGCCATAAAGTGACACCACTTTTCCCCACCGAAGCGCCGTTAATTTCAAATGCAGATTTTATTCTAGATAAGACCTTACAAGGCCTATCTTTACAAGATGTTAAATTAAGTGTTTTAGCAGATAAAAAAGTAGTAACAAGCCACACGATGGATTTACTTTTTACTCACTTTGGTCTATCAGGACCTGCCGCCCTTCGTTGTTCTTATGCTATCAACCAAGAATTGCGCAACGGTAAAGTAAGTGTGCCTGTCGCATTGGACTGCTTTCCTAATCAAACAAAAGAGATGCTATTAGCCGATTTAACAGCTCGTCTCCAAACCAAAAAGAGTTTAAAAAATGCTTTATCCCAGTGGCTACCTGAACGCTTATTACAGTTTTATTTGGATAAATTGGCTCTAAGTGATATACCAGCCGAAAAAGTAAGCACCGAAGAAATAGAAAGTTTAATCACATTGGTTAAACATTTTGAAATTCCGATTATTCGTACGTTTGGACTTGAGCGGGCATTTGTGACTGGCGGCGGCGTTCACTTAAAAGAGGTGAATCCCAAAACACTTGAAAGTAAACTTTGCGAAGGCTTGTTTTTTGCCGGAGAAGTCTTGGATATAAACGGCTATACGGGCGGTTACAATATTACGACCGCTTTGTGTACTGGCCATGTCGCAGGAAAGTCAGCCGCAGAAATTGCCAGTTGGCAAAATATATAAAAATTGAGCTACTCTCTTATCAAAAAAAGTGCTATCCTTTACCCTAAAAATGGCAAAGGACAGCACTTTTTTATTCTGTTAATGCACCGAATTTTCCATTGACTAAAAAAGCCAGATCACTTGGGGCAATTTCCAGTTGCAACCCCCGTTTACCTGCAGAAATGATGATGGTAGCAAAATCACTAGCAGATTCATCAATAAAAGTAGGAAATAATTTTTTCATGCCAATTGGTGAACATCCACCGCGAATATAACCAGTTGTTTGTTCCAAATCTTTTAAATGGAGCATTTCGACTTTCTTATTGCCACTGAGTTGTGCTAATTTTTTCAAATCTAACTCGTGATTACCAGGAATAACAGCGACAATAACGCCAGTTTTATTCCCCACGGCCACAAGTGTTTTAAAAACTTGGGCGGGATTTTGACCTAATTTAGCGGCAACCTCATCGGCACCTAAATGATTTTCTTGCCACTCATAGGCATATTCTTTGTAAGAAATCTTTTTTTGTTCCACTAGCCGAATTGCATTGGTTTTAACAATTTTCTTTTTTGCCACGAAAAATCACTCCTCTAAGGACAAAGCCGCTAAGATTTTCGGCATTTCTGTAATGTCAATTTGACCTGGGGCAGAACTTTCTTCTAAAGCCGCAAATGTCATCACAGACCCCATCAACTCCCCAGCTACCCGCGTAACCTTACCTAAATCACCCATAGCAATCAGTATTAAAGGAACACTAGCTAATCCTTGCATTTTTTGTGATAAGCCCATCACCCGTAAAACATCTTTTAATGAATGCGGCATAACAGCAATTTTACCAAAGTCTGCTTCAAATTGACGCATCACCCCAAGTTTCATTACCAGCTCACCATCTGCAGGTGTTTTATCAAAGTTATGACTACTTAAAAGTAAAGCAGCACGTTGTTTTTTTAACTGATTTAAAAAGCCGCGCCCTAAAAATTCTGCTCTTTCTAACTCTACATCGACAATATCAACTAAGCCACTTTCAGCCACTGCTACATATAAACTTTGATAGTCTCGTAAAGATAAATCTGCTTCGCCCCCTTCTTTTTCAGTCCGAAAAGTAAACAATAAAATCTTTTCTTTTAGTACCGTTCGTAAATGGGATAAAACTTCTAAAACGGCACTTTCATTTGCAAAATCCGCAAAATAATCTACCCGCCATTCGACAACATCACAGACTGAAGCAGCCGCAACTTGGGCCTGTGCTAAAAGTGTTTGACTATCTTGTCCTATCAGTGGCACACAAATTTTAGGTGTACCTTTACCAAAAACTACATCTTTTATCGTAATTTGCATTATCTCTTGCCCCTTTTACCTTCCGAGTTGATTTTCTTATTTACTAACTATTGTTGTACACGATAAATTAAAACTTTTAAGTAATTCCCCTCTTTAAAAGCCGGATTAACCTGAAAATCAGCAGGCAGACGTTTTGTATCTAATAGTTGGTAGTCCACTTTTGCTGTTATAAACTCTTTTTCAATCATCTGTTGAAATTTTTCCAAAGTTACATTTGCCGTGTTAGCCGATGCGATAATAATTCCTTCATTATTTAAAATAGGCAGACTTGCTGCAATCAGCTGACCATAATTATTTTTCACTTTAAAAACTTGTTTTTTATTACGGGCAAAGCTCGGTGGATCCAAAATGATTACATCGTATTTCAAGTTCTTTTTTAAAGCATACGAGAAATAATTAAAAACATCCATCACGTGTATTTTTTGGGCCGCAACATCTAAACCATTGACTTCAAATTGTTCACGAGTTTTCCCTAGGCTACGCTTGGCTAAATCAACGCTAGTAGTACTACTAGCACCTCCCATTGCCGCAGCTACTGAAAAAGCTCCTGTATAACTAAACATATTTAAGACTGTTTTTCCTGCTGCCAGACCATCAACTAAAAGACCACGCACAGCACGTTGGTCTAAAAAGATGCCCGTCATTAACCCTTCATTTAAATACGTAGCAAAATTAACAAAGTTTTCTTTTACAAGTAATGGTTCCGGTGCTTTTTGTCCGTATAAATGGTCAGATTCCGGTAAATCACTTGTAAAACGGATTTTTTCATAGGCGCCTAAAACTTCGGGAAAAATTTCTTTAAAAGCAGCAATTATCTGATCCTTTTTTTCAAACAAGGTTTGATTGTACCAAGAAAAAACAGCATATTGGTTATACCATTCAATCGTAATTCCACCAATACCATCACCCTCCCCATTAAAAAGGCGAAAGGCATTTGTAGCCTCATCGTTAAAAAATGCTTGTCGCAGGGCTTTTGCCTTAGCAAAGGCACGGGCGTAAAAGCTTTGATCAATTGTTTCATCTTGCCAAGAAAGAACCCAACCGATTCCTTTGTTTTGTTTACCTAAATAACCTTTAGCTAAAAAATTACCTTTTTGATCGACAAAATCAACCCAACCTGTCCCATGCTCTAATTTGGTTGCGATATCTTCTAATTGGACTAACGGATTTGATTGGCGCATTTTTTTTACACCAAATTTATTCATTTGAATTTTCATACTTTCACCTGCTCTTCTTTCAAAAAAAGTATAGCAAAAATAACAGTATTTGTCTGTGCTTTCTGAAGTTAAAGAATTACTTAATTAATTAGCCCGCCCGCAATTTCAATTGACATAAAAAACGGTGATTAGTAAAATGTAAACAGTGTATATTTTCATTTTTTCATTAAGCTTGCAAAAGCAGACTTGGAAAAGGAAGGATAAAACAGTGAAAAATATTAAAACTCCCGCTTTCTTAAATAAACGGCTGGGCTTCTTTGCATTATTAGCCGTTCTTTTTTGGGCCAAAAACATTTTTGCCTACTTTGTTGATTTCAACTTAGGCATTGAAAGTATGCGTCAATACTTAATTTTATTTATTAATCCAATTGCGACAACTTTATTCTTGTTGTCAATTGCATTATACGTAAGGCGCACCAAAGCTTCTTATATCACCATGATGGTAATTTACTTTTTGATGTCGTTACTTCTTTTTTCTAACGTCTCTTACTATCGGGAATTCACCGATTTTATTACCATTAATACAATGCTAGGGGCCGGCAAAGTCGCAAGTGGACTAGGTGAAAGTGCCATCCGCTTATTCCGTCCTTATGATTTACTTTACTTTGTGGATATCGTCGTGATTGTAGCGTTACTGTTCACCAAAAAGATAAAAATGGACCAAAGACCCGTACGTGCTAGAATGGCATTTGCCATCTCGACATTATCTGTCATGATCTTCTCTGGTAATTTATTCTTAGCTGAAGTGGATCGGCCTGAATTATTAACGCGAACTTTTTCTCGTGATTATTTAGTAAAATATCTCGGAATTAACGCATTTACCGTTTATGATGGCATTCAAACCTACCAAGCTTCACAAGTAAGAGCACAAGCCAGTGCTAATGATATGAAAGAAGCCGAAAACTATGTGAAAAGCCATTATGCCGCACCTAATAGTGATTATTTTGGCATGGCAAAAGGTAAAAACGTCATTTATATTCACTTGGAGAGTACGCAACAATTTTTAATCGATTACAAATTAAAAGACGCTGAAGGTAAAGAACATGAAGTTATGCCATTTATCAATAGCCTCTATCATAGTAAGAGTACCTTTAGTTTTGACAATTTCTTCCATCAAGTAAAAGCTGGGAAAACATCCGATGCTGAAACATTAATGGATAATTCATTATTTGGTTTAAACCAAGGCGCTTTGATGACACAATTAGGTGGTAAAAACACATTCCAATCTGCGCCAAATATCTTAAATCAAACACAAGGTTACTCTAGTGCTGTTTTCCACGGAAATGCCGGAACTTTTTGGAATCGTAATGAAACTTATAAACGTTGGGGTTATCAAAACTTCTTCGATGCTTCTTATTACGATGTCAATGATAGTAATTCATTCCAATATGGCTTACATGATAAACCATTCTTTGAACAATCTGTAAAATATCTAGAACAGTTACAACAGCCGTTTTATACTAAGTTTATCGCAGTTTCAAACCACTTCCCTTATTCACAATTTACAAATGATGAAGCTGGTTTTCCAATGGCAAACACAAATGATGAAACAATCAATGGCTATTTTGCCACTGCTAACTACTTGGATCGTGCGGTAGAAGAATTCTTTAACTATTTAAAAGCTAGCGGTTTATATGATAACTCCGTGATTGTTTTATACGGTGACCATTATGGTATTTCCACTTCACGAAATAAAAACTTAGCTGAACTTTTAGGCAAAGACAAAGAAACTTGGACTGGTTATGATGATGCACAAATGCAACGCGTTCCTTATATGATTCATATTCCAGGTCAATCAAAAGGTGGCATTAACCATACTTATGGTGGTCAAGTTGATGCCTTGCCAACTTTATTACACTTATTGGGTGTTGATACTAAAAACTACATTCAACTTGGTCAAGATTTATTCTCAAAACAACATGAACAACTAGTGTCATTCCGTGACGGTGATTTTGTAACAGATAAATACACCTACTACGGTGGCACATTGTACGATAACGCGACCGGTCAAGCAATTACCGCTCCAGATGAAAAGTTAAAAAACCAAGTAACCAAATGGAAAGAAGAAGTCAGCAAACAGCTTGCTACTTCAGATCAAATTAATAATGGAGACTTGTTACGCTTTTACACCGGCAGTAATTTAAAAGAACTCGATCCAGAAAAATTCAATTATAAGAATGCTTTGGATCAATTAGGAAAACAAGAAAGTAAACTTGGAAATAAATCGACCAGCGTTTATTCTGAACATGGCGATAAATCAACGCAAGATTTATACCAAACAAAGACCTACAAGCAATACGAAGCAGAAGGTCATAAATAAAAAAAGAAGTTTCGGTTTTTTAACCGGAACTTCTTTTTTTTGCAAAAACAACTTCATACTTTGTTCAAACTCACCACGTATAATTTCTATGAGGTGAAAAAGATGCGGACAGTCCATTATGCAGTTGCCAGTCTACACTACCATAAAAAAATATATCTTCCCTATTTTATTGCATTAGTCGTGATGACTGTTGGTATATTTTTTACATTGTGTTTAATTAATTCAGCTCAAGTTGTTTACCACAGCTTACAAGATATGCTCACAAATAACCCACTAAATGAAGATAAAAATTGGGATAATGCTTTACAATTTTTCTTTAGCCAAATGAAAAATATTTATTTATCTTTTACACTTGTTTTTTTAGTCGCGTTGACTGTTTTGACGTTCTTTTTTGCAAGCTATTCTTTTAACCGGCGCCAAAAAGAATTACAAACATTTTTTGCTTCCGGACGTTCATATTTTAACGTGGCCCTACAAATTATATATGAATTTGTTTTACCTGCACTGTTGGTGGTAGGCGTCATTACGTGTCTTACCTTGGTTTTTCAACCCTTCATCCAACGAATTTGTGAAACAATCCATACGCAAACCGCACAAATGATTCGAACAAATGACTTAACAAATTTAAATAATGGCACCCAATTTGGTATTCGTTTACCCAAAAACTATCCCCTTTTAATCCAATCTGTTTTTATAAGTAGCCGTGATTGGCTGAATGTTTTGACTACCACAATTGGACAGACAGTCGGCTTATTGTTAGTTAACTTTGCTGTCGGGTTACCATTAGCTATCTTAGGAAGTAAAATCCGCTTTTTTAGAAAGCATTAAAGTAGCGCAATTTTCTATTGCAGAATTTAACGTTTTGATTTGACTTTGTACGACGTAAATATTTAAGTTAGAGGAAG
Source organism: Enterococcus canintestini (assembly GCF_001885735.1). GTDB lineage: Bacteria > Bacillota > Bacilli > Lactobacillales > Enterococcaceae > Enterococcus_C > Enterococcus_C canintestini. The sequence continues at coordinate 46,531 of NZ_JXKG01000010.1, read as the reverse complement.
TGATTTCATGGAAAAAATCAGCTCACAACAGCATTTTAAAATTTTTTACGGGGAAACATTAGCTCAAGCACAACAAAATTTCCAACGAGAATTACAACGTCTCACCGCAGATGTAGGAAAAATTAGTCTCACTCCTGATTTTATTCCTTATCTTTCACTAACCGAAAATCTTTTAATGGGTTTTCCCAATAAATTTTATAAGCAAAAAATTACTGAACTGCCACTGGCGAAAGAGTTACAAGTAAGCGATGTTCTTTTAAATAAAGAACCGGAAAGTTTAACGCAAGTAGAAATGATTCAATTGCAGATTTTTCGCGCTTTGCTAGCTGAAAATAAGATTATTTGTTTAGAAGATATCATTACGGCCTTAACCATCCCCGAACGCCAGCAACTCTTTAGCCTGTTTCGAGATCTAATTGAAAAAGAAGACTTAGTAATTTATCTTTTAACTACGGATGAAACATTAGTTGATAACTTAAAACAAGTTGATTTATAATTTTAGCAAAACTAAAAAAGTAGTTATTTCAAAAGCAATCCTTACTAAAAAACCGGCTACACTTAAAAAGTGTAGCCGGTTTTTTAACTAGCGCAGTAATACAATTACCACTACTATTCCCATATTTACTCGTTTGTTTCATCAGGGATTTCAACATCGGGAAAAGTTATCGTAAACTTAGTTCCTTCGTTTAATTTACTATCTACTTTAATGCTTCCTTTGTGTAAACGAACCAATTGTTGGACAATTGGTAGACCAAGACCCGACTCACCAAATTTACGATTTTTTCTGGAAGGATCCGCTTTGTAATAACGATCCCAAATATTACGTTGTTGTTCTTCTGTCATGCCAATGCCTGTATCACTGATTTCAACGATTGTTTCCAAATAGCCTTTTTTCAAATTGATATAAATATCACCATTTTGGGTAAACTGAATCGCATTTTGAATAATATTGACCACAATTTGGACAAACCGATCGTAATCAGCATATACATCAATCGGTTCAGTAACGTCAAAATGTAATGTATCCCCCGCCGCTTCTGCTTTTTTCTCAAGCTGTGTTAAAACATTTTGTAGGGCTTCTGTTCCATTGAATTTTTTAACTACAATCGAAATTTGATTGGTGCGAATTTTTTCATAGTCCAGATTTTCATTTACTAAACGAATTAAGCGTTCCGTTTCATTTTTCATTAAACGCACAGCGTTTTCTTTTTGGTTTTCAGGAATCGCATTGTATTCTAAACCTTCTAACAACCCGTTAATGGTGGTTAGAGGTGTTCGCATTTCATGAGAAGCATCCGCCATAAATTGTTTGCGCCGTTCTTCTTGTCTTTCAATTTCTTCTTGTGATTCTTTTAGAGAGATCGTCATTTTATTAAAATCATCTGCTAATTCATCAAATTCATCTTTATCATGAACCGGTAATTGTACATCGAAATTACCATTGGCAATTTCTTTTGTTGCTTTTTTCATGCGATTAATACGTCGCACCTGCATGCTGGCATAAAAGTAACTGATAATTAGCGCAATAACACTAGAGATGATAAAACCTTTAAACAAGTTCAACGTCACAGAATTAACACTATCTGAAATGTTTTTAGCTGGTTGCGTTACAATGAGCGCCCCGTAAAATTCACCTTCCAAATTAAAAGGCACCATAGCATAGGAAGTTACTTCTTTTTCACCAAATACATTCGTATCGGAAGTCTTTTTTTGCCGCTCACCTGCTTTTAAAGCATTCCACTGGCTTTCTGTAATTGAAAAATGAACGTTAGCATTATTGGGATAAGTGGATTTACCACTTTTATTAATAAAGACAAAATTCACATCTTGTTGGTTTAGGGCAAGTTCTGTGAACATCAGCGAATTATGCAGACTATCATCTGGTGTCGTTACATTAGCATTTGGTAGTTCCGCGTAATTTTGTGCAGTTTTTGCCACTGATTCTGCATATCCGAATAATTGCCGATAGTTATTATCTTCCATGGTTTGTTTGGTCAATTGCGTAAAAGAAATACCAACAATTAATAAAATTACGGCAATAACGACCCAAAAAGCCATCAACTGCTGATAGAGGTAACGCATTATGCCACCCCAGAATCATCAAATTTATACCCAACACCCCATACAGTTTGAATCACTTGCGGTCCTACTTTTTCTATTTTTTGCCGTAGTTTTTTAATATGAGCATCCACCGTCCGCTCATCCCCAAAATACTGATAGTCCCAAACTAATTCTAATAACTGTTCACGGGAAAAAACTTGGCGTGGTTTTTTTGCTAACGTGTACAATAAATCAAATTCTTTTGGTGTTAAACCATCAATTAAAGTATCATCTAAATACGCTTCTCTAGTTTTCGTATTCATTTTAAAGTGCTTGGTAACAATATCAAAAGTATTATCATCTTCTTTTTCAGTCGTAACACTTTCAGCCAGCTCACTCCGACGATGCAATGCCTTCATCCTTGCAATTAATGTCAAAGGACTAAATGGTTTCGTGACATAATCATCTGCTCCCATTTCTAAACCAATAACTTGGTCACTTTCTGAATCTCTAGCCGTTAACATGATAATTGGTACTGTCTTGGAAATTTTACGAATTTCTCGTGCAACTGCCATACCATCTAAGCTGGGTAAATTCAAATCAAGTGTAATCATATCCCAATGTTCTGGTTCTTGCATAAATGCATCAAGACCTTCTTGGCCATCATACTTAAAAGTTGCTTCCCAACCTTCGTTTAAAAAAAACATCTGCATCATTTCTGAAACAGCTTCATTATCTTCAATCATTAAAATATTCATTTTTTTCCCCTACCTTTCTGCTTCTTTTGCAGCATGCCGGCGATCAAATCGCTGTAATAATTCTTCTGTTCCAGCAAAAACACCAATAATTGGTAATGGAATTAAAAGCATTTCTGCAATAAAATAATTTGTATTTCCCGTCTCTTTTAGTAAAAAACCAATTCCAGCACAAATAAAGCCAACTACTAATAATAACAAGCTATTTACTTTTTGCGCATAGCGCCAATTTTGGCTGTTTTTCTTTGCTAAAACAGAAGGATATCCATAAATTAAATTTGGCTTTTTCGCTGGGAATAAAAAGAAACAAAAACCGATAACCAGCATGATAACACCCACATATAAAAAAATCACAACTGTCTCACTCCTTGCTCATAGTATAACTGAAATTGTAAAGCAAGACCAATAACTTCACATTTTCTTCAAGTAAGCTTGCCTGTTTTTTCACCCTTTATTAAGAAAAATTACGGTAACAAATTAAATACCAACCAAAATATAAAATTCTACTCGCTTTTATTTCCATTAGTGGTTTTGGCTTTTAAATTAAAAAGCTAGTAAGGTTACGTTTAATTTGCTAAAGTGATAATGAGAAAACAAAACGGTTGTAACAATCTATTTGATTACTTTACTTTCAAATATTTACAACTAAGATAGGAGAATGATACATGACGACGTATAAAGCAACAGCTTTTTTTGATTTAGACGGTACCTTACTGGATGATAAATCCCAAGTACGACCTGAAATTGCAAATGCGATGACACAATTAAAAGAAAACAACGTCTTACCGGTCATCGCCACAGGACGTACCGAAGTGGAAGTTGCGTCCATTATGAAACAAGCCAATATTGACAGTGATATTATTATGAATGGCGCTTTTATTCGAGTCGACGGTGAAATTATCTTTTCTGATTTATACGAGAAAACACTAATTAAAGAAGTTTATGATGCCGCCAAAGCAAATGGTGATGCCATTTCTTTTTATAATGAAAACGAAATATGGTGTAACGAACATAATGAATTCTTACTAGGAGCTTACAACTTCATTCATACACCTGTTCCGCCATTAGACCCTGATGGCTATCTGACGAAACCTGTTAACATGTTACTCGTTTTAGGGCAAAACAATGACACTTATTACACTGAACGTTTCCCTCAGTTGAATTTTTATCGCAATACTCCTTACTCACTAGATACGGTTAAAAAGACCGTTTCAAAAGGCAATGCCGTTAAACTTTTACAAGAAAAACTACAATTAACTAATGTTCCCGCCTATGCTTTTGGTGATGGTCCTAATGATGTCGCCCTTTTTGATGCTTGCGATATTAAAATAGCTATGGGTAATGGTGTGCCGTTGTTAAAAGAAAAAGCAGACTTTGTGACAAAAAGTAATACCGAGGGCGGAATTGTCCATGCATTGAAACATTTTGGCTTAATTTAATTACTATAAAAGTAGCCAGACTTTTCATCGTCTGGCTTTCATGTTATAATTAACTTTGCTGTGATGCCCTATATAACGGGGACGTTACGGATTCGACAGGCATAGTTCGAGCTCGAATGGCGCTTCGTAGGTTACGGCTACGTTAAAACGTTACAGTTAAATATAACTGCTAAAAACGAAAACTCTTACGCTTTAGCTGCCTAAAAACAGTTAGCGTAGATCCTCCCGGCATCGCCCATGTGCTCGGGTAAGGGTCTCAAATTTAGTGGGATACGCTAAGTTTTTCCGTCTGTAAAACTTAGAAGAGATTATCAGACTAGCAAAGTAAAAAGCCTGTCCCTCGGCGTTTTACCGCGCGAATCTCAAAAGAGCGGACTATGAGCGTAGTCTTTTGGGTGGCGATGTGTTTGGACGCGGGTTCGACTCCCGCCGTCTCCATTGATAGTTTTCAGTGGTTTTTACTAGAGATACAAACCTTTTTAAATAAGGGATTGTATCTCTTTTTTTAGCAAATTTTATTTTTTACAACAAAAGGAAGGTCAAAAGGAGGGGCATTTTTCTAGTGGCTTTCATAACGAGAGCACAACATATAAAAAGGCGACTATTTCTTTGCTAGTATCTAAGTACAACATATTCTTATCGTTATGGTTTTGTCATCTTTGTCTTAAACTTCCTCAAACTGTAAAAAAAGTTCATCATCTTGTAATCGATTATCGTGTTAAAATTTAGCAAAGGAGGTTTGCCCTTTGGAGAAACTATTTTTTGCACCATTTAATTGGCTTTATTCTTTATTATCTTGAAATAAAAATGCTTCAAAAGGCAGCGGAAATTTACCAGCTACTTTTTGAAGCATTTTTGATTTTTAGACTCCTGTTTTTTCTAAAAACCTTTTATTTTTAACTAAAGAAACATTCTACTTCTGCTTTACCATATACTTCTGAATATTTAACAACTACTTTTCCAAAGCGTTCTTGAATTTCATCATGATCAACCAAATCATATTTTTCAACGCTTAATACCAAACAATTTTCCAATTTTTTCACTACTTCACCAATTACTCTACGCTGAAGTCCCACTGGTTTACATTCGTATACTTGGCCTAAACTAATATTATCTTTATTCATCGCGACTCCTTTTATAATCTTTTTTTAATTATTTTGTAATATTAATATATCATTATTTAATGTTTATGCCAAGTATTTTTAACAATAAATAAAAAAATAGTGCTGACAAAATACCAGCACCACTTTATTTCATTAGTAATTGCGCATATTCTTCTAAAAATTTTTGGTCAATTTCATCATAGCTGTTGGTTTTACTACTATCTAAATCTAAAACACCAATTAATTCATTGTTTTTAATCAAAGGTACAACAATTTCTGACATAGCAGCAGAATCACAAGAAATATAATTTTCATATTCTTTGACATTCCCGACAATGACAGTTTGACGTTTTTGGGCGCTCTCGCCACATACACCTTTGCCCATTTGTATTCTGGTACAAGAAACTCGCCCTTGAAAAGGTTCCAAGATTAATTGGTCTGCTTTAAACAAATAATAGCCCGCAAAAACTGTATCTGGTAATGTTTCTTTTAATAAAGCTGATGAATTTGCTAAATTTGCTAATAAATCATCTTCAATTTCAAGTAATCCTTTTTGTTGTAATAATAGTAATTCATAAGCAGCTACTTTTTCTTCTTTTGTAAAAGCCACACACATCACCTCTTGTTGGCATTATACGCTAATCTCTTTTAAAATGCTTCTGTAAAATAAGCGAAATGACAAAAATTTTAACAAAAGAAATCGTGTGACAGTTTTTAAAATTTTGTGTAGGATAAACTGGGAGGTAAGTACATGAAAAAATGGTTCAAAATAATTTTAGCATTCATTAGCATTTTTCTTGTCGTTATAATTGGTTATCTGGGTTACGTATTTTTAAGTTATCATCGCATTCCGGATAATCAAAATTTAACGGTCAAAATAAGACAAACAAAAAAATTAGCAACAGAAAAATCATACCGCGCCTTAACTTATAATATTGGTTATGCTTCTTATCCACCAACATATAGTTTTTTTATGGACGGTGGAACGCAGTCACGAGCCGATAGTAAGGGTATTATATATAAAAATCTTGGGGGTATCACCAAAACCGTAAAAGCACAAAATCCAGACTTTATTTTTTATCAAGAGGTTGATGAAACGGGGGATCGTTCCTACCATGTCAATGAGGTGAATTTTCTCCAACAAAAATTTGGAAATTATAATACCGTTTATGGGGTTAATTATGACTCCCCTTATCTCTTTTATCCGTTTACCCAACCGATTGGAAAAACAAAATCTGGTTTAGTGACCTTAAGTAAGAGCTCTTTAACAAATGCCAAGCGCTATCAACTGCCGATTGATACCGGTGTAACGAAAATTTTAGATTATGACCGTGCTTTTACCGTCACAAGATCACCTGTTGAAAATGGTAAAGATATGGTAGTCATTAATATTCATCTTTCTGCTTATACCAAAAATAAAGCTGTCCAAAAAGCCCAATTAGAAAAACTAACTAATTTTTTAACCCAGGAATATCAAAAAGACAACTATGTTTTAGTCGCAGGAGATTTTAATCATGACATTTTGGGCAATGCACCAACTGTTTTTGGCACTACCAAAGAGCCATTGACTTGGACACATCCATTTCCAAAAGATCAATTACCACCAGGCTTTCATATCCCGACAGAAAATTTAGCGACCGCAAAAATTCCTTCTGCCAGAAATTTAAATGAACCCTACAAAGAAGGTAAAACGTTTGTCACATTGATTGATGGCTTCATTGTTTCAGACAATATTGCAGTTAAAAACGTAGCTGTAGTTAATACATCTTTTGCTTATTCTGATCACAATCCGGTTACACTCGATTTTCAGTTAAAAAAATAAATCGGGCTAAATTTAATTTCAAACCTTAACCCTCAAATGTAGGACCACGTCTGACATTTTGAGGGTTTATTTTTTAGAATTGTAGCCTCTGTTAAGAAACAATTCTTTGTTCGACGTTACATTGTTCAATCAATTCACTAACTATTTCTTGAATTGAAGCGATATTTTGCCAAGATAAATAGGAGTCAATGGGCAGTAGTGGCACCGAACAAGGAATCTTTAAGTCTTCTGTGGTTAAGATTAAATCGTACGCCTCAAGGTTTTGAAAAAGTGTTGTTGTTTCGTGGTTTCCTTGGTATATTTCAAAATCACCATATATTTTTTTCTCTATTTGACTAGCCAAATAATTTTCGGCAGTTGGTGACAAATTGGAAAGTAATAAAATTTTAATTCTTTTTTGCCCCCACGAAATCCGTTCCACCCAGTCTGGTATAGTGGTTAAAATCCAATAGACATAGGAAATTACAAAATCTTTTTCGAAATAGAAATAATATTGCGCTGTAATGTCTTCAACTAACCTTGTGATTTTAGCGACGCCGACTGGATAAGTTTTTGCCATTGCTAAAACAAAACTTTCTTTATCTAAACGAAGAATATTTACACACGTTCCTTTAGTAGCGTATAAAAAAGAAGAGTTTTGTAAAGTACAAATCAGTTGAACTTGTTCTTTTTGTGTCAAAGGTTTGATAAATGCTGCATTCAATTGTGTAATTAATTGCTCATGAATATCGTAATGAACTTTACCTCGTTCATTGTTTTTTACTATATAGTCCAACTGTTCTTCACTAAAAATCAAGCTATCACTATATAAAAGCCAAAAAGCATCCTGACAGCCTCTTTCATCTAAAGAAAAATCAAAATACTCTTTTACTAACTGCTGACAAGTGATAAATCGGGTCGTTAGTGGTAACTGAAGAAAGTCATTTTTTAATTGCCATTTGGGAAAATGATGCTGATTTTTCATACGCCACAAGCTAATATAAAAATTATAAGCCAAGCGCTGAATAAAAATATGTTTAACAGGAAAATTATTTTTCACTAGAAAATCTGTTACAAATGCAAAAATTACCTCTTGATGTTCTTCTTTTAATTTTGGTAAATTAATTCCCATTTGAAAATGTTTTTCGTTAAAATAACGATAATATAATTGCCGAATCACACTCTCCTTACCTTCTAAGCGCAAAGGACGATGTTTTAGCTCAATATCTGCCTCTTTTAAGACAAGTTGAATTTTCTTCAAGTAGCGTTGCGTATTGGAAATACTTAAATATAAATCACTCGCTAATTCAGTAATATTTTCATGTTGTTCATAAAGTAATGCTTCAAAAATTTGAAACTCTGACGATCGCTGTAAAAATTCAGCATATAATCTACTGACAGGAGAATTTTTTTGAACTTTTAGTTGATATAAGCCTTTGTACTTCTCAATTGTCGCAACGTCTTGTTCTTCATTGACTAGGCGAATATCATTTAGTAAAACAGGCAAAGAACAGCGCAATTCCGCTATCAGGCGATCAGTAGGTAGTCCTTGTTTTGTTTCATACAATAATTCGATTAAGCGCAAATGACGTAACATACTTTTATTTAACAATGACCTTAAATTCATCAAATCACTCCTGACTAATATTTTTGCTAACTACTTTCTCATTTAGCTTAGCAAAAAATAATCATTTTACAATCATCCTCGTATCCTCTATTAGAAAAACCCCCATTTATGAGAATTAATCGCAACAAAAAAGCCCGTTTCTGAATTGTCGTTAAACCAGAAACAAAGCTAAACTTTCCTCATGTTTAAGCGTAATTCAGCAGGCTTTTTATGCGCTATGCTGCTTTAACTTGATTTAGATTTTCTACTAAACTCGTTAGATGAAGCAATAAATTACTCTCTTGTTTCATTTCCATAAAACGGCGATGCGTCATCACACTACCAATCAGCAGCAAAAAATATTTATTTTCTAGTTGTCGTCTTGCTTTTGAATCGAAGTGACACCATTGTGGGTCAGCTTGAATTAATTCATAAAAAAACTGATGGGAAACATCATGAATGGCCTGACAAGTACTTCGTTTCTTTTTAGGATAAAAAAAGATATGTAAAAACAAGTCATAACATTTTTGATTGTACAGCACAAAATGCTGCGCAAAATCGGCTAAGCCATGAGAATTTGGAAAATCCTTTTGAAAATCATAATGGAGGTTTTTAAAATAATTCGCTACTAATTCATGTTTTAAATCCGCCATCGAATCAAACTGCTTATAAATCGGCTGCGTGCTCATCTTCATATAATCAGCCAAATTACGAGTTGTTAATTCATCAAAGCCATATGCCTGAACAAATTTTGCCGCTTTATTAAGAATCATTTTTTTCGTAAATTTTGTTTTTCTCATATAACTCCTCCTCATCTAATAAAATTTTAACAATCGATCAAGAAGAAAAGTTTTTTTATTTTTTATACCCTCGTAAAAAACGAAAAAACAACAGAAGTTCTTTTATTCTTTATTTTATATTTGCATGCGCGGGTATAAATGGCTAAAAAACGCATCAGCTCAAAAATAATTCACAGCCCTCAATTTTTGTTTCAACTTTAAAATCATTTTACTTAAGTTTGTGACCTTTATTGTTTACTTAGCACTAACCTAATTTATCTGCTGTTATCTTGTTTAACATACTGCAGTATTTCTTGGATATTTAAATCCGGATGAGAAACATTAATGTAAAACAGTTGCTCACTTTTAATTAAATCACCAATTTCATAATTGCTTAACACAATATCAAATTGACTATCCTTATTCCAAGCAGTGGCATATAAATTAGGATACTTATTTAACTCATATAAGTAATAATCTGTCATTTGACGAGCAAGTAACTGATTACCCACATAATAAATACCTACACGATACAACGCTTCTTTTTTTTCTTGTAAATATAGAAAAGCACGTCCTAGATCCCCTTTTAGTGGATCCATAATTTTTTGATAATTAAATAACTCAGGAAAACGATTTTCTAGTTGCAAAATAAGTTGTTCAAACTGTCTTTTTTGATTGATAGCGTCTAATTCATCGAGATAACGATTAAAAAAGATCGTTTGATCCATCATAATTTGCCCTTTGAATAAAATATTCTGCCAAATAGACTTGAGTACATTGTATACAATGTACTCATTTTCAGCTGCAGAAGTTTCTGTTAAATCAAAAAAAGTTTGAACAAAATTGTAACTAACAAAGTTATGATAGCGACCTAATGCATTCAATTCTCTAAATAATAATGAATCTGAAGAAGAAAAATGATGGCTCATAAAAAAGCAAATCAAGCGACTAATCTCACTATCTTGTTGGCTGGGAAAATAGGGCAAATACTTTTGACATAAATCTTGTAAAATTGTAAAACTCTTTATCGCTTTTATTCCTGCTACAAAACTCTCACGATTCCCCAAATTGCGAATCTCTTCAACAAAATCCGACTCACTGGTTGAATAATCCTTTTTACGTTCTGTTCGAACTTTTACTACCCACAAGTACATCGTCAATTCATGTAAAAAGGAATAGTTTACTCTAATTTCCAGCTGTTCTTCTAAATCTACGACAAAATCAACTGGCAACAATCGCCCTTGGAAAGACTCGATTTTTTCCACAGGTAAAGTATGAAAAAATAAAGAGCTAAAAAAGTGACGAATTTGCAGTTCTGAACCATGAATTTGATTATTTTTTATAATCAGATTAAATTCAGCTATCAATTCATTTAGTTCTCTAATTTCAGCATAGTAAGTCGCGATACTTAGACCGTTGGAATCACAAAAGTAATGGATATTGACGTTTTCTTGCTCAAAAATTTCCTTTAAAATTTTATACTTGCGAGAATAGAGCATCAGATACTTAGTAATAAAACTTAAATTTTGCGTTAAATCAATATGTAAGTGATATTCGTGATTAGAAGCCGTTAGATTAAAACCGTCCATCCTTTTAAAAATCGCTTGAATATCTGCCACCAGTTTTAACAGAGTTGGACGTGTAAGTGACAGTTTTTCAGCAACTTCTTTTTTTGTGGCATGGTTTCCTTTTTGGGTAAGATAGCGGAGAAACTCCATAATTTTTTTATCCCAATCATTTAGAAGTTCTCTTCTGTACATAATATAACCTCTTCTCTAGCTTTAAAATCCAGCAATGTAAGTCAGCTTCCAATTTAAAGCAAAGTAATTATAACATAGACATCGAAATAAAATTTCTAAAACCTGATAAAAAAGCAGAAATATCATTATATTTCCCCAAAAAATATCCTCTAACACGATGGAGAATTAGACTGTCGCTGTAAAACAATATAACACTCAAATTTCCTTTTCACAAAAAAAGGCTAAAAAAGTTGCACCTTTGTGGCTAACTTTTTTAGTCTTGTAGTTCCTTATTCTTTTAAACTATGCTTGTGTATCAATTACAGCATCTGGATTTTCTAACACCTTACGATCGATTTCTTTAATACGTGTAGAAGTTACAATTCCAGCGACCATTGCATCACTCACGTTAATTGCTGTCCGTGCCATATCAATTAACGGTTCAACAGAAATAACCAAACCAACAATTGCGATTGGTAAATTCAAAGAACCTAAAACAATTAAGGAAGCAAAAGTTGCACCGCCACCGACACCAGCAACACCAAATGAACTGATTGTCACGACTGCTACTAACATTAATACAAATTGGACACTAAAAATATCTATTCCTGCAGTTGGTGCAACAATAGTGGCTAACATCGCAGGATAAACGCCTGCACAACCGTTTTGCCCAATGGAAATACCAAAGCTTGCCGCAAAATTAGCAGTCGCATCGTCCACACCAAAAGCTTTGGTTTGTGTTTCAATGTTTAACGGCATCGCGCCAGCTGAAGAACGTGAGGTAAAAGCAAAACTCAAAACAGGCATTGCCTTTTTCAAATACGTTACTGGGTTTACTTTGACAAAACTTAAAACTAGTAAATGAACTAGCATGACCACAATTAAAGCACTATAAGAAGCAAGAATAAATTTACCTAAATTGACAATCGCAGCAAAATCGCTTGATGCCAGCACATTAGTCATTAATGCAAAGACGCCGTATGGTGTTAAGCGTAATACTAATGTTACAATCCGCATCACAATTTTATAAAGACTATCCATTAATTTTGCAAAAAACTCGGCTTCTTTAGGCGCTTTTCTTTTCACACCAAGATAAGCGACTCCAACAAAAGCAGAAAAGATAACTACACCAATTGTACTTGTCGCTCTAGTTCCCGCTAAATCAGCAAAGACATTCGTCGGGATAAAAGATAAGATTTGTTGTGGAATCGACAAGTTTTGTACTTGCGTTTGGCGTTCTGCCAACTCAGCGATCCGCGCAGACTCAGCTGCACCTTGTGTAAAAGAAGCACCATCTAAATTGAACAATACAATACTTGTATACCCTATTAAAGCTGCAACAGCGGTGGTTGCAAGTAAGGTAGCCAAGACAGTAAAACTAATTTTCCCTAATTTATTGCTTTCTTTCATGCGGGTAAAAGCACAAACAATCGAGACAAAAACAAGTGGCATAACCAGCATTTGTAAGAGGCTGACATACCCATTTCCGACAATCTTAATCCATTCCAAAGCACCAGTTACAACGGCATCTTTAGTTCCAAAAATTAATTGTAGTGCCCCGCCAAAAATGATACCGGCAAAAAGTGCTACAAAAACGCGGGTTGAAAATTTCAAGTGTTTTTTTTGTTGGCGCCAAAAAACAAAAAGTAACGCCGCAAAAACCAGCAATACAGCTATGATCCATACAGTAGTCATCAAATACCCCCAAATAATTCCATTAACATTTTTTGTGACAATTATCGTTTTTCTAAAAAAAGAATTTCGATTTACTTATTATAAGTTAGTTTACTTTATCTGTCTGTTCTCACGGCTTATAAAAACGCTTTAAAAATCAATTTGTTTTTATTAACTTAGCGAAAGTCAAATTCAAAAAATTTTTTTATGAAATATAGGAAATTCGCTTAACATTTTAATATCCTAATGTTCAGTCTAAAAAGAGTGACCGCAAAAAACAGTAGCTAATCTACTTATTTGCAGTCACTAATCCTGATCTATTTCTAAATTAATTTATTTCCTAAATCTCAAAAAGAAACATCGGAACAAACTCCTATTTCATTGAAGCTAAAATGAAATAGCTGACAGCGCCACCTATATATAATAAAAACGTCATCTCAAAGCCAGTAGACAATACTGGTAGCATTCTTAGTAAAAAGATACCTTAACTAACGCTCTCATTATTTTTAATGAAGTACATGCGTTGACCGGCCATTTGAATAGCAGCATCTTGGAGGGCCGATAATATTTCTTGATGTAATTTAGTCGCAACCGTTGTCCCTTTTGTGTAGTAAACTACATAACGTGTTTTTAGTAGCACGCCATTTTCATTCACATCCACAATTTGAACCGGTTTTAACTCGCCATCAAAAAGTTGTAATTGTTTTAACACAACTTCTTTATATAACGGATCAGCTAAATATTCTTTTTCAAAATTTTGATAATAAGTTAAGAGAATATCCGTTATAATTTTTTGCGCCTTTTGCCAATCACTTTCAAAAGCTAATAAATAGCTAATTTCTTTCCAAACAAAAGGAGTCACATCATTGTAGTTGTAAACAGCTGTCGTTAAGATTTTACTATTTGGAATTTTAATTGTACGGCCAGTTGGTGCTTCTGCTTCAAACCAATTACTAATTTCCATTAGCGTAAAATACAATAGCCCAACGGAAATTACTTCTCCTTTGATTGTATCGATTTCGATGCGGTCATAAATTCGAAAATGATGTTTATTAACGATTAAAAACCAGCCGGCAAGATTACTGATTAACCCTTTAATAGATAACGAAATAATGACACCAATAAAGACGAGTAAAATGATAAGTGCATCAAGCGCATTTAACCACAAGCCTAATAAGCTAATCAAAAAGAAAAAACGTAAGACAAAATGAGTCAGTGTGTTCACGACATTTACTAGCTTAATATTGGTAATGATTTTACGCCAAAACTTTTTAAAAAACCATTCTAAAAGGATTAAAAGCATCAACAAAATAACAGATATACCACTTTTACCAGTTAATTGATTAGGATCTTTGACATTATCAATTATTTCAGTAAAAATTTTTTCCAAAAAATCACTGACTTCACTCTCCATTTTTCCCCTCCTGTCTTCGTTTACTTTTATGTTACGCTATCTCAGAAAGTTAGACAAATAAAAGCATAAAAGTTTGTGACAGAAGCGACCAGTTTCAAGAAATAAGATAGAACCCCCGAAAAAGCTACTTTTGTCACACGTTTATTCGGAAATAGGAGATGTGACAAAACTTTTTTCACACCCGCTCTCAAATAATAACCTAGATGTGTTCATTTTACTTTATGTAAAAATCATCGCTCCTTTTAGCTATAAAAAAAGCGACTGGAAAGAAAATATCACTTTCTTTCCAGTCTGGCTGATAGTCTTTACTAATTTTTATTCAACGCGTGGTTCTCTTGCTTCTTGGACATTTTCTTTTACATCTTGTGCGCCATCACTGACTTTATCGCCAGCTTTTCCTAACGCTGCTTTGGCTTTTTCAGTTTGTTTTGAAGCAAAATCACCAGTTGCAGACGCTGCATCTGACAATTGATCTTGAACAGTTACAGAATCTTTTTCATGTTGTGCTTTTGTTTTTACATCTACAACATCCACATTTACTTCAATCACATCTAAACCTGTCATCTTTTTAACTTCACGGGCGACAACTTCTTTAATTTGATCGTAAATGTTGGTAATATCTTTACCATATTCAGCTACAATTGAAAGATCAACAGCAACTTGTTTTTTACCAACTTCTACATCAATACCTGAAGTTGGGTTATCTGTATTTACTAATTTTCCAGCGATATTGGAGAAGAAGCCGCCATCAACAGTTAGTAAACCACTAATTTCATCTAAAGCAATCCCGATGATTTTTTCAACGACTTTATCGTCAAAAGTCAATTCACCTTTAATTCCTTCTGCTTTTTCTACTGGTGGTTTTGGTGCTACCGGTTTTGTTTCTGGTTTCATGTTTGGTGTTTTGTTTTCCATGCTTAATTCCTCCTAAATATTTCTTAACCGAACTTGCGGTTTATTACCTATTTTTTATTTTTTGAACGAAATTGTTCGAAAAATCCAATTGATTGCAGATAAAAGCCCAAGTATAAACCAATTGCTGTAAATATTATTAAAAGCAATGTTTTCAAAATGCCAATCGTAAGGATTAAAATTGCCAATAATAAACCAAGGGCTCCGCAAATCAAAGGATATTTATATTGTGCGACTAATTCTTTCATTATTATCCCTCCTATTGAACTCTTGGTTCGTCATCTTCGTATTTTTGTTCACGAAAATCTTTAAAGACAACATCGGTTACGATTTCCTGTTTGGCACCGAATAACTGGTTTAAATCATTTTTAATTTTATCTGACAAAACTTTTTGTCGCTGCGTTGTCTGAAAGACTTTGCGCATTTGACCACTAACGTAGATTTTAATTTTCTTTTTCTTAATTACCGCTTTAACATTTGGATTGGCAATAAATGGTTCTTCTTTCACTGCTGTTAAGACATAGTTTTCAATCGCCTTTTTCTGAATCGTTAAATTACCATTTTCAGTCTCAATTTCTAATTGATTGCTGACTTTTGGGAAAAAGATTATTACAAAAATACAAATGACAAGTAAAATCAACAATCCAGCAGCTGTCCAAAATAGAAACTGTCCCATTACACTACCCACAAAAGGATAAGCATTAAAAGGCAATAATGAAAACGATAGATTTGCAACATATTGCGTTGTAATTAACGTATGCATTAAGGGAAAGAACAAGAAAAAGATAACTAAAAGTAAGACTACCTTCATACTTTTTCGCATACAATCACATCCTTTTTATGCTGCTTTTCGTCCGAAGAAAAAGGACACGACGGCAACTAAAATTACTGCTCCAATTAATGAAGGGATGATTGCCATTCCGCCAATCACAGGTCCCCAGCTACCAAATAACGCTTGGCCAATTGCCGATCCAACTAAACCAGCTATGACATTGTAAATTATCCCCATTGAAGAACCTTTGTTGGTAATTGCACCAGCAATCGCACCGATGACACCTCCAACAATTAACGACCATAATAAGCCCATAAATAAAACTCCTTTCACTTTTTATTTAAACGTTCATCTAAAACGTTTACGTTTGATCAATCTCTATAAAAATCATAGCATTTACTGAAAAAAATATTAAACAAAGTGTACTTCATAAATACAGAAATAATTATAAAAAAACAAAAAATTTGTGAATTAAATTGAATATATTTTCTAATCTATACTGGAATTGTCTTTCAACAACCCCATTAAACCATGACGTCGCCAGTCTATGAGGAATTAATTAAAAGAAAAGAAAAATAGCGGTTCTATTTAAAAAATTCGCTCCTTTTATATAAATAAAAAAACAGAATAAAATGTTAAGAATTTCTTAAGACGATTTTTCTTTTCAAAATCTGAAAGTAAAAAAAATAATTTTATTACTGGTAAAACTCCTATTTCACAAATTGCCTAAAATCAAAGAATTCAAAGTATTTCAGCCATAAGAAAAGATTCTTTTTATAAAATGCAAGTATGCAAAAAAAGAGATTGAAAATGATTTTTAAATCATTTTCAATCTCTTTTACAAAATACATTTTAGTGAATATTGCCGATTAAGCGACGAATAGGTTTTTTTGCACTGTATAATAAAATACCGACTATTACTGCCACCCCACCAACTATTGCAAAGTAACTACCTTCTGTACTAGGTGAATAAAACCGCGTAATCTGAGCATTAATTGCTTGTGAAGAAGCATCTGCTAATAGCCAAATTGCTAAAGTTTGTGCTTCAAACGCTTTAGGGGCTAATTTTGTAGTCACAGATAAGCCAACCGGTGACAAGCACATTTCACCTGCAATCATAATAAAGAAACTAGCGACTAGCCACAATGGACTGACTTTTTCATTTACACCATAAATTAAACTTGGAAACATTAATAATACAAAAGATAGTCCGGCTAAAATTAAGCCAATTGCAAATTTCACTTCTGTTGTTGGTTGTTTTTTACCCAATTTTGTCCATAACCAGACAAACACAGGTGTTAATAGCACAACAAATAATGGATTTAAAGTTTGGTATAAGCTAGCAGGAATCGTAATTCCAAAGATAGTTGCTTGGGTACGGTCCGCTGCAAATAAAGCCAAAATAGAAGAACCTTGCTCTTCTAGTGACCAAAATACAATCGCTGATAAAAATAAAGGAATGTATGCCAATACTTTTTTCTTTTCATCTGCTGTTACGTCTTTTGAACGTAACATCGTAGTGAAATAATAAATAGGCAATAAAACACCTAAAATACTTACACTATCAATGAAAAAGTCAACGTCTAAATGATTGGTTAACGCTGCTCCACCAAAAATAATAACTACAGCGATCAATGCGATAAATAGGTTACGGAAAAATTTCTTTCGTTCTGCGCCAACAAGTGGATTTGCGACTTCTACCCCAACGTTAGCTAAGGTTTTCCGCCCTTGCAGACGATATTGTACTAACCCAAAAAACATACCGACAGCAGCAATAGAAAATCCTAAGTGGTAATTAACTTTTTGACCTAAAGTCCCCACAATAATCGGCGCAATTAAACTACCAATATTAATCCCCATATAAAAAATCGAAAAAGCTGTATCACGTCTTAAATCTTCTTTAGAATACAAATGCCCAACCATGCCGGAGACATTTGATTTTAGCATCCCTGTGCCAATTACAATCAAAATCATTGAAATAAATAGCGCTGCTAAGCCAAATGGCGTTGCTAAAACGATATGGCCAAACATAATGAAAATACCGCCATAAAAGACTGTTTTGTGAGAACCTAGAAGTCGATCTGAAATCCAGCCCCCAACAATACTTGACATATAAACCATTGAACCATAAATAGACATAATCGCCACAGCTGTTGCCTTTGGTAAACCCAGACCACCATTTGTGACAGCATCGTACATATAATAAAGTAAAATTGCCCGCATACCATAATAGCTAAATCGTTCCCACATCTCAGTGAAAAAAAGCGTCGCAAGCCCTCGTGGTTGCCCCATAAAAGTTTTTTCTTCCATATTAAAGCTCCTTTTGCTTCAGTATTTTAAATAGATAAATTTTTCTGAAAATTCACAGGGACTAGTTTATTCTTTTCATTTATAAATTTCAAGAATAATTAACTGAGAGAAATTTATTTAAATAACCACCATTTTTAATGTCAATGAGAATTTTAAATTTTGTTTTTGCTTCATCAGTTTTAAATCAAGATTTTTCAATTTTTTTCATGAGACAAAAGTTATTTTTTTCACATTAAGAGGGTAGTATGGGACTAAAAAAATATTCTACTTTATTAGTAAATATATCAGCTCAGATTTCTATCTTTATCGTATCAATCGATAAAAACGAACAAAATAAAACTAAAAATATTATAAACCAAACAAATTAATGCAAATAAAAACATTTGGGAGTAAAATAAAAAGGAAAGAAGAAAGGAGTAAAAAATGAAAACAACTCAAGATCCATCTTTTAAAACTTATGGCCGCACTATAACAGAATACGATTTTAGCAATATGGTGATCACGATGGAAGAAAAAAAGCTGATCGCCACACCAAAAGAAGGAAATCAATATCTCGCTTCAGTCCCAGCAATTGAAGCTTTACCAGAATTTGATTGGGTGCAAAAAAATATTTTTGCAGGCTTACCAATTCAGTTTGGTTCTGGCGCTGGACATAACAAAGCAATCACCGCCATTGAATTTCATCAAGGTAGTGAAGTAATTGTCGCACTTACTGACGCAATTTTGGTTGTAGGGCATCGTTACGATATTGTAGATAATACTTACGATGCAACTCTAATGGAAAGTTTTTTACTAGAAAAAGGCACTGCAATTGAACTATTCAGTACAACTTTACATTACAGTCCCATTGAAACAAATGAAGATGGCTACCAACAGGCAATTGCTTTAATTAAAGGGACAAATACCCCATTAACCACAGAAGTTGATAATCCTCTTGTTAAAGTAACGAATAAATTTATGCTTGTCCATCCATCCCGTACCGATAAAATTGCAGCTGGCTTTCAAGTGGGATTAATTGATAAACGAATTGAATGACTACCAATTTCTTAATTTGACAGTAATCGTTAATACAAAAGCAAAAAGACACTAAATTATAATTTAAGCTAGCAAAAAAGGAGTTGTTAATAACAGACTCCTTTTTTTGCTATACTGTATTTTCATTGTCTATAAACTTTACTTTTTATGCTCACAATAATTCTTGGTAACGCCCAATATAAAATCGTTTAACTAACGTAACTAATGTAAGATAAGCTATAATCGTCAGAATTAGCCATAACCAGTAATTCGTTGGTAATATCGCGAGCCCTAAATTGTGACCAAATGTTGTAAAAGGTAAAATAGAACCAATTAAAATTCCTAATGAAGTGATTGTCATCATAATAAACGAGCCACGACTTTGAATAAATGGAATTTTAGGTGTACGTAATGCATGTAAGACAAGCGTTTGAGACCATAGTGACTCCACAAACCAGCCAGCGTGGAAGAGAGCAATAAAAGCTAGTTGTTGTTGTGGGTTTAATGTATGGTAGTTTCCTCCGATTACAGCCGGACAAATAATAAAATACATTAATAAATACGTAGTAATATCAAAAACAGAACTTGTTGGGCCCAACCATAGCATAAATTTTCCAATTGTTTTAGCTTGCCAGCGTTTTGGCGTAACTAAATACTCATTATCCATCCGATCCCAAGGAATTGAAACACATGAGATATCATAAATAAGATTTAAAAAGAGAATTTGTAATGGCAACATTGGTAAAAATGGCAAGAAAGTACTAGCTACTAAAACTGAAAACATATTGCCAAAATTAGAACTTGCAGTCGCTTTAATATACTTCATAATATTGCCAAAAGTTTCGCGACCCAAAATAATTCCACGCTCTAAGACCATTAAATCTTTTTCCAATAAGATAACGTCTGCAGATTCTTTGGCGATATCAACTGCTGTATCCACCGAAATGCCGACATCTGCGGCTTTCATTGCCGGCGCATCATTAATGCCATCCCCAAGAAAACCTACAGTATGACCGTTTTCTCTTAAAACAGTCGTAATTTGTTGTTTTTGCTGTGGATTTAGCTTTACAAAAATATTGTTTTCTTCCACTAATTTACTTAGTTTTTGCTTCGATACTTTACTAAGATCTTCTCCACTAATAATATTTTCGTCTTTTAGTCCCACTTGTTGGCAGACAGATTTTGTTACTAATGCATTGTCACCGGTTAAGACTTTGACATCTACACCGTGATTTTTTAGTGTTTCCAATGCTTGTTTTGTCGTTTCCTTTGGTGGATCAAGAAAAGCTAAATAGCCGATTAAAACCATTTCAGCTTCATCAGAAATCGAAAACTCACCAACAACACTTGGATTAGTTTTTTGAGCTACGGCAATTACCCGCAAGCCATCTTCATTTAGCTCGTTCACTTTTTCTAAAACCTTTTGTTTAACCGCTTGTGTTAATGCCGTAATTTTGCCGTCAATCTCAACAAAACTAGCAATTTGCAGCATTTCTTCGACTGCGCCTTTTGTGATCATTTGTGTTTTTCCACTTGGATCTTCTACGACTACACTCATTCTTCTACGTTCAAAATCAAAAGGAATTTCATCCACCTTTTTATAACGAATTTTATTTGTGTCCAATTGCTTCCTAGCCGTTTCAATAATCGCAACATCTAATAAATTCTTTAACCCAGTCTGATAGTGGCTATTTAAATAAGCATGGCGTAAAACCCGCGCATCTTCATTACCATTTAAGTCCAAATGATATTCTAAAATGATTTTATCTTGCGTTAGAGTTCCTGTTTTATCCGTACACAAAACATCGATTGCGCCAAAGTTTTGAATGGAATTCAAATTTTTAATGACAGTGCCTTTTTTTGCCATAACAGTAGCACCCTTAACCAAATTGGTAGTCACAATCATTGGTAACATTTCTGGAGTTAAACCGACAGCTACTGAAAGTCCAAACAAAAACGCTTCTAGCCAATCACCTTTAGTAAACCCATTGATGATGATTACGGTTGGTGCCATTAATGCCATAAATTTAATAAACACAAATGAGGTCTTTTTGATACCAGTTTCAAAACTGGTCTTAACCGGTGTACTAGCTAATGACTCTGCGATATTTCCAAATAATGTCTGATTGCCAGTCGCAATTACAATTCCTTTAGCACTTCCACTGACTACATTGCTTCCCATATACACCATATTTTCATAACTAGTTTCTGTATTACGTTTCGTGATAAGTGCTTCGGCACGTTTTTCGACCGGGTAACTCTCTCCTGTCAAAGCTGATTGTGAAATAAATAAATCTTTTGTATTTACAAGACGCATGTCAGCCGGAATCATATCTCCGGCAGCTAATTTTACAATATCCCCACAAACAATTTCTGACATCGGAATTTCAACATATTGATTTTCTCGTTTAACTGTAGCTGTCACTTTAACTAAAGACTTCAACTTTTCTGCAGCTTGATTAGAACGAACCGACTGAATCAAAGTCATAGTACCACTAATTAATACCATCGCAAAAATTATCCCACTACCAAAAAAATCACGTTCTTCAGGAGATGCAATAACAACATCTGTCACAAATGATGTAATCCCAAGCCCAATTAAAACCAAAGTAAATGGCGTAATATACGCTTTTAGTGCTTCAATGAAAAGTGGCATTTTCTTTCCATATGCAATTTTGTTATCCCCATATTTTGCTCTTTGGTCTTCAGCTTGTTCAAAGGATAATCCTCTGTTGGAACTTTGAAATGTCTCAAAAAGATTGTTTACTGTCTTTTTGGCCATTAATTCATAATTAACACTATTTCGTTTTAGTTTTTTCTTTTCCATCTTCTCTTCCTTCTCTCCAATAAACATTCGCCACAATAAAATTCCTATCCCTAAAAATAGGACAAATTCTCCTAGCGTTTTCATAAAAAAACCTCCTGAGCTAGGGTTTGGAGAGCTGAGGAGTTAAAAACAAATAGACAATAATTGCCTTTTAGTTTGTTTTCCCCATTTCTGCAAACCCATGTTCTTCGAACTACTATCGTCCATTTGTTTTCATCTCCTCGTTTCAAAATGCTTTGCATATTTAGCAGTAATTACCACTTGGCTACTCTTACTTGTCCTTAAAAAATGTAAATTTAAAGCAACATCTTTTTTTTCTCCTTTCGCTTTATTGGAAAATCACAATCAGACCAACAAAAAAACGGCTTTTCGCAGTAAACTCCACGAAAAGCCGTACCATAATTATCAAAACACATGACAAATAGACGTTGATCTAATCGTTGAGTTTTGGCACTATACAACGTAAAGATAAACATCTTAGCTACCTTAAGAAGAGCCTTGTATTCGACAATTCCTGTTCTACCCATTGGCGTCTCTCGACATTTTTGGGCAGTAGCCTGTGTTTGTATAGGAGCCTCACCTAACAAATCATATTTTATTTTCCGTTGAAAGAATAACAAACGAAAAACAGCTTGTCAACCACTTATAAATAAAAATATTATACAATACTGAAAATATGTGTATTTATTCCACATTAATCTAGTATTTCTTTATTGTAAAAAATATTTTATAACAAGTTTTTATCTTGTGAATTTTATTGCTGTTATTTGAAAGTAAATACTGGGGTTAAAGTAGTAGTTGAACTGATTTATCTAATTCAAAATGTCCGATATGATTTTTTGAGGGTTGATGAGTACTACATATTTACCAAGAAATTTGTAAAACATTTCAAAGACGTAAACATTTAAAATAGCAAAATCACACAACGAATCTATCTGTATGTAACGAAAAAGCGAAAGAAAAACTAAAAACAGATTTGGAAAAATTGTAATAGCCTGCCCCTTTTTTGCCCCTTGCTGTTTTATAGCTAGTTTTTTTCATCTCATTTCTCCTAAATAATAACGACAACAAAAAAAGAACCCTTTACAGTTAAGGGTTCTTTTACCATTCGATAAGTTATTATTAACGACGGATTTCTTTGATACGAGCAGCTTTGCCGTGTAAAGCGCGTAAGTAGTACAATTTTGCACGACGAACTTTACCGTAGCGAACGACTTCAATTTTAGCAACACGTGGTGTGTGTAATGGGAAAGTACGTTCAACACCAACACCGTTTGATACTTTACGAACAGTGTAAGTTTCGCTGATACCAGCACCGCGGCGTTTGATAACAACACCTTCAAATAACTGGATACGTTCTCTTGTACCTTCGACAACTTTCGCATGAACGCGAACTGTGTCACCAGGACGAAAAGCAGGAATGTCAGTACGTAATTGTTCTTGAGTTAGTTCTTGAATCAATGGATTCATTTTTATCATTCTCCTTATTTCCAAACAATCTTAAGGTGCGTCACCTCAGCGGATTATCGTAATAGTTGAGTGAAACACTCACTCAAACATACTACCATATATCAAAACGAGATGTAAAGAAGAAATTCTTGTCAAATTCATTTTTTTAGTTCACTACTAATGTCATAATCAGTTTCAGAAATTAGTTTTTCTAATGATTGTCTTATTTGCTCTTGTTGTTGTTTGGTTACATCTGGCGCTAAAGTAACGGTTATTTTTCCTGTTTCATTATCGTTTGTAGTATGCGTGTCACTACTAACTTTTTTTATTTGAGTGGAATAATCTAAGAATAATTGCCGTTTCATCTCATCCATAGTATCTGATAAAGACTGACTGGGCTTCGTCGTTACGCGATTAGGTAGCTGTTGGTTTTGTATTTTTTGATCAATATAGTGATCGATATCTTGCATATTGATTGTCTCGTTATTGGCTACTTGATTAATAACTAATTGATAATCTCCCAGATGATAGTCGTTTAGTTTTTGATTCAACTGCTCTAATTCAGTGTCATCGGGCTTTCTTCCTAATAAGTCCAAAGTTAAAATTTGTTTGTTTTCATCAATATTTTGATTTAAAACATAATAATCAGCCATCGCATTATTAACAAATCCTTTTGCCCGTTGTTGCGACATTTCTGTTTGGATCAAATTTCCCGCTGAAATAAAACTGGGAATTGCAATTAAAACAGCTACTGCAACCATAAGATAATGCCGCCGCTTTTCCATTTTATTATCAACTGCTATTCGATAGTTTAAATGTAGTACCCGCACCACCAGAAATGTTGTAATCGTAATAAAAGCAACATTGACTAAAAATAAATATCCCGATCCAAAAAACATCCCCAAATCTTGGGTATAAATCGCATAGCCCATCACACATAGTGGTGGCATCAGAGCTGTCGCAATGGCTACACCGGGTACAATATTATTCGCTTCTTTTTGTCTGGCACCGATCATTCCTGCCGTGCCACCTAAAATAGCAATGATTGCATCCCAAATTGTCGGTTCTGTCCGTGCTAAAATTTCACTACTTGCATAAGTTAGCGGTGATAACCAAAAATAAAGCAAGGCACTTACGACTGCAAAAAGCGCTTCTAATACTAATAAACGTAGCGCGCGAATCGTTAAATGACTATCAAAAACGCCCAACCCCATACCTAGACCTTGGACTGGTGCCATCAATGGCGAGATTAACATAGCCCCAATTAAAATTGGTTGCGAGTTTATATTTAAGCCAATTGAAACAATAAAAATAGCACAAACTAAAATAACAAAATTTTCTTTTTTGATATTGACACCAGTAGAAATCTTTTCATAAAGCTCTTCATTGGTTAATGTCCCACTTTTGACGATAAGAAGCCCTCCTTTAACAACAGTTTCTCTTTTAATTGTACCAAGAGAAAAGTTTTTTATGAAATCTAAACACCATTAAAAAATCGCAATTGAACAATTTTACATTCAACCCGAGCTAAAACAAAAAAAGCCATGTACTTAACTACCGCAACTGTACAAACAGACAAAGTAGATAAGTATGGCTATTAGTTATAAAAAAAATTACGATTTCACAGATTGCTCTTCTTGTTTAATTTCTGCCAGCATTTTTTCCATTTCTTTAGTTAGAGGATAAGAAGCCAGCATATCCGGACGACGTAAATAAGTCCGTCTTAAGGATTCTTTCAATTGCCAAGCTTCAATTAATTTATGATTGCCATTCATTAAAACTTCTGGCACTTTCATCCCCGCAAATTCTGCTGGACGGGTATATTGCGGATGTTCTAGTAAACCAGTTGAATGAGAATCTGTTTTTGCTGAAGTTTCATTGCCTAAAACATCTGGTAAAAGGCGCACAGTAGCGTCAATCATCACCATCGCACCAAGTTCTCCACCGGTTAAAACGTAATCTCCTAAAGAAACTTCATCGGTGACAAGACTACGAATCCGTTCGTCATAGCCCTCATAATGCCCACAAATAAAAATCAGATGCTCTTCTTTGGCAAACTCTTCGGCAACTTTTTGGTCAAATTTCTTACCGGCAGGGTCTAATAAAATGACTCTTTTTTTTACGTTCGGAGTTGCTTCTTCAATTGCTTTTAAATTATCATAAATCGGCTGCACTTTTAAAAGCATCCCAGCGCCCCCACCATACGGATAATCATCGACCGTTTTATGCTTGTTATTAGCAAAATCACGAAAATTAGCAACATTAATTTCTAACAACTCTTTATCTCGTGCTTTGCCGATAATTGATTCTCCCATTGGTCCTTCAAACATGCGGGGAAACAGAGTCAATACATCAATCCTCATCGTCAATCAACCCTTCTGGCAATTCTACTTTTACGATACCATTTGCTAAATCAATCTCTTTTACAACTGAGGCAATGTAAGGAATTAAAGCATCTTTTTTACCCTTTCGTTGCACCACCCAGACATCATTTGCCCCCGGAGATAAAATTTCTTTTATCTTACCAATTTCTTTGTCATCTTCATCAACAACAATTAAGCCAATAATTTGATGATAATAATATTCATCTTCAGCCAGTTGGGCAAGATTGTCTTTAGCAACTTTTAAAATACCATCGCGAAATTTTTCAACATCATTGATGTTAGGATAACCTTCAAAAGTTAACAAATCAAAGTTTTTATGGCGACGGTGACCCGCTACAGTCAATTCTAGCGGTGGCATCCCTTCACGAAATAAAAATAGTTTTTCTCCTTTTTGATAGCGCTCATCGGGAAAATCTGTTTGCGAAATGACCCGCACTTCCCCACGAATGCCATGGGTGTTGACAATTTTTCCAACATTTAAATATTCCATTTTATAGCCTCTTTTCCCTTATTATCTCAAGTAAAATTTCTGATTCATTTTATCATGCCTCAGAGTTTTCTGCTAGCCTACTTTGTAGAGGTTCAATCCTACTTCAGTATCTTCTACTAATAAATTTTTAGGCGTCGTTAATAATAAATAGCACCAATAAAAATCGCCGACGCAAGCACCACTATGAGCCGCAATTAATAAACGTAGCCAAGTATATGGCCATACCCGCATGACAATAAGTAACAATGTCGTCAAAATGACAAAGGGGGCAATACTAATTAAAAAGAACTGCCATTTTCGATACAAAGATCCCGGACTAGTGGCGTATACCATTTGGTTTTTAAAGCCAAATTTTACTTTTCCGTTACGATTAAAAATCTTGAAAAAGATACCATGTATGCCCTCATGAAGGATTACCACTAATACAAGGCTAATGACAATAGCACAAAATTCAACTAAAAAAAATATACTTTTAAAGGGGAGCTGACTGATAGGTGGTAATAATAAAAGAACGTAGCAAACCGCCATCACTATTAGTGAAGCAATATTCAATTTTTTTATAATTTTTTCATCTTCTAATAAATTTAAATTACGATATAACTGCATAAACCAACCTACTTTTCTAACAATTGGACAAATCATTTTGGTAACGATACTTTTATTATAACATTTCCATATTTTTCTATCGCGATTACATCTAATAATTAAACAATTAGTAAAAAACAAAAAAATCCCCAAACAAAATCATCTTTGCCAGCTTCTAAACAGCTAAGCAGATAATTTTATTGGGGAAGAATTAATTTTAAAAGTAAGACAAATCAGCTATTTGTTCATCGAAACAGCCATTTCTAGAGCTGGAATAGTATCTTCATGGGCCACAGTATAAACAGTTTTACCTTCTTGCCAAACCACCTGATTGGCTTCATAACCGTTTTGGGCCATATCAATTGTAATTTGACCTACGTCTTTTGGCGCTGGCAAAGTTGCTTTTTCTAGATAATTGACAACTTCTTTTGCTAATGCAGTTCCGTCTTGACCGGCTACATTACTAGCCCGCACTAAAATTGACCAGTTACCTTCTTGCCAATTTAAATAAGTTGAACCAGCGGCACCTTGACTATAAGCGGTAATATTATGACCTAAATCAACTTTTTTGCCCCCGTCATCAAATTGATACGAAACAGCTTTTTTAGCCGCGGCTTTTGTGTCAAATTGCTCCATTTTATAGCGAGCAAAAGGCGTTTGTTGGTTTAAACTTTGATCATTTAACACTAATGGAGTATCCATAATGTAGTACAACACTGCTAAGCTGTCACTTTGTTTATCCATTGCAATATTTAAAGCACGATTTTCATCCCGTGGAATATCAGTGGGTAGTAATGCCTCGGGATTTTCCTTTTTTAATTCAGCCAAAGCATCTGTTTGCTTTGTGTTTGTACTATTTTTTGTACTTGTACTACTGCTAGTCGACTGCGTATTAGTATTTTTGGCAGTTGTTGTAACTGTCGTTTGTGCTTGATCTGTGTCTTTTGTCTCGGCTGCTTTTTGTCCGCAACCAGCTAAAGTTAAAAGTAATACACTCATTATGATTATCTTTTTCATTTTAACCCTCCAAATTTAAGACTTAAAATTTCATCTTTTTACGTCAATAAAAAAAGATTTATTGATTAAAATTAAGCGTACTCAATTTGAAGTCAGTTGACAATTAATACGACTTATCTTACTAGCCAATTTGATTAGAAACCCAATTACTGATGCTAGTAAACGATTCTTTCACAAAGTCGACACCACTGTTTAAGACAGATTCAATACCATTGGCATTAATTTGTGTTACCGCTTGGTTAAACCAATTGCTAATATCATCTTTAAAGACCCACACTAAAAAGATAGCCATTGCTAAGCCTAAAAAGCGCCATAAAAAAGAACCCAGTTTAAAAATAATAAACAAAATAATAATAATTGCTAAAATTACAAGCCATTCTGTCATCGTTTTTTCCTCCTCTTTTTCTTTTATTATCGCCTAAAAAAGTAATTTTTTCCTCCGTCTGAAGTATGAAAAAAGGCAGTTCCTAAAAGGAACTGCCTTAATCTTTGTTTATTTCCCGTCTAATATGTTTAGTCGGATTTTTTTGGTACCTTCCGTTCGTACACCATAGACAATGGTACGGATTGCTTTTGCGACCCGACCTTGTTTGCCGATGATACGACCGATATCTTCTGGTGCCACGCTCAAATTATATTCATAAAAGTCAGCTGACTCTTCAACATCAAGTTTCACAAGATCAGGCTGAGTAACTAACGGACGAACAATCGTCAAGACTAAATCAGTTAAATCAGTCATCATCAGTCACCTTATTTCGTATATTTTGCTTCGTGGTGTTTTTTCATAACGCCTTGTTTTGAAAGGATGTTACGAACAGTATCAGAAGGTTGTGCACCTTTTTGCAACCAATCAAGAACTAAATCTTCTTTGATTGTTACTTCTGCAGGGTCAATCAAAGGATTGTAAGTACCTACAGTTTCGATGAAACGTCCATCACGAGGAGAACGAGAGTCTGCTACTACGATACGATAAAAAGGTTTCTTTTTAGAACCCATACGTTTTAAACGGATTTTTACTGCCATTACAATTCCACCTCCATATAATTTAATCACAAGAGGTAGTTTAACAGGTTTTTTCTTTGGTGTAAAGAGTTTTTTCTTTACAGGTAAAATAATTTTTTTTAACGCTTAATTTTGTGAGCAATAATCAGTATTTCAAGTAAAAAAATATCGCTCGTTTTTTAACAAGACGTATCTTTTGTTTTCTGCCTACTTTTCTTGTTATGATTATGGTAACAAAAGTTAGTAACTCATAAAATTTTAGGAGGAATTGTATTTATGAAAACTATTGGTTTTATCGTCGGGAGTTTACGTAAAGACTCATACAACTTAGCGGTCGCTAAAGAATTTGCAAAACTATTACCAGCTGGTTTTGAGGCCAAATTCATTGAGATTGCCGATTTACCATTTTACAATGAAGATTTAGAAAATGATAATATGCCCGCAGCTTGGAAAAGATTTCGTTCCGAAGTTGCAGGTGTAGATGGTGTCTTCTTCTTCTCACCTGAATATAATCGTTCTGTCCCAGCGGCACTAAAAAATGCTTTAGATGTTGGTTCACGTCCAATGGGTTCAAGTGTTTGGGGTGGTAAACCAGCACTTGTTGTAACTGCTTCTCCTGGTGGTATTGGCGGTTTTGGTGCTAATCATCATTTACGTCAATCATTAGTCTTTTTAGATATGCCTACCTTGCAACAACCAGAAGCATATATCGGCGGCATTCATAATTTAGTTAAAGAAGATGGCACTATCGTGGAAGACACAGCGAAATTCTTCCAATTAATCGTTGACAAATATGTAACATTTTTCAATAAATTAACAGCTTAATTGATGATTAAAAATACCAAAACGACTTTATTGTCGTTTTGGTATTTTTTATTAGACAAGCTAGCCTATTTTCACCCTGCTTAAGACTAATAGCCTAATTTTTACAAGTAAACAAGGCTATTCTATTCATCTATTCAACTTTTCTTATCCATAGTTTTTTCTATAATCTCTTCATAACGAAAACAGGTGGTCAAATGATCATTTACAATTCCGATTGCTTGTAAAAAAGCATAAATAATGGTGCTACCAACAAATTTGAATCCCCGTTTTTTTAAATCTTTTGTGATTTCATCAGATAATGCAGTGGTCGCTGGAACTTCTATTGCTGTTTTAAAACCTGAAACAACTGGTTTTCCTGCCACAAAATGCCATAAGTAATTAGCAAAACTCCCCCACTCTTGTTGGATAGCTAAAACACATTTTGCATTTTGAATGGCTGCCTCAATTTTGCGTCGATTTCTTATAATACCTGCATTGTTCATTAATTCTGCCACTTTTTTATCATCAAAAGCGGCGACCTTTTCGATCACAAAATTATCATACGCTTCATCGAAAGCCTCACTTTTATTTAAAATTGTCTGCCAGCTTAATCCCGCTTGATTGATATCTAAAATTAATTTACGAAATAAATAGTCATCCCGATATTCCGGTACTCCCCAGACGGTATCATGATAATCTTTCATCGCAGCATTGCCAGATTTTGCCCAATCACATCGCTTCATCCTTTTCTCCTTTAATAATCATTTCTTTTTATTTTATCAGAAAATAAATTCTTTTCGAATTCAATAATAAAATATACAAATAAAATTTATTTGTAATCTGCTTAGCTGTATTTACGCTTTAAAAGTTGTTCGTTAAATTTTTTAGCCAAAAACCTATTGCATTTTCAAAGTGTACTGCGTATATTAGTACACATAGACACAAGATTGTTTTAAATAAAAATTATCACTAGAAAGGAGCGCCTCATGTTTACCATTGATAAAAACAGTAGCAAGCCTTATTACGAGCAATTGATTTTAACTATTAAGCATCAGGTTGTGACTGGTTTATTACAACCTGGGGATCGCTTACCCTCTGTCCGTGAATTAGCCAAAGATCTTTTAATGAACCCCAATACGATTAGTAAGGCCTATAAAGTTTTAGAAACTGAAAATGTTTTGATTACAGTGAAAGGTAAAGGCACATTTGTTAAAAGTCAGGAAAATATTCCCCGCGATGAAATGCGCATTAGCCAGCTAAAACAACACTTCCAAGAACTCGTCATCGAAGCGTTACAACTACAAGTTTCAGAAGCTGAACTAATTAGCTGGCTGAAAGATCCTCAATTTAAAGGAGAAAATTTAAAATGAAAATTAGACAACTAACAAAAATGATTGGAACGAAAACTGTCTTAACAGATATTGATTTTAGTTTGAATGAAAATGAAATTATCGGCTTAATCGGGCGTAATGGTTCTGGTAAGACGACTTTATTCCGCACGATTGCTGGCAATTATCTACCAGATGCAGGTGAGATTACGATTAACGGACAAAATATTGCTCGAAATAGTCAATTAAAAACTGAAATTTTTTATATTGATGAATTGGATAATTTTTTAAAATACTATTCCCTGCAAGCGATTAATGAATTTTATCGTACCGCTTACCCAAAATTTGATCAAGATTTGTATTTACAGCTATTAAAAGAACATGGACTCAATCCTAAAATGCTTTATCGCAAAGCTTCTAAAGGTATCCAAGGGTTATATCAAATGATTTTAGCGATTGCTTCAAATGCCAAATATTTATTACTAGATGAACCTTTTGATGGTTTAGATATCATTATCCGTAAAAAAGTCATCGGGCTTTTATTAACTCATTTGGCAGCAAATAATCGTTGTGCCCTCATTGCATCCCATAATTTACAAGAATTAGAAGGACTAATTGATCGAGCCTTATTATTAAAAGGACAGACAATAACCAAAGACTATACGTTAGAAAACATGCGAAAAAACGCCCGCAAACTTCAATTGGTTTTTCGTACCAAACAAGTACCACCGTTTATTAAAGAGAATTCAAAACTTATTACTATCCAAGGTAGAGTTATTGTGGCGGTATTTGAAAATTATACCGCTGAATTAGCAGCGCTCATTAAAAGCTATGATCCTTTAGTTTTTGAAGAACTGCCATTATCATTGGAAGATCTTTTTGAAGCAAACTTAAAAAACGAGCAGTTGCTAGCTTAGAAAAGGAGTTTACTTATGTTAAAAACAATCTATTTAAAACGATATGGCAAAGCACTCATCGCCTTTGCGCTAATAATTTTTGGTATTTACTTTTTGAATGCTTTTAGCGCGGTTTCAAATTGGCATTCTCAAAACAATTATCTTCATTCACAAGAATTTAAAGCGGAATATGAAAAGCACTCAGAAGCGTTTACTTATTGGAATAGTGAGAAAAATCAAGATACTCCTTACGCTTCTCGGCAAGATTATATTGCAGATCAACTTTATTTTTATCGTGATTCCTACCAAGCCCAACAAAATTCAAATAAAGAACATCAAAACTATAACCCCAAGACTGTTTATTATGGCATGACTGGACAAGGATATGCTTTATTAAGCTTATTGTTAGTCGGATTAGCAGGGTTTCTGATCTTCTTTATTGATGAAAAGACAGCTTTTAATCGTTTCTTATTTGCATTACCACAAAAACGCAGCCAACTTTTTACTCAAAAATTAATTTACGTAGCGCTCCCAATTCTAGGTAGTTTACTCTTTAGCCAACTTTTTTATATTTGCTATTTAAAACTAGGCATTCCCGCTCCATATTTAAATGTAACTTGGGGGCAGTTACTCCATTCGGTGGTAACTAGCTTTACCTTAAATGTGCTTTTATTTACATGTAGTATGTTCATTGGATCAATGGTCGGTAATTTGATTTTGGGACCATTAACTTGGGTAGGATTTGTCTTTTTTGCTAGCTTTTTACCCCCTGCTTGGAATAGTTTTTTAAATCTCTTTAATCGCCAAAATGCTGATCCGTTTTCATTTAATCCAGAGAATCTATTTATTTACACCATAGGAAAAACTGGTGGTTATTGGTGGATGATACCAATTTTTCTTGTGCTGATCTTTTTATTTTTAGGCTGGACTGCCCGTAAATATCGTACTCTTTCGTTAGAAAATGATGGCGATTATCTCTTACACCAAGATTCGCGCTGGCCGATTTGGGGCTTGATGTGGGTGTTTACGAGTTTTATTATAATAAACGCCTTTACAAATACGTGGCAACTTTACTTTATCTTAAAAGACAGCCAGGAAGCAGTCTCTTTTACACAAACAATTTTAAGTACCTTCATTACGATTACGATAATAGGAATTCTTCTTTTTGTTTTAGTTTTCTTTTCTGCTATCAAAACGAAGTGGGAGATTTATCGTGCTAAAAAGCACAACTTAAAAATAAATGATTTTTCGTAATAAAATTTACAAAAAACTAAAAATTTGAATTACAAATTGTAAAACGTCATGGAATCTGCTGTGACGTTTTATTTTTTGAAAGCATTTCTTGTTATACTAAAAAAAACGATTACAGGAGGAAACAATGATTAAACTAATTATCAGCGATTTAGATGGTACCTTTTTGAACAGTCAAAGTACATTTGACGAAAAATTGTATCAAGAAGTTCGCCAATATATGCACCAACAAAACGTGGCCTTTGCCCCTTGTACTGGTAAACAATGTGAACGCGTAGAAGCTTTATTTCAAAACGTCGGAACAAAAGATTTGTGGATTTTAGGCGATAGCGCTACTCGAATTAAGCATAAAGACAAATATATCTATGAATCTTTATTACCAAACAAATTAGGTAAAGAAATCATCCGTAAACTACAAGCGATTCATAATGATCTAACGATTATTGCTTGCACAAAACAAGCAGCTATTATTCATGAAAACACATCTGCTGAAAACGAAAGAATGGTGCGCGGTTCTTATGAAATCGTAGAAAAAACCGCTGACTATCATAACATCACAGCCGACTTTGTAAAAATTACAGTTTACGATGACAAATTAAGAAGCTATAAAATCGCACCACAACTAGTTGAATTCAAAAAACTAGCTCACATTGTCGCTTCTGAAGCCGCATGGATTGATATTACTAATTTTGGCGTACATAAACGCCACACCGTAACACAATTACAACAAATTTTAAACGTCACACCACAAGAAACGATGGTTTTTGGTGATGGCCATAACGATTTAGAATTGATGCAAGCTGGTTCATTTAGCTTTGCTATGCGCAATGCTTTTGAACAAACAAAAGCGGCTGCCAACTATATTTGTCGCAGTAATGATGAAAACGGGGTTTTATTGACGATGAAACAATTACTCACACTCCAAGCCAAAAACTAATTGAGTTAAAAAGTGGAACATTTTAACTCATGGAATTATATCTTTCGTAACAAACTGGCGATCATTTTTTATAAAAGTTTTTAGCAAAATAAGCCAGAAGTAAAAGGCGCCAAACCTTTTACTTCTGGCTTATTGTAGATGTACAGGTAGAAAATAAGTAGTGAGGCATAACCACATTGCGATAATTTTTGATAAATCGTCTTTTTACCAACATACCATTACGAATGGCTACATTCATGGAGGCCAAATTAGTGTCTCTTACTATTGACACAACTTCTTTTGCACCTAACTGCATAAGCGCATATTCTTTTACCGCCTTAGCAGCCTCTATAGCATAGCCATTTTTCCAAGCATCATAAATTAAATGATAACCAATTTCCGAATATGTTTCATCTTGCACTATTTGATCGGTTAGACCGCATTCACCAATGATTTTATTATCACCTTTACGCACGATAGCTAAAAGGCCGTAACCTTTTTCTTGGTATAAACGCAAATTCCACTGCAACCAATTTTTTACTTCTTCAGCTGAAAAAGCTCCCTCATAAGCATACATCACACGTTCATCTTGTAAAAATTGAGCTAAAAACGCTTCTTCGCCAGCCCGCCACGGC
Source organism: Enterococcus canintestini (assembly GCF_001885735.1). Taxonomy (GTDB): domain Bacteria; phylum Bacillota; class Bacilli; order Lactobacillales; family Enterococcaceae; genus Enterococcus_C; species Enterococcus_C canintestini. The sequence goes on along the minus strand of NZ_JXKG01000010.1, from coordinate 11,589 downwards.
CGTAAAATCAAACGCGTTGTTTCAATTTCCATTGCTTGCTCCTTTTCTTATCAAAATTTAGCGCCAATAAAAACCCGAATAGACTATATACAAGCAAAATCTTTGCTCTTTTACTCATCATTTTGATAAGAAAAGCTGTATATATTATTCGGGTTTTTTATTAATTTTTTACGTAGCGCTGCGTCTTATTTACGCTTTTTCTTTTTCTTTTGTTTTTTCATCATCCGATTCATGGCCATTTTACCCATTTTACCTTTAATACCAGAACCAAACATTTGATCCATCCCAGCTGGCATTTGACCTTTTGTCATCTGCTGCATCATTTTACGGGCTTCTTTAAACTGTTTAATCATCCGGTTAACTTCAACGACTGAATTACCAGAACCTGCTGCAATTCGTCGACGTCGACTTGGATTTAATAAATCAGGATTTTCCCGTTCTGCTGGTGTCATCGACATGACCATTGCTTTTTGACGAGCAATTTGTTTTGGATCAACTTTGACGTTTTCAATTCCTGGTACTTGATTCATTCCTGGAATCATCTTTAATAAATCTTCTAGTGGTCCCATTCCCATGACTTGATCCATTTGTTCAATAAAATCATTAAAGTCAAAGGTATTTTCCTTCATCTTTTTCGCTAATTCTTCAGCTTTTTTCTCGTCGTAATCTTGCTGCGCTTTTTCAATTAACGTCAGCATATCCCCCATACCTAAAATCCGGCTGGCCATACGATCAGGATGGAAAACTTCTAAATCGGTCAATTTTTCCCCAGTACCAGTAAATTTAATTGGAGCACCTGTTACTTGGCGAATAGATAGTGCTGCACCACCACGCGTATCCCCATCTAATTTAGTAATTACGACCCCAGTAATGCCGAGTTGTTGGTTAAAACTGTCTGCTACCGTCACTGCATCTTGACCCGTCATAGCATCGACAACTAAAAGAATTTCATTTGGTTGGGCAATTTCTTTGATCTGTTTTAACTCATCCATTAGCTTTTCATCAATATGCAGACGACCTGCCGTATCGATTAAAACATAATCATTTTTCTTTTCCCGTGCTAATGCCATCCCTTGCCGTACAATTTCAACTGGGCTAACATCTGTCCCCATATCAAAAACAGGTACATTTAATTGTTGGCCTAAAACTTTTAATTGATCAATCGCTGCTGGTCGATAAACGTCACCAGCAATCATCAACGGGCGTGCTTTTTCCGTCTTCATCAAATGATTAGCTAATTTACCCGCAAATGTCGTTTTACCGGCACCTTGTAAACCAACCATCATAATAACAGTTGGGATTTTAGGCGATTTATTTAAAGTCGCTGTTTCACTTCCCAAAGTCTTGGTCAATTCTTCATCAACGATCTTAACGATTTGTTGGGCTGGCGATAAACTATCTAAGACTTCCGTTCCCACCGCTCTTTGACGTACATTTTTAACAAATTCTTTTACTACTTTTAAGTTTACATCGGCTTCTAGTAATGCCAAGCGGATTTCCCGCATCATTTCCGTGACGTCAGCCTCGGTAATTTTTCCCTTTTTACGCAACTTGCTCATGGCTTGTTGCAGACGTTCTGTTAGATTTTCAAATGCCATTGTCTTCGTTCCTTTCAACTAAAAACTATTCATCAATTTCTTGAAGTTCCTGCAATAATTTTGGCAGTTCTTCATCTTTTGGATAATGGGCTTTAATATAGTTTTCGGCCCGATCTAAAACTTCGCCACGAACTATATAATCGGAAAATAAATGTAGTTTGCGCTCATAATCTTCCAAAATTTTTTCTGTCCGTTTTATATTATCATAAACTGCTTGACGACTCACCTGAAATTCTTCGGCAATTTCCCCAAGTGAAAAATCATCCGCATAATACAACTCCATGTAATTCATTTGTTTTTCGGTCAAAAGCGTAGAATAAAATTCAAATAGCGCGTTCATCCGATTCGTTTTTTCAATTTCCATAAAATCCCTCCTATCAAAAAAACTCCAACTTATTTTTTGGCTAATAATCGGTGATAATTATTTTCAGAATAGATTTTTAAACCTTTATTTATAAAATAGGCGGTGGCAACTCCGACACCACTTTGTTTGTTTCCGCTAAAGGTGCCGTCATATATTTGACTGCTCCCACAAGATGGACTCCGCTCTTTTAAGATTAGGTGGGTGACCCCTGCTGCTTTTAGTTTTTGGTATGCTGCTATTGCACCTGCTTTATAGGCGGCTGTTACATCGACTTTCCGACACGTTAAAACTTGCGCTGTTCCGTTCCAAACATCAAAGCCGTCGCCTCCAATAATTTCTGCTGGATCTCTTGGAGTATTTAAGCCGCCCATAACTTCAGGACAAACTAAGATTGCCTTATTTTCTACCACTAATTGGGCTAATTCAGTAATTTTTTGTGTTTTTCCATCATAACGACAAAAGATGCCTCCTAAACAGGCACTAATTCCCAGCATAGGTCTCTCCTTTAATAAATCTCTTTGCTAACGTGGTCTTTAAATAAATTTCAGTTTTGCTCTTTTTAAAAAGAAGGCACTAATTTTTCTAAAAATTGATTTAACGCCCTTTATTATAGCATTATTTCTACCCCTTAAATAGTCCCCACTGCGTTTGTATGCTAAAATAAAAATGCCTGAAAATTTTACTTAAAAGGTAAAACCGCACAAAGGAGTTTACTATGAAAAAAGTGTTAATCGTAGACGATGAACCCTCAATCGTTACGCTACTGACTTTTAATTTAGAAAAAGAAGGTTATGTTGTTACTGCCGCAACTGACGGTAACAAAGGGCTAGAATTAGCTTTAACAAAAGAATTTGATTTTATTATTTTAGATATTATGCTACCGGGTATTGATGGGATTGAAATCACCAAAAAATTACGGCAAGAAAAAAAAGAAACCCCCATTTTATTATTAACCGCAAAAGATGACACAATTGATCGAATTTTGGGACTGGAAATTGGGGCAGATGATTATTTGACAAAACCTTTTAGTCCAAGAGAAGTGTTGGCGCGCATGAAAGCTATCTTTAGACGGATGCGACCAGCAGAAACACAAAAAAGTGCAGAAATTGAAAATGCTGATGACGAATTGACAGGGGAAATCTTGCAGATTGGGGCTATTAAAGCTGATTTGGATAATTATGAGGTAACTGTTAACGATCAAAAGATCTTTTTAACCCCGAAAGAATTTGAGTTACTCGTTTACTTTATGAAACGAAAAGATCGGGTGATTGATCGCGATACATTACTAGATCGCATTTGGAATTTTGACTTTGCCGGTCAAAGTCGCATTGTCGACGTCCATATCTCCCATTTACGTGAAAAAATTGAAGTTGATCCCAAAAAGCCTCGTTACCTATTGACAGTGCGTGGCTTTGGCTATAAATTTCAGGAACCAAAACTATGAAAAAAAGACGTTTACTGGAATACTTTCTTTGGTTTTTCCTCTTACTCGTAGTCTTTTTTAGCGCTTGGCAACTGATTAGTGGTTTTTTTGAACATCAAGTCTTAAGCCAGCAGGAAAATTATTTAGAAAAAAAAGGTAATTTACTTTTGCGCCTTGCCGCTGAAGATAACTATGATGAAAAAAAATTCCAAAGTTTAAGTCAGCACTACATTGAACATGCGGATGAGCGCGTTACTTTTTTATCTCCCACCGGTGAAATTATTTTTGACACTTCTAATCAAACCCTTTCAGGCACCCGTTCCAATCGTCCTGAAGTAAAAACAGTCTTAGCCGGCGGAAAAATAGGAACTGCCTTACGAAAAAGCGCTACTTTAAAAAAAGAGTTACTATATGTTGCACTCCCTATTGTAAGTGACAACCATTTAATTGGTATCTTACGAATTGCAGAAAGTACTCATACTTTTATGGTACAAGCAAGCAACGTAAAAAATTCAATTTTAACTGTCTATCTTATTTTATGCAGCTTAATTACAGCTGTCGTCTTTTATTTTTTACGCCAAAAAAATCGACCGCTTGAAACACTACTACCAGCAATAAAAAAAATGGTAGCTGATCCCAGTCGAACAGAAACCATTATGCAAACTACACCACAATGGGAAGAATTATATCAAGCATTAAATCAATTAAGTGAACAGATGACTGACACTTACAACGCCTATTCTGCAACAGAACAGCAACTACACACTCTTTTAAATGATTTAATGATTGGTATTTTTATTGTCGACAGTGAAAACAAATTGGTAATGATTAACCCGGAAATGAAGCGACAATTGAATCTATTTCAAAACTTACCTGAAAATGTTAATTTTGCAGAAGTAATTAAAGAGCCACAATTGATTCAACTTGTTTATCGCATTTCTTTAAAAAATCCTTTTTTACATGAAGAAATTCGCTTGCATGGTGAAAGTGAACGTGTTTTAGATATTGACGCCCGTCTTTTCAATGAACAACGACAAATTTTAGTCATGTCATATGATATGACCCAAGTTCGCCAATTAGAAAAAATGCAACAAGATTTTGTGAGTAATGTCTCTCACGAGTTAAAGACGCCCGTTACTTCTCTAATTGGTTTTACGGAGACTTTACTAGATGGCGCAAAAGACGATTCTGAAACGACTACTGCCTTTTTGCAAATTATGGAAAAAGATGCCAAACGCCTGCAAGCATTGATCCAAGATATCATTCAACTTTCAAAAGGACAACAAGCTTTGGATGATCCAGTTCAACCTGTCTTCCTTTATGAGTTATTAAATCAAATCGCAGAAAATTATGCGACGCAACGAAAAGCAAAGGACTTAACCTTAACTATCAATGGTGATCCTGATTTGACTTGGTCAACTAAAGTTGCGCTTTTTTATCCAATCGCAAAAAATTTAATTGAAAATGCAATTAAATATTCGCCAGAAGGTAAAAAAATCACTATCACTTACGCCGTAACCGACGTTTTAACTTTAACGGTTGCCGATGAAGGGTTTGGTATTGATAGCGATGACCAACAGCGCATCTTTGAACGTTTTTATCGCGTTGATAAAGCCCGCGATCGTCAATCTGGCGGCACTGGCTTAGGATTAGCCATTGTAAAAGAATCGATTGAAAAACTAGGGGGTAAAATTGAAGTACAAAGCCACCCCGGTGTAGGCTCGACTTTTACTGTCATTTTACCTGTCCTCTAACTACTAAAACATAAAAAACCCCGTAGTAAATTAACGCTTACTACGGGGTTTTGCTCTTACTTGGGGAATTTTCAAGTGCTATTTAATTGGCGTAACTTTGCCGTCAACTGTCCGCTCAATTTTCATACTAGTAATTGGTAAATAACCTAATTCTTTAACTGGTCCATTTTGAATTTCATCAGCTAGAAGATAATCCAAAAACTTTTTAACGTTTTTATCTGGTTCACCTTTTGTGTACATATGTTCATAAGACCAAATAGGCCATTTATTAGTAGCAATATTTTCAGCAGTTGGAGCTACATTATCAAGGGAAAGTTCCTGCAAGCTTTCATCGATATAAGATAGCGCCAAGTAACTGATGGCACCAGGTGTTTGAGCGACAATTTTTTTGACAGTCCCTGAAGAATCTTGTTCTTGGGATTGAATAGCTGTCGCGCCATCTAGTCCCCATTTTTCAAACGTTGCTCGTGTGCCACTACCAGAAGCTCGGTTGATGACCGCAATTTTCTCATCTTTACCACCAACTTCTTTCCAATTGGTTACTTTACCTGTAAAAATAGCAATAAGTTGCTCTTTGGAGATATTTTTTATCCCTACTTCTTTATTCACCACCGGTGCCATTCCGACAACGGCGACTTTATGATCAACTAAATCTTTTGCGTTGACGCCTTCTTTTTCTTCAGCAAAAACATCTGAATTTCCAATTGTTACCGCACCAGCAGATACTTGACTTAAACCAGTACCACTACCACCGCCTTGAACGGTAATTTGATACGTCTTATTTTCACTTTCAAAACTTTCCTTAGCTGCATCCACTAGCGGTTGTAGCGCCGTTGATCCTACTGCCGTAATTTTTACACCACTGTCTTTTTCATTACTTGCACTCTCAGCTTTTTTGCCACCATTTCCACAGGCCGCTAGTAAAAGCGTTACAACTGCTGCAGTTACTACTAAATAAACTTTTTTCAAAATTGTCACTCCTTTTTCTTTAGGTACAACTTTAGTTTACACACGTTTTGTAAACTTACTTTAAGTAGCATGTAAAGATTCTATCAAGCTGTGTAAAGATTACGTAAAGCCAAAAGTATGAGCTTATTTCACCCCTAAATTAAAAAAAAGGACTATACTTAACTCAGTAAGACAATTATGTTCCAATTAGAAAGGAATTGATTATTATGTTAGAAATTCATTACAGCATTGCCGGTTCACAAGAAGAAGTAAAAAAATATGATAAAGCAAGTGACTTTGTCGGTGCGCAATATAAAGAAGTACCCGATCTACAAGATAACTACCAAGTAACAAAAGTATTACTAGATGGTAAAGAAATTGACTTAGACGATAAAACTATCGGTGGTTTATTCAATTACTTAAACAAATAAAAGTCTTTAGACTAAATTAGAATTTTTGAATATTTTAAAAAGGGACGACGACAAGAAATTGTCATCGTCCCGTTTTTTTATGGTCTAAAATTAAAAACAATAAAAGCATAAAGTAAAAAAGCTGTAAGGACTATCAATAAAACTGTTTCCCGTTGATCATGATTAGGATGGAGTAAAGCATACAATCGTTCTTCACGGTTTTGCTTTTTAGAGCTAAAGAAATGAATAACCGTATAAAGCAGACCGACACCAAGAAAGCCAATAAAAAAACGAACAAAATATTGCAGTCCTGTTGCCAACATCATTACCATAGCGGGGATAAAAAGTAATTGTTCAAAGAAAATAATTCCTTGCCGATAACGACGAAAAAATTCTGTTAACGCATATTTCATAAGCTTTCCCTCCTAATATAGGCCTTTGTTCACTGCTTTTTTTTATTTTACCGCAGTTTACATCTTTTATATTCCCAGCTATAATTAAATTATAATTAATTTAAGATGAGATAACAACTATTACAAAAAGTAGGTGATGACAATCTTACTAAGCAAAGAGCAAACGACCCGCTTATTAGAACAAATGGACTTTATCAGCTTTCAAGAAAAAGTAACAAAATATTTTGATGGCGAAGAAGTAGATTTTACGATCTATTACATGAAAGATCGTAAAAATGGCTCCGTCATAGCAACTACCCCCAAATTTACCTATTTACAGACCGATGAAGGTGTAGGAAACCGCTATATCATGGGCTATGCTAGTACACTTTGGGAACAATTTGCCCCAGTTGATGAAGAAGATTTCATAAAGCGGCATGTAGAAGCTTTCTTTTTAAAAAATAGTTATCTTTTAAAAAATTATGATGCAGTGGTCAAAGACATTCAGCAAGGCGCACAATACCGTTTCTCTTTACTTGCTCCTCTTTTAGGTGATTTGTCAGTCTGGGCGGAGAAAAAAGCAATGGCTTTGCAACAACAACAAAGAGAGTGTTCACCGATTTTAAAAGAACTGATGCACTTAAAAAATACGCGCTTTGAAAACTTTTGTGTCCACCACTTTGAAATTGCCGAGTATTACAATCAGTTGGTGCTATTAGTTGAAAATTACCCTGTTTGCTACTTAAACCAAGATTACGAATTACCCAATTATGGCTATGCTGTAGATTTTTGGCGCCATTATTCCGGTGAAGACACAAGTGTTGATTTAAAAGCTGAACTCAATGCTTTTGTCACATCTTTTTTGGCTACCGAACAAGATTATCCTAATCGCTTTTTATCAAACCATACAGTGCCACAGGAGCTGACAGAAGAAATCTTACAAAAAATCAGTGCTCTACTAAACGATTTGGAATATTGGGCAACCCGTCGTTTTGCTAAAAAGGTCAGCTAATAACACCTAATTTTTTTCGTCGCAATAAAGACAAAAGATGGCGCTCTCTTAGTCTTTGTTTTACTAATTGAAAACTAAGAGAGTACCATCTATTTTTTTATGCTTGCAAAAGATATTGATTAAGACGGCTGACCGCTTCTTCTAATTGCTCCATACTTGCCGCATAACTTAAGCGGATATATCCTTCTGCCTCTTTACCAAAGGCGATACCTGGAATCACCGCTAATTTGGCTTTTTGAGCCAAATCGACACAAAACTTCATCGAATCTTGTTCTAAATGGTCGGGAATTTTGGCAAAAAGGTAAAATGCTCCGGCTGGTTTTGCTACTTTAAACCCAAAGTTTGTCATTTTTTCATATAAGAAATCGCGGCGTCCGCGATATTCTTCTTTCATAATTAAGCCGTCATCAATTCCTTCAATTAAAGCTCGTACAGCTGCTTTTTGAGAAATAGTGGAAGCTGCGGTTACTAAATACTGATGGACTTTAATAATTTCTTTTGTTAAGGCTTCTGGTGCAAAAATAAAACCTACGCGCCACCCTGTCATGGCATGAGATTTTGATAATCCATTGATTAAAATCGTTTGTTCCCGTAAAAATTCGGCAATGGAAACATGTTCTTCATCATAAGAAAGCTCACTATAAATTTCATCGCTAATTACAAAGACAGGATATTTTTTTAAAACAGCCGCTAACGCTTTGACTTGTTCTTTTGAATAGGTCACACCAGTCGGATTACTTGGATAATTTAAAATTACCGCTTTAACTGCATCCCCGTATTCTAACAAATGTTTTTCTAAGACTGCTGGCGTTAAAACAAAGTCATCAGCAGTAGTATCCATATAAATTGGTTGTGCAGCAGCTAAAGTAATTACCGGTTCATACCCAGGGTAGATGGGCGCTGGTAGTAAAACTTTATCACCAGGATTTAAAATCGCTAATAACGATGCCGAAATTGCTTCTGTGGCACCAATGGTTACCAAAACTTCATTAGTATAGTCGTAGGTAAGATGATATTTTTGTTTTAAAAAAAGCGCAGCGGCTTCTCTTACATCCGCCAAACCAGACATGCCAGTATAATGACTATAATTTTGTTCAATCGCATCTTTTCCTGCTTCTTTAATATGATGTGGCGTATTAAAGTCTGGCTCTCCTAAAGTCAATTTTAGTATTCCTTCAATTCCCGAAACTTTTTCATCAAATTGGCGAATTAAAGATACTGCAATTTGATAGACTTGATTATTAAAGCGTTGTGTTAAATCCATCTACACCACTCCTTTTAAAATTTTTTTGTCCGCTTACTTTTTTATGTTTTATCCTACCACAAAATGAAAAAAAACAGCAAAGAAATTTTCATTTCCTTACTGTTTTAATCAGAATAAAATAGTTTTAAAAAGTAAGCTAGCGTCTGATTATTAAAACTACTTCTTACTTATCACGTAAAGATGCTATATTATTCTTAGTTTACTAACTCAGTATTCTCTGCCAAAAATGCTTTAGCTTCTTTATTAACCGCTTTTAAATCTACGCCTTGTTGTTTAGCGGCAAAAACACAGCCACAATAACACTGGCGATAGACATCGTATTCTTTACACATCTGGATTGACCGTTCATAGCCTTTATTTTTTTTAAAGTCACTCGGCAAGTAATTCACGCTATAGATTTTTTGAATATCCATCCCGATTTGATTAATTAATTGCGCATTTTTTTTCGGTGAAATGGTCAATGCACTCCCAAAGTAATCGTATCCTCTTTTTAATGCTTCTTCTGCGACTAAATCCAGGCGCATTTGAAAACAAGCCGTACATCTTTTGCCGCCTTCTGGTTCGTTTTGCAAATGATTTTCTTTGATAATGGCTAAGAACTCATTGGGTTTATAATCCGCGGCAATAAAACCGACGTTAGCTCCCGTTTTTTCATTGAAATCTTGCACAAATTTCTTTTGCACAAACAAACGACGTTCATACTCACTTTTGGGATGAATATTGGAATTAGCAAAATAAATAGTCACATCGGCATATTGCGTTAGAAACTCCAATGTATAAGTACTACAAGGCGCACAACAGCTATGAATTAAAATCCGTGGTCGTTTTTCTTCAGTTTCCCAAGTAGTAATCATTTTTCGTAACACATAATCATAATTAATTTTTTGGTTTTTCATCTTAGCCAAAATTTGATCTGCTTCAATCATCCATTTATCTCCTTACCCACAAAATAACATTTATTCTTTTAAAAAAGCTCTGATATTTTTGATTTTCTTAATAAAAATTCAATCTTATTTTTAGTGATATAGTAGTAATAGTTCACTATATCACTTCAAATCGACCCTATTTATTCCCTAATATCGCAAAAAATAAAAAACGTTGTATTTCAATTAGAAAAGAAATAAATAAGAATTTTATTAAATTTAAAACAATCCTATTAAATAACGTTGTTTTTATCATTTTTAGTGCCTAAAATGAATTATAGCTTAACTAAAGAATGAAACACTCAAGTATTACTGCTCATTCATATTAAACGAGGAGGTACGTGATGTCAAAAACATTTTTAAAACTACCGGTTATGTTTTTTGCAATTCCGTTTGTTTATTTATCATTACTTCTTGATGCATATTTTCATTCTATTCTAGGTTTTTTAATGACTCTAGTCTTTTCTTTTATGGTCGGCTTTTATTTTAAAGCTTGCAATCATTTAATTTTATGGTTGACAGGAAATATTCTATCCACAGTATTTTCTGTTATTTTACAATTTCAACATCCTGAATGGCATTTTTTTTATCAACCGTTTAATCCCGCCTTTTTAGTCTTGTTTTTATCTTTACTGTATTTAATTCCACAAGTAATGGGTATTATTTGGGCAACTAGCTTACAAGTTCATATCTCCAAATAAAAAAACTTCGTGTTCGCTTAAAATTACGAACACGAAGTTTTTTTATGATTCTTTCAAATAGATTTTTTTAATGATCAATTTATCAAACAAACTAGAAGTGCTATCTTGTTCACCAATAACTTCAGCCACAATCGTTTTACCTTCATGTTTTTTGCGTAATTGGTAGACAATTTTACCACTTTCTTTTAGCTCGGAAATCATGTCAACTACCCCGCCAAATCCAGTTTTACGCGTAATAAAGCCTAATGCAACCATCCGTTCATCAAGGTTTTTAGCTGAAATTGCGGCACCTGTAATTAAAGCGTTACGCATTTTGCCTAAAAATTCTTCTAATCCATCGGCAGTTTGTAACTCATCTTCTGCCACTTCCGGACGATTATGTAGCTCTTGTAATAAATTTTCATATTGTTCTTGGGTTAGCATCACACCTGCTACTTTTTCACGATTAAAAACGTAAACAGCTGTTCCCGCTTCTCGGGCCTGATTAAAAACATCCATTGGAGATTTTTTCACTTCGGTAATAGAAGTCGTCGGCACCTCTAACTTTTTCAGTTCCATATTCCTTCCTCCTTGAAAAATTCCCACTATAGAAAAGGCAGTAATCAAGAAGCACTGCTTTTTTATCAATTCCATAGCAAAGTAGTTCAACGAACACATTATAGCACAAATGCTGTCAAATACATTAAAGTTGGAAAAAATAGCAAAAAAAACAGCTACTTTTTTGAAATTATTTTTCAAAACTATAAATTGAATTTTTTCTTACCAATTTGATTTGACTAATCATAACCACCCTTCAAAAG
>NZ_JXKG01000001.1 GCF_001885735.1 Enterococcus canintestini | reverse complement strand
CAACACAATTTGACGAAGAGCCCAATAAAATAGCGTAACAGCTTGATATTATTCTAAGAAATCTTTTAATTGTTTCGAGCGAGATGGATGGCGCAATTTCCGCAATGCTTTTGCTTCAATTTGGCGAATCCGTTCTCTGGTAACCCCAAAGACTTTTCCGACTTCTTCTAACGTCCGGGTACGACCGTCATCAAGACCAAAACGAAGACGTAACACATTTTCTTCACGATCTGTCAAAGTATCTAAAACATCTTCTAGTTGTTCTTTTAAGAGTTCATAAGCCGCATGTTCTGCTGGACTAGTTGCTTCTTGGTCTTCAATAAAATCACCTAAATGAGAGTCATCTTCTTCACCAATTGGCGTTTCCAATGAAACTGGTTCTTGGGCAATTTTTAAGATTTCACGTACTTTTTCAGTTGGCAAATCCATTTCTGCACCAATTTCTTCAGGTGTTGGTTCCCGTCCTAGGTCTTGTAGTAATTGACGTTGGATTCGAATCAATTTATTAATGGTTTCAACCATGTGAACTGGAATTCGGATTGTCCGGGCTTGGTCAGCAATCGCACGAGTAATCGCTTGACGAATCCACCAAGTCGCATAAGTAGAAAACTTGAAACCTTTGCGGTAATCGAATTTTTCTACTGCTTTCATTAACCCCATATTACCTTCTTGGATTAAATCTAAAAATTGCATTCCACGGCCAACATAACGTTTCGCAATGGAAACAACTAAACGTAAGTTTGCTTCAGCTAAGCGTTGTTTTGCTTCTTGATCGCCTTCTTCAATTTTTAAGGCTAGTTCAACTTCTTCTTCAGCCGTTAAAAGTGGTACGCGACCAATTTCTTTTAAATACATACGCACAGGATCATTTATTTTTACCCCTGTTGGTGCGGACAAGTCTTCTTGTTTGGCTGCTTCTGCTTTCTTTTCATTGCTCTTTAAGCTGTGAACAGACGGTTCGCCATTTTCGTCGACGACACTAATACCAGCATCTTCAACTTTTTGGATTAATTTGTCCATTGCGTCAGCATCTAATGAAAAAGGTGTGGCCAATTTATTGGACAATTCGTCGTAAACGACTTGGCCATTGGGTTTATTTTCTTTGATAAAGGCACTTACCGCTTTATCATATTCTGTTTTTTGTTCTTTTGCCATGAAAAGAAGGCCCCCTTTGTGTAATTAAGCTTGCTGCAATTGTTTGGTTAAATCTATTATTTCAACTGCCAACTCTAATGCCTGCTGCATATTGCCCAATTGACTTGCTTCTTGCTGCATAAATTTCTTTTGATTAATTTTTTCAGCAATGCGTGCCTTTTGGAATAAACGCAAAATGCTTTTTATCTCCTCTTCAGAAGAATCTTGCGGTACATTAAGATAGGCAATTTCAATCACTTTATTTTTCACTGCCGTTTCTGTTAAATAATCGAGAAAATCAGGTAAAGAAAAGTTGCCGAAACTCTCGATAAAGTTTTCATACATAAAATAAATCGTTTGATATTCATCATGGATAAAAACTAACTCTGCTTGTTGTAAACGCGATAACAGTGAACTATCGTTAAAGAGTCGATACAAAATTAGCTGTTCGCCTCGTTCGACCTGAGTTAACGGTCTATTTGGCCGCTGGGTTATAGCTGATGATTTTACTTCCTGTGAACCAATTTGAGGCGCATCTTCAGTCGCTATATTGTGCCGAGGTGCTTTTGTAGCTTCTTGTCGTCGTTTTTGTTTGAATTCACTGAGTTGTTGCTGCAATGTTTCCCGACTTAAATGAAACTCCGTGGCAATTTGAGTCAAATAACGATCCTGAGCGAGTAATGAATCAACTTTTGCCAATTCTTGTAATAAATCAGTTACATAGTCAAGTTGTTCTTTTTCATTACTTAAATTTCTATTTTGGCGTAAATAAGCCATCTTAAAACCAAAAACAGTTTCACGGCCATGATAAGCCAATTCATAAAATGCTTCACTACCGTACTTTTGAACATACTCATCTGGATCAAGTTTTTCCGGCAACTGTAAAATTGCTAAATCCAAATTACTGTGTTCATCTAATAATGCTATGGCCCGATCAGTTGCTTTTAAGCCAGCATTGTCGCCATCGTAACTAATGACAATTTCCCCTGCAACTCGTTCGATTATTGCAATTTGTTGACTTGTTAAACTCGTCCCCATACTGGCAATTCCGTTTTTTACACCAGATTGCCAAGCAGCAATAACATCCATAAAGCCTTCAAATAAAAAAACGGTATTTTCTTTGCGGATTACAGGTCTGGCTCTATCAAAATTAAAAAGAACTTGGCGTTTATTAAATAATTCGGTTTCCGGTGAGTTTAAATACTTCGGTTGGTTTTCGCCTGGATAATCCGGTGTTATTAAAATACGTCCGGAAAACCCAATCGTCTTTCCCTTTACATCGTGAATTGGAAACATAATCCGTTGATAAAAACGATCGGCTAATTCACCGTTTTCTCGTTCCACAAAAAGTCCCGACTGAACTAAAAGAGTGGAGTCCACTTTTTCGTTAGCAAAAACTTGTTGCAAAAATTGGCGTTCGTTTGGTGCAAAGCCAATTTCAAACTCATCAATCAGCTCTTGGGTTAACCCACGTTCTAATAAATAATCTAAAGCTAACTGCCCGACAGCTGTATTCACCAACATATGGTGATAAACTTCTTTTGCTTTTTCATGCAGTTTAATTAATGCCTGTTGGGGTGAATTGCCCACTTGCGTCGTTGTATTTAATTTGTATTCATCAGCAAAAGGAATTTGTTCAATTTCTGCTACTTTTGCAACAGCCTCTGGAAAAGTAAGTCCTTCTAATTCTTCAACAAAACCAAAAACGTTTCCTCCTCGGCCGCAACCAAAACAGTGAAAAATCTGCTTATCTTCGGCGACAGAAAAAGATGGCGTTTTTTCTTCGTGAAAAGGACACAAGCCAACGTAGTTTTTACCGGCTTTTTTTAGCTGGACGTATTGACCAATGACTTCGACAATATTACTCTTTTCCCGAATCTCATCAATTACATTCTGAGGTATTCTGGCCACTTCATTCACCTCCAGCCTGCAAATTATTAAACAATTGTTATCGGTAAAAAATCGCACTAATTAAAAATCAGCGCGACTTCAAAAAAGACCCAATAATACAAACTATATTCTAACATATTCTCTTTGTTTTTCAAGTCTTACGACCTAAAGTCCGTGAATTGAAAAACACTCATTAAAAAAGTACTAAAGAAAGTATTTGCTCTATTCAAAAGCTCAAAAGCATTTTTTGGCAAAAGCCAAACAAAATTATTTTAGGACAACTATTTGTACTGATCTTCTAGTTTGCTCATCCAAGCACCCAATAATGCGCCCAGCAGACACAACACAACACAACCTGCGTAACCTGCAAAAGTAAACCCTTGATAATTCGTTGGAATAATCATCACAGTCGAAGCAAAAACAATTCCTAAAATAAAATGGAACAATTGAGGATAAGCTTTACTAAAAATATAATCCATCACTTTTGACAAGCCTAAAACGGTGATAATACCACCAATCCCAATTGGAATAATCACACTGAGATTTAAATCTTTAATACCATCAGACATCGCTTTATACATCCCCATATATACTAAAAAATTAGAAGGGCTAAGTCCTGGTACAATCATCCCCAAACCAATTAAGCCACCTGCGATTATCCAAGTGAAAAAGTTTTGATCTACTTGAGAAAATAAACCTGAACCTTTCCACAAAAATAAAAAGCCTAATGTAAAACTCACCACTAAAATAATAATTTCTCTTTTACTACGCCCTTTTTTACCGGCTTCTTTCCATAAAGCAGGAACTGTTCCTATAATACACCCTACAAAAAACCATAAAATAATCGTTTCATAAGTTCCTAATAAAAAACTCACCACAAAAGATAATAAAAAGACACCAGTGATACCACCTAAACCAACTGGAATAAAAAATAAAACATTTTCTTTAAAATTACGGGTTATGTGCGCTAAAAACGAAATAATCCGTTCGTAAATACCAAAAATTGCCGCTAAAGCTCCCCCAGAAACTCCTGGCAAGATGAAACCTGACCCAATAAACATGCCTTTAACAAAGCGAAGTAGCCAATCTTTTGTTTTCGCCTCTTTTGCCATTGTTTTTCCCATCTTCTAAGACACTCCTCATGATTAAATTCAACTTTAACAATTAATAAAATACCTTTTAAAGTTTAGCATATTTGGTTTTGCTTGCAAGCTAAAATAAAAAGTTCGTCCAATTGATTTTCTTTTCGTTGAATTTCACCAGATCCGCATAAAACATATTCCCGCCATTATGGTATAAAAAGCCACCATTATAAAGTAATGACTGAATTCCCCAATAACGGTATTTCGTTTTATCTTGATTACCTAAAATTGGCGATAAAACATCTTTAGAATATTTTTCCGCTAATTCGACTGTGTTTGTCCCCCCATTTTTGGCAACAAAATCAATATAATCCAAACCAAAATTATAAGCTTGAACAGCCGTCCAGAGATCACAGTCTTGTGCTTGTGCTTTTTTGATAGCGGCAGCTAAAAATTTAACACCGGCATCAATACTTTCGTCTGTGTTTGTAATCTTATTTTGGCTGCCATAACTACTTTCAGAACTTTGCATCACGTCAGAGCCTTGCCCTTTTGATTCAGTAAAAATGATGGCCTGGGCTAATTTTTCTTTAGAGGAAATCTGATATTTTTTGGTCGCACTAGCAACAATCGCATCGTATTGATGGACTTGTTTTAATATTTGGTAATTTCGAAAGCCAATAAAAATAATACCTACTAAGACAATCAAAATTAAACACTTTAAAATAATCTTGCTAATTTTTTTTAACATAAAAACCATCCAAACGTTTTGAGTATTTTTCTATACTACTATTTCTCTTTTTCTATGGCTATCACAAAACCATTTCTTGGTAATAATTTTAGAAAAACAAAATATTTGGCAACAACTTACAATATTGTTTGGCTAAAGTTATCCATATCATTGTTCATAATTTTAGCCAATCGTTATAATGAAAGAAAGGAGGGTGCCTATGACAAGTGGATTTATTACTTTAACAGATCAAACCAAGCTCTATTATGAACGTTATGGCGCCGGCAAACCTTTGATTTTTTTACATGGCAACAATAGTAGTGGTCGCTATTTTAAAAAACAAGTTCCTTTTTTTGCCAATTATTTTGATTGTCTCATTTTAGATACGCGTGGTCATGGCCGTTCTAATAATGAAGCAACAGAGCTTAATTTTCGCCTTTTAGCTGGTGATTTAGCAGAGGTTATGGAAATTTTAAAGCTTAGTAAGGCTACTATTTTAGGCTTTAGTGATGGTGCCAATCTAGCCCTGGCCTTTTCCCATATTTTTCCCGAAAAAGTTGAAGGCCTGATTTTAAATTCCGGCAATTATCGTGTAAACGGGGAAAAGTGGCTAACTAGAGTGGCTACTCAATTGGGCTATTTTAGCTTGGCTTTTTTAGGAGTTTTTAGCACTACTTTTATAAGACAAAAAAACATGCTGAGTTTAATGGTGAATGATTTACCGTTAAGTGAAATAGATTTAGAGCAGATCACTGCCAAAACACTCGTCATCGCAGGCACTTGTGATGTCATTAAACCAGTCACACCCAAAAAATAGCCGCCCTCTTACCTAATAGTCAGCTAATTTTAATTAGCAAAGCCGGTCACACAGTCGCTTTTAGTCATCCGGAAATTTTCAATCAAATGGTTTACAAATTTTTACAAGAAAAGTAGGTGTTGATATGCAAAAAATTATTGCCAAAGTAAAAAGCTATGAGAGTATTTTAAAAACAATTTTTCTTTTCGCAGTTATCATTATTGTAGTAGGTGAACTTATTTCAATTAGCAAAACAATTAATATCGCCCAGTTAAAAGCTACTTTGGGAGATGTCCCTATTTACAAAGTCTTTTTAATGTTTATTATTGGCCTGATTGCTGTTTTACCAATGGTAGGCTATGATTTCACATTAAATAAGATGTTGAATTTGAATCACAAAAAAAGTTACATTTTTGAAATGAGCTGGTTAATTAATACGATTAACAATATCGCAGGCTTCGGAGGATTTATTAGCATTGGGTTACGTTCAGAATTTTTTGGCAAAGGCCAAAAGGGAAAAGACGTCGCCAGCGCACTATCAAAAATATTGATCTTCTTAATGTCTGGCCTTTCTATTTATAGTTTGATTTCCTTTTTCTTAGTTACTTTTACTGATATTAATCCTTATTTAAAACAGTATTGGATTTGGTTAATCGGTGGTGGCTTATACTTCCCTGTTGTTTTAATCATTACCCATTTTAAAAAGACTGGCTTATTAGGTGGACTTAAACAACAGTATCGTCTTGAACTAATTGCAACTTCCTTTTTGGAGTGGACAGGTGTAGCCGGTTCGTTTCTAGCAATAGGCTATTTAATGGAAGTTCCTTTTCCTTTATGGCAAGTCTTGCCACTTTATATCGCAGCTTCTGTTATTGGGATTGTTTCCATGATTCCTGGGGCATTGGGTAGTTTTGATATTATGATGATTTTAGGATTATCCAATCTGGGAATCAACCGTGAAACAGTTGTTGCTTGGCTTTTACTCTACCGAATTTTTTATTACCTGATTCCTTTTGCTATTGGTCTAGCACTTTTCTTCAAAAATCTATGGACAAAAGTGGACGTACGTTACTCTGGTATACCCAAACAACTTACATTGGAAATTTTCCATAAGATCGAAGTAATTATGCTTTATTTTTCCGGTATTATGATGGTCCTAATGGCAACAATTCCCCAAGCGTTTTCTGAATTCAAATGGTTACAACACGTCAATCCATTTCGTTTCCACATTATCGTGCAATTTCCTAGTATCGTTTTAGGATTTAGCTTGTTAATTATGGGTAGAGGGATTGCTTCACGAGTAAAACGCGCCTATTTCCCGACCATTATGTTAATTGTGGCCGCGATTATTTATACGTTTTTAATTGACTTTAGTCTAGCCGCAATTATTTTCTTAAGCCTGATTTTATTGATTACAATTTTATCTAAAACTGAATTATTCCGTGAACAACTCGTCTACTCATGGGAACAATTAACTATTGACGGTATTATTATCGGTGGTCTAACTCTTTTATATTTAATTATTGGTATTTACAATCTGCCTACATTTCCCCACCATCACCGAAAACCGATTAGCTTTTTCTTGTTTCCTTCAGAAAAGTTATGGTTTTCAGGGTTTGTCGCAATTTTAGTTATCGCTTTGTTTATTTTGCTTTTTGTCCGTTATTTACAAGGGAAAAAGCAGCAGCCTGGTCAAGCGTTTGATGAAGCAAAAGTCAGCCATATCCTAACCACATATGGTGGAAACTCAGATTCTCAACTGGTCTATTTAAAAGATAAAAATATTTACGTCTACAATAACGGCAGCGATGATACCGTCTTTTTACAGTTTGCGACTTACAATAATAAAAATGTGGTGATGGGTAGTCCCAATGGCAATAAAGCTGATTTTGAAGCGGCGATTGCCCAATTTATTCACGATGCAGACTTATTGGGCTATTTACCAGTCTTTTATGAAACAGATGAAGAAACCGTTATGATTTTGCATGAATTAGGTTATGACTTTATCAAGATGGGCGAAGAAGCACTAGTTGAATTGGATACTTTTACCACCTCTGGTAAAAAGATGAAAGGAACACGAGCAGTTTTAAATAAAATTGAAAAAAAAGGCTTTACTTTTGAAGTTTTACAACCACCATATTCGGACCAACAAATGAAAACTTTTAAAGAAATTTCTGATAGTTGGTTAGACGGCCGAAAAGAAAAAGGATTTTCATTAGGCTTTTTCTCTGAAGATTATTTGCAACGCGGGCCAATGGCAGTGGTCAAAAATAGCGATGGTGAAATTGTTTCTTTTGCCAATATTATTCCGACCTATACGAATGAGATTGGTACAATCGATTTGATGCGTCATCATGCCCAAAAAGCGCCATCTGGCAGTATGGATTTCTTGTTTGTTAACTTGTTTTCTTATATGCAAGAAAATGGTATTCAGTATTTTGATTTGGGAATGGCGCCACTTTCAAATGTCGGTCAATCCCGTAAAAGTTTCTTACAAGAACGTATTGCTTATCTGGTGTATGAATTTGGTTCACGATTTTACTCTTTCCAAGGTCTCCGAGACTATAAAGAAAAATATGCCAGCCAATGGCGCTCTCGTTATACCTTGTACTCTCGTGATAGTTGGATTGCTTATGTAATGTTGGCAATATTATTTATTGACAACCGGACAGTTGATAAAAAGACACCGCTACACGGTGTAAAACGCTTTTTAAAGCGTTAAGCCAGATTTATTTTATAAAAAACAGGTGTGACAAAAATCTCGTCACACCTGTTTTTTGGCGATAAACTCTTGTTTCAAAAGCAAATTTTGCTTAAATAACTCGAAATTTCACAAATATTTAAGTAGCAACTTCTTAACATTACTTCCTATTTCTTGAAGCTGACCACTTCTGTCACCTATCATTTTAAATAATCCGCCAATGTTTAAAAGGATAATAGACAAAGCGTGCTTTTCCTAAAATTGACTCTGCTTTAATCGCCCCAAAAGAACGACTATCTTTTGAAATACGGCGGTTATCCCCCATCACAAAATAACTATCCGGACCTAATTTTTTAGCCCCAGTTAATTCTTCTAAAGAAAAATCATTGGTAAAAGAGCCCTCATCTGCTAAGTTCTTTTTATTTGTTGCTAAAAAGGGTTCTGAAACGACCTTGCCATTAACGTAAAGCTTATCGTTGTCATAATATAGTTCATCCCCAGGCAAGGCTATGACTCGTTTAATATATGTCGTACCACTTGCTAGTTGAAAAACGACAACGTCAAACCGTTTAATTTTGGAAATTTTTTCCATGATGACCATATCATCTTGTTTTAAAGTAGTCTCCATTGAATTTCCTTCTACCGGCACGGGAATAAGTAAAAAACCGCGTACTAAAATAGCAATTGCAAAAGCAATAATGGCATATTTTATTGTCATCCAAAAATATTCTTTAAACTTTTTCATACCATTTCTCCTGCATTAATTCTTTGAAGCCATTTCTTTTTTCAACACGTCAATTCCTTTGTGGTACGCTTCATCATGACTCGTAATTTGCGTAGTTAATTGTTTTTCAATTGCATCGGCAGTCTCTTTGTTTAAAGTCTGTGAAACTTCTAGATGTTGTTTAGTTTGAAAATCTTTCAGCGCATTTTTGGTTTTCTCATTAAACACATCTCCAGCGGTATCATAACCTAAAGCTTTTAAAAAGCGATTTAGACGTTTGATTTCATCAGAAGACTGGCCTTGTTTTAATTCCTTGTCCCGTGGTAATGGCGCTAAATAAGCATAATCAGGAAAATCAGCTTTAATCGTTGGTTCTAAACCTTTTTCGTGAATCCAATTACCTTTTGGGGTTAGCCATTTACTGACGGTTAGTTTTAAACTGCTTTTATCATCAATTGGACTCACCGTTTGAACCGTTCCTTTACCAAAAGTAGTCGTCCCGATAATCGGTATTTTAGCAGATTCTTTTAGGGCGGCCGCAAAAATCTCTGAAGCAGAAGCAGAACCACTATCTACTAACACGACTGTTGGTTCAGTTACTTTAAATCCTTGATCAAATTTTTCGCCAGCAACTGCTTTTGAAACAGTATGATGATTGTCTTTAAATTCTACAATAGTTTGACCATCTTTTAAAAACATACTTGCCATTTTTTCAACTTGATCTAATAGTCCACCAGGATTTTGTCTGACGTCTAAAATAAATGATTTTGCACCTTGCTTACGTAATGAAGTGATAGCATCTTTTAGTTCTTTAGCGGTATTCTCGCCAAAACTACTGATTTGTAGTACCCCAATTTGCTTATTTTCATTACTAATTTTTTCTGTAACTGTGTGAAGTGGAATCTTATCTCGCTTTAAAGTAACTGAGAATGTCTCGTTACCACGCTTTATTTGTAAAATAACTTCGGTTCCTTTTTTACCACGAATTTTACTTACTACTTCAGCTAATTTTTTTCCTTTGGTAGTCATTTGGTCTACTTTTAAAATGATATCATTTGCTCTTAGACCACTTTTAGCAGCTGGAGTATCTTTAATTGGCGCTTGCGCAATTTCAGGATATTCATCTTTGATTTGCAATGTCGCGCCGATTCCTTCAAAACTATCAGATAAAGATTGATTTAATTGACTCGATCCTTCTTCATCTAAAAAAGTCGTATACGGATCATCCAAGGCCTCTGTCATGCCCTTTAACGCTCCATTGACCAATGTCTTTGAATCTACATCCCGATAGTAATTTCCCTTTATTTCATCATACAATTGTTGTACTTGAGCTAAATCATCATTGCTTTTTGCGACTGTTTCATTTTGTAATTCGTGAATAGTCCCATACAAATAGCCGCCAGCGCCAAAAAGAACTGCCACTGTTACGAGTGAAGCAAAATAAATTTTAGGGGATATTTTCTTCATCTTGGGCCTTCTTTCTTAACGATTGTTTTCCACATATTGCTCATAAATGCGATCAAAAATATCCATACTTGTTAGGTAATTAACATTCATCTCCAAATAACTAGATAACTCATCATAATCACTAGTATGTTTGGGAAACTGAATATCATGACTGACATGATTAGCGAAAACTTGTTCTTCACTTAAATGATTTGGCCCTTTTAAAGTCAAAACATAATGATAAAAACTTCTACGCATTAAACTCCTCCCAATGTTCTTTAATAAATTCAGCGCGTCTTTGGTGATTTAAAGCAAAATTTTGAGGATGTTTTTTATAGTAATCTTGATGATAACTTTCTGCTTCATAAAAAGGTTGCGCTGGTTCAATTGTCGTCACAATCGGTTCAGAGAAAATACCGCTATCAGCTAAAGCTTGCCGACTTTTTTCAGCTTTTATTTTTTGTTCTTCATTTAAATAAAAAATGACTGGTCGGTAATTATCCCCGCGATCTTGAAATTGACCAAAGGCATCGGTGGGATCTGTCTGTTGCCAATAAATTTGCAATAATTCTTCATAGCTAATAATTTCAGGATCAAATATAATTTCCACTGCTTCAGTATGACCTGTGGTATGAGTTAAGACTTGCTCATACGTTGGGTTTTCCACGTGACCTCCTGTATAACCAGAAGTCACTGTATAAATTCCAGGTTGTTCATCAAAGGGTTGCACCATGCACCAAAAACAACCACCTGCAAAAATTGCGCGTTCCATCAAATCATTCCTTTCCTTCTGGCAAATATAAGCCTACTTGAATTTCATCGTCAATTAAATTAATCTTTTTAGCTTTGACAAAAAGGCCCGTTGGTAATTGAAACTGATCTAAACGTAAAGTAATAGCTTTATCTTTCGGGGTTACTTCAATCCATTCTGGAAAATCATAACTTCGCTTCACCAATTTCATAACTTCTTCAATGGGCAGACCCAATGTACCAATTGACATGCTCTTGGCCCGCAATTGAATATTTCCGTTTTCCATCACATAAGGATCAAAGTACAAATAAAAATGAACCGGAAAATTTAATACTTTTGTCTCACCTGAAAGCATAGCTTCATTTTCTAGGGCAAATTGATATTTCACGCTACTATCTTTTTGAAAATCGGTTAAATAGTAATCAATTAAAGCATTTAACTGACTTTTGTTCATAGAAATTGTAGTAACTTCTTGTCCTTTAGTATTAGTTACTTTTGCGGTTTCACTATAATTTGGTTCTCTGATAGCAAAAATTCTCGTACTCAAAAAGATACCGGTGCCAATGACAAACGCCGTTAAGACTAAAAATGCAATCTTCCAACCATTCATTTTTTTGAAATTCATCTTTTTGAATATTTGCTTTTCTTCACGAGTTTTTTTAGGATTATTTTCAGTCATTTGCGACTACTCCTCGTCTTTATAGGTTTCTTATTTTTTTATCAGCCACTCTGATTTCGTTTGAATTAATTCATCTCGCAATGCATTGGCCATTAACTGATAGCCCAAATTATTCGGATGAAATTTATCCTGGTCATATAACGCATTGTTATCGACAATATTTAAATCACTACTATTTGAACTTTTTATATCAGCCTCTGCTGAAGAATCAAGTGTACTGTCAATGCCCACTTCATTATCAAGTCCACGGTATAACAAATCATTAATTGGAATAAAATGAACATTTTGAAATTCTTTTGTCGTTTCTTCCGTAGCTAAATTCCAGTTATCGACAATTTTTTGCATATCGGTAATTTCAGGAAAATTTAAATAAAATGGATTGTAGATACCAAAAACGTAAATAGGCGCTGTTTGATTTTCTTTTTGCATTAATGTAATGATTTCAGCTACCCTTTTTTGATATTTAGCTTGTGGTTTCTGAAATGTTTTAATAGAAAGGCCAAAGAAATTATCTTGAATCACTTTCATTAAATCATTTCCACCTACAGTTAATGTCAAAATATCTGCCGAAGCAATATTTTTTAAAATTTTATTTTCTTTTTTCATGCGTTTTAAAATCTGATCACTACGTTCTCCAGCCACCCCGTAATTTTCCACTTCTACACTGGTTAGACGATAGCGTTCTTCAATATCGCTTGTAACGATAGGAACAAAACCACCACGTTTAGTTTCATCACCTATTCCTTCAGTCAAAGAATCGCCAACAGCAACAAAGTGAATTTTTTCTTTTTGATTTTTCACCACTTCATTACTAGGTGCTGATTCCAAGATTGGTTTGGCAGCAGGAATCGCTTGATTTAGCACAATATAAACAAGCATTGCACCAATCCCCACGATTAAAACGGTAATCAGGGGTTTAAAAATTTTCAATAGCTAAACCTCCTCTTTAAAACTAAGCCAAAAAGCTATAGTATCGCCTATTTTAGCAAAAAAAAGGATAAAAAGGTAGTATCCCACATTAACGCTAATAAAGCTTTACTTTTCTCTAATTACTAGACTGTAAAATTTACCAATCAAAAAGAAGCCAAAACAAAAGTTTGCTCGTAGCAGCTGCTTATTAATCAATTTTTTTAGATAAATCATTTCTTATCTCTTTTGATCATTGATTATTTCGCATACTTTTGTTTTAACTTCCAATTATTAATCTTCCGTATAATAAGTTATCGCAAATGCACCTTTACCAGTGTGTGTTGCAATAATCGGCGTGGTGTGTAGCAGTGGGATATGCATTTCAGGAAAAATTTCTTGCAGTTCTTTTTTAAATTCTTCACATAAGGCTAAACCATCAGCATGGGAAATACCAATACTTTTTACGTTGGTTTTTTGCTGTAATTCTTTTTTTAATCCTTCAAACCATTTGGTAAAAGTTTTAGTCCCTCGTCCTTTTACCACTGGAATCAATTCAGAATGATCAAAGTCCATTACAACTCGCATATTGAGTAAATTAGATAAAATCCCTGTTGCGCGACTAATTCGTCCACCTTTTACGAGATTATCTAACGTCGAGACACCGATATAAAGTTTTGTGTTTTCTCTTACTTTTTCAACCGCTGCCAAAACTTCAGCTAATGAACTGCCTGCTTGTGCCATTTGGGCGGCTTTAATTACTTGAAAAGATAGGCCTTGATCTGTCGTGTCACTGTCAATGACTGTCACATCACTTTTAGATAAATTACTCGCTTGACGGGCCGCTTCAACTGTCCCACTTAAGCCTTTCGTCATATGAATAGACAAAATTTGACTGCCATCTTCTCCTAATGCATCAAAAAGCTCAACGAATTCGCCAATTGGTGGTTGACTTGTTTTGGGTAATTCTTTGGCTGTAGCCATCATACTCATAAATTTTTCACCAGGTAGGGTTTCGTCATCTTTATATAAGACGCCATCAATCATTACCGATAAGGGAACGATTTCAATTTCTAATTTCTCTTGCATTGCTTTTTCCATCGTACACGATGAATCCGTAACTATTTTAAGTTTTGCCATGGTTCCTTCACTCTTCCTTTAACATTGCTCATCTTCATGTTAAAATACGTCTAAACATGCTCTGTCTCTAAGTATAACAGAGACAATTTGTTTTTTCATTAATTTTGAAACATTCCCTAAAAGGAGGCAGGTAAGATATGGAAAAACCGCGATTTTCTCGTAAATATTTAATCTTAAATGAAGTACTAAACGCTGTGACTCACGGTATTGGCTTTGGGTTAGCAATCGCTGGACTTGTTATCTTATTAGTCAAAGGTGCCCGTTTAGGATCAGCCATCCATGTAGTTTCTTATGCGATTTATGGTTCGATGATGATTCTACTTTTTTTGTGTTCTACTTTATTTCACAGTTTAATTTTTACCAAAGCAAAAAAAGTCTTTCAAGTATTTGATCATGACTCTATCTTTCTTTTGATAGCAGGTAGCTATACTCCTTTTTGCCTTTTAAGTATTAAAGGTTGGTTAGGATGGACGTTATTTGCATTAATTTGGCTCCTAGCAATTACTGGCATTATTTATAAATCTTTGACACTGCATAAAAAAGATACAGTCTCTAAGGTTTCAACTTTTATTTATTTATTCATGGGTTGGCTTTGTTTAGTCGCGGCTAAAGATTTGTGGTTATCTTTAGGCAATATAGGAACTGCACTTTTAGTTGCTGGCGGCATGTCCTATTCCATTGGAGCCCTGTTTTATAGTCTGAAAAATATTCGCTTTATGCATGTGGTGTGGCATCTTTTTGTTATGTTAGGTGCAGGTTTTATGTATTTCTCCATTTTACTTTATACTTAAAAAGTGATGATTAGTTCATAATTGTTAGTTAAAATTTTAGCTAACTAGCAGATAAAAGCTAAAAAATGAGGTGTGATAAGAGTCCATTATCACACCTCATTTTTTATTAATCCGCATGAATGCGTTCATATTCTTCAAAAGTATGGGGAAATTTATTCTTGTCATCAATTTTTCCGGCAACTTTTTTCACTAAGCGCCAATTTTCCCATTCAATCGCAGGAAAATACGTGTCCCCTTCAAAAGAATCTTCAATTACGGTGCGAAAAATGTAATCGCAAAAAGGTAATAACGCCGTATAGACTGCCGCTCCACCTGCAATAAAAACCGTATGCTCTTTTTTGTGTGCATATTCTAACACTGCATTAACATCATGCATTACATAGACGCCTGCTGGAGCTTGGTAATTTTGATTACGTGTTAAAATGATAGTTGTTCTTCCCGGTAAAGGTCTTCCGCCCATTCCTTCAAAAGTCCGCCGTCCCATTATTAATGTATTGCCAATCGTCATCTCTTTAAAAAACTTTAAATCGTCTGGTAAATACCAAGGTAAAGCTTCATTTTTGCCGATTAAACCATTTTGATCTTGGGCCCAAATTGCTGCTAACATGACAATCTCCTTTTTATAAATTGTTTTTTATTTAAACTGCAATCGGTGCTTTAATTGTAGGATGAGGATGATAATTTTCCACTTGAATGTCTTCCATTTCAAAGTCAAAAACAGAAGATTTTGTTTGATTTAAAACTAATTTTGGTGCTGGACGAACATCTCGAGTTAACTGTTCATTCATCTGTTCAATATGATTTTGATATAAATGTGCATCCCCTAAAGTGTGGACAAATTCTCCTACGCCTAAACCTGTTTCATGAGCAATTAGATGTGTTAGCAATGCATAGCTTGCGATATTAAACGGCACACCTAAAAAGACATCTGCACTTCTTTGATATAATTGGCAGCTTAACTTACCGTCATAAACATAAAATTGAAACATCGTATGACAAGGAGGAAGCGCCATTGAAGGAACATCTTCTGGATTCCATGCCGTTACGATGAGACGACGGGAATTGGGATTGGTTTTAATCATCTCAATGACATCTTTAATTTGATCAATGAAAGTTCCATCTTGCTTTTCCCAATGACGCCATTGATAACCATAAATATGGCCCAGATCACCATGTTTTTGGGCAAACTTCTCATCTGCGACAATTTTTTCGCAAAAAGCTTTCATTTGTTTTTGATATTCTTCATTAAATTTTTCATCCACCAAAGAACGACGACCGAAATCAGTCATATCTGGACCAGTATAATCCGCACTTTTTACATAGCGTTCAAACGCCCATTCATCCCAAATATGGTTATTGTGTTGCAACAAATAACGAATATTAGTATCCCCTTTTAAAAACCACAACAATTCACTTTTAATTAAACCAAAAGGAACGCGTTTAGTCGTCAGTAATGGAAAGCCTTCATTTAAGTCAAAACGCATCTGGTAACCAAATAAACTTTTCGTACCAGTTCCCGTCCGATCCCCTTTATCGTGTCCTTCTTCCAATAGCTTTCTGCCTAGATCTAAATATGCTTGTTCCATAAATATCCTCCTTACCATTCAAAAAGATTTCAGTCATATTATATTCATCGCTTAGTCTGTAGCAAATTCACTTAAATACTCCCACCGTTGCATCTTTTCTTCTAACAAAGCTTCAGATTTACTAATCTGCTTTTGTAATTCTTGCAATTTGGTAAAGTCTGCCCCTTGATGATTCATTTCTTCTGTTAGCGTGGCAATCTTTTCTTCTAGCTTTGTGATTTCTTTTTCGATTGCTTCCCATTCTTTTTGTTCCATGTAAGTCAATTTTTTCTTTACTGCATCTTTTGGCTTGGTTACTGGATCTTCACTGATTTTTTTAGTTACAGATGTGGGAGAATCTCCTATCGTATTTTCCGCTAAATAATCGGTAATACTACCAAAATAAGACGTAATAATGCCATTCCCTTTGAAAATCAGTAGTTTTTCAGCGACCTTGTCTAAGAAATAGCGATCGTGGGAAACAGTTAAGACTGCACCAGGGAATGTATCTAAATAATCTTCTAAAACAGTTAATGTCGCAATATCTAAGTCATTTGTCGGCTCATCTAACAATAAAACGTTCGGTTGACTCATTAATAATTTTAGTAAAAACAGACGGCGTTTTTCTCCACCGGATAATTTTCCTATTGGGGTGCCATGGGTTTGGCGTGAAAATAAAAAACGTTCCAACATTTCCGTCACACTAACTTGAGTACCATCATTTTTTTTGACCATTTCTGCTACTTCTTGCAGATAATTGATCATGCGCTGATTTGGATCCATCACATCACTTTGCTGCGTATAATAAGCCATACGAACAGTTTCACCAATCGTTAAAATACCGCTTTGTAAAGGAATTTTGCCACTAATAAGATTGAGTAACGTTGATTTACCGGCGCCATTTTCACCAGTGATGCCAATTCTTTCTCTAGCCTGCACTAATAAATTAAAATCATTTAAAATTACTTTATTCTCATAGGCATAATTTGCTTCTTTTAACTCGATTACTTTTTTTCCCAAACGTTTAGTCGCTATTTCAATGGCGACTTGTTCTTCATTTTTAGTTTGGCCCATACTTTCTTTTAAATCTTCAAAACGATTAATCCGTGCTTGTTGTTTAGTTGTTCTAGCCTTAGCCCCAGCTCGCATCCAGGCTAACTCTTGTTTATAAAGTTGCTTTTTCTTTTGTTCCGCTTCAGCATTTACCCGTTCTCTTTCAGCTTTTGCCGCTAAATAGTTTTCATAATTTCCACTAAATTCTTGCAACTCCCCATTTGAAAGCTCAAAAATACGATTGGTTACGCGATCTAAGAAATAACGATCATGGGTAACCATTAAAAGGGCACCGCGATAATTTTTCAAATAATTTTCTAACCATGTAATTGCATCATAATCCAGATGGTTTGTCGGTTCATCTAATAAAAGTAAATCCGGCTCATCAATTAAAACTTGCGCCAAACCGACCCGCTTTTGTTGCCCACCAGATAAGTTGTTAATCGGTTCATTTAATTGGTGAATGCCTAATTTTTGCAAAATAATTTTAGCGTTGGTGTCAGTCTGCCAAGCATCTTGCTCGTTCATCGCTGCTTCTGCTTTGGCAAAACGTTTTTGTGCTCGCTCACTTGTTCCGTCTATCGCGAGCTGCTGCAAAGCTTGCTCATATTCTTTTACTACCTGAACTTTCAGGCTGTCACTTTCAAAGACCGCTTGTAAAACGGTTTGATTTGTATCAAAGTTACTTTCTTGGGCCAAATATGCGATACGATAATCTTTGGCATAGTCTAGAGGATTTAAATCACCGTCACCACTTTCAATTCCGGCAATGATTTTTAACAAACTACTTTTACCGGTCCCATTAATTCCGATTAAACCAATCCGATCTTTTTCATGAATCATAAAATTTAAATCGTAAAATAATGTTTTTTCGCCGTAAGTTTTGTGTAGTCCTGTCACTTTTAATTCTTTCATTTGTCACCCTCCAATGTCTCACACATTGTACCATTATTTGTAAAAAAAAACAGTTAGACATTTTGTGTAAACTTTGTTTTTTCATTCAATTTTTATCTAATTCAATTGTCTGAAAACTATAAGATGTGGTCGATTTTTAGCCATGATATTTCTCTTAGATACTAATAAAATTAACTATGCTACATTTTTAACCAAACAAAAAAATGTTACTAAGTAATGCCCCACCGCCAAAGCTAAATTTTTGCTTTGAGACTTAGATGTGGCACCCTTAGTAACATTTTTAAATTAAGCAACTATTTTTTGCATTCATTTATTCATCAGCAAATACTAAATGAGCTAGCCCTTTTTACGAATCAAAATCACCTGTGATTTTAGATTTTTCTAAAAAAAGGTACTCTTGGTAAGTTACCTGTCTGCCCCATTGCATAAGATTCTAAAAGATTCACTTTACGGCGATACTCATTAGCTGCAAAAGTTGTAATAGTTCCAGCCGTTTCAAATAAATCAATCACTTTACGTTCCAAATAATAACCACGTAACATTTCCTTAATATAAGCGGGATCTTGTCGAATCATGACTGCTGCCATAAAATCATTTAGCTCCAATTGTCCCATCATATTTTGACGTTGCTCTAAGAAATGGGCGATAATTTTTTCATCATAAACCCCATCTAAACTAGACAAACTTTGCTTAATTAATTTTGTATTACGCAAGTATACTTTTTTAATTTGATTTAAGTCATTTGGTTGCATTTGTTTAGGAGCATTTTGTCTTCTTTCAAAAAAGAGTTTAGGGTGCAAAATCACCCGGATAATTCGTCTCACTACTAATAACCAAAAAGCGAGAAATGACAAAATTTGCTGTCCTACCGAATGTTGAAAGTTAGCGATAAAGCGAGAATAAAAACGATAGGTATTACCATCAATTTCATGGCGGCGAAAACTTTCATCTAAACCATCCCGTTCAATACCGATAATTAACGCCTGGATTTCTTGTACTTCTTGCCGTTCGCTTTCTGTCATAGCTACCGTATAAATATCCCACATTCGGTTTTCATACGTTTGGATTACAGCTTTTAATGCAATTTGTTCATTTTCTGTTAATGTTTCATCTAACTGATCTACCTTTAGTTCTTCTTTGACTTCTGATAAGATAGCGAGTCCTTTTTCATCAACTGGTACTTCTGCTTCACCATCAGAAATTTGAGGTAAAACAACTAAACTAATGATCAAACTTAACAAAATAACTCCAGCGGTTAAAAATAATAAAACGCTACGTTGTGGGAATAACTCACCATGAAGGCTAGTTGGTAAAATAAAAATAGTTGCTAAACTGACGGTTCCTTTCACCCCACCAAATGTTAAAAGTAAAATTTCTTGCCACGACTTTGCTTTACTTTTTTTAGCACTAAAAAGATTTAAAAGTAGCAAAAAAATAAAACGAATAAAAAACAAAATGATCGTAACTGCTACAATAACCAACAGTAATAACCAATTAGCATAAACATCACTTTCCCAAATTGGTGAAAAAACTTGCGAGATTTCAATTCCCAAAAAAATAAAGACGAGACCATTTAAAGTAAAGACAATCGTATTCCATGTTGCCGTAGAAACATTTGCCAGTTCTGCTTGAAATAAAGTTACTTTTTGCCGTCCAGTAGCTTGCATAACTCCCGCTACAACAGCGGCAATAATGCCAGATACACCAATAATTTCAGAAAAAACGTATGCTACAAAGGGTAATAAGAGTTCAATCAACAAATAAGCCGTCACATCTTGGGCAGATAATTGCTCAATTAAACGGATTAATTTTCTTTTTCCCCAAACTACAACGATCCCCACAAGAGCTCCGCCAACGCTAGCAAACAGTAGACGCCACGAACCTTGCCAGATAGAAAAACTCCCAGTAACTAATGCGATAGTAGCAAATTGAAACGCCGTTACACCAGAAGCATCATTTAATAATCCTTCGCCTTCTAAAATTCGCATTACCCGTGGAGGAATTTTTAACGATTTCGTAATAGAAGACACTGCCACAGCATCGGTTGGTCCTAAAGCCGCACCAAAAGCCATACAAGCTGCCAGAGGAATGGTTGGCATTAAAGTATGTAACGTTATTCCCACCGCCACTAAAGTTACAAGTACGCCACCAAAAGCTAAAGATAAAATCGTCCCGAAATTTTTAAAAATGACAGGTAGATCCGCATGTTCTCCTTCCCGAAACAAAAGTGGTGCGATAATCAACACTAGAAAAATTTCTGGGCGAAAATTCAACGTCCGACCATAACTTGATAGACCAACTAAAATACCAAAGAATATTTGGATGAAAAAAATAGGTACAGTCGGAATAATCTTGGCTAAAATATTGGAAAATGTAATGGCTACAGCAATTAAAATAATTAATTCAACTAACTCCATCCCTTACTCCTTTTGTTTAAATTCACACAATAATTTTAAAAAGATTTCTTTGCGCGCTACAATTTTTTCTTCGAGTTCTTTTAGTTCTTTGGGCTGCTCTTCCAACTCTGTTTGCGCTCTTTTGGCCTCTAAGCGCAAAAGTTCGTGTTTCAACCGTTCTAATTTTCGATAGCTAAATAAATTTTTGCGCCTTATTTTTTCTAAAATACGCCGTCTTTCTGCCATTGTTAGACTACCATATTTTGTGCGTAACAAATTCATCTGTGTTTCAAAGTCTTTACTCATGATTTTTCTCCCTTAAAAAATGTCTTATTAACAGTAGCGCAAAGAATTAAAGTTGACAAGTAATAACTGCGTTTCTTAAGGCCAACCCAACTTTTTGTGAAACTTCAATTTATTAAAAAGAAACTGCAGCTGTTACACCTTCTATTTCAAAAAAAGACGATGCGACAAGAATTTTGTCACACCGCCTAAAAATATAGTTAGTTATTCATGTAAAGATCATAATAAGCATCCATGATTTCTTTAGCAATAATGACATTGACATGATCATTATCATTTTTCAAGTTTGGCAACATTACACTAATAGCGACTTTAGCATCATCAGATGGCCCATAAGCGACAATATTACTATTGATGGTATCAATCAGTTTACCATTTTTTGTAGTAACAGAGGTTTCTGCCGTACCTGTTTTAGCTGAAGCTGACATTTTTGCTCCCGCTAAAGCAGTTGCAGTCGTATAAGGATCATTCCCATGAACGGCATCGTAAAATCCACCTTGAATAATATCCATTTGACTTTTTGAAAGATTAACAGTATTTAAAATTTTCGGCTGAATCGCTTTTTTCAAATTGCCTAAATTGCCTTCAGCATCGTTTCCATAAATTCCACTCACGATATGGGGTTGAATTCTTTTACCACCATTTGCCACTGTTGCAGCATATTGTGCAAGTTGCATTGGTGTGTAAGTATCAAACTGACCAAAAGATAAATCGAGTACACTCCCCCCATTATTTTGGGAATCTAGGAACCGAGTATCTTTAATCAAACCACTTTCTTCACCAGGAAGATCAATACCTGTTTTTACACCCATCCCATATTCAGAAAATGCTTTTCGCAAAGCATCATAGGTGCCAATCTGTTTGTCAATTAAAGGCATTGAAATATTATATTGATAGTCCATGTGTAGTAATTTAAAAGCAACTTTCATCATATAAGCATTCGATGAAATCTCCAGTGCTTTACGAGCCGATAAATTACGGCTCCCACTACCGTCTTTATTATAGATTGATGCTTTAACAGCGGTACCGTTGACTTTTATTGGTTCATCGTATAGGACTTCGTTGCCATTTAAAACCCCATTTTGCCAACCAGCTGTAAGTGTACCTGCTTTTACTACCGAACCAGGTACAAAGGCTGATTGAACAGTTCCTAAAGCATGTTCCTCTAATGAATCACTTTGTTCTTTATGCAAAAAACCAGCCATAGCTAAGACACCACCAGTATTGGGGTCCATCGCTACAGCGTATGCCCCGGGTGAATAATCCGCCTTACCTGCATCAATTAAGCCTTGATAATTTTTTTTCAAAATCGCTTCTACCCGTTTTTGAAATTCAGCGTTAATAGATAACACTAAATTATCTCCTTTTGCTCCAGGTGAGACTTCTTTTTGGCTTGAAATATTACCTTGTCGATCTAACAATACTTCAGACTGTGATTTTGTTCCTTGTAAAACATCCTCATACTGTTTTTCTAAAAAGCTCGTTCCAACCCGATCGTTACGAGCATAACCTTTTGCCAAATATTTGTCTAAATCTTCAGCAGGAAGCCCTGTAGTTTCTGTTGAAACTTTACCTAAAATACTACGTAAAGAGCCATTTTGGGCGTAGTCACGTGTCCAGTCAGTTCCAGTTGAAACTCCTGACAATTCACTTGCACGTTCAGCAACAACTGCTAATTCTTCATCGGTCACATCTTGATTTTTAATATAAACAGTATTTAAAGCAGATGCGCTGTTCATTCGTTTGAAAATCATTGCAGCTTTTTTTTGTTTCGTATCAAATTCAATTTCTTTAGCAGATACTTTATCGACCAATTTAGCGTAAAGCTTACTTTGGTCAGTAATTAATTTCTCGCTGGTGCTTAAGCGATCATTAGCTTTTTTCAAATTCTTCGGGTCAGCCAACCAATAGTCTTTCAAATCTCGTTCTTGTAATGTTTTATCTATCGGAACATCGATTAATTCATTCAGACGGTTCGCAATTTTCAACAAATCCTCAGCGGACATTGTATTTCCTCTGGTAAAAGTGATGGCAGGATTAGCTTTATTGGTAACTAACGCTTTACCCGTAGCATCATAAATCATTCCTCGCGGTGTACTGCCTTTAATATCAATTGTCGAAGAAGCCTTTAGCTGGGTGGCAATATTATCGCCATTAACAATTTGCAAATAACCAAGTTGTGCAATTAAAGCAATAAATAAGGCAAAAATAATAAAGAAAAGAAAGTTTAAACGAAATGGAACATGGGAACGCGGCGCCGTTTTTGAAGGTGCCCGTCCGTCTTTCAATTTTTTTTCGATATGCGCTTTTGTAAATTTATCTTTAAGATCTTTCATGAGTCAAATCCTTCCAAAACATGAGTACCGTCTTATTTTACCAAAAAACAAGTAAGAATACAGTTTTATTCCTCAAATAAATAAAACCTTAAGCTTGTTTTTAATCTAAAGATAAAATGTTCCACAAGAATAATTATCTTTTTAATTTTTTATCATAAAATCGGGTAATTTAATGGATTTAACCATTATCTTTTTCTCATAAATTGTGAAACATTCTTTTTTCTTACTTTTTGTTTTTTATAAACTGTGGGTAACTACAAAACAAAAAAATCTTGAGAATGAAAAAAGACAACCTCAAGAAAACTACTCGAGATTGTCTTTTTTAGCGTACTATTAGTAAGCAGCTTGTTCTTCGTAATTTTGATCATAGCCAGAAGTAGTTTGGCTACCATCATCATACCCTTGTGTCCCTGTTACATTTTGAACAGAGCCATCAGCGTCTGAGGTTTGATTAGTATCATCATAAAACTGTCCTTGCGCATATCCACTTGTGTATTCATCACCAGTTGGTAAAGTTTCACTTGTAGGTAAATTCAACTCTGCTTTCAATTTATTTTGCATAGTCAAAATTTGATTCAAACCTAACATTTGGTAATAAATACCATTCATCATTTGGCCTTCGCCTTCTAGTTGATCTTGCTCAATATTTTTAAAAGCTGGAATATAATTATTAGCAATATCTAACATATCGTCCCAAGAAAGATCGGTCTTAGTATTTTTTTCAACGGCTTTTAAGATTTTTTGATAGTTTGCCACGCTATCAATACTCATCACTTTATTGACAATTTTCGTAATTACTTCACGTTGGCGTTTTTGGCGGCCAATATCACCTTCTGGATCTTGTTTACGCATTCTCGCATAGGCCAGACCAGTTTTACCATTTAATTTGATTTCACCTTTTGGAACGTGGACACCTTCTAGGGTAAAATCAATTTTGTTATTCACAGTAATTCCGCCAACAGCGTCAATTAAATCACGTAATCCTTGCATATTAATCGACACATAATGATCTAATGGAATATCCAGCAAATTTTCTACTGAGTCCATTGCCATTTCCACACCACCAAAAGCATACGCATGGTTTAACTTATCCATCGTACCGTAACCAACAATTTGAGTATAAATATCACGGTCTAAACTGACAATTGTTGAGCGTTTCTTTTCTGGGTTTACCGTTACCACCATCATCGAATCTGAACGACCTTGTTCTGTTCTTCCTAAAGCACCGGTATCAATCCCCATTAATAAAACAGAAAAAGGTTCGGTATTATCAATATTGGCTTTTGAAACATGGCGACTATTTTTTCGATCAATCTTTTCAACGATAGCATTAAACGAACTGTTTGCATCGTGGTACATTTTGATTCCGTAAGCAGTCGCCCCTAAAACAGCGACAGTGATTACACCCACGATTCCTAAGATAATTTTTTGATATAAACGCATTGGACACCTCTTAAGTTAACTTTTTCATTTGTGGAATATCGTATAAATTCTGCCATAATTTTCTACTTTGGGCAATGCCGGATTACTTTTATTACTCAAACTTAACACTTTTGCAACATAAATGAAAAGAAGCGATCAAATCTGATCGCCTCTTTTTTAAATATAATCAACAAAACGGGCCCGGAATTTCATATGCAAATGACTCCCTAAAATAAGCAGAATTAAGATAATTCCCCAAAATATTAAGGTATAATTGGCTTTTTCCCAAAACCAAGCTCGGCTTAAAAAGGAGTCTCTGATGCCGTCATTAATGTAATAAATTGGATTAAGTTTTAGTATTTTAACCAACCAGACGGGGAGATTGCGATTATTGATATCCCATATTGTTCCCGAAACATAAAAAAGCAAGCGTAAAACCGACTGTAAAAAGATATGATAATCTCGTATTAAAACAGTTATAGTCGAGTTTAAAATACCAAAAGCAAATAGAAATACAAACATACAAACGAAATAATAGATATACTGCAACCAATAAATTGTCGGTGTCACCCCAGATACCAAGAGCGCACCCACCACAATGGCAAGCATGGGAAAATAAGAAGAAAGATTACTAACAATATTGATGGTCGGCAAGACACTGACGGGAAATTTCATTTTCGCTACCATACCAACTTGTCGATGAATCGAATTTGACGCACCCAAAATAGATGTATTTATATAAAACCAAGCTGTAATCCCCATAATCATCCAGACAAAGAAGGAAACACCATCCATTTTACGATTGCCATTCATACCGATTCCAAAAACCAAATAGTAAATTCCTACTTGAATGGCGGGATTCAAAATTTGCCACGCAAGTCCCAAATAATGGCTTTGATAAGTGGCCTTATCTTCATAGCGGGACATGCGAAAAATCATTCCTAAATGTTGAAACTGTTCTTTAATTATCAACCAAATTTCTTTCACTAAAATCTTCCTTTACATATCAACGACTAGCAATAGTCATCCTTATTTAAAAACTTGTACGATGGTATCTACGGGATGCTTAATAGCATGTGTTAAAGAGCGTCCGCTAAATGATACTAACGAAAAGAAAATTGTCGCAATAGTTGCACCAACGAGAACAGCTTTTGTTACTCCTGTCATTTTATCACCTAATGGCGTCCGCTTTAAATTCTTGTTAATTTGATCGTCAGGTAGTTTTTGTGCCACTAAATGTTGATCTTGTTTAGCGTTTTCTGCCAGTTTAGTAAGGTTAAAAGATTTTTGTTCTTCTTTACACTTATCTTGATAAGCTTTTTGTTCTTTTTTAGACAACTTTTTAAACCAATTGATGAACTCTTTATACTCGCTCATCACCTCATTGGTAGGTCCAATAGCACGCATATCGCCATAATGCATCCAAATAGTTTTATCGCAGAGTTTTTCGACTTGAGCCAACGAGTGACTCACAAAGAAAATAGTCTTTCCTTGTGCTTTAAATTCCATAATTTTATCGACACATTTTTGATAAAAAGTTTCATCACCAACAGATAGGGCTTCGTCAATGATTAAAATATCGGGATCATTGTGAACTGCAATTGCAAATCCTAATCGTGATTTCATACCACTGGAATAACTTTTAACCGGTTGGTTCACAAAATCACCTAAGTCAGCAAAAGCTACAATTTCATCCATTTTGGCATCAATTTCCTTATTAGTAAGACCTGTCATTAAAGCCTTCAAGCGGATATTTTCAATCCCGGTTAATTGCGGCTTCAAACCAGCTCCAATAGCAATAATTGATGTATCGCCATTTACTTCCATCGTGCCAGAAGTTGGCGGAATGATACCGCTAATAATATTGGAAAGCGTCGATTTACCAGAACCGTTAATTCCAATAATTCCAACAGATTCACCAGCTTTTACTTCAAAATTAACTCCCTTTAATGCCCAAAAACGGGGAACATTACGATGATAAAACTTGAAGAGTGCCTTTACTTTATCAGATTTCTTTTTGTACAAATCATACTCTTTTGTAACAAGGGTGCTTCTTACTTTAATATTATTTTCCAAAATCTTCATCCTTTACCAGATATTGACTTGAAATAGTTCACGCTACATCATACCATATTTTATTTATTGGTCAAAACAGCCTCTAATAAAATAGACCAAAAATATGAAAAAGTCGAGAAAATTCTCGACTTTTTCGAAATTATTACAATTTTAAATCGTTTTTAATTTGCGTAGTGGAGATTTCAGGTGTCCGGGGGAGATAAATAACTTCAGCTTCTGTTTCTTCTTGCAGAAAATCAAACTTACCTGCCCAGTCGTCTCCCATTACAAATTTATCAATATGGTAAAGTTCGATGTCACTAACTTTTTGATCCCAGGCTTCTTCAGGAATTACTAAGTCTACATAGCGAATTGCTTCTAATAATTGTTTACGTTTTTCATAACTGAAGTAACATTTTTTTTGTTTTTCATCCCAGTTAAACTCATCCGTTGACAGAGCAACGACTAAATAATCACCTTGTTCTTTGGCACGCCGTAACAAATTAATATGGCCATAATGCAATAAGTCAAAGGTTCCATAAGTAATAACACGTTTCATGTTTTTCCCTCGTTTCTTTTTCATATAACGAAGATAGCAAAAAAGATTTAAAAAGGCAAATAAAGAAAAAAACCGGAATAAAATCCGGTTAAAAACTAAATTATAATTTAGTTACTTCAGCTGCTTGTGGACCCCGAGCGCCTTCAACGATTGTAAATTCAACATCTTGGCCTTCTTCTAAAGATTTGAAGCCATCCCCTTGAATTGCTGAGAAGTGTACGAAAACATCATCGCCACCTTCAGTTGTAATAAAGCCAAACCCTTTTTCGTTGTTAAACCATTTCACTTTTCCTTGTTCCATATTTCGTGTAGCCTCCAAAAAATATAATTTAACGGATCACCCGTCACTTAATTATAACCAAAATTGGAAGCGGTAGCAAATTTTATTTTTCTAAAATATAATCATTCATAATAAAGCCATTACCGATTTCATCGTCTTTTGTAGCAACAATTTTAAAGCCACAATGTTCGTACACTGCAATGGAATGTGCGTTATTCCGATTTACTCGCAGTTGTTGTTTTAAGCCTAATTTTTCACTTAAATTATCGTACCAAGTAAAAATTTCACGCATCAACCCCTGTCCTCGAAATTCTTTTTTGATGTAGAGCTTACTAATATAGATTGCTGTATCCTTAATTTCGTAGGCTGTATAACCAATCATTTCATCTTCTTTTAATAACGCAAAATAACGAGCACCTCGTTTTATTTCTGCTTCAATATTTTCTTTTGATTGATAATTGTCTAACATAAAATCCACTTGTTTTGCTCCAATAATTGGCGTAAACCACTCTTGCCAAATTTCGACAATAACAGGATATAATACTGCGATTTCTTGTTGTGTTTCAATTTTCTTTTTTTCCAAATTGTTTCCTCCAAATAAAAAATGTGGTGAAAGTTTCCCTTCACCACACTTTAGACTACTTATTTTGCGTTTTCAAAATGTTCATTGGCTTTATCCCAATTTACAACTTCCCAAAAAGCTGCAATATAATCAGGACGCACATTTTTATATTTCAAATAATAAGCATGTTCCCAAACATCTAAGCCGATAATTGGTGTTTTACCTTCCATCAATGGTGAATCTTGATTAGCAGTAGACATAATAGCCAATTTACCGTTATCAACTACTAACCAAGCCCAACCAGAACCAAAACGTCCAGTCGCAGCTGTTTTAAATTCATTTTTAAAATCTTCAAAAGAACCAAACGTTTCATCAATGGCATCTTTTAGAGCGCCAGTTGGTGTGCCACCAGCATTTGGTGCCATAATTTCCCAGAAGAATGTGTGGTTAGCATGTCCACCGCCATTGTTTTGAACAGCAGTGCGAATATCAGCTGGAATTTCATCCATGTATGCAATCAATTCTTCGACACTTTTTTCAGCTAATTCAGGATATTTTTCCAAAGCTGCATTTAAATTTGTTACATAAGTGTTGTGATGTTTATCGTGGTGTAAGTGCATTGTTTCCACATCAATATAAGGTTCCAATGCATCATATGCGTAAGGTAATTCTGGTAAAGTATAAGCCATTTCTAAACTCCTCCTAAATGTTATTTACAATGTAAACACTATCAAAGAAAAGTCAATTATTCAAAAAATATGCTTGTTTCATTTAGTAATTTCATCTTTTTTATCATCCAAAAAAGCTTTTCCTCTATATTTATTTTCAATAAAGTATAGTGGACGTCCTTTACTTTCTATAAATACTCTTCCAAGATATTCACCTAAAATACCTATAGAAATTAACTGACATCCTCCGAGAAATAGCATCATGATCATTAGAGAAGGAAATCCCGATGTATCTGCGCCTAAAATTAAGGTTTTAATTAAAACGTATATCATATAGATAAAGGCCGCAAACGAAACTAGAAAACCAAAATACATAGATAATTTTAAAGGAGCCGTTGTATATGAAGTAATACCTTCAATTGCAAGTTTTATCAACGAACCTAAATTCCACTTTGTTTCGCCATGTAACCTCTCATTGGCATCAAATTCAATTGCGACTTTCTTAAAACCAATCCAACTATAGAGTCCTTTTGTGTAACGTTGTGTTTCCCTTAGTTCTTGTAATGATTCGACTGCTTTTTTATCTAAAAGTCTAAAATCACCGGCATCTGCTAATACAGGAGCATCAGACATTGCCTCTAAAACTTTATAAAACCATCTAGATGTTGACTTTTTAAACCACGATTCACCATTTCGTTTATTGCGTTTTGCATAAACATCTTCGTAGCCCTGTTCCCACAAATTAAGCATTTCAATTATCGTCGCAGGCGGATGTTGTAAATCAGCATCAATTGTAATTAAAGCATCATGATTAAAATAATCAAAACCAGCTGCCATGGCAGTTTCTTTTCCATAATTTCTAGATAAGTCTATTAAAGAAACATAAGGAGAAAATTCCATTAACTCCATGACTTTTTCTACTGTATGATCTGTACTACCATCATTTATAAATAGAAATTCAAATTCATAGCGATCATAAACCGAACATAATGCTTCATCCAATGCTTGATACAGCGGAAAAACATTCTCTTCTTCACTATACGATGGAATAGAAATTAAT
Organism: Enterococcus canintestini; assembly: GCF_001885735.1. Taxonomy (GTDB): domain Bacteria; phylum Bacillota; class Bacilli; order Lactobacillales; family Enterococcaceae; genus Enterococcus_C; species Enterococcus_C canintestini. The sequence goes on along the minus strand of NZ_JXKG01000001.1, from coordinate 291,188 downwards.
ACTTTCTTTTTCATTTAATATTATCCACCTTTACCTTTTTACTTTTAAAAATAAATAACTTACTAAATAAATAGTTAGAAACCACAATAAATATCTGGGTCAAAAGTTTTGCTATAAAATCTGATAAATGAAAAACTTTGATAAAAATAAACATGGATCCCATATCAATTCCAAAAGAAAGCAAACGATAAAAAATAAACTTACCAAACTCAATAATCAGTTCGAAAAAGCTTTCACTTTTTGATTTAAAAACCCAAATTTTATTTGTTATAAAAGCAAACAAAACCGCGGAAATCCATGAAATAGTATTTGAAATCACAAAATTAAAGTGGAATAGGTCTCGCGCTATAAAATACGCAACAAAATTAACCACTGTTGTCAAGCCACCAAAAAAAATATAAAGTATGATTTCCACTAACCGTTCATTTTTAATGATCTTTTGAATATAACCTTTCATTAACTCACCTCATTTATGTATCTTATCGTAATTTCAATATTGTTTCTAGTCATTATTTCTATTTTACCACCAATTCTCCTTGTAAAAGCACAAGACCTTCGATAGAATGGATTGAATACTTATAAAAGGAGTCCTGCTCTGAATGTTATCACTAATGAAAAGTTCTTTTTTCCAGTTTCAAAAATTACTGGAAGCAAAAAAATTACCATTTGGAAAGATAATTGGTTATGTCTTTATATTGGGAGCTGTTCTAGCATTGCCTCTTGCTTACAAAGTAAGTGGTGTTTTTCATGAAATCCAGCAAGATGGTCAAAAAATTGCCGCAAAACTTCCCGATTTTACTATAGAAAATAATCAACTTACGCCGGCAAAAGAAAATGAAAAAGGTTTTATCTATCAAACGGATTCAATTATTTTTACTTTTGATCCAGAAGGAAAGCGTACTGAAAAAGATATTACTACCGATATGGTTGGCAACTTTTTAAGTATCGGTCTATTAAAAGGCAGTCTAGTCGTTGCCATGCCAAGTACTGGAACAGGTTCTGCTTTATTAGGTGACAATCAACTAGTTATCCCCTACACAGAAGCTGCTTTAAAAGGCTTAGACGGCCAACATATTCGTGAGTACTTAAAAGACGCTAAAATACCTTGGTGGATGTATCTGATTGCCTTTTTAGTTTCTCTTTATCCTAGTGTCATCAATTTACTCGTGACACTATTATTTGCCACTCTTGGCGCAACATTGCAAACAAAAATGCGCCGACTCAACTTAAGTAGTTTTGAAAATTTCAAAATTATTGTTTTTGCAGCAACACTCCCAGTTGTTATAACTGCATTAATTCACCTTGTAACCATGGGATTTGACGGAACAATGTTCATCTTGATTGCAACTTTATTTATTTACAATCAAGTGATAAAAGGCCTGGCTGGCAAAGACAAAGTTTAACTTAATCAAAAGACTCTTTTCAAATTTAGAAAAGAGTCTTTTTTTGTTCCTTTTGATACAATGAAAGTAGCTAATCATTAAAAGGAGATGTCCTTATGACAAAATTTATCTTATCACAACGTTCTTTTAAATCTGAGTATCTCGATCAAATGAAAAAAATAGCCCCTCAATTTCAATTTATTACAGAGATTCATGCAAAAGAAGATTGGGAAAAAGTTGCAGTTACGATTGGCTGGCAAAAAGAATGGCAACCACTGTTAGCTTTAAACTCTAATTTAAAATGGGTACAAAGCATTTCTGCTGGGGTGGATTATTTACCACTTAAAGATTTTGAAAGTAAAAATATTTTATTAACCAATGCAAAAGGCATTCACAAAGAAGCAATTAGTGAACATGTTTTAACAACTATTTTGATGCGTCTGCGGGGCTTTAATGAAGCAGCGATTGGTCAACGTCATAAAAAATGGAGTCAAGCTGTTTTTTACGGAAAATTAGAAGAACAAAAAATTCTTATCATAGGTACTGGCCAAATTGGTCAAGAACTGGCTAAAACATTAAAATTATTAGGAAATCAACCTGTAGGAGTAAATACAACAGGCCATAAAGTAGCAAATTTTGAACAAACTTTTGCTATTTCACAGTTAAAATCAATCGTTAAACAATTTGATTTTGTCATCAACATCTTACCGCTCACAACACAAACTCATCACTTATATGATGCCGACTTTTTCAACGTTATGAAACACACTGCAACTTTTGTTAATGTCGGAAGAGGAGCTAGCGTTGACACAAACGCTTTACTTGTAGCACTCCAAAAAAGAAGCATTGCTTATGCTGCACTAGATGTTTTTGAAGAAGAACCGCTTCTTCAAACTAATCCATTATGGCAGCTCGATAATATTTTAATTACACCTCACATCGCAGGGATGGTACCACATTTTCAACAAAAATTTATGGCAATCTTTTTACAAAATCTAACATCTTTTGTTTCAAATCAATCTGTCGTTAAAAATCAAGTCGATTTAAAAAAAGGTTATTAATCTTTCCCCTTATATTCTTATATAAAATGCAAAATTAAAAACCTTGGTAAAATAGCTAAATCATTATTTCTAACTATTTTCCAAGGTTTTGATCATTTTCTTGATCAGATTCTTTAATTAAATAATGAGGTCTTTTTTTAGTTTCCAAAAAGATTTTGCCAATATATTTACCAATAATCCCTAAACAAAGTAATTGCAACCCACCAACAAATAAAAAAATCGAAACCATTGAGGGCCAACCACTCGTCGGATCACCAAATAATAATGCCCGAATTACAATAAAGATTAAAGCAAGACCAGAGCCTAAACAAGAAAATGCTCCTACAAAAGAAGCAATATTTAAAGGTACATCAGAAAAGTTTACAATCCCATCAAGAGAATATTTTAATAATTGCCAAAAAGACCAAGAAGTTTTACCAGCAACACGTTCCACATTTTCATAAGCAATGTATTCTGTCTGAAAACCAACCCAGCTAAAAATCCCCTTTGAAAAGCGATTATACTCTGTTATCTGTAAAACTGCATTCACCATTTTTCGTGTCATTAGACGAAAATCTCGTACGCCAGGGACAAGTTCTGTTTCACCAATTCTATTCATCAAACGATAAAATAAATCAGCAAAAAAACTTCGAATTTTTGGTTCACCAGCTCGGTTTTTTCGTCGTGTTCCCACACAATCCAAGTGATGTGCGACTAGCAACTGATACATTTCGACTAATAAGTGCGGCGGATCCTGTAAATCGGCATCCATTAATGTGACATAGTCTCCTTTGGCATTTTGCAAACCAGCATAAATTGCAGCTTCTTTACCAAAATTACGCGAAAAAGAATAGTAATGAATTTTTTTAGGATTTTCTTTTGCTAGATGCTGCATGAGTGGCAGTGTTTGATCGGTAGACCCATCATCAATTAAAATATATTCGATTTTAAGAGGTAATTTTTGCTCAATTTTTTTCATTTCAGTAAAAAAATAAGGTAAACTTTTTTCTTCATTAAAACAAGGTACAATCACTGATAAAAGCATCTGCATAGGCTCCTAACAATTTTATTCTTCTTGAAATAGATACTTAGGTTCATTTAATTCTTCATCTAAATCAACTGTTAAATCGTAACCTTTAAAAAACCATTCATCTGCTTCATCTGCGTAAAATAAAATACCGTCTGCAGTTATTTTTCCAATCGGATGTTCAGGTGTATCCACTGACATTCCCACTGAAAAACCTTCATGAACTTGGGTTTTGCCATAAACTTTTCCGTAAAACCGTACACCCATTCCGTCATCTACTGTCAATTCATTTTTAAACCATTGTGCAGCTTGTGGTGTTATTGTTATTTTCATCAGTATCCCTCGCTAGTCATTCATTTTTTCGTCTAATATATCGACATCATCTGTTTCCCCAATCACTAACAAATTATCATTTTTTAAAACGATTTCATCAGCAGTTGGCGAAACGACTACTTTACCATTTACGCGGCGAATTCCTACCACCGTTAAGCCAAAATTTTGTCGAAAATTCAGATCTGCTAAACTTTTATCGTAGAATTTCGGATTGGTTACACGAATTTCTGCTAAAGAATAATCATCAGATAATTCTACGTAATCTAAAATGTTTTTAGAAACCAAATTATGCGCAATACGTACGCCCATGTCTCGCTCCGGATGGACAACGCGATCTGCACCAATCTTTTCTAATACGCGGGCGTGATATTCATTTTGCGCTTTCGCTAAAACATTTGGTACACCCATTTCTTTAACCATGAGCGTGACTAAAATACTTGCTTGAATATCTTCACCAATCGCAACAATGACATGATCAAAATTTCGAATTCCTAATGAACGCAACGTCATTTCATCTTGTGCATTCCCCACAACAGCGTGGGTAGCAATGTTCATATACTCATTCACGCGATCTTCACTACTGTCTATAGCTAAAACTTCTTGACCAGATTCAATTAGGGTACGACAAATACTGCCGCCAAATCGTCCCAAGCCAATAATGGCATAATTTTGTTTCATCTTATTCTCCTCATTTTAGAAATTTGAAACTTAGTGACTGTTACTTATGAAGTTAGTATAACAAAGACCCCTTCGTTGTGCTATCGAAGAGGTTTTTTCTCATTTGGCTAAACCATGTTTAAAAGCATAAATAGCAGCTTGAGTTCGATCTTCTACTTCTAATTTGGATAAAATATTAGAGACATGGGTTTTCACCGTTTTTAAAGTAATAAAAAGCTCATCTGCAATCTCTTGGTTGCTTTTTCCTTGCGCGATTAATAATAAAATCTCTCGTTCACGATTGGTTAAATCTTCATGTAAAATCGGCGTTCTATTGGTTAAGCGATGCATCATTTTATTGGTAACTTCTGGTTCTAAGATTCGTTCACCTCGATACGTCGCCCGAATAGCGTCAGCAATTTCATGTGCTGTAGACGTTTTAAGTAAATAGCCTGATGCACCAGCTTCAATTGCAGGATAAACTTTTTCGTCATCAATAAAACTAGTAACTATTAAAATTTTAGCATCTGGCCAACTTTTTAAGATGGCTTTGGTCGATGCAATACCATCCATCACATCCATCACCAAATCCATTAAAATCACGTCTGGTTTTAATTCCAACGCTTTTTCATAACCAATTTGACCATTCTCAGCTTCACCGACAACTTCTATATCTTCTTGAATCGATAAATAGGAAGAAACCCCTAAGCGAACCATTTCATGATCATCGACAAGTAACACTTTAATCACACCAATATCCTCCTTCAAACCAAATCACATTATCTACGATTATATTTTAATCCTAGACAATTGGAATTTTTATTTCAACACTTGTTCCTTGTCCTTTAAAACTAATAATCTTACACGTACCACCGACACTGGCGACACGTTCTTTAATATTCATTAAACCATAGCTACCGGCGTTTTGCTCGCTTGTATCAAAACCTACACCGTCATCAATGACCCGTAATAAGACATTTTGCCCGACTTTATGCAAATAAACTTCCAATTCTTCTGCTTTAGCGTGACGCAACGTATTGGATAGTAGTTCTTGAACAATTCGAAAAAGTTGATCTTCAATGGTAGGCGCAAGACTAATTTCTTCTGCTTCCCACTTCAACTTAATCTTTATTTTAGACTGTAGCTCATTTAACAACTGTTCAATCCCCATTTTCAAACTCTTACCTTCTAGACTAACTGGACGCAAATGTAAAAGCAGTGCTCGCATTTCAGATTGCGAAGCGTTGATGATATCTGAAACCATCTGTAGTTGTTTTTGCTGTGGTAATGGCAATTCCATTTTTTGGGCCTGCTCATTTAATGCTGACAACATCATCATAGCTGCAAACAATTGTTGAGAAACAGAATCATGAAGTTCACGGGCTAAGCGATGCCGCTCCACTTCTAAAATTTCTTCTTTTGTCTGCCCGTCCATTAATTGTGGCCGGCTATTTAAAGTTTGAAGTTCTGTAGAAAGCTTATTTAGCTTTTGGCCAATCTGGACAATATCTTGATCAATCGCTGTTAAATAATGATTTTCTTTTGAATGGGAAACAGATTCTTTTAATAACTCCGATTCATAGTTACCCGCCACTAATAATCTTAACTTTTCTTCTATTTCCCCAAATGAACTCTTACGGAATAAAGAAATCAAAATATAAGTAACCACACCAAAACCAACAGAAATAGCCAAAATATAAAATATCAAAGGTAAAAAGAAAACCCGCGTTTGTAGTGAAACAAGCCACCAGTCTTTAACCTTATTAGCATGAAGATAAGAAAATAAAACTAAAATTAACGTGATAAATATGGCAATTCCAGTATAAAGTGCAATCATTCCTTTTGAAATTTTTGCCATCATACTCGAATCACCTCAATATCCCCAATTAAAGTACTAGATAAAATTTTAATACGACGTTCGCTCGTATCATAATCTTCACTATAGACGGTAATTCTTTCACTGCGTAATGCGGTTTGTTCACCTAGAAAAGTTACATTTCCAATAAAGCTACCATGCTCTAAGGCTATTCCAATTCCTAGCGGCACTAAAATTCTTGTTTTTCCAAAACCCTTACGTAGCATAATAATATTATCTCGTTTTGGTAAAATCGTATTTCCCAAATCAATAATCGTATCACCAGAAATCATATTGATGTTAATATCATCCCATTCAAAAACTTGATGACCAATTCTTTCATTACCAAATAAAGCTTGGCGCTCCATTTTACTTGGATGAAGTTTTGGAACAGTTGTTTCTACCATAACCATTTGTTTTTTCTTCCAAAAGGCATTTTTGGTTAAATCCAGACCTGTTATTTCTACGCCTTTTAACCCAATAAATAAAACACCAAATACTAACATTAACCAGACAGCAGGATTATTTAAAAGACTGATAAATACTGCTAATAAACCAACAATCAACCAAAAATTGGTTCTACGCCCTCTTTTTTGGGTACGGCTAGTCGTATACAAACATAAAACACCAAATATAAGTAGTAATAATAAAGGCGGACTATTGAAGACCTGCCATAGAGCATAAAGAAACAATAGTGCTTCAACTACAAGAAAAAAACGCCAAGGACTTCTCAATTCTGCCACCTCCGGATAGTTAATCTTTTCATAGATAAATCGCTCCAAAACTTTTGATTCTTCACAACATTTCTATTTTATCATAACGAAAAGTGAAAAAAATAGAATCGGTCTAAAGAATGAAAAAAGAATGATCTCAACTACTAAAAGTTAAGTGATTTTTTCACCTAAGCGTTAGTCAGATTATAAAAAATCAACTTTTTTATTATTTTTTTGATTACGAGTGCTTAGTTTTATCATTATAAAAAGCCAGCTTAAGAACTTTTATCGTCCTTAAACTGGCTTTTGTTATCTTCTAAAATCTAAATTTTATGAAAATGAATTTATTTTATTAAGCTTGTTCAACTTTAGTAATTTTTACTAGCATATCGCCACCAGGAGTTTGGATTGTGACGTCTTCACCAACTTTTTTACCAATCAAAGCTTGTGCAATTGGTGAATCGTTAGAAATTTTACCGGAAAAAGGATCTGATTCCGCACTACCAACAATGGTATATTCTTCTTCATCACCATCTGGTTGTTCTACAAAAGTAACTTTTTTGCCCAGTGAAACTTCATCACTATCGACACCATCATTATCAATAATTTGGGCAAAACGAATCATATTTTCTAAAGTTGTAATCCGGCCTTCTACAAACGCTTGTTCATCTTTTGCAGATTCATACTCAGAGTTTTCTGATAAGTCACCAAAACCACGGGCGATTTTGATTCGTTCAATAATTTCGCCGCGTTTTACTGTTTTTAATTCTTCTAATTCTTGTTCTAATTTCTCTTTACCTTCAACTGTCATTGGATATACTTTTTCTACCATGGTAATTTCTCCTTCATTCTCAACTCTAAAATCGCAAATAGTAACCTTTTCGCAATTAATATCGAAAAGGTTACCATGCTTTTTTTAAAATGTAAATGTTAATAATTTAATTATTGACATATTTTTCAACTAAAGCTAAATGTTCTTCGTAAGTTTCTGCATAATAAACTTTACCTGTTTTAATATCTGCGACAAAATAATAATAGTTATTTGGTGTTGGATCTAATACAGCTTTAATTGATTGTTCACTTGGACTGTCAAATGGACCCGGGCCGTAACCAGTATTCGTATATAAGTTATATGGCGAATCTACTTGCAAATCTTTATTGTATACTTTTTCTTTGTGTTCTCCTAATGCATACAAAATTGAAATATCCGATTGTAATGGCATTCCTGACGCAATACGATTAAAGAATACTTGGGCAATCTTCTTGCGATCTGTCTCTGTTACACCTTCTTTTTCAACTAAAGAAGCAAGTGTCATAACTTCTTGAACATCCATATTTTTTTGCTTAATTGTTTCATAATATGCAGACATAACGCTATTTGTCTTATCAATCATTTGTGTCACAATATCTTCTAAAGAAGAAGTCTTATAATAATCATAAGTTGCTGGGAATAAATAACCTTCCAAACGATAACGAACACCACTTGCTTTAGCTGCACTTGCTAAAAGATCAGGATATTTTTCCTCCATTTTTTTAAAGAAATCTTCATCTTTCATTAAATCAATAAAATCAGATTTTTTGATTTTGGTATCTTTTGCAATAATATCACCAATTTTATCGATATCAACACCCTCAGGTATGGTAAGTTTGGCATCAGCTCCGGCAGTTCCTGCACCGCCACCTTGTAGGTTCTTACTAATATCTTCTAAAGACATAGAAGGTGAAAAATGATAACTACCAGCTTGAAAACCAGTTAAGTTATTGAATTTCGTATAGTAATTAAACACCATTCCACTTTTAATTACTTTATCTTCTTGTAATATTTCACCTATTTGTTTATTGGAGGAACCACTTGGAATTTCGACCGCAATTGTTTTTTTGCTATCGGGATCTAGCGGCTGTAAACTACTAGAAACATAACGGTAAACAGAAAATCCTAAAATACTACCAATTACAAGTAGGGCTAAGACGACAACTGTGACAATTTTACTAACAATACGATCTTCTTTTTGCCGCATTTTACGCCGCTGCAATTCTTCAGCAGAAGCACTTAAAGCCGGTTTATTATCATTTTTAATCTTTTCTTTTACATTTTTCTTTTTGGCAGGCGTTTTCTTTGTTTCTTTTTTCGTCGTAGTACCTTTTTTAGAGGAAGTGTTAGTTCCCTTGGTTCCGCCACTTCTTCTAGTGCCAACTGACTCTTTTACAACATTCAAGCGTTCTCTTTGACTGCTTTTATTTTGTTGACCATCTTGATTGGAACTTCTTTTTGGCTTAGAAGCTTCCTCATCTGAATTATTTAACGAATTTAAAATCTTGTCTTTGAAAGATTCTTCTTCTGGATGTTGTTTAGACAAAACAACTCCTCCTTACTTTCATGATACTAGCTTGTACCATTATACACGAAAGTCAGGAGGAGTAAAATGCTTTTTGCTATTTTAAAACTTTATCAACAATTATTTCGTAGCGTTTGCATTAATATAACCCAGCCATACACCACTGTGACTGTATAAGGAATAATATGTTGAACCATTAAAATGTTTATACTGATATTTAGCAGTCAATGTTTGGTTTAAATAGTTACTACTCTTATTTTTTTCCTTCCAAGAAAAATTTTGCCAAATACTATAATTTTTGCGTTTAATCTTTACAGATTTATTATAAGACAACGCAATTCCTTGTTTTCCAGTAATTTTCGTTCCATTTTTATTCACGTAACCTAACCACTTATTATTCTTATCATAAAGAGAAAGATATGAACTACCATTGGTATGCTCATAAATGTATTTCGCATTCAGTGTTTGGTGATAATAGTTTGAAGAAGCATCGCGTTTTTTCCAAGAAAAGTTTTGCCAAAAATTATAGTTTTTACTACTAATAGAAACATATTGATGAAACGCTCGTGCTGGTCCTTGATTTGCTTGTTTTGTCAACACATCATTTGCCACATAGCCTAACCATTTACCGTTCATATCATAAAGCGATTCATAACGTCTTCCATTAAAAGCGTTATAATAATATTTAGCCACATAAACTTGTTTTTTTATTTCAGCAGTAATCTTTTTTGGCTTATTTAGATTTTTATTGGTATACAAATTCGCATTACTGTTGATCTTAACATAGCTATTTGTTGAATAAATTTTACCAAATTGGCCACCTGCGCCATTGGTAGTAGCATTTTTATTTAGATAACCTACCCATTTGCCGTTGTTATCATATAAAGAATAGTAACTTGAGCCATTAACGTGGTCATAACGATAGCGCACTTCAAGAGTTTTATTAAGATAAGTTGCAGAATTTGAACGCTTTTTCCACGAAAAATTTTGCCAAATAGAATAATTTTTATTAGTAATCGTTACATAACGCTGATCTTTAATCGCCTCTCCTTGTGGTGTACCAATAAACTTACCTTTGTAATCAGCTGACATATCAAAAACGCCATTAACACCTGGAAAAACTACTTGAGAGGTCCATTGCCACGCACTAAACTCTGTATTCCAATGATTAGTGGGGTTATAAGGATATTGGGCTATCCAACAGTTATCTAAACCTAATTTTTGAGTGTCAATCTTCCCTGTGTCAACCCAATGACGCCCAATATAATGCATAGTATTTTTAAAACCTAACTCACTTAATCGTTGGGCAAAAGCCAGCGAATTTTTTGTATGGTCTCCACTGTTAACAATCTGAGGTTCTTCAATATCATTTACCATTAAAGTGTTACTAGTTAATTGTAGGTTCTTTGCAAACGCGGCAAAATATTCCGCCTCTCTTCTTGCCTGTGACACACTAGTGAACCAACTGTAATGATAGACATGAACCTTCAGACCAGCTGCTTGTGCATTTTTGATTTGATCAGCAGCATATGGATTTTTATAAGAAGTAGCTTCAGTAAGCTTCACTACTACACTTCTTACACCATAATTTTTGATTTTAACATAATCCGATACTTTTAAATCACTATTCCAAGAAGATACATCAATAAAATCAAATCGTGGTCTCCCAGACTCACCTGCATTAATTGTTGGAATAGAAAACGCACTTCTACCATAAGAGCGTAACTTTCTTCGCCCAGCTGCTCCATTCAAATCAGAGCGACTTTCTTGCAAAGGAAATAAGTCATCTGTTTGCTGTAGATACGCTTGTAAGTCACTATCTGTTTCAGAATAAGTTTCTGTTGTAGAAGTTTCTGTACTTTCTACAGATTCATCTGTTTTAGTATTTTTTTCTGTAGAATCCGTAGAAAACAAAAGTTCATCTTTACTGGTCTGATTTTTTTCAGTTTCTGATGAAGTACTCTGTATGCTTTCTGTGTCAATTGTCACTTGATTTTCTACGTTATTGGCAAAAGAATCTTCTGCAGCTTTAACTGCTGTAACATTTAATGTTGTACTTAACAACAATCCCCCAACTAACAATCTGATAACATTTTTCAATTTCAATCTCCTTCCAATCTTTTTCCTATTATAATTTAATCATACAATTAAAAAAACAAGCAAGAAAAAGAACCAATACATAATTATTTAGTATTCTGTATCTCAACTATGCAAAAAATTCAGTTAGTAAAAATTTTCTTTATTTTGATACCAAAAAACAGGAAAATTGAAATCCCTGTTATGAATAACGAAATAGGTAACCAAGGAGTCATATAGGTAATTTTTATATCTTTTTTTCCTCCATCTTTCAACTCAAAACCCAAAAACCCCTTATTTACAATAAACTTATCAATCTTTTTACCATCAATCATTACAGTCCATCCATCTGAATACGGTATGGAGCTAGCAATGATTGTTGGCGTCTTAAAATTTGATGTAGCACTAATCACTCCGTTATCAACCTTTAGATTATTTAAACCACTATTTTTTAATGAAAGTAAATTATCAAAAATTTCTTGATTTACGTCTTTTTTATACAGTTTAATTTTTGATATATCTATTTTGTCGTTTGAAAACAATTTCAATACAATATTTCCATTATCTAAACCAAATTGGTTTTGGTTACCAATATTAAATAATATGTTATTAACAATCGCAAAGGAAGATGGATCATAAGGACTATACATATACTTCAGATTTAATAGCTTAGAGTTTTGTAAAACCTGAATAGTAGAACCTGTAGTAGTAAATTTCGATTCATTGATAAAAAAATCTTTAATAGATTCTTTATTATCATCAGATTGTGTAGTATATTTTTTTAGTCTATCCAAAAAATGATCATAACGAACTGATACTCCATCTAATTTTAAGTAATATTCATAATTTCCATTCAAATTTTCCTCCTTTGTTTTTGGAGAAATCGTTATATTATTTTGAAACTTTTCTATATTTATTGGAATTTCTTGAAGATTATCGGGATTTTTTGTTGTTCTAAATTTTTTCAAAACATCCAAATTCATTTCAGGATTTATTGCTGCGCTGGTAGATAGAAAGTCTTCTCTAATAATACCATTCAGTTTGTTTTCCGTTGAGGTAACAGAATTATAACCAAACATCAACGGTAAAGAATATTGACTTTTAAAAATATAAAATTTTTGATTCTTAAAGGAACCTTCTTTGATTAAATCATAACCTATTGGAACATCATCTTTATTTCTGCTGATTAAATACTCAATGCCTAAATAATTCGATAAAATCATTCTATTATCAACATTTCTGAGTGGCTCGGTCATAACCATATCTGAGTTTCCATAATAATTAGAAAATTCCCCAATATATTCATTTTGTAAAGAAAAATAAGAATTGACCATTCTTAAATTATTCCAAGCCCCGACATTTGATCTATTCTCATAAGCTGAGCCCAAATTAGTATTATGAAATCTTCTTGTGAAAGAGAACCTGCTGAATCCATTTGATTCATTCCACTTTGCTATATCTGATTGTAAACCATAAATATAATCATCATAATACTCATCTACTTTGTCTCTATCTATATGTGACGATACATAGTTAGAACCAAATTCAGCATTATAATATAGACCATTGAAAACAGCATTAACACAAATAATGACAAGCAAAAAAATTTTTCTTTTTTGCGTTATAGATGAATTTTCCGTTGGTAATAAAATAACAAATATTCCAATAAACCAAATAAGTAGAAATGACAAATACGGATCTATTTCTCTTGTAATTCCTTTACCAAAGTTTGACAATAAAACAGAAAGGAACGTTAATAATAGCATTAATAAGTACTGTTTTTTTGTAATACTAGTAATGTTTTCAATTAAATTAGCGGTGGCCACAGCTAAAGGTATCCCTAATAAAAACTCCCATCTTAATGAAGGAGTAGATGCGCCATTTATTAGTGCCGCAACTATCGGAGAAATGAATCCTAAAAATATTAATATTATTCCTATCGAGGTATTTTTGTTCTTTTTAAAGTTTACAAAGGAATAAATAAGTGCTGGTATCGCTATTAATGCATATCCACCATGAAACTCAAAAGATCTATTCGCAGGCGGCATTAGAAATGTATTAAAAAAATTAACATAAAATTTTAAAGGGTATGATTTTAAACCATTCGCAAAAGGAACATCAGCTCTCGTTGAATGAAGAAATGCATAAACGGTCGGAATAAAAAATACAGCAGAAATTCCAACTCCAATGGATAGCTTAATTATTACATTAAAAATCATAAGCCATCTATTTTTATACCCTTCAATTCGTGTAAAAAGTTGCATAAAAAAATAGACGGCTCCAGCCAAGATAACGAAAAAAGCAAAATAGAAATTACTACATAGTGCCCACGCTAATACAATAGAAATTAGTACGCTATTTTTTCTTTCAAATAAAAAATCTATACTTAAAAGAAAAAAAGGCAAAATAACCATTGGTGTTAGAAACATTGGATGCGAAGTAAGTGAATGTATTGAATAGCCACAATAGGTGTAAATCATAGTTCCAGAAAGTATAGATACGTTAGAATACTTTTTTTCCAGTCTAAAAATAAAATCATTCCCAGCCCTGAAACAAACAATTTTGAAATCATTATAACAGCAAAAGATACATCATAGTCTTTGAATAACAAACCTAAGTATGTAAAAATATCTCCCATACCATAATAACTATAGATCTGAAACTGATCTGCACCGATACCAATGTTCCACGACCAAAAATCTGTAAAATGAAACCTCCCTTCTAATATTTTTTCCAAGATTAGTCTTATATTTTTTATAGCCACAATATGCTGTTGCAGCGCATCGTATTTACTAATTAAACTTTTTCCCCCTAACATGTATGGAGATAAAATTATTACAGTTGCAAATACAAAGATAAATAAATATTGTACGTATATGTTGTTCACTATTTTTTTCATCTAAAAACTCCCCTTAAAACACAAAAGTCCATAAAAAGATTTCGATGTAGTGATTTTCAATAATCACTACATCGATTTTTTACAGAGTTCCAAATTATAAATTTTCTAATTCCTTTTTTAAATAGCTATGAATACCTTTAACTATTGAGTATATAGGTACGTAACCTAGATTCTGCAGACTAGAGATATCAGCGTAAGAATAACGAATATCCCCATCTCTAGATGGCAAATAATTTAATTTCATACTTATTTTGAAATAATCATTATAAATCTCAATAATTCTATTTAAAGATGTTGCTATACCAGTTCCGACATTATATACATTGCCTCGGGAACTTTCTGATTCTGATACTAACATAAGAGCCTGAATTACATCCTCAATAAATACAAAATCTCTCTCTTGATTACCATCTCCATACACATTAAAAACAGCATCTTTTCCCGCTAATTTTTGCTTAAATTTATCTGTAATAATGGATAATACACCCGAATAAGGTGATTCTGGATTTTGATTCATCCCATATACATTAAAAAATCTAACTACTGATGCAGGAACACCATATAAATTATTGTACAATAACACAAATTGCTCCGAAGCAAACTTATCAATTGCATATGGTGATAGTGGTTTTATTTGAGAATTTTCTTTTTTAGGCAACGTTGGTTCATCACCATATACTGCAGCAGAAGAGGCAAACACAACTCTTTTAATATCATTTTGTTTTTCTTTGATTAATTTCAAAATATTTAAATTAGCATCCAAATTGACCTCGTGTGTTTCTATAGGTCGCTGAATTGAGTCTGCTACACTTGCAATAGCAGCTAATAAAAACACGTAGTCAAATTGTGTTTTTTCAAACACTTGTTCCATTAGTTCGTTATCCCTAATATCACCTTTAATAAAATAAACTTTTTCAGTATCCAGATTTTCTTTTTTTCCCATTGAAAGGTCATCAATAACGGTTACTTCATGTCCGTTATCTACTAGTTTCTTAGCTAGGGATGAGCCTATGAATCCAGCTCCTCCAGTAATCAAATATTTCATGAATGTTATCTCCTTTATACTAGTTTACTATAAAACATTTTCATGACTTCTTCATTATAACTAACCGGATCAAAAACTGCTGGTTTTACATGAGTTTTATAAGCAGTAGTAATCATTTCTGCTATTCCTTCTATAGTGTTATTTTTTGCCAATAAACCTCTTTTCCCATTATCTAACACATATTCTGTAGCAGGTATTCTTGTAGTTGCAACTGGAACTTGAAGTGCCATCGCTTCTAATAATACCATTGGTTGTCCCTCATAAGCAGAAGTTAAGGTGAAGAGTTGGCATTCCTTTAAAATTTGAAAAGGATTATCAAGATGGCCTAAGAAAAATATTGAATTAGACAGTTGCAACTGCTTTACCAAATCAATTAATTCATTTTTCATAGGACCATCCCCAAGTATATATAATCGAAGTTTTGGAATCTTTTTTATAACTTTGGCAAAAGCCATGATAAGCTTATCTTGCTGTTTTTCAGGAGAAAGTCTTCCCATCGTTATGATATTATAATATTGATCTTTAGCATCAGGAAAGGACACAAATCGATTAGTAAGGTCAATTTTACCAAATAGTTCGTCAATAATAATATCTTCCTCCCTCATAAAAAAGCCTTCCAAATCTCTATAAAAAACACCCCTAGTAGTAAAAATTCTTTCAACTAAGTCTACTTTTTTGTCATTTTCAAAAGTTTTCATACCATATTTCGGTAATTTTTCTACAATTGGATTACCAGCTACAATAGTAGCTTTTGCTAAAAAGGATTGCTTATCTATTTCAGTAAACACCTTCACAAAATCAAGATTAGCTTCATTTATATAACCAATAAGTTTACTTTCTGACCACAGTTTATAATAAACTCCGTGACGAGTTCTCACTTTAATAGAATATCTATAAATTGTCTCACTATTTTCACCAATCTCATTTTTAGTATTTTGTACTGCCTGCGACCAATCATCCTGTTCAGAAAAATTCTTGATTTTAACAAATCCTGTTTCATTCATTGTCTCTAGCACTCTATCACGTAACTGGAAATATTTATGTCGATTTGTAAATCGATTTTTTATTCTTCTAAGATTTATAGCATTTTCAATAAATATTAGCGCAGATTCATTGATCCAGCCAATTGTTTCATTATTAATTATCATTTGATAGTATATAGAACCATCTGAAAGAGTAACTTTTGCATTCAAATAAGCAAGTAAATAACGATAGTTTTTTGCATCACTAACTTTTCTCGCATCCTCTTCAATGGGTAAATCAATCCATACTATTGCTTTACTTTTTGGTCGAATATAACCATATAAATTGACGTCTTTTTTTGTTTCTATCATTGGATATTTTTTATCAAATTCCTCGATATCACTCCAGCCTGAATAAATATCGTTTATTAAGATCTTATAACGTTTTATATTTTCTTCTTCATTTTCATAATATGCGATTGTTCTAATTTTATCGGCCACACTTGAAGTAACCATTTTAAATTCATTAGAATCATATTTGGAATATACTTTATAATTATTATTGTGCGGAGTGATAGCAAATTTCATCATTTCTAATTGTATATCAGTACTGTCAATCCGAACTGGTGCATCAAAAAGTTTATTCAAATCTAAACTATTTAGAACGTTCGTAATTTTCTCTGGAGCGATATAATGTTTAAGTTTATCTGCATTAATTTGTTCCATAACAGGAGAAACTGTTACCAATTGATCAAACTTATCATACATCGTAAATATTAGTGATAGGGGTTTAAAATGAATCTTAACTCCATTAACTTCTCTATCCCTGTCTGCAACCATATCACTATGCATATAACAAAGTTTTTTATCAGCATCACTAGCTGCAATATACTTTGCCCAATAATGACTATACCCGCTAAAGTCAATCGCTACATCAAAATGTAAATTTGCAAAAATCCTTCTAGATTCACGCTCAAACGCTTTCCATGGAAAAGAATCCGTTGTAACTTTTTCCAAATGCTTTGAAGCAAACAATTTGTTAATCATACTGTTTTCATCTTTAGTCAAAATTGCATATCCAGGTTTATAAATAAAACGACATTCTTTAGGGACTGATAGAATATTATCAATTTGGGCTTTCTTTTTTGGGTATCCAGAAAAACACGTAACATCATAATTATTATAATCAATATTTTTTAGTAAATTTATTAAACTGCTAGTTATACCATTATTATTCATCCCGCCAACATAAAAAAGAAGCTTTTTCTTTTCTGAATCACAACGAATTATCTTTTTATTTTCTCTAAGATTTCCTTTAAATATATAGTCCACAACAGCTTCTGTTACCTTCCCATCATCATAAGGGCAAAATTGCTCTTTTGCTTTTTGGTACTTTTCCTTATAGGTTTTAGAAATATCCGTCAAACGATCAAAAGCTGTAATTACCTCATCCATCGTTTCTAATACTGGACCGGGAAACATATCTTCTTCAAAATAAAGTCCTCGCTCACTACTGTACATATCTTTATCCCAACAATAAAAAAGGATAGGTTTATTCGTTACAAGAAAATCAAAGAAAATACTTGAATAATCTGTTAGCAAGACATCTATACCCGCCATGATAAAATTAGGATCAAATTCATCTGGCACTAAATAGTAGACTAACTCTGGATACTCCCTTGCTCTTTTATATAAATAAGGATGGACTTTAATTAAAACATTATATGTTTTACCGATATTTTTCCTTAGCAATTCACTTTCCGCAATTATTTGTTCAATTGAATCTGTTGGTTTTGAAATAGAATTTCCTTTCCAAGTGGGACAATACAATACTGTTTGTTTTTTAACATCAATATTTAAACCCACATTAATTAAAGACTTTAAACTTTCTTCAGGTTTTGTATTTAAAGTAAAATCAATTCTTGGGTAACCAAACTCTAGTATTTGACCGGTAAAAATATCATCCAGTTTGAAGCTTTCTGTATACATTTTTGTAGTGTGTGAATTAGGACTAAGTAGGTAGTCAGAAAACAAAAAATTTCGAACAACATTTTGAAGTCCTGCTGGGTTTCCTTCTTGAATGTCGTAACCCATTTTTTTTAACGGTGTACCATGCCATGTATTAATACAAACTTGTTCCTTTTTTGGAATAAAAAAAGACTGGAAGGTGGCATTATTGATTAAATATTTTGCAGAAGATAAAACTTTTACATATTCTCGAGAATTTCTTTCAACAAATTTTACATTTGGTAAATGAAATAATTCATCAAGCGAACTTTCATCAACTAAATCCGTTTTACACCAAACATGATTAAAATGTTTGAATTCTGGATTAGTTATCAAAGATTTAAAAATTGCTGCCGGAGAGTCAATTGCACTTTGTCCATCACGGCTTTCATAAAAAACCAGATTATCATCAATTTTCTCATTTTCATAATCTTCAGCAAACCAAGTAGACAATTGTGCAGACAAGTTCTGATTTTTGTTAAATATATTCTTTAATTTCATTCATTTTCACCCTTCAATGATAATTACTTATTTCAAATTTTTATAAAACATCTCCAGCGCATCACGATTATAAGCATAAGGATCAAATTTATCATAAGTTATCTTGTAATCTAAATAGGATTTAATTCCCATAACAAGTGATGAAACATCCGTACCGCGAATATATTCTCCATAATTATTTTTTAACACCGATCGATTCGCCGGAATATCAGTAGCTATAACATTCATACCTAAAGTTAAAGCTTCTAACAGAACCATAGGTTGACCTTCATAAATAGATGGTAAAACAAATAAATTACACTCCTTCATAATTGAAAAAGGATTTTTTTTATGTCCTAATAGGTAAACTGAATTTTCGAGATTTAATTCAGCAATTAACTCTTGTATTTCATTTTTTAAGTTTCCATCTCCAAGTATAAACAATTTAAGCTTTTTATACTCATTTGTTAACTGTTTAAATGCCTTTATCAGATTTATCTGGTTTTTTTCAGGTGATAACCTTCCCATAGTAACAATATTAAAATTATCCGAGTTAATGTTAGGAACTATCCCACCATTTATATCTGTCAAATAACCTTTATTTTTGTCTTCATTTGTACTGTGTACTGAAACATCTCTTATTACTTCTACTGCATCAGAAGATATCCACAATGGCCGAGAGTGAAGATTAGTTAGGAACAATTCATTTCCTTCAACTACGATTCTCTTGGTAAGCATAATCTTATTTCCAATACTATCACTTAAATTGATTTTAAGAAGGCACCGTGGAATTATTTGTTCGTTATCCGATAAAATAATTTTAGGTTTTGTAACGACAATGGCCTCCCTTAACTTCTCATCAAACTCTTGTGAGACTAAAACTTTATTTTTATTAAGTATCAATTGTCTTAAAAGGGAAAATTTACGCATATTATGGATATTGGTCACATATTTTTGTTCTACCCATCCGATCTCTCCAGCATAGGTTTGAATAAGATAATAAATTCCCAATTCTGTTGTAGCAATTTTATTTACACCCACATACGTCTTTTCTAAGTACTTCAAAGGAGATACAATTTTACTATTTTCCTTTGGCTTAAAATAAATATAGCCATCATTACTTTTAGAGATTGTAGCTAGTAAGCATACTCGCTTAACTTTGGTATCTGATTTTGTTTTAACATTTAAAATTTCTGAATCAACCCATCCAACATATACACCATTAATAGTAACTTTAGCATACTGTTTTTCTTGGAAAATCGTAGTTGCTAAAACATACACTTTGCTACAACCAACAACCTTTATTTTATTAAATTTATGTTTAATAAGATTATTTAAGTCTTTAGCGACCAAGTAATCTCCAGTATCTTCGATTTCTGCTGTATATCTTCTAAAATCTAACGTATTAAAAGAAACTTCATTTCTACTTTTATCAGTCTGATTCGTACTTAGAATTTTATCAATATTTAACAAATTATTAGCATATCCTAACTGTGCTGGCTTAACATATCTAAATAATTTTTTCCCATTTAATTCCATTGTTTCTTTCGATACACTCAAAATCCGATCAAAATACCGGTAAAGTAAAAAAATTTGAGAAAGGTTGTTCTTATGCACTTTTTTCCCATCAATAATTTTTTCTGATTCACTCAATAAATCATTGTGTTGATAAATGATTCTTTTTAAAGCAGGTACGCCACATATTATCTTGGCCCAATAAAAGCTATAACCACTAAAATCAATTGCAACATCAAATAAAACTCCACCAGTTATTCTTCGCGCGTCTCTATAATAAGGAGTTTTGGGATATAGATTTTTAAAAAATTTAGCATTACCAAATGATTTAAAAAAATCATCTTTAAAATAATCAATTTTTTTATACAACTTTCCACCAGGCGCAAATAATAATCGTACTTGATTAGGTATATCTACAATCATACTTTTTTCTTCATCAGAAAGGTTTTTACCTAAAAGAATTGAAATATCGTATTGTTCAAAATCGATATTTTGAAGTAAGTTCATAAAACTAGAGGTAATACCATTTTTTTTCAAACGACCAGGATAAATTAATAATTTCACTTTATGGTTAATTAAAGAAATTTCATTTATCTCCTCAATAGTTTGATTAAAGAAAATACGATTTACGTATCTTTCAGTTGTGTGACCGTTGTCGTAAGAAGTAAATTTAGTTTTAAATGAATTATACACATCACGATATTCACTAGATAATTCAAATAAATTTTCGATTGTTATTAATAAGTCTTCTACGTTTTCGACAATTGGACCGGGCAATTCATCTTCTGATAAGTACATACCTCTTTGATTTTGATAAAGATCTCGATCCCAAGCATAAAAAATTACGGGTTGATCAGTCACAAGATAATCAAAAAAAATACTTGAATAATCCGTAATCAATAAATCAATTCCAGCCATTAAAAAATTTGCATCCATTGAATCGGGAATAAGCATTCCTTCAATTTTTGAATTGTTTTCTAATTTTTTATATAAATAAGGATGGACTTTTACTAAAAAATTATATTTTCCAGAAAGACGATTTTTCATTAACAGAGATTCTTGAATTATTTGTTCCTGATCATTACTAGGATTTGTTATAGAAGTTCCCTTCCAGGTAGGAGTATACAAAATAGTTGGCAAAGATTCATCTAATCTTATCCCATACGATTTCAAAGTATTTACAACAGCACTTTTACTAGTGTTCAAAGTTGTATCAATACGTGGATAACCACCTTCAAGAATCTTCCCAGCGTATAAACCATCTAAATGATAGCTTTTAGAAAATATCTGTGATGTGTGAGCATTAGGGGACAAAATAAAATCTGCCATCAAAAAATTACGTAAAACATTGTAAGAATGCGATGGATCACCTGGAATATCAAATCCCATTAATTTTAAAGGCGTTCCGTGCCATGTATTAATATAAACCTGTTCTTCTCTTTTAGAAAAAAAAGGTTGAAATGTTGCATTATTTATTAAATATTTTGCCGTAGCCAACCAATACATATAATCTTTTGAATTGCGTTTAATTAAAGTTACACGCTTAGAAAATTGAGAAATTAAAGCTTGTGCTGTGGGATTTTCTTCATCATTTATAACCCAAATATGGTGAAATTTTTTGAATCGATTATCCTCAATCAAGTAATTAAATATCGCAAAAGGAGAATCCACTATTGATTCTCCATCTCTTACTTCATATAAAACCGTTTCTTCATTGATTGGATATTGATAATACTTCGCATACAATGACTGTAAGCGCATTTTTTTATTTAACAATATTCTAGCTGTATCGCTAAAACTTTGTTTAATAAAACCTTTTAAATTCATTTTTATTCCCCAATTCTCAAAAAAACTTAGCTTTCTTCACTTAAAATTTGACATACCTTTTTTGCAGCAATACCACTTTCCCATTCAGAAAATTTTAAATTAAAATGATTCAATTTAATCTGAAATGCTTTAGGAAAATTATTGCAAATCTGTTCTAAATATAAATAAAACTCTTCTTCATCAACAGCTATAGGACCAGGAACTTCGCTGTAATCGAAGTAAAACCCTCTTAATTCGTGTTGGTAATGTTTAATATCATAAGGATAAAACAGCATCGGTCGTTCTAAAATAGCGTAATCAAACATTACAGAAGAATAATCTGTAACCATCATATCACTAATTAAATATAAATCATTGATATCTTCATCCAAACAAATTTTAACATTTTTTTCATAACCACTAATGTCAATCGAGTCTCCAACTAAATAATGCGGTCGAATAACTAAAGTATCCTCATCTACCAAAATTTGAACAATCCTACTTAAGTCAAAAGGCATAAAAAATTTATAATTTCCTTTACTGACAAAATAATCATCCCGCCAAGTAGGCGCATAGAGAATAACACGACCATTAGTTTTCCCAATAATTTTTTCTTTTAAGCTATTTTTATACTCTTCGTCGTACTTTTTTTGAACCAAAATATCGTTACGTGGATAGCCAATATCAAGGAAGTTATTTTTAAAACGAAAGGCTTGCTCAAATATTTTATGTGAATATTCATTTGGTGCAATCAGATAATCCCAGCGTGCCGTTTCTAAAATAAAATTCTTTTTATAAGTTACGCTATCCGTTCCTGGCATCGCAACAGTTTCAATATCTAAACCTAATTTTTTTAAAGGCGTTCCGTGCCAAGTCTGAATATAAGTTGTCGCTTTATTTTTTTTCAACCAATGGGGCATCCTTGCGTTAAAAACCCAAAATTGTGCTCTGGGAGTAAAAAGCAACCATTGTAACGAAAAGCGTTTTATAAACTTAAAGTCGGGATAGTCTTTTTTAGCTTTATCATAAAGTGATCCCTTAACCCCCCACACTAAATCCCAGTCTGGTTGCTGTTTTTTCAGTTCTAAGTAAATGTAGTATGGATTATCAGATGGTAATTTCCCATTAAATGATTCAAAAAGGACCGTCTTCTTTTTAACAGGAAATATGCTAGCATTTAAATTAAAGAAAATTCGATAAATACGACTTATCATTTTTTTAATCATTTCCATTCCTCATCTTCCACCACAAACTTTTTACCACAAAAATTGGCAGTTGCACAATGCGACCAATTCGTGTGGGATTACTTAATGAGCGATACAGCCACTCCAAATGTGTCTTAATAAAAAAAGCGGGTGCTCGCTTTACATGGCCGCTTAAAACATCAAAGCTTCCGCCTACATCTTGAAAGATGCTCCCGTTAACATTTGTCATGTTCTCTGCCAACCAAAGTTCTTGGCGCGGAAACCCTAAGGCCACAAAAACAAAATCTGGCTGTACAGCATTCATCTGGGCAACAATTTCATGATTTGTCATTTTTGTGTAGCCGTCGACACTGCCAGCAACTTTTAAATTAGGATAATCATTTTGAATATTTTTGATAGCATCGTTTAATACTTCTGGCTTAGCGCCATAAAAAAAACACTTTTTCTGTGTTTTATTGGCATATTCTAAAAGCTCCACCATCAAATCAAAACCGGCAACTCGTTCTTTGATTTTGCCACCGGTAATTTTTGAGACTAAAACAATTCCAATACCGTCTGGAATGCGGTGGGTGCTGTTTTCAATTAATTGTATTATAGTAGGGTATTTTTTTGCTTCTAATGCAATTTGAGGATTCACGCTGATAATACTCATTTTTTGTTTGCTGGCTAAAAACTTCGGCACGTCGTCTAAGATAGCAGCATACGTTATTTGATCAACGGGTAATCCAAGAATCATTTCCGTCATCTATTTTCAATCCATCCTATCAATTGTTTGTGGGCATTCCCAGTATTATATGTATTCCACATATGATTGAAATCCACTAAATTTTTATAAGGATAATCTAAAATCCTCTCCACTAATTCTGTTTCTTTTGTCACAATGACTTTTTGTAAACTTTCACCAAAATTTTGCTGTAAGCCTACTGTTTCATTATACTGATTAAAATCCGGACAATAATAAAGCAATTTTCCCCCTGGATTAGCCAGCGCATATTCAAAAGGAACAGAAGAATAATCTGATATTAAACAATCAACATTTTGCAACAAAGCCGGTAATGAAAGTGAATCAAAACTGGTTATTACATCTTCATGAGCAGCTAGTTTTGCTTGTAAGATTTTATCATGGGGATGCGCTTGAGCAAGTAATTGCCATTCAGTACCTAATTTTTGACGCAAGCTAGTAAAATCTAAAAGGGGTGTTTCATAGCTTTCACGATAAGTTGGTGCATAAAGCAATGTCTTTTTAGTACCAAATTTGGCAATAAATTGTTTTTTATTTTGTCTTTTTAACTCACTGTCAAAATAAATATCGGTTGGTAAATAACCAAACGGCAAAAATTCTGCTTTTTTTGCGTGATAACTATCTTCAAAAATAGTCTTCATTTTTTTGGAACCAATAACATAATGAGTAAAACGATTATAAACCGCTTGATAGCGTTCTTTATCGGCATTACTTTGCGCTTTTGCGTAGTTTGCTTCTAGACCAAAAGACTTAGCTGCACCAGCTGCATGCCACAATTGCACTACCGCCGTTCTATTAGAAAATTGAATTCCTGCTAAAAAAGCAAAATAGTTATCGCATAACACCACATCCGCATTTTTTGTTAATGCGACAATGTTACTACTAAAAATCTTTTTTGCAGCTAGAGAATAAGTATTACAGCCGAATCTTTGATAAGATTGGGCGACCTGTTCACTATTAGCAGTATAGCCAATCACTAACTCATGTTTAAAATGCGGCGCAAGATGATCAAGTATGATATTACTAGTTGTTGGAAAACTCAGTAAAAACACAACTTTCTTTTTTTGCACTGGGCGTTGACTTAGTAGATGGATTAATTTTAGATAACTATTTTTTACTGCCGTACTGACTTTTTTCATATTTACTCCTTTTTACACTATGGTCTATTGTACATGAAAAGCCAATGATTGAAAATAATTGTAAACAAACTGTCATATTAAGATTATGTATTTAGCCTAATTTTCTCTTTCATTCTTTTATATTAATTACTTTATAACAAAAAAATGTCGCAGTCTAATAGACTACGACATTGGCAAATATTCAAATTAACTAAAGAAACAATTTTCGCCTACAGCACGTTTAATATCGTAACTTGTAGCTGTTACATAGGGATTGTCTTGTGATACTTTATCGCGATCGCAAAGCTCACAAAAGTCGACTTTAAAGATAATACCGTCATTGACTACTTTTGCAGCGGTTGCCAAAATGGCACGATGAAATCCTTTCGGTTGGACCATATACTGTTTTCCTAACAAAATTGATTTTTCTGTTATCACTTTTATAACCCCTTTTCTTTTCTTGCGTTGCATTCATGATAACATACCTTTTATAACTTAATCAAGTTAATTTCGCTTTAAATCAATTATTTTAACTTGTATATACATATATACCAATTTTAGAGCTAGTTCAAAAAAATGAAATAAAATAATAACTTTTAACTAAAGTTCGATTAAAAAAGGGCAAAAAAACTGCCACACAATAAAAAGACCCCCAAAAGTTAAAATTTTTTGGGGGCACTTCACAAAGCTTATGACAGTTTTTTTGTTATGGATAAATCCGATTTAATAAACGTGGGAATGGAATAGCTTCACGGACATGTTCAATACCAGCTAACCAGGTCACGGTTCTTTCTAAACCTAATCCAAAACCGGAATGCGGAACTGAACCATATTTACGTAAATCTAAATACCATGAATATTCATTTTCATCTAATCCATGCGCACGAATTTGTTCTAAAAGATATTCATAATCAGTTGCTCGTTCAGAACCACCAATAATTTCACCATATCCTTCAGGGGCAATCATATCGGCACAAATCACCAAATCTTCACGAGTTGGGTGTGGTTTCATGTAAAATGGTTTAATTGCTTTTGGATAATTCAAAATGAAAACTGGACGATCAAAGGAATTAGCAATAAAAGTTTCATGAGGAGAACCAAAATCATCGCCCCATTCAATATCTTCAAAGCCATTTTCTTGTAATAATTTAATTGCATCATCATACGTAATACGTGGGAAAGGAAGTTGTGTATATTTTTCTAATACACTACGATCCCGTTTTAAAACATGTAGCGCATAATCGCAATTATCTAAAACACTTTGAACCAAATAGGCAACATATTGTTCTTGTACTTCTAAACTTTCTTCTTGATGCATGAAGGCCATTTCTGGTTCTAACATCCAAAATTCAATCAAATGACGGCGTGTTTTAGATTTTTCCGCCCGAAAAGTTGGACCAAAAGAAAATACTTTACCAAAAGCCATTGCAGCAGCTTCCATATAAAGTTGGCCAGACTGAGAAAGATAAGCTTTTTGATCAAAATAATTTGTTTCAAACAAATCAGTGGTACCTTCTGGAGCAGATCCGGTTAAAATTGGCGGATCAATTTTAACAAAGCCTTCTTTGTTAAAGAACTCATAACTTGCTCGAATTAACTCATTACGAATTTGCATAATGGCATGTTGACGGGAAGAACGGAGCCATAAATGACGATGATCCATCAAAAAGTCTGTTCCATGTTCTTTTGGCGTAATAGGATAGTCATGACTTTCGCCGATAACTTCAATATTTTGTACACCGATCTCATAGCCAAACTTTGAACGACTATCTTCTCTAATTTCGCCAGTTACTAAAATCGATGTTTCTTGATTTAAGTTTTTGGCTGTTTGAAAAATTTCTTCAGCTACTTCGCTTTTCACTACCACGCCTTGGAAATAGGCTGTCCCATCGCGTAATTGCAAGAAAGCAATCTTACCACTTGAGCGTTTGTTAGCAACCCAAGCTCCAATGGTGACAACTTCGCCTACGTGGTCTTTTGCATCAATGATTTGAATTTGTTCCACTTGTGTCTCTCCTATTCTTTCACCCTAATTATTGTGAGGATTTCCTTCTAGCATTCTAATCTTTATTGCGTTTGTTTTCAACAAATTTATGCATTCGTCTTACAGCTTCTTCTAAAACATCCCAACTAGCCGCATAACTTATCCGCACATTTTCTGGTGCGCCAAAGCCTGCACCTGTAACTAAAGCGACGTGACCTTCTTCTAATAAATCTTCGACAAAAACATTGACATCATCATAACCACACATCGCCATGGTCTTTTTAACATTTGGGAAAAGATAGAAGGCCCCTTGCGGTTTTTTCACCTCAACACCAGGGATTGCTGCAATTAAAGGATACAATTTATTCAAGCGTTCCTCAAACGCTACCCGCATTTTTTCAACAGAGCTTTGATCTCCTGTTAAAGCTTCTAAGGCAGCATATTGACTCGCAGCAGTAGGATTACTTGTTGATTGAGAAGCAATTGTCGTCATTGCTTTAATGATTTTAGCGTCACCTACAGCAAACCCAATCCGCCAACCGGTCATGGAATAAGTTTTTGAAACACCATTAATCACTATTGTCTGTTTGGCAATGGCATCTGATATGGTAGCGATGGGTGTGAATTTATTATCGTCATAAACTAAACGACCGTAAATATCATCTGCGACAATTAAAATATCATTTTCAACCGCCCAGTTACCAATTGCTGTTAATTCTTCTTTGGTATAAATCATACCTGTAGGATTAGAAGGTGAGTTGATAATAATCGCAACTGTCTTATCTGTTCGTACTTTTTCCAATTGGGCCACGGTAACTTTAAAATCATTTTCAAAACCACCATTTACATAGACTGGGATGCCTTCAGCTAGTTTTACTTGTTCTCCATAACTGACCCAATAAGGCACTGGAATAATAACTTCATCGTCTTTATCTAAAATAGCTTGAAATAAATTATAAAGCGCATATTTTGCGCCATCCGTTATGATAGTTTCTTCCACCTTGTAATCGAGTCCATAGTAGTTTTTCATATAATCAACCACAGCTTGACGCAACTCAGGAATACCAGCAGACTGGGTGTAAAAACTGGCTTTACCAGAAGTGATAGCTGCAATAGCAGCCTCTTCTATGTTTTTTGGGGTGATAAAATCTGGCTCACCTACCGTCAAACTCAGCACATCTACACCTTGCGCTTTTAAAGCTTTTGCCTTAGCAGCAGCAGCCAATGTGACTGATGGTTCTAATTTTTGGGCCCGTTGCGACAATTTCATCCTCATCATCTCCTCAATAAATTAAAAATCGTAAAGCGGTTATTTTAACCGAAATTATTTTCGGAATAAAAACAGTGGGCTTATCTTACACATCTTTAATAACTTTAACTTCTTCCCCTTTTTCAAACGACAATAAATAATAAGTAATTTGCCCATCTTCATCAGTAGCCATTACTTCCCAAACAGGCTTTTTATCATAAATACCCAATTCAGCTTTTTTAGCAGTTTGGCTATGAAAAGTATTGTTAACGAGCGCTTTTGCTTTATTGGCTGTAATACCATCTTTTTGGGGTAAGACAGTAATTTTTTCTCCTGATTTAGGAACAATAACAGCAATTTCTTGCCCTTTTTTATCACTACCAATTAAACTAAAATACGTCTGTTGGCGGTTATACCAATAAAATTCATCCACATTTACTAAATCAGTATGTTTTTTTGCTAAAGCAGTCGCTTCTTTTTTTGCTTGCTGCATAGGACTTTGGGCTTTTAGATAACCTAAAATACCTAGCGCAATCAAGATAACTAAAACACCAGAAATAATAAATAAAATTAGCTCCTGACGTTCTTCTTTTGCCAAGTTTTTTTTCACCGATTGACGCTCCTTTTGTGATAATTGCCTTTAATTATAGCAGACTTCAAGTTAAAAAGTTTTTCAGCACTTAAAATTCTGCTAATCTTTTAAAAATTTTGTAATCTCTTCAGTCATTTCTAAAAGCGGAATCTCTTTGATTGCAACTTTTTTGGGAATAGACTGACGTAATTTTTTGCCATAAGTAGTATTTACAAAGCGCCGATCCAACACTACTAGTATACCTTGATCTTCTGGGGAGCGAATGAGACGTCCATAGGCTTGACGTAATTTTAACATAGCGTTTGGTAAAGATTCTGTCTGAAAAGGATCAGCCCCAATCGATTTCAAAAAGTCATACCGCGCTTTAACCATGGGACGTTTGGGATTTTCAAAGGGTAAGCGTGTCACAATCACAAGCTCCAACTGTTCACCAGGAAGATCAATACCTTCCCAAAAACTATCTGTGCCAAATAAAATCCCAGACTCACTTTGACTAAAGCGTTTCAACAGCTTATCTCGACTGCCACCAATTCCTTGGGCAAGTATTTCTCGTCCATTTTCTAAAAAAGATAAATGCATTTTTTCATATACTTTTTGTAAAACTTCATGGGAGGTAAAAAGTACTAAGGCAGGACGATTAAAATCTTTCAATAAAGCAGTCAAATTTTCTGCCAAAAAGTGACTATACTCATTAGGTGAAAGTTGTGGTATATACGCTGCTTTAGTCGGAACTATAACTTCTGTTTGCTTTTCATAATCAAATGGTGATGGCACTATTTTTAAACTAGCAGCAGGGATTCCCAATCGTTTGGCAAATAAATTACGGTCTTTGGTAAGCTTTAGCGCCCCACCAATATAGATGATCTTTTCAAAGCGAGGATACCATTTTGTTTGCGGTAAAATCGCTGCTTTGAAATCTGTAACTTGAAAGGTTAATCCTGATTGTCTTTCATTTCTTAAGACCCAGTGAAGATAACGAGGCGCAAAATCATGACAAAAGCGTTGCATAATACGTCTTTGTTTTTCTAAATCATTTAATAAATCTGCTAATGTAGCAAAATCAATTTGAGCACAAACGCCCCAAGCAAGTCGCCGTTTAGCGAGAAATTGTTGCCAAAGAGCACCAATTTCGCTACTTTCTTGTAAAAACAATTCAATTTTTTTGAAACATTTCAAAGTTTTTTTATCAAAATTCGTAAAATCTGCTGCCGTTACGATTTCTTGATCTAAAGATAGTTCTGTTAACAATAAATCTGTTAATGTCTCATAACAATCAGTCAGTGCGATTAACTCTTCTTGTAGTAAATGAACTAATCTTTTTCCTTCTGACTCTTGTGTTAACCAATTATCCAGCCTAGTAAAAACACCTTCTTCACTTACAGCTTGTTCGACACGTTTAGTAAAAGAAAATGTATTAAACGATTCTGCGGCGATTTTTTCACAAATCGCTGGTAAATGATGGGCTTCATCGATAATTAGATAAGGTGATTCAGGTAATAAAGGTTCTTTTCGCAAACTTTCTTGCGCCAAATAAGCATGATTAACAATCAGGCAATTACTTTCTTGCATCTGACTATTTAAAAACTTTAAAAAATCATAGGGATAAAATGGCGATTTGGGTGATAAGTAGTTTACGCCATGATGCGCCACGTCTTGGAAAAAGAGATGATTTAAATTAATTAAATTCAGTTCGCCCAAGTCCCCTGTTTTGGTTTTTGTTAACCAGACCAAAACTGTCATTTGATAAAGAGTGTATTGCTTTTGTGGTATTGGATTTAGCAGGGTCTGTTTAAACCTCGCTAAGTCTAAATAATGTCGTTTACTTTTTACCACTACAGCTTGAATTTTTTGATCTAAGAAACGATTTAACAACGGAATATCTTTTTTTATAATTTGTTCTTGTAATAGTAAAGAAACTGTGCTGATGACAAGTGGTTTTTCAGGTGTGGCTAAAAAACTCGCTGGTAGCAAATAACCAATCGTCTTGCCCATGCCTGTTGCGGCTTCAATTAATAAATCTTTCGTCTCTGTTTGCGCAAAATGTTGATAAACCAAATTCATCAACCGCGCCTGCTCTTTACGAAAAGACAACTTATTTTGATAGAGTTTTTCTTTTTGAGTTTTCTTTTGCGGATAATTTTTTTGATAGTGACTATCTTCATACAACGTAATTGCTTTTTTTTTCAATGCAATCCCGTCCACTATTTCTAAATCATCTGCTAGCGGTGGATTTTCTTTTACTTGTTGCTGATAGATATTTTCAATATAATCTTTCGTTTGCATCGCAGTTAGGGTAGCTAATTCACTAATTGTCTTTAATGTAACCAGTGGCAATTGTCGCATGATAGCTTCAATGTAAAGTAGTAGTGCTGCGGTAACCTCAGCATCACTATCAGCTTGATGTGGATTATCATGTTGCAGGCCAAAACTTTCCGCTAAATCACTTAACCGAAAACTGCTTTCTTCTGGCAAAAAAATTTGAGCCAATTCAACAGTATCGATACCCGGAATTTCTAAAGGCAAAACACCACAACGCTTTAATTCAGCATTTAGAAATTGATAATCAAAAAAGATATTGTGGGCTACAAACACAGTATCTGCTAAAAGATCAGCAATAATAAAAGCAACATCTTCAAAATAAGGTGCTTTTTGAACACGGCTATTTGTAATATGCGTTAAATTTTGAATTTGCTTAGGAATTTTCTTTCCAGGATTAATATCCGTAGCAAAACGATTGATTAGACGGCCATTTCTAATCAAAACACAGCCTATTTGGATAATACGATCAACTTTTGGGTCTGTGCCTGTTGTTTCAATATCCACCACGGCATACGTTGTATTTTGGTTCATGATCAGCCATCTCCTAGTAAATTGATAATCGTAATAAAGGTTCATTTGAAATTATACTATTTTTTCAATAGTCATGAAATAAAAACCTGTTTTTCGTAAACAAAGTAAAATATGGTAGCTTGTTCCTTATTAAAATCATATAGCCTTAAATACAAAAAAAGCCTGACGAGAAATCTCGTCAGGCTTATAAGTTTAATTTAAATTAAGCTTTGTTAACGTTTGTTGCTTGAGGGCCACGTTGACCTTCTTCAACATCAAAAGTTACTGCTTGGCCTTCTTCTAAAGTTTTGAAGCCGTCGCCTTGGATAGCTGAGAAGTGAACGAATACATCGTTACCGTCTTCTGCTGTAATGAAACCAAAACCTTTGTCTGCGTTGAACCATTTAACTGTACCTGTTTGCATATTAAAAATCCTCCTTGTGTGAAACACACGTATTTGTGCAATTCCTTGTATCCGGTGAAAAAGTGGAAGATGTTTAAATATGAAACAAGCTTGCCAT
The DNA here is from genome assembly GCF_001885735.1 of Enterococcus canintestini. GTDB lineage: Bacteria > Bacillota > Bacilli > Lactobacillales > Enterococcaceae > Enterococcus_C > Enterococcus_C canintestini. Next base: position 258,815 of record NZ_JXKG01000001.1, on the reverse strand, counting down.
TAATTACCTTTACAATAACTACAAAAAGAATTGTACCACATATATTTTATAAAAGCGAATTTATTTTGACTAAATGTTAAGAAGATTTAATAAAGGCCCCAAAAAGGCTCTCCTTTAAAAGAAATCTTCTATTTTCATGGGTGATATTAAAAAAGTCCGTTTCAAAAGAAACGGACTTTTTTTCTAATAACGTAAGATTGCGACTAAACTTTTTTCGTCCGGTGCATCTTTTTGTTCTAATACAAAAACTTTACCACTATTTTTAATCACATCTGCAGCCAAATTGTTTAATACTTGGCGACGATCATATTCTGTATCTGGATCTTCACCAAAACCATCTACTAAATTAGACGTTGCGATGAACAGATGTGAAATCCGTCCTTCTTTAGCTGCTAAAGCAATATCTGGTAATTGATCAACAAATTTTTTATCTAATAGTTTTTGATAAGAAGCAATTTCAGCTTGCGATAAAGTTGTCGTAATTTCAGCTAAATCTGCTTGAATTTTTTGAATGTCCAATTGCGCTGGTGAGCCAGAAATTGCAGCATCCGCGCGATAATAAGGTGTTTTAGCATATTTTTTAAACATCGTTTGATTTTCAGGTAAAGCATATAAATAAAGTGGATAATTTTCAGCATTATTAAAAGTATCTTTAAAGAAAGTATCTACTGCTTGATAGTAGTTTACCCAATCAATTTCGACTTCTTCATCTTTGGCGTTAACACCATGATAGGCAACCCCTTCTTTTGAACCAGTTTGACTACCTTGTGAACTGTAATTTAAATTTCCGCCTGTTAATTCGTCACCTAAAGCTGTTTTAACATCAATTGGCGCATCGTCTGGTAAAGCGACTTCACTAATTTCTTTATTGTCGACAAAATAAAGTTTCATCGAATCACGATTTAACGCTAATAAATAGTAGGTGTAATTAAATTGACCATTTTTAATGAAAGCCAATAAATAAGGTAAATCGCCAACATAATATTGATCATCTACTGCAATATTTAAACGATGAACCAGCGTTTCTTCAGGCGTTAAGAAGACGGCGACACTTTTAGTACCACTACGCCAAAATGAGGCATCAGCTAAAAGGACGTCAATTTTATCTTGAATTTTTTTCCATTCTTTTTCAGGATATTTTTTCTCAAAACGTTTTTTGGCTTCTTTGGCAAAGTTTTTAAATTTTATTTGATCTTTTTCTACATCTTGGTGGGCAACGTGTGTATTTAACATAATCGTAACAAAAGGCCCTTTTTCAAGATCAGCAGTTAACTGCTGCAAAACTTCATTTCCAACTTTGGTCATAAAACATTACCTCCTAAAAATAATGAATAACACTACACTAAAAGTGTAACACGCTTACATTTTTACATAAAGCAATAAGACCTTATCAAAGTTTTTATCGACAAAAATACAATTTACTACTTTACAAAAACAAACACACGTTCGTATAATATAAGCAGTGAGGTGAGAATAATGACAGCGAATTTTGATTATCGTAAAGAAGATGTTCAAGATATTTTATTTATTGATGTTAAATCATTTTACGCTACAGTGGAGTGCGTTATGCGCGGACTTGATCCTTTAACTACTCGTCTAGTTGTAATGAGTAGTGAGGATAATACCGGTAACGGCTTAATTCTGGCATCTTCGCCTGCAGCAAAAAACGACTTAGGCATAAGCAATGTGACGCGTGCCGATAATTTACCAGATGATTCCACCTTATTGAAAGTTCCTCCTCGCATGAGTCTATATATTAAAGAAAATATGCGCTTTAATGAAATTTTTCAACAATATGTCGCAGATGAAGATTGGCTTCCTTATTCAATTGATGAATCCATTTTAGATGTTACCCATTCTTTAAATCTATTTTATCCTGACACTACTGAGTCGCGTTATATGAAACGGATGCGTCTAGCTCGCCATATCCAAAATGAAGTGAAAGAAAAATTAGGTCTAGTTTTATCCATTGGTATCGGTGACAATCCCCTGTTGGCAAAATTAGCATTGGATAATTTTTCTAAACATAGCTCCAATTTCATTGCTGAAATTCGCTATCAAGATGTTTTAACTAAAGTGTGGTCTATCCCTGAATTGACCGATTTTTGGGGAATTGGAAATCGCATGAAAAAGCGACTTTATAACTTAGGAATTGATAACATTAAACAACTCGCTAATAGCGATCCTCTCCAACTACAAAATCATTTCGGCATTTTAGGTCTACAACTGTATTACCATGCCAATGGTATTGATCGCACAATTATTTCAGAAAAAGCGCCCCAAACAAAAGAAAAATCTTATGGCAACAGTCAAGTTTTACCAAAAGATTATACCAATCAAACAGAAATTGAAATTGTGATAAAAGAAATGGCTGAACAAGTTGCTACGCGAATTCGGCGACATCATTGTTTGACGCAATGTGTTTGTCTATACATTGGGGCTAGTCGTGGGGAGGAAAAAGCTGGTTTTTCCCATCAAATGAAAATTTCTGCAACGGACAATACCAAAGAATTAGTGAACCACTGCCTTACAATTTTCCGCCGTTATTATACCGGTCAAATTGTCCGTCACATTGGCGTTAGTTACTCAAAACTAGTTTTTACCAATGCCAAGCAGCTCAATTTATTTACACCGCCGGAAGTGCAGCTAAATGAAGAACGCTTGGATCAAATAATTGATAAAATTCGTTCCAAGTATGGTTTTTCAGCAATTATCCACGCTACAAGCAAATTAACCGGTGCCCGTAGTCTTGCACGAAGTCACCTAGTCGGAGGCCATAACGGCGGCGCTGGTGGGTTAGATGGTTTATAACTTATCATAAAAAGTAAAACGATGCCTTTTAATTCTCAAGCCATACATAAAGGACGTAACAAAAAAGTCACGTCCTCTTTCTAACCTATCTATTTAATATTAACGATTGATTGAGCGAGCAACACGATTAAGTGTGTGGCGCATTCCGCGAATCGCTATAGACATTTCAAAAATATTTTCTGCTGGTGCCATCCCACCATAGCCAGCATCGCCAATATGTTGCAAATCTACGCCGCAAATTTTATTGGTAATCGCCATTTGACGCAGTGTTTCTGGTCGGGCACTTTCCTGACTGGTGCCAATTGCGGTCATTGTTAACAAGTCATTTTCCTTTGCTAGTTTGACTGCTTCAATTAAATCTTGCTCTAAAAAGCCTTGAATCGTCCCTACAGCTGGAAGTAATAAAATATCTGCTCCTGCATTTGCATAGGCTTCAATCGCTTCTGTTGTCACAACAGGCTCACTTGAACCAGCACTGTGCATCTTGCCTGCAATAACTAGCCCTGAAAAATGTTCTTTTGCAATTTTTACTGCTTCTGCAATTGCTTCATTCGTTACCCCTGTACCTGGGTTACCTGTAAAGCAGATGAAATCAACTCCTAATTTTTCGGCTTCTTTAATCGTTTCAACTGAGCTAGTACGGCCTTTTGAAATCACCACTTGCTCACTCATTAAATCTAAATCAGCTGGAATTGGTTCTAAATTAATCCCTATTGGTCGCCCGGTTAATTTTTTTAACATAGGAATCGGATTTTCAATTACTGCATTCTTATCAAAAATCATTTCTGAAGTTAAGCCAGGCATGCCAAAAACAACTGGCCGAAAACAATCAAACCCATTTAATAAAATCAAATCGGCACCAAAAGCCGCGGCAACTTCAGCATTAGTAATTTCGCCTGCTTGTGGAATTGTTTGAACAACTGTTTCCGTTACAACTACACGACCTTCACTGGCTTTGATGGATTGTTTTAATTCTTTGGCACTCATTTTTTTAACATCACTGTAATCAGCACTAATCAATCGTTTTACCATTTTTCTTCCTCTTTCTTTACGGATGATTTCATCCTTTATTACTAAATTTTGCAACTATTAAAACTTTTTTACTCATTACTTTATTAATAATGTAATTCCTAAATTTCAACACTTTTCCATTTCTGTGATACTTTAAGTGTCTCAAACAGTAGTAAAACACGAAAAGATAACCGTAACTATTCAACTATTTTCCAGCGTAATAAAATAACACAGAAACTGTCATAACCCCGTCAATGATAAATAACAGTTATAAATTTTTATAATTGCATTTCTCTTTGCCAGCAAAAAACGTCAAAATGTTAACTCAAAACGGCAATCCTGTAGCCTGTACAAAGTGGCAGTCCTCTCCAAAGCCTAATACAGCAATTTTACTGTATATCAATTGACTCAAATTTAATGGATAGGTTATACTAGGATACAGTCATTGAGCTAAAAATAACGACCAGTTAGCTGTTAAATAGCAACGCAACAGTAATTTTTGTTCCCGTAGCTCAGTCGGATAGAGCAGTCGCCTCCTAAGCGACAGGCCGCTGGTTCAATTCCAGTCGGGAACGTTAGTGAAGTCCATTTTAGGGCTTCTTTTTTATTTAAAAATAATCTCCTAATAACGGTTTTTCCGTTGGTAAAAGCGTTATTAATTGGCGTTCCAAATCAGTTGAAAGTTCAATTTTTTCAGCTGCACGTAGCTCATTTAACGAAACGCTACCCAAAAATAACTGTGTGAAACTTTGTGGCGTTGCTTTTATACGGGGAAGCTTACTTGACACAACTTTCTTAACACTTTTTTCTGGCGTAATTTCATAGCATCCGTTATTAACAGGTAGAAAAGAATCCGTGACAATTTCAATCGTGAAACTTTGCTTAATCTTATTTTGCCAAGGATAAGCCTTTAAAAACGCCAGTATATTAACTACCCGCGCCATCATATAAGGCAATATTTTCACATCTACTTGTGGATTACAAACTTGTAGCAGTTTTGTCTCACCATTATAAGGACAGCTCCAACCAATCTTTTTGACAGTCCCACTATGCGCTTTAATAAAAGCATGTAAAGCATTAAACCCTGATTGTGTTAACGCAATTAATTCCATAATTTCTAATTTATCTTGAACAATTTGATAAGCTACATATCCTCTAGCTTCGTTTTTTTCTTCATATATGGCAAAGTTAAAATCTTTATGCAAGTCAAATTTATATTTCAACCACCATTCTGCTCGTTGTAGACCACCTTTTTGACTTTCGTCACTTTTTTGGTAAATTGTCTTCATTACCTCTTTTGCAGCTGGAAAAGTAATGCGTCTAACTTTTCCCATCGATTTTTCCGCAAAAGGCCACATTTCAGGGGATGCTTCATACCGAATTTGTAAAAATGCTGATTCATAGCCATAGCGACGGTAAAAAGGATAAGAAAATGGCGCCAAATAAGAAAGCTCTGTCCCTTGCTTATAACTATCTTGTAAAATCTCTTTCATAATAGCATCAATTCGGCCTTGTTTACGAAATTCAGGATAAGTAGAAACAAATCCGATCCCCTTCATTTTAAAAGTTTGATCCCAAAAATTTATGAAAAAAGGCGTCGCCATAATTTGACTGGCTAGTATTTCATCAGCAAATGAACCATAATTTTCTGAATTTTTTGCTAAATACGTAAACCGCTCTTTTTGTTCTGCACTTTTATTTTGTACAAAAGCATAAGCAGCTAGATCAAACATCTGTTGAAAGTCCCCTTGTATCTTTCTGACGGTCACAAAAACCCCTCCAAAGTAAGTGAAATCCTTGCAAATTTTTAAATACGCTACCAGTTTGTTTTTTTGCTTAAGTGTCATCAAAAGCAGTTTTATAACTTTAAACAAATAGTATTAAAATCTTTATTCCTAACAAAATACTAAATTTTCTGTAAAGCAAAAAAGGTGTCCGTAGACCCCTTTTAATTAGCACTTGCCATATTTTCTAACATTTTACCAAACTGGCGTTTTCTAAAAAAGCCCAGCATTATCCCCAATAGCAAATCATTCATCTGTTGCATAAAACCAAATGATTTCATATTTTCATTGTAAATAACGAGACATTTGTTTTCATCAATTGGTGTAATCTCATAACGGACGACAAACTCATTACGGCTAGTGGAAGTTTTAAACTGATAAATACGATTTTCAACAAGTTCTTCAATGACAATTTTAGCGCTGCTATTTTTAGAAAATTGTTTAATGTAAGAAAAATTTTTTAATTGTTTACGCGTAATAGATTTTCCTGTTGCTTTGCGAACATCAAATATAACAGAGTTCATCATTTTATCATAAAAATTTTCTGCTGAAGTATTCAGTTTCTTTTCTACTTTCATGCTTTATCGCCTCTTTCATCTTCTTTTGTTGTCTTTTTTTTACGCCAAATCATGACGCCTCCAATTAAGACAAACGCTAATCCTACAACTAAGCGCCCTACATTCATTTGCTGACTCGGCCCACTAAAACTGTAGATTGTGATTAAAAAGCCAATGCTGCATAAAAATAAGCCGTTTTTTACCATGTTCATCATCCTACTTCCTACTTTTGTAACCCTTTGATTCTTATCCTTCACTTACTTTTTTAGTATAATTGAAGCGACTTAACCTTCTGCAACTGCTTGGAAATATAAAACGCTACCCCAAGGTTGTGCTTTAATTAATTGTTTGGCAGTTGCAGCAGCTTGTTGTGCATCTCCAGTTACATCAAAATATAATTTGATTCCTTTTTTTTCTTTAAAAGTATAGCTAATTCCTTCTTCGTTATAATCAGCTAGTAGATTTTTAATTTCTTCTTGTTGCATTGCACTGGCAATACTAATCATTATAATTCCTCCTTATATCTTCAAAAAACAAGTTAATACTCGTTTGTTAAATAATTTATACCGTTTTCAATTTCATTTTCTCACAACTTCTCTGAGAAGAAAAGAACTGCTTCCACCTCTTTGGGAAGCGAAAACAGTTCTTCAATCATTTTAAAGATCAGTTGGTTGTACTTTATTCGCTGCAATCACAAATGGTGCATAGATTACAAAAGTTACAGCCATACAAATTACTGATACGACAACCGCGCGCCAGTCCATTGCTGTTGCAAGTAATGCGTTTAAGATTGGTGGTGTTACCCAAACAACTTGTTGTGACACTGGGTTTACCCAACCAGCTTGTGTTGCAAAGAAACCAATTGAAACAGATACTAGTGGTGCTAAAATGTAAGGGATAAATAGCAATGCGTTTAATACGATTGGCATCCCGAACATAACTGGTTCGTTGATATTGAAGAGACCAGGACCGACACCTAATGTACCAACTGCACGGTAATCTGCTCGTTTTGAGAAGATTAAAATTGCGATTAGTAACATTAATGTACCACCGGCGCCACCAAACCATGCGTAAATATCAAATGAACCACGAACCCATTTGTAACCGTCGTCTAAGACTGCAGACATACCGCCTTCTTGGAACAAGTTAACGTTTTTAAGTTGGGCTACTGAGAAGACACCTTCTAAAATTGGTGCTAATACGTTGGTACCATGAATACCAAAGAACCAGAATAATTGAACAAACAATGTTACGATTAATACCGCACCATAACCTTGGGAGAAGCCTAATAATGGTTTGGCAATCATTTCTTGAATCCAAGCTAATAATGTCATACCTGGAACTAGTTTAGAGAAGATCCAGTAGAAAATTGCTACTACATATAAAGCTGCTGTCGCAGGAATAATCGCTGCAAAAGCTTTTGATACTGCAGGTGGTACTTGTTCAGGCATTTTAATCGTAATGTTTGCTAGCATTAATTTACAGAAGATAATGCTTGCCACAAAACCAACAATCATCGCTGTGAAGTAGAAGTTGGCATCCATATTGTTTAATGGAATCCATCCCCATGCATTTGCAGTAATGCCATCAGCAGTTGCAGACCAACCACTTGTAGCAGAGTTTGCGTTAATTTGGTCAACCAAATCAGCAGGAACTTTTTGTGCTAATGTTCCTGAGTATGAATATGTCACACCAGAAATAGCAGCCGCTAAAGAAACAATACCACCGGCTAAGTCATTAACGCCGTAAGCACGAGCTAAGTTAAAGCCCCAAGAAAAGGCGAAGATAATCCCGGCAATTGCCAATGTACCATTCCAAACGTAACCATTAATTGTAATGATCGTACTAATAAGAGCAAAAATACCTTTTCCTTCAGCAATGCTTGCACCCCAAGTTGAGATGAACTGACCAGGTAAATCACGAATAATTGCGTTGATCATAACGGCTACTGAACCTGCCATTGTTGCTGGCATTGTGCCGATGAAGGCATCCCGCAAAGCAACTAAATGTTTTTGGGCCCCAATTTTTGCTGCGATTGGAAGCACGTGTTTTTCTAACCACGCTGTTAATGCGTCCATTTTATTTCCTCCTAATAAAAAGATTACAGGTGCCATCTTTTAACAAACAACCACGATAAAAAAGATGAATTAAACTGCTCACCTGCTCAGCAGTGTACTAACGCTTTATAAATCGAATTTGATTCTTATTTGTCAGCAGTCATTTCAGCCATTTTACGATAAACATCAATTACTTCTTTAGCTAAATCAGTTACCGCAATAGCTGTCATTAAATGATCTTGACTGTGAACAGTTAAAAGTGTCACATCAACATGTTTTCCTTGTGCTTCTTGGGTCAACATATTGGTTTGTGAATGATGCGCTTCAGTCAGAGAATTTTCTGCATCTGCGATTTTTTGGTCTGCTAATTCAAAATCACCTTTTTTAGCGGCTTGAATTGCTTCCATGGCATCGCTTTTGGCATTGCCGCCATACATGATTAAACCCATGATGGCTTCTAAGTTTTGTTGTTCTCCCACAAAATTCCCTCCTTATGATTATTCTTCATTCATCAATTTTTCAGCTTGCGCTAAAACTTTTTCACCATTCATCATGCCGTAATCGGCCATGTTGATTACATCTAGTTTGATGCCTTTTGGTGCAACTTTTTGTTCAAATTGTGCTTTCATAAAGCGAACTTGTGGGCCAAGTAGCAAGACATCAACATTTTTTTCTTCTAAAATGTTGTCTGCTTCAGATGCTGAAACCGCGAAAATATCGGCGTCAATTCCTTTTGCTTCGGCAGCTTTTTCCATCTTTGTAACAAGTAAACTTGTACTCATCCCCGCTGAACAAACTAACATAATTGTTTCTTTTGCCATTTTATCTCACCTCTTTTTCATTTATCTTACACTTAACTATAATGCAAAAAGCGTGCCAAAATAAAAAAACGATTAAAACACTGTTATTAAAGCGTTTTAATCGTTGTTTTTTAATACACAGATAGCACACACTATTTACACACTAATCATTGCGTGTAAGCGCATACGCACTACTGATTTTATTTTGTTGAATCATTTGCACAACATAAGCAATTTCATCATCGCTAAACTCTACTTGATAATTTTTGGCAATTGGCATTAAGCTCGTTTTTAATAAGTCACATTCCAAACGATATTTTTTTTGAAAAGCTGCTAAGTTATCAAAGCGCCGTGACGTGCCACCATTGCGTAAATTATCGACTAAAAAGGCCAGATGAATCATAATTCCCGCATCAACACTCGGCTCTAAAACAGCGTGCATTTGGCCTTCCACATGATGCAAAAGTTGTTGTAATTGTATCATCAACTGTTCAACCCCACTTACACTGGTCAAAGCTTCTTGCAAAGATTTTCCAATTTTTTCAAGAGAGATTTCATCATTAACAATTTGTTTTAATACACGCAATCGCTCGTTATCAAATATTTCATAAGCCGAAAAGAAAGGAATATTTTGATAATCAATTTCTACTGTTCCTGCGATTGCTTTAATCTCATACTCTGTCATTAGCGCATCAATATGTTGTAAGAAAGCATTTTTTTCAATAAATTGCATTTGAATCACTTCGGTTTGGCTTTGATCTACTACCGGTACAATTCTATCGTAAAGCTTACTTGCGACACCTTCACCGGTAAAACACGTAACTACAACAGCTTTCTTTTGCTTTTGTTTATGCAAATTGAATTCATCTTTTACAATAGCTTTAAATGACAAGAGGGTATTTTGGTAAATATCTTCTAACGTTCTTCCCATATCCACCATTCTTAATGCTTCTAAGACAACCATTGTACTTGTCATTGAAACAGCTTTAGTGCGGATACCAGTTTCTTCATAAATCAAATCCCCAAATGAATTCAAAGACCCCATATCTGTCAGTAGCAAAATACCCCCGTTCCACTTACCAGTATTTTCTTGGACGTATTGTAGGAGTTGGTTATAAATCGTTTGGACTTCCATATCTAAACTCATATTAAAAGCCACACCAGTTTTTGTATCCAATAATTCTTGCGCTGTTTCAAGCATCGACGTTGCAGTTTGTTTACCGTGCATTAAAACGATAACTTCCACATTTCTCTCTGGTAGTGGTGTATTTTGTCCCACTTGAATGGATAAAAACATACTGATAAATCCAATTTCATCAAAAGGAATTTCAATTTGACAACGATCTTCAATAATCGTTGATAGATCTAGCGCAACTTGAAATTCTTGTTTGAAGTTTTTACGGATATTATTTAAGTCAGGGTGAATAATCGTGTGACCATCTTTTAACCGTTCAATCGTACTTTGCAAATGTAAGGCAAAGGCAAAACGAGCTTTTTCATTGTATTTTCGTTCCAAGCGCTCTTCAGCGACTTCATATAACTCGCTGGTTAATTGCCAAATTTCTTTTGGCAATAACTCTTTATGCAAAGAACTTTGGGTCAATTCTTCGACATACGTTTCAAAATAAGCATCGACATCCCCTAAGATTAGCTGCTCTAAATCGACATTATTTAAATCTTGATTAGCTAAAGTTGTCACCTTTTCTTCAATCGCATTATAAACTTGCATGTTGCGTTCTGGATCTTGGCTCCACACTACTTCAGTGGCGCCTGGTTCAAAACTAAGCAGACTACCTTTTCCTTCTAAGAATTGTTTTAAATCATCGCTATGATCTTTACGCATCAGTAGTCCTTTTTGAACCGGCAGTGATAAGTCTTCTTTACGAATTAAAAGAGTATTTTGTTGCTTAGTCCGATAATGTAAGAAGGCTTTGGCACAAACCAGTTTTAAATCACGTTTAATTTGACCGATATTTCCTTCTGCTTGATACAACATAAAAGCAATAATAGCATCTTGTTCTACTTCAATTTTTTGTTTGAGGCGATTGGCTTCTTGTTTAATGAATAAAGTAATAATCTCATACCGTTCATCTAGTGAGCGTGCCTTAATACTTGGTAATGTAATAGACATCGGGATGCGGCGATTAAAGGTAGTTAAAAAATTCTCGGAAGACTCCGTTGTTGCCCCAATAATTTGAACCGCTGCTTCATAGGTCTTATTACTTTCTCCTAAGGGTCGATACACACCTTTATCAATGAAGGTAAATAGCATTTCTTGGCCTTCTGGGGGTAAACGATGAATTTCATCAAGAAATAAAATTCCATTATCTGCTTTAGCAATTAAGCCAGGACTGTCTTCATTAGCCCCTGTATAAGCACCTTTTTTTATCCCAAAAATATGACCAAAAAGCAGTTGCGGGTTTTGGGCATAATCGGCACAGTTAAAGGAGACAAAGGGCGCATCTTTTTTTAAAGTTTGCGACTTTAAAGCAAATTGATACATACACTCAGCAAAAAGCGATTTACCGGTACCTGTATCGCCAAAAATAATCGTATGCAAGCCTCGTGGTGGATATAAAATTGCAGCTTTCGCTTGCTGAATCGCGACTTTTAAAGAACCCTTTTCACCAACTAAAGCATCAAAGGTTACCGCAGAAGAATTGTCAACGTGAACTTGTTCTTCAGATAGTGGCTCATAAATAACTGGGCGACCTGAATTTTTGACAATCCGCTGCTCTTTTGCCAACTCATTTAAATAGCGACTCGCATTCGTACGATCAATATTTAGTAACTCCCCAATTTGAACTGCCGTCATGCCTTGTTTGCGCATTTCTAATGTGTGTAAAATTTCTTCTTTTCGTGAATTCATGACAAGCTCCTTGCCTAAATTTTTTACACTCTAAGAATAGCACAAAAAAAGGCGCTAAACGCGCCTTTTCCCAATATTTTTTTGTTTACTGTGCCGTTTTTTCTTTTTCTTTTTCTCAGTGCTTACACTAGTGTGCACTTTTTCTATATCTTTGTGTTTTTCTTTTGGTAAATTCTGTGTGTTTTTCTCATTTGTAGCACTCAGTGGACGCTCAGTCACTAAGTTTCCTTTATACAGATAAATTTCTGTTAAGGGTAGTGCCAATTTTTTTGTCATCTTTTTCAAATAAGACAATTCATTTTCTGCTACTAAGGTTATCACAGTACCTTTTTTTCCCATTCGACCTACCCGCCCAGCGCGATGTAGGTAGCTAGCATCATCCATTGGCACTTCTGCATTGACTACCATAGGTAAATCAGCTAAATCCAGTCCCCGCGCTGCTACATCGGTGGTTAATAAACCATTAATTTTCGCTGTTCGAAAAGCATTTAAGGCAGTTTTACGTAACAACTTATTTTGATCTGAAGCAAGAGTTGCAACGGGTAATTGATGAAACTGTAATTTTTCAGCGACGGCGCCTAGTTCGGCTACTTCATTGAAAAAGATCAAACTACGAAAGTCTTTGACATGGAGTAACTTCCGGATTGTGTCGGCCTTTTTACGTTTAGAAGTAATGAGATAAAAGTGATTGACTTCTCCTTGGCTTGCATCTTCTTTTGTGACATCGATTAAAGTGAAGTTATCTTTTGTAATTGTTTTTATTTCCGGCATAACATTTAAGGCGGTGGCAGAAAAGAAATTTAACTGACAAGAATTATCCAAATATTGCAAAATTCCCTGAGCAATTTCTAGTGCTTGACCGGTTAAGAGTTGATCTGCTTCATCAAAAACCACTGTCTGTAGCTGATGGCTTTTGATTTTTTTTGATTTCATTAACTCTAACACGCGTCCGGCTGTGCCCACTAAAATCTCTGGTTTTTCCTTCAACTTTTCTAACTGTCGTTTTGTATTGGCCCCGCCAATTAATGGTTGAACCTTTAAACCCATCTTTTCTGTCCAAAAACGAGCTGTTTCTACTACTTGCATTGCTAATTCTTGTGACGCAGTTAAAATCAACAGCTGATTTCCTTCACCTGAATTTAGTTGCATTAAAATAGGTAATAAATATGCGACTGTCTTACCAGAACCAGTAGGAGCAACTCCGACTACGTTCTTTTTTTCTTTCAAAGGTTCAAAAACTCGTTCTTGAATTAAAGATGGTTTTTGATAGCCGGCTTTTTGCCATTGTTGTAAAAGTGTTCCGGGTAGTTTCTCTAACATCATGAATTTTTTTCCTCATCTTTTTGATCAGCAGTAAAGCGAATACCTGCTTTTTGGCGTAAATCATAAATTAGTTGGTTTACATTACGCGCCAACTCAACCCACTCTTCATATAAAATACCTTGCATTTTGTCCGTTGGATTGTTCAGCACATTCGCAAAGGCCAATGCCTCTTCTTCCATTGGATTTTCTTTTAATGTGATTGGCAACAGCAATCGTTTCTTGGTATTACGATCATAAAATTCTGCTTTTTCAAAAGAGTTAATGCCATTTAACGTTAATGTGCCATTATCAAAATAAATTTCAGACGGTAAGAAAGAATCTCCAATCTTGCCTTGTTGAATCGTAACATCAAATAAATCATAGCGTAAAATAATAGTACCGATACCATCGACATCAGTAGCAATTTTCCGCATAAAATAATGACTTTCATTGGGAACACCAAACCATCCTAGTGTTGCATAAAGAGGGTAAACACCTAAATCCATAAGTGAGCCACCGGAAAATTTTGGTGAAAATATATTTGGTTCTAGCCCATCTAAAACTGCATCATAGCGGGAAGAATATTTCATAAAAGTAAAGTTGGCGCCAATAATTCGATCTTTTAAAGGTAAAAAATCGCTAATGGTATCAAATGCTTTTTCATGAATATTGCGGGCTGCTTCAAAGAAGTAGACATTATGCAGGTTAGCTAATTCAATTATTTCATCTATTTCTTTTGGGGTCGAAAATGCTGGTTTTTCGACAATCACATTTTTACCTGCCAAAATAGCAGCCTTGGCTTGCTCAAAATGAAGGGCATTTGGAGATGCAATATAGACAGTGTGCAAATGGGCTAAATTAAAAAAAGTTTTTAAATCCGTTGTGTACGCTATGTCTTTGTGATACCGTGCGCCAAATTCTTGCGCTTTTTCCAATGAACGGGAATACACTGCTACTAAGTCGTATTTTTTGGTTGCAAGTGCCGCTTCTACAAATTGATGGGTAATCCAGTTTGTACCAATAATACCTAAATTAATCATAAGTTTCGCTCCTTTATTTTCTAAAATTAAACAGTAACAACCGCTTTTGATAGCTGCTAGTCAGCCAATGCATTAGGATCAACAAAAGGATACGTCAAATCAAAGGGTACCTGTTTTTTTAATGTTACTTCTTGAGGGTCTACTTTACAATTATACGCTAAAACTTCCACGCCGTCTGCCATTGCGGTGGCAAAACTTGTAGCTAATTGTGGTTGCATTGCATTGTGAATAGTAGCTAGCCGAATTTTTTCAAATTGGACAATAAACAATACATAAGAAAAGTATCCCGCATCATAAGCTACTTGAAGTTCATTGACATGCTTTAAGCCCCTTACAGTCGGCGCATCTGGAAAAGCTCCTATCTCCTTATTTTCTAAGGTCATGCCTTTTACTTCAATAAATGCTTTGGCGCCAGTATCGCTTATTGCAAACAAATCAAATTTAGAATTGCCATACGTAACTTCTCTTTTTAAAGACAAAAGCTGACCAGGAAAATGCGGCAACACAATTTTTCCACTTAAAATACCATCATAGGCTAATTGATTGGGGAGCTGACTATCAATATTAATCCACATCGTTTCTTTTTTTACCGCCACTAAATCATATGCGGTTTTCCGTTTTGGACCCGGTTGATAATTTAATGCGACTAAAGCACCTGTGATTAAAATTTCTTTACCACGGCCTGTATTTTTCACATGGACCGTGACGATTTTTTTATTATTTATTAATTGACAATGACAAATAAACCGATTATCTCTTCTGATAAAATAAGCCATTTGAATATTTTCATACTTCATCTTCTCACCTACCAGCTAAATCCTAACAAAAAAAGGAAAAACCGACAATCTCCAACCTTAGACCGAGGGCCGCTTAAATTTCTTATGCTATACTACTCCCATCATAAAAAAGGAGGCGCGCCTGATGAAAAAAAATTTACCATTAATGTTAGGAATTTCACTGTTAGCCGGTCTAATTGGTACAATTTTCTGGCATAAAAATAAACATGAACCTAAAGCATTTGTGGGAAGTTGGTTTTATCAGACGCCTTTAGAAAAAGTCCACTTTACCATTGATGAGAATTGGAATCTGACCCGTAATCGACAGCCGGTTAAAACGACGCTAGTTGAATTGACACCAGAACGTCTGATTCTTTTAGATGAGATGGGTTATAAATTAACTTTTCTTTTAAAAAATGACCAGCTTTCTTTTTATGACGAAACGGAAATGGATGGTATTTACCATATCTTATCCCGAGAAGAATTAAAATAGATAAAAAGAAACATTCCAGTGGCTCGATTAGATAATTATTGTTATACTTGTTATGAGGATTTGTAACCGTAGCCAAGTAATTTATAGAAAGAAGGTTTTGCTGATGCTTGCAACGATGATTACACTATTTACCATGTTTAGTTTGGTCGTATTATTGGGCATTTCAGCCTATGCAGTTTTTCGTTATATTAATGACGAAAATCAATTGGAGAAAGTTCCTGTACGCGTAAAAAGTCACCATCGCAATTAATTGTCCCCTATAAAAAGTTTCAATTAGCCACGATTAACGAGTTGAGAAGTCTGCTTCAACTGGTTAATCGTGGCTTTTTTAGCTTTTTTGTGAAACTTTTGGAAGAAGAATTGTTTTGTCTGCTACTCTTTGTTAAAATTACAACTTGTAATGTCTAATTGTCTAATTAAAGGAGCTTATCATGAAAAAAATACAACAAATTCTGATTACTCTTTTACTGTTTTGTGCTACTTTTGGTTTTACTAGCCAAAGTTTCGCCGCCCAAAATACAAATGATTTTTCAGTAGCCGCAAAAGGCGCTATTGCCGTAGACTTCAAAACAGGAAAAGTACTTTATAATCAAGATGGCGATACACCGATGGGAATTGCTTCGATTACGAAAATTATCAGTCTTTATTTAGTTGAAGATGCTGTTAAAGCCGGAAAATTAAATTGGGATGATAAAGTGACTATTTCTGATTACGCTGCAAATCTAAGTGTTGCCCCGGATCTTTCCAATGTCCCTTTACACAAAGAAAATGAATATAGCGTAAAAGAACTGTTTGATTCTGCCGTTATTCAATCAGCCAATGCTTCGGTGGTGGCTCTAGCTGAAAAAATTGCTGGTTCAGAAGCAAAGTTTGTCGATCAAATGCGTAGCCAATTAGAAAAATGGGGTATTCACGATGCTAAAATCTATAATGCTTCTGGTTTGAATAATAAATATTTAGGTGATAATCGCTATCCTGGTTCTAGCCCAGATGCCGAAAATTTACTATCTGCTCGCGATGTGGCCATTGTCGCCAGTCACTTAATTAAAGACTATCCTGATATTTTAAAAGTTTCAGCTACAACAACACAAATGTTTGGTGCTAATACCCAATCACCTGTTGAAATGGTCAACTGGAATTGGATGTTGCCAGGTTTTATTAACGCAAAAGAAGGCGTCGATGGGCTTAAAACTGGTACAACAGAACTAGCAGGCGCTTGTTTTGTCGGAACAATTGAAAAAAATGGACAACGATTAATTACTGTCGTCTTAAATGCTACTGATCATAAAAATAATCCTAGTGCACGTTTTGTTGAAACAGGGAAATTAATGGATTATTGCTATGAGCATTGGCAACAAAAAGAAGTTTTAAAAGGTGGTACTAAACTGCCTGGACAAAAAGAAATTGCGGTTACTGATGGTAAACAACTTAAAACTAGCATTTCTTTAAAAGATAGCGTGACATTATGGGTTCGAGATGATCTAAACGAAAACGATTTAACAATTACACCAAAATTTGATAGTAAAGTAAAAGACAACGCTGTTACCGCTCCAGTAGCAAAAGATGATGTAATCGGGCAGGCAAGTGTCAGCCTAAAAGGTGATGAGCTTGGTTATTTAGAAAAAGCCCCAACCCACACTACAGATATTATTGTTGATAAGGCGGTAGAAAAAGCGAATATCTTCGTTATTTTTGGCCGTCGCGTTGAAAATTTCATTCAATCTGTTTTTTAAATGCAATTAAAAGTTTTGTGACAAATACAAATTTTGTCACAACCTGTATTTCAAAAAAAAAGACGGTGTGACAAGAATTTTGTCACACCGTCTTTTTTATGGTTTGGTCTTTTAAATTGCTACAACTGGAAAATACAATTCCACTTCCCCGGGAGCAAATTCTGGTAAATAATGTTCTTGGATAGCTCCACTTAAAGTTACGTTATTTTGTGGTAAAACTTCTAGTAACATTTTCTCAGTCATTGGCGCCAAATTTTCAACATCTGTTTTAATGACAAAATAATCTGCTGTTGGTATCTGCCATTTTTGCCAGCCGGCAGGTACTTCTGTATGCGTGGGGACTGCAATGCCTGCTAAATAACGCCCCACTTCTTGCCAAGGGGCAAGCCAGGTATTTTCATCGCTCATCAACCCCCATAGATGAATTTCATCGGGCGTAAGCGTAACATTTTTTGCGATTTCTTCAAAATGTTCATTGACATTATCCCATAATAGCGGCACCCATGACGATCCTTCTGCTGCTAGACCACTACCTTCTTTACCAATCACAGTAAAAGCCGGTAAATTGACTTTTTTTATCTCACCTAATTCCATCTTCTGCCTTCTTTCTACTACTCTTTTTCTTTATTGTACTAGAAAATAACTTTTTTAAAAAATCATATCTTTTTCACAAGCCAAAAGAGTTGTAATCCGCTATACTAAAAAGAGATTAAGGAGTTGAATGTATGAATTTTTTACCCGAAGTTTTATTATTTATTTTTTTAATTGGCGGTATTTTAGCTATTATTTCGTGGCGTAAGAAAAGTCCAGATCCTGATACAATCTTTTTTAGCTTAGTCTGGACCTGTATTTGCTTAATTTTTTATTTTTCTGGCATTGAAATTTTACAAGGCAGCTATTTCTTTATTTTACCGCTTCTTTATCTCGCTATATTTTTATGGCAATATTTTAGAAACAAAACCCGCTTACGTAATGGCCTACTGTTCAATATTTTAATTTTTGTTTTTGGTATTTATTTAGTCTATAACGCAAGCATTACCGCAAGTGTGGTCGCTTTTGCCATTTTAGGGCTGGCGTTTGTCTTTTTAGCTGCAGTTTTAATTTTTGGCTTTGTATCATTACTGGTTTTTCTTTATTGGAATGCACTAATCGTCTTAAAAAGAGAATCCCGTTCGCTGGCGAATATGTTAACTTTACTCTTAGCTATCTTTTTAACATTCTTTTTAGTCTATGACTTTTTCATTGCCCAGCGCCTACCGGAATGGTTAACTAGTCTTTTAGCGGCATTACCGTTTATGATGTTTTATTTCGCACTCGTTTTCTTCAATTTTTTAAGCGTCTCAATTTTATATCAGTTTAATCATCCCAAGCCAAACCAAGATTACATTATCGTCTTAGGAGCGGGACTTTTAAATGGTGATAGTGTTTCTCCCCTTTTAGCCAAACGCATAGATGTTGCGATAAAATTTTATCAGCATCAACTAAAAGTTGCAGGTAAACATGCGAAAATTTTAATGTCTGGTGGTCAAGGTGCTGATGAAAAGTTGCCAGAAAGTGTTGCTATGGCAACTTATGCAAAAGAAAAAGGCATACCAGAAAGCGACATCCTCATTGAAGAACGATCAACTACTACTTTAGAAAATATGCAGTTTTCAAAAGAAATTATGGATACAAGTCAGCCTGTACCTTATCGCGTAATTTTCACTTCAAACAACTACCATATTTTTCGCGCAGGTATTTATGCTCGCCAAGCCGGACTAAAAGCTGATGGTCTTGGGGCAAAAACAGCACTTTATTACCTACCAAATGCTTTTTTACGCGAATATATCGCAATCGTTGCCTTGCATAAGAAAAGACATCTCATTGTCTGTGGTTTGATTCTAGCATTTTTTGTTTTCATTTCGATAATGTCATTTTTTGTTGGTTAGACCATGATGAGTACAAACAAAGAGGTGTGACAAAAGCAACTTTTGTCACACCTCTTTTATATTGTTTTAAATTGAATTTTTGCGCCCAAATAAATGATTAAAACGCAATCGCATTGATTTAGTCATTGGTTCAGACGCTTCTTTAATTGCACAATATTTATCTACCATAGTAACGATATAACTTTCTTTATACTTCGGTGGTGCAATTGTTGCGCCCCACATATGTTTTAAAATGATATCTTTTTCTAGGGGAGATAATTCGGTAATTTTTTCTGCATTCTTAATTGCAATTCTTGGGTGCATATAGGCGTGGGAACCTTCATCAAATTTCGTCGTGCGCCAATCATAATAAAACAAGTCATGTAAAAGACCTGCTCTCGCCGTTGCTTTAGCATTTGCGCCCCATTTTTTTGCTAATTTATAGCTGTAATAAGAAACACTTATAGAATGTTCTAAACGTGTCGAATTGACGTGTTGTTTATATTGGCTCAACTTTTGGACTTCAGGTGTTGCCAGTAAATCTGCGACATAAGACATATATTCAGAATCTTTGCGCCAGTTTTCAGTCATGTAATAAATAGCCACCTTTAGCTTATCTTTTTTTCGTACAAGTGTAAGTATAGCACCTTTTTTAAACTTTTAAAGAAAGCGGCCTCAAGCTTAACAGTTCTTTAAAATATTTCAGTTATTACAATTTGAAATGATAAAGTAAAATTCCTGCGGCTACACCTACATTTAAAGATTCTGCTTGGCCAAAGATAGGAATATATAAATTTTGGTCAGTTATTTGTAGCAACTCTTTGGCCACACCTTGGCCTTCATTGCCCACTAAAATAGCCACATCCCCTTTTGGGACTGTGTGGAAAGGTTTAGCCTCTTTATTTAGTTCTGTGCCATAGATTGGCACCGCTAATTTTTTTAATTCGTCAATTGCAGTCGTCAAACTCATAGTAATTACCGGCAAATGAAAGTTACTTCCCTGCATACTTCTTAAAACTTTAGTACTATATATATCTGCACTACCTTCCCCTAGAATAACACCAGTATAACCTGCAGCATCTGCCGTACGGATAATTGTCCCCACATTACCGGGATCTTGGACACGATCTAATAAAATCCAAGCTCCTTTTTGTAAAGCGGTTTGCTGTTGGCTTTTAGTAACAACAGCAATGATTCCTTGGGGTGTCGGTTGATCTGAGAGCTCTTTTAAAATACTGTCTGTCACTAAATAGCTGTTATTAGGATAAGCTGTTAAAAAAGAGGCACCCTCTTTTTGACCTCTCTCATTAACTAAAATCGTTTGAATCTCTGCACCACTTTTGTGGGCTTCTTCCACTAAATGGAATCCTTCTAACAAATATTGTTGTTGTTGATCGCGATATTTTTTTTGATGCAATTTTTTTAATGACTTAACCAGTGGATTTTTATTGGATTGAATTTCTTTCATGGTTTCACCTCGTCTTATTATACCATTTTCAGCAGATTGCTTGTGAGAAGTCGTGAAAAAAGCTATCATGAAATTATGATAAAAAAGAGGTGATTGTGATGCGCAAAGTAAGAATGAATGTTCAAGGACGCGTACAAGGGGTCGGTTTTCGTTATACGACTAAAATGTTAGCAGACCAATTAGGAATTCACGGTGCTGTTTGGAATGAAGCAGACGGATCTGTTGGGATTGAAGCAACTGGTTCCACTGAAGCGATGGCAAAATTCATTGAAGGTGTAAAAGCTTCCCCCTCACCTGCCGGACATGTCACATATCTTGATTTGACCGATGATCCAATGATTAAAAATCGCGATAGTTTTGAAGTAACTTTTGGTCATTAGCGGCTTAGCCGCTTTTTTATTTAGCTTACTTTTTTATTTGAGCCAAATAAAGACTTACTTATAAGTAGTTGTTTTTTCTTATCTTTTTAAACGACTTAAGCGACGCTAATTCTTGAATATTTTGTGAAGCACGTTTACAGTTTCTTATTTTTCTAGTATGATTACTTTTGTGTAAATTTACAAAGTAAAGGACGAAGCAAATGACAAAATTAAAAAACTGGCTATTAGCATCTGGTCTAGTGGGAATCATGCTTACACTATCGGGCTGTGTTTCGATGGATAAAAACGGCAATCCTGATAAAAGTGGCATCGTATATCGAATTTTAGTTGAACCGCTAGGAGGCTTTTTACAATATCTAGCTAAAGACTTCAATTGGGGCTATGGTTTAGCGATTATCATGGTGACAGTTATTGTGCGTATTATTTTATTACCACTCGGAATTCACCAATCAAAACAAACAATGGTCCAATCAGAAAAAATGCAATTTTTAAAACCACAAATCGATCAAGCGCAAGCAAAACTAAAAGCAGCGACTTCTCCTGAAGAACAAATGAAAGCCCAACAAGAAATGCAAGCTGTTTACAAAGAAAATGGTGTCAGCATGTTTGGTGGCATGGGTTGTTTGCCGTTACTGATTCAAATGCCTATTTTCTCTGCATTGTATTATACTGCTCGTTTTACTCCCGGTATTCAAAGTGCAACGTTTTTAGGAATTAACTTAGGCGAATCAAATATCGTACTCGTGGTAATTGCTGGGTTATTTTATCTTATTCAAGGTTTTATTTCACAAATTGGTGTGCCAGAAGAACAAAAGAAAACGATGCGCTCAATGTTGATTGTTTCACCATTGATGATTGTTTTTATGTCTATGAGTGCTCCTGCTGGTGTGACGTTATACTGGGTAGTCGGTGGTCTCATTAGCTGTCTACAAACCTTTATTACAAACGTCATTATGAAACCGCGTATTAAAGCTCAAGTTCAAGCAGAAATGAAAAAAAATCCACCAAAAACCGTTGTCACTCCACCTAAAAAAGATGTGACACCAAAAGAAATAAAAACAAATGTAGCCGATTATACAAAGAAAAATAAAAATCGTAATGCCGGTAAACAAGGTCGAAACGCCGGTAAACAAAAACGTAAATAAGCTGCTATCTAAAAGACTGTGACATAAAAATTGTTACAGTCTTTTTATTTTGTACATAAAAAACAATCTCTAAAAATCAGCCCATAGGCCAACTTTTAGAGATTACTTCGGATTATATTATTACATTTCTAATTATTCTTCGTGATTAACGCATCTAAGCTGGCCAATGCCAATGCCATTTTGGCGATTTTATTTAATTGCGTCAAACGATTACGGCGCACTTTTTCATCTTCTACCATGACCATTGTTTGATCAAAGTAGTTTTCAATTAGCGGCCGTAAAGCTGTCAGACCCTCGTAATTTTCTGCCATTGTTTGGCGAGCAAATCGATTTTCTAAATCCGTCACTGCATCAAAGAGCGCTTTTTCAGCGTCGTTATCAAACAGTTCTGGCTTAACATTTGCATCTTCTACCTCAGCTTTTTTAGCTAAATTAATAACCCGCGTTAAAGCTTCCATCGATGGTTTAAAATCTGGATCGTTTAAATGCTGACGTAAAATTTGAGCCGCAGAAAAGAGGGCACTTAAGTTGGTTTGTTCGGCATTAATAACAGCATCAATTACATCGTGACGGAGATTTTTCGTCGTTAAGAACTGTTTTAAACGTGCTTTTACAAAATTAACTACTTCGGTTTGACCGCTATTTAATTTAAGACCATAACGTTTTTCATCTTGGCTGATGACTTCGCTAATTTTTGCTTGCAACTCCACTAATGGGAAGGCCCAATGTCTGTTTTCAATAATTCTTACAATCCCATAAGTTTGCCGGCGCAATGCGTAAGGATCATTTGAGCCACTTGGAATCATTCCGACAGCAAAGAAAGAAAGTAAGCTATCTAACTTATCTGCGATTGCTAAAACAGCGCCAATATCTGATTTGGGTAGTTCACCTTCACTAGAAATTGGTAAATAATGTTCACGTATAGCTTGGGCAACGCTTGGTTTTTCACCTTGTAATAAGGCATATTTTTCTCCCATGATACCTTGTAATTCAGGGAATTCTCCCACCATGTTGGTGACCAAATCAAATTTATAAATTTCTGCTGCGCGGGCTAAATCCTCCAATTGTTCGCTTGTTAAGCCAACTGTCTCTCCAACAATTTGCGCGATTTCAGCAACCCGCTGCATTTTTTCATAAATGCTACCGATTTTTTCATGGAAAGTAACTTGTTTTAGTTTTTCCACACAAGCATCGATTGTTAATTTTTGATCTTCTTTGTAGAAAAATTCGGCATCTTCTAAACGAGCAGTTAAAACTTTTTCATTTCCTTTTACTACATTGTCTAGTTTAACTGCATTTCCATTACGAGCAGAAATAAAATGAGGCAACAACAAACCAGCACTATTGCGAACATCAAAATAACGTTGATGTTCTTTCATAGAAGTAACTAAAACTTCTTCTGGTACTGACAAAAAGCGTTCTTCAAAATCACCTACAAAAGCAGTTGGATACTCCACTAAATTATTGACTTCTTCTAGAAGATCTTCATCAAGTTCAACTTGCCAATCATTTTTAGTAGTTAATTCATCAATTTGGGCGACAATCATTTCTTTTCGTTTTAATGGATCAGCAATGACAAATTGTTCTTGTAACTTTGCTTCATATTCTTGAGCATTTTCCAAGACTGCATCATCACCTAAGAAACGATGTCCTCTAGTAGTATTACCAGTTTTAACATCTAAAATTGAAAATGGAACAACTTCTTCGCCTAATAAAGCGACAACCCAGTGAATTGGTCGAATATATTCAAAATCATATTTATTCCAATGCATCGTAACTGGAAAAGTGAGACTAGTAATCACATCTTTTAAACCAGATAATACTTTTATTGCAGGTTTTCCTTTAGCATATTTAGTAACATAAACATATTCTACCCCTTTTAACTCTCTAAAAGTGATCGCATCTGTTGTTACACCTTGCCCTCTTACAAAACCTTCTGCCGCTTTTGACCAATTGCCTTCACTATCCAAAGCAATTTTTTTAGCCGGGCCTTTTACTTCTTCTTCGGTATCGACTTGTTTTTCAGCTACTTCACTAACCAGCACAGCCAAGCGCCGCGGCGTACTGAAAGACTTAATGGAAGAAAAAGCTAATTTTTCGGTCGCTAAAAATTCACTAACTTTTTGCTCTAATTGTTGCATACTCTTTGTTACTACATGAGCAGGCATCTCTTCTAAACCAATCTCCAATAATAAATCTTTTGCCATCTTAGTTTTCCTCCTTCAATAATTTTGCCGCTTCTTCAGGAGCTAGCAGTGGATAGCCCAACTTCGCCCGTTCAGCCACGAAAATCTTAGCAACGGCTTTAGCCATATTCCGAATGCGGGCTAAATATCCA
The DNA here is from genome assembly GCF_001885735.1 of Enterococcus canintestini. Classification (GTDB taxonomy): domain Bacteria; phylum Bacillota; class Bacilli; order Lactobacillales; family Enterococcaceae; genus Enterococcus_C; species Enterococcus_C canintestini. The sequence goes on along the minus strand of NZ_JXKG01000001.1, from coordinate 234,344 downwards.
GCTCTTTCAGTAACAGAAACAGCGCCTCTTGCATCTAATAAATTAAAGGTATGGCTACATTTCAAAATATAATCATAAGCTGGATGAACTAAATCTTGATCGATACAGCGTTTGGCTTCTTTTTCAAAGCGATCAAAATTTCCTAATAATAGTTCTTGATCACTAACTTCAAAAGAATATTTGGAATGTTCATATTCTGGTTGACGGAAGATTTCACCATATTTGACGCCATCTGCCCACTCTAAATCATAAACACTTTCAACTTCTTGAATATAAGAAGCTAAACGTTCCAAACCATAAGTAATTTCTGAAGTAACAGGTTTACAAGGTAAGCCGCCGACTTGTTGGAAATAGGTAAATTGTGTAATTTCCATACCGTCTAACCAAACTTCCCAACCAAGACCGGCACACCCCATTGAAGGATTCTCCCAGTTATCTTCTACAAAGCGGATATCGTGTTCTAAAGGATCAATACCTAATAATTTCAAACTTTCCAAATAAAGTTCTTGAATGTTTTCTGGTGATGGCTTCATTACCACTTGAAATTGATGGTGTTGGTATAAACGGTTCGGATTTTCCCCGTAACGTCCATCAGCAGGACGACGAGAAGGTTCAACATAAGCCGCATTCCAAGGTTCAGGTCCAATCGCACGTAAAAAAGTATACGGACTCATGGTACCAGCACCTTTTTCAGTATCATAGGCTTGCATTAACATACAGCCATTACCAGACCAAAATTGTTGTAGCGTCAAAATAATATTTTGCACAGTCATTTTTTTACTCATTTTATTTCCTCCTACTTTTCACACTTATTGCTTCTACTGCTTTATGCTTTAGATTTAGATGCGATTACAATGCGTTTACAACTGGATAAAACTCAACTGGATTTCCCGGTATTAAATGCACCTCTACTACCATATCATCAGTCAAAAAAGCTAAGTCATAAAGCATTTGACTTGGTTCAGTTCTAAACTCTTCCACCAATTGCCCACTATCATTTTTTACAATCACATTTAATGGTACGTTAGCTAAAATCTTCAATTTTTTTTCTTTAAACTCACTGGCATTAATTTCCATATCAAATTGCATCTTTATCCTCCTTAAAAGAATTGTTAACAGATTTTAAAATAGAAAATAAAAAAGCCCTGCATAGATTTTCATCTATGCAGGGACGAATACTTCGCGGTTCCACCCTGCTTCCGATTGCTCGGCAGCTTTAAAATATTTAACTGAATACTCCCAAGTTGCCCCCAAATAAGTTACTGTCTGTGGCTTCCACTTTCCCACAGTCGCTTTTCAGTTTCTTATTTTTCGTCTTGTTCAACGTATTAACCTTTGTTTATCATAGCTGTTTAACCTGACATTTGTCAATTAAAAAAATTAAAATAAACCGGTAATGTTCCCTTCAGCATCGACATCAATGTTTTCTGCCGCCGGTTTTTTCGGCAAGCCTGGCATTGTCATAATATTTCCTGTCAGTGCGACAATAAAGCCCGCTCCTGCTGATACTTTGACAGAACGAATCGTGATTGTAAAATCCGTTGGTGCTCCTAAAAGATTTGGATTATCACTAAAAGAATATTGCGTTTTAGCCATACAAATCGGATAGTTACTAAAACCAAGTTCGGTTAATTTCGCTAATTCACGTTTGGCTACTGGCGTAAATTCTACTCCACTAGCACCGTATATTTTTTTAGCGATTGTTTCAATTTTTGCTACCAATGAAAGATCGGCCTCATAGGCAAATGCTAGCTTACTTTTTGTTTCTGCTAATGCCACTACTTTTTCAGCTAGCTCAATCCCGCCTGCGCCACCTTTACTCCAAACATTTGAAAGTACAACTGTAACACCACGTTTTTGACAAGCTTCTTTAACTGCCGCCAATTCTTCTTTAGTATCACCGGGAAATTGGTTAATACATACCACCACAGGTAAACCAAAATTATCTTTTAAATTGTGTAAATGACGCTCCAAATTGGGTAAACCCGCAATAACCGCTGCAACATTTTCTGTTGCCAACTCATTTTTGGCTACACCACCATGCATTTTTAGTGCCCGAATCGTGGCCACTAATACGGCTGCGTCTGGCTTTAAATCCGCTAGACGACATTTAATATCCACGAATTTTTCAGCACCTAAATCCGCCCCAAAGCCAGCTTCTGTCACTGCATAATCAGCGTATTGTAATGCCATTTTTGTCGCCTGAACACTATTACAGCCATGAGCGATATTAGCAAATGGCCCACCGTGAATAAAAGCAGGTGTTTGCTCTAAAGTTTGAACTAGATTTGGTTTGATCGCATCTTTTAATAATGCTGTCATTGCACCGGCTGCTTTTAGATCACCACAAGTAATCGGCTCACCAGTAAAGGAATAAGCAACAATAATTTTTTCTAAACGATTTTTTAAATCGGCTAAATCTGCCGCTAAACATAATATCGCCATAATTTCTGAAGCGACAGTAATTTCAAAACTATCTTCGCGGGGTACGCCATTTAAACGGCCTTGGAGACCATCCACAATGTGACGCAATTGACGATCATTCATATCCACGACGCGCTTCCAAGTAATTTGGCGACTATCTATTCCTAAAGCATTGCCTTGATGAATATGATTATCCAACATTGCGGCTAGTAAATTATTGGCGGCACTAATTGCATGAAAATCACCTGTAAAATGTAAATTAATATCTTCCATTGGTACTACTTGCGCATAACCGCCCCCAGCAGCTCCGCCTTTGATTCCAAAGACAGGTCCTAATGAAGGCTCTCTTAGGGCAATCGCTGCTTTTTTACCAATTTGTCCTAATGCGTCAGCTAATCCGACAGCAGTGGTAGTTTTCCCTTCACCGGCTGGAGTAGGACTAATTGCAGTCACTAAAATTAATTTCCCATTTTGTTTTTTTTCAGTACTGGGTTTAATCTTAGCTTTATAATTACCATATAGTTCTAAATCAGTAGCAGGTATCCCTAATTTTTCGGCAATTTTCGTAATATTTTCCATTTCTACTTGTTGTGCAATTTCAATATCTGATAACGTCAAGTCTTTCTCCCCTTTGGTTGCATGGTTAGTAATAATCAATTTAATCATCTTTATTTTACTTTATTTTTCTAAAAAAATCTCCAATATACGACTAATTATTTTAAAAATCACATCTATTGTTCGTGAAAATGTAAAAAAATATCCCAATTCTATTGTCCAATCTCACCTTTACTTTGTTTAAAAGCAAATTTTTTGAGAAGTTACAATATTATTCGGATATTTACTAATTTTTTAGTAGTGTTTTAATTATCTGGTTTCATTAAATCTTGCCACTTGTGCATATCATCAATAAATTTCTTGCTTTTCAAATGAATTCCCACATACTCATCATAAAGTTGATCGATTACGCGCCGAATTTCTTTTTTTACTACTGATTTTACTTTAATCGTTTTTACTTTGGTCAAATCGACTTGATTAAATAAACGGATAAAATGCATCGCATTAGGGTCTGCATGGTAGCGATGTTCATCTAAGGAAAAATGATTTTCACACAAAACGCCACCATATTTAGAAGAATAATCAAAACGGCCAGTCGTTTTACCACAAATAACACAATGATCAAAGATTGGCGCAACGCCAAACCGTTGTAAAATCTGGACTTCAAAAATATTGGTAATGATTTCAGCATCATAACCGTCGTTGATTAAATTTAGACACAAAGATAAAAATTGGTACAAATGCGGATCATAAACCTTATCTTCAATCGCAGCATCTGCCAAATTCAACAAATAGGTACTATATCCGGCTAAAAAAATATCTTGTTGAATCGTCGTTAGCGGTTTGACGTCTTTGGCACCATTTAAAAAGGACAATCCGTCTGCTTTTAAATTCATAATAAAAGTTGCTTCAGTGAAATTTTGCAAAACAGAAGTCAGTGGATTGTTCTTTTTATGAATACCTTTTACATAAAACATTTGTTTACCGGCAGATTCGGTAAATATTTTTACTAATTTATCTTTTTCCTTATAATCCCGCGAAAATAAAATCAATCCGCGACTTTCAGCTAACTGCATGGAAAAACCCCTTAGTAATCATCCGGACGGTAACCATAATCTTGTAAATATGTTTTTTTATCCCGCCAATCTTTTTGGACTTTAACCCACAATTCCAAGAAGACTTTATCCCCTAATAATTGTTCAATGTCCCGACGCGCCTTGGTGCCAATGTCTTTTAACATCTTGCCACCTTTACCGATAATAATGCCTTTTTGACTATTCCGTTCGACGATAATTGTCGCTTGAATATGAACTTTATCATTTTCGTTTCGTTTCATACTATCGACTACAACCGCCACTGAATGTGGTACTTCGTCTCTAGTCAATAGCAATACTTTTTCTCTAACCAACTCCGAAACAATAAAATATTCGGGATGATCTGTAATTTGATCATCTGGGAAATATTGTGGACCGGCGGGCATTTGTTCAATTAAGGTCTTCATTAATGTATCAAAGTTATTACCTTCTGTAGCGGAAATTGGGACAACTTCTGCAAAATCCATTTGACTTGTGTAATCTTCAATAATCCCCAATAAATCATCAGGATGAACTTTATCAATTTTATTAATGACTAAAAAGACTGGTGTTTTACTAGTCTTCAAACGTTCCATGATAAAATCATCACCACGACCCCGCTTTTCATCAGCACTAATCATAAATAAAACCGCATCGACTTCTTTTAATGCACTATAAGCCGTTTCTACCATGAAATCCCCTAAACGATGTTTTGGTTTATGAATCCCAGGTGTATCAATAAAAATAATTTGCGCCTCAGAAGTAGTATAAACACCTTGAATTTTATTGCGGGTTGTTTGGGCTTTATCACTCATTATCGCAATTTTTTGTCCGACAATCCGGTTTAATAAAGTTGATTTACCAACATTTGGGCGCCCCACAATGGCGACAAACCCTGATTTATGTTCTGTCATATTTTTCCTCATTTCTTTTAAAACAATAGTTGCCAAATTTTAGGTACAAATAAAATCAAACCAATAATTACAGCAAAAAATGATGTTAATAACACCGCTCCTGCTGCCATATCTTTAATTTTTTTACCGATGGGATGAAAGTGAAAATCGGTGAACATATCCACCACATTTTCAAAAACAGTATTAATAATCTCTACAATCCAGACTAAAAAGACAGCTAATAGTAGCCATAACCATTCAAAACGACTTAACTGAAAAATAAAGCCCGCCAAAAGTGCCAATATGCCAAAAAAGACGTGTTTACGCATATTACGTTCTTCTTTAAAAACCGTTTGAATTCCAGTTAAGGCAAATTCAACTGAAGTAATGAAATATTTGTTTTTATGTGTATTCTTATCTTTTAAGTCCATAAGCATCCAAAATTTCCTTTTGTAATCCAAACATTTCTTTTTCATCTTCTGGTGTCATATGATCATAACCATTAATATGCAAAAAACCATGTAGCGCTAGAAAACCTAATTCCCGCTCAAAACTATGACCATATTCTTTGGCTTGTTCTTTGGTCTTATCCAGTGAAATCATTAAATCTCCCAATTCACGGGGTAAAGGATTCTCCCCGTCGGCGAAGATGACCGGAATTTCCCCATCACCTTCTTCTTCTAACGCAAAGCTGATTACATCAGTAGGCCGATCTTTGCCCCGATAATCACGATTAATTACTTGAATTGCGTCATTATCCATAAAAGTTACCGACATCTCGGTTTCCTTTGGTAGTTTTAAATAATCTGCCGCAAACTGTAATAAGTCTTCTACTTCTTGTATTTTGTCAGGAGCTAAAGAATTAGTTTCATCCATAAAGGTAATATCCATTATTTATCGCTTCTTTCTTGTTCTTCTTTCATTTTCTCGGCTTCAGACTTCATTTTAGGATATTTAATCCGCGAATGAAACGTACTGCATAAGCCATTTACCAATGAGTCTTCAATAATCCGAATTTCTTTTAAGGTCAATCCACTATCGTCTAATTGTCCGTCTAAAATACGATCAACAATTAAATTATGAACAAATTGACGAATCTTTTCATTAGTAGGGTGATCCATTGCCCGCACTGCCGCTTCACAACTATCGGCAATATTCACTACCCCTGCTTCTTTTGTTTGAGGTCTTGGTCCGGGATAACGAAATTCTGCCTCTGTTATTTCAGGATTACGTTCTTTGGCTTTGGCATAAAAGTATTTCATTAAGGTAGTACCGTGGTGTTGATAACAAATATCAATCACTAGTTTGGGCATTTTGTATTCTTCTAAAATTTTTGCCCCGTCGGTGACATGACCAAAAATAATTTGTTTACTATCTTCTGGTAATAAGAAATTATGAGGGTTTTCTGCCCCTGCTGGTAAATTTTCAACAAAGAAGTTTGCGTGTTTCAATTTGCCGATATCATGATAATAACAAGCAACACGAGTTAAAAGGGAATGTCCCCCAATTAAAGCTACTGCATTAGCAGATAAGTTCGCTACCATCATACTATGGTGATAAGTTCCCGGCGCTTCTTCTAATAGTTTTTTCAATAGTGGATGATTTGGATTACTAAGTTCATTCAAAACAATCACACTATTATCCGTGATTAGCAGTTCTATATATTGGTGTAATCCCATGGTAAGTAAAAAAGATAAAACTGTTCCGGCTAAACCACAAACAATGGTTGTCCAAGTTCGACTATCTGTAACCGTCAACCCTTGAAAAACTACTAAAACTAAATTAAGTAAAAAAGGGAAAACGATAATCCACATGACCGCCGTAAATCCTTGTTTAGAGATACGTTCTCTTCTAACAATAGTTCCCATTAACCCTGAGAATAAATACGTAATTAAAATAATTGTCAACGAGTTTGTTCCTAAAGCATCATAATAACAAAAAACAGCAAATACCACTTGGAACATAGCTGCGATAATTCCAGCTCTGCGATTCACAAAAATATTTAACACCAGCGGGACAAAAGCAGCGGGGAAAAATAACGGAATGTAAGGCAGTAATTCCGTTTGAAAAACTTGAAAAAATTTCATTAACGCAATACTACCAATCATCGCTAGCGTATAAAAGGTTAAAAATTCTTGACGTTTACTTTTCTCTTGATACTGGTGAGCAAAATAAAGTAAGACCAAAATTTGAACTAAAATGCCAGAAATCATCGCACCGATTGGGAAAAAAGAAGTATTTTGACTCGTTAAACCTAATAACTTTAACTTTTCAATGGCACTAGCATCAATTTGTGAACCCTCGCGGACGATTACTTCCCCTTGAAATATCATAACAGGTGCTACACTAGCCCGAGCCTGCTCTTTTAGTTCTTCCGTTTTTTTATCATTGGGAAAATCATTTACTACAATGGCAGTATTTAATAAGTCAATCATCGCTTCTTTTGAGATAGCTGGAATAGCAAGACTATTCACCTGATTTTCAGCACTTTCCTTAAAAGTCGCAAGATTTGATTCCCGCACTTGGTTTTTCATTTGTTCAGCTAAAATATTTAAGCTATTGTCTTTTACAGTATTTAATGCGGCACTATTCAATGTAAAAGCGGCTTCGTAAAAAGAATTAGGAATTTCTTGATAGAACTGGACATCTTCATCATTCACTTTTTCAAATGATTTTTTTAAGGCAGCAATATAATCATCAGTTGTAATAGCTGGAATTTCTTTGTCTTTTGCTTCTTGTTGACGTTTTTCATGATCTTCATCGACACTTTTTTTCACATCAGAAATCATCGTAAAAATCGTTTCAACTCGACTATGCTGCGTTTCAGCAATATCTTCTTGATACGTATATTCAGGTACAACCGCTTCTGCTGCTAATTGACGTTTTTGATCGGTAGCTGCTTTGTTCTCAACGGTCTTATTCGCCCGGATACTTTCACTTGCTACTTGGCCTTCATGATAGTCGACACTTTTTTGTTTAACACTTGTAAATAAAATACCAAAACAGCTAACAAAAAAAATGACTAAAATAAGCGGGACATAAAAACGTCCTAAACGTTCGCGTAATTTTCTTAACGGCTCAATAATCAAATTATTTCCCCCTAATTTTCCTAAGCACCATTACTCTTTTTTCAGACTCGCTTTGTCATAAGCTTCAATAATTTTAGCCACTACAGGATGTCGAACCACATCGCTTGCTTCAAAATTGACAAAAGCAATTTGCGGGATGTTACTTAAAGTTCTTTCTGCGTGAACTAGCCCACTAACTACACCTTTAGGCAGGTCAATTTGACTTGTGTCACCATTGACAATCATTTTGGAATTATAACCTAAACGCGTAAGAAACATTTTCATCTGCATAATCGTTGTATTTTGGGCTTCATCTAAAATGACAAAAGCGTCTTCTAATGTACGTCCGCGCATATAAGCTAGCGGTGCGATTTCAATAATGCCTCGATCCATTAACCGATTAGTATGTTCGACACCAAAAATTTGATACAATGCATCATAAACTGGTCGAAGATAAGGGTCAACCTTTTCTTTTAAATCTCCTGGTAAAAAACCCAGATTCTCACCAGCTTCTACTGCTGGGCGAGTTAAGATAATTTTTTGTACTTGCCCTTTTTTTAAAGCAGCGATTGCTAAAACGACAGCTAAAAAAGTTTTACCAGTGCCGGCAGGTCCAATCCCAAAAACAACATCATGCTTTTTCACTGCATCTAAATAGCGTTTTTGACCCCGATTTTTAACCCGAATTGCTTTTCCATTACGATCTTTGACAATTTCTTCTTCATATAAAGCTAAAAAGGCATTTGTCCCTTGGCTTGGAATTGCTTTTAATGCTTGCGCTACATCAGGGGTGCTAATATGTACACCACGTTTGATTAATTCTTGTAACGCACTAATAACTTGTTGCGCTATTGCAACAGACTCTATTTGACCTTCAATCATAATCGTTTCTCCACGACTACTAATAATGACGTGCAGATTTTCTTCGATTAATTTTAAATGTTTATCGTGTGCGCCTAACAATAGACTAATATCATCGTCTGCGCTAAGTTTTAATTCCAAAACTTTTTTATCTTCTGTCAAAAAGTTACATCTCCTTGTCGATTCCTTTTTTCCCACTTTAATTGGGCAAGTTTTCTGTTTTATCATACCACATTCAAAACTTAAAAGAAAAAAAATCGCAGACAAAAGTCTGCGATTAAATAACTATTTATTCAGTAACTCTTTGACGATGGCATTTACCTTGTTACCATCAGCTTTTCCTTTTACTAAAGGCATAACCGCACCCATTACTTTGCCAAACTCACTTGGTGAAGTGGCACCGGTTTTGCTGATCGCATCTGTTACAATCTGGCGAATTTCTTCATCAGAAAGTTGTGCTGGTAAATACTTTTCAACGACTTTGATTTCCGCTTTTACTTGCGTTGCCAAATCGTCTCGTCCTGCTTTTTCAAATTCAGTTAAAGAATCACGGCGTTGCTTCATCTCCCGTGATAATACGGTCAATTCTTCATCGTCAGTTAATTCTGCACCTTTTTTGATTTGTTCGTTTTGCAACGATGCCTTCAACATGCGAATCACCTGCAAAGACTCTTTATCCTTAGCTTTCATCGCTGTCTTCATATCATCGTTCAAAGTACTTAGTAGTGACACACTACCAGCTCCAATCATACTGCAAACTAGAATTTTTTACGTTTTCTAGCAGCTTCAGATTTTTTCTTACGTTTCACACTTGGTTTTTCATAAAATTCCCGTTTACGAGATTCTTGAAGAGTCCCAGCTTTTGAAACGGAACGTTTGAAGCGACGAAGAGCGTCGTCAAGAGATTCATTTTTACGAACCACTGTTTTTGACATGTAAATTCCCTCCCTCCGAGCTTAAAAAGTAACCGTTTTTGTTAATCGAAACATTTTCAAAAAACAACACTGTCCTTTAAAAATTATAGCTAAGTAATAAAATAGTGTCAAGCGTATGGGCAAAGAAAAAAATCTTTTTCACGAAAATGTTTGCGAAAAAAATGAAAAAATAACTACTGACAGTCCGCACATCGCCCTAATATCTCAAACCGGTGCCCTTCAATTGTACAACCGGGAAGCTGTCCTTTAAAAAAATCCATTGGACAAAGATCTAATTCTTGTGTTTTACCACAAACTGTACAAATAAAATGATGATGGTGATGATTTTTATCTTGACAACAGTGGAAACGAAATTTCATTTCGCCATTTAAATCGGTCTCTTCTAATAAACCAATTTCTGAAAAATCATGGAGGTTACGATAAATGGTATCAAAACTAATACTACCAAATTCACCTTCCATATACTCTTGAACTTCTTTAGCTGCGACATAACGATTTTTTGTCGCTAAAAAAGTTAACAGCTTTTCTCTTTTATTGGTTTTTTTAAAACCATGCTCTTTTAAAGTTACCATTGCTTGGTCAATTTTTGTCATTTCTCTTTTCACAAGCAAAGACCTCCTAACGCATTTAGTTGCTATTGTAAGGTAGTATTTTATCACTACAGCATAAATCATAATGATTACGAATTAGCTCCACTTCGATATGGTATAATAAATTACAACAAATTACAAGTGAGGGAAAAAAATGAGTAATGCTGCTGAAGAAATCTTAACAATTTTTGTCATTTCCGATTCTGCCGGAGAAACAGCTACAAAATTAGCACAAGCTACTATGGCCCAATATCCTACTGTGGAATTCAATTTATTTCGTAAGACATTTATGAGTGATAAAGCTATATTGTTAAAAGCCTTAAAAGAAGCAAAAAAACTAAATGCCATGATTTTATATACTATGATTAATGAGGAATTGGTACAATTGATTCGTGATTTTTGTCAAGAAAGTGATCTATTTGGCTTTGACGTTTTGACAGCACCAGTGTTAGAAATCGAAAAAAGAAGTGGCGTTGCTCCAACCCGTGAACCAGGAGCGTTACACCACTTAAACAAAAACTATTTTAAACGTATTGAAGCAATGGAGTTTGCGGTAAAATACGATGATGGCAAAGATTCCCGTGGCTTTTTAGAAGCAGATGTAGTCCTTTTAGGAGTTTCTAGAACTTCAAAAACGCCATTAAGCCTCTTTTTAGCCAATAAAAATTTGAAAGTAGCCAATTTGCCGCTTGTCCCGCAAGCACACATTCCAAAACAGTTGTGGGAAGTGGATAAGAAAAAAATTGTTGGCCTAACAAATGATCCCAATGTTTTAAACGGTATTCGCAAAGAGCGGATGATTGCTTATGGCTTAAATCCAGATACCGCTTATTCTGATATTGATAAAATTCGTGCAGAATTAGAATTTGCGAATGATTTATATGAAAAATTAGGTTGCGTTGTAATTAACGTTGCATCTCTTTCTATTGAAGAAACTGCTTCGATGATTATGAACGCCTTAGATTTAGAAGATCACAGTTACTACACCACAGAAAATGATTAAAAAAGACGCAAAGGAAAAATTGCAGTTGTCAGCCCTTTTAAGGGTAACAACTGCAATTTTTGATTGAGTCTTCTCTTTATGATCACTTATGAATATTAAGGTGAATTCTAATAATCCCTTCAAAAAAAGCTTTTAAAAGTCTCTAGCGTTTTTTAAAAGACTTGAACGCCTTCACGATCGACTTGAAATACTTCAATTTTTGCAGTCTGATCAAGTGCTTGAAGTTTTTGGGTGATTATAGCCGTAGCCTTTACTGGTGCTAAAATCATCACCGTAGGACCCGCACCACTTAAATAGCAACCATACCCCTCATGCTCATGACTAATTTGGCGAACATCTGCAAAATGCGCAAGTAATGAACTACGATAAATTTCATGAAATTTATCTTGTTCCATCATTTTACCTGCCTGAACAATGTCCCCTTTAATTAAAGAGGCAACCATTACATTGGCAATACTGCTGGCTGCCACCGCATCAGAATAAGCAAAGTCAGCAGGTAATACATCCCGACTTTCACTTGTTTTTAATTCGACATTGGGAATAAAGGCAATTAGCTGGCAATCAGGAAAATAGTGTTTGACGTAATTTACCTGATCGCCATTTCCGCTAGCAATCACCAAATCACCACAAATCGCTGGCGCCACATTATCAGGATGTCCTTCCAATTGACTTGCAAGTTTTACTTTATCGTTTTCACTTAAGTTTAATTGAGCCAAACGATTAGCTAATTCAATCCCTGCTACAATTGCCGAAGAACTACTACCCAATCCTCTTGTTAAAGGAATATCAGAAACTACTTTAATTTGATGAGGCAAAAGATTTGGAGCAATCTTCAACGCTGTTTGAACAATTAAATTATTTTCATCGTTTGGAATCAGTTCTCCGTAACTATGATCTACTTGCCACGCTGCAGTCTTTTTTATGACTTCTACAAATAAATAGCAATTCAGCGCTACACCGCAAGAATCAAAGCCAGGGCCTAAGTTGGCACTGGTAGCAGGTACTCGGATTCTCATAATTTTGCCACTCCTTGGCGTAAGTGATTGCGCATGTCTTCTAAATCACTCATTTTATGAATGGTTACCGCCGTTTCGTTAATCGCTGTATCTGGATCTTTTAGACCGTTACCAGTGAAGACACAGACGACGGTTTCCCCTGGTTTAATTTTTCCTGCTTTGACATGTTGAATAACCCCAGCCAGTGATGCAGCTGAACCTGGTTCAACAAAGACACCATCTTGACCGGCAACCTTTTTATAAGCGTTTAAAATTTCTGCATCTGTTACAGCATCAATATAACCTTTTGACTCATCTCGGGCCGCCTCAGCTAATTTCCAACTCGCTGGATTGCCAATACGGATGGCAGTAGCAATCGTTTCTGGTTGTTCGATTACTTCACCTTTTACAATAGCCGCAGCGCCCATAGCTTCAAAACCATGCATCCGCGGTAAACTTGTTCCTTTTGCTTCATGCCATTCTTTAAACCCTTTCCAATAAGCCGAAATATTACCGGCATTTCCAACGGGAATTGCCAGTACATCAGGTGCCTTTTCTAGTTGTTGACAGACTTCAAAAGCCGCTGTTTTTTGACCTTCTAACCGATAAGGATTAACAGAATTTACTAATGCTACTGCCTCTGTTTCAGCAATTTTTCGCACAGCTTTTAAGGCTTCATCAAAATTGCCGGGAATAGAAATAATATCCGCTCCATAAATAATTGCCTGTGCTAATTTGCCCATCGCAATTTTACCATCAGGGATAACGACATAGGCTTTAATACCTGCTCGTGTCGCGTATGCAGCAGCAGCAGCACTTGTATTTCCTGTAGAAGCACAAATAATTGCCTTCGCTCCTTCTTCGACCGCTTTTGCTACTGCCATAACCATACCCCGATCTTTAAAAGAACCAGTCGGATTTAAACCTTCATATTTACCATACAGATTAATACCCAACTCTTTTGACAAATTGTGAAGCGGAATTAACGGAGTATTTCCCTCTGCTAATGAAATCAGTGGTGTTTTATCCGTAATTGGCAAATAATCTTTAAATGTTTTTAACAATCCTTCGTACATCTTTATCCCTCCAATAGTTCCATCATTTGCGTTACTTGTATTTCAGCATTCAAAAATGCTGTTAAGACTTTATCGCGCTTTTCTAAGGTGATAGTTTGCGTTAAATAAACTAGGCGTAATGTTTCATTTTTAATTTGTTCCACTAATTCAACCGCTAAATCCTCTTCAGCTAAAATTTCAGCTATCTTAGTAGCTTGAGTGTCATCTTGAGCTTTTAAAGCAATGTAAAAACGCCCCATAACGTCACTAGCTTTTTGTAACTTTATTTCTGATTTATAGCTGGCAAAGGGGCGGACCTTTACGTTTTCTGCAGTATTTTGCGCAATTACAGCTAAGTCGTTTACAACACTTGTTGCTGTAGGGATAGAACCAGCCCCAGGTCCATAAAACATACTTTGGCCAATCCCTGTACTTTTAACAAAAACCCCGTTTAACTCATTGCGAATACTGGCTAATGGATGATTTTTAGCAACTAATTTTGGGGATACATCTGCATAAACCCCATTGTTAGAATTTTTAGTTTGCGCAATTAATTTCACTTCATATCCTAATTGTTGCGCGAGCTCTAAGTCTGCTAGTTCTATCCCACGAATTCCTTTAATTGTTAGATTTTCCATTTTCAAATCTTGCTCAAAGGCAAAACGGGTTAAAATAATAGCTTTATATGCAGCGTCAATCCCATCGACGTCATTAGTCGGATCAGATTCTGCAAAACCTAATGTTTGCGCTTGTTTTAATGCTGTTTCATAGGCAAGATGATTTTCCACCATCTGAGTTAGCATATAGTTCGTTGTGCCGTTTACAATTCCAAAAACTTCTGTAATTTCATCGGCTAAAAAACTGTTGCTTAACGTTCTCAAAATGGGAATACCACCGGCAACACTTGCTTCATAATAAAAATAGCACTCATTTTGTTGTGCAGTGGCAACTAGTTCATTACCATATTGGGCAATTAAATCTTTGTTGGCAGATACGACATGTTTGCCATGCTTAAGGGCTGATAGAATAAAAGATTTAGCAGGTTCAATTTTTCCCATCACTTCTACCACAATATCAATTTCAGGATCTTCCGTGATAGCAGTGATATCTTGAACTAAGGTGAACCCGTATGTGTCAGCAATTGCTTTTTTATCTTCACCATCCCGTACCAATACTTTAGCAACTTCTAGTTTAATACCGGTAGCTGATAAGATTTTTGCGCTATTTTGGGCAATAACTTTTACAACACCAGAGCCCACTACCCCTAAACCTAATAGACCAATTTTTAATCGTTTTTCCATACTACCTCCTAAAAGTTGTTTGAACAATCATTAGAATACATTCGTTGTTTTCAAAGAAATTTCTTTAAGCATATCAAAAATGATATAAAAAAACTAGAACTTTCGATAGTGAAAGCTCTAGTTTTTTAGTAAAGACAAGAAACATAATAAATTACGCGCAAAAGTCTTTGATTAGTTTTAATGATGATGGATATGTTCGAATGTCTGCTCTAAAATATCCAAAACATGGTGGTCATCTAAACTGTATAGGACTGTTTTACCTACTCGTCGTGACTTCACTACGCGACTATCTCGTAAAAGTTTTAATTGATGGGATACAGCTGATTGTTCCATCTCCACGACTTCACCGATTGTTGTCACATTTAATTCACCTTTTTTTAACGCCAACAAAATTTTAAGTCGTGTTTTATCTGCCAAAACTTTAAAAAGTCGACTCACCTGCATAATTTCTGTTTCTTGATCCATTTTGACACCTCTTTTGCTTTTCCTAATCAGCAGTTATTTCATTAATAGCTGTTTCTAATGCGGCAACTTTTTCAGCTGCATCTTCTTGACTAGCGCCTTTTACGCCAATATAAAATTTGATTTTTGGTTCTGTTCCAGATGGGCGGACAGCAATCCAACTTTCATCTTCTAAAACATATTTTAAAACATCTGAAGCTGGCGTTGTCATTTTCGTTTCATTTCCGTCTAAACCAACGATTGTACGTGCTTTGAAATCTTCTGTTTGAACCACATTAATGCCACCAATTTCACTTGGTGCTTGTGTACGGAATTTATTCATAATCGCTTTAATTTTAGCCGGACCTTCTAAGCCACTTAATGTTACAGAAATTGTTTTTTCTGCATAATAGCCATACGTTTCAAAAATAGTTTGCAGACCATCATAAAGTGTTTTGCCTTGTTTTTTGTAGTAGGCAGCAACTTCTGCTAACAAGACTAGGGCTTGAATAGCATCTTTATCGCGTACAAATGGTTTTACTAAATAGCCATAGCTTTCTTCAAAACCAAACATAAACGTTTGACTGTGATCTGCTTCAAATTGTTTGATTTTTTCAGCAATAAATTTAAAACCAGTTAAAACATTTAACATTGCGACATTATATTTTGCAGCAATTGCTGTCGGCAATTCACTAGAAACAATTGATTTTAAAACAGCAGCATTATCAGGGAGTGTTCCAGCTTCTTGATGAGCGGCTAAAATGTACTCTGTGAAAATAGCGCCAATTTGATTTCCCGTTAAGACTTGATATTCACCATTAGGTAAACGAACAGCCGCACCTAAGCGGTCAGCATCAGGGTCAGTAGCAATCAACAAGTCTGCATCTTCTTTTTTCCCTAAAGCAATAGCATATTCAAATGCTGAATGTTCTTCTGGGTTAGGGGATTTAACAGTTGAAAAATTAGGATCTGCTACTGCTTGTTCAGGTACTAACACAAACTTTTCAAAACCAGCTTGTTTTAAAGCTTTTTCTCCTAACATTTTGCCAGTACCATGTAATGGTGTATAAACTAATTTCAAATCTTTACCCATTTCATCAATCAATTTTTGATTAATGGTGACGGATTTAATTTCTTTTAAATAAGCTGTATCAATTTCTTCACCGACAATATTGATCAATCCGCTATGTTCTACTTCTTCATCAGATAAAACTTGGATTTCTAATGGATTTGCAATTGAACGCACAAATGTCGTTAAAGCATCAGCATCTGCTGGTGGCATTTGCCCTCCATCTTCACCATATACTTTATAGCCGTTATAAGCAGCTGGATTGTGCGAAGCGGTAATCATAATCCCAGTAAAAGCTTTTAGGTAGCGTACTGCAAAAGATAATTCTGGTGTTGGACGTAGGCTTTCAAAAACAAATGAGGGGATATCGTGTTTTGCCAATGTTTTTGCTGCTTCCATTGCAAATTCAGGTGACATATGACGTGAATCATAAGCAATCGCCACACCACGACGTCTTGTTTCATCATCTTGTTCATCCATAAAACGTGCCAAGCCTTCTGTTGCTTGACGAATAGTGTAAATGTTCATCCGGTTAATACCAGGGCCTAAAATCCCCCGCATGCCAGCAGTACCAAATTCCAGAGGTGCGTAAAACGCGTCTTCTAGTTTTTCAGGATCTTCTTTTAGATCAGCTAATTGTTTTTTCAAATTTTCTTCTAAATTTTCATCGTTTACCCATTGTTCATAGACTTGTTCCCAAGACATGAAATAACACCTCTTTCAGTTTTTTAATTACTTTTTAAGTATATCATTTCCCTTTGAGAACGCCAACAATCTTTCCTAACAATGTTTTTAAAATACTTTTTCAACTTTCAAACAAAACAAATTTCTTCAAAAACCTGCTGTTATATTTAAATAATTAGAAAAAGCTAAGTCAAAAAGTTTCGTTTGTAGAAATTAGATATGCCCTTTCGCTAAATGAAAAATCCGAGTAAGTTGCTGACAAAAATTTGCCAATACCTTACTCGGATTTTTTTGAACTGTCATAACAACTTGTAACAATCATGATTAAACTTGTATTATTTAAGATTTGCTTGGCTATCTTTTAAGTTTTCTAAATATTGAAAGACTTGTTGTCCGGCAATACCGCCTTCTCCGACAGCCGTCGTAATTTGCCGTAAATCTTTGGCACGACCATCACCAATAGCAAAAATGCCAGGAATAGCAGTCTTCATATTACCGTCTGTTATTAACCAACCGGCTTCATCTAAAATTTCCAATTTCGTAAATGGTGCAGATAACGGCTCTAAACCAACATAAATAAAGATACCATCAGCAGCTTCTTCATAAACTTCATCTGTTTTAAGATTGCGAATATTAACCGCTGTGACAACCATATCATTGCCTTTAATTTCTTCAACTACAGAATCCCAGATAAAATTAATTTTTTCATTGGCAAAAGCGCGCTCTTGAATAATTTTTTGGGCCCGTAATTCATCCCGACGATGAACAATCGTTACCTCACTGGCAAACTGAGTTAGGTAAATAGCTTCTTCGACTGCAGAGTCTCCCCCACCGACAACGATTAATTTTTTATTGCGGAAAAATGCACCGTCACAGACAGCGCAATAAGAAACCCCTCGCCCCGCATATTCTTCTTCGCCAGGAGCACCTAATTTGCGATGCACACAACCAGTAGCAATAATAACACTTTTGCCTTGATAACTATGTTCTTCTGTAATAACTTCTTTATAATCACCATGGTCAACTACTTCTTGAACAATACCGTATTCATTTTTCGTGCCGAATTTTTCGACATTTTGGTACATTTTCATAGAAAGTTCTGGACCCATGATAGATTCAAATCCAGGATAGTTTTCAATTTCGGCGGTATTATTCATTTGACCACCAGGAGCACCTCTTTCAATCATTAAAACTGATAAATTAGAACGAGATGCATATAGTGCTGCGGTCATGCCTGCAGGACCTGCCCCAATCACGATTACATCATACATTTACTTTCCCTCCACTTACTTTCTATTAGTAAGCTAACTCTAGTTTAAATAGTTTTAGCTGTCTAATAATCTGCTTATAACCCTTTATTTACTTTAAAACTATATTACTTTTTGCTACTAATTGAAATCCCTAACAGCTAATTTTTAACTTCTAATCAACTTTTTTCACATTTGAAATATTTTTAGCTAAATTTTCAATGAAAGTCACTTCAAGCAAAATTTCTGCAAATAAAGGAGGTTTGACAAAAATCTTGTCAAACCTCCTCTTTTAAAATAAATGCTGTTTCAGTAGCAATTTCTACTAAAAAACAAAATTACACAAAAATTTGAGTAACAATTTTCTTAAAATGTCGGCATATTTTTGTAGTTAAAAACTTCTGACACAGTTGCAATTAATCTAAATTCTCACCGTTTGTGGCAATGACATCTTTATACCAATAAAAAGATTTTTTGCGCGAACGTTCTAACGTACCATTGCCATGATCGTCTAAATCAACGTAGATAAAGCCATATCTTTTTTTCATTTCACCTGTTCCTGCTGACACCAAATCGATACAACCCCAAGGTGTGTAGCCGATTAAATCCACACCATCTAATGTTACAGCATCTTTCATTGCGGCAATATGCTTTTTGAAATAATCAATGCGATAGTCGTCGTCAATACTGCCGTCTTCTTTTACCACATCAACAGCCCCAAAACCATTTTCAACAATAAATAAAGGAATTTGATAGCGGTCATATAACTTACACAACGAAATACGCAAGCCTAACGGATCGACAGTCCATCCCCATTCTGATTCTTCTAAATAAGGATTTTTCACAGCAGGTTGTTGATTGCCACCGACATATTTTACATTTTCCGGATTAGCCGAAGAAGCCGTTGACATATAATAACTAAAGCCAATATAGTCCACTGTCCCTTTTTTTAGAATTTCATCGTCGTCTGCTTCTTTTTGAATGACAATCTTTTCCCGTTCAAACCATTTTAATTTATGTGCCGGATAAGTACCTTTCACTTGCACATCAATGAAAAATTCTTGTCCGCGATTAAATTCTAACGCTGCCATGACATCTTCTGGATTACTGGTCATAGGATAACTTGGAATATACGCTACCATCATCCCAATCTGAAAATCTGGATTAATTTCATGCCCTAAAATTACCGCCTTGGCACTGGCAACAAACAGATGGTGAATCGCCTGATAACGGTGCTGGTTATCGTTTTGATGAATCCCAATTTGGGTCCAGCTTCTCAAAAAATTAATTTCATTAAAGGTCATCCAATATTTCACTTTGTCTTTATAGCGTTTAAAAATTGTTTCACAAAAGAAGATAAAATAATCGACTGTTTTCCGATTGTTCCAACCATCTAATTCATCGGCTAAATACATTGGAATATCAAAATGATTAATGGTCACGACCGGTTCAATTCCATATTTTAATAATTCATCAAAAACTGCATCGTAAAAAGCTAAACCCGCTTCATTTATTTCATCTGTTCCCTTCGGACAAATTCGCGCCCAAGAAATCGACATACGAAAACACTTAAAGCCCATTTCAGCAAATAAAGCAATATCTTCTTCATAGTGATGATAAAAATCAGTTGCAACATGGCTAGGATAATATTTATCTGGATCAACATACCCTACTGCACCAACTGGCAATGCTTCTTCCCGAGTAACTTCTTTTATTTCTCCATCTTTTGTTTTAAAAGTAATCATTCGCGGCTGATCTTTACTACCACCAGTAATGGCATCTAGAGTAGCTAAACCTTTTCCACCTGATAAATAGCCACCTTCGTATTGGTTAGCTGCTGTGGCCCCACCCCACAAAAAATCTTTACGAAAACTCATCTATCTTCCTCCTGTAACTTTTTTAAAGCCAGCCTATTGCAGCTGGCTTCAAAATTATTCTGCACTTAAATCTTCACCATTGGTCGCAATAACTTGTTTGTACCAGTCAAAAGATTTTTTCTTAGTACGTGCTAATGTACCATTACCAGCATTATCGCGATCGACATAAATAAAGCCATAACGTTTCTTCATTTCACCTGTGCCAGCTGACACTAAATCAATGCAACCCCAAGTTGTATAACCTAACAAATCAACGCCATCTAGTTCAACTGCATCTTTCATAGCGGCAATGTGAGCTGCTAAATATTCAATCCGATAATCATCAATAACATAACCATCTGAATCAGGAGTATCCACAGCGCCTAAACCATTTTCCACAATAAATAATGGTTTTTGATAACGATCATAAATATCATTTAATGTAATTCGTAAACCTAACGGATCAATCTGCCAACCCCATTCACTTGCTTTTAAGTATGGATTTTTAACAGAAGCAAAAATATTCCCCTCTGTTTGTTCCAATAATTCTGGATCAGTAGTTGAAACTCGAGATGAATAATATGAAAATGAAATAAAGTCCACTGTATTTTCTTTTAATAACTCTAAATCGCCAGCTTCCATTTTCAATTCAATCCCATTGCGTTCCAATTCTTTTAACGCATAGGCCGGATATTCACCACGAGATTGAACATCGATAAAGAAATAATTTTCACGATCATTATTCCGCGAAGCCCAAACATCTTCTGGCTTACAAGAATAAGGATAATAAGCTCCTGCTGCTAACATACAGCCTACTTGATTTTCTGGATCTACTTCATGAGCAATTTTAGTGGCCAATGCTGACGCCACTAACTCATGATGAGCTGCTTGATATTTCACTTGTTCTTTGTTTTCACCTGGTTCAAAATAAAGGCCTGCTCCCATAAATGGTGCATGCAAAATCATATTAATCTCATTAAAGGTCAGCCAGTATTTTACTAGTCCTTTATACCGGTTAAAAATAACTCGACATAAGTTTTCATAAAAACCAATTAATTCGCGACTGCGCCATGCCCCATATTCTTCAATTAAGTGCATCGGACAATCAAAATGTGTAATCGTTACTAATGGTTCAATCCCGTATTTTTTACACTCTTTAAAAATATCTTCATAAAATTTTAAACCTTCTTCGTTTGGTTTTTTTTCGTCACCTTTAGGAAAAATTCGACTCCAAGCAATAGATAAACGATATGTCTTAAAGCCCATTTCAGCAAATAAGGCAATATCTTCGCGCCAACGATGATACATATCAATCGCTTCTTTTGCTGGATAAAAATGTTCGTCATCAAAATCAAACATTTTCATTTCTCCTGTAATCACAGGGAAGCGATCTGGTCCAATTGGAACCACATCCACATTTGCTAAACCACGACCACCTTCATTGTAGCCCCCTTCGCATTGATTGGCAGCTGTTGCGCCACCCCATAAAAAGTCTTTTCTAAATCCCATCATAAAGCCTCCGTTTTTTATCTTTTTGTTGATTACCTTTAGTGCTACTAAAAAGTAGCTAATCATCCATATTTTTTATGCTATTCGTTTCATCTTGGCAATAAATTAATAAGTTACCTTATCTCCTTTTAATTTGAAGAAATATTTAGACGTTAACTAGATCCATTGAACGCACTACTTCATCTTGGACTTTGATACCTTCTTTTTCTAAACGTTCAATTGTTTCTTTAAAGTTTGGTAAATAATCTTTATGCGCAATGAATAGTTCGTCCATAACGCGTTTGGCTGTTTTTCCAGAAGTGATTAGTGGATTTAAGGTAAACGCCGGTAAAGCTGTGCCATAATCACCTGTAACTGCTGCTTCAATCGTTAATAATTCCATTGCTTTCATCACTTGTAACCAGCCTCTTTCTGCGGTTGGTAATGGACCAAAAGCAACATTACGCGCTCCTTGTGCTCCTACATAAGCGGTTACTTCGACGACACAATCGGCCGGTAAATCTGGCACAGCCCCATTATTTTTTGTTGAAACGACAATCTGTGTTTCTTTATTAGCATAAATCGATGCAATCGTTTCACAGGCAGCATCGGAATAATACGCCCCTCCACGTTGAGACAATTGTTCTGGTTTATGATCTAAGTTTTGATCTTTATATAATTCAAACAATTCATGTTCCGTGCGTTTTACTTGTTGGGCCCGCGTGCCAATAGTGCGGTATTCTTCCAATGCATGTGCTAACATTTCTTCTTCTTGATAGTAATAACGATGGTACGCACATGGAATCATCTTCATTTGTTCTAATAAATCACGCTCAAAAGGAATATCATAAATGTTTTTTGGCAAGCCGTTATCTTCTTGGTACATTTGATCAATGATTTCCATGGTGACGTCTTGCCCTTTGTCGTCTGCGACTTTATGCCAATGAAAATGATTTAAGCCCGCAAATTTATAAATTAACTCATCTGTTTTCTTACCCAGTAAACCAGGTTCTAACATGGTTGCCATTACCGGTACATTACATAAACCAATTACTTTGTCCCATTTACCGTAACGGACAATCGCCTCTGTTACCATGCCACTTGGATTGGCGAAATTAACTAGCCAAGCATTGGGACATAAACGTTTCATATCTTCGACGATCTCTAAGATAACTGGCACCGTACGAAAAGCTTTAAAAATTCCACCCGCACCGTTTGTCTCTTGTCCTAACATGCCATAATAAGCAGGAATTCTTTCATCTTTGACACGGGCATCTAATAAGCCAACACGAAATTGGGTAGTCACAAAATCAGCATCTTTTAGTGCTTCTTCGCGGTTTAAAGTTAAATGGACTTTAACATCATAAGGTGAAGCATCCCACATTCGTTGTGCCATTGCCCCCACAATTGCTAGCTTTTCTTTTCCTGCTTCAATATCAACTAACCAAATTTCTGCAATGGGTAATTCATCATATCGTTTAATAAAGCCCTCCATTAACTCCGGAGTATAACTACTACCGCCACCAATTGTGGCAATTTTCACGCCTTTTCTCATATTGTCTGCTCCTTTGCTGACTTGATAATTTCATTATTGATGAGTTGTTGTATGAAAACAATAGAATAACACGTAACTCATAAAGCGTTTACAATTTAAAGGAAATTTTTTTCGCTTTTTGTAAATAATATTTACAAATGATGTATAATAAATGTAAATAATTTTAAAAAGAGGTTATCTATGCTAATTCAAGAAAAGATCCGTCAAACCAATTTTTCAACGGCTGAACAAAATGTCATTGATTATATTTTAAATCGTCCCCAAAGTCTAAATTTAACAATTAAAGAAGTGGCAGAAGCTGTATTTGTTCATCCCTCTACACTCATTCGAATTGCCAAAAAATTAGATTTTAACGGCTGGTTAGAATTTAAAATCGCTTTTGTTAAAGAACAAGAATACCTCACGCACCACTTTCAAACCGTTGACGCAAATTTACCATTTACGCCAACAGACGGCTTGATGCGCATCGCCAGTAAACTCGCACAATTAGAACAAACCACCATTAGCGATACATTGTCACTACTGCAACACGATAGTCTAAAAAAAGCTAAAGAACTTTTATTAGGCGCCCGTCTGACACGAATTTTTGGAAATAATGCCAATACATTAATCGCCCAAGATTTTGCAGTTAAAATGAACCGAATCGGTAAGATCGTCACAACTAGTCAAATTCAAGGAGAAACAGCCTATGAAGCCTACAATTTAACCATAAATGATATCGCCATTCTTATTTCTTATACCGGTGAAAATAAAATGATTTTGCAAACCGCGAACATTTTAATTCAGCAGCAAGTCCCTTTTATTGCAATTACGAGTATTGGGGATAATTCTTTAACAAAACTTGCCACTTGTGTCCTACAAATGACCACTAGAGAACGCCTTTATTCTAAAATAGGTAATTTTACAACAAATTTATCAATCACTTATTTACTAGACGTCTTATACAGCATCGTTTTTGCTGAAAATTATCAACAAGAATTAGATCATCTCATTAAAATCGGTCAAAAAATTGATCATCGGCAAATTAGTTCCACCATTATGGCTGAAAAAAAGCAACCACCTGTCCAAATTCACGATTCTTTTACTCCAAATTAATGACCGCAACCGACTAATTTAGGTGAAAAAGGCGAGCTGACTTTCCTGTCAGCCCGTCTTATTTTTATGCTAATGCAGTAATTAACTCATCACTACCGCTAGCGACATTTGACTTGTCACTTTCTAAAATATCCAAGTAATCTGCTGAGTTGGTCACAATTACCGGAGTTTCAACGCTGTAACCCGCAGCCTGAATCGCCTTAATATCAAAACTCATCAATTTTTGTCCTCGTTTTACTTTATCTCCTTGTTTAACATGAGGGGTAAAGAACTTGCCATCTAATTGGACCGTATCAATTCCAATATGAATTAATAATTCCAGACCATTCTCAGAAACTAGACCAATAGCATGTTTAGTTGGGAATAACGTCATAACAGTTCCGTCAAATGGTGCTACTACTTCACCACTTTCTGGTTGAATTAAGACACCTTTTCCTAAAATACCTTGCGCAAATGCTTCATCTTTTGAAGCTGATAGTGGCATGATGGCACCGTTGATTGGGGCTGTAACAATTTCTTTTCTAACTTCCATTGCCGCTTGTCCTTCTTCAACTTCAACTGTTTGATCTTTCCAAAAGAAGAAAGTAAGAGAGAAACTAATCCCACAAGCGACTAAAACTGCTAAAATAGAAGGAACTACTCTGGAAGCGTCGCCTTCTGGTGTGATGAAATTAAAGAAACCAAAAATTCCTAAACCACCCATAGTGTAAGCGGTAACATTACTTACCATTAAAATTAAGCCGCCAATCGCACCACCAACCATTGAAAAGATAAATGGGGTCTTTTTAGGCAATGTAATTCCGTAAATAGCCGGTTCTGTCACCCCAAAAATACCTGAAATAATTGCCGGTGGACAAAGTGCTTTTAATTTTTTGTCTTTTAATTTAAAGAACATCGCCAAGACAACTGCTGTTTGGGAAAAACTGGCTGCAAATGAACCTGTTAACACTTGTGAGAAACCTTCTTGTGTTACTTGCATAATTGCTAATGGTACAACAGACCAGTGTAAACCAAAAATTACTAATACTTGCCAGAAGAAACCTAAGATGATCCCGTACAATGCCGGTGAGAAGGTCATTAAAGCTTGGAAAGCTGCACTTAGTAAGTCTGTTAACATACTAATAACTGGCCCAATTACTAAAAATCCAACTGGTAATGAAATCAATAAAACGAAAAATGGAACTAAGAAAGTTTGAACAACAGCTGGAATAATGCGTTTCATCAGTTTTTGAATTTGAGCGGCAAAAGCGATAATAAAGATTACTGGTACCACACTACTAGTATAGTTTGCCCCTACCCAAGGAATACCTAAGAAAGTTGTATAAGCCGGTAAACCAAAGATACTATAAGGTGCATTCGCTCCTTCTTCTACTAGTGCTTGTAAAGCAGAGCCTTGAATAGTTGGATAAACAAGAGCTGCCCCAATCGTAATACCAATCATTGGATTTAAATTGAATTTTTTTGAAGCAGTATAACCCAAAATAACCGGCATAAAGTAAAAGATGGAATCACCAATCGCATTTAACATCATATAAGTGCCAGATTGCGCTGTATAAGTAAACCAACCCAACGTTCCTAAGAAAACTAATAGGGCATTTAACCCTTTAATCATCCCGGCTGCCGCAAGAGCACCTAAGAAAGGTTGGAAACAACCACTTAAAATATCGATTAAACGATTAAAGATATTGCCATCACTGCTTACTTCTTCTGATTCACCAGAAATTCCAGCAACTTCTAATACCTCGGCATAAACATCTGGAACGTGATTGCCAATTACCACTTGATACTGACCACCGCTTTTCATAACCGTCACAACGCCATCCATATTTTTTAAAACGTCATCATTGGCTTTACCTTCATCTTTTAACTTAAAACGTAAACGCGTGATACAATGCGTAAGACTATTGATGTTTTCTTTGCCACCTACGTTACTAACAATTTTTTCGGCTAAATCGTGATATTTTCCCACAACAATTCCTCCAATTATTTTTTATTTGTGCTAGTAATGCTCTTTTCTTCTTGTCCTAATTTTTGAACTAGCCTAGCAATGTGAATGGTTAAATACAATTTCTCATCATTGGACATATAATAGTTATATTTTTTGACAACATATTGATTCACTTTTTCAACGCAATTGTAAGCATTACGATACTTCTTTTGAATGATTAAAAGTAACTCTTCATCTGTTTCTCCTTCGTTTTGACGGTGATTCATAATACGTGAAGCAAAAAAACGTAAATGAGTAGAAAAGCGGTAATAATAAACCGACTCTTCATCAAATTGAACTTTAAAATAATAGCTGACAATTCGAATAATTTCTTGCATCAATTCTGTCATAACATATACGTTATCATTCTCAATTTCTGTTTGGGCATTGACGAGATGTAAAGCAATAAAACCGGCCTCATCCTCACCCAAATCGACTTTAAAACGTCTTTTTATTAGTGCTACTGCTTCTTTGCCAATCTGATATTCGACCATAAAAAAGCGTTTAATATCCCAAAGTAATAAGTTTGGCACCCGGATATTGTTTTTTACGCGCTGAATAGCAGTGTGTAAATGATCTGTTAACGAAATATAGATGGAATCATTTAACGAAGTATGCAATTTTTCTTTCCCACTATCAATAATCACTGTAGCAAGTTCTAAATAACCAATTGGTACGTCTTCTAATAATTCTTGTAACTTTGTATTTAAATCAGAGTTTGACAAACGATATGTCTTATCGATTTGACATTCAACCACTTCATCTCCTATTCTTTTTTGAAAAGCAAGCCCCTTTCCCATTACGACAAGCTCGTTATTGTGCTTATCTGTTGTAATAATTACGTTGTTATTCAATATTTTTTTAATTTGCATCAGTGTCGGCCTCCACGTCACGCTTAAACTAATCTAAAATTAATATAAAACTCATTTAGATTATAGTTTGATGATACTAATAACCGTTATTTTTGTCAACGCTTACATTTTCATCTTGTTTTCTTAATAAGATTTTCACCCTCCTTTTAAAAATGGACAAATAAAAAACCTAATGAGGGCACGCAAAATAACGGCATCTTCTCATTAGGTTTAGCTTGTAATTAAACAATCACTATCCATTGCTTTGGTCTATTTAATTTATAGTTATTGTAACAGATTAAAGAAAGCGCTGTCAACAGCTTTTTTATTTTTTATTTTTCGTGAAATACAGCAGTCGCTAATTTAAAAGTATGGGAAATTTTCAGATCCTCTTACAAACTGATCCTAAAAATCCCACTGCTTTTTACTATTAAATTATTAGCAGATAAAAATTAAAGAAGAAGTATTCGTTTTTCTCATTTTCCATTAACCAAGTTAAAGAATTTTTTTTTAATGATACCCGACTTTATAAACGACAAAAAAAAGCGAACCGGCTAATCCAGTCCACTTTCTTTTATTCTGCCAAAAATTATTTTTTCCCTTGGTTTTTCATTTGTTGCATCATTTGACGAATTTTTTTCTCGGATGGTTTTTGTCCCATTGACATCATCATTGAACGTAACATTTCCTCGTTAACGGGAGGATTTTTTTCCAAATAGTCTTTCATATATTTACGGGCTAAGAAAAAGCCACCAACTGCGCCAAGTAAAGCAGCAATAATTGCAATAAGCACTACGATAGATGTTGACATGAAAATCTCTCCTTTCTCTTATAGTCTCACTGTGTCATTTTACTAGAAAAGCCCACAAATGAAAAGAGCTTTTCACTAGTAATTAACAAGTAAGCGTTTTCAAATAGTGAAAAACGTGTTATCCTAAACTTATCATTTTTTTGAGGTGAGGATATTGGAAGAAAAAACTTTAGTCATTATTAAACCAGATGGCGTGAAACGCCATTTAGTTGGTCGCATCATTAGTCGTTTTGAAGATCGCCAGTTAACGATTGACAAAATGCGTTTTGGCTGTTTGACAAAAGAAATGGCACAAGCTCATTACGCTCATTTAGCCGACAAACCTTTTTTTCAAGATATTGTTGACTATATGACCTCTGGACCTGTTGTTTTTATAGTCTTAAAAGGAGAAAATGCTATTGAAATGGTGCGAAAAATGATTGGCACAACCAATGCACTAGAGGCTAATCCAGGAACAATTCGGGGTGATTTTGCTACAAATAAATCACAAAATATTATCCACGCTTCAGATTGTTTAGCCGCAGCAGACGTCGAAATAAAGCGTTTCTTTAATGAAGCTAGCTTAACTTCAGTCAAACAGTAAATCTTTAAAAAAAAGCAAAGCATCCTTAGGTTTAAGTGCGCCTTTTATGAAAAAGAAAGCTGCTGCCTAAGGGGATTGCTTTGCTTTTTTACGGATTACACAAGCTTCTAAAGGTAAGAAAACGTTTATTGTGCCATAATTTTTTCCAATAAATCAGGATCAAAAACGCCTTTACGTAACATGGCAATTTCAAATTTATAAGGGGGTTTCTTATTTTTCTTATCTTCGCCGACATATGGTGTTTCAAGTATTTTGGGTAAAGAAACAAGTTTTTCATGATTGGCAATATAATGTAATGCATCAAAACCAATGGTACCAAAACCGATGTTAGCATGCCTATCTTTTTTTGCCCCTTGCGGATTTTTGGAATCATTTAGATGAACGACTTTTAAACGATCCAAGCCAATCACTTGATCAAATTCAGCTAACACACCATCAAAATCCTCTTTGACATTGTATCCTGCATCATTGGTATGGCATGTATCAAAAGTAACCGAGAGTTTATCATTTAACGTGACCCCAGCAATAATTTCTGCCAATTCTTCAAAACTACGACCGATTTCTGTCCCTTTTCCCGCCATTGTCTCTAAAGCAATTTGAGGAATTTGTTCCTTGGTCAAGACTTCATTTAATCCTTTGATGATTTGTTTAATTCCCTCTTTTGGCCCCGCCCCCACATGTGCTCCTGGATGGAGGGTAATTTGTTTAGCACCAAGTTCTTGGGCGCGCATAATTTCAGCCCGTAAAAACTCAATTGCAAAGCCGAAATTTTGTGGTTTAGTCGTATTTCCTAAATTAACAATATACGGTGCATGGACGACAAACTCCTGCATTTTATTTTCTTGCATTAATTTTTTACCTGCAGTGATACTTTCTTGATCCATTTCACTCCGGCGAGTATTCTGTGGTGCACCAGTATAAAGCATAAAAGTATTCGCTTCATAACTTAAGGCTTCTTCAACAGAAGAAAGCAGTGCTTTACTAGCTTTAAACGATACATGAGAACCAATTAACATTTCTTCACTTCTTTCTTTTTAATAATATTATTATTGTAAGCAAGCTTTTAATAAAAAGACATTTTTACGCTTTACTTAACGATACATAAAATTAGAGCTGTCATCAGCGGCAAGCTAATTAAAAAGCTAAGGGAAGAACAAAAACCGACACTTTCTTCATCACTTCCCGCTAATACTGCATTTATTACATTAAAAATTGGAATTGGGGTAACGGCTAAGATACTTAAGACCAATTTCATCAGCTGATCAAAAGGTGTAAAATAAACCACCCCGACTAACATAAAACCAATTAGATACCGCAAAAATAGTGTTTTAAAGACTAAATTACGCGTCTTACCAGCAAGTTTAAACTCAAGATAAAGGCCAATCATAAACATCGATAAAAACGTGTTAGCATTTGCAACTGGCGTAGCAATCGTCAAGATAATCGCAGGAACATTAATCGTCTGCAAGCGTAAAAACAGCATAATCAAATAGCAAACAAATGGTACGCTACGACCTAATCTTTTTAAAAATAACTTGCCATTAAACACATAATTTTCTCCTGTTAATAATTCTACGACCAAACCCGTTCCTCCTGCCAACATAACCGAGTTTCCAATATCAAATAGTGAAATCAGTGGGATTGCTTGGGGGATAAAACTTTGGGCAAAAGGTAAGGTAAAATTACCAATATTAAAGCCAGAGCCCATGTATAAACTAAATGTCAGATTATCACGGGTTTGCTTCCCTTTAAAAACACGAAATAAAATTAATTGTATCAAAGTAAACAAAATGGCAATCAAAATTAAAGCAATTCGATTCAACGAAACAGTCAGCTGAGACAGATTGACAATAATTGCTGCTGGCAAAGTTAAATTCAAAATAATTTGTGATAAGATATTCCCATCAGCTTTACTAAAAATACCAACACGTTTAAAGATAAAACCTAAAAAAATAATAAATAATAGACTAAACGCACTCATCAGGATGGCTTGCACACGATTTCTCCTTCTAAATTTAGAATTTTCCTAAATATTGTTTAATAATGATTTCCCCTTTTTACTTTCTTTTATATTTTAGCATATCGACAAAATCAATTAATAAAAACTTTTTATCCCCATTTTATGCGGTAAAAGTTTGGTTTTTTCTTAGTATTTCCCCACCATAATAGTAGAAATCTATCTATTTAAGAACTTTTTTGCTATAATGATGCGGTAAATTTAAAACTGAGGTGAAAGTCATTGCCTAAAAAGCAAAAACATCATAATGAACCTTTTTCTGATCGAAAAAAGGGTTGGTTTTATTTTAATATCTCATTACGGGTTTTACATTCCTTACTTTTAGTGGGAATTTCGTGTTTGATTATCGGAGGTGCATTGGCACTAGGTATTGGTGCAGGTTATTTCGCTTATTTAGTTGAAGATACCCCAGCTCCTAATAAGACCACCATGCAAAAAGAGTTGGGGGATGTTTCCCAAACCTCTAAATTAACTTATGCCGATAACAGCTCGATTGCAACTATCCGTTCTGATTTATTTCGAACATCGGTAAAGTCTGATCAAATCTCTGACCTACTGAAAAAAGCAATTATCGCAACCGAAGATGAATATTTTTATGAACATAATGGCGTTGTCCCAAAAGCGGTTGTACGTGCTCTTTTATCTGAAGCAACTGGTTTTGGCGGTGGTGGCGGTTCAACTTTAACCCAACAACTCGTCAAACAGCAGGTTTTAACCAGTGAAACGACTTTTAAACGTAAAGCCAATGAAATTCTCTTAGCTATGGAAGTTGAAAAATTCTTTAGTAAAGACGAAATTGTCACGATGTATTTAAACGTCTCCCCTTTTGGTCGAAATAATAAAGGTCAAAATATCGCCGGCGTTCAAGAAGCCGCCAAAGGTATTTTTGGTAAAGATGCTAAGGATGTTAACCTTCCACAAGCGGCCTTTATTGCGGGTTTACCGCAAAGTCCAATCGTCTATAGTCCTTTTGATAATACGGGTAAATTAAAAGAAAATGTCACAGCTGGTTTAGAGCGAAAAGACTTTGTTTTATTTAGTATGTATCGCAATCACGATATTACTAAAAAAGAATACGAAGCTGCCAAAAAATATGATTTGAAAAAAGATTTCCTAAAACAACAAACACAAAATAATGATGATCACGGCTTTTTGTATTATACGATTATGAACGAAGCAAAAAGTATCGTAGCCCAAAAATTAGCAAAAGACGACGGTGTTTCTAACCAAGATTATGAAAAGAAAAAGACCAAAGAAGCTTACCTGGAAAAAGCTCAAAACGAATTAGTTAATGGTGGTTATACTGTCAAATCCACGATTGATAAAAAAATCTATGATGCTATGCAAAAAGGCGTCGCAGAATACGGCTACATGTTAGACAACTACAATGGTGATAAAATTGAAGTCGGAAATGTCATGATGGACAATGCGACTGGGAAAATTTTAGGTTTTATTGGTAGTCGTGATTTTAATGATAACCAAAATAACCACGCTTTTGATACTTCCCGCGCAGCTGGTTCAACAATTAAACCACTGCTTGTATATGGGCCAGCCATTGATCAAGGTTTAATTGGTAGTCAAACACGCATTTCTGATTATCCTGCGAAATGGAAAGCAGGCGAAGACGCTGGCAAAGAAATTGTCAATGCGACCAATAAAGGCTCAAAAACTTTCCAAACCGTTGAAGATGCTTTAGCTGAATCAACAAACATTACCGCCTATCATGTCTATCAAGAATTACAAGAAACAAAATCGGCCGACTTTGTTTATGATAATTATTTAGCAAAAATGAATTTTCCTGCTAATAATTCATGGAATGTCGAGTCTGCCCCACTTGGACCAATGGACGTTACAACTGTTCAACAAACAAATGGTTTCCAAGCACTAGCAAACGGTGGTGTCTATCAACAAGGCTACTTAATTGAAGCTATTACTGACAGTCAAGGTAAAGCTATTTACCAACATGAAAATAAACCAGTTCGCGTTTTCTCAAAAGCAACAGCTTCTATTATGAATGATTTGATGCGAAACGTTTTAAGTCAAGGAATTACAACACCTTTCAAATCAACAATTAGTAATTTAAATTGGTATCTTGGTCAAGCTGATTGGGTTGGGAAAACCGGTTCATCCGACTACTACCGTGACTCTTGGTTAATTGTTTCCACACCAAAAGTTACCATTGGCAGTTGGTCTGGGATGGATAGCCAAAAAGAAAAAAATGATAATGGTGCGGGAACTAGAACCGGCAATTACATGGCCTACTTAATTAATCGAATTTATATGGCCAACCCTGAAATTTTTGGCACGGATCAAAAATTCAAATTAGATGATTCTGTCAAACAAGAAACAGTTGCTAAAGCTACTGGCGAGCTTCCTGGCAGCATTAGTTATAACGGTACAACAACGCAAGTACCAAATGATACAACGACCTCACTTTGGGCCAAAAATGGACCTGAAAAAAGTAATTATCGCTTTGGTATTGGTGGCACTGATGCCAACTATGCTGATTATTGGAGTAAAATTTACGCTAAAGCAAAGACAAATGACCAGCAAAAAAACAATACAAATAGTAATAATACAACTAATGGGAATAGCACTAACCAAAACAATACGAATAATAACAACTCAAACGGTGCAAGTAACACAGCTAATAACTCCAATGCGAATAATACTAACAACGCTACAAACGGCAATAACGGTGCAAATAGTAATAACACCAATCAATAAGAAAAGCAGGCGCAATAAAATGCGCCTGCTTTTTCATAAAAAAACGCCCGCAACAAATTTGCAGGCGTTTTTTTATTTTTATTTAGTTGAACCTTTTTCATCAATACCATAAGGTAAAACGATTGTCTTTTCTTCTACTTCTTCTTTATTCATCATTTTAGTTAATAGACGCATTGAAACCGCACCAATATCATATAAAGGTTGTGTGATACTAGATAAGCGAGGCCGTGCAACATCAGTTAATAATGAATTATTACTTGTCAGAATTTCAAAGTCTTCTGGCACTTTCACGCCTTCATCAACTAAACCATCTAAAATACCGATTGCTAATTCATCATCTGTCACAAAAGCAGCAGTCGCACCACTATTTTTCAAGCGAGAAACTAATGAAATTCCATCTTTAAAGTTGTATTTTGCTTCAAAAATTAGACCTTCATTATATTCCAAATTATTTTCTTTTAAAGCTTCTTTATAACCTTGTAGACGATTTTGACCATTAATTGGATCAATTAATGCGCCACTAACAAACGCAATTTTTTCATTCCCATTTTTAGCAAGTAAATTCACAGCATCTTTGGTTGCATTTTGATAGTCAATATTCACACTACCCACTTGTTCATCTGGATCAATTGAGCCCGCTAAAACAACTGGTGTTTTCGAACGAGAAAACTCGCCACGAATTTCGTCTGTGATGCGATGGCCCATGAAAATTACCCCATCAACTTGTTTGGCTAACAAATTATTCAATACGTTTACTTCTTTTTGGGTATCGCCATCTGAGTTAGCTAAGATAATATTGTATTTATACATTGTTGCTACATCGTCAATCCCTCGTGCTAATGAAGAGAAATACATGTTGCTGACGTCTGGAATAATGACACCCACAGTAGTTGTTTTTTTGCTTGCTAAGCCCCGAGCCACTGCATTAGGGCGGTAATCTAGGCGGTCAATAACCTCTAACACTTTTTTACGAGTAGCCGGTTTGACATTAGGATTACCATTTACTACGCGTGAAACAGTAGCCATGGAAACATTAGCTTCACGAGCAACGTCATAGATTGTAATTGTTTGTTTTTCCATTTCAGATCTCCTTATTTAATTGTTTGATTTGTATTTTCTGAAAATACCATTTACATTTCTTTGATAGAATAGCATGGAAAGTTGGAGAATGCAACCGTTTTACTTTCCTTTCCTGAAAATTTTTATCATTTTTCAAAAATTCTTTTTTAAAAGAAGTGTGTTAAAATGAAGTTGATTATTCTGAAAGAAGGTTAGTTTATGAATTTAGCAAAAATTGAAGAATTAAAAAGTTGGTTAAACTCCCATGATATTGACTTAGCGTATATTTCTAACCCTGACCACATCGCTTATTATTCTGGTTATACCAGTGATCCTCACGAGCGCGTCTTAGCACTTTTCATTTCAGCTACAGCGGATCCTTTTTTGTTTACCCCGGCTTTAGAAGTTGAAACTGCCAAAAACAGTAGCTGGCAATTTGATGTATTGGGCTATGCTGACAATGAAAATCCTTGGCAATTAATCGTAAAAGCTCTAAATGAGCGTTATGATGAGCCTAAAAAAATTGCGGTTGAAAAAAACCACTTAACAGTTGATCGCCTTGAAATTTTGCGTTCGCTTTTACTTCACACTGATTTTAATTTCGATTTAACACCCGTTATCCAACAAAGTCAATTGCGTAAAACAACTGAAGAAATTACACTCTTAAAAGAAGCTGGTAGTTGGGCAGATGAAGCTTTTAAAATTGGCTTTGCTGCTATTCAAGCCGGAGCATCAGAAGCTGAGATTACAGCAGAAATTGAATATCAACTAAAACGCCGTGGTGTGAGTCAAATGAGTTTTGATACTATTGTTTTAGCTGGTGATAACGCAGCTAACCCTCACGGTGCACCAGGAGAGCGCAAAATTGTTCCTAATGAGTTAGTTCTCTTTGATTTAGGGGTTATTTGGAAAGGCTATTGTAGTGATGCTACGCGAACTGTAGCATATCAAAAACCAACTGATTTACAAGCAAAAATTTATCAAATTGTTTTAGAAGCCCAACTAGCGGCACAAAATTTTGTCCGCCCGGGTGTAACAGCTGCCCAAATTGATAAGGTTGCCCGTGATGTTATTGAAAAAGCGGGGTATGGTAAATATTTCAATCACCGTCTAGGTCACGGTATTGGTACGACAGTCCATGAATTCCCATCGCTTGTAGAAGGTAATGATTTAGTTATTGAAGAAGGAATGTGCTTTTCAATTGAACCTGGTATTTATTTACCTGGTGAAGTTGGTGTACGTATTGAAGATTGCGTCCACGTTACACCAAATGGCTGTGAAGCATTTACGAAAACACCAAAAGAATTACAAATTATTACCAAATAATTAACTTAATTAAACAAAGAGGAGTTGTGACAAAAATCATGTCACAACTCCTCTTTTTGCGAATAAACAACATTCTAAAAGTAAATTCTTCTTATTCTTGAAGTGAACCTCTTTTGTTACAATGTCTTTTTATTCTAGCCTTACTCAGGATTATTTTCTTCAATTTTTTCTTTTAGTTCTTTTTCTGCTTCTTTAAAATCTTGAGCAGCCATCTTTGTTTCAGCCTTAACTGCTTCTTTTGTGTCAGAAGCTTGATTGCTTGCTTGAGCGCCCACTTCTTTGGCAGTGTCTTTAGTATTTTCTTTTAACTCTTTTGCAACTGGTTTTGCTTCATCGATACCTTCTTTAACTGTTTCTTTCATCTCTTTAGCACCAGCAGTTGCATCAATAATAATATCTGCCATGTCTTCTTTTTTATCTTCGGCAATGTCTGCCCCTTGATCTTTCACTTCAGCAGCTGATTTTTTAAATCTTTCCGATAAGTCACCGGTTTGTTTCTTCAAATTTTCAATTAAGTCTTTAGAAGAACCTTGTAAATCATCTAAAGAATCACTTGTCTTATTTTTCAAGCTATCTGCAGTTTCTTCAGCTTGTTGAGATAATTGCGTTGCTTTATCTTTTGCGATATCGGTTAAATCTTGACTTTTCTCTTTAGCCATATCAGCATAGTCACTAGCAAGATCTAATAAATCATCCGTGTGTTCAGCTAATTTTTTTCGTAATTCTTTTCCTGATTCTGGTGCAAGTAACATTACCGCGGCTGCCGCTGCGGCACCACCCACTACCGCTCCTAATAAAAATCCACTTGTTTTTCCCATTTGAATCCCTCCATTTTTTATCTATTCACTTTTTGAATTTGCGTTTTGTTTTCGTTGTTGATTGAAAAATTTTAATGCTGTTTGGCCAACTTTCCCCGCTACTGTTGCTTGAGCCGTCGTTTTTCCAACAGCTCCCAATTTTGCCACTGCATTTTTACCTGAGCGATTTAACTCGGAAATGCTTTCACCTAAATCTGCAACAGCGGTAAATAATGGATCAATAGTGGCTACTTTGCCATTAACATCATTTAAAAGCGTATTGGTTTTAACCAACAACCCTTCTACTTCACTAGTTAAGACATCTACATCTTTTGTAACCACGCGAATTGTTTTGTTTGCTTCCTCCACAGTTGTACTGACGCTTGCTACTGTTTTTTGCACCTGGGCTAATAAACGAATAACAAATACCACTAAAACAGCAAAGGCAATCGCTGCAATTAATGCTGCAATTTCTCCTCCACTCATGCCAAAACTCCTTTCCAACACTGAAATTTTTTAAATTCCGTCATCCTAAGCATATCACGAGGTATCTTTTGAAACAAATAAAAAGAACACGTGAATTTTTCTATTTTCCTACTCCTATCCTTTTGTAAGCCGCTTCCAAAAACAAAAAACCTACGTAAGAAAAAACTTACGCAGGTTTAAAACTGTTATTTTGTTTTTTGATCTTGTTTAAATGTAGCAGCTAGCTCTAAGATATAATCTTTTAATCCATCTTTTACTTCTGGATGTTTCAAACCATAGTCAATGCTAGTTTTCATAAAGCCTAATTTATCCCCAACATCATAACGTTGACCTTTAAACTCACGCGCAAAAACGCGTTGGGTTTTATTTAATTCATCGATGGCATCTGTTAATTGAATTTCATTACCGGCACCTGGTTTTTGTACTTCCAACACATTAAAAATTTCAGGCGTTAATAAGTAACGGCCGATAATTGCCAAATCGCTTGGCGCTTTATCAGGTGTTGGTTTTTCAACAAAGTTTTTAACATTATACAAACCTGGTTGCACTTGTTCACCTGGGTTAATGATACCGTATTTTGAAGTGTCTTCATGAGGTACCTTCATTACTGCAATAGTAGAGGCATGTGTTTTTTCGTAGTCATTAATTAATTGTTTTGTCAATGGCACTTTGTCTTCCATTAAATCATCGCCAAGCATTACGACAAAAGGTTCGTTACCGACAAAAGCTTTTGCTTGTAAAACAGCATGACCTAAACCTTTCGGGTGAGATTGACGGATAAAATGCAAATTAACATCGGTTGTTTCTTCGACTAATTTTAATAATTCCGTTTTTCCTTTTTCTTTTAAATTAGTTTCTAGTTCAATGTTAGCGTCAAAGTGATCTTCAATCGGACGTTTAGCTTTACCTGTGACGATTAAGATATCTTCAATCCCAGATTTCAAAGCTTCTTCAACAATAAATTGGATTGTTGGTTTATCAACAATTGGTAACATTTCTTTTGCCATCGCTTTAGTTGCAGGTAAAAAACGTGTGCCTAAACCTGCAGCAGGAATAACAGCTTTTTTTACTTTCATTTCTAAAACTCCTTTTATTTTAACGTAAATTCATTTTCTTTGCGGCCATCCCGCAGCATAATATCACGAGCAGCCTCTTTGATTGGCTTGTTGTCATATAATACATTATAAATTGTTTCCGTAATTGGCATTTCAATCTTCAAAGTTTGTGCAAGTTCCATTGCAGCTTTAGTAGTCGCTACCCCTTCAACGATCATGCCCATATTATCTAAAACTTCATCTAAAGAATGACCTTTTCCTAATAAATTCCCAGCACGCCAATTACGCGAGTGGACACTGGTACAAGTTACAATCAAATCACCAACACCACTTAAACCGATAAAAGTTAATGGATTAGCCCCCATCGCTACCCCTAACCGACTAATTTCAGCTAAACCACGAGTCATAATCGCAGCTTTCGCATCATCCCCATAGCCTAAGCCATGAATCGCACCGGCACCAATTGCGATAATATTTTTTAGCGCTGCTCCTGTTTCAACCCCAATAACATCATCATTGGTATAAATTCTAAAATAATCGTTCATAAATAGGTCTTGCACATATTGGGCCGCACTTTGATCACGACTTGCAGCGGTAATCGTTGTAATATCATGGCGCACCACTTCTTCTGCATGACTTGGGCCAGATAACACAACCACTGCTTTACGATTTTCAGCCGGAATTTCTTCAATTAGAATCTCTGAAATACGCTTATGACTTTCTTGTTCTAAGCCTTTTGAAGCATGAATAATCACCGGTTGATGTTTGACGGTTTTAGCAAATTCTTGGGCAACACTACGCATTGCTTTGGTTGGAACGACAAAAAGAACTGCATCGCAGTCTTGAATTGCTTCATTAATATCTTTTACTGCCACAATATTTTCTGGTAACTTCACATCGGGCAAATAATGACGGTTAGTATGATACGTATTAATCTCATCAATTTGCGCTGGATTGTTTCCCCAAATTCTTACTTCGTGACCATTTTCCGATAGAACTTGTGCTAACGCTGTTCCCCACGAGCCTGGTCCTAAGACAGCAATTTTTTGTTTCAAAATAAACCCTCCTTGATTGTAAAGTTTCATACAACAAATTGTTATAAAAAACTTTTTTTCCGCTAACGGAAAGTTACTATACATTTCATATTTTAGCACATGTGCGAGGTAAACCGTTAGTTAAATTAAAAAACGATTGTTGCCGTGACTACGGTCGTAATCTTTTAACTTGGGATTGTTTTTACGTCGATAAAACAACAGTCCCCACGCGGCAAAAAATAAGACTAAAGATAATACCTGTGAAACGCGAATAGCGCCAAATAGATATAAGCTATCACTACGCATCCCCTCAATAAAGAAACGACCAAAACTATACCAAATAATATAACTTAAGAAAACTTCGCCTTCTTTGAAAACTTTTTTGTTGCGTAAAATAATCAAAAGTAAAAAACCTAAGATATTCCAAAGGGATTCATATAAAAAAGTAGGCTGGCGAAAATGACCTTCGATATACATATTGTCAACAATAAACTGCGGTAGATGCAAATTCATTAAAAAGGTTTTGGTAGTAATTCCACCATACGCTTCGTGATTCATAAAATTGCCCCAACGTCCAATACCTTGAGCTAAAATAATACTTGGGGCTGCAATATCTAAAAATTTCCAAATGGGAATAAAATGATGCCGACAAAAAATCACCAACCAAATACCGCCGGCAATTAACCCCCCATAAATTGCTAATCCCCCTGAACGTAAATTAAAAATTTGAAGCGGATCATTTAAATAGGTAGGTAAATCAAATAATACATAATAAAGTCTAGCGCCAATTAAAGCAACTGGAAGCCCCACCAACATGAAGTCTGTCACATCATCAGCTTTTAAACCAACCCGGACAGCTTCCCGTGAACTTAAAAACATCGCGATAATAACACCTGAGACAATAATAATGGCATACCAGTAAATAGCTATTCCAAATACTTCAAAGGCGACGCGATCAACTACTGCTAACATGAAAAAACTCCTATTCCATTTGATTATCAATATTTAGCAAAATTTAAACTTAACTATCTGAATTTTCTTCAATCAGTTGACTTAGACGTTGCTCAAAAGTTTTCGTTGCATCATACCCCATTGCCTTAGCCCGGAAATTCATCGCGGCCACTTCAACAATAATTGCCACATTTCGCCCAGTTTTAACAGGAATTTTAATTTGCGGAACATCCACTTCAGCAATTTGAATGGTCGTAGCCGCAGAACCAAGACGATCATACGTCTTTTCTTTGGACCAACCTTCCAAATAAACAGCTAATTGAACCTGCATACTCCCTCTGACAGCACTGGCACCAAATAAGTTCATCACATCAATAATGCCAATTCCTCTAATTTCAATTAAATGTTGTAAAATTCGCGGTGGTTCGCCTACTAAGGTTAATTCATCTTGTTGGTAAACATCCACACGATCATCGGCAATTAAACGATGTCCTCGTTTAATTAATTCTAATGCGGTTTCACTTTTCCCTATCCCACTATCACCTTGGATTAACACACCTAACCCATAGACATCGACTAAAACACCATGGACACTTGTTCGTGGAGCTAACAAACTGCTTAAATAAGCAGACATCTCCCCTAACAAGCGTGATGTCGAAATAGGTGATCGTAAAATCGCAATATCGAATTCTTCACAGGCATCTATCATTTCTTTTGGAATCGGTAGCCCTCTGGAAACGATAAAAGCAGGTGTTTCATCATTACACATCCGTCGCATTACCATTAAACGTTCTTCAGGCATCATCCGTTCTGCAAAAGTAATTTCTTTACTACCAAATAACTGTAAACGATCATAAGAATAATAATTAAAATAACCCGTTAATTCTAAACCGGGACGTGATATATCAGCCGTTTTAATTAAACGATTTAATGCTTGTTCGGAACCTGTTACCACTTCCAAATTTAATTTTTCAACCATTTGGATGACTTTGACAACCTCAGCCATACAATTTCCCTCATTTCTAAAAGTATAATCTGCCTCATTTTACCATTCTATTAATAAAGTTACTAGGATAGGCGCACGAAAAAAACAGTGGCCAGTCTGATTTACTTTCCTAACTGATATTTACAGTCTTTCAAACCAAATTGATAATCATGCAATTATCTTTTAACATTTACAGCTGTAATATTGATTAAAAACTAAAGTAAGCAGTTTAATTACTGCTGCGCTAATAAAAGCTTTAGCCCCTGGTTTTGTAGCCACTGCTTTTGTCACACACTGTATTCAAAAAAGGCAGCAAGATTATTGTAGCAATCTTGCTGCCTTAAAAATGAATACTTCTAGCAATAAAAAGTGTTTTTTCCAAAGCTTTATTATTGATCCTGATATTTTTGCATGTTGTGTTCTGTTACAATCATATTTACCAAAGACATAATGACTGCTACCATAATAGCCGCGCCAAAAGAAGAAAAG
Organism: Enterococcus canintestini; assembly: GCF_001885735.1. GTDB lineage: Bacteria > Bacillota > Bacilli > Lactobacillales > Enterococcaceae > Enterococcus_C > Enterococcus_C canintestini. The sequence continues at coordinate 192,998 of NZ_JXKG01000001.1, read as the reverse complement.
CCAAAATTCATTTCACCCACAAAAGTTGAAGTCAATTTTAACATCGCTGCGTTAATGACGAAACTAAAGAGCCCTAAGGTCAAAAATGTTAATGGTAAAGATAATAAAGACAAAATGGGTTTGACAAATCCATTTAAAATGGAAAGTACAAAACTGGCAATTAAAGCCATCAACCAGCTACTGACATGAACCATCCCTGGCAGTAAAACTGCCAGGGCAATAAAGGTCAATGTGTTAACCAGTAAACGTTGGAAGTAGGTCACTAGAAATCACTCCAATCGTCATCGTCGATTTTTTCCGCCGGTTTGCGAGGACGTGCTTTTGGTTCACTGTAATTTTCATGATAGTTACGCTTTGGTTGTTCATAACCGTTTTGATTACTACGACCAGAAGGCATAATAATCGCTAGGATGATATATAAAGGAATCGTTGAGCCAACTCCAAACAAAGTGAAGAACACAAAGATTACCCGCACGATCGTCGGATCAATTCCAAAGAATTCAGCAATTCCTCCCAAAGTACCAGTCAATACGACATTGTTCTTTGATTTTGTTAGTCTTTTTTTCATAATTCTCACCTCTATCCTCTATATAATACACTAGCTTGTTTTTATTTGTCTTATTTTTTATTCAGCATCTTTTAAGAAAATATTACCTGTCGTCGTTGTCAATTCTACATGTGCAACTTCTTCTTCGCTAAGGCGACGGAATTGAAGCATTTGATTCATCTTTTCTTTTTTCTCTCTGACAACATCATAGTCAGTCATGCGAGAGTTAATACTACCTAAGCTAGTTTTTGCATTACCTTCCACACCTAAAGAAGCAGGTAAGGCAATTTTCACATTGCCATTGACAGAACTGGCGCTGACTTTTTTCAAATTATTCTCTTTAAAAGTTAAACGGACATCGCCATTAACCAAAGAAACACCTAATGTCTGTGGCGTAGTTGTCATTGTCACTGTCCCATTTACAGTTTCAATAATACTATCTAAGATACTCCCTTTAAATACATCGATGGCACCATTAACACCTTCAATTTCCAACATCGTGGCATTGATGGTTTGAAATTCAATATTTCCGTTCGTTGATTTGGTATATACATCTTTTGCATCTAATTCTTTCACTGTGACATCGCCATTTAATAAACGGAGTGAAACATGGTCATAGATACGTTTTGGTAAATAGAAGACTAAGTCTGCTCTTACACGTTTATTGGGTACTTGAAATGAGATATGGTCATCGTCAACTTCAATTTTGCTTCTAGCTTCAAATGCTTCAAAAGGTGTTGCTTCATTCATTTTGCCATATAATTTAACTTTGGCATCGACTTTAACGCCCGCTTCATCCCATAATTCAAAACGAATATTCCCGTTAGCTACTTTAACGTCTAAAATGCTCGCTTTAGTTTCAGGATATTCAAAAGTATGCTCAAATTTCGTTGTCGCTACACCGGGAACTTTCAAACTAATATCTTTCCATTCCACGTTGTCATTTACTGTTTCAGAAACAGTTTGAAAGGTTTGTTTTAAAAAGCGGCCTAAATGTGTGCCAGCTTCTGCCATTTTTTCGCCGGCTTGATTAATCGCATCTGTCGCTTGTTCTTTCCAATCATCAGGTAAATCAATTTTAGTAGTAAGTTTTTCTTTAGCTTCTTGCCACTGATCTTTTTTAATACCTTTTAGTTGTGCTTCTAACGCAACTTTTTCAGCGATTAAATCATCTAAAGAAGCTTCTAAATCCTTAATATCTTCTTCTAGTAAGTGGCGTTGTGCTACCTCTGATTCACTAAGCATTTCTAGCTCTTCTTTTGTGTTGTACTCCATTAACGCGTGGCGAACTTCAGCTAGTTGTTCTTTTACACCTGCAATTTCAACATTTAATTCATCCAACTCGGCAGATGCTTTACCTGCTTCTGTCGCTAAATTATCTAAAATATCTTCAACTTCTTTTTTTGCAGCTGATTTGTCATCAACAGTATCATTGTTATCTTCTACAGTATCGGCATGAATTGATTCACTAGCCTTTTTGATTTGTTTTTCATCTCTGACAGTTGCCATGCTTTCCAGCAAATCTAAGGCTTCTTCCGTTGAAAGTACACCTTTTTTCACTAAATCCAAAATTCGTTCTCTTTCATTCATGGAAATTGCCTCCTTAATTATTATTTGCAAGTTTTCCTTACACGTATATTATGCCTGCTTTGTAGTTACTTGTCATAGGACTTAAGACGTAACTTTTTCTCCACCTTCAGACAAATCTCACTCCCAAGCCTTCAATAATTTTTATTTGAATTTTAAAACTACTCCCAGCAACCTGATTATCCGGATAAAAATGAGTTACTTGTTTCTGTTATCTGTCAATTTCTTCTACTCACCAATTATTAATAATTAATAAAAAATAAAAAGCTCGCAAACACTTGGTCAAATTCAAAAAGTGACCATTGTGTCGACGAGCTAAAATTTTATAACGATAGTTGACTTAAAAACTTTCATCATGATTTGAATTTAATTCAGTGATTTTACCGGTAGCAAGGTAGACAATCCATTCACAAATATTCGTGACGTAATCGCCAATTCGTTCTAAATACTGAGCAACAGATAAATAATCGGTACCACTAATAACCGTTTCAGGATTTTCTTTCATGCTGATAATCGTCTTTTCATAAATAGAAGCATAGTAGTCGTTAATTCGTTGATCCATTTGGGCAATCATCCGGGCGTCTTTTTCATTTGTTTTAACATATGCCACTAAGACATTATCAACCATTTTCTTCACGTAATCTGACATATCTGAAATATCTTTTTCAATTTCAGCAATGCGAGTTTCACCTTTTACCCGAATTGTCGATTTAGCAATTGAAACCGCATGGTCTGCCATTCTTTCTAAATCAGAACTGGCCTTCATTACCGTGATAATCATGCGTAAATCCGTTGTCACAGGTTGTTGTAGGGCAATCATTTCAAAACTTTTCTTTTCTAATTTTACTTCCATATCGTTAATAGCTTCATCGTTATTAATGACTTCATTGGCTAATTCTTTATCATGTTTAATAAAAGCTCGTACCGATTTATGCACAGCCGAACTAACCATCATCCCCATTTCATAAAACTGGTTATGCAGATTTAATAACTCTTCTTCAAATTGTGTTCGTAACATATTTTCCCTCCTATCCGAATCTTCCAGAAATATAGTCTTCTGTTTCTTTTTTTTGCGGTTGTAAAAAGATTTTTTTTGTATCATCAAACTCAATTAAATTACCATCTAAGAAAAAAGCTGTCTTATCTGAAATTCGTGAAGCTTGTGACATATTATGGGTTACCATAATCATTGTATAATTCTCTTTTAATTCTAACAATGTATTTTCGATTTTCCCCGATGAAATTGGATCTAGCGCACTGGTGGGTTCATCAAGTAAAATGATTTCTGGATTGACGGCTAAAACACGGGCAATACATACGCGTTGTTGCTGCCCACCTGAAAGAGATAACGCACTAGTATGCAATTTGTCTTTGACATCATCCCACACTGAAGCTGCTTTAAGACTTTCTTCTACTACCTGATCAAGTTTTTGTTTATCTTTTTCGCCCTTTAATTTTAACCCATAAATAACATTTTCGTAAATTGAAAATGGAAAAGGATTGGGTTGTTGAAAAACCATGCCAATTTCTTTACGTAATTCCACGGTATCTTGTTTAGGAGCATAAATATCTTTACCTTTATAAATCACATTACCCGTAATCGTTACATTTGGAATTAAATCATTCATGCGGTTTAAAGAACGAAGATAAGTGGACTTCCCACAGCCAGAAGGGCCGATCATGGCAGTAATTTCTCCTTTGTTGATGGCTAGTGATATTCCTTTTAACGCTTCTTTTTCACCATAATAGAGGTGTAAATCTTTTGATTGGATGATTACTTCTGACATTTTATTCCTCCATAATCTAAATAAACTTACAATTAACCAAAGTGTCCTGAAACATAATCTTCTGTCGCTTTAATTTTTGGTCGGGTAAAGATTTTACGCGTTTCATCATATTCAATCGCTTTTCCTAAATAGAAAAACGATGTGTAATCACTAATTCTGGCAGCTTGTTGCATATTGTGCGTCACAATAATAATAGTGTAGTTTTCTTTTAAGTTAACGAGTGTTTCTTCCACCGTCCCCGTTGAAATCGGATCAAGAGCACTAGCGGGTTCATCTAAAAGTAAAATATCTGGTTTCATCGCAATTGCTCGCGCGATACATAAGCGTTGTTGTTGTCCACCAGATAAAGCTAGCGCACTTTTATGCAGACTATCTTTTACTTGATCCCATAAGGCCGCTTGTTTCAAACTTGTTTCAACAATTTCATCTAGTTTTTTCTTATCTTTTTGACCATGACGTTTTAAGGCAAAGGTAATATTTTCATAAATTGATTTTGAAAAAGGATTGGGCCGTTGAAAAACCATGCCGATTCGTTTACGCATTTCATAAACATCGACATTGGACTGATTCACATCGACGCCTTTATACATAATTTTTCCAGTTACTTTGGTATTGGCAATACCATCATTCATTCGATTTAAAGAACGTAAATATGTTGATTTCCCACAGCCAGAAGGGCCGATTAAAGCCGTAATTTTATTTTTTTCAAATTCTAAATCCACACCTTTAATGGCTTCATTTTGCCCGTACCAAACATGTAAATCATCTGTATACAAAGCCTTTTCTTGATTCTTATCTAAAGTGATAATATGACGATCTTCTAAATTATAAGCACTCATAACAGTTCTCCTTGTTCAAATTGTAAGGAATTTGCCCTCTTATAGACAGTTGGTAAAAAATTTTATGCAGAAGTCATTTTTTTATAGAGACGTTTTCCTGCAGCGCGTGCGCCAAAATTAAAGATTAAAACAGCAATAATTAAAACAGCAGAAGCACCCGCAGAAACTGCTGCGCCATCAGGCATAGTGCCTTCTGTATTGATTTTCCAAATATGCACGGCTAACGTTTCAGCTTGACGGAAAATACTAATAGGACTTGAAACACTTAATGGATTCCAATTTGTGAAATCAAGTGCCGGTGCACTTTGGCCAGCCGTATAAATTAAAGCAGCCGCCTCACCAAAAATACGACCTGAACTTAAAATTACGCCGGTTAAAATACCTGGTGTCGCTTCTGGTACAACCACACGGGTTACTGTTTCCCAGCGAGATAAGCCTAGTGCTAAGCCTGCTTCTCTTTGCGTATAGTGAACCGCTTGTAACGATTCTTCCACATTACGCGTTAAAAGAGGCAAATTAAAGAAGGTTAATGCTAAGGCTCCAGATAAAATTGAAAAGCCATATTCAAACTGAATAACAAAAACCAAGAAACCAAATAACCCCACGACAACCGATGGTAGTGAACTTAGGATTTCAATTGAGGTACGAATGACATCGGTCAACCAATTTTTTTTGGCATATTCCGATAAATAAATCCCCGCTCCCAGTGAAATCGGAAAACTGATCAACATAGTAATAAAAAGAAGATAAAAAGAGTTAAATAACTGAATCCCGATACCGCCGCCAACCTGATAAGCTTTTGAAGGTTTCGTTAAAAAATCCCAGGAAATATGTGGCACGCCACGAACAAGAATATATAAAAGTAAAGAGGCTAAAATCAAAACGATAATGCCTGAAATAGCATATAAAACCCCCGTTGCGATTTTATCAGAACGTTTTGCATTCATTATTTCAAGGCCCCTTTCTTACCAATTAGACGAATCACAATATTAAAGACTAATGACATTAATAATAAAATAAGTGCCAGTGACCATAAAACATTATTTTCAACTGTACCCATAATCGTATTTCCAATTCCCATTGTTAAAATAGAGGTTAATGTGGAAGCAGGAGTTACCAAACTATTTGGCATGAGTGCTGCATTACCAATCACCATTTGAATCGCTAATGCTTCTCCAAAAGCTCGCGCCATCCCAAAAACAACAGCCGTTAAAATTCCTGGTACGGCGGCGCGCAATACGACTTTATAAATAGTTTGCCAACGCGTTGCCCCTAAAGCTAAAGAAGCTTCTCGATAATGTCTTGGTACTGCTTTTAAAGCATCGACAGTCATAGTCGTAACAGTTGGTAAAATCATGATGAATAAGACAAATGTACCTGCTAAAATACCAAAACCGGTACCACCAAAAACAGAACGTACTGCAGGAACAATTACTGATAATCCAATAAAACCATATACAACTGAAGGAATCCCTACGAGTAATTCAATTACTGGTTGTAAGATTTTTTGTCCTTGCTTAGGTGAAATTTCCGTCATAAAAACTGCGGCACCAATCGCAAAAGGTGTTGCTACAATGGCAGATAAAAAAGTAACGATAAAAGAACCCGCAATCATCGGAAGCGCGCCTACCATTGGCTTGCCATCAGCCCCCAGTTGACTTGGATTCCATTGTGTTCCAAATAAAAAGTCCAAAACATTAATTTTGTCTGTGAAAAATGTTGCTAAACCTTTACTGGCAACAAAATAAAAAATGGACAAAACGACTAGCACAATTAATGCTATACATAAAAAACTGATTATTTTTCCGCGTGTTTCCATTTTAGCCCGTTTTGATTTGGTTAACAAAGCCTTTCTTACATCTTCCAAAGAGAATTCCTCCTTATATTTCAAGTGTATAACACATTTTGATTAACGCTTAAGACATACTCCCTTACTGTTCTAGTTTACTCGCCTAAAATCAATTTGCTTTTAACTTATTGTAAATTTTGTGTAAACTTTGTTTCTTTACGGACTGACTTTTTATACCAAAAAAACTTTAATATTTACTATCACTTAAATATCTTAATTTTAAAACTGCGGCTATTCTGTTTAAATTATTGTAAATCTCACAAAGAAAAAGCATTTTGCCTAAAAAGACAAAATGCTTTTCTTTTAATTTATCACATTTCCTTGCCAATCACGTTCTACTTTCATACCAGAAACAGGGATATAGCCTAATTTTCCGACAATATTGGTTTGAATATCTTCAGATAAAATATAGTCTAGAAAATCTTTTGTTAATTTCGTTGGGTTGCCTTTAGTATACATGTGCTCATAGGCCCATATTTTCCAGTCGTTCGTAGTGACATTTTCATCAGTTGGTGAAACACCATCAATTTTTAACGTTGCGACTTCTTTTGTCACATAAGAAAATGCTACATAACTGATAGCTCCTGGTGTATCAGCCACAATTTGCCGAACCATACCACTCGAATCTTGTTCTTGCGCCCGCATTGCAGTTTTACCATCCAGCACCCATTTTTCAAAAGTACCACGTGTACCACTACCGGCAGCACGATTTAAAATGACAATTTCTTGGTTTTTTCCACCAACTTTTTGCCAATTGGTAATCTTACCTAAGAAGATGTCCCGCAGTTGCGCCATCGTTAGCTCCGTTACGCCAACCCCTTTATTTACAATCGGGGTAATGCCCACTACTGCGACTTTGTGATCTACCAGCTGATCGGCTTTAATGCCAGATTTTTCTTCGGCAAATAAGTCAGAATTGCCAATCTCAACTGCACCAGATTGAACTTGACTTAAACCGGTACCGCTACCGCCACCTTGGACGTTAACAAATTTACCAGGATATTTATTTTGATACTCTTCTGCTACGGTTTCTACTAAAGGTTGTAAGGCTGAAGATCCTACAGCTGTGATCGATTCACCGCGATCAATCCACTTAGCACAGCCTGTTAGACCTAAAAGTAGCCCACAAGATGCTACAAATAATAATGCTTTTTTCATCATCTGCTCCTTGTCATCTTTGCTATTACTTTTTTTGTAATGTAAAGCGTCTTATATATCGTCAATATTTTAACATTAAGTGTCAGTGATTTAAACGAAAAAATTTTTGGCAAATTTTGGTAAGGGTTACAAAAATACTATCCAGTTATTTTTTCCTATGCTATACTAGTTTGTGAAAAGTATCATTTACAACTTGATTTTTTCTTACTTCCCCAAAATAAGAAATACCCCAAATCGAGTTTTAGTATGACTTTTCACCATTTCAACAGCATTCTCCCCATATGCGGTGAAATGAAAGCAGACTGGCTAAAGCCAGTCTTTTTTTATAGTAACGGGGAAATCAACCGGGCTAAACCTTCTTTAAATTTCACGATTACACTGCGTTTATCATATAGCTCTTTAGTCAGACGTTTTGATTGTAAGGAGTCACTATAAAACGCTTGACGAACTTTTGCTGCCATTTTCTCATCATATAACAACGCATTGACTTCAAAATCTAATCGAAATGAACGGACATCAATATTTGCAGAACCTACTGAAACAATACCACCATCGATAATCATCGTTTTAGCATGCATAAAGCCATTTTCATAGGTTTCAATGATTGCGCCATATTCTAACAATTCCGCAGCAAAAGAATACGTTGCCCAATAAACAAGCGGATGATCAGGTTTATTGGGAATTTGAATTTGTACGTGGACCCCAGACAACAATGCCAACTTAATCGCTTCATGAATCGATTCGTCGGGGATGTAGTAAGGCGTTTGTATCAGAATTTCTTTTTTAGCCATGCCAATCATTTTTAAATACGTCATTTTAATTTGTTCATATTCTGAATCAGGACCACTTGTCACAATTTGCATCGGAATTTTACCAGAAGATATGATTGCCGGAAAATACTCTTCTGCATAAAGCACTTCATTTTTATGTTGTGAATTCCAATCCATTAAAAATCGGTTTTGTAATGAATAGACAGCTGGGCCAAAAATGCGCAGATGATTATCCCGCCAGTAGCCAAATTTTTCAACCTTACCTAAATATTCATCACCAACATTAAAACCGCCTGTATACCCAATTTTCCCATCAATCACTACAATTTTACGGTGATTGCTATAATTAATGCGCGGATTAATATAAGGTACAAAGAGTGGGAAAAATAACGATACTTCTCCGCCAGCGTCTTTTAAGTCACTAAAGAAGTTTAAACTCACTTGGGTAGACCCCCAAGCATCTAGTAAAACTTTGACCTTTACGCCTCTTTTAGCAGCTCGAATTAAAGCGTCTCGCACTTCTACCCCTAAATTATCGCTACGATAAATATAGTACTGCATGTGAATATGATTTATCGCTGCATCAATATCTTGAATTAGGCGATCAAATTTTTTACGACCATCGGTAAACAGCGTCACCTCATTTTCAGTCGTATATAAAGAACGCTCAAAAACTGTTAGCATATAAACAATTTGCCGTACGTCTACTTGGGCCGTATCTGGATGTGGAAATAAATTGCGCATTAAAGCTTGCCTTTGCTCTTCGATTTCCACGTTCATTCCAACTTTTCCTTGCATCTTTAAATCAAATATTTTCTCTTTTGAAATGCCTCGACCAAAAAATATATATAAAATAAAACCCACAACTGGAATAAACATTAACACCAAAAGCCACGCCCAAGTTTGCGCCGTTTCTTTTCGTTCTCTGAAAATGATAATAAAAGACAAAAGCATATTGGCAATCACTAAAATTGTCGATAAGTTTTGTATAAGATAATCCAACACCTTTTTTCTCCTTACTCCATTTAAATTCTCCTTATAAAGGATAGCCGACTTATTAACCAAAGTAAAGAATAACCAAAAAGAAGCTGTTCCAAAAAGTTATTAAAATATACCTTTTATTAAAAAAGAAAAGAGCTAGTTAAATTGTACTTTACTTAAAAGAAGCTGTTTTTGTCATCCTGTTTATTTGAAAAAGAGCTGTGGCGCTTTTGCCACAGCTCTTATTATGATAATTAAACTTTTAAGAAACGACGCATTGACATTACCGAACCAATTGAGCCAATCACAACACCTACGACCACCATTAAAAGACAAATTTGCCAAGTAAATGTGTCCGGTGCTAATAAACTGTAGTTAGAACGAAGTAATGACGGGTTCACCCAGCGATAAACTTGATTATAACCAAATACCATAATCAAGACCGGTACGATTGAACCTAATAAACCAATCCAGCCACCTTCTAAAAAGAACGGCCAACGGATGTACCCATTTTTAGCACCTACTAAGCGCATAATTTGAATTTCTCTTTGCCGTGATAAAATGGTAATCCGAATCGTATTTGAAATTAAAAACATCGCAACAAAGACTAAAAGAACAGCAGCTGCTAATCCCCATGTTTTTACCGCATCGGCAATTTTAAAGATACGATCTGAATTGGTACCACCATAATCGGCTTTAAAAACATTGCTCAGTTCGCCAGCTTCTTTGGAAATGTTTTTGGTATATTGCGGGTTTTCTGCACTGACAACATATACATCGTAAAGAGGATTACTATCTCCTTCAAATTGTTGCCATGCATCTCCCATTGCATCTTGAATTTTCTTTAATTCATCTGCTTTACTAGAAAAGCGAACCCCTTTAACATGGTCCAAACCTTCTAGTTCTGTCTTTAGCTTATCCATATCGGCCTGCTTTGTTCCAATATCCACAAAGACTGAGACGTCAACGTTTTTTTCAATATCTTGCGCCAATTTAGTGGCATTCATAATAACACCCATGAAAATTCCCACTAAAGTTAACGTAATGGTAACCGCGCTGACAGAAGCAATTGTCATCCAACCATTACGTTTTAAACTCTTAATACTTTCCAACAAGTGGCGGAAAAAAGTTCTAATCATCGTAACCATATTCTCCTTCCGCTTGGTCGCGAATAATGCGACCATTTTCAATGGCAATAACTCGGTGTCTGATCGTATTTACAATCGTACTATTGTGAGTTGCCATTACAATGGTAGTTCCTTGTCCGTTAATGCGGTCTAATAATTTCATAATTTCCCATGAATTTTCAGGGTCTAGGTTACCGGTTGGTTCATCGGCAATTAACACTTTCGGGGTATTGACAATAGCCCGGGCAATTGAGACCCGTTGTTGCTCCCCACCAGATAATTCACTTGGGAAAACGCGGACTTTATGCTTTAAACCAACTAAGTCTAAAACTTCCATTACCCTTTTTTTAATATCCCGTGGTTTACGACCAATTACTTGCATCGCATAAGCTACATTTTCGTAAACAGTCTTTTTTGGTAACAATTTGTAATCTTGGAAAACGACGCCAATTTCGCGGCGCAACAAAGGAACTTCCTTGTTTTTGATTTTTAATAAATCATAACCAGCGACATTCAAAACGCCTTTGGTAGCTTTTTCTTCTCGATACATCAATTTAATAAAGGTTGATTTACCTGCGCCGGAAGGACCGACCACATAAACAAACTCACCTTGATCAATATCGATGGTGATATTACGGATGGCAGTCGTACCATTAGAGTACTTCTTCATTACATCCTTCATTTCAATCATGGCTATCTCTCCATCTCATTTTTTTCATACCCGCTCATTATACCATGTCAATATTGCAGTAATCTTTCATAAGTTTACATTTTGATTTCATTTAAAAGAAACTTATTGTTCTGCTTGTCGTAATTTCAATTTTAAGAAAGCATCAATGAAGCCATCTAAATCACCATCCATGACAGCTGTCACATTGCCGGTTTCATAATTACTACGATGGTCTTTTACCATGGAATAAGGATGGAAAACATACGAGCGAATCTGTGAGCCCCATCCAATTTCTAACTGTTCGCCTCTTAAGGCAGCGGCTTCTTGTTCTTTTTTCTCAACTTCTAATTGATACAATTTTGCTTTTAACATGCCCATTGCTTGTTCTCTATTTTTTAGTTGAGAGCGTTGCGCTTGGCTAGCAACCACAACACCAGTTGGAATATGAGTAATCCGTACAGCAGACTCCGTTTTATTGATATGCTGTCCCCCCGCACCACTAGCGCGGTACGTATCAACTTTTAAATCATCCGGATTAATTGCAATATCGATTGTGTCATCTAGTTCTGGCATTACATCAACCGAACAAAAAGAGGTATGACGTCTAGCGTTAGAATCAAAAGGAGAAATGCGAACTAGACGATGAACGCCTCGTTCTGATTTCAAATAACCAAAAGCATTGTGTCCTTTAATTAAAAGCGTGACACTTTTAATTCCCGCTTCATCGCCAGCTTGATAATCGAGCGTTTCGACTTGATATCCATGTTTTTCTGCCCAGCGTGTATACATCCGTAAAAGCATACTTCCCCAGTCTTGCGATTCTGTACCACCTGCGCCTGGATGCAATTCTAAAATCGCATTATTGTGATCATAAGGTTCATCTAATAGTAACGAAAGCTCATACGTCTGTAATTTTTCTTTTAGCACCGGTAATCTTGCTTCCAGTTCAGCTGCCATTTCTGCATCGTTTTCTTCTTCTAACATTTCAACCATCACAGCTAATTCTTCTTCTTCTTCCGCCAATTGGTTGAATTGATCATATGTCGCTTTATTAGCATTGTTTTCATTAATAACCCTTTGGGCATTTTGGGTATCGTCCCAAAAACCCGGTTCAGCCATTTGATTTTCTGCTTCAGCAATGGACTCTTCTAACTCATCTAAGTCAAAGAGACCTCCTAAAAGATTGAATTTGTTCTTTCATTGCAGTTAATTGCTGCTTCATTTCATTTAATTCCATTGAAAGTTCCTCCTGTTAAAGTTCTTTTATTTTTAATTTATTACATCATTGCAATGTAATTTGTCGTTTCTATCATAACCAAAAGATAAGGCTGGTACAAGTCGCGTACCAGCCTTATTTCATTTCATTTTTAAACTATGCATTTTTACCGTGACAGTTTTTGTACTTTTTGCCACTTCCGCAAGGACATGGATCATTTCGTCCCACTTTTTTTACTTGTTGCGGTTTTTGAGGTTGTGGTTGTTCTTCTTGTTCCGCTTGTCCTTGTGCCACTTGTTCCCGTTGCACATTTTGGCGAATCTCAGCTTTCATAAATAGACGTGTAACTTCATATTCAATGGCCCCAACCATATCTTCAAACATCGTGTAGCCTTCTGTTTGATATTCTACTAATGGGTTATTTTGACCATACGCTCTTAACCCAATGGATTGACGTAATTGATCCATCGCATCAATATGATCTGTCCATTTAGAGTCTACTACCCGTAAAATGACAACTTTTTCAAATTCAAGTAACTGTTCTTGGCTGTTTAGTTGTTCTTGTTTTTGTTCAAAGATAGCTTGTGCTTTATCCATTAAGAAAGTTTTCATTTCTTCTGGTGTTTTGTTTTCTAAATCAGCAGTTGAAATACTATCTTCATGCACAATCGCATTACCAGCAAAGTCAACAATCCCATCAAGGTTCCACTGACTCTTGTCTTCAACTTGTGTATGAGCATCTACTACTCGACTAATTGTGCGTTTCACCATATTCATTAACGTTTGTGACAAGTCATTTTCTTCCATAATTACTTCTTGACGTTGGCCGTAGATAACTTCCCGTTGTTCTCGCATCACATCATCGTATTGCAAGACATTTTTACGGGTGTCATAGTTATTACCTTCTACGCGTTTTTGAGCAGATTCAACTTGTTTTGTTAGCATCTTACTTTGGATTACTTGATCTTCTTCATCTAAGTTCATCCGTTCCATAAAGGCTTTAATGCGTTCAGAACCAAAGCGTTTCATCAAGTCATCTTCAAGAGATAAATAAAATTGTGAAACCCCCGGATCACCTTGACGACCTGAACGGCCCCGTAATTGGTTATCAATCCGGCGTGATTCATGACGTTCTGTCCCAATTACCGCCAAACCACCTAATTCAGCAACACCAAGACCCAATTTAATATCGGTCCCCCGCCCTGCCATATTAGTAGCGATTGTGACTGCACCTTTTTGACCAGCGTTTAAGATAATTTCTGCTTCTTTAAAGTGGTTTTTGGCATTTAAAACTTCATGGGGCACTTTTTCTTTATCCAACATATTAGATAACAATTCCGAAGTTTCAACCGCGACAGTTCCGACTAGGACCGGTTGCCCTTTGCGGTAACGTTCCTTTATATCTTTTACAACAGCATGAAATTTACTATTAAGATTTGGATATAACAAATCAGGACGATCATCCCGTACAACTGGTTGATTTGTTGGAATTTGAATAACTTGCATGTTATAAATTTCGCGGAATTCTTCTTCTTCTGTTTTAGCCGTACCCGTCATCCCAGCTAATTTTTTATACATTCTAAAATAGTTTTGGAAGGTAATCGTAGCCATTGTTTTTGTTTCGTCTTCAATTTCAACGCCTTCTTTTGCTTCAATCGCTTGATGTAAGCCATCAGAATAACGACGGCCATCCATAATCCGACCGGTAAATTGGTCAACGATTAAAACTTTTCCTTCTTGAACAACGTAATCAAAGTCGCGAATCATAATATAATTTGCGCGTAAAGCGTTATCCAAATGATGTGTCAAAGCAGTATTTTCAATATCATACAGATTTTTTAAGCCAAAGTTTTCTTCGGCTTTTTCAATTCCTGCTTCTGTTAAGCCAATCGTTTTGGATTGAATATCAATCTTATAATCTTCCTCTTCTTTTAAGCGTTTAACAAAATTATCGGCGCGAGTATAAAGAGCAGTCGATTTTTCTGCTTGTCCAGAAATGATTAATGGAGTTCTTGCTTCATCAATTAAAATGGAGTCCACTTCATCGACAACAGCATAATTTAAAGGACGTTGAACCATTTGATTGCGATAAACTACCATATTGTCTCGTAAATAGTCAAAACCTAATTCATTATTCGTTGAATAAGTAATATCACAAGCATAGGCTGCCCGTTTTTCTTCCGGTGTTTTGGAGTTGATATTTAACCCAACTGTCATACCTAAAAAGTTATACAACTCACCCATCTCTTGGGAGTCACGCGTTGCTAGATATTCATTGACGGTTACAACGTGTACCCCTTCACCACTTAAAGCGTTTAAATAAACGGGCATGGTTGCAGTCAATGTTTTCCCTTCACCAGTACGCATTTCTGAAATATTCCCATCATGTAACACAATCCCACCCATTAATTGGACGTGATATGGATATAAACCTAAAACGCGTTTTGCAGCTTCTCTTACCACGGCAAAAGCTTCTGGTAAAAGCTGATCAAGTGTTTCGCCTTTTTGGTAACGGGCCCGAAATTCATCGGTTTTTTCTTTTAATTGAACATCAGATAAAGCGGCCATTTGGTCAGCAAATGTTTCTACTTCATTGGCAATTTTATCCAAACGTTTTAATTCTTTTTTATCATTTTCAATTAACTTACGTATAAAGTTGGCCATTAGTGAATAATTCCCCTTCTTTGCATCAATTCTCGTTTCAAATTAGAAACTCTCCCGTATATTTTAGCATTAAGTTGAAACAAATGAAATACTTAGCATTAGAAACAAAAAAGCTTTGCTACAATTTAATCTTTATTTTTACTACTCATTTTAAAAATAGGTTATAGAACTAGTTAACGTCCATAAAGATATTTTATCGCACCTGCCTAATTCTTTTACCTAAGGAAAGAAATAGAAGCTAGTCTGGTTTACTTGCTCTATTAAAAAAGCAGTAATAAGCATTATAGTAACTACAAATCCTGCTGGAGCCTTTAACTGCGAATTTTTATACTATTTTTAATAATTGAAAAGGATTTTGCCCAATAAAAAAAGCCAGACAGCATCACTGTCTGGCTAAGACTCTTATTAGTTTGTTTCGATTAATCCATATTTACCATCTTTACGGCGGTAAACGATGCTTGTGCCGTTTGTTTCAGCATCTTCGAAAATAAAGAAGTTATGTCCTAACATATTCATTTGTAAAACAGCTTCTTCACTATCCATTGGTTTTAAGGATAAGCGTTTTGTCCGAACGATATCTAATGCTGCTTCTGTTTCGTCGTCGCCGGCTTCATTGTTAAACAAAACAGCCGCTTCTGCTGTCGGTACTGCTGTTTCGCGTGATTTACGATTAATTTTTGTCTTGAATTTGCGAATTTGACGTTCCAATTTATCAACGACCAAATCAATACTTGCATATAAATCTGGTGAAGTTTCTTCTGCGCGCAATACCAAATATGGTAGTGGGATAGTCACTTCTACTTTCGCTGTTTTTTCAGTATAGACTTTTAAATTCACATGAGCCGTTGCATCAGGTGCGTCAGTAAAGTAACGCTCTAATTTTCCGACTTTTTTTTCTACATAATCGCGAATAGCTTCGGTAACTTCAATATTTTCTCCGCGTACATTGTATCTAAACATAACAATTGCCCCTTTCGTCTACCACTAAAGAAGGTAAAAGGACCACTCTTTTGCCTTCTTCTTACTATTATTATATCGAACTCTAACCTTTTTGCAAAGTTAAACGCTAACAAATTCATGAATTTCTCAAATCCTAAAAAACTTATATTTTAATGGTTTAACGGGCTAATGTAAAAGTTACAACCTCTTTTACACCCAATTGAGATAAGAGTTCTACACCGTGATAAATCGTCCGCCCAGTCGTATAAACATCATCGACTAAAACGATTTTTTTGCCGCTAACAGATTGATTTAATGCTATCTGATAAGGTTGTTGTAACGTCAAACGTTCTTGGCGCGTTTTAAGGGCTTGGGGAGTATCGTGGTGCTGACGCATTAGTAAATTTTCATACGAAATATTGGCTGCTTTTAAAAATGCTTCTACCTGATTAAAACCACGTTCTTTTTGACGTGCTTTTGATAGCGGTAAGGGGACAATTGTAAAGCTACGATATTTTTTCAATTTTTCTTTAATTGGTTGGGCAAACGTCCAAGCTAAATTGTAGTCTCCGCCAAATTTATAACGATACAACCAGTCTTGAAAAGCAGCATTATAATGATAAAGCGCCTGGTGTTGCAAAGTAAATTGGGGATAAATTTTGCGCCAACGTTGGCAGTCAAAGCAAAGACTGGCACAATTCGGGCGCATACAGCCCGGACAAGCTTTTTTTATTTCAATTTTTTGAAAAGCAGACTGACAGGTTTGACATATTTCCCACGTTGGAATTAACCAAGGAAAGATAATCTCTTGGATTAAAAGATTTCGTAAAATTTTTTGTCCGCAATTGCTACACTTCATTAAGCAACCCTGCCTTTTGAGCTTTTTGATTTAACTCTTTAATTTCTTTAATCGCTCCTTTTAGTGCAGGTGTCATTTGACTAAAACAAAAAATAACCTCGCTATGAGAAAATTCCCCCTTACGATCCGCACGACCTGCGATTTGTAACAATGTCGCTTTGGTAAAAATTTGATGATCTGCCTCAAAAACCAAAACTGAAACATTAGAAAAGGTCACGCCTCTTTCTAAGATAGTCGAGCAACAAAAAATTTGAAATGCATTTTGTCGCATATCGGAAATTTTTTCTTGGCGCTTAGGATCTGCTGCATGAACACTGCCGACAGCATCTTTTCCTACTTCCTTTTTTAAAAATTCTTCCATCGCTTTTAACTGGCTAATACTGGCACAAAATAAAAGTATATGATTGTGCAATAATAAATATTTAATCCATTGCAAAAAAACACGTTTATTTCTAAATGTCAGTGGTAAGGATTGCTTTTTTATTCGCACCAGCTTTGGCACAGGTAGCTTACGGCGATGATACCGCGCTGGTAAGCAAAATAGGCCCGCTTGTTGTTGTGCTTTTTTGATTTCAAGTTCACTAGGTGTTGCACTCAAAAAGACTGTTGCCCCTGATTCATGTAAAGCATTTGAAACTGCAAAATGCAATTTTTTATCATGGGCATAAGGAAACGCATCAATTTCATCGACAACAATCAGATGAAAAGCAGCTTTAAAATACAGTAATTGATGTGTCGTACAAACTAAAAGTGGCGTTGGCTCATAAGGTTTTGCTCCATAATAACGTAACCCTACAGATAGCTTAGGGAAAACTTGTTGCAGACGTGGCTGAATTTCACAGCATACATCTACGCGCGGACTGCAAAACGCAACAGTTAACCCCTCAGTTAAACAATAACAAAGTAAAGAAAACAACATTTCTGTCTTCCCTGCCCCTGTCACCGCGTAAACTAGGCTATTTTTTTGCTTTATAAAATTTTGCACCAAGCCTTGACTAATTTTTTCTTGGGCTGGTGTTAGCTTTCCTTTAAAACAAAAAGTTACGGCTTTTTTCACAGGTTTCTTAATTGGTTTTGTTACTAAATAATGAGAAGAAGTAATCCTACCAAGTAAAAGGCATTCCCGACAATAATACCTTCCATCGGGCAAACAATTTTCGTGGGCCAAAAAGGTAGTATTACAGCGCTGGCAACGATAGTTTTTTCCATCTTTTATGAGACCTTTTTGCACTATTAGATCAGATTCCTTTTCAAATTCAGTTACTTGGCGTACGTATTGATAGCCTGGATAAAATTTCATATAAATCACCTCAAAAAACTATACGCAAAAAAATAAAAGTATAATTTAATGAGCAAATTTTTACTGATTGTTTAACATCATAAGCGAAAAAAAGACCCCTTAAATTAGTTTTTTAAGCTAACTTAAGAGGGCCACTTTCATTTTTACAAATAAAAAGAAACTTATTTATTTTCAATCAATGTCATTGCTTGTTTTAAAACATTTTCACCATTCATCATGCCATAATCTGCCATATTAATAACTTCTAACGGAATATTCTTTGGTGCCAAGCGCTTTTCAAAATCAGCTTTCATAAAGCGAACTTGGGGGCCAAGTAACAAAACATCAACGGGTTTACTTTCTAAAGAATTATCCGCATCTGACGCAGAAACTGCAAACACATCTGCTTCAACGCCTTGTGCTTCTGCAGCTTTTTGCATTTTTGTCACTAATAAACTGGTACTCATCCCCGCTGAGCAAACCAACATAATTGTTTTTTTAGCCATTTTCATTTCCTCCTGAAACCATGATTTTAAGATTTTTGCTTATATTAATTATAAGATAACAAAATGTTTTGTCAACGCTTACTAATTATCGCTTTTAAGTAGCCATTTGGCTTTTACTAACTTATTAAAGACAACATATTCTTTGTCTAAATTAACATAAACAACTTCATATCCAGCATTTAACCATGCGTATGCACCTTTTTCCGGATGATGATAATCATTGGCCCACCATTCTTTAGTTTTACGGGCACTTTTAGGCAGTCCTGTAGCTGGAAATAGTAGTTCATCAAACTGCGTAAAAGTTAATGTCACTTGTGATCCACCGTTTGTTTTTAAATAATGCGTAATAACATCATATTTTCGTGCCATGAAAATCACCTCTTCTAATTATCCCTTAAATCAGGTAAAAAGTGCAACCATTAGCTATTTGCAACTTTTTCTCATTTTTTCTATACTAAAAAGAAAAGAAAGACCAAGGAGTTTATTCATGATTGATCACTATCTTACCTTACAACAAGATGGAAAAGCAGAAATTGAAATAAAAAAATCGCGGTTTATCTGTACCTTAAAACGCGTAGAAACAGAAAACCAAGCTAGAGAATTTATCCAAAGTGTCAAAAAAGAACATCATAAAGCCACACATAATTGCAGCGCCTTTGTTATTGGGGAAAAAAGTGAAATTAAGCGCAGTAGTGATGATGGCGAACCCAGTGGCACTGCCGGTATTCCTATGCTAGAAGTGCTAGTAAAAAAAGAGTTGATTAATGTTGCCGCAGTTGTCACCCGTTATTTTGGTGGTATCAAATTGGGGTCTGGTGGTTTAATTCGTGCCTATTCTCATGCCGTTTCACACGCAATTTCTGAAATTGGAATCGTCGAAGGAAAACTTCAACAAGAAGTTTTCTTAACCATTGCCTATCCATTATTTGATAAATTACAAAATTATTTAGCAAATAATCAAATTGCGATTTTAGACACCCATTTTACAGAAGCTGTGTTGATTACATGTATGATTGATGAATCCCAAGTAGAGACTTTTCAACAAAATATTACCGAGTTACTAAATGGTCAAGTCGCCTTTTCGCTAGGAGCTAAAAAATATCATGAGATTTTAGTTTCACAATAAAACAAACCTTAGTTTATGTCTAAAAGCTCGCTATTAATAGCTTTACTTTTAGTAGCATAAACTAAGGTTTTTATTTTTCTAAATAAAATTCAAAGCGATTGCCGACATATTGCGTCCGCACATATTCAAAAGGTGCCCCATCTTCTAAATAAGAGATTTGACGCATTCGTAAGATAGCATCCCCACGTTTAATTTTCAAAAATTCTGCAATTTGCTCGGATGCTAACATTGCCGAAATAGTTTGATTGGCCCCTCCAATTTTTAAGCCGCCTTTTTCTTCCAACGTTTTATAAAAAGACGTAGTAATTTCTGCTTTACTGTAATCTTTAATTAAGTGTTCTGGAATACTCGCAACTTCAAAACAAATGGGCACATCATCAGCATAGCGAATACGCTCCATGCGCAAAATTCCTTCTTCTGGTGCTAATTTTAATTTTTCCATTTCAGAAGAGCTTGGTGCTGTCATAAAATAAGAGACCACTTTACTAGAAGGCTCTCTTCCTTGTGACAACATAATTTCTGTAAAGCTGGTGGTACCTGTCATTTTTTCTTGCACTTTTTGACGCGCTACATAAGTTCCAGAGCCAATTTTTCTTTCTAAAATTCCCTCATCGGCTAAAGTCTGAATCGCCTGTCTTAGCGTCATTCGACTCACATTAAATTGCGTTGCCAATTCTCTTTCAGAAGGCAAACGATCCCCGATCTTCCAGCCACCTTTTTCAATTTTGGCTTTAATTTGATCGTGAATCTGAATATAAATTGGTAAACTATCAGACATTAATAATTTCTCCTTCAATTAAGCTCACATTTAAAATAATTTTCTCATCTAAATCGTATCATCATTATAACTGGTATATACCTAATTAGCAAATTTTCTCTTTCCAATTTGATTAACAGCAGATAAAAGAAGCCTTGAAATAAACTCTTCTCAAGGCTTCTTTCCGATTGTTGTCTTTTATGTCAAAATTTTGGTACAGATAGTTATCAGTTAGACAGACATTTTTTCTTCTGTTAACATTTTATTAGCAGTTGCCATCATTAAACGAATGCGATTTAATTGATTGACTAAAGAGACGCCTGGATCATAGTCAATAGCGGCAATATTGGCTTTTGGATATTGATGACGTAATTCTTTAATTACTCCTTTACCAACCACATGATTTGGCAGACAGCCAAAAGGTTGCATACACACAATATTATTAACACCAGATTTCAGTAGTTCAATCATTTCACCTGTTAAAAACCAACCTTCGCCAGTATGATTTCCAATTGATAAAATTTTACTAGCATCCTCTGCTAAATCATAAATGGATTGAATGCCATCAAAACGTTTTGATGCCCGTAAAGCCTTATCCATTGGTCGTTCCACCATCTCAATTAAGCGAATCCCAAACTCTGCTAAAACTTTACCTTTTTTAGCCATTCCTAAGTTTTCATATTTCCAAATTTGGTTGTAAAGCGAATAGTTCATAAAGCCGATAATATCTGGTACTACCGCTTCAGCCCCTTCTTCTTCTAACAAGCGCACAATATCATTATTAGCGGTAGGAGAATATTTCACTAAGATTTCTCCCACTACCCCAACTTTTGGTTTCACGGCATCTGATAAAGGAACCGAATCAAAATCGGCAATAATTTTTTTCATGTTCCGATTAAATTGTGTTAAAGAACCATTCTGCACATTTTTCTTAACCTTTTGTAACCAGTCCGCGTGCATTTGGTCAATTTGTCCTTTTTCAAGTTCATAAGGGCGGGTGCGATAGACAACGCGTTCAAATAAATCACCATATAAAAAGGCCACCACAACTCGTTTTAACATTGGTAAAGTAAACTTGAAGCCAGGATTTGACTCAACCCCTTTATTCCCCATTGAAACAGAAACTACTGGGACTTGGGGGAAGCCTGCGTCATTTAATGCTTTGCGCAACAATGGAATATAGTTTGTCGCCCGACAACCGCCACCGGTTTGCGTCATCATGACACTCGTATTCGCTAAATCGTATTTACCACTTTCTAATGCTTCGACTAATTGTCCGATTGAAATAATCGCAGGATAACAAGCATCATTATTCACATACTTCAATCCAACATTGACCGCATCTTTATCTTCTGCTGGTAAACAAACCACATTATAACCAGAAGCTTTTAAAGCTTCATCGACTAAACCATCTTGATGAATTGGACTTAACATTGGTAATAATAAAGTATGTTTTTTACGCATATCTTTAGTAAAGACAATTTTTTCCGGTTCGTCATAGCGTTTAGTCGGGGTAAAGTCTTGTTTATCCCGTTCTTTTACAGCAGCTTTTAGCGAGCGCAGACGAATTCGAATAGCGCCCAAATTAGACCCTTCGTCAATTTTTAAAACAGTATAAATCTTACCGTATTGATCCATAATTTCTTCGACTTGATCTGTGGTAACAGCATCTAGTCCACAACCAAATGAATTTAATTGAACTAATTCAAGATTTTTGGACTTTGCTACCACTCTTGCCGCTGCATAAAGGCGAGAATGATAAACCCACTGATTGACCACTCGTAAGTTGCCAACGTCACTTAAATGCGAAATACTATCTTCTGTTAAAACATGGAAACCTTCTTGAGTAATTACTTCACTAATTCCATGATTAATTTCAGGATCCAAATGATATGGTCGGCCGGAAATAACGATTCCCCGTTCGCCTTTAACTTGTAACATGGCTAACGTTTCCTCACCTTTAGTGCGAATCGCTTGTTTAAAGTTCTCCAACTCTTCAAAACCATGATGAACGGCAGCTGCCATTTCCTCTTGACTAATTCCCAGATCTGCAAAAGTTTTACTCATTACCGCCACAACTGCTTCTTCATTAGCTAAATTCAAGAAAGGATTACGGTAATCCACTTTCCCTTCACGAATATCATCAACGTTATTGCGAATTACATCGGGATAACTTTGGACAATCGGACAATTGAAATGATTATCTGCTTCTGGGCTTTCTTGACGTTCAAACACGACACCAGGATAAAAAATTAAAGGAACTTCTTGATCGATTAATGCTTGAATATGACCGTGGGTAATCTTAGCCGGATAACAAGCCGTATCACTTGGAATGGTTTCCATCCCTTGTTCATATAAAGCTTTATTTGAACGTGGCGACAGTTGAACTCTAAAACCTAAGTCGGTAAACACGGTATGCCAGAGCGGATAATTTTCATACATATTTAAAACCCGCGGAATACCAATTACACCTCTAATGGCATCTTTTTTACGCAATGGCCGATATTTGAAAAGCCGTTTGTATTTATAATCGATCAAATTAACCCGTCGATCTTCTTTTTTAATTTTGATTTTCGCGCCTCGTTCACACCGATTACCGGTAATAAACTGACGTCCATCTGAAAAAATCGTCACCGTCAACTGACATTTATTTTCACATAAATTGCAGTGGGTAAATTCTTTTTCTGCGGTGAAAGTCGCTAATTCTTCGGCATCTAAAATGGTACTTTCTTCGGCAATATCATAATTTTCTAAAGCGATTAAAGCGGCACCATAAGCTCCCATTAGACCAGCAATAGAAGGACGAACAACTTGACGACCTGAAATTTCTTCAAAGGCACGTAAAACTGCTTCATTATAAAATGTGCCCCCTTGGCAGACGATTTTCTCCCCTAATTCTTCTGGCCGCCGAATTTTAATAACTTTATAAATTGCATTTTTAATAACAGAATAAGAAAGTCCCGCTGAAATATCCCCTACGCTTGCGCCTTCTTTTTGTACTTGTTTTACTTTTGAATTCATAAAAACGGTACAACGCGAGCCCAAATCTACTGGTGCTTTTGACTGGGTAGCGGCTAGTGCAAAATCTTTCACATTATAATTAAGTGACTTGGCAAAAGTTTCGATAAAAGAACCACAACCAGATGAACAAGCCTCATTTAGTTGAATAGAAGATAAAACGCCATCTTTAATCGTCATGGCTTTCATATCTTGTCCACCGATATCTAAAATAAAATCTACACCTGGTTGAAAATGATTGGCAGCTTTATAGTGAGCCATTGTTTCAACTTCACCAATATCCACTTTTAACGCATTTTTAATTAACTGTTCGCCATAACCGGTTACGGCTGCTTTTCCAATAAAAACATCGGCTGGCATTTTGTGATAAAGGTCTGTTAAGACTGCCATTGTCGTTTCCAATGGTTGCCCCTCATTGTTACCATAAAACGAAAATAAAATACGGCCAACATCATCTGTTAGTACAACTTTAGTAGTGGTAGAACCCGCATCAATCCCTAAAAAAGCTGCTCCGTGATGTTCTGTAAGACTCTTCTCTTCTGCCGTTGCTTTACTGTGGCGCGCTCTAAATTCTGATAATTCCTCCTCACTATTAAATAGCGGTTGTAAGGTATCAGTTGGCTTTAATTGATCTTGTTCTCCATTTTCCAAACGATTTAACAAATCATCTAAAGTCGTCGCCGTCCCATTTTCTGCAAATAAAGCTGCTCCCATAGCCACGAATAGCTGCGGGTTTTCGGGAAATACAATATCTTCAGCCGCGATATTTAATGTTTCAATAAAGCGTTTTCTCAATTCTGACATAAAGTATAACGGGCCACCTAAAAAAGCGACTTTCCCTTTAATTTTTCGTCCAGCGGCAAGTCCTGCAATCGTTTGGTTTACTACTGCTTGAAAGATACTCGCCGCAATATCGGCTTTATCTGCACCCTCATTGATTAAAGGTTGGACATCGGTTTTGGCAAAAACCCCGCAGCGTGAAGCAATTGGGTAAATTGTTTGATAGTTTTTCGCTAATTCATTAACCCCATTGGCATCTGTTTTTAAAAGTACTGCCATTTGATCGATAAATGCTCCGGTACCACCAGCACAACTTCCGTTCATTCGCTGTTCAAGGGCGCCTTCAAAAAAGGTGATTTTAGCATCTTCTCCACCTAATTCAATGACAACATCTGTTTGAGGAATAATCGTTTCAACCGTTTTTGTACAGGCAATTACTTCTTGTACAAAGGGAATTTCTAAAACTTCGGCTAAACCCATCCCCCCAGATCCGGTAATTTGTAAAGAAACTGGTGTATCTTTAATTACTTCCTTACCTTCTGTTAAAATTTTACTTGTTGCTTTTTTCACATCTGAAAAGTGACGTTCATATTTTGCGAAAATGGTTTCATTATTTTCGTTTAAAATGACTAATTTGACTGTCGTTGAACCTACGTCAATACCCGCTTTTAATTTCATATGTACCACCCTTTTTTTATACAACAGTTTGTTGATTAACTTACAACCCGTCTGATATAATACTTATGTCTATTTTAAATTCTTGCTCACTTTTTGACAATACACAAACAAATGTAGTTTGTGACATAAACAACAAACTTACGTTTTTTGTTGTTTATCTAGAAAGGAAATTTTGATGAAAAAAACTGACTTACGGGTTAAACGAACCAACAAAATGATTATTGACGCATTTATTCATCTAGTAGAAAAAAGCGGGTTTGAACAAGTTACAGTCCAAGATATCGCCGATGAAGCTATGATTAATCGGGCCACTTTTTATGCCCATTATAAAGACAAACAAGATCTTTACGAAACAATTTTTGATTACGCTCTAACAGCCTTTACCTCTGTTTTAAACCCTGCCGAATTAGTTAAAGGCAATCTCATTAAGGTCAAACATATTGAATTAATGATGACCAAAATCTACCGTAATATTCAAGAAAACCGCAAATTTTATCTAACCATTATGGACGGTTCTGCTAATGAAATCTTACGCAAAAAAATTGCCGATATCTTAAATGAACAATACGCCGATATTTTTAATCGTCTAAAAATTACCGAAAATGATATTGAAGTGCCTATGGATTTTATTATTGAATACATGACTTCCATATTCATCGGTACACTTCACTGGTGGCTAACCACCGATTCACAAATGACACCTGAACATCTGGCCAAATTAGTCATTAAATTAGTTGGAAATGGTCACTTAACCGTTTTAGGAATTGAGATTGAAAAATAAGTGAAACTAAGGGTTATCCTCTACTTTCGAACAATAATTTTAGTATGGTAGTCTAGTGTTTATGAAAGTCCTAGCTTTTCTTTATAAAAAAAGTAGGTTGCATCTGCAACCTACTTTTTAATGATTTTTTGCCTGCCATTTAATTGTATGTCTGGTTGGGCGTGCTTTTTTGATATCCACGCCTTTTTTGGATACATTAATAAAATAGCTTTCATTTTTCAACATATAACGAACTTTTTCAGCTGTTTCTGTCACAGTTTCAGTAATTTTATCTGTTATCTTCATTTACAAGTCCCCTTTTTATTTGACAGCATCTATCCTAGTTACAAAGGTAAAGCTAATCAGTCATTTCTTCTTAACTTCATTTTAGAGGAATGTAAATAAGAGCGCAAATGATACGGATTTTTTATTTTTTTGGCACACTTAAACAGCGCATAGCGTTTAAAACAGCAATTAAGGTAACCCCGACATCGGCAAAGACAGCCCAACCCATCGTCACTATTCCCCCTGCACCTAAAAGTAAAAAGAATATTTTTATAGCTAAAGCAAAAACAATATTTTGTTTCACAATTCGTAGTGTTTTTCTAGAAATTTCAATACCGGTAGCAATTTTAGTCGGCTTATCATCCATAATTACCGCATCGGCTGCTTCTATAGCAGCATCGCTTCCGAGTCCTCCCATGGCAATACCAATATCTGCAGTTGCTAACACAGGCGCATCATTAATTCCATCACCAACAAAGGCAACTTTTCCTCCTGTCTGACGTAATTTTTGAACATGCTCTACTTTATCAGCCGGTAATAAACGAGCAAAAACTTGGCTTAAGCCTAATTTTTCACCTACACTTGCCGCTACTTTCTCACTATCACCGGTTAGCATTACGGTCTTTTTAATGCCATTAGCTTTTAATTTTGTCACAGCGGCTTTTGCATCTGATTTAATCTGATCGTTAATAACGAGATAACCCGTTAGTTTTTCATTTACCACCACGTAGACAATTGTGCCGACTTTTGTAACAGCAGGAAAACTGATATTGTTTTCTTTTAAATATTTTTCATTCCCTACAAAAACTTTTTGCCCCTCAATAGTTCCCATGACACCAAAACCTGCAATTTCTCTAATTTCTGTTACGTCAGGTAAAACTTCACCTGCTGAGGCAGTAACAATGGAGCGGGCAATCGGGTGACTAGAATTTTGCTCTAAGGCACTTGCATAAGTTAAAATCGGGATCGATTTACAAAGCGTTACAATCTCTTCAACAGCAAATTGCCCTTTAGTTAATGTACCCGTTTTATCAAAAACAACTGTATCTACCTTTGCTAATTTTTCTAGATAATTGGAGCCTTTGATTAAAATTCCAGCACGACTAGCACCACCTATTCCACCAAAAAAACTTAGAGGAACTGAAATTACTAATGCGCATGGACAAGAGATCACTAGAAAAGTTAAAGCACGGTATAACCACTCTTTTAAATCACCACCAAAAAGAGGTGGAATAATAGCTAATAAAACCGCTAAACCGACCACAATCGGCGTGTAAACACGAGCAAATTTAGTAATAAATTTTTCTGCTGGCGCTTTTTTACTACTAGCATTTTCTACTAAATCTAAAATTTTGCTAACAGTCGATTGACCAAATGATTCGGTAACTTGAATAGTTAAAGGTGTATCTTTATTAACAGAACCACTTAACACTTTATTTCCTACTTCAACAAGTTGTGGCATAGACTCACCTGTTAGTGCTGAGGTATCAATATAACCTATGCCTTCTTTAATTGTGCCGTCTAATGGAATTTTTTCCCCAGGATTTACTTGCACAACATCTCCCACAGCCACTGCTTCTGGTTTCACGATTTTTAAGCCGTTATTGGTTACAAGTCTTGCCCTATCTGGCCGCACATCCATTAACGCTTTAATATTCTTTTTGGATTGATTGACAGCGTAGTCTTGGAAAAATTCACCAATTTGATACAACAGCATAACCAATACTGCTTCTGGTCGATCACCAATTAAAAAAGCCCCAATGGTCGCAATTGTCATCAAAAAATTCTCATCAAAAAGTTGACCGGAAAATAAATTCAATACCGCCATTTTAACGATATCATAACCAATCAATAAATAAATGGTCGCATAAAAAATTGTATTCAATGGCTCAATCGGTTTTAGTAAAATAAGTAACAGCATTATTCCTGCTGTTAATAAGATACGCCCCATCATGACTTTTGGTTTAGTGTGACCATGTTCATGTTGGTGTTCGTGCTCTGTTCCTTTTTTGACCATTGTTACATCTGGCTCAATTTTTTTGATTGCTTTCTGACTAGCTATTTCAACATTTTCTGCCTGTTGTAAATCACAAGTAATCGCTATACTTGACTGCATAAAATCAACCTGGGCTTTTTTTACTCCCTCAACTTTTGATACAGATCGTTCAATTTTTGCTGCGCAGTTAGCGCAATCCAAACCTTTTAATTGATATTTTAATTCCATTTTTCACACCTCTTTACAAAACGTTTACATGAATGACTGTTCATTTATATTATAAATGAGTGGTCATTCATACGTCAAGTAAAAAAAGAAGATTTATCTTTAAAGATAAATCTTCTATTTATTATCACGATGTTTTGATAGAACGGTTTGTCGGAATTTTCTATTTCCCAAAAATTTTAAAGCAAACATTAACGGTTGCCTATTTTCACCAACCAAACCAATTAATTCAATAAATAATTCCAATCCTACAGCCGTAAAAATAATCAGAAGCACCGTTGCCCATGTACTTGCATAATTCATCAGCAATGCAATAAAAGAAAAGACTAGTGCTAAAGCGTAAATTGTTAATACAGCACCTCGATGCGTAAATCCCAATGATAATAAGCGATGGTGTAAGTGCATTTTATCAGCCGAAGAAATTGGTTGTTTGTTAAATTTCCTTCGAATCATTGCATATACGGTATCGGTAATCGGAACGCCCAAAATGAACATTGGGGTTAAAATTGTAATAAAAGTCGCATTTTTTAAACCTTGTAAAGATAAAATAGCAATCATATAACCGAGAAATAAGGCCCCAGTATCACCCAAATAGATGGTAGCCGGATGAAAATTATACGGAAAAAAGCCAATGATAGCAGCTACCAAGCTAAAAATAATAATTGCCAGAAAAACACCGGTATGGGGTAAAAAGAAGTAACTGATTAGACCGATTGTAGTCAAACCGATAATTGAAACCCCAGATGCTAAGCCGTCTAAGCCATCAATTAGATTAACTGCGTTTGTGATTGCCAAAATCCATATTAGTGTTACCGGTAGACTTAACCAGCCTAATTCAAAGCGACCAAAAAAAGGTAAACTAAAAGTATTTATTTCAATTCCCGCAACAAAATATGCTTCTAAAGCAGCTAAAGTAATTCCTAAAGTTTTTTGGAGTGGCGTTAATTCAAAAATATCATCAACAAGTCCAGTAACAACAATAATGAGTGCCCCTAAAAGCATGGGCCAAACTTTATCTAAAGGTAATGTATCGTTAAATTCCCATAAAAGTGCAATCGAAAAAGAAATAAAAATACTAAGCCCACCAGCTGTCGGCATTGTTTTCGTATTGATTCTTCTTGCACCAGGCTTATCAACTGCTCCCATTTTAAAAGCGAGTAATTTGACTATCGGCGTTAAAATTAACGAAATTATCATGGTCAAAAAGAGCCTGATAATAAAACGAAAAGTAAAAGTCATCGTCTGTCCTGCTTTCTTTACTTGGAAGAGTCTTCTTTATCATTTCTTCCAATTTTTGCTTCAATTTTATTGCTTAGTTTTGCTAATGCTCCTTTGCGATCTTGTACTTCTTGACCTGTTACATACTCGGCAATAATCGCATTGGTAATACCACCTAAAATAATGATGGTTGCCGCCATATTTAACCACAACATTAGCACAATAAAACTCCCAATAATTTGATATCCACTAACTTTCGCGGCAAAAAACTGTGCATAAAGACCAAATACTTGTCCTAATAACATCCACCCGATAGTTGCCACCACAGCTCCTGGCCAGGTAGTCATCAGTTTTACTTTCGCGTTAGGAACTATCCAGTAAATAATCATCATAATTGCTAACAATGCGATGATAGTTAGTGGCCATTTAAAACGCTGGAAGGTTTCAATAATTTGACCAGAAAAACCAAGTATTGGCTGAAGGCCATCTAAAATCATCCGTCCAACCCCCAACACCACAGTCACACCTACCATAGCAACTAATAATAAGACAATTACAATTACCGAAACAATGCGCACTGCAATAAAATTTTTACGATCATTTACGCCATACGCACTATTCATCGCCGTTTGTAAACCATTAATACTTTTACTAGCAGACCATAACGCTGCTAAAGCTGAGATGGATAGTACCCCGCCAGATCCTTGCGTCAACAAATTTTTTATCGCAGGACCAATAAAAGTATAGACTTGATCTGGAATAATATCTTTAACGTAAGGTAAAATTGAATTGGGATCAATGTTTAAAAAAGGCAATAAATTTCCCACAGCAATTAATAAAGGAAAAAGAGAAAGCAGCAAGTAGTAAGCTACAATCACCGCGTTATTACCGATTTGCGCATCACTAAAACGATTTTTTACAATCGTAAGAAATCGCATTAATTTTTCATTATTTTTTATTTTCGCAACAAGCTTCATAGGCACTCCTTATTAAATTTCAAGTCAAGAAATGTCGTTATATTGTACGAGGTAACGTTTTTTATCTTCAACATCTTTTTATTACAAGCAAGCATAAAAAACGGAGCCATTCAGACATTAATGAAAGTAATTAACAATCACGGCAAGTTTTTTGTCAAGTTTTGTCGTGATTGTTAATTATTCTCACCTTAAGATAATCTTATCACAGTGTAGAATAAGCAAGCACCTTTTGCAGCACTTGCTTACTCTTTTTGACTAAATTAATAAGTTCCTTCTTCACCTTGAGAAGTTAAAATTTGCGGACCTTCTTTTGTGATGGCGATGGTATGTTCATACTGACAACTTAACCCTCCGTCTAAAGTATAAGCAGTCCAGCCGTTAGGATCCATTTTCATTTTCCAAGTTCCTGTGTTAACCATCGGTTCAATCGTGATTACCATACCTTCTTTTAAGCGTAATCCTTTTCCTGCTTCACCAAAATGTGGCACAGCCGGTGCTTCGTGAATTGTAGGTCCAATACCATGACCGATAAAATCGCGGACAACGCCATAACCTTCGTTTTCAACATATGTTTGAATGGCATGACCAATATCACCGATCCGATTGCCAACTTGTGCTTGTTCAATCCCTAAATATAGCGCCTTTTTAGTGACAGCCATTAATTTTTCATCTTCTGGAGTAGCTTTCCCGACTACATACGCCCAACAAGAATCTGACATAGCTCCTTTTAGATCCACACACATATCGACTTTCACTAAGTCACCTTCGTGTAATGGCTTTTTACGAGGGAAGCCATGACAAATTTCAGAATTAATACTGACACAAGTGGCATACTTATACCCTTCAAAGCCAATTTGGGCTGCGACGCCACCGTGGCTTTCGATAAAATTGCGGACAAAAACCTCAATATCCCAACTGGTGATACCTGGTTTAATAAAATCACGTAAATGTTTGTGAACATCTGCTAACAACGCACCTGATTTGCGCATTGCTTCAATTTCTCGAGCAGATTTTAATGTAATCATACTGTCGTCTCCTTTTAAATAAAGATTCCTTTTTGACACTTGATTTGTAAGAAAATTTTTTTATTCTTAAACCTTTATTATTCTACCACAGGCACTTGTTTTCGCCAAATATTCAAATAACAACCAGTAGGCAAGCTTTCACCCATTTGTTATAATCATTAGGGATTCTTTGAAATGGCAAAAAAAATAGTTTAATTTTACTTAAAGGAGTGGCAAAAATGGCCCTAGCAAAAATTGTTTATGCCAGTTTAACCGGCAATACCGAAGAAATTGCTGACGTTGTAGCAGAGGCTTTTGAAAATCTAAATATCGATGTCACGGTTGATGAGTGTACGCAAGTTGAAGCTACTGAATTTGAAGAAGCCGATATTTGCGTTGTGGCAACCTATACTTATGGCGAAGGTGAACTGCCAGAAGAAATTATTGATTTCTATGAAGAACTACAAGAGCTGGATTTAACTGGTAAGATTTATGGTGTTTGTGGTTCTGGAGATACTTTTTATGATGATTTTGCTAAATCAGTAGACGATTTTGATCAAGCTTTTAAAAAAACTGGTGCCACAAAAGGCGCTGAAGTTGTGAAAGTTGATTTAAATGTGGAAGCACAAGATATTGATAATTTAGAAGAATTTGCTAAAAAACTAGTCGCTGCCTTAAATTAACTTCATAATCAAATAAACGGACCCGCTAAAGACTGGTGATAGATGAAAAGTAAGCTTTGAAAGCATTTTGCTACTTTACATTTAACACCAAATTTTAGCGGGTCTTTTGACTATCCCTTAATAGTTAATTGCCAGTGGATCTTCACGTTTTATAATTTGACTAATTGTATCTTGCATTAGAGCAATAATTTGTTCTTCAGTCGGGTTAATAATCCCCGAAGATTTTAATGCTGCAATACCTGTTGCGACAATCCAACAACCCGTATGAAGAGATTCAATCTCACTATCTGTTAAATCTTTAAAAGCTGGATCTGATTTTACGGCATTGGAAAAATACTGGAATGAAAATTCTTGCATCTCTTTTCCCCCACCATATTCTTCTAAGTACATCGCACGATATAAACGCTTATGTTCAGTGGCAAAACCAATGTAATTGAGCGCCAAGTCGACAATCGTCTCGCCGGTGTGTTCCACTGGAAAAACTTCGGTCGCTAGATAATCATGTAGTTTTTTGATAAGTGCCATTTTAAGATCTTCCATGTTTTTAAATTCTAAATAGATGGGCTGGGTAGAGCACTTCATTTTTGCTGCAATATTTCGAGCAGTAAAGCGAGAAAAACCGTCTGTTGCTACGACATCATAAGCCGCATTCAGAATCTGATCGCGGGTGATTGTTTTCTTTCTTGCCATTATTTTTTAACTCCTTTTTTCCTTTAGTCTTTTCATTTTTTTGTTATATTAATATTGTACCATGTTTTTTTACCATTGCAAAAAAGAAAACGGTTGCTTTTTTATCTTCTGAATGATCCCAATGAAAAGATCGCTAAAAACACAAGTACCAAGCCCTTTCATTGTTTTATTCCCAACGAAATGATATTATCTAAATAGTTTGAAAATTAATAAGTAAAGCGGTTTTTTATGCTTCTTATTTGAAATTGGAGGTTTTTTTATGACAAATTTTAACAAAAATTTAGCGAAGTACGCTGAACTAATTGTCGCAGTTGGTGTTAATGTTTCAAAAGGACATACTGTGGTGTTGCAAATTAGTGTCGACCAAGCACCATTGGCTCGTCTTATTACCGAAAAAGCTTATAAATTAGGGGCAGCTGAAGTGATCGTACAGTGGACAGATGATAAAATCCAACGAGAATTTCTTTTACATGCCCAAGAAGATCGTTTAGAAAATATTCCCGCCTATAAAGTTGCACAAACAGACGATTGGCTTAAAAAAGGTGCCAGCCGAATTAGTGTTGTTTCTTCTGATCCTGGGGCGTTAGCTGGTGTGAATGCGGATCGCGTTGCGACTTATCAAGCTGCGACTGGAAAAGCTATGATGAATTTACGCAAAGCGACCCAAGCAAATAAAGTAAGCTGGACTGTGGTAGCAGCAGCTGGTCAAGAATGGGCACAAAAAGTCTTTCCTGAGCTTGAGCCACAAGAAGCACAAATGAAATTATGGGAAGAAATCTTTAAAACGACTCGCATTGACCATGAAGATCCGATTGCAGCTTGGAAACAGCATGATGAAACATTGCGAAATAAAGCTGCAGAATTAAACAAGGAACAATTTTCAGCCTTACATTATACCGCACCAGGAACCGATTTAATTATTGGCTTGCCTGAAAATCATTTGTGGGAAGGTGCTGGCAGTTTTAATGCCCGCGGTGAAGAATTTATGGCCAACATGCCAACTGAAGAAGTCTTCACGGCACCAGATTTCCGTCGCATTGATGGCGTTATTTCAAGTACAAAGCCATTAAGCTATGCCGGCTCTATTATTTCAGGAATGAAATTTACCTTTAAAGATGGCAAAGTCGTTGATTTTTCAGCCGAAGAAGGTCAAGATGTCTTAGCCAAATTATTGGATACTGATGAAGGTGCTAAAAGCTTAGGTGAAGTGGCATTGGTACCTGATCCTTCTCCAATCTCACAATCTGGCATTACTTTTTTCAATACCCTTTTTGATGAAAATGCTTCTAACCACTTAGCATTAGGTTCTGCCTATGCCTTTAGTCTACAAGGGGGCACTGAGATGAGTGAAGAAGAATTAAAAGCGCATGGTTTAAACCGCAGTCAGACACACGTCGACTTTATGGTAGGATCAGATAAAATGAACATTGACGGTATTCGTAAAGATGGTACGCGTGTTCCTGTTTTCCGCAATGGAGATTGGGCGTAACGCTTTAAGTTGCCTCGTAAGTACCTTTTAATCTTATACCAATCTGTAACTAAATTGAGTATGTTTACAACATCATCTTGTAACAATTAGATTTTATACCGACCTAAAAGCTAACTTTTTAGGTCGGTATTTTTATTTTCCCTTACTTTTAAAAATCTGATTAAAATATTAAAAAGCTGGTTTAGCTTTTCTAGCTTAAATAAGTATAAAAAGTTAACTGTACTTTTCTTTTTTACGATTCAGTAGCTTAAACCGGCAAACTTCAAGCTGAAAACATAGTAAATACTGCATTTTTTTGGTAAAATTTGATGTGATAGCCAGATATAATTCCATTATCTGGTCACTGTGAATGAACGATTCACCAGAAAGGATTGACTCCTGTGACACCTAATCGCGAAGATTATTTAAAATTAATTTTGGAACTAGGAGGCGACGAAGAAAAAATCAGCAATAAGCAAATCGTAGCTGGATTAAGTGTTTCACCAGCTTCTGTCAGCGAAATGTTGTCAAAACTTGTAAAAGAAGGCCTTGTTGAACACACTGCTTACCAAGGTGTCCAACTAACAGAGACTGGCAAAAAAAGAGCGAGTGACTTAGTGCGAAAACACAGACTTTGGGAAGTCTTTCTCGTTGAACACCTCCACTACTCTTGGAATGAAGTTCATGATGATGCTGAAGTATTAGAACATGTTACTTCTCATAAATTAGCAAAACGTTTAGATGATTATTTAAACCATCCACCTTATTGTCCTCACGGTGGGCAAATACCAGCTGAAAATTCGTTAGTTACTGAGAAGAAACGCCAAACTCTCACTGACTTTCCAATTGGTACCAAAGTTAAAATCGCCCGGGTCTTAGACGAGCGAGAATTATTGGATTATTTAGTTAGTATTGATTTAGTAATCCATGAAGAGTACATCATTACAGATATTGCACCTTATGAAGGACCTATTACTATTAGTAACGAACAAAAAACCATGGCCGTAAGCTATAAGGCTGCCAATACGATTTTTGTCGATAAATTGTAAGGAGAGATCACATGACTGAAAATACAAATGTCTTGTTTACCATCTTCGGTGCTACCGGAGACCTTGCCAAACGCAAATTATACCCCTCTTTATTTCGTTTATATAAAAAAGGCGATTTAAATGAGTGTTTTGCTGTTATTGGTACTGCTAGAAGACCTTGGAGTGATGATTATTATCATGAAGTAGTAAAAGAAGCAATCGCATCACTAAACCCTACTCCAGAAGAAGCAGAAAAATTTGCCAGCCACTTTTACTATCAATCTCACGATGTTTCTGATACTAGCCATTACACTGTTTTAAAAGACTTAACAAATAAATTGAACGAAAAATATCAGCTAGGTGGCAATCGCCTTTATTATCTTGCCATGTCACCACGTTTTTTTGGTACGATTGTAACCCAATTAAAAGAAAGTGGCATGCTTGCTACTAACGGCTATCAC
The DNA here is from genome assembly GCF_001885735.1 of Enterococcus canintestini. Taxonomy (GTDB): domain Bacteria; phylum Bacillota; class Bacilli; order Lactobacillales; family Enterococcaceae; genus Enterococcus_C; species Enterococcus_C canintestini. The sequence continues at coordinate 157,066 of NZ_JXKG01000001.1, read as the reverse complement.
CGTGTAATTATTGAAAAACCTTTTGGCTCTGATTTTAAATCAGCCAATGAATTAAACAATGAGATTAATCAAGTCTTTGCTGAAAAAGATATTTATCGCATTGATCATTATTTAGGTAAAGAAATGGTGCAAAATATCTCAGCAATTCGTTTTGCTAATAATTTATTTGAATCCCTTTGGAACCAACGCTATATCGATAACGTACAAATTACTTTGGCTGAAAATTTAGGGGTTGAAGATCGCGGAGGCTATTATGATCAAAGTGGGGCTTTAAAAGACATGGTGCAAAACCATATCTTACAAGTACTTTCTTTACTGGCAATGGAACCTCCTGTAGCCTTCACTGAAGAAGCCATCCGAAGTGAGAAAATAAAAGCATTAAATGCGGTACGCCTTTATTCAGAAAAAGAAGTGCAGGAAAACTTTGTTAGAGGTCAATATACCAAAGGAAAACTCGCTGATAAAGAATTTATCGACTACCGTCACGAACCAAATGTAGCTGAAGATTCGAATACAGAAACTTTCGTAGCCGGTAAATTTTTAATTGATAACTTCCGCTGGTCGGGGGTACCTTTTTACGTGCGTACAGGGAAACGGTTAACAGAAAAAGGTACGCGTATTAATATTGTCTTTAAACAAGTGCCAATTAACGTTTTTCGCTCTAGTACAACAGAAGTAGGTACTCAAAGTGAATTACCACCAAATGTATTGACAATTTATATTCAGCCGACTGAAGGCTTTAGTATGAGTTTAAACGGTAAAGAAATTGGTCAAGGTTATTCGACTAAACCTGTGAAATTAGATTATCGTAATACTGCTGAAATGGTAGAAAATTCTCCTGAAGCTTATGAACGTTTAATTTTTGATGCGTTAAATGGTGATAGCACTAATTTCACCCATTGGGATGAAGTGGCACAATCTTGGCGGATTGTCGATCGTATTCGCTTTGCTTGGGATAAACAAACACCAGATTTTCCTAACTATGCCGCTGGTACTATGGGACCACAAGCAGCCTTTGATTTACTTGAAAAAGATGGTTTCAACTGGATCTGGCAACCAGATGAATGGTACAAAGAACGAAATTTATTGTAAAAACCATTATATCCGCCGTTTGAGGTAAAGCCTCACTATAAGCTAAAAAAGCAAATAGCACAGGTAAAATAAAAAAAGTTGTAACAGAATCTGCTTTTGTCACAACGTTTATTCGAAAAGAGGAGGTATGACAAGACTTTGTCACACCTCCTCTACTTTTTTAATTGCAATTGATTTATTGATAAACTAGCGCTCGCAACGCTTCATCAACTTTTTCAGCTGTTTTACGTCCTTCACGAATCGCCCAAATTACTAAGCTTGGTCCTCTTTTCGCATCTCCGGCTACTAATATCCGTTCATTATTAGTAGTATAATCATCATAAATTTCTGAAATTCCAAATTGTTCAAATAAACTTTGCTCTGCTCCTAAAAAGCCCATCGCTAGTAAAACAAGATCAGCACGTACAACTTGATTGGTCTCTGGAATTGGTTTTAAATTTTGATCAACGGCAATTGTTTCAACCCCGATTACTTGTCCTCTTTCTGCTCCAATAAAACCAGTAGTAGTAGTACTATAAGTGGTAATAGGTTCACCAAATTTTTGCAGCGCTTCTTCTTGTCCGTAGCCTACTTTTCCTGTTAAAGGATATTCCGGCCAAGGATTTTGATCTGTGCGTTGTGCCGGTAGCGCAGGTGTAATTTCCAACTGCTTAACCGTAGCAGCTCCTTGACGAATTGCCGCAGCGATACAGTCATTGCCGGTATCCCCTCCACCAATTACGACTACATGTTTTCCCGCTAATTTCTTACTCGTCGCTTTTTTTCCATGTTTTAACACATCTTTTGTGGCTTCAGTTAAATAATCCACCGCAAATTGAATTCCTTGGAAATGGCGACCAGTAACGTCTAAGTCCCGCGGCACACTGGCACCAGTGGCTAAAATGATCCGATCAAATTCTTTTTCCAATGTGGCTACTGTAATGTCTACGCCGACTTCAGTATTAGCAATAAAAGTGATACCAAGTTCTTGCATCAGCGCCACGCGACGTAACACGATATCTTTATCTAATTTCATATTTGGTATTCCATACATTAACAGGCCACCAAAACGATCACTTCGTTCATAAACGGTTACGTTATGACCTAATTGATTTAATCGCCAAGCTGCTGATAATCCTGCCGGCCCGCTACCGACAATAGCAACCTTAAAATTCGTTTTACAGGCGGGAACGCCACTGTCTTTCACCCAGCCTTCTTCAAACGCCTTATCAATAATGAAACGTTCATTATCATGAATAGTTACGCCTGAACCATTTAGCGATTCCGTACAGCCTTTTTCACAAGGGGCAGGACAAACGCGACCCGTCATTTCTGGCAAAGGATTAGTTTTAGCTAAGCGCTCAAAAGCCGCCTTAAAACGTCCTTGGTAAAGTAAATCGTTCCATTCTGGAATCAAATTGTCATTGGGGCAACCAGAAGCAACTTTCTGCACGCCATAAAAGGTCCCCGAATGACAAAAAGGAATACCACAATTCATGCAACGGGCTGCTTGTTGTCTTCTTTGCTCTTCCAAAAGTGGTTCTTGTAATTCATGCCAGTCATTTATCCTAAGATCTACGGCGCGAAAAGGATTGTCTTGACGTTGATAGTTTAAAAAGCCAAATGGATCTGCCAAATTAGTCACGCTCCTTTCTTAAAACTGAAACAGCTTCTTTTTTGGCACCAATTACTTTTTCAAAAGCTGCATTTAAAAGCGCAGCGCCAGCTAAACCTTCACTAGCCAAATCATTTAGTGCATCATTGACCGCATGAAATTCTTTGGGATAGACTTTCACAAAATCTTTTGCTGCTGTGTCCCAATTAGCTAAAATTTCACTAGCAATCGGTGAAGCCGTATATTGCAAATGCTTTTCAATTAGTTCTTTTAAGATTTTATCTTGGGCATCAAGCGGATAAAGTTCCACCATTTCCAGATTGCAGTTTGGTGGAAAATTCTTCTCAGGATCATAAATATAAGCTAACCCACCAGACATACCCGCGGCAAAATTCCGACCCGTTTTACCTAAAATAACTGCTACACCACCGGTCATATATTCACACCCGTTATCACCGACACCTTCAACGACAACCATCGCTCCACTGTTACGGACACAAAAGCGCTCTCCTGCTAAACCTCTAAAATAAGCTTCGCCTTTATTTGCGCCAAAACAAGCTACGTTACCTACAATCGGTGAGTGATTGGTATCATACGCTGCATCTTCAGGTGGAACAATAATTAAGCGTCCTCCACTCAATCCTTTGGCCACATAATCATTGGCTTCTCCGATCAGTTTTAATTCCATTCCTTGGGTGGTAAATGCACCAAAGCTTTGGCCCGCAATTCCTTGGTACTCATATTTTAATAAGCCAGCAGTTAAGGTGTAATTACCAAAACGTTCTGCAATCCAGCCCCCCATTCGCGCACCAACACTTCGTTTGACATTATTGATGGTTTCTTTAACTGTGACAGTTTGTTTGGCTGCAATCGCTGCGGCTGCGTAATCATCTAATAATGGCCACTGCCGTTTTTCTAAGAATGGATCAACTACCTTGCGCTCAATTCCTGTAGTTGTGGCTAATAGTTTCGAATAATCAAGCGATTTTGCCTTACCTTTTGCCACATAACGCGGTTTTAAGACTTCTGTATGACCAATCATTTCATCAACTGTTTTAAAGCCTAATTCAGCCATAATTTCTCTTAAATCTTCAGCTAAAAACATCATTGCGTTTACTACGTGTTCTGGTTTTCCGGCAAAAAACTGGCGTAAAGCTGGGTTTTGTGTCGCTACACCAACAGGACAAGTGTTTAAACTACAAACTCGCATCATAACACAACCAATTGCTACCAAGGCTAATGAAGCAAAACTATATTCTTCCGCTCCTAATAAGGCTGCAATCGCAAGATCTTTTCCTGTCATTAACTTACCATCAGTTTCCAAAGTAACCCGTTGACGCAAATTATTTAGCGCTAAAGTTTGATGCGCTTCGGCTAAGCCCATTTCCCAAGGTAATCCTGCATCCCGCACTGAATTGCGCGGAGAAGCACCCGTTCCGCCATCGTAACCAGAAATCACGACTACATCAGCTCCAGCTTTGACGACTCCGGTTGCAATCGTTCCCACACCAGTTGAAGAAACTAATTTCACATTAATTTTTGCATAAGGATTAATCGTTTTTAAATCATAAATCAGTTGGGCCAAATCTTCAATTGAGTAAATATCATGATGCGGTGGTGGTGAAATTAAGCGCACCCCAGGGGTTGAACCACGAATTTCGGCTACCCAAGGAAAGACTTTATTGCCTGGTAATTGTCCTCCTTCACCTGGTTTTGCCCCTTGCGCAACTTTAATTTGTAGCTCTTCAGCACTCATTAAATATTCCGCATTTACGCCAAAACGCCCTGAAGCAACTTGTTTAATCTTACTGTTAAAGTTTCGACCATCTGGTAGCGGTTTAAAACGATCACGATTTTCGCCACCTTCACCACTATTTGATTTTGCTCCAATCGAGTTCATGGCTTCAGCTAAACATTTATGTGCTTCTTCACTTAAAGAACCATAAGACATGGCACCTACTTTAAAACGTTTCACGATGTCTGTTGCTGGTTCAACCTCAGCTAAAGTAATTGCAGGGCGTTCTTTTTTAAATTCCCACATTGCCCGCAAAGTGGTTGGAGTTTTAAGGGCTTCTTCATTCATTGCATTTGCATAATCCTTATAAAGCGCATAGCTTCCATTGCGAACAGCTTTTTGAAAATTATAAATAGTTTTGGGATTAAATAAATGATGCTCGCCGTCTGCTTTATACTGATAACTCCCGCCTGAAGGTAAATAATCGTTGGCGGTTGGTCCAAAAGCTTTTTGATAGTGGGCGTAATACTCTGCTTCAATTTGTGCTAAATTCAGCCCACCAATTCTACTTGCAGTACCGGTGAAATATTGCTCGATTACAGCACTTGAAATTCCTACTGCTTCAAATAATTGTGCGCCGTGATACCCTGCTACCGTTGAAATTCCCATACGTGACATTACTTTAATTAGACCTTTTTCACAAGCTGTTCGGAAATTTTCAACTTTATCACTTAAATTATAGGCAGAAAGGGAAGCATAAGCCAAGTATGGATGCACGCCGCTTGCACCATATCCGACTAACATCGCGCAGTGATGAACTTCACAAGCCTCGGCAGTATCAGCTACAATCGAGGCTAATGAGCCCTTGCCCCGCGCAACAAGATAATTATGCAAGCCTGAAACAGCTAATAAAATTGGAATCGCCAGCTCACCTTTTTTTCGATTTCGATCACTTAAAACAATAATCGTACCACCGTTATCAATTTTTGTTTCCGCTTCTTTAAACACGCGCTCTAATGCTTGTTGTAGGCTATTTGGGTCTTCTTCATTTACCGGATATAAAATCGATTGAACCACAGTCTTTTGCTGGTCACAATCAATCGTCAATAACTTTTCAAATTCTGTCGTATTTAAAATTGGACTCGCAATTTTTACTTTATTGCAATTTTGTGCTTGATCTTGACGTATATCGCTATCTCTACCTAAGAAAAGTTCAGTACCGATGACTAATTTTTCGCGAATCGCATCAATCGGCGGATTGGTGACTTGCGCAAATTGCTGTTTAAAATAAGTAAACAACGATTGAGGCTTGTCACTTAAAACAGCTAAAGGTGAATCAAATCCCATCGAGATGACAGGCTCTTCGCCGTTTTGGGCCATCGGTAGAATCACCGTTCTTAAAATCTCATCTGTATATCCATTTAATTGCCACAAATGTCTCATTTCTTTTTCAGTCATAACGCAATTTTTTTTCTTTGGCGGCTTTATTTCATCTAAATTAATTCTCTTTTCAGCTAACCACTTTTCATAAGGCTTAGCGGTAGCGTACTTTTGACGAATTTCATCATTGCGATAGATTTTACCTTTTTTTGTATCGACAATAAATAAATTGGCTGGACCTAAAACCCCCTTTTCAATCACTTCATTAGGAGCTAAGTCAACTACACCCGACTCTGAGGCTACGACAATTAAACCATCTTTTGTAATAGAATAACGAGAAGGACGTAACCCATTTCTATCTAATGCAGCGCCAACCATTTCACCATCGGTAAAACATAAAGCGGCTGGCCCATCAAAAGGAGCCATAAAACTAGCGTTGTATTCATTAAATGCTTGTAATTCTTTTGATAAATTGGCTTCTTTGGACCATGCTTCTGGCACCATCATCATTAAAGCGTGAGGGATATCTCGGCCATTACGATACAAATATTCTAAACAATTTTCTAATTTAGCTGAATCGGAATTATCTTCGTTATAAATTTCAATTTTATGGCTATGCATCCAGTTTTCTGCACCACGTAATGTGTTAATTTCGCCATTATGTGCCAAAAAACGAAATGGTTGCGCTCGGTCCCAACTTGGAAAAGTATTCGTTGAAAAACGAGAATGCGTTAAAGCAATGCTTGTTTCCATTAATTCATCTTTTAAATCTGGATAAAAGCGGCCAACTTGATACGCGTGCAACATTCCTTTATAAACAATTGTTTTGGCTGAAAGACTACAAATTACCAATTCGGTTGGATTGTAGGCTTTTTCAATTTTACGTCTTAAACGAAATAGTTGGTCTTCAAAATCCCGGCCACTTTTAACATCTAATGGTTTTTCGATGAAAAGTTGTAAAAAATTCGGCATTACAGCTTGGGCGCCTGGGCCACATTCATAAAAATTATACGGGACATCTCTAGACCATAATACGTCATAACCCGCTTTTAGAATATCTTCGATTAACACTTGGGTCATTTGTTCTTTTTGAACTTTGTCTTTTGGTAAAAATAACATTGCGACAGCATAATCACCATTTTGAGGTAAAGTTATCCCCGCTTCGCTAGCTTTTTTACGAAAAAAGCGATCTGGTAACGCCATTAAAATACCCGCACCATCGCCAGTATCTGGTTGGGCGCCCGTCCCGCCTCGGTGGTTCATTCGTTCTAACATTGTTAAGGCGTGTTCAACTAATTGGTGAGAGGCTTGGCCATCTTTTTGCGCGATAAAGCCCATTCCACACGCATCTTTTTCAAACTTGGGATCATACATCAAGTTTTTCTCTGCAATTTTTTCCACGCAGGCACCTACTTTTTTTATTTTCTGAAAATTCTAATTTCAAATAGTTTACATTGTTTTTCACAAGACTGCAATTACTTTCAAAACTTTTTCCGCTATTTTTTTAGAAACGTTCGTAAAATATAATAACAGCTCGAAATTTACAGACGAAATAAGGACTTGAAATGCCGACACATTTCAGGTCCTTATTTACTATAACGAGTAACACTATTTTATTTTTTTCTTTTATTCAATTCCCTGTTCTACAGCTTCAGGAAAGCTTTCTTGGACAATTTCAGTACAATGGTGGCACAATGATGGTAATTTAGGATTGCTACCAATTTCTTTACGGACTTGGCGACAACGATCACATACATGACCATCGGCTTTTTCTACTAAAATCGCCACATCATCAAATTTCATCGCATTACTTGGAACCGCAGTCCCGACTTTTTCAACTGTAAAGTAGTCTGATGCTACAATTAACAGTTGGGCCAAATCACTATCGATTGCTGTTAGTAAGTCTGATACTTGTTCATTAGGGTAAATCGTCACTTTGGCTTCCAATGGTTTCCCAATCAATTTTTCGTTACGGGCTTCTTCTAACGCTTTTAAGACGTTATCTCTAAAATCTAAAAAGGCACTCCACATATCCAGTAACTCATCTTGATTGGCAAATTCTTCATAACTAGGCATTTCAGCTAATTGCACATAGTCGTCTTCTTCTTGCAAGTAAGACCAGATTTCTTCTGCTGTATGAGGTAAAATTGGTGTCAAAAGTTTTGTCAAAGCAACAGCTGCTTGATAGAAAACGGTTTGCATGGAACGTCTTGCATGATCATTTTCAGCTTCGATATAAACGACATCTTTGGCAAAATCCAAATAGAAAGAAGATAAATCAACTGTTAAAAAGTTCATTACAGTCCGATAAATGTGTAAGAAATTATATTTTTCATAACCATCTTCTAAAATTGTTTTGATAACTTGATTTAAACGAACTGTCATATATTTATCAACTGAACGTAATTCAGAATATGGCACTGCATCTGTTTTCGGATTAAAGTCATTCGTATTAGCAAGTAAAAAGCGCATAGTGTTCCGGATTTTACGATAAACTTCTGAAACTTGATTCAAAATATCCATCGAAACGCGCACGTCTGCTTCATAATCGACACTTGCCACCCAAAGACGCAAGATATCAGCGCCCATTTGATTAATAACTTTTTCCGGCGCAATGGTGTTTCCGAGTGATTTACTCATCTTACGACCTTCACCATCTAAGGTAAAGCCTTGTGATAATACAGCTTTATAAGGTGCAACTCCATTAATCGCAACACTGGTTGTAATACTTGAATTAAACCAACCACGGTATTGATCTGAACCTTCTAAATACATATCGGCTGGAAAACTTAATTCTGGTCGTTGCCGTAAAACAGCTTCATGCGAAGAACCTGAATCAAACCAAACATCCATAATATCGTTTTCTTTAGTAAATTCACCATTAGGAGAACCTGGATGTGTGAATCCAGCAGGTAATAATTCTTTTGCTTCTTTTTCAAACCAAATATTTGAACCGTGAGCGGCAAATAATTCTGCGACATGTTCAATTGTTTCAGGGGTAATGATTGCTTCACCATTTTCCGCATAAAAAATTGGCAACGGTACACCCCATGCCCGTTGGCGAGAAATTACCCAATCTCCCCGATCACGAATCATGTTATAAAGACGGGTTTTACCCCATGGAATAATCCAATCAACTTTTTCAATTTCAGCTAAAATATCTGCTCTAAATTTATCAATGGAGGCAAACCATTGTGGTGTTGCACGGTAAATAACTGGTTTTTTCGTCCGCCAATCATGGGGATAGCTGTGGGTGAAGAAATCAAGTTTTAATAAAGCGCCTTTTTCTTCCAATAATTTTGTTACTTCTGGATTGGCTTTATCGTAAAACATCCCTTCAAAACCTGGTGCTTCTGCAGTAAAGACGCCGCGATTATCAATTGGTGATAAAACGTCTAACCCATATTTTTTACCGACGATATAGTCATCTTCACCATGACCTGGTGCAGTGTGAACTAACCCAGTTCCGGCATCTAATGTTACGTGATCCCCACACATTACTAAAGAAGTGCGATCATAAAATGGATGTTGCGCTGTCATGTATTCCATTTTGGTACCAGGAAATTCTTGTAAGATAGTGACATCTTGCCAGCCAATTTCATTTTTGACTGTTTCTAGTAGATCTTTTGCCACCACATATTTTTTTCCATCTGCTTCAATTTGGACATACGTATAAGTAGGGTTAACCGAGATACCTAAGTTTGCCGGTAATGTCCAAGGTGTTGTCGTCCAAATAATCAAAGAAGTATCTGTATCTAGTAGACCTTTACCATCGACAACTTTAAATGCTACAAAAATAGATGGTGATTTCACATCTTTATATTCAATTTCTGCTTCTGCTAAAGAAGATTCACTGGATGGTGACCAATAAATTGGTTTTAGACCTTTATAAATATAACCTTTTTCTGCCATCTTTCCAAAAACGCGAATTTCAGCAGCTTCATAAGTTGGATCTAGCGTAACATAAGGATTTTCCCAATCTCCGGCGACTCCAAGCCGTTTAAAGTCGTTACGTTGTTTATCAACTTGTGACATCGCATATTCCCGACATTTTTCGCGGTACTCAGACATGGTCATCTCTTTGCGTTTAATTCCTTTGTTTGCTAATACTTGCTCAATTGGTAAACCATGAGTATCCCAACCCGGAACGTAAGGCGCCCGAAAACCAGACATTGATTTATAGCGTACAATAATATCTTTACTAATTTTATTTAAAGCGTGCCCAATATGAATATTGCCGTTGGCGTATGGCGGTCCATCGTGTAAAACAAAAGAAGGTTTGCCTTCGTTTAACTTTTGGCGTTGTCCGTATAAATCCGCTTCTTCCCAATCTTTTTGCCATTCTTTTTCCCGATTCGGCAAATTCCCCCGCATGGGAAAACCGGTTTTGCCTAGATGCAATGTCTCTTTCATCTTCATGAATATCCGCTCCTATTCTATCTACTCACTATTTTTTTCAAAATAAAAAAACGTTCATCCCAACCAAGGGACGAACGTTGTCGTGGTACCACCCAAATTTGTACAAAATGTACTTCTTTGTGATTGTTAACGAAATCATACGTTAATGTCTACTTACTTCAACATTAAAACCAATAGAGGATCTTTTTTTTAGCAGGGTTCATCGGTCTTTCACTATCACCGACTCGCTGAAAGAAAGTACTAAAAACTTTTCTGTTCTATTTTTGGTCTTTTTCTTCAATTTTATTTAGTAATTCCTTGGCATCATCTAATGTGTTAACCGCAGGAATTTCTTGACTTGGTGTGATAATTTTTTCACTGGCCTCAACAATATCCATTTGATTTTCAGTCATATCACTGTTTGAGTTTACTTCATCTGGATTTTCTTTGTCAAGCTCTTTTTCCATTAGTTCTTGGAATGCTTCATGTCCATCTTGCACATAACTTGCAAATGGTTTTAAAATTTCATCCCATTCTGGACTTTTCACTTGTTCTAATTGAGATTGTAACATTAACGTCAAGTTTTGGTGGAACACTCGCGTTTTTGTTTTCAAATCGTTGGTTTCAGTCGCCAATTGGCGTGCGCTTTCACTAGCGTCATTTAAAATTTCTTTGGCTTTTTGTTCAGCAGCAGTCGTCAATTCGTGGGCATGTTTTTCAGCACTTGAGACTAACTCATCTGCTCGATTTTGGGCGGAAGTTACGATTACTTCAGATTCTTTACTTGCACTTGTTTTCACTTTATCAGCGGTATCTTGAGCTACGATAATAGATTGATTCAAGGCGTCTTTTAACTCATTGAAATATTCAAGTTTTTCTTCTGCATGTTTTAATGCTTTTTCCATTTCACGATTCTTTTGTAATAACTCTTCGTAATCGCGACCTACTAAATCTAAAAAGTCGTCAACTTCGTCTTGATTATATCCGCGCATTTTTACCGCGAAAGTTTTATTGTTAATGTCTAATGGAGTCAATGCCATTTTCTTACCACCTCTACTTATTTTCTTAAAACACCTAAAGTTAAGCGTATTTTATCTTTTTTCGTTTTTCCTTCAATTTCTTGTAACTGAATACGGCCAAAACCGCGAACAGAAATAATATCTAATAAATCTAACATAAAATCCGGCCGTAATGTTTCGGTCCAATTCACTTTAATTTTGCCACTTTCCACTAATTGTTTAGCTCGTTGACGTGAAATATTAAAAACTGTTGCAATAACTGTATCTAAGCGCAGAGAAGAGACGGTTGTTTTTTCTTCTTCCCAGCTATCTTTTGGGGTTAATATATTAGTATAATGCTGTTCTTCTAATCTAGCTGTTACATTGCCGACTTTGACGATTTGTAAAGCTACAAAACTCGCGACTTCTTTGGCAATAAAGATTTGCCACGCAGAGCCATCACTAATAATATCTCCAAAATACTCGCGCTTAATTCCCGTCCCAATTAACGTCCCCAATAACTTACCATGACTTAAATTTGCAAACTTTTTGGGATAATGAACTTCATAAACGGCAATGTCAAACTCATCTAAAGTTGGTTCATAATAATCGGGATAAATTAATAAGCGCCGTCTTTCAGCTTGTTCGTAACCACCGTAAAACATGAATTTTAAATCGGTTTCTTGCCGAATCAAAGTTTCCGCAATATACGCTTGACGTGGGTCTAAAAAATCAGTTAGATACGGTGCATATTGCATTTGGACTTGTTCTATCCAGTCAGTCACAGCGTCAATAAAAGGGCGTTCATCAGCCCGAAAATGTTGATAGACATTTACGTTCATAGATTCCCACCCCTTTTCTTAATACATAATATTGACTAAAATTGTTGTTAGACCTTGACTCGCTAAATTCAAGACAATAATTGCGACTGCAATTGTTAAATCAATTGGGCCAATCGTTAAATTAAGTCGATCAAATAAACTCAAATATGGTTCACAAATTTTTCTTAAAAAACGACCAATAGCTGACTGATACCCACCAGGAAACCAAGATAATAAAGCATAAATCATTAATAAAACCGAATAAAAATAAACGGCATCGTTAAGCAAACCTAATAACCTAAAAATGGCAATTGCCTCCTTAATTTAAATCATATAAATCTGTTTCTGTGGGCAAAGAATCTTGACCATCAATTTCAACATCACAAGGCGTACATAAGAAAATTTCATCACCGACGCGTTTTATATCCCCATCTTGGGCATAAACCGTGCCAGTTAAAAAATCAACGATTCGTCGCGCTTGATCTTCTTCTACCGATTGAAAATTAACTAATACCGCCTCACCATTTAAAACATGCTGCGCGATTTTTTTTACTTCTTGATAATTGCGAGGTTCCAAAATAGTAATTTTGCTAGTGTTTCCCTTTGAATGACTAGTACCATGTTGACGTTTAGTAGTGGTTGGCGTCTTGATATTTTGACGCAATGAAACAACTTTTTTATCTGTCTTTGGTACCTGATTCACAGGAACACTTTCCTCAATAGGATTTGATTGTTCTACTGGCATTTCATCAACAACTGCTTCATAACCATCGACCCCAGGGGTCACTTCATATTCTTCATAGTTATCTTCTGATAAACCGAAAAAATCTGCCGCTTTGCTAAAAATCGACATGATAACTCCTCCTTTTAGGCATCTTTGACTAAAGCAGTACCGACACGAATAAACGTTGCTCCTTCATAAATCGCTGCTTGAAAGTCATTGCTCATTCCCATACTTAATTCATGACAAGGAGCATAGGCTAAATTAGCCGCTTCAATCTCTTGTTGCAGTTGTCTTAACCTGCCGAAGATATCCCGTTGTACTGATACTGTAGCGCCAAATGGTGCCATTGTCATCAGTCCTACGACCTGTATTTTATCATAAGCTGCAAGGGCTAACATAAAATCTAAAAGTTCTGCTGGTGCAACACCATGTTTTGATGCTTCACCTGAAACATTGACTTCTACGAAACATTTAATAACATGTTCAGCTCTTTTTTGGATTTCTGCTGCCAAGCTTAAACTATCTAAAGCGTGGAAATAGTCTATTTCATTTATAACTAATTTTACCTTTCTCCGCTGTAAATTGCCAATAAAATGCCAACAAATCGTATCAATATCAGCCAATTCTTGTTTTTTCTCTAAGAAAACATCGGTACGGTTTTCTGCTAAATCTAAAACGTTCAGATCTGTCAACTGGCGCATTACTTGACTAGAGACCGTTTTTGTCACGGCAACCAACCGGACACTTTTTTCGTCACGACCAACAAGAGCACATGACTCCTGTATCTCTTGTCGGACCTCCCGCAAGTTCTCAGCAATCATGTGCTCTTACCTCCAAAGCTTTAATTAACGTTTACGACGGAAAAATGGTGGTGTACTTAATTCATCATCATCACCAGATTTTACATCGTCACGATTAAATGTATCGAATTCTTTCTTTTCGATATTTTCAAATTGTGTATCATCAACTTTAGGACGCACTGTTTGTTCCTTGCGAATATCCCAGTCACCAAAAGCATTGTCATCTTCTGGTTGTGTTGGTTTTGCTTGTTCCATATCTAAAACCGGTTTTTGTGGGATGCTGTGGATTTGATTTTGTCTTGAAGTACGACCTTTATTTTCCTTTTTTGTCGGATCAATTCCGGTTGCAATTACTGTTACGCGGATTTCATCTCCTAGTTCTTCATTGATTGAAGTACCTAAGATGATGTTGACATCCCCTGTGGCAGCATTTGCTACAATATCAGAAGCATCTTGTGCTTCAAACAAGGTCATATCTAAACCACCAGTAATATTTAATAAGACTTGTTCTGCTCCATCGATTGAAGTTTCAAGTAACGGAGAAGAAATAGCTTTCTTCGTCGCTTCAATGACACGATCTTCACCAGAAGCAACACCGATACCCATTAAAGCAGTACCTTGATTTTCCATTACTGTTTTCACATCAGCGAAGTCCAAGTTCACGTAACCTGGTGCAGTAATTAAATCAGAAATACCTTGTACCCCTTGACGTAAAACGTTATCTGCTTCACGGAATGCTTCAAGCATTGGTGTCTTTTTATCAACAACTTCTAATAGACGGTTGTTTGAAATAATAAGTAAAGTATCTACGTTTTCTTTTAATTGTGCGATCCCTTCTGCGGCAAAGCGGCCACGTTTTGGACCTTCAAAAGTAAATGGACGTGTTACGACACCAACTGTCAAAGCGCCAAGTTCTTTTGCAATTTTAGCGACGATTGGAGCAGCACCAGTACCAGTACCACCACCCATACCAGCGGTAATAAAGATCATGTCTGCGCCATCTAATGCTTCGCGAATAGCTTCTTCACTTTCTTCTGCAGCCTTTTGACCAACTTCTGGTTGTGAGCCTGCACCAAGACCCCGGGTATATTTAGGCCCTAATTGAATAACAGTTTCAGCTTTTGAATTTTTTAAGGCTTGAACATCGGTATTAGCTGCGATGAACTCTACACCTTTAACGTTTTCTTCGATCATACGGTTAACTGCGTTGCCACCGCCACCGCCGACACCGATAACTTTAATGACTGCGCCGTCGTTTACGGTATTGTCAATTGAAAATTCCATAATGTTTATTCCTCCTGCTTGGGTTTAGTCGAAAATATTCGAAAAGAAATCTTTTACTTTGTCTTTAACGCTTTCGCCAGTTGATTCGTCAGCTTCTTCATACGTTTCTTCTGGGCTATCATATTCATCATAAGCTGGCTCTTGTGTAACAGGAACCGGCGCTTCTTGACTTGTAGCAGGTTGTGTACGTTCACCCGTTACAGCTGTTTTTGCCAATTGATAAACTTCACTTAAATTTGCAGAATAATCTACAATTGAGATGACATTGGTAAAGACTGGGTTACGTAAGCCCATATGATTTGGTACGTAAAGTTTGACGTTTGTGCCAAAAATTTCTTGAGCTAAGTCGACAACGCCAGGTAAACTTGCGGCACCACCAGTTAAGACAACCCCACCTGGTAAACTTAACGCATCAATTTCATCTAAAACTTCTTTTGATTTAGTGAAAATTTGTTCCATCCGAGCTTCAATGATTTCAGCTAAGTAGCGTTCATCAATTTTGACTGGTTCAGATTTACCAATTACATCTACTGGAAATTCTTCACTAGCAGATGTGCGTTCTGGGTAAGCATCACCATAATTAATTTTTAAAGCTTCAGCATTGTTAAAAGATGTATTTAAAACAGTTGAAATATCTTTTGTCACGTATTCGCCACCTTCTTGGTTAACGTGAGTAAATTTCAATTGTTTATCATGCATAACTGAGGTCGTCGTTTGGCCACCGCCAATATCAATAACCGTTGTTCCAAAATCTTTTTCACCATCAGATAAAATAGATTCTGTTAAAGCAAGAGGTGTAATCACCATTTCATTTAAGTGAAGGCCTGCTTTTTCCACACATTTACGAATGTTGTGTAAAATTGTTTTAGGTCCAGTGAAAACAACACCAAACATTTCTAACCGTACACCAATCATTCCCCGTGGATCTTTAATACCTTCAAAGCCATCCACTGTAAATTCTTGTGGCAAAATCGTAATGATTTGTCTTTCAGGAGGAACTGAACGTACTAAAGCAGCTGAAGCGACATTGCGTACATCTTCATCTGTAATTTCTTTTGATTCGCTGTTAACAGCAATCATTCCTTGACAGTTTTCCACTTCTAATAAATTGGCTGGAACACCAACGCTTACACTACGAATTTGGATACCTGCTTTTTCTTCTGCTTGCTTGACGGCTCGTTGAATTGCTTGAACCGATTTTTCAATATCGACAATAATCCCTCTGTTAATACCTTCAGATTTGGCGTTGCCTACACCAATGATATTCATTTGGTTTTCGACATACTCTGCAACGACAACTTTCACTGAAGTCGTTCCAATGTCAAGGCCGACATACATTCCCGTTTTTGCCATGAATGGGATTCCCTCCTACTAAATTTCCATATAGATCGAACAGTAAAGGTCCGTTTTTATCTATCAGTTTAATATTTTGTTCACTGCTAACAATAATACCACAAAAATCAACTTTTTAGAAATACGTTATGAAAAATATTTGAAATTTTTATTGCTCTATTTGGGTGTTATTATTGGTTTCACTTTGAGTTTCATTTTCTGCTGTATTTTCATTGGTTTCATTTTGATTGTTTTCGCTTTGCGCTGAATTGGAAGAATTCGTTGTTTCTTTTGTTTTTTCATCCTCCTTAGGGTACGGATAGGTGAAAATTCCCACTTCCATATCAACAACGCCTTTGCCTTTTAACTCCTTAGCAACTTGAGGATAGTACTTTAGTTGCTCGGCTAGATTTGAGATATTAATAATAACGGTATTGCCATCATTCATCAATAAATTTAATAACTCAGCGTTGGCATTTGTTGGCGTGTACTTAATTTGCGAAATACTACTGCGTAATGCTTGTGAAAGTTTTTGGTACTGTTTTAAAACAGCCAAAATACGCTTTTGCGATTTAAAGTCTTCTAGTATGGGCAGGTTTTCTGCTGGTTTTTTTACCGTTTCAGCCAAAACCTTGCCATTTTCAATCACCGGAGCATAGCTGTCACCTTTTTCTAAAATAGCGACTTCTTGATATTCTGTTACAGTTAATTTGAATTCATTAAAATGTTCAATCGCAACCGAAACACTTTTTACTCGTGGCAAAGCTTTCTTTATTTTTGCTTCATTTTCTTTTCGATGCCAATATTGAGACCAAAGGCCCTCGTCAAGATTAAATCCAGCTGCTTGTGTTACAGCTGTTTTTGTTACAGTATCATTTTTTACCACATGAACCGCAGCCAGTTTACTTAAAGGAGAAACGTAGTACAAAGTAAATAACAACGGTATTAAAAAAAGTAAAATTATAATCGTCAAACGGCGGTAAAGTACCGAATTTCGTTCATATTTCAATTTTGGCAACCGATCGGCAAAAGAACCATTTGGGTTTAAAGAACCCCCTTCAATCGGTAAATCACTGGCATTTTCCGATAATTGTGGTTCTTCTTTTTGCTCCTGTCCAGCAATAACTGTCGGAGACCACGTCGCATCTTGACCATTTTTTTTTCGATACTCCAAGTTGGCTTTTTGCCACGGCGTCAAATTGACAGCATGGACGTCTGACTTTTCACCACTTTTATTGGGCTGGTCTTTCTTACTGATATGCGTCACCACCTTTATCTTACGCAGTAATTTCCTGCACTAATTGGAATAGTCGTTGACTTGCATCTGGTATACCTTCTGATTTAGAAGCAGTTGCCATTTGCTGCCGTTTTACTTGATTTTGCATAATCTCATCAATAGCTGCAACTAATGACTCAGCAGTCAATGCATCATCTTTAATCATGAATGCAGCGCCAGCGTCGACTAAACTTTGAGCATTTTTAGTTTGATGATCTGCGGTCACGTAAGGGCTAGGAATTAAAACTGCTGGTAAGCCTAATGCAGTAAACTCCGCAATAGATGTCGCACCAGCTCGTCCCACCAATAAGTCACAGCAAACCATCACTGCCGCCATCTTATCAATATAGGGGGCAACACTAACATTTGTCAACTGGCTTAAGTCAATCTTTGCTTCATTTTTAATTTCATTAAAGTATCTTTCCCCAGAAGCATACAGGACCTGATAGTCACGGGTAGCAAAAATTGGCAAAGCTTTAGTTACGGCTTGATTGATCTTTAAAGCACCTTGACTACCACCAAAGATTAAGGCAGTTGGTTTGTCTTCTTTTAAACCAAAAGTTGTCAAAATATCAGATTTTTTAGTATCACTTACTTCACTAGCACGAGGATTCCCTACCAATACAGTTTTTTCAGCTGGGAAAAACTGGGCCGCATCTTTAAAACAAATCCCAATCTTAGTGGCATAACGACTTAAAAACTTGTTGGTCATCCCTGGAATACTATTTTGTTCGTGAACAATTGTCGGAATTTTCATTTTAGCGGCTGCATAAACCACCGCTCCAGAAACGTAACCACCTGTTCCGATAACGACATCTGGTTGAAAAGATTTTAAAATTTGTTTTGCTTCTTTAATGCTTTTGAAAAAAAGCTGCAAGGTCTTGACATTGTCAAATGACAGTTTGCGTTTAAACCCTTGAATTTCTAAAGTTTTAAAGGGAATATCGGTTTTAGGTAGAATTTTATTTTCTAACCCTCTTTTACCCCCCACATACATAAATTCAGCTGTCGGTTCTTGTTCTTTAACGTATTTTACAAAGGCTAAGGCAGGATAGATATGACCACCTGTTCCCCCACCAGTTACTAATACTTTCACGTAATTCGCTCATTTCTATTATTTTTTCAAGTCATTTACGGCTGCAATAAAACGGTCGCCTCTAATTTCAAAATTTTTATATTGATCCCAACTAGCATTGGCAGGAGATAATAAAATCGTATCACCAGGCTCACTTAGGGCGTAAGCTTTTGCTACAGCTGTTTCAGCATTTTCACTAAATTCAATAGTTGGAATATGGGCATCTCGTGCTGCCTGTGCTAGCTTATCTTTTGTCTCACCAAAAACAATTATTGCTTTTAATCCAATTAATGATGGGATTAAATCATCAAAACTATTACCACGATCTAAACCACCGGCTAATAAAATTAATTTTTCATGGTCAAAACCACTCAATGCCATCTCTGTCGCTAAAATATTTGTGGCTTTCGAATCATTGAAAAACCGCCGTTCGTTAATTGTTCCTACAAATTGAGTCCGATGGGGCACCCCACTAAAACTTTGTAACGTTTCTTTAATGTCTTCATTTGAAATATTACGTAATTTCGCTACAGCAATTGCTGCTAACGCATTTTCAACATTATGATTGCCAGGTACTCCTAATGTATCAGCTGCCATAATAAATTCCTCATGAAAGTACAATTTACCTTCTTTTTGATAAGCTCCCGGTACTGTCTGGGTACTAGAAAAAGGAACAAGCTGAGCTTTTGTCGTTTTAGCTAAATCTTGGATAACCTTTTGGTCCCAGTTTAAAACTAAATAATCAGTTGCAGTCATATTCTCTTGGATATGCCATTTAGCTTTTTCATATTCTGCTTGGGAACCATGGTAATCTAAATGAGCAGAAAAAATATTGGTGATAACCGCAATTTCTGGATGAAAGGTTTTAATGCCCATTAATTGAAAACTAGATAATTCTGTTACCATGACATCATCTTTTTTTGCATCTTGGGCTACTGTACTAGCCGGATAACCAATATTACCAGCTAACAGTGCTTTACCTTTTTTCATCCCCGCATTTAGAATTTCACCAATCATTGTCGTTGTAGTCGTCTTTCCATTGGTACCCGTAATTCCAATGAGTGGACATTCTGCAATTTGATAGGCTAATTCAACTTCAGTAATAATTGGCAAACCTTTTTCCACTGCTTTTTTCACTAGCGGTTGACTATAGGGAATACCAGGATTTTTAACCATTAAAGCAAAATCTTCATCTAATAATTCAATGGGATGACTACCCGTTACAACTTTAACCCCTAACGCCAAAAGATCTTGCGCTTCTGGATTTTCTTCAAAAGGTTTGCCGTCATTAACGGTAACAAGTGCGCCCAAATCATGTAATAATTTGGCCGCACTGAATCCACTTTTTGCTAATCCTAACACAAGAACTTTTTTATTTTGATATTCATTAATTTGTTTCATTTTTTCCATCTCCTACCAAATGATCAAAAGCGTAAGTACCGAACAAACAAAAGCGATCCCCCAAAAAACCAGATCGATTTTCCATTCAGTCCAACCGCTCATCTCAAAATGGTGATGGATGGGTGACATTTTAAATAGACGTTTGCCGGTTAATTTGAAGGAGGCCACCTGCAACATTACACTGGCAGTTTCAACGACGTAAATAAGACCGATTAATAACAACGTCCATTCTTGATGTAACAAAATAGAAATCGCCGCCAGTAAGCCGCCAAGTGCAAGCGACCCTACATCCCCCATAAAAATCTTAGCTGGTTTGTGGTTGTAAGGGAAAAAGCCCAATAGTCCGCCGATTACACTTAAACAAATGATCAAGACATCAAATTGGTTTTGCTTAAAAGCTATGATACCATAAGTTGCAAAGGAAATAACCCCCAAGCCAGAAACCAAGCCATCAATTCCATCGGTCAAATTAACTGCATTGGAAAAGCCCACTAGCCAAAAAATGACAAAAAGTCCATAGAGAATGCCTAAGTTTACTTCAATTCCAAATATATTTAAAAGATTGCTATTACCTTCTTTTAAAAAGACAAAATAAAAAATAACAGCACCGATGATTTGACCAATTAATTTCTGCAAGGAATTTAAACCCATATTGCGCTTTTTAAAAATTTTAATAAAATCATCTAAGAACCCTAATAAACCATATAAAAATAAAATGAACAATAAGATAAATAAAGAAGCTGTCAATTGATTTAACCAAGCACCCACCCATAGACCTGTTAAAACAGAAGCAATTAAAAAGACAACACCACCCATTGTAGGGGTCCCTGCTTTAACGTTGTGCCATTTAGGTCCTTCATCTCTAATTTCTTGTCCGAATTGTTTGACGCGAAAATAGCCGATGAAAAGAGGCATGACTGCATAAGTCATCGCAAAGCTACTCACAATTGGTAAAATCATCTTTGTCCATTCCATTTTTAAAATCTCCTAGTTCTTTTTAATGTAATCATTTTTTTATAAAAATGAAGTTTATTTTCTCTACGCATATCATTCCTCTTTGGCAGAACGCGCCAAGAGGAACTGACATCCTAGTTCTTTTTAATGTAATCATTTTTTTATAAAAATGAAGCTTATTTTCTCTACGCATATCATTCCTCTTTGGCAAAATACGCCAAGAGGAGTGATAGCATTTCTATTTGATAAATTTCAGATTATTGTGACATGGTAAATTCAATTTCCTGCCCGTCAATACGCTCATAAGGAGCTAAACTTTGTCCTGAACAGTAACCGTCACCTTTGAATGTAACTTTAACACCTAGTAAATCTCCCAGTTTAACCAAATCAGCTTTCGACCAATTGGTCACATCTGGCATATAGTACTCGGAGCCAGTGGTAAGTAAAATCAATTTTTCACCAGCTAATACTTTAGTGCCGTGAGGTGTTCCTTGCTCTTTAATTTTACTGCCAGTTCCAATTACAATTGGTACTAAACCATTTTTACTTGCGTCAGCTGCGGCACTGTCTTTACCTAAATTACGATAATCCGCAACTTCAATTTTTTCAGTATTTTCACTCGCAGAAGCGGGTTGATCATCTTTAAATTCCATTGCCCGTTTTAACAAAGCATTGCCGATGTCACCTAAAGCTTTTTGTTCCCAATGCTCTGGCATTTTCATTGTCATATACAAGACATATTCTGGATCTTCGGCTGGAATCATTTCAACTATGGAATACAGATATGCAGTATCGCCTTGGTAGTAGCCACCATTTTTTTCATCTGCAATTTGGGCCGTCCCTGTTTTAGCAGCGATTTTATACCCTGGAACACTATAAACACCATAAGCACTACCATAATCTTTACTTTCAATGACATCGCGCATATATTCCCGTACTTTAGTGGCTGTCTGTGCACTAATAGGATTGCCAACAACTTCTGGCTCTGTTACGCGTTCAGTTCCAGTTTGACTGTTTACAACTTTACTAATGTAATGTGGTTCTAACATTTTACCATTATTTGCTATCGCAGAAAAAGCCCGCATCATTTGGAAATTAGTCACACCAATCCCTTGACCAAATGAACTCATCGCCTTATCAACAATGTTATTAGTAGGTAAAATACCACTGTTTTCCCCAGGCAAGCCGGAATACGTACTTTGACCAAAACCAAATTTTTTCAAATAATTTTGCCACGTATCGCCCATTTTTTGTTCTAGCTTAACCATTCCGACATTACTAGACCAAGATAGCGCTTGGCGCATGGTTAATGTTCGTCTTTGTTCTTGATAATCCCAGTCGTTAATCGTTGCATCAGCGACTTTAATTTCACCAGACGTAAAGGTTTCATTTTCATTAAAAACACCATCTTCAATTGCAGCAGCAGTTGTCATGACTTTCATTGTGGAACCAGGTTCATAGCGATCTTCTACTAATAAATTCATCCAATTAAAGTCTTTATTAGAAAATTCCTTTTTCGTTTCAGGATTAAACGTCGGTCGTTGACTCATGGCTAAAATTTCGCCCGTTTTTGCCTCCATTAATACCGCAGTAGCATCTTCTGGTTTATATTTTTTCACTGCTGTATCCATTAATGATTCTAAATACGTTTGTAGGCCGCTATCTAAAGTCGTATAAATATCTTGACCGTCTTTAGCGGCTTTTTTTTGTGCGACTGTACCAGGTAATGGATTTTGATAATTGTCTTTTTGATAGACAATTTCGCCATCAGTTCCGCTTAAAATATCGTTATATGCAGCTTCTAGGCCCATCTTCCCGACTAACCCTTTATCTACACCTTTGTCATCCACTTCTGGTTCAGCATAGCCAATAAAATGCGATGCAAATACGCCATTTGGATAAATACGATTAGGATGTTCATCAAAGTCTAACCCTGATAAACCGGCCTTTTCCATTGCTTGTTCTATTTTTTTCTTCTTTTCTAAAGTGATATTCTTACCTTTCCCAGAAAATTCAACTTGATACAATTCATTTTTTGCCCCTTCTTTTAAACGGGACACGACTTCTTTTTCATCTAAGCCTAAAATATCATGTAAAATGGTGGCAACTTTTTCATAATCCTTACTTTGAACGTAGAGTTTTTTATCTCCTGTTTTATAATTTTTAGACAAAATAGCCTTTAAGGAATAAGATGTCGCATCTTCAGCAATTGCTACACCATTGCGATCATAAATAGTTCCTCTTTTAGCTTTTACTACTTTACTACCTTCATATAAGGCAGCAGTCTTCTTTTCCAAAGAAGTTCCCGCTACGTTTCCAACTACCACCAGATAACCTAAACGGGTGGCAAACAAAAAGAACAACCCAATACTCGTAGCAAAGAGAATAATCCCTACTTTTTTGCGGTTGTTCGTTGGATTTTGATTTTTCTTGCGGAAATACTTTCTAATTCGTTTAAAACGCATTTACTTCACTTTCCTTAAATTATCATCGTTAATTTTAAGTCCTTTTTTCTCCGCAATTTTTTTAATTCGTTCCGTTTTTGAAAGCTCGCTTTTTTCTTGTTCTAAACGGGTTTTTTCTTCGGCTTGTTGGGTCGTTTGTGCTTCAATTTGAGAAACTTCCCGTTCTAGCTGGCTAATATCTGTTCGGACATAAACGGTTAATACCGCCAAGCCAATGATAGCAGCCAACAGAAAAATCCCAATGATTTTTTCCAAGCCACTAATCCGTTTTAATTTTCGAGCTGGCGATGCTGGAATGCGAATAATTTCAGGACGTGGTGGCGTCGATGGTTTCGCTGACGGATTAGGTTGTTCCACTTGAGGTGCTGCTTGATTCATATCATAGTGATATTCACGTTTCGCTTCTGCCATTTCGACGCTCCTTTTTATTCTTTGATTCTTTCAGCAATTCTCAATTTTGCACTGCGGGAGCGATTATTTTCATCTAGCTCATCTTGACTGGCAACAATTGGTTTGCGATTAATTAATTTTAATTCTGGTTGATATTCCACTGGTACCATTGGTAAGCCTGGTGGTAAATCTTTCGGACTACTATACTCTTTAAAAATATTTTTAACCAAACGATCTTCTAATGAATGAAAGGTAATCACGCTGACTCTGCCTCTAACATTTAAAAGAGCAATCGCTTGTTCTAAAGACTCCTCAATTGCCCCTAATTCGTCATTAACGGCAATGCGGATTGCTTGGAAAATTCGCTTAGCAGGATGCCCACCTTTACGTCTAGCAGGAGCAGGAATTGCTTCTTTAATCAACTCTACTAGTTCTCCAGTCGTTTCGATTGGTGCCTTTTCTCTAGCCCGTTCAATTTGTCTTGCGACTTGCTTAGAAAATTTCTCTTCACCATAGCGATAAAAAATTTTCACCATTTCGTGATAATCATACGTATTGACTAAATCATAAGCCGAAAATGGAGCTGATTGATCCATCCGCATATCTAGTGGGGCATCTTGATGGTAACTAAAACCGCGACTAGCTTCATCTAGTTGTGGCGATGAGACACCTAAGTCGTATAAGACGCCATCGACTTTTTCAATCCCATGTTCTTTTAAAGCAGCTGCTAGATTGCGAAAATTACTTTTAATAAAAGTAACTTTTCCAGCTGCTACAGCGTCTTTTAAAAAGACTTTAGCATGATCAATTGCTTTTTGATCTTGATCAAAAGCATAGAGATGCCCGTTATCATTTAATTGTGACAATAAATATTGGCTATGACCTGCACCACCTAAGGTACAATCAACATAAATACCGTCAGGTTTAATATTTAGTCCATCGACTGTTTCTTTAAGCATCACGGTGTAATGTTGAAATGAATCTGCCATTTAATTTCCTCTTTCTATAAGCCAAAATCAATCATTGTTTCGGCAATTTCATCAAAATTCTCTTCCGCTTCTTCTGAGAAAGCTTGCCATTTCGCTTCATCCCAAATTTCAATTCGGTTACTTACACCGGTAATAACACAATTTTTGGTTAGACCGGCGTGTTTTCGTAAAGTTTGGGGAATATTAATCCGACCTTGTTTATCAATTTCACACTCAGTAGCTGCTGAGTAAAAAAAACGAACGAAAGTACGCGCATCTTTTTTAGCTAATGGCATTTCATTTAACTTTTCTTCTAATTTTTCCCATTCAGCATAAGGATAGCCAAATAGACAACCATCAAGTCCTCTGGTAACAATGAATTTTTCGCCGAGTTTTTCCCGCAATTTTGCTGGGACGATTAAACGACCTTTGGCATCGATTGAATGCTGAAACTCGCCCATAAACATCGACAAAGACCCCCTGTCACCACTTGATATACACAGTCTACCACAATCCCCCACTTTCTACCACCAAATATGTATAGCGAAAAGCGAAGTTTTTTGACTTTTTTTCACCAAGGATAACAAAAGAATTAATAACAAATTCATTTCAGCTAAAAATCACAAAAAAGTTACAGAAAATACCATAAACTCAACACGACGATGAAAACATAAAATACCATCGTCAATAAGAAAACTAGCCGCCAAAACATTTTCAAGTAACGGCCATAAGCTAACTCGCCATAAAAATAAGCATGGAAAATCGCTAAACCAATTCCTAAAATTAATAATCCGATAATAAAATACGGCAATGCAGAAAAAGCAAAAGTAGCTTGAGATACTTGATTGATTCCTAAAAACAGCAAAGGAACCGCTAAATCTGGGGCTTTTATTTTAAAACGTTTCGTTAAAGCAAAAGTGGTCACAAGAAAGTTGCAGGCAACCAAAACAATTACCGGAAAAATGTACCAAAATGCTAATAACGGTGTAAACTTTTCCATTTTTCATTTCCTCTCCATACCGCTAGGGTAACTATACTTGATTTTCTTTACATCAGTGTTGCAGTTCTTTTAAAAATTCTTGCAGTCACCTAAGTTTTTCTTAAGTTTTTATAGCCTTTCAAAAGAAATCCCACCGTTTTTCTATTATAATGTTTCATAAAGGATGTGACTACATGATTACGCATTATTTTCTTGAAGATAATCAATTAACTCCAACAAAAGACGTTAAAGAGTCACTTTGGCTTCATGTCGAAAAACCGTCACCCAATGAAATAGACTTTCTTTCACAAAAATATGAACTACCAAAAGATTATTTAACAAGTGTCTTAGATGACGATGAAAATGCCCGCGCAGAAGGACTAAATCAAGAAAACTTTCGGATTCCCGTTTTGCTATTATTACAGTTTCCTTATGTTTCGACCAGTCCAAGTGGCTATTTACAATTTAATACTTATCCTTTGGCGTTAATTATTACTCCGGATAAAAAACTCATTACAGTTTGTAATTATCATATGCCGTTTTTTAAAGATATTTTGGAAAAGCCGTTACCTAAAAACGATATGAGTAGTAAATTGAATCTGGTGTTACAGATTCTTTGGCACTTGGCTTTGACTTACAACCACGATTTAGCCGATTTAAGGCATCAAGTCGATAAATTAGAAGGCCAAATACAAGTTTCTACTGAAAATAAGCATTTATATCAATTGATGGATATTCAAAAAAGTCTTGTTTTATTTGAAGCAGCGACAAAAGCTAATTTTAAAACCTTAACTAAATTGGCCAACACGACTGAATTTCAAGATCACCATGCTTATCATAATCATTTACACGATATATTGGTGGAAACAAAACAATCGATGACCTCTGCTAAAATTAATTTGCAATTGGTTAGCCAAATGAATGAAACTTTTTCTGCTATTGTGTCAAATAATTTGAACATTGTCATGAAGATATTGACTTCTTTAACAATTGTTTTAACTATTCCTACTATTATTGGGGGAATATATGGGATGAATGTTAAACTTCCCTTCGCAGAATCGGATAATGCTTTTTTACTAATTACAGGGTTAACCATAATTATTTGTTACGTGGCAATTAAATATTTAAAAAAGAGGAATCTTTTGTGAATTTTACAGCAATTAACTTGAAGTGCATGAAAAATAAGAGTAAACTCCAAGAGAAGAATTTATGTAAGGGTGGCCTTTATGAACGAAAAAAAATCCAGCAGCACTTTTAGTAAAGTAACTAAAGTTGTAATTTGGACTATGTTGATTTTGACTGTCGGTTCTGTCTTTTTAACAGCTATTTTAAGTGTCATGTAAAATCTATACTATTAAAAATAGCCCGGGAAAAGCATTTGCTTTTTCCGGGCTATTTTTTAATTATTAATGTCCAGCCATTGCTAATAATTCTTTGGCGTGTTCTAGTGTTAACTCTGTCACTTCAGAACCTGCCAACATCCGGGCTATTTCGTTAACCCGTTTATTTTGAGGAAGTTCTGAGACGATAGTTTGCGTCCGTCCGTCGTGAATTTCTTTTTTAATATAGTATTGGTAATCAGCAATTGCCGCTACTTGAGGTAAATGGGTAATACACAAAACTTGAGAATTTTCAGCAATTTTAGCAATTTTTTCAGCAATTGCTTGTGCCACTCTGCCACTTACACCAGTATCTACCTCATCAAAAACAATACTTGTAATTCCTTGATTTTGCGAAAATATCGTTTTTAATGCCAATAACATTCGGGATAACTCTCCGCCAGAAGCAACTTTAACTAGTGGTTTTAACGGTTCCCCTGGATTAGTAGTTAAGTAAAATTCCACTTCATCAAATCCAGCTTCTTGGAGTATTTTTTTTCCATTCAAAAAGCGTACTTCAAATTGACTGTGTTCCATATACAATTCCTTTAGCTCTGTGACGATTGCTTGGGAAAGTTTATGGGCAATTTTTTTTCGCTCTAGGTGGAGCTGTTCTGCTAAATTCCACGTTACTTCTTCTTGCTCTTTGACCTCTTTTTCTAAATGTTCCAACTGCCCTTCTGTATAAGCAGATTCCGTTAATTCTTTTGTGATCTCTTCATGATAGGCTAAAATTTCTGGAACTGTTTCGCCATATTTACGTTTTAATTGCCGAATTAACTCTAAGCGCTGGTTTACTTCTTCTAGACGCCCCTCATCAAAGGCTAAACTATCAAATTGGCGCGAAATATCGCCTGCTGCCTCTTGCAACAAATAAAAAGCTGATTGTAAATTTTCACTAATCGTTTCATACTCACTATCTAAATGTGCAATATCTTGCATGCTGGTTAAAGCTGCGCCTACACCATCTAAACTGTTGCCTTCATCATTGGTTAAAAGGGCATAACTCTGGGCTAAACTATCGACAATTTTTTGGTAATTACCGAGTTTTTCCCGTTCCTCTACTAGCTCTTCTTCTTCATTTGGCAAAAGATTGGCACTAGCAATTTCATCTTGTTGAAAATGTAACATATCCATCCGCTGGACATATGATTGCTCATTGGCTTGAATTTTTCGCATTTGTTGTTTTAAATGCTGATACGTTTCAAAAGCTTGGCGGTATTTTTCTAATAATCCTTGAAATTTTTTACCTCCAAATTGATCCAATAAATGCAAATGCCGCTCAGGTTGTAGTAGCTCTTGGTGCTCATTTTGACCTTGAATATCAACTAAAAAAGCTCCAATTCGTCGCAAATTAGCTAGAGTTAATGTCCGGCCGTTGACCCGACAAATATTTTTACCACTTTGGCTAATATCCCGCTGGACGATTAACAACTCGTCTTCTGTTTCAATCCCCAGCTCACTTAAAACCTCATGAAACGCACGGTCATTTGGCAATTCGAATAAACCTTCTAAACTACATTTGGTCGCACCTTCACGAATATAGTCAGCCGAGCCACGACTCCCACATAAAAGCCCCATTGCATCAATAATAATTGACTTACCAGCCCCGGTTTCTCCGGTTAACGCCGTCATACCTTTATGAAATTGGAGACGCAAACTGGAAATAATGGCAAAATTCTTAATTCCTAATTCTACTAACATCTGCCTCAACTCCTGCTTTTATAAAAAGCGTAAAAATTCTTGTCGTAAGTCTTGCGCTGCTGTTTCTGTCCGCGTAATCATTAAAACGGTATCATCATCATTTAAAACTGAAAATAAGCTTTCTTGAAATCTTTTTTCAATTAAATTAGCAATCGCAGAAGCATTACCTGGCAATGTTTTTAACACCACGAATTTCTCCATTTGATCAACAGAAACAAAGGCATCTTTTAACATTTTTTCTAATTTTACCCCTACATCTTCTGCCGTTTCAGCCGGTAAGCTGTAACGATAACCGCCTTCTTGGGAGGGAACTTTAATCAATTTCAACTCTTTAATATCCCGAGAAATTGTCGCTTGGGTAACCACCACGCCCCGACTTTTTAATAACTCGACAAAGTCTTCTTGTTTTTGAATATTTTTTTCTGTCAACAAGCGGGTAATCAAACGATGACGCTCTTTTTTTCTCATAGCTTGCTCCTTCACATAAAATAAAGCCGCAGTAATTGAAACTACCTCCAATTGACACGCCTTTTCCTCAAAAATTATTTTACTTTGAATTCTTATTAATAATAACGTATTTTTCCGTATAAATAAAGGCAACACAAAACTAAAATTTGACAGTTAAGTTGACCTAAGAAAAGAAAAAACCAAACAGTCGCTGTATTGAAGCAATTACTATCACGCATGCTAGTAAAAATTACTAGCATTTTCAATATAGCACCTGTTTGGTGATATTTTTTTCAAAAGATTATTGCTTTAATTGTTCATGGGCTGCTGTTACAACAGCGGTAATATCAATCTCAGGGGCAATTAGAGGCATATTGCTTTTTTGTAAATGGGTAATAAATTCAATATTCCCCTCACCACCTTTAATTGGAGAATAATCGAGCCCTATTACAGAAAAGCCATTTGCTAAAGCCATGGCTAACGTTTTTTCCAACACATTTTGGTGAACTTTGGGATCTCTGACAATTCCATGTTTTCCTACTGCTTCTTTTCCTGCTTCAAATTGTGGTTTAATAAGTGCCATGACATCACCGTCTTCAACTAAAATCTTTGCCAATGGCGGCAAAATTAGACTTAAAGAGATAAATGAAACGTCAATCGTGGCAATTTGCGGTAGTCCTTCAGTGAAATCCGCTGGTTGGCTATAACGAAAATTCGTCCTTTCCATTACAATCACGCGCGGATCTTGGCGTAATTTCCAGGCTAATTGATTATAGCCCACATCTAAAGCATAACTTAGCTTTGCACCATTTTGTAAAGCTACGTCGGTGAACCCACCAGTTGAAGCACCTATATCCAATAAAATTTTATCTTGCATAGTTAAGTGAAAAACTTGCAAGGCTTTCTCTAATTTTAATCCACCTCGTGAAACGTACGGTAGTTTGGCACCTTTTAACTCCAACAGTGAATCTATAGGAATTTTCTCACCAGGCTTATCTAAACGCTCACTATTTTTTGCCAAGTAAACTAAGCCAGCCATAACCCCTCTTTTGGCCTGTTCTCTAGTTTCAAATAAACCTTGTTGGTGCGCTAAAACATCCACTCGTTCTTTTTTCATTTACGCTTGCACCTCCAAAGTCAATTCTTCGATTAAAGACATTAATAATTCCGGTTTGACCAATGAAGTCATTTGTAATGTTTTAAGACAGTCCTTTGTTGCAGCCAATTCAGCAGCTAATAATTGTGAACTTTTTGCAACACCTAATAAAGCTGGGTAGGTACTTTTATTTAATGTAGCATCATGCCCGACGTTTTTGCCTAACTCGTCTTTTGTGGCGGTAACATCAAGGAGATCATCGCGAATTTGAAAGGCAAGGCCCAAATGTTGCGCTAAAGTTTGTAATAAATCAACTACACTTTCTTCTTGTTCTGCTAACAAGCCACCAGCAGTTAAAGCAAATGTGAACAAAGCGCCGGTTTTACGCTGATGAACGAAGGCCATTTCCTCTAGGCTCAACAACTTCCCTTCCCCTTGAACATCTGCTGCCTGGCCGGCAACCATCCCGACTGTACCACTTGCTTTAGCTAAATTTTGTAACAACAATAACCGTAGCTCAGTAGATAATTCTGCTCTACTTAATAAATGAAAAGCTTCAGTCAATAAACCGTCGCCTGCTAATGTGGCCATTCCCGCCCCAAATTTGATATGATTCGTTGGTATGCCACGGCGTAATTCATCGTTATCCATTGCCGGTAAATCGTCATGAATTAACGAATAAGTATGAATCATTTCCAAGGCCGCAGCGGTTTGATAGGCACCTAATGTAATCTTCTGATTAAAACCGGCCATTGTAGCAAGTAGTAACAACGGACGCAAGCGTTTTCCCCCGGCATCAATGGAATAAAGCATACTTTCTAATAATGTTTCATCTGTGGTCTGTTGTCGCAAAAATTGGCGCATTTCTGCTTCAACTTTTGTGAGATGAATTTGTTTAAATTCAGTCAATAAACTCATTTTTCTTCCTCTTCAAAGACAACAGCCTCGCCATTTTCTTGCATAATTTTGGTCAAAGCATCTTCTGCTTTAGTCAATGTTTCTTGGCATTGTTTACTCAACGTAATACCTTTTTTAAAAGCTGCTAATGCCTCTTCTAAAGGGACATCGCCTTGTTCTAGTTGCTTTACAATTGCTTCTAGTTCTTGTAGTGATTCTTCAAATGTTTGTTTAGCCATTGTTTCCTCCATTTTACTCATCTGATTATTTAAAGTGAAAATCTTAAACTTATGATTTGTTCACAGCTTACTTTTCTTCAGACGTGATTTTTGTTACCGCAGCTTCTACCTGACCATCTTGGTAATGAATAACTAATTGATCACTAGGTGCAATTTCTTCTACACTTTTGATTACCTTTTCTTCTTTAGTCGTATAACTATAGCCTCTGCCCATAATTTTTAAAGGACTGAGTAAATCTAAAGATTGGACGATATTTTGAAAAGATTGCTGTTTTTGTTGGAAAAGCTGCTTCATGCTTTTTTCTAAGCGTTCTTGTAAATAATTCTGTTGTTGTTTTAATTCATTCACCCTATTTTTAGGATTAAATTGCCTTAAATTGTGATTTAATTGCATCACTTTTCTTTCTTCTTCAAAAAGTCGGTTTTGTGTGCTTTGCAACAGACGTTTGGTTAATTGATCTAACTTTATAGATTGGGCTTCATAAAGTCGTTCCGGCTGTCGCAGAACATAAGATGCACTTAAGCGTTCATAGCGCTCTTTTTTTAAAGCCAATTGATGCATAAAGGCCTGTTCTAATCGTGTTTGTTTTTCTTTAATTTTTAAAATTTCATCACTTAAAACCGGAACTGCTAACTCAGCTGCGGCAGTAGGTGTTGCCGCCCGAACATCGGCTACTAAATCTGCGATAGTAGTATCTGTTTCATGTCCCACCGATGATATAATTGGCGTCTTTGCCGCAAAAATAGCACGAGCAACTTTCTCTTCGTTAAATGGCCATAAATCTTCAATTGAACCACCACCACGTCCAATAATCATTGTATCAAAATCCCCAATGGCTTCTACGCGAGCAATATTAGTAACGACATCTCCTGCTGCTTTGTCTCCTTGTACGATGGTAGGAAATAAAGTAATTTCCGCAATAGGATACCGTCTTTTCACCGTTGTCATAATATCTCGAATCACAGCACCACTAGGACTGGTTAAAACCGCAATTTTTTTAGGGTATTTGGGTAAGTTTTTTTTAGGCGCTAAAAATAAACCTTCTTTGTCCAACTTTGCTTTTAATTGTTCGTAAGCCTGATATAAAGCCCCAATGCCATCTGGTTCCATTTGCTCGACATAAATTTGATAATTGCCACTGGCTTCATATAATGAAATGCGGCCAACGACAAAAACTTTCATTCCTTCTTCTGGTTGAAACTTCAATTTACTAAACGCACCTTTGAACATTACAGCCGAAATTTTAGCTCCATCGTCTTTTAAAGAAAAATATTGATGATTAGGTCGCAAACGAAAATTAGAAATTTCACCAGTCAAATAAACCTTTTCTAAATAGGGATCCGCATCAAATTTGCGTTTTAAATATTTGGTTAAAGCAGTAACTGTCAGATACTCTTGGGCCATTTAAACACCTGATTTCTGTAAACGATACGCTTTAATGGTTTGATAAAGTAACATGGTAATGGTCATCGGACCTACACCGCCTGGAACAGGTGTAATAAAATCGGCTATTGGTTTGACAGCCTCAAAATCAACATCACCGATTAATTTATTATTTGCGTCACGGTTCATCCCCACGTCGATTACAACCGCACCTTCTTTAACGTAACTTTCATCTACTAAATGTCCTACACCGACTGCGGCAACTAAAATATCTGCTTTTTTGGCAATTTCAGGTAAGTTTTGTGTTTTAGAATGTGCAATTGTCACAGTTGCATTTTCTTGTAATAAAAGATGTGCCATTGGTTTTCCGACAATATTACTCCGACCGATTACCACAGCGTTTTTGCCGGCCACTGAAATATCATAAGCTGCTAAAAGTTTCATAATGCCATAAGGGGTACATGGAATCATTACTGGATCACCTGTAAATAAGCGACCAATATTTAAAGGGTGAAAACCATCAACATCTTTTTTGGGATCAATTGCTAAAATTACTTTTTCTTCGTCAATGTGAGCTGGCAGAGGCAGTTGAACCAAAATTCCATGAAACTGCTCATCTTGATTATACTTTTCAATTAAAGCTAACAATTCAGCTTCTGTAATTGTTTCAGGACGACGATCTACTTTAGAATAGATGCCCATTTTGCTGGCAGCGACTTCTTTATTGCGCACATAAATTTGACTCGCTGGGTCTTCTCCTACTAAGATGACAACCAGTCCAGGTACAGTACCATCTTTTTCTTTTATAGCTGCTACTTCAGTTTGCATTTTTGCTTGCATTGTAGCTGCTAATTTTTTTCCATCTAATATTTGGGCCATGAAAATCGCCTCTTTCATTCATTTAGCCTTATTCTAGCACAGGGAGGTTTTGTTGTGAAAGTTCAGCAGATAATTTTACTGAAAATTTGGCAATCAAACAAAAAAGCAGCTAAGAATAATATTCTTAACTGCTCCAAGTTCTAGACAATTCTTATGCTTCCTTGGTTAAATCGGTGTTAATTGCTGATAAAACACCGTTAACAAACTTACGTGATTGATCGTCACTAAAAGTTTTTGTTAACTCTAAAGCTTCGTTTAATGCCACTTTATTAGGCACGTCTGCTTCATACATCATTTCATAACTGGCAATACGTAAAATA
Source organism: Enterococcus canintestini (assembly GCF_001885735.1). GTDB lineage: Bacteria > Bacillota > Bacilli > Lactobacillales > Enterococcaceae > Enterococcus_C > Enterococcus_C canintestini. The sequence goes on along the minus strand of NZ_JXKG01000001.1, from coordinate 123,055 downwards.
CACAAATCCATTTTAGAAAGACGTTTAATACTCCAGCCTTTTTTCAAGTGTTTTTGAATCAATTCGTCTAAATCAGCCTTATGTTCACAAACTCCAGCCACTAATTTATCCAAATACGCCGGTACAAAATTTTCTTGTTCTTCATCCACCATTTCGTGGTGTTCTAACTCAATTGCTTGCATAATGGCATCTTTTTTGTCCAAATCTTGATTAAAATCAAGGGGAAACAATGCTTGTAGTGCCATTTTTCGAATCTCGTGTCGAGACAATTCTTTACTCATTTTCTTCCTCATTTTCAAATAATTCATCTAAATCTGGTGTTTCAACTTTTTCAGGTACCACTGCCACCACATGGACATTTACTTCTGCTAATTCAACATCTGTCATAAACAAGACTTGTTGTTTGACACGTTCTTGAATTTCCATAGCCGTTTTAGGTACAGAAATACCATACTTCATGTAGCAGTAAAGGTCAACCTTAATTCCATCTTCTGCAATGGTTAAAGATACCCCTTTGCCGTGATTGGAACGCCCGAGTAATTCTGTTACATTACTCGTAAAACTTCCTTGCATGTCATAAACACCGTCAACTTTGGAAGCGGCAATTCCAATAATTACTTCAATCACTTCAGGAGCGATGACAATTTCACCTAAATCTTGATTTGTATCTAGTATTAAATTCTTTTCGTCAGCCACAATGACTTCCTCCAGTCTAATTACAATTATGCGCGAGAAACATAGGAACCATCAGTTGTATTGATGATTAATTTATCTCCTTGATTAACAAAAAACGGTACATTTACCGTAACACCGGTCTCCATTGTTGCAGGTTTTGAACCACCAGAAGAAGTATCTCCTTTGATATTTGGTTCTGTTTCAGCAACTTCTAAAACGACAGTATTTGGTAAATCGACCCCTAAGATCTCTGAACCATACATGATAACTGTTACTTCCATATTTTCCAACATATATTTTAGTTCATCTTTAATCTGTTCTGTCGGAATTTCAATTTGTTCGTAAGTGTCTAAATCCATAAAGACATGACTATCGCCACTTTCGTACAAATATTGCATTTTACGATTGTCGATTTGTGCTTTGGCAACTTTTTCACCGGCACGGAAAGTTTTTTCCTGAACAGCACCTGTTCGTAAATTTTTAAGTTTTGAACGAACAAACGCAGCGCCTTTACCAGGTTTCACGTGTTGAAAATCGACCACGCGCCAAATATCACCATCAACTTCAATTGTTAAACCCGTTTTAAAATCATTCACTGAGATCATGGCTATCCTCCTTATTTACAATTACCAAAAGGCTATAAAAAAATCCTGCATATTCGTTAATAGTTTATCATTATTTTAAAACAAAGGCTATAAAAACCCATTTTTCAAATAGCAAAGACGACTCATACACAAAATGCAACACAGACTCCTTTGACTCTCAAGTAATAAGATTCAATTTTAATAAATTGTTCCTCAAAATTTTTATATTCCACCTCAAAGATACTATGAATTCGTTTCTAAAAGTATTACAGTTATTTATTGCAAAAATCACTACTTCTTTACCATAAAAAAACCGCGCTACATCCTTTCGTAGCGCGGTCATAATTTCTATAAAATAATCAATTCTTTCGGTGATTTGGTTAGGACTTCATTACCTTCAGATGTAATTAACAAATCATCCTCAATCCGAACGCCACCAATACCAGGTAAATAAATGCCCGGTTCATCGGTAATGACATTATTGACTACAAATTGCTTATCGGCTCTAAAGGAAACATTCGGTCCTTCATGAATTTCTAAACCAATTCCATGTCCAGTTGAGTGGCCAAAAGCTTCCCCATATCCCGCTGCTGCAATGTGATCTCTGGCAATAGCATCCAATTGAATTCCTGTTAAACCAGGCTGTGCTGCTTCAATCACTTTTAATTGAGCCTCTAAAACGATTTGATAAATCTCTTTTAATTTTGTACCAGGATCGCCAATAGCAAACGTTCTCGTCATATCTGATACATAGCCATCATAGTAACAACCAAAGTCTAATGTAATCAAGTCTCCTTGTTCAATTACTTTTTCACTTGCCACACCATGAGGCATCGCAGAACGTAAGCCACTTGCCACAATTGTATCAAAAGAAACGCTAGTAGCTCCTAAAGAACGCATATAAAAATCTAATTGATTAGCCACTTCGATTTCAGTCATGCCTGGACGAATAAATTTCAGCACATGCTCAAAACCTTGGTCGGCAATCTGACAAGCTCTTTTAATTGTTGCAATTTCATTTTCGTCTTTTACTTCTCTTAATTCTTCAATCATACCGTGAATTGGCACTAATGGCGTTTCTTCAATAATTTCTTCTAAAATGGAGTACTCAGAAAAACTGACAAAATCTTCTTCAAAAGCAAGTGCATTAATATTTTCGTCTGCACAAATTTTTGCTACTTCATCAAAAATTGGTCCTACGTTTTTAACTATTTCAAAATCTGGTGCTTGAGCTGCTGCTTGTTCTGTATACCGAAAGTCTGTTACAAAAAAAGCTTTATCTAAAGTAATTACAGCTAAACCAGTCGTGCCAGTAAAATTAGTTAAGTAACGCAAATTATATGGACTTGTTATTAAAAAACCATCCACTTGTTCTTTACGCATTGCTTGTCGCAGTTTTTCTACACGTAACATCATCATTAAATTCCTTCTTTCTTTTGCATTTCCTTATTCATTATAGCAAATAAGCCACAAAATAAAAAAGATTGCGACAATATTATCATAGCTACCATAAAAAAATTCTTTGTGTTAGCCGCAATATAAATTTGGCCAATACAAAGAATTAACAAAACGATAATAAGCAAAACAAAATTTTTCTAAATTGTATCTTACTGCTTCGTTTTTCCAAAGAAAAATGAAACGACAGCAACAATAATAACCGCGCCTAAAATTGCAGGGATTACAGCCATTCCAGCCACATGAGGTCCCATATCACCAAACAAAGCCTGCCCCACAGAAGCTCCTGCTAAACCAGCAATAATATTAAACAAACAACCTCTTTTTTCACCGGTAATGCCACCAGCAATCGCACCAATAATAGCACCTACGATTAATGTCCAAAGCATATTTCCCACCTCTTATTCTTTACTATTTTACTTCAATTTATGGTAACACATTTCAAAAAAATAATAAAAATATGTAATCAAAAAAAATAACCATAAAAGCATAAGCCTTCACGGTTATTGGTTCTTTTTCGTTAATTTCGTTTTCCATCCCTTTAAACCACGTTTAACAACTTGGAAAAAGGTTAATGAACGCACAAGATGATCAGCTGGAACATAATTGCCTATCGCCCGCAACACTTTTTTTGGTTGCTTTGAGGAAAACGAATAAATCCCATTTTTCTTTGTTTGAATAGCATAGCGGGGAATCCACTTACCTTTTAAATAAACAGAAGCTACGACAAAATCCACTTCTTCCCAAGGGATCTGAATAAATTTATTAATATCGCGATCATTATAAAATTCAAAGGCCTTATCCCCGACCATAATTTTACCATATTCACCGATGCCTAAATAAGACGTTGCATCAATGGTTAAATCGACCTTCGTATTTAAAGACTGAACCATTACTGACACTCCATTCATGGATATTTATTAAGTATTATAGCTAACATTTGTCCTCAATGTAAAATAAAAGCTCAGGGAAAAGTCCCTGAGCACTTGTAAAAAATCCAATTACATGATGTGTAATACGTGTAAACCAACACCGACAATAAACAAGCCAATGATGATAACGATTGGAGAAACTTTTTTCTTCAATAACCACATGCAAAGTAATGTTAGTAATAAACCAGCAAGGCCTGGAATCAATTGATCCAAGTTATCTTGTAATGTTGTAACTTTTGTTGGTGTTTGAGAAAGACCAGCACCTACTTGACTGAAGGCTTCTTTGATACCTTCCCAACCATCAGGTAATTTATCCCAGTGGATGTATGCTTTGTCGTCTAATTGAACTTCTGAGACAACCGGTGTAAATTTAACACTTACCCAACGTTGTACCAATGAACCTAAAACGAACATCCCTAAGATAGAAGCACCTTTAGTAACTTTTTGTAATAAACCGCCAGATAGGTCATCTGTAATTTTAGAACCTGCTTGGTAACCAAATTCTTGTGTGTACCATAAGAATGCAATACGGATAATATTCCAAGCAAAGAAGAATAATAATGGACCCATGATACTGCCACTCATTGCAAGTGAAGCACCTAGCGCACCTAACATCGGACGTACAGTAAACCAGAATACTGGGTCACCAACACCGGCTAAAGGTCCCATCATACCAACTTTAACCCCTTGAATTGCTACATCATCAACAGGTGCACCATTGGCACGTTCTTCTTCAAGGGCTAATGTAACCCCTAATACTGGAGCTGCTAAATATGGGTGTGTATTAAAGAATTCCAAGTGGCGTTTTAAAGCTGCCGCACGATCTTCTTTAGTAGTATATAATTTTTTGATTGCTGGGATCATTGCATAAGCCCAACCACCGTTTTGCATACGTTCATAGTTCCATGAACCTTGAAGGAACATTGAGCGGAACATGACACTTCTACGGTCTGCTTTTGTTAATTGAATTTTTTCAGCCATTGTTTGTTCTCCTCCTTCAAGATTAATAGTCATTCAAAATATCGCCTAATGGGTCACCAGTATTGCTGCCGCCGTTACCTGAACCACCTGTTTCTTCTAAGTGTAGGTAAATTAAAGCGATAGAAATAGCTAATGCACCTAATGCGATTAATGTTAATTCTGAAATTGCAGCCACAACAAAACCAATGGCAAAGAATGGCCAAACTTCGCGTGTTGCCATCATGTTAATAACCATTGCATAACCTACGGCTACAACCATACCACCACCGATAGCCATACCATCTGTTAACCAAGCTGGCATAGATTCTAAGAAATTACGAACAGTGTCAGCAGGAATCAATAGTAAAGCTGCGGCAGGAATTGCAATACGTAAACCTTGCATGCAAATTGCAATCCATTGCCAGATTTCAATTTTACGATAGTTGCCTTCTTCAGCGGCACTATCCATAATGTGGATAATTGGCACAGCTAAAGTACGTGCAATCATCGTTAAGAATAAACCAGCAACAGCTAATGGGATAGCAACGGCAACAGCAGATGAAACCCCTGCTCTACCTTGCCCACCTAAAACTAAAATAATTGCAGATGCGACAGCTGCTAATGCAGCATCGGGTGCAACTGCGGCACCAATATTTGCCCAACCTAGGGCGATCATTTGTAATGAACCACCTAAGATGATTCCGACTTCTAAGTTACCAGTTACTAAACCGATCAACGTACATGCTACTAGTGGTTGGTGGAATTGCCATTGGTCCAAAATACCTTCCATACCAGCTAAGAAAGCTACGATGACCACTAAAATCATTTGGATTATGTTTAAATCGTGCATGATTAAGCCTCCTCTTTCTTATGTCTAATTGGCATTTGCCAATTCAGTTTTTGCTTTCTTCAACAATTCGTCAAAGTTTTCTTTTGAATTGCTTGGTACTTTACGTACATCAAAAGTAATGCCTTTGTCTTTTAGTGCTTCGAAAGTTTTAACATCTTCTTCGTTCATTGACAACACTTTGTTAACAAGAACTTTACCAACTGAATGGGCCATTGAACCAACGTTAACTTCTTTAATATCAACGCCACCTTCAACAGCTTTCAATAAATCTTCAGGGTTTTCAAATAACAACAAAGCTTTTGTATTACCAAAACGTGGATCTTTGGCTACTTCAATCATTTTAGCGATTGGAATAACATTAGCTTTAACACCTGGAGGAGCAGCTTGTTCAATTAATTTTTTACGCAAATCATCTTTAGCTACTGCATCAGAAACTACGATAATACGATTAGGACCAACTGCTTTAGTCCAAGCAGTCGCAACTTGACCATGTAATAAACGAGAGTCAATACGTGCTAGAACAAATTTGATATGACCATCACCTAAAACTGTTCCTGGAGGGATAGCCCCTGTCGGTTGTGCAGCTCCAGCTGCAACTGGTGCAGTTGTTTTTGGTTCCAATTCTTCTGGTTTAATCCGCACACCTTCTTTTGCTGTTTCAATGATATGAGCTGCAATTTCTTGTGCAGAGTTCATTGAAAAACGTGATGCATACGCTTCAATAACCATCGGCAAGTTCATGCCAGCGACAATTGCCCATTTGTCTTTGTGCGCTTCAAACAAGTTATTCGCTTGGTTGAATGGTGTACCGCCCCAAAGATCGACCAAGAATAATACTTCATCTTGATCATCAAAAGACTTGATCGCTTCTTCCATTTTGGCTCTTACATCATCAGGTCCTTCACTAGGCATTAACGTTACTGCTTTAACGTTTTCTTGTTCTCCGAAAATCATTGCACCGGATTGCAAGATGCCTTCTGCGAATTCTCCATGACTAGCCAGGATAATTCCTACCATCTGTATACCTCCTATTAACATTTTTGTTTTAATAATCGTCTAAAGTATGAATAAATAATTTCTATAAAGGGCGACGATTAAAACCAACTAGACAAAATTTTCCTTTTCCAACAATTCCATTAAGTAGACTTTGCGATCGGCCGGAACTTTACGAAGCTCTAATTCAATGCCTTGTTTTGCCAAGTATTCAAAAGCTTCAACATCTTCTTGATCTAAAGAAACAAAGTTTGTCAACATTTTCTTGCCTACAGTAAAACGCATGCCCCCGATGTTAATCGAAGTCAATTTAACGCCACCTTGTACCAAACGTGCGACTGCATGTGGATCGGTGAACAACAACATGACTTTTTGCCCGGCCAATAAATCTTCATGATAAAGCGTAATCATTTTTTCTACGCTAATGACATTTGATTTAATTCCAGGCGGAGATGCTTCTTGCAACAAAAAACGACGTAATTGATCCTGGGCCACTTCATCTGAGACGACTAAAATGCGTTCAATCCCGGTCTGTTTTGACCAAGCTGTTGCGACTTGTCCGTGAATCAGACGATCATCAATGCGCGCTAAGCGAATATCAATGCTCATAAGTAACCCTCCTACTTAACAAAACTGAGCAGCAAAAATTTTAAACTCTGCTCACTTCAGAGTATTTCACCTCCTGTGTCATTTATATATAAGCAAGATGTGTGCCAACTCTAAAAACGATACACAATTTTGCAAATCCTTAATTATAAAGAATTATTTATGAATTTTTCGACACACAAAAAGCGATACACTGTATTATTGTGTATCGCTTTTTGTGTGTCATTTAGATTTCTTCTGAAGATACAATTTTCTTGTCAGCTTCTGCCACTCGTGTTTTAATCACTTCTAAAACATAATATTCCTCAGCCGAGGGGATATTCAAGCGCAACATACGTCCAAAGGATTGAATATGATTGTGCACTTGATCGTAAAGAGGTTCAGTTATTAATTGATTAGCCTCAGCTGTAGTGACAGCTAGTGGCTGCTTTAATAAAACACGCTCTAATATCCCCGCAGTATGTAAAGCCAAGTTAATTTCTAAACCAAATTCATGATCGCTTAAACCGACATCTTCAACTAAATTCGTGACAAAATCCCAGATTGGTTGCGCCAATTTATCACCATTAATAAAGGTAAAGTTTTCACGAATAAAATGATTAATCAAATCAACTGCTTTACTTGCTTGCATCGCTTCTTCTGGATAAGTAATCAACTGGTCATGATCTAATAATAGACGATTTAAAATTGCTTTGACATCTTGGTTAATAAAACGATCCAATGGAATAAAAGGAGCACTGATTTTAGGATCAACAATCCCTGTTGTAGCTAGCAAATCATACTCTGCTTGGATTTTTTGTAAGTGTTCTGGTAAGGTGACAACTGATTGCGTAATAACTTGGAGTTGTTTTTGTTCTCCGATTAAGGAACGTTCGATAATTTCTTTAATCCGCTGGGCAGTTCCTTCACCAGAAGCGCAGACTGCTAAAATAGCAGTTGGTTTTTTATTGGCCTCACTATTATTTTGTTCTTTTAAAGTATAGCCATTGAATTTGTGTAACGCATCATACAAGCTGTCTAAATCGGTCCCCAGTACTGACGCTTTACGGACAGTTTCTAAAACAACAGCCGTCGTCACCATATCAATAGTCCGCACCTCAACACCAGTATTTTGAGTAATCTCATTGCCAAAAGTCGCCAATGAGCCCATATCCACAAGCAACATCACACCAGAACCGTCATCTACATCCATGACAGCCCGGCTTACTTTTTCTAAAGCAACTTTCGGGGGCATATCAAGGGGCATATCGACAGCTTGCACTTGATCAATATCTAATAATTGCGTTACTACTTCCACCATACTAGTTGCGGTACTGTTACCGTGAGCCGCCACCACCACACCAATTTTGCCATCTTTTTGGTTGGCCCTTAAAGAAATTAGTAGTACAGCTAGGTAATAATCTTCACTCTCAGGAATTTCTACTGCAAAACTTTCACTAATATAGTAGCGAATTTTGCGGGCAATTTGAAACTCCGCCGGAAATCCTGCCACCATCTGACGAATATTATCGTTAGTACTGCGCTCTTCACCGTGTTCCAATTTTTTCAAAAAAGAACTAATGTGCAGACTCATGGCGTAAACAAAATTTTGTTGAAAAGCATAACCTAATTTTTCCCGTACCATATCATAAATGCGATTTGTTGTATCAATTACTTTTTGATCAACAAACTCCGCTAATTTATTATCTGCATTAAAAGCAAAGCCATGATTTTTATAAAAGGATTTTAAATGGACATTGATATCTGTTGAGATAAAATGGTTAATCGTCTTTTGGTCTAATCCGTCTGCTTTTAATAGCGCAGCTTTATCACCGATAATATCATATAAATTATAAGGCAATTCATAAGTATCTTGTTGAATCAAAATCATCTGATCATTCGGTGTAATTACAATCTTGGGATCTAAAACTTTTGAGAGCTCATTTAACGCTTCTCTTTTATTAGCTAATAGTAACAATCCCGACCGTATGCCTTCTGGTAAGTCGTCAATTGTGATATTCATTTCTTCACTGTTCATGTGGTTTAAAAAGCCCCGGGCACAAACAAGTTGGACGTTTGACTTTAACTGGCCAATATTCCCGTAGCTGACGCTGCCAATTAAGGCCTTTACCACATCTTCAGATAATGAAATTTGTCGATCAATCCGACCTGCTTCTTGGGCTACCATCACTTTTACCAAATCAACTTTTTCACTAGCAGGACGCTGATCAAAAGCGGGCAATTGAATGTTAATTGGAATTCGTCTAACAAAAGTATCCAGTAAAGAAGAACTCGGATCTTCTGTTGTGGCTCCCACAATGCGAACGTCAGCTCTATGATTTTTACTACTTTCTCCTAAACGAGAAAAAGTACCATGATCCATAAAATAAAAAACCATTTCCTGACCTTCAGGAGGTAAGCGATGAATTTCATCTAAAAAAAGCATCCCCCCATCAGCTTGATCAATAATACCTGTTTTATCTTGCTCCGCCCCAGTAAACGCCCCTTTCACATAGCCAAATAAATGGCTCATCAGCAATTCTGGGTTATTAGCATAGTCGGCACAATTAAAAACAATTAATTCGTTTTCTTCATCAATAACTTGACTTGTTACCGCAAATCGAAACATCGCGTGAGCGAAATAAGTTTTACCCGATCCAGTCGGTCCGGTAATCAAACAATTTAACCCTTTAGGCGGATATAAAATTGCAGCTTTGGCCTGCTCGACTGCATTTTTCATACTACCATTCGAACCGATAATACGTGAAAAAATATCCCCGCGAAGAAATTCTTGTGAGCCATTATTTTTTTGTCTAGCGGAGGGATTTTCTTTATAACTTTTTACGTGCTCTTTTTTAGGATATGGCTTTTGCGTTGAACTATCCATTTGAAGCTCTGCCTTTTCAGAAACAGCGTAACGAACAGGTCGGCCATCAATTTTAATTAAGCGTTCTGCCCGCACCAATTTGTTCAAATCTTTACTAACATTCGTACGTTGCAACATAAGTCCTTCTGCCACATCATTTGTGGTGAGCCCGGTTTGAAACTGATCATTGCTGGCAACAAACTGATAAACACGTTCAATTCTCTTTGTCATTGCGTCTCCTCACCTTATTTGCGCTAGTGTATCATCTGTATTGTTTCATTATAACTTTTTTCGATTAAAGCGCAAACTAAAAAGCCATTGAAGAATATTTCATTACTCCAATGGCTTTTCTACTATTACCGATAAATTGTATTACACGATCTTCAAATACCCAGATGCGGCATAAACATAATAAAAGAACCGACAAAAATTAACAGCGCCGCCAACTGAAATGTTTCAGATAGCACGATATTTTGTTTTGCTGTTTTTTTCTTTAAAAGAGCTACTCCCAATAATAGCAAACCAAAAATAAAACTCCCCACTCCGATTACACTCATCTTTTCACTCCTTACAAAATTTCATGCTTTTCTCAAATAGAAATAACACTTGTTTATTCATTAAAAGCAGTGTAACAAAATCAAAGGTAATACGCCTTTTAAAGAACTATCACCCAACGAACAATTTTGTAAGTTAAAAAGACGTCTTACTTTACAGTAAATAAAAAAGTGCTAAGATTAAAAATGTAATACGACCTGTTAGTCAAGCGGTTTAAGACGCTGCGTTCTCAGCGCGGAGACACGGGTTCGAATCCCGTACAGGCTATAAAAAAAGACTTGCGCATTTTGTATTGATTCTAAATAGCGAGATTTTATCTCATTTTAGAATTCTACATGGTAATGCGCATTTTTTTATTTTTAGGAATAAATTCTTTGGGAACTACATCTGGCTTTTGTAACGTCTTTTGTAGCCATAAAACGTCATGCCATTTATTAAATTTGTAACCTAGATTAGAAAAAGTTCCAACTTCTTTATAGCCTAGTTTTTCATGAAACTTAATACTACTGATGTTATCAGCAGTCACACAAGCCAATAATTGAATAACATTTTGCTTTTGCAGTTCTGCTTCCAACGCCTGGTAAAGACGCGAACCTAAACCGCGACTTTCCATGCCCTGGGCTAAATAAATCGTAACTTCACAACTCCAATCATAAGCTGCCCGCTCTTTATACACCCCCGCATAGGCAAAGCCAATTACATCCCCTTGCTCATTTTCTGCCACCAAATAAGGATAGCGAGCTAGAGTTTGACTAATTCGCGCTTCAAAATTCTCTAATGTAGGAACCTCGTATTCAAATGTAATGGCAGTCTCTTTGACATAAGGCGCATAAATTGCAAGTATCGCTTTAGCATCTTCTTTTGTTGCCATCCGAATTGTTTCTTTCATAAGCTTCCTCCTTTGAAAAAGCGTAACATAAGGTGTTTTCTTAGACAAACTACTTATGACTTGCTTTGTTAGGTTTTATCTACTACTTTTACATTAACCGCTTTTTTCTGACCGTTTTTATTGGTCACGACATCATAAACGACTTTTTGATCATCCAATAAGATCTTATCAGCAGGACTTATAATATCGTCGCGATAAACAAACATCACTTGATGATGTTCATTTTCTAAAAAGCCATAGCCACCCTTTTCATTAAACGACTTTACTTGACCTTCCATTTTATCCTTCCTTTTTTATTGCATTTTTATATCTCTTTACTGATAAAAAAACTGCTATTTGTTTTTAATATACTACAAAAAAAGGTGTTAGTATTCATTAGAATACTAACACCTTTTATTTCATTAAGCTTCTTTCGCTACTGGGTAGACAGACACTTGTTTTTTGTCACGGCCTTTACGTTCGAAACGTACTACGCCGTCAACTTTAGCAAATAAAGTATCGTCGCCGCCTTTACCCACGTTTACACCTGGATAAATTTTAGTACCGCGTTGGCGGTAAAGGATTGAGCCACCAGTAACAGTTTGACCGTCTGCACGTTTAGCGCCTAAACGTTTAGATTCTGAGTCACGACCGTTAGAAGTAGAACCGCCACCTTTTTTATGAGCGAAGAATTGCAAATTCATTTTCATCAACATGAGATGCACCTCCTATTTTTCTGTAATGGTATTAATTTGAATAAACTCACTATTTTCGGTTTCAATTGACTGTAAACCTAACAACAAATTTTCTAAAAGAATTTGTTCAATGTTAGTTTGTTCTTGAGTTAAACCTGATACGACATCCATTTTAAGATAGCCGCCTTCAGATTCATTTGCTTCAACTTTAGGTGCAACCCCAGCTAAAGCATCAATGCCGTTAATGGTACTGATTGCTAATGCGGAAACACCAGCACAAACGATATCACTACCATATGGCCCAGCTTCGGCATGTCCTGTCAATGTGAATGTAACAATCTGGCCAGAGTCATTGCGTTTGAATGTCCCTTTGATCATTAGTGCGACCTTTCTCGCAAGTATTAAGCGTTGATTGCGTCGATAACCACTTTAGTATATGGTTGACGATGACCTTGCTTGCGGTGAGAGTGTTTTTTAGGTTTATATTTGAAAGTAACAACTTTCTTTTGTTTACCGTGTTTTTCAACAGTTCCTTCAACAGTTGCGCCTGCAACAGTTGGTGCGCCAACTTTCGTTGATTCGCCACCTACTAAGATAACTTCGTCAAAAGTGACTTTGCCACCAGCTTCAACGTCTAATTTTTCAACGTAGATTGCTTGACCAACTTCAACTTTAACTTGTTTACCACCAGTTTTGATAATTGCGTACATGCTCTAAAGCACCTCCTTATAATATACTTAGACTCGCCATCCCAAGTGACAAAATGTACTTAATACTTGTTCTGAGCGGTTGTAGCTGTGGAGTCCACAATTACAACATTTACACTTTAACAAAAAACAAGCGTGTCGTCAATTAGTTTTCTTTAAAAATTAGAAGATCACTTTTACGTACACTTTTTTAACACTAAATTAAGAGCTCATTTTTTATTATTTACCTTCTTCACGTTATACTAAAGATGGAGGGGATGAGGATGGAATATCCAGTGGAATTAGTTGAATTCGTAAACAAACGTTCGCAAAATTTTAATTTAGAAGGATTTGTCTCAGGTCAAGGACCACTTTATCCCAAACTGATGATTGTCGGTGAAGCTCCCGGACGCAAAGAAATTGAAAACTTTATTCCTTTTAGTGGCCAAGCTGGCAAAGAACTAATGGCGTGTTTCACTAGTGTTAATTTAACTAGAGATGATGTTTATATTACCAGTGCCGTTCGTAGTCGTCCTTATGCCATCAAAGAACGCATAAATAAAAAGACAGGGACAAAAGAAATTATTTACCCCAATCGGACGCCTACTAAAAAAGAAGTCTTAGCTCATGCGCCTATTTTGGATTATGAAATAAAACAGGTAAAGCCAAAATTAATCGCGCCAGTCGGCAATATCGGCCTTAAAAGACTTCTAGGAAATCAGTACAATATCTCTAATTATCACGGCCAAATAATCCAGCATCCCATTCAAATATTAAATGAAACCATGGACGATTATATCTGGTCAAAAGAAGATTATACGCTTGTTCCTTTATTTCACCCAGCCGCTATTTTTTACAATCGCAAGCTTGAACCACTGATAAAATCAGACTGGCAAGTAATTGGTAACTTACTGTAACACATGTAACTCACTAGACTTTGCTACTAATTTAAAAGCGAAAAACGCAGCTACTACTTCCACGCTGAAAATAGATCAGCAAAAAGTAGTAGTTGCGTTTTTAAACGTTTGCCTTTTCTGTTTCATCATCGGTTTTTAATAAGCCAGTATAAAAATCATACCAAAGTTCTCCTACGTGGGCTTCAGAATAATAATTTGAAGCCTCGTGGGCTAAACAAGCATATTTTTTTAATAAGTCGTCGTCAGTTTGCAAGGCTTTAACGGCACGATCCATTTCCCCAAAATCATCTGCTCCCAAATAGTAGCCAGAAATAACCGCCTCATATAAATCCAAATTACGCACCATCACAGGTGTTTGACAGCTAAAAGCTTCCAAAATGCTCATTGGAAACAATTCGTTATAAGAAGGTAATAAGAAAATATCAGCAATATTATAGTAATTAACCAATTCACTGCGATCAATTATACCGGTAAAGGTTAAATTTGCCGGTGGATTTTCATATACTTCTTTATATTCTTCATAACCATCCGTTATTTTGCCAAACGAAAATCCTCCAACCCAAATAAAGGATACTTCCGGATTTTCTTTTGCTAGCCGAATAAAGTCATCAACGCCTTTTCGTTTTTGAATTTGTCCAACTCCTAAAATGACAAACTTATCAGAGGAAATTTGATACTTTTTCCTTAACTCGTCTTTTTCATCAGGAGTCATCTGATAAAACTCTTCGTTAGAGACAAAATTTGGAATATAGTTAATTTTTTTTTCCGGTATTCCAGCTTTAATCAATTCCGGAGTAAAACTGGGATTTACAACCACTAATTTATCCATACGGCGATAAAAAGATAAAACATACCAATTAAAAATCTTTTGAATTGGTTTTGCCAAGTGGATACTACCTTCTAAAGTCTCAGGTAAAAAGTGCACATATCCTACTGTTACACCCCGACGTCGTTTAAAAAAAGTCGACAAATAAAATTCAGGATTAATCGTGTGGTAATGAGAGATATCCGATTTTTTATATTCGTTAATACGCACATCAAATGTTTTATTAAAACGCGCTTTTAACATTTTAATTAATTCATTATAAGCACTCCCCACTCCCTGGCCTTTAACAGTGTCAGCGCGAGAAAACATAGTTATTTTTAACATAATTAAATCCCTTCAAAGCTTAATTTAAAAAATAGTGAAAACCGTTTTCACCAACAGTGATTCCGCTCTATAAAATAAAGCGAGAAAAAAGGTTTCAATAAAATTAGACTATTAATAAAGCAGTCTATTTTATGATCACTACAATTATAGCATAAGCCCAAAATGAATAAAATCATCCTAAAGCCTGACTTTGGACTTGCGTTGCACCTTGCAAATGTTAAAATTTAATTAAAGATAGAAATTATTTCAATAGAAAAGAGGATTGTTATGAAAAAAATATTGCTACTAGTATTTCTGAGCTCAACATTGCTTATATCAGGCTGCCAAAAAAAAGCAGACAACACTCTCGCTTCAAGTCAACATAATTCAACCGACAGCTTACATCAGACTACCGCTACTTCAGCAACTGAAAAAGACCCTGATTTACTAATCAATCAAGCAAAATATCAGCAATTAGCTGAAAAAACTGGGGCCACTAAAGCAAAATTAATCGCTACGAAAGAATATAACGTTACGTTGACAGATGCTACTTGGGAAAATGTCACTATCACAAGTGACGAGTGCACAATTATCCAAATAAAAAACTATAAAGATAATCAAGATAAGCAATATGAAGGCTACGTTTTAATTCATTTTACAATTACAACTGGGGACACGCCGGTTAATGTCCAACCAGAAAAAGGAACTCTGCTAACAAATGCTAGCGAAAAAACAACTGGAAACTTAGCTATGGATGAGTTTGGTGGCGACCTAGCAGCTCACAAAACCGTTGCAGGCACCGCTGCATACCCACTAGAAAAGTTAGCCGATCCCGATGCGGTTACCTCAATTGAACTAAAATTTACTGCCAAAAAAATCGATGCTTCAAATTCCGATCAAAAAGCGACCCATGATTACGATTTTGTTTTAAACAAAACACGCTAAATGGCAACAGTTCTTCATAGCTACAATGAAATTTTCAATTCAAATATTTACTTTCTTGAAGCATAATTTGATATAAAAAACGCTATTTTTACAAGAATTGTTCTGTTTTTATTTTGTTTCACCTTTTCTCTACTGCTTTTTACTTTTCACATTAGCCTGTCTTTTTGTTCATCAACGTACAAGCAATATCTTCGAAAACTCATCAAGATGGTGCTAACCTATAGATACATTAATCTTAGGAGGGATTATTATGAAACAGACAAAAGAAGAAATTTTAGCCCGTCGTATTGATAATTATAAAAAATCCCGTGAAAAAATCATTAAGACTGCTTTAAGTGAAACGAAACCTGAAAGACCTAAAACCATCCATTTTAAACTTGTCCGCTCTACAATTTCATGATAGACCTACAATAAAACAAAAAAGCCTTAGGAGCAGTTTGACTCCTGAGGCTTCTTTTACGAGCTATCTATCGTTCTTTTTTCTGTCATACATTCTCACACGCAATACTAAAATTTCACTTATCAGTAAGATAAACGCTTAAACCACGGATATGCACATAGCCCATCAGCTCTTATTGGTAAAGATTTTTATTACTATTTTTTAAACATTTTCAGGTGTATAATGCAGTTGTTAATCTTTTTTCCAACCATTTTTAGCAAAAATAATTCGTGTACTTTTTTACCCATACCACTTTATTCTGTTTTCAATAATAGGACATAAGAACATAAAGATACTTCTATAACTCAAACAACATACGCTCACGTAGTAGAAGAGCTAAGACAAAAGAATAAAAAACGTGTTGAAAATCTTTTAGCTAACATTTATGAGGTATGATTTGGCACAAACTTGGCACATAAACAAATAAAAACCGCTGGGAATCAATATTCCTAGCGGTTTTTTAGCGTCACAGGAGGGATTCGAACCCCCGACCGTCCGCTTAGAAGGCGGATGCTCTATCCGGCTGAGCTACTATGACATCAGCAACAAAGTCAATTATAAAAAACTGACTACCTAATGTCAATTAGTTTTGCTAATAATTGTGTTATTTTTCTTCTAATCAGAAAAAATCTTGCAACAAAGCTACTAACTCGGGATTTGTCACAAGTTGGCTATGCTTAGCTTGCTGTGTCAAGATTACCTCTTGGTAGCTTTGACTATTGCCATAAAGGAGTCGTCCTGCTAAGACACTCGTTACCGGAACCGTACCGTCAGAATTACCGGTTGCAACATTTCCAGCAATATTTATTACGTCTATCTCTTCTGGCAAACGCAATGCTTTAGCCTTATACCGCTCAAAAATTGCGCTATTTTCCTTCACTGTAGTAAAAGTGCGCGTCATTTCATTATATTTCCAGCCTACATCATTAAAGGGAGTTCCTAAAAAAATGATTTTTTCTGGCTTAGGATCAATTGAAAGGTAGATGTATTCCAAATAATCAGTCATCACTAAGCCGCCATTGGAATGTCCTAAAAAATTATATTTTTGCACATTATAAGTTTGTTGTATATAATGAATTGCTTTTTGAAACCAGACTGCCTGTTTTGGGACCGCTGCTTCTGAACTATCAGCAAAACCGATTACAATCACAGGCTGGTGATTATCTGCGGTGAGTTTGCCACTAATCGTTAGCTGTCCGTTTGTTTGAACTGTAATTTTCAAAACATCTATTTCATTTGTCTTTTGTAGTTTTAAAAGCAATTGATCAAAGCGATCGACACTTGCACCTGTCCCTGGAACCATTACCAAAGCTTCATTTTTAAGGCTGATGGGTTGTTCTTTTTTTTCAGCTTCTACTTTTACTAACTGAAAACTATTTAATAAAAATGCCAAAAGCCCCACTACTAAAACTCCTTTTAAAAACTTCTTTATTTCCATCTGCCATCCTCACTTTTTAAAGTAAGAATAAGTCAGATAGCTTAAATGAAAATTAAACTATAAAGCAATCGTCTCTTTTTCTTTAGTAATTAGTAAAACCCCATCTCCTAAAGGCACTAACGTTGAAGTTAAGTCTGGATGCGTTAAAACAAGATCTAAAAATTGATTTAATTTGCGATGGATACTGCGATTTTTACGAGGAATATCTTCGATTGCATCTAAAATCGTCCCACCTTGAAAGACATCATCCACCATTAAAACACCACCGACCTTTAAAAGTCGTAAACACTCGGGTAAAAATTCAATGTATTTTGATTTTGCACTATCCATGAACATAAAATCATAAGGTCCGCTAAGTGTTGGTAACACTTCTGCAGCATCACCTTCTAATAAAGTGACTTTATCTGTTAAACCTAATTTTTCATAATTAGCCTTAGCTTCTTTAATCATTAGATCAAAGCGATCAATCGTCGTGACATGACCATCCCCGACAAACTGCGCCATTAAACTAGAAGAAAAACCAATTGCAGCTCCAATTTCTAAAACTTCTTTTGGTTTTAACTGGCCTAGTAAAAATTGTAAAAAGACTACTGTTTCATGGGGAATAATTGGTACGCGTCTTTTGTGCGCATCTTTTTCTAACTCTCCTAATTGGCCTGGTAGAAATTTTTGCTTTGTCCGCATATATTCCACCAATCGTTTATTTACAACTGGTCGATCCATCATTTCATTTAACATTTTCTCCACCTCGCTTTTGCTATTATACGTAGGAACAAAAACTTCCGCAATCTTTTTACCAAATTATTCTACTTATCGATTAACTGTTTTTCAGAACAAAAAAAGTCCGTTCTACCTCAGTAGTTACGGACATGACGATTATGTATAACATGTTCAAATAGATGCCAAATTGTCGTTAAAGTAATAAAGCCAGCAATTAACCAAAAAACTTGTTGCAATAACTCAAGCAACTCACTTGAAACGAAATGACCTAAGTAAGGCAAATGAATGACCGGTTGTCCGATTAAATTACGACTACTAACATATCCAATTTCCATTTGCTCATTGCCATCACCTTTTGTGTAAAAAACTTGATTTTCTTCTTTCGCTACTACCCGTCGTGTTTGAATGCTTTCCCCTTGATTAACGTAATACGTAATAACCTCGCCAACATAAATATCTTGGGGATTTTCTTGGCGGACAAAAATTAAGCTACCTTTTGGATAAGTAGGCTGCATATCCCCGTCTTTTACGATTGAAATTGTCATCCCCAAAAGATGTGGCAAAAGCGTAATTAGTAAAGCCAATGCCATCACGACAGTTACAATAATCGATCCCAACAAGCCCATATGTCTGAAATTAGCCATTCCACACCTCACTCATAATTTTCTTCTTTTTCTCTAATTATAATTAGATTATATCACACGTTTTAAAGTGAATAAATCCCAAAAGCTTTTTTAAGCCTTTCTTTAAGCAAGTAAATCACAAATATAAATAAAACAATTATTATCTTTTTTTAAACAGAAATCTTTATTTTAATAACACAAAAAATTAAAGTATAATGGTTTAAAACGTTACAAATAGCTATAGTAATTTTTAAAAGAAACATTTCTATTGTAAAGATTCTATAAAAATATACTTAAGCAAAAAAATAATCATATTTTATTTAAACTAAACGAAGGGTTACGATACTCATTATGAAAAAATTAAATAATGAAATTTTAAAGAAAAAAGATCGTAAAATCAGCTGGGTTCCTTATTTGTTAGTGGTACTAGTTTTCATGGCAATCGGTATCTTTTTCATTCAAGCTTTAAATACTCCTTTTTCTAAAGGAAGCATGGCCGAAATAAAAGATACCTGGGTCTATTATGCCAAAGATGATCCAATCACTTTATTTAAAAGTCGTTACGTTAAACGACTAAACAGCGTTTCAACTGATGAAACGATGGTCATGGAAAGAACCATGGTGCGTAAAGTACCTAATCCTACGCTCTTAATTCAAGGAAATCACCAATGGTTAACCGTTACTTTAAACGGGGAGATTCTCTATCAATATAACCCTAACACGGTAAAACCAACCCCTTTTGGCAAAAAAAACCCCGGAAACATTATGACTGAGGTTCAATTACCCAAAAACTACGTTGGCAAAATTTTACGAATTGAAGTAAAGAGCCCCTATAAAAATTACGCGGGAATTCCAGCGCGTGTCTTCATAGGCGAAGCTGATTCGCTCATGTCTTATATTGTTTCTGTCTCAATGCCACAAATCTTAATCTTAATTGTTTGCACCTTTATCAGTATTGCCATTATGATTTTTATCGGGGCTGAATTGATAAAAAAACAGCGCTTAAATTGGGAATTGATTTTACTAGCTTGCTTTGCTTTGACTATCGCCTTGGAAGCTGCAGCAGGAGATATTTTAGCAGGTTTATTATTTAGTCCTTTAGTTAATTCGACGCTTGCGATGTTACTTGCTATTTTTACACCAATTTTTTTAATTTCCTATTACTGCTTAAAGATGCAACAAAGCCAAAAATATTATCGCCTGTGGGTATTTTTCCATATAAGTTTTGACTTAGCGATTTTACTTTGGGCTGTTTTAACAAAAGTGGATTTACCTGAAGTCAAATTTTATATCGATGCGGCTAACATTTTTGGAACACTTGCGACGACCATTGCCGCCATTACAGAAGCCCACCAAAAAAATCGTTTTTTTGTCATTTGCACCCCGTGGATTGTCTTAGTTGCCATGGCCCACTGCTTTATCTATATCACAAGTGTCGTGCAATCCAATTTTTACCTGGTCAACATTTCAGGACTTTTATTTGCTGTAATTTTACTCGTTATTTTTACTTATACACTTGTTGAAGGTGTCGCCAGAAGTGAAAAAAACAAACGTCAAATGCACTTTTTAGAATTAAAAACGGAACTATTAGAAGATAATCACGCCTCTGTCATTACTCATCTACAAGAATTAGAACAACTTCGAAAAGATTTTAGACAAAATTTACTGTTAGTCAAAGACTTAGGTGAAGATGGTAATCTACCAGCTGTAAATGAATATTTAGGCAAACTTTTAGAAGAAACCAATCAACTGGATATCATCGGTTCTTTTTCTGAACATACGTTAACCAATTTGATTTTAAATCGTTACCAAAAAAACGCTGAACAAAGAAGTATCGCGGTAAATTTCGAGGCAAAATTACCGGCAACATTGACAGTAGCAGATGATGATTTAAGTCAGATTTTAGTCCATCTACTTGAACATGCGATGCGTGAAACTTATGCTATTCACGATCCAAAAGAACGTCAAATTCATTTGCAAATACAATATAGCGCAGAAAAACTAGAAATTAATTGTAGCCATACCGCCCACTACCATACGAATATTTTTGAACAAGGGATTACAACTGATTTTCCCAAAAAAGAAGTATTGGATCTTTTTGTCATTGAAAAAATCGCCAAAAAATACCAAGGTCAATTAAACCATGCAAAAGATGAAACAAAAGATCAAATTAAGCTTTTACTTTCACTTAACTAGTTCAGTATAATTTTAACTTGCAATTTTTAGTGTTTACCATTAGCATAGAGACAGTCGGATTAGTATTAAAATTATGGTTTAGAGAGCCAATGACTTGCTGAAAATTTGGTACCCGCTAATTTTTTGAACCTCCCGATGGTAATGATTATGAAAATAATCGGGTTAAGGCCCTTATCCTTGTCTTGAGTTGGACTGGTAAACCAGTCAATAAAGGTGGTACCGCGAAATTCACGCATTTCGTCCTTTTTAGGATGAGATGCGTTTTTATTTTGACCTTTGATCTTTTAGTCAAAATAGTAAATATTTTAGGAGGAAACAACATGTCTGAACAACAAAAAAATGATTTTACCGAATGGTATTTAAAAACCATTCAACAAGCCGAATTAATGGCTTATTCACCTGTCCGAGGCTCTATTATTTTCCGGCCAGATGGTTTTGAATTGTGGGAACATATTCAAGAAGAATTTAATAAATTCTTGAAAACCCAAGATATTCGCAATGCCTATTTTCCAATGTTAATTCCCAAAAGTTTCTTTATGAAAGAAGCGGACCATATTGAAGGCTTTGCCCCTGAATTACCTTGGGTAACAGAAGTTGGTGATGAAAAACTAGATGAACCGTTAGCTTTACGTCCTACTTCTGAAACAATGATTGGTTCTGCTTTTTCAGATTGGATCAACTCTTATCGCGATCTACCTTATGAAATTAACCAATGGGCTAACGTCTTTCGTTGGGAGAAAAAAACATTGCCATTTTTACGTACTTCTGAATTTTTATGGCAAGAAGGTCACACAGCCCACGCCAATGAATCAGATGCCAGAGAACGGACAATGGGAATTTTAGATGAATATGCCCGTTTAGCTGAAGAGTTTTTAGCAATTCCTGTGTATAAAGGCCAAAAAACGCCTTCTGAACGTTTTGCTGGTGCAGTAGATACTTATTCTATTGAAGCGATGATGCAAGATGGTAAAGCAGTGCAAGCTGGGACATCTCATTATTTAGGGACAAAATTTGCTGAAGCTTTTGATATTACTTACCTAACCAAAGAAAATAAACATACGCATGTGCATACCACTTCTTGGGGCATGTCCACACGTTTATTAGGTTCATTAATTATGACGCATGGTGACGAAAAAGGTTTAGTCTTTCCGCCAACTGTTGCGCCAACCCAAATCGTTTTAATGCCAGTGGGACCTTGGAAGAAAAATCCTGCGATTATGGAAAAATTAGATGAATTATTTGCTAAATTTAAAAAAGCTGGCTATCGGGTACGTCTTGATGATACGGATAATTCACCTGGCTATAAATTTAACGAGTGGGAATTAAAAGGTGCTTGCTTGCGGATTGAATGTGGCCCTCGTGATTTAGAAAATGGTCATGTGATGGTTAAAGTCCGAGATTTAGATGAAAAAAATACTGTCACTTTCGCAGAATTAGAGGATTATGTTGCAGAACAATTGCAAATCATGCCAAAACGTTTACTAGAAAAAGCACGAGCACGCAATAAAGCCAATGAACATTATGATATTAATACATTAGCTGAACTAAAAGCCCATATTGAAAAATCTAACGCAGAAGGAACAGTACCTGGCTTTGTCTTAGTTGGTTGGGATGGTAGTGAAGAAACAGAAGCTAAAATCAAAGAAGAAACTGGCTTTACTACCCGTAATATTCCTTTTGAAGTGCCAATGGAAAAAGAATTTGACTTGGTAAGTGGTAAACCAGCTAAATATACTTTATGGATTGCCCGCGCTTATTAATAAACTCAAACATAAAAAAATCACGACCATTAAGGTCGTGATTTTTTTAATATAATAATTCTAAAAATTCTTCTTTGGTAATATTACCAAAGTATTTGTGAACATCAATTTTTTCTATCGCAGCTTTTAATGCTTCTTTTTCATATTTGACACCTACTAAAGCTTGTTCCACATCGTGAATATCACCTAAACCAAAGAAATCGCCATAAATTTTAGCAGCCGTGATAACACCTTTTTGGACATTTAGGCGTACTTCAATTGAACCGATGGCAAAGCGTTTACGACGTTCTAAATCAAATTCAGGGGAACGGCCATAATTCCAATCCCAATTACGATAATAATCATTTGAAATTTGATTAATTTTTTCCCAATCACTATCTGTTAATTGATATGTTTTAACGTCTTTTACATCAGAGACGCCAAAGATTTTCAATAAGATTTCTTCGCGAAAATCTTTTGTTGTCATGTCTTGTTTATCTGCTGGTAAGAACGGTTTAACATTTGTGACACGAGAACGAATTGATTTTATTCCTTTTGATTCAATTTTATCCTTACGCACTTTTAAAGCATTCACAACTTCATTAATATCACTGTCAAACATAATTGTGCCATGAGCAAACATTCTCCCGTTCGTCGCATACATCGCATTACCAGAAAATTTTTGATCATCAATTACTAAATCGTTACGACCTTTTAATTGTGCTCCTTTAACGCCCATTTCTTGCAAGGCAGCGACAATAGGTTTAGTTAGTTTTTCAAAATCACGGAAAGAGTCGCCATCATCTGGCATAATGAAACTGAAATTTAAGTTGCCCAAATCATGATAAACAGCACCACCACCACTCAAGCGACGGACAACATGAATTCCATGTTCATCCACATATTCTTGATTGATTTCTTCAATTGTGTTTTGATTGCGTCCAATAATAATAGATGGTTCATTAATATAAAACAACAAAATTGGTTCAGTTAATGGATACTCTTGAACTAAAAAGTGTTCAATTGCTAAATTTACTCTTGGGTCATTGTTTTCATTTGGTACAAAAATCACAGTACATCCTCCTATTCATTAACAACACACTTCTATCTACTACGTTTCATCCTTAAATCAAAAATTCCTTGCCAACAGCAGCTAATTCCACAGGTATTGCGCCCGCTGCAGTTTGTGCTTGTTCTTGTAACACTTGTAAATCACCAAATTGTGGTAAATGCGTCAAAACAAGCTTTTTCACTGCTGCATTTTTCGCAAAAGTTCCCGATTCTTGTGCGGTAAAATGTGCCTTGTGGTGTTCATGGCCATTAAACAGGTAAGTGTCTGCTAAAAAGAGATCTGCATCTTTGGCAAAATCATTAAATTCTGCCAAATAACCTGAGTCACCAGTAAATACAAATATTTTACCTGTATCATTTTCCACAAAACGCATCGCATAACAAGTTACAGGATGAATCGTCTTCATAAATGTAACAGAAAACGGTCCCAAATCCAACTGTTTTTTTTCATAATATGGACGGCCTTCTGAAACATCAGCCATAGTTAAATCGTTAAAATGAAATTCATCTAGAGTATGGCCGTAAATCGGCAAAATTTTCTTATTTTCAGCCGGAAAAAGTTGAAAATAATACTGTAAAACACCTAAATCTGCAATATGATCGTGATGATAATGAGAAATTATCACAGCATCAAGATCTAGCGGGTCCAATCTTTTTTCCAACTCTACTAAAGTTGTACTCCCACAATCCAATAATAAATTAAAGTCACCGGATTGTAATAAATAGCCAGTTGTGCCTTGTCCTTTATAAGGGTACGCTCCTAAACACCCTAATACGGTTAATTTCATCTTCTTCACACCTTCCTTTTCTTTTATGCTTATGCTAGCACAATTTTATCTTTTCACGAAATAATTCCTTTAACAAGTATATTCTTAGTTTTTAATCGGCAAAAAGGCTTCACCAACTTTTGTGGGGAAGCCTTTTGACAATTTTATGATGATATAACCCATTTCACGCCTTTTTAAAGGCTATTTTTTATTCATGTAAGGTTAATAGCTACGAATATTTTTGACCGCTTCATCGTCTAAACGACGGACAACCTCTGTGACTAATTTAACCGTATTTAAATAATCATCTTCATGAATAATTGAAGTATGCGAGTGCAAGTAGCGCACTGGTACTGTAATGGCTAGTGATGGCACACCATCACGAGTTAGATGCATTTGTCCAGCATCGGTACCTCCACCGGTAATAACAGTGTATTGGAATGGAATTTCCAATTCTTCTGCTACATTAACGACAAAATTCAATAATTTTTTATGCGGTACCATTGAAGCATCAAAAATTAAGACTTGTGGTCCTGCCCCTAATTTGGAATCTGCTTCTTTTGGTGTCATACCAGGAGTATCGCCAGCAGTACCTGTATCTAACGCAAGCGCAATATCTGGATTAACTAAATGCGTGCTCGTTCTAGCTCCTCTTAAACCGACTTCTTCCATCACGTCACTACCGGCAAAAAGACAATTTGGATGGCCCTCTTTAGCTAGATTTTCTAAAACACGTAATGAAACAGCAGTTCCCACTCGGTTATCCCATGCTTTAGCTAGTAAAAATTTACCGCCGTTTAAACGTTCATATTCGATATAAGGCGTAATCATATCGCCTGGACGAATTCCCCACTCTTGTGCTTCTTTTTGGCTTGTAGCACCAATATCAATAAACATATCTTTAATTTCATAAGGTTGTTTTCTAGCTTCTGGTGTTAAAACGTGCGGTGGTTTACAACCAATTACACCACGAATTAATTTACCTGCTTGGGTTTTAATTTCAACTTGTTGGGCTAACATAACTTGACTCCACCAGCCACCTAATGTTTGAAATTCAATAAAACCTTGCTCAGTAATTTTTGTCACCATAAAACCAACTTCATCCATATGCCCTGAAATAAAAATTTTAGGGCCACCGCCTTCACCGACGTGTTTTGCGATCACACTACCTAACCCATCAAAAGAAATATCTTCTGCAAAAGGTGCCGCATATTTTTTAAAAACCTCACGAACTTCATCTTCATTACCTGGAACCCCTCTAGCTGAGGTCAGTTCAATCAGTAACTGCTCTTCACTTTTATCCATGTGCACTGCCACTCCTAGCATTAATTATTACGCCTCTGATTATAACATGAGGCATTATAAAAAACAGTAGTTCAGTGGAAACCGAACTACTGCGTCATTTACAAATAAAATGATTATATTTTTTATCAAGATTTCGCCTTATTACTAGGATACTAAAAATCTATTCCGCTTTTATTACTTAATGGTTGCTGGATTTTGATTTTGCCAACCATTTGAATAAAAGTAATTATTTAAATGATAAGTTGGACTTGAAGTGGTATTTTCCAAAAATGGTTTAATATATTGATCTGCTGCTAACCAACCGCGCCAACCCAAATGAATGGTGTCAGTCATGAAATAGGGTTCATGATCTTTATTGGTAAAATCAGCAATATGATTAAACCCTTGCGAACGTAGCTGATAGGTTATCTTTTTACTAAATTCTTGCAACATATTTTGCGACAAACCGGTATATTCACTCCACTTGCCATTAATTGGAGGAATAATGAAAAGTGCTTGCGTATTTTCTTTTGCCAGTTGATCTAAGACTAATTGAAAATCGGAAAATTCTTTGGAATAACGATAGTCCCAATTGGCTTGGGAATCAGCAAATTTTTTCAAACGTGGTTTAATTCGCCGACTATAAAACTTATTTTCAATTGCAAAGTCATTATTTGAAGTTGCCTTTTGACCAATTTTTTGTGCTTGCTCATCTAGTTTTTGTTCATTGTAAACTTCAGGTAATTTCTTTGCTTGGTGGTCAATTTGGCCATTTTTAGATACTAAACCAATTTCACTAAAAAGTTCATCTTCCCGATTCAACATGTTGATATGAAATTTGGCAACATCCACTTGTTTAGCAGCTGGTAATTTTCCATTAGCAATTTCTTTTAACATTAAACGAAGCGTTTCATCATGATCGACTTTTTCATAAGCCAATAATCGAGTAGCTAAATATTTGTCTGTTTCAGAAATTTTATCTAATTTGACAGCCCAAGTATAAGTTTGTAGCTCAGAGAAATAAGCGTCAAAATAAGCTCGTTTAATTCCCCCTTTAACAAACCATTGCGGTGAAATGATAAAGACTACTTTTTTATCTTTTAAGTCATTACCAAAAGACTGCATCATCATATATTGGGTTAAAGATTGTGTGCCAGGTGCACCAAGTAAAAATGGTGTATAGTTACGCTGGTATTTCTTAGCTAAAACTGAAGGGTGAAAAGGACTGATCCGGCTTAATTCCGAAGAACCAAAAAATGGCACATACTCCCCAGATTTCACGGCTTCGTTTTTAATCGAGTTGCCGCGTAAAATATTGCCTGACATCGAACTGCTAGCTTGGGCCCATAAGTCTTTATTTTCATCGTTAATTTTAAACGGTGAAAAGAAAAACAGTGCCAGCAGGACCGTAGCTGCTATAAGCGGCCCAAAGATAGCAAGAAGCTTTTTTTTCATCACTAGTTTCCTTTTAATTCAGAAACTTTAGCAATAATTTTATTTGGTGTATCCCATTCTTCACGGTCAAATTCTGAAACAGGTACTTGAACATCTAATTGTCCTTCTAATTCTACTAGTAATTGAACTGTCGCCATTGAATCCATTAAACCTTCATCAAATAAGTTGACATCCAAATTTTGTTTGACTTCATCTGTCCCGGTAATTTCTTCTAAAATATCTAATACTGTGTCTTTCATTGTTCATTCTCCTCTTTTACATTAATTTATTTAAAATACCTGAAAAAATCATAAAACTAAAACATACTGCTTGAAAATTTAAAAAGATAGCAAGCGCATGCGTAAACTTGTTCGATGGTAAGTTTTTGTGTTTTTTCTTAAAACGTAACCACGCATCTGTTAAACAAATCAGCGTTGCATGGTAAATACCATAAACAATGTAGTACCAAGCTAAGCCATGCCAAATTCCCATAATCAAGAAAAGGGCAAAATAACCAACATTTGATGCTACGATACGACTTTTAAAAACTTTCTTTTTTAATAAAGTAAACATTAAACGCATATAAATATAATCACGGAACCAAAAAGACAGCGTCATGTGCCAACGATTCCAAAATTCTTTAATATTCCAAGCTAAAAATGGCTTATTAAAGTTCATTGGGGTTTCATAACCTAAAATATTACTAATCCCAACTGCAAATAAACTATACCCGGCAAAATCAAAGAATAAATCCATACTATAAACATACATATAGCCAACTAACGCCCAAGAAATACCGCCATGAATCAAAGTCGCCCGTTCAATTGGCGGTAATAAAACTGAGCCAAAATAATAACCGATAATAAACTTATACAAGAAGCCTACAAAGATACGATGAACTCCCGTACCTAATAAATCGACATATTTTTCTGGTGTCGGCGGATTGTCTAAGTCCTTATCAAAACGGCGGAAGCGATCAATCGGCCCTGATGAAATGGTTGGAAAAAACAAAAGAAATTGGATGTAGTGCCAAACCTTATAAGATTTAATCATGCCATCTCTTGTTTCCATAATCATCTGTACTGACTTAAAGGTTAAATAAGAAATACCCAAAAATCCTAATATTGAACTATGTCCACCATTAAAAAACGGCACCACCTTCGTAATTGCTAAAGGTAAAATTGCTAAAAAGACTGCACCGTAAAAAATGCCGCTACTATTTTTGTGCTGGCGATAGGAAAAGTACGCATAAACTAATAGTGTCTGCCAAACAACATAAAGTATTAACGCCACACCTTGATGCCAACTGGCACCACCAAAACTGACGTATAAGAAAAACAACGTCACTAAACTTTGGTACCAATTAGGTCTCTTACCAGCAATTAACATACTCAAAATTAACGGAATAAGCGCAATTAGCAGTAACAAAAAGTATTTTGGATCTGCGTAAGGAATACTATGAGGAAAGACCATTAGCCGTTCACCTCATTTATCAAGCCTTTGCGATCGATTTTGCCATTAGCAGTCCGAGGTAGTTGCTCTACATAGACAAAGCGTTGGGGAATCATGTAATCCATAACACCTTCAGCTAATTCCGCTTTAATCGCTTTTGTTAATTGAAATTCTTTGGCAAAATTATTTTCATTTGCAACAACAAAGGCTACTAATTGTTGGACTTTATGATCTTGATATTTAGGCACGACTGTTGCTTGTTTTACAAGGGAAACTTGATTTAAATGATGATCAACATCTTCTAATTCAATCCGATAACCATGTAGCTTTACTTGAAAGTCCATTCGCCCTTCATACCGCAATAAGCCATCTGCAGGTAAACTTCCCGCATCGCCGGTACGATATGCCCATTTATCATCTAACCAAAAGAATGCTTGCGCGGTCTTTTCTGGGTTATTTAAGTAGCCTTTTGAGACACTAGGACCAGAAATGACAATCTCTCCCACCTCACCAGCGGCAAGAACTTTGTCTTCTTCCATGATTGTAACTGTTGTATCTTCTTTTATATAGCCAATCGGTAAACGATCGACTTGCGCTAATAATGCTGGTGTAATTTCCACACCTGAAATCGCTACTGTTGCTTCAGTTGGACCATAAGTATTATAAATATGAGCGTTAGGGAAACGTTCCAATAAACTTTGCGCCGTCTTTTTAGTTAACTCTTCACCACAAAAGATAAAGGTCGTTAAGCTGGGAATATTTTGGGCATTAAATTCTTTTTCCATTAAACATATATCCATAAAAGAAGGCGTAGAAACCCAAACTTCTAAAGCTAATTTGGGTAAAGTTGCAAACAATGTTTTAAAATCATTGATTACTTCTTTTTTCAGTGGGACCAGTGAACCCCCTGAACATAGTGCTGGATAAACATCAAAGACCGATAGATCAAAAGAATACGGTGCTTGGGATAAAAATCTACTATTTTCTGGTAAAACAAAATCTGTCAAAGTCCAATTCACAAAAGATAATAAGTTACTGTGACTAATTTGCACGCCTTTTGGTATTCCAGTTGTGCCAGAAGTAAAAATTAAATAGTAATTTTCATCACCTTTGACACTTTCAAATGTTGGCAAAGTTCTTTTTCCCTTAAAAACAGTTTTTAGTTCTTCAGGGTTTAAAACTTCACAATTTGTGGCAATTTCAGGCCACGGTTCTACACTAATAACTAAGTCAGGCTGAGCGACTTTTAAAATTAACTCAACCCGATCATTTGGCGTATTGGCTTCAATCGGAATATAGGCATGCCCCGCTTTACTGGCACCTAAAAAAGCTGCTAGCATTTCAAACTCTAAATCACCATAGACGACAATCGGTTTGCGCCCTATCAATTTTTCACTTAAAAAAGTGGCAAGTTGATCTGACCAATCTTTTAACTGACCATAGGTATACTTTTTTTCAGCAATATAAGCAATTCGATTAGGTTCAGTTGCTCCCCAAGAATCAATTTGTTCAATAATATTTGTTACAGTCATTTGCACTCACCTCTTAAAATTCGTTGTAAATAAACGTGCCACCTTGAATATTTTTGTAATGATACAAATAAATCAAAATAAGTAAGACACAGAAGTAAAAGAGCGTTTTGCCAATAAAAGTTAACCAGTAATGTGTGCTTTCTTTATGCAACCAATTTTTCATGCTCACTCTCTCCTTTTCAGCCTCAGTATAGAGGACTTATTTAAAATAAAACATGTTTCTGGCTTACACTAAAAATAAGAATCTAACACTTTCGTCACTTAAGTGCTTACAAAAAAACTAAGAAATAAAAACGTCAGACTAAGTCCAAACGTTTTATTTCTTAGTTTATTTTTTTATTTAATTCTTATCAGTTTAACTTTCCCAACTGTGCAAGAAAAATTTGACGGTTAAAATATAGGCAATAAAATAGATGACCGCCACAATCCCACAAAATAAATAAGCTAACCAGTAACTACCCGTTGTCACAAACTGCGACCAAGTGTAAATGGCAAAGCCTGCATGTCCAGAAACCAATAACACTGGTGGTGCAAATATCCAAGCGTTTTGATAATATAGATTTCTTTTCATTTGTTTGCGACTAACACCTAATTTTTGGAGTAACAAGAAATCTTTTTTGCCATTTTCCACTTCTGATAACTGCCGTAACATGACAATCGCAGCTGTCGTAATCGATGCAATCATGCCAAGAAAAGTCGCCACATACATAAAAATTCCCGCTTCTCTGGTCGCGCGGCGGACAATCGGAAAGCGACTTGTATGATTTAGACGAGAATAATTACCGGTAAATGTTTGCGGGATGGTATTTTTTAATGCCTTTGTAGTAATATCACCTTTTAAATAACCCGCTTGATATGAAAAATCATAATAAATATCATTTCCCCAGTCTGAGTTTAATTCTTTTTCCACAGCATTGGCGAGCTTTTCTTCATCTTTTGTCTTAACATTTACCATGGCAATGGTATACGTAACACCTTGAATAGCCTCAAATTGTGCATCAGGTAAAACCAACACTCCTGCATTGTAGCGCAATAAAGAGTCCCCCAATAAATCAGAATAAAAATGTTGTACTGTCATGGCCATGCCATTTGGTAACGTCACTTTTCGTCCTACTTCACCCACACTATTGTAAAGAACATAATCATAACTAAATAGCACACCGCTATTATTTTTCAATGAATCAATTTTAGGTAAATCATCATGTTTCTCTTGAAATTTTTGGTAATCACTTAGCTTTAAAATGTTGATAAGATTAAATCGATTTATCGCTTCGCTACTGAATAATTTTAAAGAAAAACGTCCTGCAGTCACTTTATAATGTAAATTTTGACTAGTAGTTATTTTCCCATCATTATCTTTTATAATCTTTTTAAGTTTAGCTAATTCATTAGTGTGGATTTGGAAATCAGTTGGTGTTTCATTTTGACTTACCTGACTTTGAATACTAACTAAAGAAATCGCACCCCCAATTAATGCAATCGCTAATGCCGTTAAAAGAGTGACTAATGCCAATGAGCGCCAATTTTTTAAGATTGCAACTAAGCCCCGACTTCGTTCATAATAATTCAAGCCATAATAACGGCTCTTTTTCTTATCTAAAAAATAAAAAATTGTTTTTAAACCATAGCGATAAAATAAATAGGTTCCTATAATACAAGCAAGTAAAATCCCTCCAGGCAACCAAAATAAAATCGAAAAACTTTCACTTATGGAAACAAAGCGAAACGTTAAGGGCCGGATAAAAAAGGCCACCAAATAGGCGCTAATAATTAGCAACAGGCTAAATATTCCTAAACTAATTTCATAAGGTTTTATTTTTAACTTTTGTAAGTCAAAAGAAGATTTCGCTGAAAACACACCGTCTACTTGTTTTTTTGATAAAACCATTACGTTTTGAACAGCACTAATAATAAAAACAAAGATGAAAACAGCCGCTGTCACGTAAACAGACTGCCAAGAAAAAAACAAAGAACTCGTCACATCTAGTGCCATTGCTTTAACTAAAATCATGGAAAAAAGCTTGGAAAAAATCACCCCAAAACCAATTCCAAGTAAAAAAGCCAGTAAATTTAAAGCAAAAATTTCGACTAAAGATTGAAAAATAATGCGTCGACGCTTCATTCCAAATAATTGATAAAGTGCGACTTCTTGTTGCCGCTTTGTAATAAAAAAGCGATTGGCACTTAAAACAAAAAAGACCATCATAACGATAACAAAAAAGCTTCCCACGGTTAAAATGTTTTCAATTTTAATATCTTGAGCCGCTCTTTTAGTCAACGGTTGATCATGGGTCATGGCATTAAAAGAATAATAGATCATTACCGCCATCGTAATACTAATTAAATAAATACCGTAGCTGCGAAACTGTTTTAAAAAGCTTCGCCAAGATAATTTATAAAGCATTGCGCCGTCCCCCGCCTCCTAAGGTTGCTTGCATATCAATTACTTGTTCAAAAAATTCTTGCCTACTTCCTCTTTTGACAACCTCAGAAAAAAAGACACCATCTTTAATAAACAAAATCCGATTACAATAACTGGCAGTGTAAGGATCATGGGTGACCATTAAAATCGTTTTATTCTGTTTTTGGTTTAATTCACTTAAATAATACAACAACTCGGTGGCAGATTTTGAATCAAGTGCACCGGTGGGCTCATCGGCAAAAATAATGCGTGGCCGGACGACTAACGCCCTTGCAGCAGCTACACGTTGTCTTTGCCCTACAGATAATTCATCAGGATAGCGTTGTAAAATTGTTTTAATACCCAATAAATCAGCTGCTTCTGACACTCTTTTTTCAATTTCTTCCAATTTTAAAAAATCAATCGCTAAAGGTAAGACAATGTTGTCTTTAGCAGTAAGAGTCGGCAGTAAGTTGAACTCTTGAAAAATAAAACCTAAATCTTTCCGGCGAAAATCACTCAGCTGATCTTCTTTTAAGGCAGTTAAATCTTGTCCAGCTACTTTTACCGTTCCAAAAGTAGGCAAGGCAATTGAGGCTAAAATATTCATTAAAGTCGTTTTGCCTGCTCCACTTGGGCCCATAATGCCAACAAATTCTCCTTCGTCTACACTAAAGGACAAATTATCTAAAACTTGGGTTTGATTCATGCGATTACCATAAGTTTTACTCAAATGTTTTACTTCAATTATCTTTTTCATATTGTCCCCTCTAGTCTTTATGCAAAATAATTTAAGGTTAAGGTCACTTTTTTCTCTATCGTAGCATAAGCTGTTTTAAATACGCAGTTTTTAACTTAAGCCAAAGAAAATTTTTAAATAAAAACTTTTTCTTTCATCCAATTCTTTTTTTATACAACTTTTAATTTTTTATAAATATCAAAATCCCTTCCCTATCTGCTTTCAAAATTTTTACATATTTTTTATACACTATATATAGTGTTAAATTATAATAAACAAACACAAGGACACTATATATTGTTATGCTTTTGGTTGCACCTTACTTCTTTTTCCGCTATCATATTATGTGAGTAAGGGCACAAACAAAGCCTTTTTAGACCAAATTGTTTAGTAAAAATAAGGACAAACAATTTGGAAGTGAAGAAATAAAGGAGTGGGTAAGATGATGGATTTAAAAAATGATTTACGCATAAATAATTTACATCCGCAATTACAGACGATTAAAATCATCAAAAGAGACGGACGGTTAATGGACTTTGATGATCAAAAAATTTACGATGCATTAGTGAAGGCTAAACGGCAAATTCATGGCGAGCTTTCTCCAATCGATCATGAACGTCTGTTAGAAATAGTGGAACGCATCGATGCGGAAATCGGTCAACGCTTTACTACTGACGTGAAAATTTATGAAATCCAAAATATCGTTGAACACATCCTCCTTGAAAAAGGCGAATATGAACTGGCGGAAGCTTATATTAACTACCGGACCCGCCGTGATTTTGATCGCAGTAAAGCAACAGACATTAATTTTACAATCGGCCGTTTAATTAATAAAGATCAAAGTGTCGTTAATGAAAACGCCAATAAAGACAGCAACGTCTTTAATACCCAACGTGATTTAACAGCTGGCATTGTGGGTAAATCAATCGGCTTAAAAATGTTACCAAAACATGTCGCAAATGCCCATCAAAAAGGTGATATCCACTATCATGATTTAGATTATCACCCTTATACACCAATGACAAATTGTTGTTTAATTGATTTTAAAGGCATGTTAAATAATGGTTTTAAAATTGGTAATGCTGAAGTAGAGTCGCCAAAATCGATTCAAACAGCGACTGCCCAAATTTCACAAATTATTGCAAATGTCGCTTCAAGTCAATATGGTGGCTGTTCGGCTGATCGTACTGACGAATTATTAGCGCCCTTTGCTCAACTCAATTACCAAAAACATTTAAATGATGCTCTAGAATGGATTGAAAATCCTGACCGACGAGAAGAATATGCTAAAGCAAAAACGAAAAAAGATATTTTCGATGCTATGCAAAGTCTAGAATATGAAATTAATACACTATTTACTTCAAACGGCCAAACACCTTTTACCTCACTTGGTTTTGGTCTGGGCACTAACTGGTTTGAACGAGAAATTCAACGGGCTATCCTACAAATTCGCATCAACGGTTTAGGTAGTGAAAAACGGACAGCTATTTTCCCTAAATTGATTTTCTCAATTAAAAAAGGGATAAATTCTGATCCAACTGATCCCAATTATGATATTAAGCAATTAGCTTTAGAATGTGCCACAAAACGGATGTATCCAGATATTTTAAATTACGATAAAATCGTGGAATTAACAGGAAGTTTTAAAGTGCCGATGGGTTGCCGCTCCTTTTTACAAGGCTGGCAAGATGAAAACGGCAAAGAAGTAAATGTTGGACGCATGAACTTAGGTGTCGTGACGTTAAACTTACCGCGTATTGCTTTAGAGGCTGCCGGTGATGAAGAAAAATTCTGGTCAATTTTAGAAGAACGTCTCGCAACTGTCAAAGATGCTCTAGTTTATCGTGTCGAACGGTGTAAAGAAGCAATTCCCGCCAATGCGCCAATTTTATACATGTATGGAGCTTTTGGGAAACGATTAAGCCGTACAGATGCTGTTAATGAACTATTCAAAAATAAACGGGCTACTGTTTCATTGGGCTATATTGGGCTATATGAAGTTGCCTCAACATTTTATGGTGGTACTTGGGAAAATAATCCTGCAGCTAAAGAATTCACTTTAAATATCGTGAAATCATTAAAAGCACATGCCGATGATTGGGGCAATGAATATGGTTACCATTTTAGTGTTTACTCTACCCCTAGCGAAAGCTTAACTGACCGTTTCTGTCGTTTGGATACTGAAAAATTTGGTCTAGTAGAAAATGTGACCGATAAAGAATACTACACCAATAGTTTCCATTATGATGTGCGGAAAAATCCCACACCATTTGAAAAATTAGATTTTGAAAAAGATTATCCTAAATATTGTTCAGGTGGTTTTATTCATTACTGCGAATACCCAATGTTGCAACAAAATCCAAAAGCCTTAGAAGCTGTTTGGGATTATTCTTATGATAAAGTTGGTTATCTTGGAACTAACACACCGATTGATCACTGTTATGAATGTGGTTTTGAAGGCGACTTTACACCAACCGAGCGTGGTTTTGAATGTCCACAATGCGGCAATCACGATCCTAAAACGTGTGATGTAGTCAAACGAACTTGTGGTTACTTAGGAAATCCACAAGCGCGCCCAATGGTTCATGGTCGTCACAAAGAGATTTCTTCTCGGGTAAAACACATGAAATAATCGAGTAGATAAAAAATTAGAATAACACGAGCACCACGGTTATGATTCGGGTTATTCTCTTTTAAATTACATGTAATTGGTTCACTTGAAAGAAAGAAGGCATTTTTATGCGCAATCCTAAGCCCAAAGAGTGGCAAGCAAGTCACTATAGTAAAAATTATATAGCCGATTATAAAGCATTTAACTTTGTAGATGGCGAAGGTGTTCGCAATAGTCTATATGTCAGTGGCTGTCTGTTTGCTTGTGAGGGCTGCTTTAACAAAGCCGTTCAAAGATTCAATTATGGTACTCCTTTTACAAAAGAACTAGAAGATCAAATCATCAAAGACTTAGCGCATGATTATGTTCAAGGTCTCACTTTACTAGGTGGTGAACCTTTTTTAAATACCGCCGTGTGCCTGCAAGTAGTTAATCGGGTACAAAAGGAATTTGGCACAAAAAAAGATATTTGGAGTTGGTCTGGCTATACATTTGAAGAACTTTTACAAGAAACAGACGATAAATTAGAGTTATTAAGTAAAATTGACATTTTAGTAGATGGGCGTTTTGAATTAGCTAAGCGAAATTTAAATTTACAATTTCGTGGCAGTAGTAATCAACGCATTATTGATGTAAAAAAATCCCTCGCTTTAAATAAAGCTGTGATTTGGGAAAAATGTCATGACGCTACAGAAAGTTTTGAACAGATAAAAAAACAAGATTTAATCTAATCAAGCTTAAATTACAAAAAAAAGACAATAGCTTTTCTATTGTCTTTTTGTTTTGTCCTCACCATAAAAAATAATGCAGCTAAACGCTATAATAGCCAAAACTTATTTATACTTTTAACGACTTTTTTGCCTAGTGACACGCCGGCAAGCTAACTCTTATCCTAATTTATTCCTTTTTCTCTTCTTCTATCACTTCATCCCACAAAGGTAATGTGAGATTCTCAAATGTTATGGGATCTAAATTTGTCACCGTAATTCCTAATAAACGAATCCCCTTTTCAAGCCCGGCAACTTCTTCCCATATTAAACTCGCCTGAGAAAAAATAGCTTGTTTATCAGCTAAATAAGTCGGCAATGTTTTTCTTTTAGTCACCGTTTCATAACCAGCATAGCGAACTTTTAAAACCAGTGTTTGCCCATGTTTGCCACTTTTCTTTAAGGCCGCTGCTACTTTTTCAGAGAGTTGGCGTAATTGGGACAAAACAGCATCTTCAGTTGTTAATGGCTTACCGTAAGTATGTTCTTTTCCGACTGACTTTCGCTCTCTTTTGACAGCTACCGGTGAATCGTGAATTCCCCGTACTTTACGATATAAAAAATAACCCATTTTCCCAAAAGATTGGATTAACTCCATTTCTGTTTTTTCAAACAAATCAGCTCCGGTAAAAATTCCCATTTCATGCATTTTCGGTACTGTTTTTTTCCCAACACCGTGAAATTTTTCAATGGGAAGTGCTTTTAAAAATTCCTGGGCATCCCGCGGTGGAATAACGGTAATTCCTTGGGGTTTCATGAAATCAGAAGCCAATTTGGCCAAAAATTTATTATAACTGACACCAGCTGAACAAGTAAGATGAACTTTTTGCCACACATCCCGCTGAATTAAGCGTGCAATTTTTACAGCAGAATAACTATTGATTTTATTTTGTGTCACATCCAGATAGGCTTCATCAATTGAAACAGGTTCAATCACATCGGTATATTTCGCAAATATCTCCCGCACTTCATTTGAAACTAGGCGATATTTTTCGTGATTACCTGGTACAAAAATAGCATGGGGACAAAGTTCGTAGGCTTTTTGCGCACTCATAGCCGAATGAATACCGTACTTTCGTGCTTCATAATTAGCAGTAGTTACAACGCCTTTGCCGCCAGTATCACTGGGGTGGCGAGCAATTACTAAAGGATGTTGTGCCAATTCGGGATGATCCCTTTCTTCCACAGAAGCAAAAAAAGCATCCATATCAATATGAATAATTTTACGACTAGTATCATTTTTTAACGGAAACTGTAATTCTGCCATCAGTCCACCCTCCTTAGCTCCTACCATTATACTAGCCCAAACAAACGTTCGCAACCTCTAGCTTTTTAGTAAACTAATTAAAAGCTGAATATAATCTTTCCGTCTTAAAGGGATAATAAATAAGCCAAAAACCTGAATAATTTAATCATCGCTTTCTCGAGATTCCAACTGACTGCTCTAAAGTTTGATTAAATGAATCCTTAAGTCTGAACATCGCTTTGCTTTGTGAAAAAGTGTCTTTTTTCTCGGCTCATAAAAAAACCAGCAGATTTATTCTGCTGGTGCTTCAATTTCATGATAGGCTTTATAGACGACTTGCTTTTTAATTTGATTGTTTTGAGCCACGGTTTTAATTGCCGCATTAGGTTTTATACCTTCAGTAACTAAAGCTTGTACTTGTTGTTTAAGAGTCAATTCAGAAGGTGCTATTGGTGTAGCTTCAAGGCCATCAAAACCTGCCACCATTAGACAGCACTCCCCTTTAATTGGATTTTCGCTCAAA
This sequence comes from Enterococcus canintestini, assembly GCF_001885735.1. Classification (GTDB taxonomy): domain Bacteria; phylum Bacillota; class Bacilli; order Lactobacillales; family Enterococcaceae; genus Enterococcus_C; species Enterococcus_C canintestini. Next base: position 84,378 of record NZ_JXKG01000001.1, on the reverse strand, counting down.
TAATCCGTCAGCTCCGCTAAAGTTCCCCTTAAATATTCTTCATGTACTTTGGTTAATTCTCGACAAACGACAGCTTGGCGGTTACCAAACACTTCACTTATTGTCTTAACCGTTTGTTTTAAACGATGTGGCGATTCGTAAAAAATTAAAGTGGCCCCTTCATTTTTTAAAGTTGTTAACTCCTTAACCTGCTCATTTTTTTTGCGAGGTAAAAAGCCATAAAAATAATTTGGTTGTGGAGATAAACCAGAAGCAATTAAAGCTGTTAAACCAGCAGTAGGACCTGGCAGGGAAACGACTGGAATATTAGCTTTAATACAAGCAACCACCAATTCATGACCTGGATCACTAATAGAAGGCATCCCCGCGTCACTTACTTGGGCGATATTTTTACCTTGTTCTAGTAGTGTCACTAACTCTGGCACCCGTTCTTTAAAATTATGTTCATGCAAACTTTTTTGGGAAGTCGTAATTTCAAAATGATTTAATAACTTTTGCGTATTACGTGTATCTTCACTGGCAATAAGTTCTACTGTGCGCAAAGTTTCGACTGCACGATAAGTCATATCTTGTAAGTTTCCAATTGGTGTTGGCACCAAATAAAGTGTGCCACTTAATTGTTTGCCTTTGAAACTGCTTTGTTTTTGCACTTGTTACCCTCATTTCATAAAGTGAAAAAGAATTGATAAAAAAGAAAACATCCTCTTTAATCAATTCCTTATCACTTAATTTTGACTTTCTCGATATAAAACTTCTAAACAAAAAACACATTGTTCATCATTTTCTCTTCTGGCACCGTAAGATTCACGGCAAATATGAAAGCCTTCTTCATAAATTTTCTCTAAATTCATACGAGACTTGGACATGCTTTGTTTTACTTCTTCTGCTGCGTTTTCTTCTTTTAATTCTTGTAAGTACTCCCGCAACTTTTGATTTTCTAATTCGAGTGTCGTATTTTTCTCAACAATTTCTTGTAAGGCTGCTTTCATTGCCGTTAATTGTTGCAATGAGCTTTCTAAATCTAATTCTAACTTGCTTAAACCATCATAAATATCACGTTTGTCCATGCTCACTGGCATCACCTGCTTTTTTTGCTTCATCGGCTGGGGCTGTTGTTTTAACAGCAACTTGTTGGGCCGCAAAATCTTTTAATTCATCATAATGATATTCCATTGGTGTTTCTTTTTGATAAAGGCGAACTTTGACAATTCGACTTAATAAATTTAGACCGATCACTTTGCCCTTACCATCTGGCGTATTAATTTCTTTGCCATAATCTGGTAATTCTTTTTTAGCCGCTTCGTACTCGTCATTTTCATATTTCAAGCAACACATTAAACGACCGCACAAGCCCGAAATCTTAGTTGGATTTAAAGATAGCCCTTGATCTTTAGCCATCTTGATTGAAACCGGGATAAAGTCGCCTAAAAAAGTTGAACAACACAACTGGCAACCGCACGGACCAATTCCACCTAATATTTTGGCTTCATCCCGTACACCAATTTGTCGTAATTCGATCCGCGTACGAAATTCACTTGCTAAATCTTTTACCAATTCACGAAAGTCAATCCGACCATCGGCTGTAAAGTAAAAAATCATCTTACTACGATCAAACGTATATTCCACTGAAACCAATTTCATCGCCAATTCATGTTGCCGGATTTTCTTTTTACCAATTGCAAAAGCCGCCTTGGCATCTTCTTCATTTTGAGCAGCCCGTTGTAGTTCCTCGTTTGAAGCAATATGTAAAATCGGCAGTACTTCATCTGGTAAATCACCACTGTCAATTTCCACTTTTGGAATAACAACTTCTGCCAATAATTTAACTTGTTGCGATTCAACGATCACTTTTTCTTCGTATCGGTATTCCTGCTGTTTGCCAGGGCGATAGTAATAGACATGACCAGCCTCTTTGTAGCGGACTCCTACCACTTCCATTAAAGTCCCTCCCTTACTTTAAGTTTATCTGTCTTTTATTAACCAGACACTTTATGAAAGACGAACAATTCGCAAAACCAATTGTTCACATACATTTTGAAAGGCAACATTTGCCCGTAATTTTTGTTCCGCTTGCAAAATAAGTTCTAACGTTTGGTTAACTATTTGTAAGCTTTGCTTGTTCTCAAGCTCATTTTGCCGCTGCTTGCGAAAATAAAACAACAGTATTTGAAATAATGTAAATTGTTGTTCCTTTTCTTTTGCTAAGGGAACCAGTTTTTTTTGAACAAAAATAAAAGCTTGTAAATCGGCTTTTTCAAGGTAACGATGCCAAGTTAAAACAGCATCCTTAGCACTATTAAACCATTCATCTGATGAGAATTCAATCGCTTTTTCATAACTATTGGTAAGGCTTGCAAGTAAAAGTGCGCTTTGTTCTTTGATCCCTTGTGTTTTTAAACTTTCAACCAATTGTCCCTTTGATAGAGGAGTAAAATGAATCAGCTGACAACGGGATTGTATAGTTGGTAAAATACGTCCCAGCGCATTGGTTTCTAAAATTGCCAATAGGCCTGCTTGGGGTTCTTCTAAAAATTTTAACAAACTATTGGCTGCATTGTGATTCATTTTTTCTGCATCGGAAATAATGAACACTTGACGTTTAGACTCAAATCCTTTTTTGCCAAATTCTGCTTGTAATCGCCGCATTTGATCTACTTTAATCGTTTGGCCTTCTGGTTTAATTACTTGCACATTGGGGTGTTCATTTAAAGCAATTCGGGTGCAGTTATTGCATACATTACAGGGCTCATTTGCGACTACATTCGTACAAAAAAGACGTTTTGCTAGCCACAAGCTCATCTGATGTTTGCCTGTTCCCGTCTCCCCTTCAAAAAGATAAGCATGAGCCAGACGCTCATGCTCGACACTTTTTTTTATTTGGGCAAAGACATGAGGCTCATTTTTTAATAAAAATTCTTGCTCTGTCATTTTCCTTGCTCCTTAATATTGATGAAATCCTTCAACTGGTAAAACAAACACTGTCGCGCCACCGACTTCAACTTCCACCGGATAAGGCACTTGACCATCTAAAGAAATATCTAAAGACATTGGAGTAGAAACATATTGTTTTCGTGATTGACAAGTCTTTTTAATTAACTCTAATGCTTCTTGCATCCGCTCATCTTCAATCCCGATAATAAAAGTGCTGTTACCAGCTTTTAAAAAGCCACCAGTAGAAGATAATTTGGTTGCGCGGATATTATTATCGATAAATTCATTTGCCAAACGGTTACTATCTTTATCTTGTACAATCGCCATAATTAATTTCATAAAACTGCCTCCTTTTAGTGGAAAAACTACACAAATTACTCATTCAAGTTTACCCAAGTAACGCTCTTAACTTCGGGTTTAGTTTAAAGATAATTAACACGCAACTATCTTTAAAACTATTTTCCTTCATTTCCTAACGGTGAACTAAAAAAACTGCGGATACGCTTCTGTAATAGCAGTAAAACTTGCATCGACGACTTCTTGTAAACTCATACGGGCATCAACTTTGTGAATTCGGATAGGATCTTCTTCTGCTAATTTCAAATAAGCATGTCGCACGCGTTGATGAAATTCTAAACTTTCAATCTCCAAGCGATCTGCTTCACCATGACGCGAATTTTCGATTCGTTTTAAACCAGTATCTGAATCAACATCCAAATAAAGCGTGAAATCTGGTTTTAAACCCTCTGTTGCAAATTCATTAATCTTAGCAATTTCTGGAATACCAATTCTGCGTCCAGCTCCTTGATAAGCCAAAGAACTATCCACAAAACGATCACAAATCACGATTTTACCAGCATTTAAAGCCGGCATGATCACTTCGACTAAATGTTGTCGTCTAGCAGCTGCATATAATAAAGCTTCCGTCCGATCATCCATCTCTTCATTACGTGGGTCTAAAATAATTTTTCTGATTTTTTCAGCGATTTTTACACCGCCAGGTTCCCGCGTTTTAACGATGCCGCGTTTGGCAATCAGCTGAATCCGAGGAAATAATTCATTAACAACACTGGTTTTGCCAGCGCCGTCTGGTCCTTCAATCGTGATAAATAATCCATTCACAAGTTTGTCCTCCATTATCGATTAACATTATTGTACAAAAAAAACATAAAATTTGAAACTTTATAACTCACGCCGGCCCTCAACAGCTTTTAAAAGTGTCACTTCATCGGCGTATTCAATATCGCTACCAACAGATAAGCCATGAGCTAAACGCGTTACTTTAATGCCAGCCGGTTTAATTAAGCGTGACAAATAAATTGCGGTGGCTTCTCCTTCAGTGGTTGCATTTGTTGCTAAAATTACTTCTTTTACTTCATCATCATGAAGTCGTTTTAAAAGGCTCGGAACATTGATATCTTCTGGCCCTGTTCCTTCCATTGGTGACAAAACACCGTGTAAAACATGATACAACCCATGATATTCCCGCATCTTTTCCATTGCCATGACATCTTTTGGCTCTTCCACTACTAAAATTGTACTACGGTCACGACTTTGATCCGAACAAATGGGGCAAGGATCTTCTTCTGTGATATTGCCACAGATGCTACAAAAATGTAAATCGCGTTTGACACTTAAGAGGGATTTGGCAAATTCATTGACAACTTCATCTTTCATATCAATGGTATAAAATGCTAAGCGCGTTGCGGTCTTTTGTCCAATTCCGGGCAACTTCATATAACTGTCTATTAATTTGGCAATTGGTTCTGGATATTGCATACATATTTCTCCTTAGCTAAAACGGCTATTACTTGCTTTAAAATCCGGGCATGCCTTTAGTATATTTACCTAACGTTTGTTCGGTTTCTTTTTCAATTTTTGTTAGCGCGTCATTTACCGCCATCATTACTAAATCTTGTAGCATTTCACTATCTTCTGGATCAATGACATCTGGTACGACCGTTAACCCAATCATTTTGCGATCACCTGTAAAAGTTGCTTTAACATATTCATTGGTGGAAACACCCACAAATTCTTTTTCGTTTAAAGCCGCTTGTGCTTTGGTCATTTCCTTTTGCATTTTTTGTACTTGTTTCATCATGCCTTGCATATTTCCCATGCCACGCATCATATCAACCACTCCTTTAAATTTTTAATTAATCATCAATTACTTTTACAACATCTTCACCAAATAACGCTACAGCTTTTTGGGCTGGGTCTTCTAGTGGCATCTCCTCAGGAGGGAGATGATTTAATAAATCATCATCTTCTATTCCCGCTTCCGCTAAATCAGAAACACTATTTTTTGTCTTCTCAACTTTTGAATCAGTTGAACTTGCGGTTGGCTGGGCCTCTTCTTGCTCATTTTTTTCATTGCTGTCTTCTGCCAACAAGCTGCCATTTTTTTGAGCAGTCACAAACTCTCGTCTTAAATCTTGCCAACTTGCACTTGTTAAATAGACCGGCGTCGGGGCATAATTTGGAATCATTTTACTTAAATTTGTCCCTACTAATTGGCTCATTTCCTCGTCATCGATCGCCTTTTGACAGATAATTTCGTAATCAAAAGTAATCACCAATCCTGCTGGGCTCGCTGCTCTAACTTGGCCTTGTCGTAAGACAGCTTTTTTGGTAATCGGTAAACTTGCCAATAAATCTTCCCAAACATTTTGCGTTTGATGGAGATTCTCTTTAGTTGCGGCTTTTAATATTGTAAACACTTGGTTACGAGGAACTCGTAAATTATTTTGCTTTTGTTTTGGTGTATGATCCGTAGTTTTTTTAGGAGCTACGGTTATTTGATTATCTGCTACTTGTAACTGTTTTAATCTTGTTTCAAGTTGCGCTACTTTTTGCTTTAATTCAGTAATGACAGCAGCTGTTTCATCGTGAGCTACCGTTAGTTGCTGAGCAGTCTGTTCTTTTGGTATGACAGATATATTTGCTTCAGGTTGCTTACTTTCTGCTAATTTTACAATACAGACTTCTAAATAAATAGTTGGGCTATTGGTAAAACGCACCTCATTTTGTGTTTCATTTAACGTTTTAATCCAATAAAAAATTTGTTGACTACTTAATTGCTGGGCTAATTGTTTAAATTCGGCAGTCAAATGGCCGGCCTTTTGTTCTAGCAATTGGGGTGCCTTTTGATACAACAGTAAATCGCGACAGTAGACTAACAAATTTTCAATCAACCGTCTTGCTTCTTTTCCCTCTGCTAAGATATTCGCTAAAGTAGTTAAGGCAGCGGCGGCATCATGGTTTAAGCACTGAGCTAAAAGTTGATCCATCATCTCATAGGTCAAACTACCGGTAACTGCCATCACATCCGCTAAAGTAATCGTACCATCAGCAAAAGAAATAGCTTGATCCAACATCGACAACGCATCCCGCATACCACCTTCTGCGGCTTGGGCAATAATTTCTAAGGCTTGCTCTTCGTAGGGCTGATTACTTTCTTCCAAAATATACGCCATCCGACCGACGATTGCGCTTGTATCAATTCGTTTAAAGTCAAAACGCTGCGTTCTAGAGATAATTGTCGCTGGAATCTTATGCGGTTCTGTAGTCGCTAAAATAAAGACTAAACTTTCTCTAGGTTCTTCTAGCGTTTTTAATAACGCATTAAAAGCACCAGTAGAAAGCATGTGCACTTCATCGATAATATAAACTTTATATTTTCCCTTAGTTGGAGAATAATTCGCTCGTTCTGTTAAGAAACGAATTTCGTCCACACCATTATTACTAGCTGCATCAATTTCAATTACATCGTCAAACTGACCATTTGTGATAGCACGACAATTTTCACACTCATTACAAGGTTCACCATCGTGACTATTCGGACAGTTAATTGCTTTGGCAAAAATTTTTGCTGCGCTGGTTTTACCTGTTCCTCTGGGCCCAGTAAATAAATATGCATGTGAAATTTTTTGTTGACTAATCGCATTTTTTAAGGTTTGCGTAATCGCATCTTGGCCCACTACGTCATCAAAACGCTGAGAACGCCAAACACGATAAAGGGCTTGATAGGCCATATTTTGCCTCACTCTCTTTAAATTCACTATTTTCTATTATACGCAATTTTCAGCAAAAAAACTAGTTTTGACGTGTTCTTTTATCAATTCTAAAACCTTGTTTCGTCAAAGCAGGCAGCAGCTTGTTACTATGCTATAATTTTATTATAGTAGACGCTTTCTTAATTTTTGAAAGTGCTATCGTGATAAAAAAAGGAGGATTTTACATGGGAATTATTAAAGCTGCAACAGGAGCCGTTACTGGTGGTTTAGCCGATCAATGGCTAGAGGTGATTGAACCGGCGGATATGGGTGACAATACTGTTTTAACCAAAGGGGTTCAAGTTAGAAAAGATGCCAAACGTAACGCTAATAAAAAAGCTACAAGTGATGTCATTACAGATGGTTCTGTCATTCACGTTTACCCTAATATGATGATGCTTTTAGTGGATGGTGGTAAAATTATCGATTACACCGCTGAAGAGGGGTACTACACTGTCAAAAATGACGCAGCCCCTTCTCTTTTTAACGGTTCATTAAAAGATGCGGTAAAAGAAACATTCAGCCGGTTTAAATTTGGCGGCACAACACCACAAAAACAACAAGTCTTTTATATTAATTTACAAGAAATTAAAGGCATTAAATTTGGCACTCCCGCACCTTTAAATTACTTTGATAATTTTTATAACGCGGAATTATTTTTAAGAGCCCATGGAACGTATTCCATTAAAATTACTGATCCGATTTTATTTTATACAAATGCTATTCCAAAAAATAAAGATCAAGTGGAAATTGACGATATCAATGAACAATATTTAAATGAGTTCTTAACTGCCCTACAAGCAACCATCAATCAAATGTCTGCCGATGGGGTCCGTATTTCTTATGTTCCCTCAAAAAGTATGGAATTAAGCAAATATATGGCCGAAGTTTTAGACAAAGATTGGAATACTTTACGGGGCATGGAAATTGTGGCCGTAGCCGTAGCAAGTATTTCATATACCGATGATTCGACTAAACTAATCAATATGCGTAATGAAGGGGCTATGCTGGGAGATCCTAATATTCGCGAAGGTTACGTCCAAGGTTCTGTTGCCAGAGGGATGGAAGCAGCCGGTAAAAACGATGCTGGTGCTGCGACTGGCTTTTTTGGTATGGGAATGGGGATGAATACTGGTGGTAATTATTTAAATCAAGCTAGCCAAAACAATCAACAACAAATAAATAATCAGCAAGCAAGTAATCAACAAACTAACCAAGATACAACCGCTGCTAGTGAAACTTGGACTTGTCCGCAATGCGGTACTGAAAATACAGGTAAATTCTGTAGCAACTGTGGTACACCAAAACCAGCTCCCTCAGGTAAAGTCGATTTAAAAATGAAATGCAGTGAATGTGGTAGTATTATTGATCTTTCAAACGGCATTCCAAAATTCTGTCCGGAATGTGGTAAACCATTCAAAGGCGTACCACTGGATTAACGATTAAAATAAAAATTTTCCAATAAAGAAATAAGGAGTGACGCCATGGACGCATTAACCCATAAATGTCCCAACTGCAATGGTCCACTAACTTTTAATCCTGACGATCAGAAGTTTCATTGTCCTTATTGTGGCAGTATTTTTACCGTGGATGAATTAAGCGCTTTTGAAGCAAAACAAAAAAGCACGCTGGAACAACCTGAAATTCCACCTGAAGTAAATACCGATACGCCCGTTACTGGTGGAGTAACAACAGAAAAAAATGCAACGACTGATACCGTAGACAGTAAAGTAGCTGCTACAGATAACGCTACAGAAGCCACTGTAGAAAAAATGGAACTTTACCTTTGTCCCAACTGTGGCGCAGAAATTGTAACGGATGCCACGACCGCTGCCACTTATTGTTATTACTGCCATAATCCGGTCGTCTTACAAGGGCGTCTTTCAGGTAAATTTTTACCCGACAAAGTATTGCCTTTTGCAATTGGCAAAGAAAAAGCGACAGCAGATTTTTTAAATTGGGCGCAAAAAAAATTCTTTGTCCCAAAAGACTTCTTTGATGAAAATCAAGTTGAAAAATTAACGGGTGTCTATTTTCCTTACTGGCAAGTTGATGCAAAAGGATCAGGCAGTCTAATGGGAAACGCAACATCTATTCGCGTTTGGATTGTAGGGGATATTGAATATACCGAAACTAAGCAATATGCCATTAGCCGTAAGGGAAAGCTGACTTTTAAAGAGCTTGTCAAAAACGCGTTGACCAAAAATACACCGCAAAAAATGGTTGCAAGCGTTCAACCTTTTCCCTTAGAAAAAGCCGTTCCTTTTAAAAATCAATATTTAGCTGGTTTTCAAGCCGAAAAACGCGATATTGAATACGCCGATTTAAAAGATGAAGTTGCCGCAGAATTAAGTGATTACGGTGAAAAGAAACTACGAGAGACCGTGGGTAGCTTTACCACCTTTACGAAAACACAACAAGATCTCACGCTGACTGAAACAAAATCTTCTTATTTACTATTACCTGTCTGGCTCGTTACCTATCGCAGTTTTAATCAAGATAAAAAAGTTTTTTATTATGCGATGAATGGTCAAACCGGAAGAGTCAGTGGTGTTTTACCCATTAGCTATAAAAAATTAGGACTAGTCTCTGCAGGTATTTTTTTAGGTCTATTTCTACTATTTTTATTAGGAGGTTATTTCCTATGAGAAAAATATGCAGTAGCCTGACCTTACTTGCCACTTTTCTTTTTTTATTGCTACCTTTACCAGTCTACGGGGCAACGGATTATATTAACGATGAAGCACAGCTTTTTAGCCCTGAACAAACCAATCAACTAAATCAAGAAGCAGAAAAATTAGGGCAAAAAATAAAGGGCGGAATTTATCTTGTCACTACCGATACCAATGAAGAGGAGCCCCGCAGTTTTGCAAATGAGTATTTGCGAGACAAAGTGGGCAATAATCAAAATGGTGCCGTCTTTTTAATTGATTTGAACCAACGAGAAATGTACGTGGCAACTTCTGGTAATATGATTGATTATTTGACTGACTCACGTCGCGAGGAATTTTTTGACACTGTCAGTAGTGATATGAGTAGTGGTAATTATTACGCTGCTAGTACTACTTTTTTAAATAAAATGACAGAATATGTCAATGCTGGCGTTCCTGGTGGTCATTATCGTATTGACGAAGAGACGGGCAAAATTAGCTATTATAAAACAATCACCTTATTAGAAGGTTTCATTGCTTTTGCACTAGCTTTAGTAGCTAGCATTGCCTTTTTTGTCATTGTCAAATCCCGTTATCAATTAAAATTAGGGACATATAAATATCCCTTTAGAGCAAATACACAACTTGAACTAACTGAAAATGAAAATCGTTTGATTAATTCTTTTGTTACCACCAGACGTATTCCTCGTAATAATACTAGCGGTGGTGGCGGAAGCGGCGGTAGCACTACTAATTCTAGTGGTGGTGGTACTTTTGGTGGCGGCGGGCGTGGCTTTTAGTGCCTTGTTACCAATTATAAAAAAACTAGCGCTTGATTATTCACTTCCTAGCGGTGAAAAATCGAGCGTTAGTTTTTTAAATTATTTCTTTAAAAACAGAAAAATCAATATTGCCACCTGAAACAATGGCAATTGTTTTCTTTCCTTTCAGCAGATGATCGATATGACCACTTAAAATAGCCGCAGTACTCAAAGCTCCTGCACCTTCAGCAATCACTTTTTCTTTTAAAGCTAGATAATGAATCGCTTCTTCGATTTCTTCTTCTTCAACTAGCACAGTTTCATCAATGCGCTCTTTTAAAATTTCATAAGTCAATTCCCCCGCTAAAGCCACATCACAGCCATCAGCCAAAGTTTTAAAACTTCGGTTAGCAATGAGTTTTTGTTGCCAAATAGACGAAATCATTCCGTGTACATGATAAGATTGTACACCGATAATTTTCACTTCGGGCCGGTAAGTTTTAAGTGCTAAGGCAATACCCGCAATTAGCCCCCCGCCTCCAATTGGAACAATGACATTGTCAACTTCTGGCAAATCTTGCAACAGCTCAATTCCAATCGTTCCTTGACCGGCCATAACTGCACAATCATCAAAAGGTGATACAAAAACTTCACCACTTCTTTTAACTTCCGCTAATGTAGCAGTTTTTGTTTCATCAAATGTATCACCAACTAATTCTACTTTAGCACCATAACTTTCTGTTGCAGAAATTTTTGTCTTAGGCGCCCCTTTTGGCATAAAAATCCGCGCATTAATATTTAAAAGAGAAGCTGCAAGAGCTACTCCTTGCGCATGATTACCAGCAGAACAAGCAATTACACCACGCTGTTTTTCTTCAGGAGTTAACGTTGCTAATTTATTATATGCTCCCCGGGCTTTAAACGAGCCTGTGCGTTGTAAATTTTCTAATTTCAAATAAATTTCGCCGTTTTTTTCTTGGCCCAAAATATTACTTGGAGCCAAGGGAGTATGAATCATTAAAGAATTGATCCGTTCATAAGCTTTTAAAATACTATAAAGCGCTTGGTTTTGCGTTTCTGAAATCATTTTTTTCACCTTCTTGTTAGCGTTTACAAATACATTGAAACACGAATTAAAACAAATAGCAATAACCTTTTACAAAACAAAAAAATAACAAGAGTTACCAGATATTTATCGGCTACTCTTGCTATTGTTTTACTGTATGTAGTGAAATAATCAACGAAAAACTAAATGATAATTCTCACTGCCACTTGTTTCAATAAATTGATATAAAATCAACTCCATTAATGCAATCATCGAAATATGAGAAGTAATATCCAAATGATTTAAACTAATCTCATCAGTAAACAAGTAAAGGTTTAAGTCACTTGAATTTTGCAAAAGGTTATTATCTGCCCCTGTAATGGAAACAATTAGCGGGTGGTTTTGACTTTTTAACTTCCGCACTGCTTCAATTAATTCTAAATCTTCCCCTTTGTAACTGAAAATAAACACAATATCATTTTTTTCAGCTTGCTGCTGGGCAATTGCACGGGTTTGATGGTCTTCAGGAAAAATAACAAAAAAACCAGCCGTGTTATACAAATATTTTACATAGCGCATGATTTCTTTACTGAGCCCTTTAGCAAAAAGGAAAATCTTAGGCTTTTTTTGTAGTTGGGTCACAATTTGCGTTACTTTATCCGTATCCATCACCCGAACCGATTCAACCAAATTTTTCAAATATTCTTCACGATAATCTTTTTGACTTACAACAAACGGGCTAGACTGGGGAATTGTTTTTTTGTTTAAAAGAGTGTACTTAATTACTGTTGTAAACTCACTGAAACCTGAAAATCCCAGTTTACGAACAAAGCGCAAAAAGGTAGTGGTCGAAACGAAACAATCATCAGCAACTTCACGAATACTTTTATTTTTGATGTTATCTAGATTCGTAATGACGTAATCAAACAACACTTGTTCATTCTTAGTCAATTCTGCAATATGACTGTTGACGATTTCAAAAAAATCCATCGTTTCTCTCACCTTTCATGTTGTGGTATTCCTTGTGCAATACAGTGAATATTGCCGCCTCCAAGTAAAATTTCCCGGGCTTTTATCCCAATCACTTCATAGCCTGGATAAAGTTCTTTTAATAATTTTTCTGCCTTTTCATCATTAGGATCATCAAACAGGGGAAAGACGATTCCATTATTAGCCGTATAATAACTAACGTAAGTTGCAGTTAAGCGATCTCCAGCTAACCGTGGCAACATGCCATTAACTGGATCTACCCCGGCTGCTTCTTCATTAGTAATATACAAAGATTTCGGCAATTCCAATTTATGAATTTTAAATTTTCTACCTTTGGCATCTTTTTGGCTTAGTAAAACAGCTTCAGCCTCTCGGGTAATCTCATACATCGGATCATTAGGATCTTCACACCAAGTTAAAACAATTTCCCCTGGTGCAATAACATTTAACAAATTATCAATATCGCCATTAGTTTCATCTAAGAAAAAGCCTCTAGGAAACCAAATAACTTTTTCAATTCCACAGTATTCTTTTAAGATTTCTTCTATTGCCGCTTTTTTTAATTGGGGATTACGTCCTTCTGATAATAAACATTCTTCTGTAGCAAAAAGAGTTCCCTCGCCATCAGTATGAATGGAACACCCTTCTAAAACAAAATCTTTTAATTGATAATAATCGATTCGTTCCAAATCACAAAGCTTACGAGCCAGTAAATCATCTTGATCCCAAGGGAAAAACAAACCATCTAATAACCCACCCCAAGCATTAAAACGAAAATCCACACCGCGTAATTTTCCTAACTTATTCATGACTAAAATAGGACCTGTATCTTTTAACCAGGCATCATCGTTACTCATCTCCACCACCCGAATTTTATTACTCAGCTGATGACGCGCATTCAAAAATTGTTGTTTTGAAACCAGAACTGTCACATTTTCGAATCGACTAATCGCTTCTGCTACTTGTTGATAAACTTTTTGAGCAGGTTTACCACCAAGTCGCCAGTTATCCGTACGCTCTGGCCAAATCAAGTAACATTCTTTATGAGGTAGCCACTCGGGAATTATTTGAAATCCATCTCGCCTTGGTGAAGTTTCTACTAACATCAAAGCTTCCTCCTTATTTTATCTCTTAACCTTTATAGTTTTTAGTTTTATTAGCTCAGATTTTTTCTTCTATTTAACTATACCACAGCTCTAAATCTTTTGTTATTTTTTGTCAGAAAAAGCCGAACCATTCGGCTCGACTTTCCCATTTTTAATTTGCTATAAAATCTTTCAAATGACTTTTTTGTTCCAAACTTTTGCCACCATAAAGAATGGTACCGGCATCTTCTTTTAGTAGAGCATCTAAATTAGCTAAAGAAGTAATGACTGCTCGCGCATTAGGACGGGCTTTAACAAACGCCAAGGCTGCTTCTACTTTTGGTAACATACTTCCAGGGGCAAATTCCCCCTGTTCTTTGTATCTTTCTAACGTTTCAATATCTACTGTTGTAAGATTTTTTTGCTCTGGTGTATTGAAATGAACAGCGACGTTTGAAACCCCAGTTAAAATAATCAATTCGTCCGCATCAACAATTTCAGCAATTTTTTCTGATGCAAAATCTTTATCAATTACCGCTTCTACACCTGTTAAGCCTTCGTTTGTAGTAATGACAGGAATCCCGCCACCACCACCTGCAATAACTAAAGTATCAGTTGCTACTAGCGCTTTAATCGTTTCAGATTCAACAATATCAATCGGTTTTGGGGAAGCCACCACTTTGCGCCAACCACGACCAGCATCTTCTTTATAAGTAACCTTATTTGCTACCATTTCCATTTTTGCTTTTTCTGCTGTTAAAAAAGGTCCCACAGGTTTAGTAGGATTTTTAAAACCTGGATCGTCAGCCGCAACAATCACTTGTGTTAATAAAGTTGCAACTGGTTTTTTTATCTTGCGCTTTTTTAACTCGTTATCTAATGCTTGCGTCAACCAATATCCAATACTTCCTTGTGTCATGGCGACACTAGTATCTAAAGGCATTTCTGGATTTTCTGGAGAAGCAGCGGCTTTTTGTTGTAGTAAGAGATTTCCCACTTGAGGACCATTTCCATGAGAAATTATGACTTTATAACCCGCTTCAATCAGACTGACTAAAGCAGTTGCTGTTTTTGCCAGTGCTTTTTGTTGTCCTGCAGCTGTTGGATCATCGGTTAAAATAGCATTACCACCTAAAGCCACCACAACTGTCTTAGTCATCTTCATGCCTCTCCTTTCGGAATTTGTTGGGTGATACAGTGAATATTACCGCCCCCTAGCAAAATTTCCCGCGCATACACGCCTACGATTTTACGATCTGGATATAATTTTTGTAATGTTTCTTTTGCTTTTTCATCCATTGGATCATCAAATAAAGGATATATAACCCCACCATTTGCAGTGTAGTAATTAACGTAACTAGCAGCCAAACGGTCGCCTACTTGGCGTGGTAAAGTACCATCGACTGCATCAACACCACCGCTTTCTTCTTCATTAATTAAGATTGGTTTTGGTACATATAATTTAGTCACATTAATTTTTCGGCCTTTAGCATCTGTCTCACTTTCCAAAATATCTAAACACTCTTTTGAAATTTCATATTGCGGATCATTTTTATCATCTGTCCAAGCTAATGCTACTTCGCCTGGGGCAACAAAATTAGCAATATTATCCACATGACCGTTTGTCTCATCTAAATAAATACCACGTTTTAACCATATTACTTTTTCAATATTTAAGTATTCTTTTAAAATATTTTCAATCTGTTCTTTTGATAACTGTGGATTTCGTCCTTCTGATAATAAGCACTCTTCGGTTGTAATTAACGTTCCTTCGCCATCAACATGAATTGAGCCACCTTCTAAAACAAAATCGTTTAATCGATAGCGATCTTTCCATTCATTTTCACAAATTTTTTGCGCTACTTGATCGTCTTTATCCCAAGGGAAATATAAGCCATCAACCAAACCACCCCAAGCATTAAATGTCCAATCAACGCCTCTAGTTTCTCCTTTGCCATTCGTCACAAAGGTTGGGCCACAATCTCTAACCCATGAATCATCACTGGCAATTTCAACTACCCGAATATTTTCTGGTAACATATGACGGGCATTGTTGTATTGATCGGGATTCACCCCCATTGTAACTGGTTCAAAAGCAGAGATTGCCTTCGCAACTTCCACAAAAGCTTGTTGGGCAGGCTTACCTCCATCGCGCCAATTATCTGGACGTTGTGGCCACAACATATATACGCCCTCATGTGGTGCAAACTCTCCTGGCATTTTAAACCCATCTTGACGTGGTGAACTATCAATTGTTTTCATCTGTAATAACTCCTTTTCCATGTTTTTCTCTTGCTGAGAAGCGAATCACAATTTCACCTATCACAAAAGCGAGTAGTGTACCAATTAAAACAGGTATTTTGGCATTCATTTCTGCACTACTTGTATCAAGGGGTACAACTGAGAAAATTAAAGTAATAACTAATAAAATCATCGGTACAAATGTCATAACTTTCAATAACCAGTTTGGTCCGGGTACTTTAAACGGTCGTACTGCATCTGGATCGATTTTGCGTAGTTTCAAAAAAGCTGGAAACATCATAATGTAAGAAAGCAATAAGGCGACAACATTTAATGAAAAGAACGCCCAAAAGATATTTTCATTTGGAATAAACGGTGCTGCTACAACTAAGATAGAAGCGATAATACCATTTACAATAGAAGCGCCAACGGGCATATCGTTTTTAGGATTTTCTTTAGCAAAAATAGCCGGCATGTCTTGATTTTTAGCTGCGTATAAAGCAACATAGTTTACACCCAGCGCCCAAGAGATTAGATTCGCTGCCAAAGTATACATGAATAAGATGCCAATAATCACTACGAAAGGATTTAAACCGCCTACTAATAAAATGAAACTATCAATTAAACCACCTGAAGCAGATAGTTGGTCTGCAGGTACCGCAGCCCCCATACCAAAAGCGGCAAAAAGATAAAAGAAGGCGATTAAAATACCACCATAGATAATAGCTTGTGGAATTTGCTTTTTGGGATTATCCATATCACTTGCTAGGGTAGTAACGACTTCAAATCCTAAGAAGTTAAACAAAATGACCGATAAAAAGCTTAAGTTTTGAATATCAAACTTCGGTAATAATGCTGCACCGGAGAAATCATTTGCCATTCCTTTAGTGACTGCATGGTAAATACCTAAAATACCCAAACAAACCATAATTGCAACTTTTGCAAAAGCAGCAATATTTAAAATCCATTTACTATCACTAACCGGATAACAACTAACAATCGTGACAAACCAGATAAAAATAAGTTGAATCAACACTAAAACGGGAGTACTTAAGTGAATTTGAAAAATTTGTGTTAACACTTCTTGGAATAAAACCGCAAGACTTGCCATCCAAATCGGAAAGTTAATCCAATAAAACCAAGCAACACGTGCTCCCCAACGACGGCCATAAGCTTTTTTTACCCAATCATAAATACCACCTTCGTCATCATAAGTTGTCCCAAGTTCTGCTGAGATTAAACCATAAGGGAGGAAAAATAAAATTAATAATAATCCCCACCAGAAGAATTGCGAAGATCCAATTGCCGCAGCTGGTGCTGCCGACTCTACTACCAAAATAACAACGACGGCCATTAAGACCGCATCAAAAAGACGAAACTTCTTCTTTTCCTTCATAATTGTGCTCCTTTCAATGAGCCCGAACTGAAAAGTTGCGCAAACTCAACCCGATTAAAAAATCAGGTCAAGTTTGCAGGAACTTTTCAAAATTGCGAATTTTTTTAGTCTTTGCGTTCTAATTGACGTTTTGGTTGCAACATATATTGTAATTCGCCATCAAACTTAGCCGCTAATGCTTCATCGGCATAATCTAAATAAGGATTTAAGAAGTAAACCAGTAAAGCCCGCATAGCAGTTAAGCGATTTTCTGCTTCATCTAAAACGACAGATTGTTTGCCGTCTAATACTTCATCTGTGACTTCTTCTCCCCGTGTTGCTGGTAAACAATGCATAAATTTAGCATGAGGTGCTGCTTTTGCCATTAGTTCATCATTGACTTGATATTTTGGATAAAAGACATTCATTCGTTCTTCTTCTGATAATTCAGCTTCATATAAGCCATACCACACGTCGGTATAGACAAAGTCTGCATCTCGCAACGCTTCATCGGCATCTTCTGTAATTAAGATACTGCCACCAGATTTTTCTGCGTTTGCTTTACCGATCGCCAATGTTTCTTCTTTAATTTGGAAACCTTTTGGACCAAATTGAACAAAATCCATTCCCATTTTGGTTGCCATAAACATTGTTGAAACACAAACTTGTGTCGCGTCACCGACAAAAACAATTTTACAATCAGATAATTTTTTCCCTGCCGGCAAATGTTCAGTCATCGTGATAATGTCCCCTAATTCTTGCGTTGGGTGATTATAATCACTCATACCATTAATGACTGGAATCGTAGCATCTTTTGCTAGCGCTACAACCGATTCATGACGTTCTACGCGCGCCATCAAAATATCAACTAAGCGAGATAATACGCGAGCTGTATCTCCCAAACTTTCATGGCCTCCTAATTGAATTTGACCTGGTGCTAGATATTGTGCATGGCCACCTAATTGAGTCATTGCTGTTTCAAAAGAAACGCGGGTACGGGTAGAAGATTGTTCAAAAATCATTCCTAATGTTTTATTTTTAAGTAATAATGGATAATGTCCGTGTTTGATACTATCTTTAATTTTTAAAGCTAACGCGATTAAATATTCAATTTCTTCTTTAGTAAAATCATTTGTGTCGATAAAATCTCTTTTTTGCATGGTATAACGCTCCTTTAAGTGATTGATATGTTTGTCTTTACTCGAGTAATGCTTTTGACATCTTCAGCATACCGTGAGGCACTTATTTTAGAAAGGGGTTTCAAGCCTTTAGAAAGGAGCTTGTGATAAAGAAAACATGTTACATTTCCCGTAACATGTTACACTAACCCTTAAAAATGATTTAAAGTCCTTTTGGCTAAATATTTTATTACAGCTAACTTATCGTATTTTCGTGATAAATTGACTTTAATTTGCGGAATTTTTAGCAGAAGATTATAGTAGAATTAGTAACATTTATACAAACTCTGATTTCTTAAATAAATAAATTTGCTCTAAATGTACTAAATAGCTACGGGGATTTTGAGCAAAAATTTAGTGTTAAAGGAGATGAAAAAAATGTTTCGTGTTGGTATTTTTGAGATTTTGTGTCGTTTAGGTCTAGTGATTTTAACAAGTGGTATTATCGGGTTTGATCGCGAACAAAAAAATCGCCCCGCTGGCATGCGTACCCATATTCTCGTCGGAATTGGTGCTTGCATTATCGCCATGATGCAACAAGAAATTGCCGCTCAAGCTGTGATCTTTGCCAAAAGCAACCCGCAAATCGCTACTGTCATTCGAGCCGACCAAGCTCGTCTTATCGCTCAAGTTGTTAGTGGTATTGGTTTTCTTGGCGCTGGAACAATCGTTGTGACCCATCACTCTATTCGTGGGTTAACTACTGCTGCTTCTTTATGGGCCACAGCCGGATTGGGTTTAGCAATCGGCATGGGCTATTATGCGATTGCATTGTTAAGTTTTATTGCCGTAATTGCCGTTTTAGTTTTACTAAAGAAAATTGTTCATGTGCCAACAAATAAAAACTTTCAAATTAAATATATCAACCCTGAAGAGGCAGAACCCTTCATTAATGAATTTTTTAAAAGTCGCAAGATAAAGGCAATTACCACCGACTATTCCGTTGATACACAAGATGAGGTAAAAATTTTTCGTAAAAAATATGCAATTGCTTTTATTAGTGCTGATACTTCAGCAGAAATTATTGATGGCCTAGCACAAAATAAAAATATTATCGCTGTACGGGCCTTAGCAAAATAAGCTAATTAATCTGTGATAGAAGTTTTTTACTTTATGTAAAAACAATGAATCTTAAAGGAGCTTTCGATGACATTTGAAAAAATTCAACAAATCTATCCCAATGCGCGTTTTAGTAATACACCGGTGGATGATCCTAAGTTTTATTCTATTCGGCTAGAAGACGGCTTTGCACTCTTACTTACAAGTAGCCTAACCAAAAATGAACGTAGCCTCTTACAACTACTGTCAAATCCCATAAAGGAACCCAAAACTGCCGCAACTCATCGCTGGTATCGTATCTTGTTTAAAGGCGACAGTACACCAAATACTAATCAAGTGCGTATTTTACAAGTGAAATTAAAAGGTGGCAAAGATTTTGAAAAAACAACTTGGCAACAGGCTGTGACAGAAATCATTCAAGCTGTTGCTGATGCATTTTGGCTTAGTCAAGATAATTTTATTTTAGTGGAAAACAAGGAAATCGGTAATTTTTCAACAAGTGAACTATTTAGTATTTTCCAAGCCCTTGATAGTGATTTCGACTCTTATAGTCAGGTTTTTATTGGCGAATTTCATAAAACTGACGGTAACATTTCCCAAGATTTTCAAACCGAAAGACAAATATTTTTGCAACAAGCGCATCGCAATAATAGTCAACAAAATTTTACATTAGCCAATTCAGCGGTTGACTATTTTATGTTTGAACCAATGCAAAACATTCCGCTTTTTAAAAATTTATTTGAATTATGGTTTAATGACTCTGAAATGACCGCAATTTTAGAAGCGTTATGGCAAGCCCAAGGCAATGTTAGTTCTGCAGCGAAGACATTATTTTTGCATCGTAATACTATTAGTTACCGGATTGACAAATTTCAAGAAGCAACGGGACTTGATTTGAAGAAAATGGACGATTTAATGTTTTGTCATCTATTGATTACTTGTTTTTCTGAAACAAAATAAAAAGATTGTAGCAAGTTAGTTATTTGAAAGAATAAAAATAAATTTGGCAAAAAGTAAGGTATTATAAGATTTTTGTCACACCTTGCTATCATTCAAAAAGCAAAATAGAGGAGAGGTAACAAAAGTCTTGTTACCTCTCCTCTTTTCCGAATAAACGTTGTGACAAAAGCAACTTCTATCACACCTTCTTTATTTTTAGCATGTTTTTTAGATCAAAATTTTTAATTTCCTTTTTCTAAACTCCTTTTGTGATCAGCTTTAATTTGAGCCAATAAAGCTGGTTGCGTAAATAAATCCAAAGCTGTTTTAGCTAGTAATTCTGCGGCAATAGCAATTGATGCTAAACCTTTATCGCTTTTTGCCGCTGCTTTAAATTCTTCTGAGTGACCGGCAATATAAGTATCTGAAATAGACACAGTTGGTTGAATGGTGGGAACAACTTGACTAACATTCCCTACGTCAGAAGAACCTAAGCTCGTTTTTATGTTCGTTTCAATCTCATTTGAAGGAATTTTTAACGCTATCAAATGTTGAAAGAAAAGATCATCAAAACTCGGTGTGACAATCACATCGTCAACAGCATTTTGAAAAAGCCCAAATTCATAAGTTGCCCCAGTTGCTAGAGATGCGGCCTTGACGATATTTTCCACTTTCTGATAAACCTCGTTTAACGTACTGCGATTTTTTGCCCGCAGATAAAAACGACCCGCGGCATATTCGGGAATGACATTAGCTGCCACACCACCGTCAGTAATAATGCCATGAATATTCACATCTTTTGGCAAAAATAGGCGCAAACTGTTAATTCCGTTAAAGACTTGTAATAAAGCTTCTAAAGCACTAATCCCTTTTTCTGGTGCACCAGCTGCGTGAGAGGCACGGCCATAAAATTTAATATCAACTGGATCATTGGCTAAAGAAGCTGTCGTTTTGCCATAACGATAAGCCGGATGAACACATAACGCAGCGTCAACATCTGCAAAAAATCCTTCACGAACAAAACTTCCCTTAGCAGAACCATTTTCGCCACCTTCTTCACCAGGAGTTCCATATACCCGAATTTCACCACCAAAATCAGCGATTACGTCTTTTAAAGCACTAGCTGCTAAAACAGAATAAGTTCCAAAAAGATTATGTCCACATGCATGACCAATTCCAGGTAGTGCATCAAATTCTGCTAAAAAGGCGATGACAGGACCTGGTTTACCCGAAGTAAAACGGGCGTCAAAACCGGTTCTATGACCAGCCACATCTTTTTTGACCGTAAAACCTTCTTTTTCCAATTGTTTCACTAACGCATCAGATGAATAAAACTCATAATTACTAACTTCAGGATGATTATGAATATCTAAAGCAATTTCTTGATAAGTTGGCAAACTAGCTTTAATAAATTCTTCGATGTGTTGCTGTCTTGTAGTTATAGTTGTAGACATATTCTTCACTCCTCTTTTTTTTATCGGTTGCTACATTCTTTTTTATTTGAAATGATGATTTTTATTGCGAATTCTATTTTTATTTACGACCAAAGGTTTCCCAAGCAGGAATACTGGATCCTTTTGAAGTTTCTTCAATCACTTTTTCAGTTGCTTTTGTTTGATATGCATCTACAATTTTTTGATAAACTTTGTTATTTGCATCTTCTTTTCGTGCCACGATTATATTGACATAAGGGCGGGCATTGTCATCCACCGGTTCTAAAAAAATGGCATCTTTTGTCGGAGTAAAGCCTGCATCCACTGCCACACCACTATTAATGACAGAAATATCCACATCAGATAAAGCGCGGGCAGTTTGAGCAGCATCTAATTCAGTAATTTTCAATTCCTTTTTATTTTCAGTGATATCAGAAACAGTTGGTGTTTGTTTTTTAGCTGGATCGACTTTGATTAAACCCGCTGTTTGAAGTAATAGTAAAGCACGTCCACCATTTGTGACATCATTTGGAATGGCAACTTTCGCGCCATCTTTTAATTTGTTTACGTTTTTTAATTTGTCAGAATAAATTCCTAAAGGCGCATTGACGGTATTCCCAATTGAAACCAAGTCCGTTTTATGTTCTTTATTGTAGTTATCTAAGAAAAATTGATGCTGAAAAGAATTTAAATCAATTGATTTGTCTGCTAATGCAGCATTGGGCTGATTATAGTCTGTGAATTTGACATATTCTAAATTAATTCCTTCTTTTTTAAGACGATCTTTTACATTATCCCAAACATCTGTATCAGACCCAATTACGCCCAGTTTCACTGTTGTTTCTTTTTGTGTTTCACTTTTTGCCTTAGCATCACCTTTTGAACAACCTGTACCAACAAATAATAACGCAAGCGCAACGACACCAAATTTCACTAATTTTTTCATTCCAAATTCCTCCACATTTTACTTATATTAATGACTAATTTTTTTAATCACTTGATTACTAATAAATTGACTGATAAAAACTAAAATTAAAATTAATAAGGTTGCCACAATCGTCACATCGGTTTGGAAGCGATTATAGCCTCGAGAAATTGCTAAATTACCCAGCCCCCCTGCACCAACTGCTCCCGCCATCGTCGTTAATCCAATCACATTAATTATCGTTAAAGCTGAAACACGGACAATGCCTGGTAATCCTTCTAGTAAATACACACGAAAAATAATGCCTAAAGGACTCGTTCCCATTGATTCTGCTGCCTCAATTACCCCTTGATCAACTTCTAATAGTGCATTTTCAATTTGACGCGCAAAAAATGGAACAACTCCTACAACTAAAGGAACTAATGCTGCTTTTTCACCAATAGTTGTTCCGACCACAAAACGGGTTACTATGGCTAAAAGCGAAAGCATAATGATAAAAGGAATGGAGCGGATGATATTAATCAATTTATCTAAAATGCTATATAATAAATGATTTGGTAAAATACCTTCTGGGCGGCTGACTACTAAAATGACACCTAATATGATGCCAAATACCCCACCAACTAATGCAGTCCAAAATGACATGTAGAGTGTCTGTTTGGTTGCTTCAATAAATTCATCAGGTATAGCTAAAACATTGGGAAAATACTTTTCTAATAATGATTGCATCTTAAAAACCTCCCATAACAACTTTGGCACTTTCTTGGTGATACTTTAAAACATTGGTATAGACACCGAGTTTTTGCAAATATTTTAAGGCTTGGTGTCGCTGATTTTCTTCACCCGCAAGTGTCACAACCAAACTTCCCAATGGCACATCTTGAATGATTTCAACATTGCCGTACAAAATATTGGTAGTTACTTGGTAGCGGCTATACAATTGGGCAATCAATGGTTCATTCGTTTGATCTCCCACATAAGCCAACTCCACTAGCCATTCATTATCTGCTAAAAGACTAAACTTTTTACTACTCAAAATCGTCTCTAACGCTTGATCGATATGCGTAGCAGTCCGAATAAAATCACGGGTTAAAACTTGTTTGGGTTGACTAAAAACTTGGATACTACTCCCTTTTTCGATAATTTTTCCTGCTTGCATTACCGCAACTTTATTACAGATTTCTTTAACCACCTGCATTTCATGAGTAATTAAAATAATCGTCAATCCCAACTTCTTATTTAAATCTTTTAATAATGATAAAATCTGTAACGTTGTTTTTGGATCTAGTGCACTTGTCGCTTCATCACATAATAAAATACTGGGGTCATTGGCTAATGCTCGCGCAATAGCTACCCGTTGCTTTTGTCCCCCTGATAATTGGGAAGGATAACTATTGGCTTTATCTGCAATACCAACAAGATTTAATAGTTCTGCGACTTTTTGTTGACGCTCCTGTTTGGATTTTCCTGAGTATTTAAGCGAAAATGCCACGTTTTCAAAAATCGTCCGACTGTTCATTAAATTAAAATGTTGGAAAATCATCCCAATTTCTTTGCGTTTTTCGCGCAACGCTTTATCTTTTAAAGACGTTAATTCAGTGCCGTCAATCGTTACCGTCCCAGTCGTTGGGCGTTGCAATAAATTAATAACCCGCACCAATGTACTCTTACCTGCACCAGAGTAACCTACAATGCCATATACATCCCCAGTTTGAATATGCAAGTTTACATCTTTAACAGCGTGAATTTCTTTGTCTTTTTCTTTAGTAAAAGTTACCGAAATATCCTTTAAATCAATCATGTTTCTCCTCCTAAAACTCCTTATTATTTCGTCTTTTTAAAAGCGTCACATTCGTTTTTGTCCCATCTTATTTATCCTTTCTTAAAACATTTAGTAAAAAAAAAGCATCCTCAAACAAAGAAATATTCTTTGCTTGAGGACGCTTTTTTGCGTGTTACCACCTCATTTTGAATTTAGCTCACACTAAATTCCTCTTCAAGTACTAGCATACTCTAGTGCTATAACAGGCACACCTGCTAGCTTCTCACTTTTTGCTCGAAGCTAGATTACTCATAGGCCATTTTCAACAACTTCCTTTTTACTTCTTTTCAGCTACCGAAGCTCTCTTTAAAAAATTTCATTGTTTACTTACCTAATCACAGTAATGAATATAAAAATAAAAAAAGTCCTCTTATAGATTAACTCTATAAAAGGACGAATGATCGTGTTACCACCTTAGTTTGAAAGCAAATGCTTTCCTCTACCCAACGTTTATGAATCGTGAATCGTATCATAAAGATTGGTGTTTCTTTTAACGGTGAAACCTCCGAAGTTGCCTACTTATCGACAAACTTATTCTCCAAGGCCATTTTCAGTCTTTTGTCCATAACACTTTTCACCAGCCAGTGTCTCTCTAAAATGTACGCCAAACTTACTTTCCTCATCAACGAAATTTTATTTATTTGTTGAAATGAAGTTTACGCTAGCTACTATTTTTTGTCAACTGCAAAATAAAATTTATTTCTGATGATTGGTAGATAAATACAAATGAATGGCGCCATTATAGCTTTTATAAAACATAAAATAAATTTTCAGCCAACAATTTGCAACCCCTTTCAAAAAAGTGCACAAAAAAACCACTTCATTTTGTGCACACTGTCCTAACGATTAAAAACGTTTACATTTATACTATGAATATAGTAAAACAAAAAAAGAAAAAGAGGTAGAAATTATGGTACAAATGGCATTAAACCACGTTTACAAAAAATATGACAATGCGGAAAACTATTCCGTTACTGATTTTAATTTAAATATTGCCGATCGTGAATTTATCGTTTTTGTTGGTCCTTCAGGCTGTGGTAAATCAACAACTTTACGAATGATTGCCGGTCTTGAAGATATTACAGAAGGCGAACTTTCGATTGGTGACAAAGTAATGAATGATGTGGCACCAAAAGACCGCGATATCGCAATGGTATTCCAAAACTACGCACTATATCCGCATATGACAGTATTTGATAACATGGCATTTGGTTTGAAATTACGTAAATATAACAAAGAAGATATCAAAACTCGGGTAGAAAATGCAGCTGAAATTTTAGGCTTAACCGAATACTTAGATCGTAAGCCAGCCGCTTTATCTGGTGGGCAACGTCAGCGTGTTGCCTTAGGTCGTGCTATTGTGCGAGATGCAAAAGTCTTCTTAATGGATGAACCTTTGTCAAACTTAGATGCTAAATTGCGGGTAGCAATGCGGGCAGAAATTGCTAAATTGCACCAACGTTTAAATACAACAACGATTTATGTAACCCATGACCAAACTGAAGCGATGACCATGGCTGACCGAATTGTTATCATGAAAGATGGTTTCATTCAACAAATTGGTACGCCACAAGAAGTATATGACACACCAGTAAATGTCTTTGTAGCAGGTTTCATCGGCTCTCCAGCAATGAACTTCTTCAACGTTACATTGAATAACGGTGTAATTACAGATGGCTATGGCTTAAAATTACGCATTCCAGAAGGTAAAAACAAAATTTTAGTAGAAAAAGGCTACGAAGGTAAAGAAGTTATCTTTGGTATTCGCCCTGAAGATATTCACTCTGAACAAGTAGCTATTGAAGCTTCACCAGAAGCAACAGTTAACGCTGAAGTAGTCGTTTCAGAATTACTTGGGGCTGAATCAATGCTATACACTAAAACTGGCGAAACAGAATTCGTTTCAAAAGTTGATGCCCGTGACTTCCACAAACCAGGTGAATTCATTGAATTAGCTTTTAATATTAATAAAGCCCACTTCTTTGACAAAGATAGCGAAAATGTTATCAAATTACCTTAATTTTGTTCATTTCTTATTTCCCATAAAGGCAAAAAACGTTCGCAAGCGCGAGCGTTTTTTGTTTACTTGACTATACAAAAAACCGTCACGTCAAAACGTGACGGTTTCTTTTAAGCAGCAAGCTCTTTGGCTTTTTCTTGTTCTTCTTTCAATAATTTATTGTCATAGAATTTGATAAACGGAAACCAGATAACAAATGCTAAGA
Organism: Enterococcus canintestini; assembly: GCF_001885735.1. Lineage (GTDB taxonomy): Bacteria > Bacillota > Bacilli > Lactobacillales > Enterococcaceae > Enterococcus_C > Enterococcus_C canintestini. Next base: position 57,663 of record NZ_JXKG01000001.1, on the reverse strand, counting down.
TTGCACATAAGATTGCTAAAACTGCAGCTTTCCAGTCACCACCAGAACCAATAAAGGCCCCAATACCAACAGGAGATGGCCATGGCATTTGCGCTAACATCGGTTTTACAAATTCAAATTTAATTGCAAAATAAGCAAGAGACGCTGATGCCATTGGCGCTAAAAAGAACGGTAATGCTAAGAAGGGATTATAAACAATCGGCATCCCAAAAATAATGGGTTCATTAATATTGAAAATACCTGGTACAAGAGAAGCCTTACCTAAAACTTTTAATTGGTCAGATTTTGCCATAAAAGCAATAAAAATAATCAAACCTAACGTTGCCCCAGAACCCCCAACTGTAACATAAGAGTTATTAAACTCACCAGCTAGTGGATAATTGGCACCAGCAGCATTGGCTGCCATATTTGCTAGAACAATTGGTGTTAAAAAAGAAGTGATGATATTAGCACCATGTATCCCAACAATCCATAACGCATGAATTAAGAAGTAGATCACCATAATTCCCAACCAGGTATTGGTTAAATTGGTTACAAAACTAAATGGAATATAAATTACTTTAAAAATATCTGTTCCCAATGCAATTAAAATACCATTAATAATCATTACCACAAACGCAATCACAAAAGTTGGAATTAATGCAGTAAAAGAACGTGACACACCTGGTGGTACAACATCCGGCATTTTAATAACAAGATTACGTTTAACGCATAGACAATACAATTCTACAGCAATAACGGACATAATAATCCCAGTAAAAATCCCAGAAGTACCCAAACGATCAGCAAAAGATCCCATCCGAATTCCGTTAACAACTTTTTCAGTATCCGTAATTGAATTAATTAATGTCATTTTGCCATCTGTTAAAGCGATTTCAGGAATACACATGAAAAAAGCAAAAACTGCTAACAATGCTCCTGTTAATGGATTAACATTAATTCCTTTTTCATCCCGTTCGATGGCAGTTAATTCATAAGCAAAAACAATAGCAAAATAAATAGCTAAAATTCCCATCGTCATCGTATTGGCAACCATATAAAGATCACTTACTTTAAAAAAGGTTGCTTCAAAGAAATTTTCCAATCCTGAAAAAGCTACAGGTAATACATTTAATACTAAAAACATGGAACCAACAATAGTGAAAGGAATGGACGCCATCCCAGCTGCCATAACTGCCCGCACAATTTTCATTTGAGCCAGTTTTCCCATCGGCCCCATTAAATATTTTTGTAAAAAGTTAAACATATCTTACTCCCCTTTCATAAATATAAAGATTTTTCATATTGCTTAATGCGATGATAATGTTTATCCCGATTATTGCTAATATCATGTAACCGGCGTTCAATAACCAAACAAAGTAAACTCCCAACTAATAAAAACATGACAATAAAAGCTCTACCAGATACTCCTGGATTCATAAAAGGAAATACCCATGAAAATAGTGGTGTAAATGCAGATAATAACAAACCTAAATTTACTATTAACTGTAACCAATAATACATCTCTGTTTTGGGCACACTATTATTCGGCGTATTATATAATTTTGCTTGTTCAAAAACCGCTGGCAAAATACTCATTATTAAGATAGCCGGAACAAAAAACAGCTTTGAACCTACTAATAGTAATGCTATCAGCCAATATAAATTAGAAAAGAAAAAAACTGCACTAAGATACCGAACCAAAAGATAACGATTAAAATGCATATTTTTTAAACTCAATTTTTTTCGATCTAAATCAAGCGCTTTTTTATCGGTATCTTTCATAATAATTCCTCCTTTATTTTCTATAACTTCTTTTAAACGAATTATTGATTTATTATCATTCATTACTTTAAGCAAAACACTATTTATGATTGTGTTTTGCATTTTCTTCATACAAATATTTCATTTCTTGAGCCACTTCTAACAACGTCATCGTTGTCATCAAGTGGTCTTGGGCGTGAACCATGATAATTTCCATTTCAATTTTTTTGCCATTGGCATAGTCTTTCAATAGTTCAGTTTGCGATTTATGGGCGTTTAAAATTTCACTATTCGCAGTTTCTAAAAGTTCGTCTGCCTTTTCAAAGTCGTTTTTTCGCATCGCGGCAAAAGCATTATGAATTGTGGTACGGGCATTGCCACTGTTCAAAATAATCTCAAAAGCCGCAACTTGAATTTCTTCACTATTCATCACATCTTCATTTTTATTTTCTCCTGTCATATTCTTCCTCCTCTCTTTTTACATCAATTGTAAGAATAATTTACTGAAATTCTCAAAAGTTGGTTCTGCCAGCATCTGCTCTTGAAACTGTTGGCAATCTACTAATTTCACAATCGCCTTAGTAATTACAGTAATCCCTTTATTTTCAATATAAGAAGGTGAAATTAAAAAGACAAAGCGAATGTTTTCTGCTTGATCCCACTGCATGCCGTTAGGAATTAGCGCAATCGCAATTTTAGTTGAAATTCCCACTGGTAGAGCTGGATGTGGCACAACAATACTATCGCTAAAAATAATTTGTCCCATCTGCTGGCGGTGATTAATTTGTTCTAATAATTCTTTCGGATAATTTTTAGCTTCATTAACACTTAATAATTCTGCCAGTTCCACTAAAACCTGTTCTTTAGTCGGCTTCACTTTATAAAGTTTAAAATACTTTTCTCCCATCTGTTCTAGTAACATGTTTTGTTTATATTGTTCTTTTTCATCAACTAATGGCAGAGTAGTCCGCTGTCGGAGTTTGGTAGTCATTTGCTGAATCGTTTTACGAATTTTTGTTACATCTTCATCATTTAAAAAAACACTGACATGGATAACTGGAATGGGAAAAACCATCGCAGAAAGATCAATTGATGAAATGATTAAATCCGCATCATTGAGGCTCGTTTCATTAATTTCATAATAGCCTTGAACATTGGTCACGGTAATATACTTATCAAACTCGTTTACTACTCTATTTTTTAACAATTGGGCACTGCCATAACCTGTCGCACAAATGATTAAAGCATGAACTTTCCTCTTGTCTTTGGCTTTTTCCATTGCCGCTAGGACATGTAAAGTTAAATATGCCCATTCATCATCAGTGATTTGATAATCTTTTAAAATAGGCATCTGACCTAAATATTTCTTAGTCACTTCAAATGCTTGGGGATAATTGTTTTTTATCTCATCAGTCAATGGATTATCTAATGAAATCTTGCGTTCCAGACGAACTAGTAATGGTTTTAAATGATCAAGTAGACCCGTCTTTAACTGATAATCGTCACTTAAAGAATAACCTAAACTACTGCTTAATAAAGAAAGCGCATGTGTCAATTCTCCAGTTAATTCTTGATTTTCTTCTCCAACAGGATGATTTGATTTTGCCATTAAATGTAAAGCAAGATAAGAAACTTCTTCTGACGGAAAAGAGATGTTAGCAAAAGTCTCAATTCGTTTAACTATTTTTTGTGCCACTTCATACTCTACTTTTTGCGAAATATCTGCCGTTATCCCAAGTTCTTTAATTTCAAAGCCTTCTTTTAGACGTTTGATACTTAAGGCCAGATGTAAAACCAAATTTTGAATAATAATATCCGAGATTTTTAATTTGGCTTCTCTGATTTCATCTAAAATAATAATTGTCACTTCTTCAAAACTAATATCTTGAAAAAGCGGACTATTGCCTAAATACTTTTTCAGTGAATTTGTGTAATTTTTGCCAAAAAAAGTATCTAAAATAAAATGCCGTTTACTCCGCTCATCCCCATTAACAAATAGACCCACACCGTGTTTTGCAATCAGTTGTAACCCATAAGGCTTCAACTTTTCTTTAATTGCTTGAATATCCTTGCTTAACGATGAACGACTAATAAACAATTCTTCTGCTAAATCATCCAGATTTATCATTGTTTCTTCCAGTAACAATTTATTTAAAATATAATTTTCGCGATCGGTAATATCAGAAAACAATGGTAGTTTTTCTTCATTGCTTAAGGTAATTTCTTGTTTTGATAAGAAAATATCAAAATTCAGCTTATTTAAAATACTTATACAATACCCATATCCTTGTTTTGAAGTAATTTTCCCGCCATTTTCTTGAACGATTTCTTTTAAGTTATTAATATATGTGCGAATCGTGCGGTCAGACAACGACAACCAAGCGGCCAAGCTCTGGCTAGTAACAAACTCATCTTGATGACGAATCAATTGGATGAGTAATTCTCTTTCTTTTGGTCTCATTATCTTCCCTCTTTTTCTATATATTTTCTTCGATAACTTCGCTCAATTTTTGAATCCCCGTTGGAATTGGCACATATGCTTGAAAAGGTATGCTCACAACTGGTTTGCCAACTTCAGAACCTAACTTCTTGAATTTATCTAAAAACATTGTCGTCTGAGGAGAAATAAGAAATAAATCAAAATCACTCGTTTTAATCATATTATCTCCCTCTGTAGCTGAAACTGCATCGACTACAATATCTTCTCCTTTATTTTTAAAATACTCGGTTGTTTTTGCGGCCATCATTGAAGAAGACATCCCCGCTGCACAAATAATTAAAGCTTTTTTCATCATAATTCCCTCCTGAAATTTATTTATACGTTGCTACCATTGGTTTTAATAACATCTTGATACCAATAAAAAGAATCTTTACGGCTTCTAGCCAAAGTACCATTTCCTCTATTATCTTTATCTACGTATATGAAACCATAACGTTTTTCCATTTCACCTGTGCCAGCAGAAACCAAATCAATGCATCCCCAAGGCGTGTATCCCAATAAATCTACACCATCTTCTATGACAGCTAATTTCATTTGCTTAATATGTGCCTTTAAATAGTCAATTCGATACTCATCGTGTACACTGCCGTCCTCTTCTTTTTTATCATAAGCACCAAAACCATTTTCAACAATAAAAAGAGGTAGGTGGTACATATCTGTAAACCAATTTAACGCATATCTTAACCCCACCGGATCAATTTGCCAGCCCCAATCAGAAGCTTTAACAAACTCATTTCGAACTAAATCTTTTGTTTCATCATAATCGTAATAATGATTTTCCTCCCGATATTTTATTGCGTGAGACATATAATAACTAAACCCAATATAATCGACCGTGCCTTCTTTTAAAGCAACTTCATCTTCTGGCGTAAAATCAATATCTATTCCCTTACGTTGCCAGTATTTCAAAATATGATTTGGATAAAAGCCATGGACATGAACATCACAAAAATAATAACGTTTCTCCATTGCTTTTAAAGACATTAAGGCATTTTCAGGTTTGTCATTTAACGGATATAATGGAGAAAAAGCAATCATACAACCAATTTGAAAATCAGGATTAATCATTTTCCCAATTTTTACGGCTTTTGCACTTGCGACAAGTTCATAGTGAGCAGCTTGATACATGATTGCTTCACGATCTTCTCCTTCTTGATAAAAAACACCTGAGTTACTAAAAGGTGCAAAATCTTCATGATAGTTTGCTTGATTATTTATTTCGTTAAAAGTCATCCAATACTTCACTTTATTTTTATATCGTTTAAAGCAAACTTCAGCAAATCGTAAGAAAAAATCAATTAATTTGCGATTACGAAATCCACCGTACTCCGTCACTAAATGATAAGGAAGCTCAAAATGAGAAAGTGTTACCACTGGTTCAATATTATATTTTAAGCATTCATCAAACAAATCATCATAAAATTGTAAGCCCGCTTCATTTGGCTCAGTTTCATCTCCATTTGGAAAAATACGCGTCCAAGCAATTGAGGTCCGAAAACACTTAAAACCCATTTCTGCAAATAACTTAATATCTTCTGGATAACGATGATAAAAGTCGATTCCTTCATGGTTGGGATAATATTCATCAGCTAAAACACCCTTTGTGATAGCGCGATAATGAGTTGGCGAGCCTACTGTCATAACATCAGCGACACTCACGCCTTTTCCACCTTCTTGCCAGGCCCCTTCAAGCTGATGTGCAGCTACTGCTCCTCCCCACAAAAAATCATTTGGAAAACTAGTGGTCATTTATTCTCCTCCTTACGTTTTTAATTACATACATAGTATATTTTGTAAACGCTTTCTAAACAAACGAATTATTTCCTTAGCAATCCGGAAAAAAATTCCATTTTCTTCTTATAAACAAAATCTCAGAATATTATATTCAGTAATTTTTCGTTGTTGAATTTAAAGGCTAAATATTAACTGTTTATAATAAAAGTTAGGCCACTTATCTTTTTTCATTGCATACAAATTTTTATAAATTAAAAATCATTGCTATAAAAGCTAAGCTTCAATAGCAATGATTGTTTTTCATTTATCTAAAATAATCTTCAGCAAGTCTTTCATAAGCCGCTTGTTCTTTTTTATTCGGTATAAAGTGAGTACCGGTTATTTCTTTTTTTATTTTCGGTTGAAAGTATAAATAGTATAAACCAAAAATTGGTTCATTCTCTGATGCATAAATACATTCTGCTCCAAAAATTGTACTTGCTAACTGCGCAAGTGCCGGCGTTTGAAAGAAGCCACCACTCACTGATAAGATTTGGTCAGGAGCTACCAATTGAACAAGTCGTTTGATATTTAAAAGCATACCCTCAATCACACTGCGCAATAAGTCTTCTCTAGTATGATGTAGTGCTAAATCATAAAATCCCCCTTTAGCGTTCTCATCCCAAAGTGGTGCTCTTTCACCATTCAAATAAGGTAAAAACCGTAAACCATGCGAACCTACAATAGTTTTTTCAAGTACATCTGGTAATTGTTGATAAAATGCCAAAGTGTCTTTTGCTAATTGCTCAGCTGACCACTCTAATAATGACGCACCATTGTTTGAAGGAGCCCCAATGACAAAATAATCTTTATTCAAATAATAACAAAAATTTTGCTTAGTAGGTTCTAATTTTATACTATTAGAGATTTGTCGTACTGCAGCACTCGTTCCAATTGTTAAACTTGCTGTCCTTTTTGTACGATAAAAACTAGCATACGCTGCTAGTGCCCCATCGCTAGCACCTGCTACAACTCTTACAGTTGATGCAAAACCAAAGTAGCGAATTTTTTCTGAAGTCATCTGAAAAGATGCCGTAGTATCAACTATCTCAGCTAATTGGTTCGTATCAATCGCTAGATACGATAAAATTTCTCCACTCCATTTTTGATTTCGCAAATCATAGTAGCCCGTTGCTGAAGCACAGGAACGATCAATTATAAATTTCCCCGTAAAATATTCTAAAACCAATTCTTTTAAGCCTAACCATCGCGTTACTTTTTGATACTTATTAACTTCTTTAAAATAAAGCAATTTTGCAAAAGGAGACATGGCATGAATAGGTGTACCCGTTAACTGATAAAAATGTTTTGCCAATTTCGTTTTAGAAAATTCAGTAATTGTTTTTCCTGCCTGTAAGTCTGACCATAAAAAAATCTTTTGACTATTAGCTGGCATCAGACTATGCATTGCCGTACTAAAACTAATTATGGAAATTTCTGCTCGTATATTTTTAGGGATTAAAAGTATCCCCTTTTCTAACGCTTCAATAATCTCTGAAGCATGCTGATATCTTGCCTCTCCATCTTCATATGTTGTCAGTACCAAGCTAGTTTCAAATAATAGTTGTTGTTCTTTTATTACTCCTAGTTTAATCGCTGTAGTTCCAATATCAATTCCTAAAAATACAGTCAAATTTATCCACCTCTATTTTAACTCGCTTAAAACATTCTTCTTATTCTAGCATAAGACTGCTTTTCACTAAAACTATGATACTTCAATTCAATTATATTACATTCAATCAAAGCCAAAAAAAGACGTCGATACTATGATCGACGTCTTACTATTCAAAAATTAACGGTGAATATAAGTTAAACCAGAAGCGCTTATCGTTTCAATGTTTGGACCAGTTGGAGATGAGAAGCCCATACCACCTTGTGAAATTGTGATTGTGTTGTTAGCAGCGTTGTATGATTCTACGTAAGCTACGTGTCCATAAACTGGATCTGCATTCCAACTACCTACACTTTGTCCACCAGCAAATACTACAACTGCACCAGCAGCCGGTGTACCATCAACGCGATAACCATCAGCTGCTGCTGAAGCACCCCATTGTGCACCATTACCCCAATAAGTTCCTACCCAAGGAGCAACTTGTTTTACATACCAAGTACATTGACCTTGTGCATACATGTTACCTGAACCTGAATGATCAATACCGCTACCAGAGCCACCGCCCCAGCTACTACCATTGTCATTGTTATTGTTATTATTTGAGTTATTGTTGCTTGAATTATTTGAGTTATTAGAATTGCTTGAGTTACCTGAATTACTTTCTGTATTGCCTGTTTGGTTTTCTTGAACTGGTTTACTTGTTTCAGTAGAATTTGAAGTTGAACCAGTTGAATTACTTACAGGTGTAGTATTTGATTCTTGTTGCGCTTGAGCAGCTAATTTTTCTTGACGAGCTGCTTCTTCAGCGGCTGCTTTTTGGGCAGCTTCTTGTTCTTTGCGAATACGTGCAGCTTCAGCTTCTGCTTCTGCTTTTTGTTTATTTAATTTGTCTTTATCACTCTTAGCAGTTGCTTCTTCTGCTGCAAGGTTTGCTTTTAAAACATTTAATTCAGCTTGTTTGTTTGCAATATCATTTTTTTGTGTTTCCAATTCTTTTTGCGTTGCAGCTAAAGCATTGACTTTTTCTTCGTTTTCTTTAACTTTTGTTTCAACGGCTTGTTTATCACGTTTTTGCTGTGCGACTAAGTCATTGTTTGCTTTAACAATTGTTGTCATCGCTTGAACACGACCAATAGCGTCTGATAATGAATCAGATTCCACTACAGCATCGATAAAGTTCGTGCTTTGACCATTGACTTGTACGTCACGGGCTTGCTTTTTAATTGCTTCTTCACGTTTAGCAATACGCACTTTTAATTTGGCAATTTTATCTTGTAGTTTCATTGTGTCGTTGTTTAATTTATCTTGTTTTGCTTCTAAGTCACTTACTTTTTCAGCGACTGCAGCAATTTCAGCTTCTAATGGACTAATTTGGTTCGCTACATCAGCTTGTTGTCCTTTTAAGCTGTTAATTTTTTGATCTTGTGCTTCAATTTTTTCATCAATAGTATCTGCAAAGGCTACATTACTTGGTACGGCAGCAAGTGTTAGTGAGCAAACTAATAATGCTGATAACAAACTCTTCTTCACGTAAAATTCCTCCGAATGGCGTCTTATTTAATAAATAATAATTACAGGTTAAAAACTTAAATTTCTTTTAACGCTAAGAGCAGTTTAACATAGTGATGTGTCAAACAAATAATAACTATGTTACAAAATTGTTTCAAAACATCCTGTTTTTTTTACAGTTATAAAAAAAGTGATTAAATCAATGATTCTAGCTAGATATCCGCTAAAATTTATTCTTTTTTTTGTTCTTTTTAAGCAAAAAAAGTGTCTTTTTTATGCAATTAACTAACGTTTTTGTCATTTGAAAGTAGAAAAATAATATTATTTGCTAATAATATTTCTTCAACTTTACTTTATCCTTTTTTTACACTTTAGCTGGAAAAATTCATCATATCTACTATCTTATGAAAACAGCTAATCTCCTCTACAAATAAAAAAGCCAGCTAGCTGGCCCAGACTATAGATAAAAGACGTTCCAAAATCGTAATTCAATTTTGGGACGTCTTTTTATATGTTTCCTTTTTTATACCTTATCTAAGTTTCTCAAAAGAAGAACATTACTATTGGAGTAGCGGGATCAGGGTATCTACTATTTTTTCTGGTGGTGTTGCTGAAGCAAATCGTTTCACAACATTCCCATTACGATCCACCACAAACTTGGTAAAATTCCACTTAATGGCTTTTCCTAACCCTTTTTGCTGACTTTTTAGAAATTGGTATAGTGGCGCAGCCTCTTCACCATTTACCTTAATTTTTCCAAATGTTTTAAAAGTTGTGTGATAGCGTAACTGACAAAATTGTTGAATTTCTTCATTACTACCAGGAGCTTGGTTTCCAAATTGATTGCAGGGAAAATCTAGTATTTCTAGACCCTCTCCTTGATATTTTTGGTATAAATTTTCCAAACCTTCATACTGAGGAGTAAAGCCACAACCTGTTGCAGTATTAACAATCAATAATACTTTTCCCTTGTAGTCCTCTAACGAAACGGGATTACCACTAACATCTTTTACAGTGTAATCATATATTGTTTTCATCTGCCATTGCCCCTTTACAAATAAGGTATTTCAATCAGTATACGTTACCTTTCTTTCTTTGAATAATTTTTTGTTTAGCAGAACGATTCTGATCCGGTAAAATTTTCCTTTTCAAATGTATAGAAAAAATCAGTTTAGTAATTATCTTCTTAGTTGCATCTTATTTCTAAGACAACAAAAATAGACTGGTCTTAAAACATAACGTAGTAGCTAAATCATTTAACCAACGCTAGACCAAGTCTATTTTATCTTTCACTACTTAAGCTTGCTGCCATTTTTCACTGTAAGCAGTCGCTGTCTTTGTTACTTTTACATAATTATTTTCTGCCACACCTTGAAAGAGATTGCCCCCAACCCCAACCAAAAGTGCACCTGCTTTTTTCCAGTTTAATAAATTATCCAAATTAATGCCACCAGTCGGCATAATATTAATTTGCGGCAAAGGTGCTTTCACACTTTTAATTAACTCTGGCTCAAAATTATTAGCTGGAAACAACTTCACAATTTCAGCACCACTCATTAATGCCTGTTGCATTTCAGTGATAGTCATACACCCTGGTAGATAAGGAACTTGATATAAGTTACAAATTTGTGCCGTTTCTAAATTGAAACTTGGACTAACAATGAATTCTGCACCAGCTATAATAGCAAGTCGAGCTGTGGTAGCATCTAATACCGTACCTGCTCCAATTACTACACCACTTGATAGAGGATACATTTTTTTTAATTGTGTAATTACAGAAGCTGCATCAGGGACAGAAAAAGTTATTTCAAGCCCCAAAATACCACCTGCTACTACTGCTTGTGCTGCTTTTAAAGCCTGCAACTCTGTTTGTTCACGAACTACTGCAACAACCCCTGCTTTTTCAAGTCGCGATAAAACTTCCCCTTTTTTCATAGCATTATCCTACTCGACGTTCACATGTTCATGTAGTGCATCTTCATTAGAAGTTTGATCACGAGCAGCTAATTTTAAAGTCAACGCATCTAAAGTAATATGAACAGTTTGGTCAAAAAGACTTGATAACAATTGCACTGATTGAATACCCGCTCCTGTTTTTGTCGCACCAGGAACAACAATAACTTTATCAGCTAATTGGGCTAGTGGAGAGTTGGGATCACTCGTTAAAACTACAATATCTAAGCCTAATTTTTTGGCCGCTGTGGTGTCTGCTACAATTCCTTTTGTCGTACCTGATCCAGAAATAGCGACCCAAGTATCTCCTTTTTGAATCGATGGCGTAATGGTTTCGCCCATGACAAAGTCTGTATAACCAATATGCATCAATCGCATTGCAAAACCTTTTGCTTGAAAGCCGCTTCTTCCAGCTCCAATAACAAAAATTCGTTTGTCTTTTTTAAATAATGGCAAAGCTTGATCAAGTTGTGATTCATCAACTAACGCCATTACTTGATTAATCTCGGTCATAATTGTTTCAATTGTTTTCATAATGAACTGCCTCCATAAATTCTTTTACTGCCTTTACTGGATCTTGTGCTTTGGTAATCTTTGAGCCGACGATAATAATTTCCAAAATTCCTTGTTCAGCTAATTTTTTCGCCTGCATCAAATCAATTCCACCAGCAATTGCTAAACGTTTAATTGTCGGGAATTTTTCATGAAATGCCGCTACACTTGCAACTGCATCTAATTTATCTTTACGATCAATTGAATGATGTAACGCATAAATTGCTGTTGGGAAATCTTTTATCATGGCAATTTTTTCGTCTGTTACTTCTAATAAATCAATCATCATCGTTTTGTTTTCTTTTTGTGCGACTTCATAACAAGCTGCTAACGTATCATAAGAGGCCGCCCCCATCACAGTCACAATATCCCCGCCATGTGAAAAGGCTTGATTAAATTCATAAGCGCCTTCATCAATTGTTTTACTATCAACTAACAATGTCGTTTGATTTAGTTTTTCTTTCAATCTTTGAATGGCAACATTACCATAATCTTTAACTAGTGAGGTGCCCATTTCCAAAATGTCCGTTTTACCCTCTAACTGTTTTGCTAATGCTTCAGCTTCTGACAAGGAAATCCGATCAATTGCCGTTTGTAACTTCATCTATTTCACCTTCTGATTTTGTAAAAATTCCGCTAATTGTTCAGGTGTTGGGTAGCCGTCATTATCCCCAGGAGATTGAACAGCCATCGCACCAATCGCATTGGCTCGAATAACAGCTTCTTTTAATTCTTTTCCTTCAATTAATGCCGTAATCAAACCAACGGCAAAACCATCTCCGGCACCAACTGTATCAACAACTTTTTCTACCTTAAAGCCAGGAACTGTATAACTTATGCCATCTTTTAATTTCACAAAAGCACCTTCTGTTCCTAATTTTACGATAACTGTTTTGGTTGCAGTACCATTATTTAAATAAAAGTCAGCAATAGCTTCTGGATCACGACTACCCATCAAAATTTCGCCTTCATTAATTCCAGGTAAAACAATTTCTGCGTGAGAAGCTAAATCGTTAATCGTTTCTACCATCTCTTTTGTGCTTGCCCATAATTGTGGTCGTAAATTAGGATCAAAAGTCGTCCGTATTTGATGTTTTTCCAGTAATTCAATCAAGTAACGAAACGCGCTTTGTGCAGCTGGGGAGATTGCTGGAAAGATACCAGATAGATGCGCCATTTTCACTTCCGAAAAATCAATCTTATCTAAAACTTCTTTTTCAAAATGAGCAGCAGCCGATCCTTTCCGGAAATAAAAAATACTTGGATCACCATCGCTTACTCTATCTTTTAATTGAAAAGCTGTCCAAAAATCTGCTGTTTCTGAGATATAGTCTGTACCAATTTTATTTTCGTGTAGCCGGTCAATAATAAATTCACCAAATGGGTCTTTTCCCACTTGGGTAATATATTCGCTACTATGACCTAAACGTGAAACACCCACGGCTACGTTAACCTCAGCACCAGCCAAAAATTTTTGAAAATGAAGTGCATCTTTTAAAGATTTATCTACTTCTTCTGATCCAAACAATGCAATTGGTTCACCGATTGTTAAAAATTCACTCATGTTAAATTCCTCTTTTCTTTTATTTTAAAGTAAAATATATGCTGCAATTAAATTTAAAACTGTTGCGGCCCACGCCCATGGTAGACCCGTTAATAAAAATGTTTTTGTATCAAGTCCGGCGTATTGGACCGACCATAAATTCCATGATTGTGTAATACATGCAGACACACCCATCATAGATGGCACAACGAGTAAGCCATATAAAAAGTATTGATCAAACATTCCAGTTCCCACTAAAATCGCAGCTGTAGCGGCACCTGCCCCATAAAGCATCAACGGTCCACGGAAGTAAGAAAGTGGTGCGATAATAGCGACGATAATAATTAACGCTAATTTGTTATCGGGAATGATTTGTTGAAAGACGGTCGTAAAACCAGACATCGCATGAACAGCCGCTGATTGGAACATAGTTAAAACAAACAACATAATTAATAATCCTGCGATATCACTAATCGCATGTTTAGCTGTTTCATTCATCATCATGACAAATTTGGTATATTTCTTCATATTGCCAGTCGCTGCAAAGGCAATAATTGTTGAAAGAAGTAAAGCAGGGACTGCATCCCATTTTGCAAAAATACTTAATGCTACTGGTAATACGGGTAAAATGTAAGTCCAAATTGGAACTTCAACGATTTCTTCTTCGGTCTGACTTTCAACAATTTCTGGTTTTCCATTCCGAATTTTTTTAGCATTAAACAAGATGAATAAGACTAAAATAATCATCTGAATTCCCATCGCCACAAACCCAAAGCGTTGATAGTGTGGTCCCCACGCAACTTTAGGGAAGAAAACTTGAAATTGAACGAATAAGACATTATTAACATACATAGCTGCACCAATTGCGATTGTAAAAACAGATACCGCAATATTACGAGGCACCCCAATCGAAAACATAATTGGAAATAAAATGACACCAACAGCAATCGCAGAACCAACGCCATAAGAACTCGTGAAGATTAAAGCGATTACAAAAGCAATTAAAATAGTTGCCAGTACTGGGCTTTTTTTGCCCACTTTTTCCGTTTTTCGACTGATACTTCCGGCGATTCCAGTATCAACTAACACACGACCAAACCAGGAACCAAAAATAATGTACGCCGCTGTTTTACCATAATTCAAAACTGGTTCAGTAAAAATTTCTTTAATCGCTTGGTTAAAAGGTACCAAGCCTATCATCGTCCACAACACTGCCATCACGAAGAAACCGACAGTTAAGTTGCCACCTTTCATGGCGTAGATGACAAATATGATAAAGGTTAATGCAAGTAAAATTCCAGTTATTGCGCCACCCATGTTTTAGGCCTCCTAATATTTGTTTAGCTCACTTAAAATACGTTGATAATTTGATACTGGTTTTTTATGATCTTCTACAAAAAAGTCATTTTCTAAATGATTAAATTTTTGAATTAAATAATAAGCGGTTAAGTATGCTGCCAACGCTTCTTTCGCTGCACCTTCCATATTTTCAGTATCAATTTCAGGTCGATTAATTGTATCCATAAAATGATAAGCAAATTTTTCAGCATCAATTTTTGTTTGTTGGTCACTCATTTTACTTCCTCCTCTAAAAGACTTTTTGCTTCTAGGATTTCTTCATTAGTATTCGTTGGGTATTCAATTGCAATTGGAAGATTAGCTGGTAAAATACCTAGTACTTTGCGCCAATCAATAACACCGTGATCTAATCCTGTGGCTTGTGGTTGATCATTTTCATAACGAACATCTTTGACGTGAATGTAATGTACATATTCTGCTAATTCTTCAGCTGCTTTTATTTCATCTTCCCCCACAAAACGCCAGTTGCCTAAATCATAGACATAACCAATACCTAAATCTGTTGTTTTTACAGCAGTCATATATTTTTTTATTGCTGCAATAGTCCCCGAGGTTTGGGTTTGATCATTTTCAATCGTTATCCCTACCCCAGAATCAACAAGCGCTTTCAATTCTGTTGTATGAAGTTCACCCTTAAAGTCACCAATATTCCACTTAATTTGCTTAACTCCCATTGCTTTTGCCTCTTGTATATACCCTTTTAAATTGGGATTAATATTACCAGCAACGTAGACTTCATCTGGCACACTGTAAAATAATGTCAGGTTCAAGCGAGATGCTTCTTCTTTAATAAGAGGTATTTCTTTTTTTATATCTTTAAAGTATTCTCTTCTAATTTCTACTGCCTGAAAATCGAGTGCTTTACTATCGGCTAATAATTCATTTTGTAGGCTACCATTTGCAATTTTGTCAGCAAAAACTAAAAAATTAAGTACAATCTGTGTATTCTTCATAAATCCCATCCTCTCAATTAGTTAACCGGTTTCTATACACAGATAGTAAACCGGTTTCCAAAGAATGTCAACGGTTTCATAATTAAAAAACAACACTTGAAATATTAAAACAGCAAAGCGCTTTAGGAAACCGGTTACCTAAAGCGCTTTGCTAACTATTATTTTTTTTTAAAAAAACTTTTATTTAGACAGATTTACGCCAACGAATTGTCGAAGGCACGATAAATTCTGCGGGTTGCTCGCTATTTTCCACGACTATCTTTAACAATTCTGCTGCTGCAACCTCACCGATTTTTTGCGAAGGCTGTTCAATACTTGTAATACCTGGTCCTACAAGGGCTGTCAAACTCCAATCATCAAAGCCTGTTATCCCAATTTCATCTGGCAAAGTAATTTCTTTATTAATTAATACCGTTAAACTTTCCATTAAAACACGACCATTTGATGCAAACAGAAGTTTTTTGTGCGGCTTTGTTAAGATCGTATCGATCGCCTTAATCAATTCTTCTTTACTGTTGACTTCTATGATCTGACATTTTTTGTTGGCGGCTAAAACGGTTTGAACAACTGTTTGAGAACGCAATTCACGCGTACTAACATTTTTAATGGGTTCACTTAAGACAAAAAATTCTTCATATCCTTGATTTAAGGCTTTTTCTAAAACCTCTTTCGTTGCCGTAACATTATTAGTTAAAACAGAGGGCCATTGTTTTGGTTCTGTTTGGCGATCGACTAATAAAAGCGGAATATTATGTTTTTTGATAAATTCATATTGTTCAGATTGTCTTGCAGAAGGTTGCAAAATGATACCTTCTACACTTTGATCTAGTAACCGTTGCAGTAATTCTTTTTCACGGCTAACAGAATTGCCAGCATCCATAATAATCATTTGGAAGCCACTTTTTTCCAAAATTGTCCCGATTCCTTTTAATAATAAAGAAGAATACATATTTGAAATATCCGCCACAACCACGCCAATTAAATAACTATGCTTTGATTTTAGCGCTTGCGCTTGTTTACTAGGACGATAACCCAAACGCTGAATAACTTCGGCAATTCTTTCTTTTGTTTCTTTAGACATATTGCCATAATTATGGTTTAAAAAACGTGAAATAGTGGTTTTGGAGACACCTGCTGCTTCAGCTACTTCTTTGATGGTAATTTTTTTCATTTTTATATTCTCCAACGAGGTATTTTTTCTTATTGTAGCGAACTTTTTTTTAAAAGAAAAGAGCGGAGCAGATGGCAGAATCTTTTTTGATAAGAAAATCGACTAAAAAAAGACAATAACATCTAAAAACCCCAAAAAGTTAGACTTTTTAGGGCTAGGAGTTTTTACATTATGGTTTAATATAAGCATAGCCTTCTTGTTGTAAGTTAATTAAATCCAAAACGCCAGCTGGAACAATTTTTACTGTTGCTGGTAAATCTGCTTCTGTCATGTGAAAAGCTTTCAGTGCATTTTGGCAGGCGTGAAAAGAAACATTGGGATTTTCGCTTATAAATTTTTGCGCCTGTTTTAACTGATAACTTTGAATACCGCTTCCGTTAACCAATAAAACAACTTCAGCGTTTATTTCTAAGTGAAGTAAATTGCGAATATTATTTGTGGCCTCTTGCCACTTCTCCATTTCATCTACATGAAATACAACTTTCATCCTGTTTCCTCCTTTAAGATACGTTTTAACTAAGCATAAATTTTTTTAGTAAAATATTTCAGTAAAAATGGCGAGCAAAGTGTCGTCAATAAAATAATTAAAACAAATGCAGAGTAATACTTTTCGGCTACCAGTTGGGCTTGAAAACCGAGCTGAACAATGATTAATGCCATCTCTCCTCGCGAAACCATTCCTGATCCCACCATCAGACTACTATGATTGTTAAAACCGGCCAATTTGCCGCCCAGAAAACCACCAATTAATTTAGAAAAAATTGCAATCGCCGTCAATGCGATAATAAGTAGCAACTGAGAACTAATGCCGTCAAAGGAAATTTCTAGACCAATGCTGACAAAAAAGACTGGAATAAATACAGCGTAGCCAATTGCCTCAGTATTATGTGAAACTTCTTGCCACACTTTTGTTTGTCCAATCGCTACCCCGGTAAAAAATGCCCCAATAACCGAACTTAAGCCAATAAAATCAGCTAAATAAGACATCCCCAAACATAAAATCAACGAGACAATAATGATGGAAGACTCTGCCATTAATTTTTTACTCAATTCCATTAAATATGGTGCACCCCAACGAATCAAAAAGAAAATTGCAATGAAAAAGAGTAATTGTTCAACTAACATAATCCCTAATGAATTATGGCTACTAGACTGCGTGCCTATAAAAGACATACTCAAACTGACAATTAAAACAACTAAGATATCATCTACCACCGAAGCCCCTAAAATAGTGGAACCTTCTTTAGTATTAATCACATTTAATTCTTTTAATACTTCAACAGAAATACTGACTGAAGTAGCGGCTAGTATTAGTCCTAAGAAAAATGATTGCGTCAGCTGGATGTTAAACAGCATTCCGCCTAGCGTTCCCATCAAAACTGGCAGAAAAATTCCTAAGATTGCTACATACATTCCCGGGCGAAAATATTTTTTTAATAGTGACAGGTCACTTTCAATCCCCGCTAAAAACATCAATAAAATAACGCCGATTTCCGAAAAATCTTCTACTAATATATCAGGATGAACAAGTTTTAGCCCGGCATTACCTAATAATATTCCGACTAATAATTGCCCGATGACAGCTGGTATCCCAATCCGGCGAGAAAAATGCCCCGCAATTGTTGTGCTAGCTAAAAT
Organism: Enterococcus canintestini; assembly: GCF_001885735.1. GTDB lineage: Bacteria > Bacillota > Bacilli > Lactobacillales > Enterococcaceae > Enterococcus_C > Enterococcus_C canintestini. The sequence goes on along the minus strand of NZ_JXKG01000001.1, from coordinate 39,357 downwards.
CAAACATAAAATCCCAATAAATTCCACTATTTACACCTTCTTTTTTTTCACCATGATGTGCTTTAAAACGCAATACAAGGTTTGCTATCAGTCTATCCAAAAAGCTGCGGAATGAAAAATAAAAGGACTTATTTGTTATTTCACATCTCAAATAATTAATTAAAAACGATTAGTAGCTAGAAAAACAGAAACCAAACAAGTTGATTTCTGTTTCTTTCTTAACAGTATTTCGCTTAATGGTATACCTCTAAATGAGCTGGTAAAACAGTGATTGTAACCGGTAGAATATCCCCTTTGTCACCATCAACATTAGTCGCGAGTTTTTTATCGCTATTTTCTAACGAAATTACAGCTTGGTCAAAAGCTAAATAACCGACATTTTCAGTTGCCTTAGCGACACCTTTTAGTAAATCTGGGACGGCTTTAATGGTATCGATTAAAGAAGGATCTTTTAGATAAATTAAATGGAGTTTTCCGTCATCTACTTTTGCTTCAGGCAAGAGCGATTCAAAACCACCAATTGAATTCGTAGAACCAATTAATAATGTGCTACTTGTGATTTCTTGTTTTTTGCCATCAATTGTCACTAAAAAAGAATAAGTTTCATTATTTGATAATTCTTTGAAGCCAGAAATAAAGTAAGCCAACTTTCCAAATTTCGTTTTTTGCTCACTATCCACATTGTTAATCGCCTCAGGTATTGTTCCTATGGCGACAACATTCATAAAATAAGAATCATTAATCTTACCTATATCTAACGGCGTTGTCTTAGTAATTGAAAAATTAGCAATAGCTTTTTTAGGATCAAGGGGGATATCTAAAGCGCGGGCTAAATCATTGACTGTACCTAAAGGAAAGAAACCAAATTTAGGACGATATTTTTCTTCGGCTAAACCACTGATGCCTTCATTTACCGTTCCATCTCCTCCCATAACAAAAACACTGTCATATCTTTCATTTGCCGCTTTTTTGGCAAATGACTTAGCATCCCCTTTTTGTTCAGTCTGACAAATCTTCACTTCATCAAAAGACTGATTCAATTTTTCTTGTGCGAGTTGTTGATATTCTTTGGCCTTTTCGCCACCTGAACTAGGATTAATAATCAAAAGTGCTTTTTTCATTGTATACCTCCTCTTTACTTCCTATTACTAGCATATCATGAGCATAATAACTCAGAAAAGTTTGACGCCCGTGATTTCTTTTACTATTAACTAGTAAACAAGTGCCATAATGATAATTTGAGTGCAACATCAAAAAAGTTCTATCCAAATAAAAAAACAAAAAACTAACAGTGATACTACCCAAGCAAAAAAAGACTTCACCAACTGTGAAGTCTCTTCAAAATAAATTAGGAGCGAGAAAAGATTTTTACTCGCAATAATTGAGTTACATTTTTCTTTTAAACTACTATTCAATCGGTCACTTATTTTTTCCGCTACTTTTTGTTAACTCTTAACATGACGTTTTACTCCAGCCGGTAAAAAAATCTATTTATCCCTACCAATGCAAGAAAGAAAATCCCTCCGATGATTGGAGTGATAACATCTTTTAAGACATCTCCATATTGGCTAGCTGAAGTAGAGACCCGATAAGGCTTATCTTGCTGATAATAAATCGTCACCTGCTCCCCAGCAGCCAAATTCTGATTGTCAGTTGCAACACCATAATGATTACCAGTAAAATTCAATGTTTTAACCTTATTTTTATCTACTTTTACTACCGCTTGCGTTTTAATTTTATGACTATGTAAAAAATCTTGCTGTATTTTCCAATTACCAAAAGCAATATAAAAGAGCAAAATCCCGACTAGTATTAAGATAATTGAAAAGATATATTGCATCTTTTTTGAACTAATAATGTTATCCAGTCGTTGACAGAAACTAAATAATTTTTCCAATTTTTTCTCCTTTTTCCAATTTTTTCCTCACATTTTCTATTTTAACTGATTGTGTCACCTATGAATAGAAAATTAACAATATTTTATTTATTAATAGACAAATAACAAACAAATAATTAACTGTACAAAAAAAACAGATTATCCCTATTAGATAATCTGCAAAATGTTGTTTTAACAATCCTTTTCTTATCACATAGCGTTTACATTTTCGCGCCTAGATTTTCTTCATTTAAAGGAATTTGTTAAAACTACTGCAACTACACCTATTTATAACTATTCATTGAGAAGCAGATATGCAAACTGTGAATTTATTTCTTGCTGATTAGTTATTCCGTCTCCCGAAATTAGATACTGAACCGTTACTCGCTTGTTTTTCAAGTCTAATACACAGTCATACTCTAGCTCACAATTATTAATTGTCAAGTTCTCCTTAGCTTTCAGCTCTACTCCTGAGAAAAACATTCTTGATTTTATAACTTCTTTCTGCCATTTTTTGAAATCTTTTTTTGTTGTAATTTTTTTGGAATAACGCTTATACAACCCTGGTTTCTCATCATACCTAATTTTAGCTATTGTTTTGATTTGCTCTTCAGGTATTCCTTGCTCAACTAAGTAACGATTGATTCTCTCATCTGCCTTATTCTTTTGATAGATCGAATATGACCAAACTCCCAGAATTAAAACTACAATTACACTGACAGCAATTTTTATTTTTTTCACATCTTTTCTCCTAATATCTAATAGATACGACTTTATACGATACATAAGATTCTCTAATGTATCGCTAAGTTTGACACAAAGCCCCTCTCATTACCACTTCTTCTAAAAAATCACGAAAAATCACACAGAATTTTGCTTTTACTATTTTCTCAACTATCATACTAGAAATAATTTAGTAAAAATAACACTATCCATACACACCAACAACACTTGAGCATCATCAAAAGTGATTTTTTTAATAGCCACAATTTTTAAAGATATAAAAAGGAAAAGCTATTGAATAAAAGCCTTATGTTTACAGATTTAACCAATTTATGGCAATAACTTATTTATCAAAAGTGATATAGGATTCAAATATTAAAGGATTTCTCTCTTTTAGATAAATATCCAATCCTTTATTTTTTGCAACAATATAACCCTTAGAATCTGAAAGTTCGTATACCCCGTTACCGATAAACGTGTATTTTGACTTAAAGACTATTTTCCCCTGAAAAGTTGTTATTTCAATACTTTGATCATCTTTAGTGAATAGATAGTATCCTTTAGGATTACTACTATCCCACTTTTTTGAATCGCGTTTTGGTATATAAGAATGAGTACTCAAGCTTCTTGTATCTAACATTAATTGGGTGTTATTCGCTTTGACAAAGAAAACAAGCATTGCACCTATTAACAATAGATTGAGTATAAGACTGAATAGCATTCCTTTATTTTTCCCTATTTTCATCCTTTTTTATGAGCCTCCCCAACATATACTCCTGAAATTGTTGTCGGATTCGCATAAATATAGTGTGAAAATTTACCGGATCCATTAGAATAAGCAGAAATTCTTACTCTTTTTGCTACAACTTTTTTAGCATATAACCCAATTGATACTCTGTAGCCTCTCGCTTTAGGCTTTGCGGTATAAGATTCAGAGGTTGATAAACTTACACTTTGAGAAACATTAAAATTATTAGTCCCATTACTTAAGCTTATACTAATACTATTAGTTTGACTCACTGTCAAACTAATAGTAGGACGAACTGAATTTGAAGCAGTGCTCCAAACACTTGAGGTTTTTAATGTTTTAAGCAATTTATTTGTGTAAGTTTTAGTTGACATCGTGGTGTGATTTTTATAAGTATAGCCAGTGGCACTTTTTACCATAGGTCCCTGTCTCAACTCTTCGTACCCTTCGTTCTCAATAGCTTCTTCACTTAATTCTGATAGCGGAATTATTTCTTCCCATCCTTCTTCATCATTATTTGTAATCCACTCTTTGTTTGAATTGATAAGTACTGGTAAACTATCTGCATAAGAGATAGTTGATCCTAAAAATAGACACAAAAAAACTGATGCCCCCAATAAGACTTTTTTCATTTTATTCAACCTCTTTCCTTTATCTAGTTACAACAAAATCATGACATGAATGAATACTTGCGCATAGAACTAAACAGTTTACTTATTAGAAACTCATAGTTTACATTTGAAAAATTATTTTTCCAACATATTTCCACTATGCAAAATAAGTAAAAATAATCAATCTAGCTACACTAAAAATTATCTCTAAATATTAAAATTAATTATATCTGCCTAATTTCAATATTTTCACCCATCAAATATAATTTCATTCGCGATGTGAAAAGAAGTTCATGTTGCAAATAGATCTCATCATAAACGGTAATTTCATCCTCTAAAACAGTCCCATACCCATCATCAACAACATAATCATCCACATTAGCATACCTATACTTTAAGTAATTGTACTGAAAAGAAAATTTTTTTACATTTTTCCAGACAATAGCATAATTTGTACTTTCGTATGGATTACATAAATATAAATTAATTTCTATTTCCAAATTTTTTATCTCTTTTACCTCTATTTTTGCTAATCGATAGTCGTGAAAAGAAATATCTTTTAACAGTTGATATGATGTCCCCAATCGATTAGATAAACTTTCTAGATTTTTATAATAACTTTCAATGTCCCAGTGTTCATCATTAACAAAATATTTCATTTAACATTCTCCTTAAATATACTTACAAACACGCCACTCACTTAATTATTGACATCACCGCTAAAATTAGTTTCCTTTCTTAGGATAATCTAAAACTTTATAAAACAGATTGCACTTTTTCCCATACTTCCTTTTATAATTAATATATTTATTTTATTACTGAATTTGTTTCTAACATAGCAACTATTTGTTGCCAAGTTGCATCAAATAGTTGCTGTAAAAGAACCCCTTCTCCATGTATGCTAATTACACAGAAAGGAGCCTTTTGATGAATAAAATATTTTTCGCCACAATTTTGATTGTCTCTACTTTGATAGGATGCTCTCCAAGTTTTGCAAACGAAATTAATTCTTCAAAAAATGAAATAGAAATATCCTATGACTTAATACAGAATGAAGATCAACATTTTAATATTTCCACCAAAGAAGGAACAATTGAAATAACGATCGAAGAGATTTCAGACAATACAATTAGCGCACTGCGAACAATTAAATCGGGTACTTACCTAATCAAATATTCTTCTCCAGGTGCTTGGAAAGCTAGTTTTAAAGCAAAGATTACTTCTGGTAAAATGACTTCTGTGTTTTCAGGTAATGTAAGTCCAACTACTGGTACTATCTCTCAAAAAAATTTACGAATAATCAACTCAAAAGAAAGTCGCTATTCTTTTGTTTGGACAAAAGGATATATTAATAATTCAGATGGTATTAAAGCTACAATTTCTGGAAACAGTCTCAAAGTATCCGGATTCTAATCACTATCCAAATTAATAAAAGCACACAACATTTAAAATATATGGCTATTCACCTAAAGAAGTTAACATCACGATTGGTGGATGGATTATATACATTAGTTAGTATATAAGTGATAAGAAAGCCACTATATCCATAATCAGTTTAAGCATTCTGTTGTTTGTAATCTGTGTGCTCATTTCTCAATCAAAAAGCAGAATGAACTTAATTCAGATACTAAATACAGTGTTCAACAGTCCATACAAAATACTAAAAAGCTTCAAGAAATGATTATTGAAAAATAAATACGGAAAAAATACCCCCTAGCGAAAGATAGTTTCTCTGAAATTGCCATAGAAGATACGACTATTTATAACGTTTACACCTATGAACAGCAAGAGCTGTTTACTAATTATCTGGTTATAGCCAAATTCTTATCTAAAGATGGAACTTTTACAATTAAAAGTTATAACAATCTAACCATAGATGATAAAGAATTACCAACTGCTACTGAATTAAAGGAATCACTGGAAAAGTAAGCAAATATCTCTGTACGAGGTAATATTGATACTATTCAAAACATAAAATAATCGTTAATAAATAGTTGCTTCTCACAAAAAAATCAAGAAGCTACTCTTTCAGACATAAGAGTAGCTTCTTGATTTTGCTAGCAAATAATATAGCCTATTCTTTGATTGTTAAAGTATCTGATTTTTAAACTATTCAATAATTTCAACAGAGCTATCACCATAGTGAAAAATCCAGGAATTTGCTAATAAAAGACTATTATAAAGACTCAAAAGACAACAACAGATACAAACAAACTTCAGCAACTTAGGAAATCTGTCAGTTGTTGTTATTTTTTTATACAACAACAAAGGGATTATAATTCCTAAAGGCGGTATGGCACAAGAAACTATTGCCAGTATCATAAGCAATAGACTATCATCTCTTTTTATTTCTTTATACTTTTCTGTTTTAGATTCTATTTTGTGATTCGCCATAAAGATAGCATCATGACTATTTCCTACGATACAATTTTTATTTCTTTCATCTTCCTTAAGCAACTCATCAATCGAAACATTATAAATTTCACTTAACAGCACTAAATTATCTAAATCCGGATACCCTTTACCAGTTTCCCACTTTGAAATAGACTGACGGGTAATATTAAGTTGCGTTGCAACTTCCCCTTGCGATAACCCTATCCGTTTACGGTTCGCCCTCAATTGATCCCCTAACGCCATACCATCAACCCCTAAATTAATTAATTTACTTTTTAAACCAATCCTCAAGCTAATAAGCGCTAACTTTATTATCCAGATTAATTAACGCTGATCTTAATGACTGAATTATTTCCACTAACGCCTCCCCATTAAATCTTCCTACAAAATATTTACCCGTTAGTTCTTCAGACAATCGATTGATTAATTTTTCAGTTTTTTTTGATTAGCCAAAATATTAATTAGTTTTCCACCAAATATTGATCTTCAAAATTAATCAAAAAAAAAAACACTTATTTTACTTCTCGCTTTATCCTCTTCATCATATCATCTTTTTTTGTATAATTGAAATCGACTGCTACAGCAGAAGAAAACAAACCACTGTATTTAGACTATATAAATCACAACTTGAAAATCGTTATTAAAAGAATAACTTAAAACGTATCACAGCTCGCTGCTTTTACTATGCTCTCATTGTAGCCTACTTTTTAAATCAGACTGTCACTAAAGAATTCCAAATTCAATTATGTCCACAGATATTAAAACAACGATGAATGTCTACGCACATGTAACCGACAAGAAGCGGGAAGAAACCGGAAACCGCTTTGCAAACTTCTTAACTATGTAAACAAATTTTTTTGGACGTATTCAAAATCGTATTCAAACGTAAAAAAAGAGGTTCTTCCGGGCATGGAAGAAACCTCTAAACTGTTGATACAACAGCATTCTAAGCGTGTTAGAATTATTCCGCAGCGTTTGCATCTTTGAGACCGTATTGAGAGCTGGATTGATTTCTGGTGCTACCTGATAGTCAGAAAACAGCTTAGATATGGGATTATTGACAAATTGCAAAATCTAATACAATCCAGTGAATTTTGATTGAGAAGGTCAAAAGTATGGTCAAAAAATACTCGCCAGTATATTATACTTTTCATATGAGTTAAGATGTTTTATCCGTTTTTGTAAAACCTGATTCATTTACTCAGATTTTATATACGCTTTAAAAGCCATTAATATCAAAGAGTATTACCTAACTTGCACTGTAAAATTTCAACTGTTTTCAAATAATATTAAATCCATAATATCGATTTAACGAGAAAACCATGCGAATTGAAACGATTTTGTCATGTACAATTTGCTAACTTTGAAATTGATGACTTTTCGATCAGATTAAGTATCACAGAATAGCATTCCTTTAACTGAACTAATCATTTTCATAATAAAGAAGTCCCCTTGACATTTCTGTAACTTGGAACCCCTCTATTTCTCGGCCTATTTTTCCACCGACGTAGTTTTCACGATTTTCTAGAAGCTCTTCAATGGTTACAACAATTGGGAAAGTTTTGAGATACTTTTCCCTATCAGGTGACCAAATATCAATAACATCAGCAATTAATAGATTAAAAAAGAATATAAGTGTTGCCTGTTGTTTGTAATCAATCCATTTAGTAGTTTTAACCCATCTTTTATTATTCTTGTCATCTTTTTTTACTTGTAAATATGTTAATGAATCACCATGTACTGATAAAATTTCATTCGTTCCTCTTGTACCACCATAAGAGAACCCATTTTCTTTTTGCGTTATTTGTAGCCCATGCTTGTAAGAGTTATAATCCTGTCTGTTATCCAGATATGTTACCGCAAATTGAATATACCTTTTAAAACGCTCTACTATTTCTTTTTCAGTCAAATTTGTCTTATCAATAATCTCCGCTGGGACACTCTTACTTCCATAAAATACAGCAGTAATAATTTCATCATCGGTAAAGTCAGATAAATTAAAAATATTATAGACTTGCTTTTTCAATTTCTGTATGTTGTTATTATATTTTGTTAAGGTCATGTCCGCTAAATCTAACCAAGGACATCCTCTCATAGAGCAATGTGCCATGTACAAACGTAAAAAAGATTCCAAACAATGGAAAACTGTTACCGCCAATTCTGTTTTTGCATATTTTAAAATTTCTTCTTCTTCAAAAGATCTTTCATATTCTAAAATGCCTACTTTCATATTTGACCCTTTACAGTAAGATTCCGAGGACTCAATCATTTTGAGTAAAGAATCTAATTTTATTGAATAATAATCTTTGTTGTAATTCTTGTAAAATTCATCATTGAGTTCTTCAAACTGCTCAGAAGCTAGATTGAAGAAAGGATTGTTACTCTTCTTTGCTTTTTTAGACACTTCTTTTCACGCCCCTATACATATCATCAATAACAAACGTTTGCTTTGTTAAATTTTCCCTTATTATATCAATAATTCCAAATCATGGAATCTATTAGTCCATTCATACGCCACAAACGTGATCATTGTGCCTGTCAAGGTGATTGACTACCACAAATTGTCACTAAAAGCTACGAATCAAAATAGGATCAACAAAGGTATCAACAATAAGAATATGCTTCACAAACTTAGATGTGAAATGTCTTATTGGTATAAAGCAAATATTAATACTAAAAAACTATGAAGCTTTACGAGCTTTCTTAAGACCTGGTTAGCCCAACCGTTTTTTCAAACAGCTTCATAATGCTTTAATAGCAATGATTTAAAGAGATTGAAACAAGAAAAATTTTATTGACTTTCAAATTATTTGAAAGCAATGGTGTCAATTACCTGCGAGCCGATTCAATTCTATCAACCAATTTCACAGCATTCAACAATTAAATATTTTTATCTAAAAACTTTTAGTTATCCTACTCTACATCATTTGATTCCAACTTAAATAGTTTCTACTATCTCTTTACCAATTTCTGTTACAAGTCCTACAACTAACGCATTTCCCATCGTAAAATATCGATTTGTATTAGTGATACACTCTGTTTTTTTCCATCTCTCCTGGAACATATTAAATAATTCTGCTTCTTCAGGAGAGATTAATCTTTTTTTATTGTTCCCCGAATCTTTAACAACATGACTCATTTTAGAAATTGTGTGCTCACTCGTAATCATTGTTCTTGCTGGTTCGTCCAAACTGTCTGGATAGGTAATTGCTCCCACTCCACATTTATAAGGATGCCCCGTTTTAGATATTTTTATCTCTCGAAAATCCGCCTGTATCTCAGCAAACTTCTTTTTTTGTTTCTGTGATAAATACAATGAATCATCTTCAATATTCGGCTTGATTATTGTTCTTAAAGCAAGTACATTAGCACTCCTTTTTTACCTTCTATTCCTTTAGCTCCTGATGAAGCAACGGAGTAGTCCTGACAAGGAAATCCTTGTACTAATAAGTCCATATCTGGAATACTGGTCTTATCTATCTCATTAAAATCTTCATTTGTTACATGTGTTTCCGGACAACGTTTTTTATATATTCTAACCGCAAACTGATTATTACGAGACGGTTTATACTAACACTAGATTAGTATTGATTGGAGTACTTTTTATTACAATCTCTTCTAGTGTTTATTTATGGAAACGAAAAAAATAATTCTATAAATATCGCAAAGATACCTCAATCACGAGGTATCTTTGCGATTGGGGTCACAATACACAAATCTAATTTGCAAAACACATTTGTTTTATCTTATCATCTATACAAAGCGTTTCCAATGATGTACATTTATCAATATACATACCAAAAATCGGGAGGAAAAATATGTTTGAAAATGGTACTCAATGGATTCGCGCAGACTTTCATCTTCACACCAGAAAAGATAAAGAATTCAAATATTCAGGAGATGAGGACAGATTTGTTTCGGACTATATTGATAAATTAAAGGAAGAAAAAATCGGATTAGGGGTTATTACCAATCACAATAAATTCGATTTAGGAGAATTCAAAGCACTCAAAAAAAAGCTAATAAATCCGATATTATTCTTCTTCCTGGTGTTGAACTATCTGTTAAAGAAGGTTCTAATGGTATTCATTGTCTAATAGTATTTAAAGATACCGATTGGATTAACGGACAGAAAGAATCAATTAATCAGTTCCTAGATGAGGTATTTAAAAACATAGACAATCGAGAGAACGAAAATACAAGATGCGCTCAAGACCTTCCACAAGTAATGTCCACATTAAATTCTTATGGTAAAGACTATTTTATTCTAATGGCGCACATAGAGCAAAAAAGCGGTTTTTATGAAGAATGTAATGGCGGCCTCATAAACTCGTTAGCGAACCACTCAGATTTCAAATCTCGAATTCTCGGTTTACAAAAAGGTAGAACTAGAGATAAAATGCGGCAAATCAAAGAGTGGATGGGTTACGAACTACCCTATATTGAGGGCTCTGACTGTAAATCGATTTTGGATATTGGTAAAGGGAAACATAGCTACATAAAAATTGGAGATAACTGTTTTGATGCTGTAATGCTCGCTTTTAAAGATTTCAAAAATCGAATTTCTTCTACAAAACCGGAAATAACTCACGGTTATATTCAATCAATTGAGTTTATCGGTGGAAAGCTAAATAAGCAAATAATTAATTTATCTGCGGAATTAAACTGTTTAATCGGAATAAGGGGAAGCGGCAAATCAAGCATCATAGAGGCAATAAGGTATGCACTAGACATGTCCCCCTCTTCATCTGATTCAGATTACAAAAAAGATGTGGTTAGTAATCTTCTCGGATCTGGTGGGCAAATTATTTTAAAGTTGTATGATAACTTCGGTAAATCATATAAAATTAAAAGAATTCTAGGTGAACAGCTTCACGTTACTGATGCAAACAATCAAGTAATAGGTGCAAGGGCAAGTTCAATTTTAAAATCACCATTGTACTTTGGGCAAAAAGATCTCTCTTCAATGGATAATGGATTTGAATTAAATTTATTAGATAAGATGGTTGGTGAAGCACTCCCGTCTTTACACACTAAAACTTTAGCTGTTGAAAATGAAATATCAGATAAGATTAAAGAACTTATAACCTTGGAAGATAAAATAGACTCTGTTACAGATCTATCGAATACGTTATCTGACATTGAGTATAAAATAAAAATTTTTGAAGAAAAAGGACTATCAGATAAACTTTCAAAACAAGTAAACTTTCAAAAAGATAAACTGACTATTGACAAAATCAATAAATTCGTTAAGAAATATAAACAAGCTCTAAAAGAGATTATCTCGTCAGATAATATATCTGAACTAATTTCGTTGGAGTCCATTGACTCAGAAGAAATACCTACTGTATTTAACGATTTAAAAATAGAGATTAAAAACATAACTAATACGCTAAAAGATATTGAAAAAATAATTACGATTGTTGAGAAATCACAAAATGAAATAGAATCTTTATCAAGCACATTTAATTCAATTGTGACTTCTTTAGAAGAAGAATTTGCAGAAATCAAAAGAGAAATTGATATTCCTAACTTAAATCCAGATGAATTTTCAAATTTGAAAATAAGGGAAGCTGAATTAATTGAATCTATTCAGAAGATTATTAGTCATAATTCTGAGAAAGACATACTAACTACTGAGCTTAAAGTTTTAATTTCTCAAAGAAATGATGCTTTACTTGAAGAGTTGGATATTTATAAAAGTGAGATAGCTAAAATTAATGCAAGTCAAGATTCCTTACAATTAGCAATTTCGTTTAAAGGAAATAAAACTACCTTTCTAACAAAGTTGAAATCTAGTTTAAAGGGCACCGGAGTTACTACTTCTGGATATAACCAATTATTAGAAGTCCTGCCAGATTTTACAGCATTAGTTATTGATGTGTTTCTTGATGAAGGAAAAATTATATCTTCCGTGCTACCCGAATCACATGTAGTCAAAGTTAAACAAAGGGTAAGAGAAAATTACAATTCTTTTCTAAAAATCAGAACACCAAATTTAATAACCATAAATTACCATGGAAAACCTATTACGAAGCACTCCATTGGTCAACGGGCTTCGGCTTTAGTTCTATTTATTCTTTCGCAAAAAGATAACAACTTAATAATGATTGATCAGCCTGAAGATGATTTAGATAATCAAGTTATCTATAACGAAATAATTAAAGAGATTAAGCTTAGAAAGCCGGATGTCCAATTCATTTTTGCAACCCATAATGCGAATATCCCTGTTTTGGGAGATTCTGAGCAAGTAATCGCTGTTTCATATGATCCAGAAAAGATCGAAACTACTACTGGGAGTATTGATGATAAACTAATTCAAAATAAGATTGTAGATATTATGGAAGGTGGACAAGAAGCCTTTAATAAGAGAACCGAAATCTATAATTTGTGGAAAAATTAAAAGTACTAAAAAAGGCCTCACATAAGTTGGGCCTTTTTGTATGGAGGTATTGATAAGATTGATACGGAGCTCTTAAAATAAGAATACTTAGTTAAATTAATATAAAATTTCTCTATTTATATGTCGATAATTTTACTAGTAATCTTTTTTTTCCAAAAAATTAATAGTCACATAAATCAGTGTTCCAATAATAAATCCCATTATAAACAATTGGTACGTTACTATTAGCAATGAGAAATCATTATCATCAATTAATGTATAATACCCTGGTATCCATATACGAATGCTCTGAATGCTAGAAATAAATTTCAATAAAACATAAATAGATAAAGATAAGAGGACTGCCCTAAAAGTTCCGAAGTTTACTGACACTACCATCGCTATAGAAATAAACATAATAAGAAATAATACTCCACAAATACTCACAAGGAGCAAGCGACTATGGTAACCTTCAATATCCCAACTGATTCCCAATCCATTTTTTGATCTCGCTACAAAAACAATATAGTATAGACTGGAAAGAGCCATGCTAAGGATATAAAATGACACTAATACCTCTACAATCGAAATAAACTTCCCTAAAGCCAATGATTTTATTGATCTGACTCGTGTGATTTCTAACGTGAATTGCCCATCAGAAATTTCTCCACCTAGAGTCCCTGCAGCTAAGAAAGTAAATAAGACAAGTGGAATTCCGAGCATCATTAATAAGGCCCACATACTTGTAGAAAAAGAGATAAGATCCAATTTCCCATTTATATCTATGAAACTCCAATTGAAATAAATTCCCAAAGAATAGACTAAAGAAAAATTACTAAGTAAAAAAATACCAATAAAAATTTTTCTTTTCCACATTTTAAATAGTTCTACGTTGATAACATCCCTCATTTAGAATCACCTCTAAATAAATCTACCAAATTATCATTCGTTACCTGAATATCAGTAATCTCCCCATGATTTTGATAGATAATCTTTAAAACCCTATCAATCAGTTCATTCTTTGCCTCAAATAAAACATCGTTATGCTTTATATCAGCAATTGATTGCAATTGATTAAGTAATAGCTTATCTGGATTATTCAACTTGATAAGGTATTTCTTACTAGAGTTTTTCGTCACTTCCTTAACTTTCTGATTAGTAATATATAAATATCTATCACTAATCTGCTCAACTTCATTTAACTGATGTGACGATATCAATATCGTAATATCCAAGTCCTTTCTCAAATTCGAGATGAAGCCAAGTAAGTGCTCAATTCCCACTGGATCTAAACCCACAAACGGTTCATCTAATACTAGGAAATCTGGTGTCCCCATTAAAGCCATTGCTAATCCAAGTCGCTGTTTCATCCCGAATGAATAACCCTTCACTCTCTTCTTAGAATTTGGTAAGTCAACCAAATCCAATAGTCCATTAATTTCTTCTGCAATTTCAGTCTTAGTTTTTCCTTGCCAATGATTTGCATATTTTCCGACAGTATACAAGTTGTCATACCCACTCAAATATTCAAATAATTTACAATCTAACAGATAACCAAATTCCCTTATACTTTTAAAGGACTTCAAATAATTCGAGTTTCCCTTATACTTAATTTCGCCAGCTTCAGAAGAGGTTAGGCCAAGTATCACCTTCATTAAAGTAGTCTTACCTGATCCATTTACTCCAAGTAATCCAACTATTTCCCCTTTCGTTATCTCAAATGAAACATTATCTAAGACTGTTTTAGTGTCATATTTCTTTACTAATTGATTGACAGAAAGTAATAGTTCCATAAAATCCCTTCCTTATCAGGAGTTTTTCAATTTTTTAAAGAGTCCATCATGGTTCAAAATTTCCGAATAACTACCTTGTTCAACGATAGTGCCGTTATCAATAAAAATCACCTCATCAACAGAACCCAAAATATTTTCTCGAAGATCATGCGTGATAAAAACAATTGTATAGTCTACTATTGACAGAAGTTCTTCCAAAATATCTCCTCCTGTTTTATAATCCAATGCTGAAGTCACTTCATCCATAAGGAGCAGGTTTGATTGATCTGCAATTAATCTTGCAATAGCTATCCTTTGCTTTTCACCACCAGATAGTGAATTCCCATTTTCACTAAATTTAGAACTTCCATATCGAGCCCTAATCCTAGGAAGCTTAGCCATACGGATAGCTTTTTCTACTTCCTTCTTACTTCGTTCAGACAAAAGTGTAATATTATTTTTTAGATTATCATTGAAGATATACGGTTCCTGATGGGCAAATGAAGATCTTATCTTCTCATCTGATTTGCTTAGATTTTTTCCGTTATAGATTATTTCACCACTATAACAATTCAATAATCCACCGATAATTTTTAGCAAAGTAGTTTTTCCACTTCCACTCTTACCAACAATGGCATATTTTTTACCCTTTTCAAAAACCAAATTGATATTATCTAAAATTGTTATACCCTTTTCTGACTCATAACTGACATTTTTCAACTGAAGTTTTTCAAATGGTTCATCCAAAATATTGGGCATTTCAGTAGGAGAATCTATTTTGTCTACATATTTTTCTAACTTAGTTCGTATAGTTTTACTTCCAATTATCTCTATTACTGACGTTCCAAAAACTTGCAAGGGTTGAATTATCATATTTGCCATTTGAGTAACTGCTACCATCTCGCCCAATGATAACCTGTTTGATAAAACTAAAAAGCCGCTTGTACATAAACAAATAATCAAATTGAAATACTGGAGCGTTCCCATCATCAAATTATAAGCACCATTTTGATTTTTTAGTTTTTGTTGATTATTCTCCATTTGTTCTAAAAAACTGCGATTCCTTTTCTCAAATCTTTCCTCAACTTGAAAGGATTTGATCACTGTAAATCCTCCAAAAATATCCTTAAGGTCATTCAGATAATTACTTTTCAATCTTGAAGTTTTTTCAGTCAATGCATCTATTTTCTTACCTAGTAAGGAAGGAATTATTAAGGAAATAACAGAACAAAAAAATACCACAAAAGCAACTAATGGGCTTAGTAATAGCAGATAACCAAAGGCAAAAAAAAGAATAAAAGAGCTTTGAATTAGTTGTAAGATATTGTCCAGAAAATACTGTTCAAAAACTTCTAGGTCGTAATTGAAAAGATTAATTTTCTCACCTACAGTAGATTTTTCATACTGAGTTATATTCATGTGAAGAATACTTCTGATTATTCTACTTTTAACCGAAATATGGATTTTTTGAAGTAGGTGAGACTCAGATTTCACACTTAAGAAATGAAATAAAAAGTTAATTATCAAAAATATAAAAAATAAACACAGGGTGATATAAAACATTTTCCAATTTTTTTTGGAAATCGCATCGATAAAATTTTGAATAATCGGAGCAAAAGAAATTCCTATTAAGCTAGCTATCAGTGAAAGAATAGAAAATTGTATCACTAATATTTTTTCCTTCATAATTATCTTAGTCATTTCATACCCCTAAAATTATGATTAATTGTTTAGAAAAAGATTTGTAGTTAGATTTTCGTAATAGTTAAAAAATAACTCGCAATAAGGATCTTTTTTGTATATATCACGATGTTTCATATAGGCTCTCGCACGACACCCTCCTCCACACAAATATTTGTATTCACATCTATTACAACCTTTAACATTGTCTACCGATATAGAGGAAAAAAGTTTATTGGTATTCTCACGCATGTGAACAATCGTATGGTCTTTAATATTTCCCAAACAAAACTTCTCCTCCATAAGCATATGACACGGATAAACGTTTCCGTCAGTACCAATAGAAATCATAGTCTTTCCAGCTCCGCAATAGTTTTCTGCTTGTAGTGTTTCTCCTCTAATTGCACTATCCTCTAGACTTAAATCACTATCAATCATAAAATTACTGATACTTCTAATGTCTTTAGCATTTGGAAGGAATCTTTTCATTTCCCCTTCAAAACACGCTGAAAGAATACTAAAACTAACAGATACTCCCATCTTTTCAGCCAAGTTTACATATTCCAAAAGTTTATCTGCATTTAAATGATGAACTGTGGGAATGAGATTTACGTTATTTCCATTCTCCTTTAACAATGAAACGGTATCCATTATTCTATTGAATATACCTGAATCTCTAATAAATGAAGGACATTCGGCTGAATATGAATCCACAGAAACAGAAACTGTATCAACGAATTTAGACATTTCAGAAATAATCGTTTTGTTATAAACTGTCCCATTTGTAATTAATACAATATTTGGTATCTGACACTCTACTTTCGCGAATCTCAAAATTTTAATAAGATCCCGTCTTAGTAGAGGCTCCCCACCTGAAAAAACAAGGTTTTCAATTCCAGCATCTTTAAGCAGTCTTATTCCATTAAGCATATCCTCAAGAGTTAAATCTTCATCACGATTTCTTTTCTCATCATAAGAGTAGCAACCCACACAGTGTAGATTACATCTGTTTGTCAAATGTAAGTAAGCAGTGACAACTTGATCTTTCTTTATAAATGGACTATCTGAAATAAATTCATTTTCAATTAGATAGTTAAAGAAATCTGATTCCTCATCAGTTAATTGATTTTTTTCTGAGACTTGATGACTTATTACATCTTTATAAAATGCCAACCCTCGTTGATCAATTCCTGCAACAACGCCATTATCAAAATTGAAAAGCATATCAATATCTTTTACCTTTGCATAAGCTACATCAGGATTAATATACATTTCTATCCTCTTTTCATTTTTTTGACTATAATTCTAAAAAGCTCAATGATTACAAACGTTAATAAAAATATCATTAATATGGTCGAAAAATTATTGCTGAAATTTACATCTGCAATTGTTAAATTTCCTGATTTTCCAGCAAGTTCTTCTGTGTTTGCTTTAATTTGATTGACAACTTTCTCTGATACTATTAAACCAATAGAGAAGAACAATGCGAATGAATATCCAATTGATAAAACGACGTCCATAACGATACATCTTTTGATACTTCCAACACTTGGTACAATAAACACGACAGACAATGAATAAAGAACTATCGGGATAAGAACAATTAAGAAAAACACTGATAATAAGTTGAAAGTTTTAATTTGTAGGACGTTGTATATCCACAATAGTACAAATAAAATCGGAAAAATAAACCTCACTATTCTTTTAAACAAGAGTCTTCCCCCTTTTTTCTTTCCTATTTCTCCTGTTCAGTACTTCTACGCAGCAATCAAAATTAAGTTATAAAATGCATGTATAGCTGAGGTATATAACAATGATTTTGATTTTAAGCGAAAGATACAAAAGAAAACGCCTAATGGAAACCTGTAAATCAAATTGTCCACTGGCGATTCTCCAATATGTCCAATCACTGAAAAAATTACCGAACTGATAATGATACTAGAAATAATTCCCCAAGACTCTAGTAATCTTTTTAAAATGATATTTCGATACAAGAACTCTTCACAAAAGGCCGCTATCATATAGTGAATCATTAGAAATAAAGTAATTTGACTACCAAACTTATCTTTATTAGTAACAAAGTAAATCAACGAAAAAAGCAAAATTCCAACAGCGGTATAAGCTATTTCTCGTTTTCTACATTTTAGATCTAAGAGATTCCGATTGCTTCTCGATAAAACCAAGATATATATCAAAGGAATAATAAACAGAGAAACTAAAATAGGTAAAGTCATACTAATCAAAATCGTTGACTCAAACGGGAGAATACTACCGAGCAAGATAAACACTAGCAAGCAAATTCCAGTTAGTACCGAAATAGCAGTACTGAAAAACAGACTGTTTAGCTTTTCATATTTTAAACTTTCACCCTTAGTTAGATTATTCGTAGGAATTCACACCTTTCAATATAGCGATGACACCACTTTCTAACGTAATGTCATCGCTATAAAGTTGTTGCTCTTCGTTTGATTCGAACCTTATTGAGTCAGAAATAATGACTAATAAAGTTCAGTCGATTGCTTTTAAACATCACTTTTAATTTCTTTAATGTAGTGACCCACAGATGCACAGAATAGTGCACCTACAGATACGCAACCCGCCTTTTTGCTCTTTTTCGTTGAAAAGAATAGCATAACGAATTCCCCACTTTCTTAAAGTATTTGTCCGAAGATTTAGAACTTAATTCCTCGTCGACACCCAAAGTATAGTACCTATATTCTTCTTTTTAGCTTTATCGTTGTAAACTGCTAGTTTTTATGTAGTAATCTGTAAAAAAAGTATTATTGGATCCTTTTTTAGATGCAAAAAAACTCCATAAGAACCTTATATAGCTTCCTATGGAGGTTTACTATATTATTTTGTGAATTGGTTTAGGAAAAAGTAGTTTATTGTGCAATACTCTGCCCTACTGGAATAATAATCAAAACTTTAAACTCATTTTCATTCCATGAAAAATCAGAGTATCCCTCTAATTTCTGAACTCGTTCTCTAATACTATTTATTCCTAATCCGTATCTTCCCTTTCTTTTCGCTGACCGGATCAGCTTACTAGAAATATTCAGATTATTTATCCTAGCCGGATTAGTTACTTTCATAATGATTTTATCATCACGATAATGAATAGAGATTTTTATCTCTTTTTTCGGGGAGTCTATTCTATTACATTCTTCTATCGCATTATCTAATATATTTCCAAGAATCGCACAGATATCGACAACATTATGCTTAAAATCAAGATCTGCCGGAATTTTTAGATCCAGTGAGTATAAAATGTTTTCAGTATTCATTTCATTTATCTTACTACTTAGTACAGTATCAATGGGCCAACAGCCAGTATATGTTTGGAATGAAGACGTAGCAGTTAGAGTAATATTTTCTAACAACTTCTGTGCTGTATCAACATTTCCTTGCGCTAACTGGAAATTTATACTTAATAATAGATTTTTTAAATCATGCTTTAAAATACGAAATTCTGATTGTTTTCTTAACATTTCGTCATAGTGCTGATTTTGCATTCCAGATAGTGTCTGTTGTTGTAATAGGTAAGTTTTTTCAGTTAGATAGTTGTATAAAAAAATGTTCATAATATTTACTATCAATAATCCAATACTTACCCAGATACTCTCAAATTGTGAAAAATGAAACGGATACATCAGTGTACCTATCGATAACAGTGGGGTTATAGACAACATAATATATTCTTTAGTTGCCAAGCCAATTTCATTGGTACTCTTAAAATAGTGAAGAAAAAAGATTATTATTAATGACAAAACTGTAATTGATATATAAGACAATATAAACTGTAAGAAAACAATATTAGAAGGATCACTCTGTGTAGCAACCAGTAAACTATTCTGAAATAAAAATAAAAAAATTACATAGAGGTAATGGTACATCTTTTTTGGGGCTGGTCCGTAGAAACAAAATATTACTAATCCAGCTACAACAATAAAAAAAATATAGGTTAAGTTTAACCTTAGATTTTGACTATTTATTGAAATCTTTGTAAAGAGAATCAATAGTATGCAAAGTGTATAAAAAGACACTTTTTTTATTTTTAGTTCTAAGAAGCTACTCAAATAAAACGCAACATACCATCCCTGTAATGCGCCTAAAAAAATGGCCAATATAAGTATAAATAATTCTTTCATATCCCTAATGACCTTTCAATGAAGTTTCTATAGCACTCTACAAATTTTTTCTTCTTCCCTCTACTAATTACCTCTTGATCTCCATTTGTCAAATGAACAATAGTATCCTCTATTCGCTCAATATAATTTAGGTTTATTATCGTCCCGTAATTTACTTGTACAAAAATGGAACTACCCAGATTAGCTATAATGTCTTTTAAGCGAGCATAGTAAACAATATCTTCCTGATTGTTACACATGGTGATTCGAAGTTTTCTCCCCTTCTCGGAGGTAATTCGAATTATTTGATCACATCGTACTTGATATTGCGTACGATTAACCTTTACGAAAAGGTATTGATTATCACTAGAAATTTTATCAACCGCTGCATCTAGGAGAATACGTATTTCATTTTCTTTAACGGGCTTTAGTAAATATCTAAATGGTGAAACTTCAAAGCTTTGAAGAGTATAGTCATCAAAGCTCGTAATATAATTTAATAATACTTGTTGATCACTTTCCCTGATAAACTTAGCAGTTTCAATGCCATTAATTCCATCCATTTCAATGTCTAAAAAAATCATTTGATAAACTATTTCTTGATTCCGAATCCCTCTCAATAAGGATTCTCCACTGCTATAAATATCAATATCTACTTCCAAGCCCTGATTTATCATATAGGTATCGATCATTTTTTCTAGGAGTGTGCTTTGGAGCTCTTCGTCATCACATATTGCAATTTTGTACATAGCCAGCCTCCCAGCAAGAGTTTTTATTTAAACCAGTCTTCCAATTCATCCGTACTGACTTTACTATAAATTTGGATTAGTGCCGGACGTAACGTTTCAAATGCTTCTATCAATTCTTCCCCACCAAATCTTCCGGAAAAGGATTTCTTCGTCAGTTCTTCGGACAATCGATTGATAAGTTCGACAGTTTTTTGTTGATCTGCCAAGATATTTATTAGTTTTCCTACTAAATACCGATCTTCAAAATTACTGTCTGCAAAAAAATCGTACTTATCGACTTCCTGCTTAACCAGATTAATCATATCATATTTTTTTTCATAATTAAATTCACCGGCTACATCCATGTATTCGATGATTCCACTTGTAATAACGGCGACTGCCTCATCTTTCTTCTGTTTAGATAATTCGTCGGCAATCGATAAATTCTTTATCTGATCACGTACCATCCTTTGAATTTCTTCTTTAATGACTTCTTGTTGCAGTTCATAAAAATAATCATCCATAAATTCCTCACATGGATAACCAACTTCATTTTCCCATGCAGGATTTTTAAATTCCCCAGTGTAAAACTCTTCTTTGATTGCTTTCACAACTTTTGGATGTTCTTGTACAATCCTATTCTGACCTTTTAACTGCAAATAGTCCGAAATATATTCTTCAATGTCACCAAAGTAAAACCAGCCTACCGGTTTCCCACTAATACTCGATAATTGGTTAATGACACTTTCAGGGGCTAACGCATAGCCTTGAACATACGAGCTGATTGTTGGTTTCTTTTTCCCCAAGCGGTTGCCTAACTCTGTAAAGGACAGATTCATACTCTCTTTGATTTCTTTGATTCGTTGTCCTACCTTCACTTTATCAGGTTGTAATAAGCCAAACATAGATTACTTCCTCCTTGTCATTTTCCCTATTATATCACTCGTATAAAATTTCGTATATATTTTTTCGCTAAATCTCTTGACTTCGTATAAATAAACGTATAAAATGCAAATCATAGATGGCCGTCTATATTTTTTAAACCAACCGTATAAATTATCGTATACCAAAAGGAGGGCTATTATGCCAATTAAAATCAATGATCTCACCTTACCAAAAGAAAAACTCGAAAAAGAATACCAAGTTGTCAATGTTACTCGCTGGCAAAAAGATGGAGAAATTCTAGGTTGGAGTTACGAATGTATCCTACCTAAACTCCGCTACGAGAAAATCAGTGTCAAAGTCAAATCTGAAAATCCTATAATCACTCCGGAAGAACTTACCCAACAAGGGTTGGCCATGGTTACATTTGCCAATTTAGTGATTGCACCTTGGGGCCGCTCAAACGGTCAATTCGTCAGTTATGGCTTATCGGCCACAGCAGATGCGGCAACTTTGATTCCGAAAAAACAAAGTTCCACTGTACAAAACTAATTTTCCTATGGGTTTGTTGGGTGGTTAGGACGAAACGGCGGGGCAGCGCCATAGAGCCGCTTCTGTCCGTTAAGACCGCCCAATAAACACATAGGCTGGAAGGACTGCTTTGCAGGACTTCCCCTTAACTTGATTTATAGAACAACATCAGGAGAAAAATGATGGTTCTTTGACAACTGAATACACATCAAGGAGTGATGATTTTTGAAAGCTTATAATCAGAAAATCATTGAAACTCCCACGTACCTTGAAATTTATGATTATGAAGCAATCATTACTCCTAAACAAAAAGCAGAAAAAAATGAAACCAACCCAAAACGAAAGAAAGAATTAGCTTGGCTTTATGAAGAAGAAAATACGACTACTGATAAAAGAAAAAAATATGATGAACTATCCGCTCAAGGGCAATACGACAGCTTAAAACGAAAACAAAAATACTATCAAAATATGCGCTTTGAAATTGCCCGACTCGTGGATACGAACTTTGACAATCGAACAAAATTTTTAACCCTCACTTTCAGAGAAAACATTCAAGACATTGCCTATGCGAATAATGAATTCAAAAAATTTATCAAACGACTAAACTACGAACTCTATCACACAAAAAAAGCACATCTAAAATACCTAGCCACGTGGGAAAAACAAGAACGAGGTGCGATCCATTATCACATTATCCTGTTTGACTTCCCTTTTATCTCCATTAATCGTCTTACTACTATCTGGGGACATGGATTTGTCAAAATCAACAAGATTGATGTGGATAGTATCGAAAATCGTGGGCGCTATATCAGTAAATATTTCGATAAAGACTTGGATTTGAAAGAGCATAAGAAGAAGGCGTTCTTCAAATCCCGTAACCTCAAAGTACCCAGCGTCACGAAGCAACTCGTGGATCAACCTTTTGATACCACAGATCAAGACGTACTTTATACCAATGAGTATCTTGTAAGACGTCCAATATTTTACAGCGCGATAAATGAAGGTGGAAATCCTGAACAAGTGATGGATTTTCAAGAAAGCACTGTTCGCTATACAAAAATAAAAAAAATGAATCTCGAAAGTAGGTAAAAATATGACTGTTAATGTACCGATTGAATTCAATCAAGAAATAATTGAAGAGCTTGTTCAATTAACGAAGCAAAGAATTGAGGAAGAAGCACAGCAGCAAAAAATGAAGGAGTTACCTCCCTACCCAACGCGAAAACAATTAAAACAACAACTAAAGATTGGCGATACACGCCTCAATAATTGGATTGATCATGGATTGAAAGTCATTCCTTTTGGTAAAGAAACTCGCTTTGATCGTGAGGATGTAAAACTATTTTTAGACAGTCTAAAAATCTAACCTTGACTTACCTGTTGTTGCTGACTATGATACCGATAAGAAAGGAGCAAATCTTCTCTTTGATATACTGGCGAGTGAATCAAAGGAGACAATTATGATCAAAAAATATAAAAAGAAAAATGGGACAATCGCCTATATGTTTAAAGCATATCTTGGCATTGATCCGGTTACAGGAAAAAAGAAATACACCACCAAACGTGGTTTTAAATCACTGCAAGAAGCTAAGAAGGCTTATAATCGCTTGATGGTACAAGTAGAAGAAAATGATGTGGTGACAAATTCACAACGTCTTTTTTCAGAACTGGCAGATGAATGGTTTGAGCAATATAAAAACACGGTTCGTGAAAGTACCTATGTCGCCCAAAAATTGGCTTATAAAAAGCACATCTTTCCTCTTTTTGGAAATTTGAAAATCTCGAGAATTTCAATTCCTTATTGTCAAAAACAGGTAAACCACTGGTATAGCTATTACAAAAAATATTCCAACTTGATTGGTTTGACTTCATCTGTTTTCAAGTATGCTCTGAGTTTACGGCTCATCAGAAGTAATCCCATGGATGCTGTGATTCGTCCTAAACGTAAGAAACGGATTGACGAAGAGCGCTATTCTGCACCCTACTATGAAAAGGAAGAACTATTGGAATTCCTTGAAATTGCCAAAAACTATCCTGATCCAATTTATCCGATTTTTCGGATCTTAGCTTTTACCGGGTTACGAAAAGGTGAACTTTTAGCCTTACGTTGGAAAGACATTGATTTTGAGAAAAGCACACTCTCTGTTAAACAAACCTTAGCCACATGTGATAAATGGGAAATCAAATTCCAAGTTCCCAAAACAGAAAAGAGCCTTCGAACAATTTCGATAGACTCTGAAACCTTACAAGTGATTAAACGATGGCAGTTGAAACAAAAAGAATACTTCCTGAGAATGGGAATTAAACCTACAAAAGACGGTGAACAACTCCTGTTTGTATCAGAAGAAAACAAACCACTTTATTTAGACTATGTAAATCACAACTTGAAAATCATCATAAATGAAAATAACTTAAAACGTATCACACCTCATGGTTTTCGTCATACCCATTGTAGTCTGCTATTTGAATCCGGAGCTTCTCTTAAAGAAGTTCAAGTTCGGTTAGGACATACAGATATTAAAACGACTATGGATATCTACACCCATGTCACGAAAAGACAGACAGAAGAAACGGCAAATCGTTTTGCGGATTTCATGAGTTCCACAGAGGAAAAACAAGGAAGTTTGCAGAAGGTCAAAAGTATGGTCAAAAGCGAAAAAAAGCAGACTATCCCTATCAGATAGTCTGCTAAACGTTGATTTAACAATGTTTTGATTATTCCGCAGCGTTTGCGTCTTTGAGACCGTATTTTTTGTTGAAACGGTCCACACGTCCGTCGGCTTGCGTGAATTTTTGACGACCAGTGTAGAATGGATGTGAGTCAGAGGTAACTTCGACCCGGATTAATGGGTATGTGTTGCCATCTTCCCATTCAACTGTTTCTTGTGAAGTTTTAGTAGAACCTGACAAGAATTTGAAACCTGTAGTTGAGTCCATGAATACAACTGGATGGTAATCTGGATGGATTTCTGCTTTCATTTACTTTCGCTCCTTTGCCCTGGTTCATTTGCTGCGCCAGAGTTTATTTGTCTAATTTACAACAAGAATATACTATCATGTTTTATCTAGAGATGCAATTATCTTTTTACATTTCTTCGTGGTGCTTTTTTCCCAAAAGAAACTTCTTTAAAAGCACTGAAAAGAGCGGTATTATTTTTGGTTTTCTTTAAAAATTGAACAAATTGGTCGGTATATTCTAATGAATCACCTAGCATATTGTTCCGCAATTTCCATGTTTCTTCTAATTGTTCAGGTTTCATTAATAATTCTTCTTTACGTGTACCTGATTTTTTAATATCGATAGCTGGGAAAATACGACGTTCCGCTAGTTCCCGGGAAAGGTGTAACTCCATGTTCCCTGTTCCTTTGAACTCTTCATAAATGACATCGTCCATTCTACTGCCTGTATCGACTAAAGCAGTAGCTAAAATGGTTAAGCTGCCACCTTCTTCAATATTACGAGCTGCACCGAAAAATTTCTTTGGCTTATATAAAGCAGCCGGATCAATCCCCCCACTTAATGTCCGTCCACTTGGCGGTACTACTAAGTTATAAGCTCGTGCTAAACGGGTAATGGAGTCCATCAAAATAACAACATCTCGTTTGTCTTCTACTAAACGCATAGCACGTTCTAAGACAAGTTCAGATACACGGGTGTGATTTTGTGGTTGCAAATCAAATGTCGAAGATACAACATCGCCTTTAACACTACGTTCTAAATCAGTTACTTCTTCTGGGCGTTCATCAATTAGTAAAACAATTAGTTCTACGTCTGGATAATTGTCGGTGATGCCATTGGCGATTTCTTTTAAAATGCTTGTTTTACCTGCTTTTGGTGGAGCAACAATCAATCCTCGCTGGCCAAAACCAACTGGGGCAAAAATATCAATCATCCGCGTTGCCAAACGACCCGTTTTGGTTTCTAATTGAATTTGACGATCGGGATAAAGAGGAGTTAAAGCTGGAAAATGCGGACGTTCTTTTGCTTCTTCTGGATCTTTTCCATTCACGCTTTCAACATGCATCAAGCCATAATAACGTTCAGATTCTTTAGGGGGTCTGGCCTTACCGGCAACTTTGTCACCGTTACGTAGACCAAATCGGCGAATTTGTGATGAAGAAATGTAGATGTCTTCAGCACTAGGGCCATAATTAATAGGGCGTAAAAAGCCGTAACCGTCTTGACCGACAATATCTAAAACACCTTCCATATAAAAGAAGCCTTGCTTTTCAGCTTGAGCCCGAATGACTGCTAATGATAATTCCTTTTTATTCATTTGACTATAATAAGGAATTTTGAATTGTTTAGCATACTGATAAATCTCTTTTAAGGTGCTATTTTCTAGCTCCGCCATTGTTAAATAATCTTTTTTCATGCTTGATCCTCGCGTTCTGTTTCTATCATTTTAACATCGGCGCCTAGAGCTGTTAGTTTTTCAATAATATGATCATAGCCGCGCAAAATATATTCTACATTCATAATGGTAGTGGTACCTTCTGCCATTAAACCAGCAATTACAAGACATGCTCCCGCCCGTAAATCAGAAGCGATAACTTCAGCCCCATGTAATTGTTTTGGCCCATTTAAAATCATCATATTGCCTTCTATTTGCGCATCGGCGCCCATGCGCACAAGTTCTGGGATATGATTAATACGTTTGGAATAAATCGTATCGATAATTTCAGAAGTTCCGTTAGCTTTAATCAGTAGTGGTGTAATAGGTTGTTGCAAGTCAGTTGCAAAACCAGGATAAGGGTAAGTTTTGATGTGGACAGGATTCAATTTTTCAACTGGGAAGACTTCAATCGTATCTTCACTGATCTCCATTGGAACACCTAATTCTTCTAATTTGGCGATGTAACTTTCTAAATGCTCATAAATTACATTATGAACTTTAATTCCATTGCCACAAGCTGCCGCTAGCGCTAAATAAGTACCTGCTTCAATTCGGTCTGGGATAATTGCATGGCGACAGCCGTGTAATTCATCGACACCATCAATTCTAATTTCATTAGTTCCCGCTCCCCGAATTTTTGCCCCCATGTTATTTAACAAAGTAGCAACATCAATTATTTCAGGCTCTCGTGCTGCATTTTCAATAATTGTGCGACCTTTGGCTTTTACAGCTGCCAACATAACATTAATGGTTGCACCAATAGAAACCACATCCATAAAGATGCGTTCACCTTTTAACTCTTTATTTTTAGTCCGCAAATACATCGCGCCATGTTCATTAGTAACAGATGCCCCTAAAGCTTCAAAACCTTTGATATGTAAATCAATCGGACGTGGACCTAAATAACAGCCTCCAGGTAAGCCCACGACAGCTTCGCCAAATTTAGCTAATAAAGCGCCCATAAAATAATAAGAAGCCCGCAAACTATTGATTTTACCACTAGGCATTGGTATCGAGACGATTTCAGTTGGATCAATCGTCATTGTATTATTTTCAAATTGGACTTTGACGCCCATAACTTCTAAAATTTCCATTAACGAATGCACATCGTTAATATCAGGTACACCTTCTAAAACGACAGGTGAGTCTGCTAAAATTGCAGCCGGAATTAGTGCGACTGCGCTATTTTTGGCGCCACTAATTGTTACTTCACCTTGAAGTTTACGGCCACCATTAATGATGATTTTTTTCATAAAAGCCACCTATTCTTATTTTATTCACACTCGCTAATTTTAACACAGACGTGCTCTTTGCAAAAGAGTGGACCATTTAGCTTAAAAAGATTTATAAGAAAAAAGACACGCAAGTTTTCGTATCTTTTCCATAATAGATGATGGAAATGAATTCAAAAACGAACGTGTCTTTTACTTTTCTACAATTTATTTACTTTCAATTGTGCCAATAACATCATTGGCATTAACCTTTTGCAAGGCTACATCAAGCTGGGCTAACTCATTGCTATTGGTGCAAACTACCATAATATCGCTATCTTTTCCACTAGCTTTTACTTTAGCCAAATCCATTTTAGCTAACATTTGACCACGACCAACTTTTTGCCCTTCTGTTACAAAAACAGTAAATGGTTCACCTTTTAGACTGACAGTATCAATTCCCATGTGTACTAGGATCTCCAAGCCATTATCTGCTTTAATACCAACAGCATGTTTAGTTGGGAAAACACTTGTAATCGTACCAGCTACTGGTGTAAAAATAGCATCATCACTTGGCGTTACAGCAAATCCTTCACCCATCATTTTTTGTGAAAAGACATCATCACTAACTTTTGTAATATCTTTTACAGTACCATTACTAATCGCAAAAATGTCTTGTTTTTTAGTCATTGTTTTTGCAACTGGTACTTCTTTTTTCACAGTTGTATTTGACACACCGCCTTGATGTAAACGAGTCATTTCATCTGCGACAAATTGTACTTCTGTCCCAACGATAACTTGAATATTTTTATCATCGATTACTTTAACCCCAGGCATACCCGTACGTTTAATTTTCCCTTGATCCACTGTACCAGTATCTTTTACCTGTAAACGCAAACGCGTCGTACAATTATCAATCGAAGTAACATTTGCCGCACCGCCCAAGGCATTGTAGATTTGGTTTGCAATTGTAGCAAACTTATCATCTCCAGCAGCCACAAATTGATCAATATCTTCTGTCGCTTCTTCTTCATCTTCTTCACGGCCAGGTGTCATCAAGTTAAATTTCTTAATCACAAACATAAATGTTACATAATATACAACTGCCATAATTAAACCTAAGACAATTAACATATATGGTTTATTAGCAATTGGAACGCGTAAACTCAAGAAAAAGTCAATGAATCCTGCGCTAAAATTAAAGCCCGCTGTCCAATGAAAAGTTGCTGCGATAAACATTGAGATCCCAGTTAAAGCTGCATGAACCACATACAAAGGCCATGCCACAAACATAAATGAAAATTCTAGGGGCTCTGTTACACCTGTAAAAAATGATGCAAAAGCGGCAGCAACCATTAATGATGCAGTAACTTTTTTCTTTTCAGGTTTAGCGCATTGATAAATTGCCAATGCACCAGCAGGTAAACCAAACATCATAACTGGGAAAAATCCAGCTTGATACATCCCTGTAATTCCTTTTGTTCCTTCACTTGCCCAGAATTTACCAATATCATCAATTCCTGCTAAGTTAAACCAAAATACGTTGTTTAAAGCATGGTGTAACCCAGTTGGAATCAATAAACGGTTAAAGAAGCCATAAAGCCCTGCCCCAATTGGTCCCATGCTTGAAATCATTTCACCAAAAGCAAC
The DNA here is from genome assembly GCF_001885735.1 of Enterococcus canintestini. GTDB lineage: Bacteria > Bacillota > Bacilli > Lactobacillales > Enterococcaceae > Enterococcus_C > Enterococcus_C canintestini. The sequence goes on along the minus strand of NZ_JXKG01000001.1, from coordinate 9,642 downwards.
GAGTGCATTATAAACCGGTGGCCAAATAAAAATTAATAATGCGGAAATAATTGCCATTAAACCGGCTGTCACGATTGGAACTGCTCTTTTACCACTGAAAAAAGATAATGCCATTGGTAATTTCACACTGCTAAAGCGATTGTACATTGCCCCTGCTACTAAGCCGGCTAAAATACCAATAAAGACATTTTTATTATTAATTGCACCAAAGGCGACGTTTACTTTTTCAACATCAACTTTAGTAAACAAAGCAACAGCATTACTATTGACTAATGTCATAGGTGTCAAAAATGCCACTAACCCGGCTAGTGCAGCAGCACCATCTTTATCTTTTGACATCCCATAAGCTAGACCGACTGCAAATAAAATTCCCAAGTTGTCTAAAATTGTGCCACCTGCTTTAATTAAAAAAGCAGCTAAAATATTGTTGCCACCCCAGCCACTAGGGTCAATCCAGTAACCAATTCCCATAAAAAGTGCAGCTACGGGTAAAGTTGCGACTGGTAGCATTAAAGAACGCCCAATTCGTTGTAAATATGCTTTCATTATTATTTCTCCTCTTCTTTTTGAGCTACTCGTTTCAATCTTTCAATGTGAATCGCAATATAGCCTAATTCTTCACTAGAAGTTGCCAACTGATAGCGCTTAATCAGCATTACTCTAACTTTTTTGGCAATTTCATAACTCTCTGGATATTTTTCTCGAACCATTTCAACAATCTCATCATCTAAAACGGCATATTGTTGTTTTTGATAACGTTGCAGTAATAAACGTAAGTGATTGGCTAAACGAGAATAATTAAGTGCCATCGCTTCTGCATACAGATCAATTTGCAATTCGGCTGCAATTAGATTCATGATTTCTGAAACGATTGTAACCTCACGAATACTACGATGATTATTTCTTTCGCCGTTTCGTGCACTGTGTAAATGAATTGCAATATAACCAGCTTCATCATAGCTATAAGGAATTTCAAGCTGACTATTTAAATAATCCACTGCCCATTGTGCAATGCCAAATTCCTCTTTATGCAAGACCTCAATCTCTTTTAAAAGTTTATTGCGTACAATAATACCGTTACTAATGTTTTCGGCACTAAATGCCAAATGATCTGTTAATGCAATTAAAACGTGTTCGTTTAATTTTTCCATCAAAACCATTTCAGCATGATTGACAATGTGTTCAGCTGCAAACAAAAATTTTTCGTCAATTTGATTTAGCAAATTTTGCAATTTCATCTGCGTATCTGGTTCCATCACAAACATTCGCTCGACTTCTTTTGCAAAGACAAGATCATTTTTCTTCTTGTTAAAACCAATCCCTTTTCCAATTGCAACTTTTTCTTGACCGTCGTCATCGATTAAGACTGCATTTTGATTCAATAACTTTTTAACTTTCATAGTTCACCTCTGCAGATTTTAGAAAGTATTTTTGTAACTAAAAAATAAAAAAGACGTGAAAAAACCAGCTTCAACATATTCCCTGAAGCAAGCCTTTTCCACGCCTAGTATTATCTAGTCACATGAAATAATATTATTTACATTCGTCATTTTAAAGAAAACGTTCGCAAAAGTCAATATTAATTTTCAATATTCTGACCATAAAAATTAGAAAAGAGAATTTAATTGGCGACATCCACTTTTTCAACTAGCAAACTGGCTATTATAAAGATCAGCGTAAAAAGCCCCTTTTTGCATTAAGCTAGTATGACTGCCTTGTTCAATAATCGCCCCATCTTTCATCACCAAAATTAAATCAGCATTTTTAATCGTTGAGAGACGGTGGGCAATCACAAAACTCGTACGTTCTGCCGTTAAGCGATCCATTGCTTGTTGAATCATTTCTTCTGTTCTGGTATCGACACTTGAAGTCGCTTCATCCAAAATCAATAGTTGTGGGTTAGCTAGAATTGCCCGAGCAATTGTTAATAGCTGTTGTTGTCCTTGCGAGATTTGACTGCCATCGGTTGAAATTATCGTGTCATAACCATCAGGTAAAGTTAAGATAAAGTGGTGACATTGCGCCGCTTTTGCCGCAGCAATAATTTCAGCCCGACTAGCATTTGGTTTCCCATAGGCAATATTTTCTGCCACCGTTCCTTCAAATAACCACGTATCTTGCAAGACCATCCCGAATTTTTGGCGAATCTCTCCTCTTAAAAAATGGCGAATATTTTTTCCATCTATTTCAATTTGCCCTTTGGTTAATTCATAAAAACGCATCAATAAATTAATCATCGTTGTTTTTCCTGCGCCGGTTGGTCCTACAATGGCTACCATTTGCTTTGGCTTAACAAAAAAATTAACATCTTCCATTAACAATTTATCTTTTGTATAGCCAAAAGAGACGTGTTTAAAGGCTACTTCTCCTTTTATCTGGTGTGGAACAGCAACATTTAACTCATTTTCTTTTTCTTCAGGTAAATCAATGATTTCAAAGATGCGCTCCAAAGCGGCAAAAGCACTTTGCAGGCTATTAATCACATAAGAAACTTGCGTAATTGGTTCAGAAACTTGGTTAACATATTGCAAATAAGCTTGCACTAACCCGATTGATAACTGACCGTTAATGACCATTAAGCCACCAACAACTGCACTCGTTACAAAGCCTAGTTGATTAATTAGTCGAATCAATGGATTAATCGCAAAACTGACAAATTGCGCTTTTTTAAACGCCTGAAACTGTGCTTCATTTAGTTCATCTAAGTCTGCTTTTATTTGCTGTTGGCGATTATAAGCTTTAATAACTAAATTTCCCGAGTACGTCTCTTCAGCTTTTGTTCCAACCGCACCTAACGCTGCTTGATTTTCTGAAAAATAATCTTGATTTTTTTGTGCTAAAAATTTCGTTAGCGCTAAGCTAAGTAATAAAATCATCACAATTCCCAAGGTCAGTAGTGGACTAAGATAAATCATAATACCAAGGCCTGTGATAATAGATAAGATTGCAGAAATCATCTGCATCAATCCCACTTGTAAAACTTCAGATACCTTATCTAAATCAAGGGTCGCCCGTGTTAAAATATCACCGGTTTGATATTGATCAAAAAATTTGATTGGTAAATGATTCAGCTTCTGGGTCAACTGTTTTCGTAATCGTAGCGTTAAAGTTTCTGCCACGCTAGCCATCGTGTATTCTTGTAAAAGTGAGAAAAGGGCAATACCACCCCATGCTAAAAACAATAATAAGACTGGCTGCCACAATACATGTACTAAATTAGCTGTCGTTATTTCACCAGCACGTAACAAGGCAACAATAGCATCTAATCCCCAGCCTAGAATTAAAGGTGTAGTTGCCATTAATACCGCAAAGAAAATAGCAGAAATAACAATAATAACAAAACGGTGCTTTTGCTCTAGTAACAAACGAAATAGTCGATGACCAGTTTTTTTGAGATCTTGTGGCATTTCATTACTTCTTTTGTCAAACTGCTTTGTGCTCATGTTTTTCCTCCATTCCCTGGGATTTAGCAAATTCTTGATATACGCTACAAGTTGCCAGTAACGTTTCATGACTACCTTGCCCCACAATTTTACCTTCATCTAATACAATGATTTGATCGGCATCTTTAATCGTCGCAAGACGTTGCGCTACAATCACAATTGCGGCATCTTTCAAATATGTTTTTAACGCTTGCCGTAATTTTGCGTCGGTTTGATAATCCAGTGCTGAAAAACTATCATCAAAAAAATATACATCTGCCGGTTTTATAAGCGCACGGGCAATGCTAAGACGTTGTTTTTGACCACCAGAAAAGTTATTGCCTTTTTGCGCCACAAAAGCATTATATCCTTCAGGTAACGACTGAATAAACGCTTCTGCCTGGGCGACTTCTGCGGCCTTTTTGATTTCCTTTTCAGTCGCATTAGGATTGCCAAAAAGAAAGTTATCTAAAATCGTACCACTAAATAAGAAAGCCTTTTGGGGCACATAACTGATTTTTTGCCGCAGTGCTTCTTGGGTAACATTTTTAATCGGTACGCCACCAAAAAGTATTTCACCTTCAGCAGTATCTTTAAAACGCAATAGTGCTTTTGCAATAGTACTTTTACCAGAGCCAGTGCCACCTACAATTGCAGTAACACCTTTACAGATATCAAAAGTAATATTAGCTAAAACTGGCTCTTCTGCACCACTATATGAAAAATCAACCTGTTTAAAAGAAACAACTGGCTTATCGTCTGCCAGAACAAACTGAGTTAAATCACCATCGACGACTTCTTCATTTACAGCTAAAACCTCGCCAATCCGTTCTAAAGAAGCGAGTGCTTTTGGTATCATCACAATTACCATTGCAGCCATCGTCAAAAACCATAGACTTAAAACCGTGTATTCACTAATTGCGGTTAAACTACCGATTGGCACTGTATTTTGGGTAACCAAGATACTACCAAACACTAATACTGCTGTCATGCCTAATCCCATCACCAAATTAACAGTCGGATTTAAAACGGCAAATAGTTTATTTACCCGAATCATTACAGCAGCATAACGGCTAAATGTGTCATCTGTGCGCTCTTTTTCATAACGGTTTTTGTTAAAGGCACGAATGACCCGCACACCGGTATAAAATTCACGCAAAACCTGCATCATTTTATCCATTCTTTGTTGCATCACATCTGCTAATGGAATAGCTTTTTTTATAACTAACAGTGCGATAAAAGAAAATAAAGTGATTGAGGCAATCGGGATCCACACAAATTGCCATGAAATCATACCTGTTAATCCAATTGAGGCAAGACAAATTAGTGGCGCTGGAATAATCATCTGAAAAACCATCATTAAAATTTGTTGAATATTAGTAATATCACTGGTTGTCCGCGCCAAAAGCGTTGGTGTCCCAAAGGCATCCATATCTGCTAACGATAGCTTTTGGGTTTTAGCGACTAATTTTTTTCTCAAAAAATAGCCAAAACGTCCCGCCAAAATGGCCGAGTAATAACTTGCTGCAATCGCAACTACTCCTGTCACAATTGCAATCACTAGCATTAACAAACCGTTTTGCCAAATGTTTGTTTGATTTTGCAGTAAAATTCCTTCATCGATAATTTTGGCAACATAATAAGGAATCATTAACGTTCCCACCGCTTGTCCAATCATTAAGATGAAGGTTATAAAAAATAGTTTACGGTACTCTTTAAAAAAAATCTTGAATAATTTCATCTTTTTTCCCTCCTTCTCCTGTGATAGGATAAACTGTAACGTAACGTTACAGTCAAGACCGAAAGGAAATTTTTTGATGAAAAAGTATTTAACTATCAGTGAAATGGCGAATTATGCTGGGATTAGTCGTCGCACTTTAATTTATTATGATCAAATTGACCTATTTAAACCGCAAAAAGTGGGAGAAAATGGCTATCGTTATTATGGTATTGACCAGTATTTTGAACTGGATGTGATTTTACTTTTAAAAAATCTCGATGTGCCCTTAGAAGAAATCGCTACTTTTTTGAAAAACCGTAATATCACAGCTGTATTGGCTGGCTTTAAAAGACAAAAAGAAAAAGTCGATGAAGAAATTAGCAAACTTAAGCGAATCCGTAACTCCCTTGATAGTTACATTACCCGCTATACTACCTTAAAAAATTTTGATTTAGAATCAATCACCTACGCCTACAGAAAAGCAGAATCTTTTGTGGTCTCTGATTTAATTGAGAAATTTGATGATATTGATTCTCTAGAAGTTTACGGTCGTTTTTATAATTCCGTCGATAGTAGTGATCTGTTTAGTGGTTATCCCATTGGCTTTTTAGTAGATGGTGCAGCTTTTTATGAAGAAAATTTTCATGCCGCTCCATATCGTGCGCTAGTGAAAATTCCCAGTGAACGTCTGCATCTTTACAAACAACAGCGAATTGTAACCCGCCCTGCTGGTTATTATGTTTCAGGTTTTATAAAAGATGAAATTCATCAGATTAATATTTTTAATAATCGTTTTCGCAGTTATTTAAAAGAAAATAATTTAGTTTTAAATGGGGATATTTGGGAACTATTGTGGCAAGATGAAGCCGCTTCGCAAAATCCTGAAGATCAAATTTTTGAAGTTTTAATTCCGGTTAAAAACAAATTGGCAAAAGAAAAAGAAGATTGAAATGAAGTAGTAAAAAAGTAATTAGAAGACAAAAAAACTTCAGACTAAATAGTCTGAAGTTTAAAAGTTTAATCAAATTAAGCTTTGTTAGCTGAACCGAACCAGTCAATGTGTTCTTCAGCATCTTTAACGATTGCAGCTTTACCTGGTGCTAATAATTTACGAGGGTCAAAGCCTTTACCTTCTTTATCTTTGCCAGCTTCGATGTATTCACGAGTTGCTTTTGCAAATGATAATTGGAATTCAGTATTAACGTTAACTTTAGAAATACCCATTGAGATAGCTTTTTGGATTTGTTCTTTTGGAATACCAGAACCGCCGTGTAATACTAATGGTACGTCATGACCAACAGCATCTGCGATTTCTTGTAAGTGGTCAAATGCAAGACCTTGCCAGTTTTCTGGGTAAACACCGTGGATGTTACCAATACCACATGCTAAGTAGTCGATACCTGTAGCAACCATTTGTTTACATTCTTCAATGTCAGCTAATTCGCCAGCACCGATGATTCCGTCTTCTTCACCACCAATTGAACCAACTTCACATTCAACTGAGATACCTTTAGCGTGTGCTTTTGCTACAACGTCTTTAGCTAATTTCAAGTTTTCTTCAAATGGTAAATGAGAACCATCGAACATAACTGAAGTATAGCCAGCTTCGATACATGCTAAAGCAGCTTCGTAGTCACCGTGGTCTAAGTGGATTGCAACTGGAACTGTAATGTTCATTGATTCAACTAAGTCGTTGATCATGTTAACAGCTAATTTGTAACCACCCATGTATTTTGCTGCACCCATTGAAGTTTGGATTAAGACAGGTGCTTTTTTAGCTTCTGCTGCTTCCAAAATTGCTTGAGTCCATTCTAAGTTGTTTGTGTTGTAACCGCCGACAGCGTAACCACCTTTACGGGCTGCTTTTAGAAATTCTGCTGCTGATACTACTGGCATAAAAAATTCCTCCTAAGTTTTGATAAACTTTATTTGTTAGGCATATCCTAACCAACGCTACCATTTTAGCAAATATTTCTGGCTATTACCACTAAAATGACGGATTAATTCTTTCATAAAAAGATTGCACAAATTTAAATAGCGCCTGTTTTCAATAATTTTTCTGAAAAACTTTGTTATATTCCCCTTTGTAATTGCTTTTTTCTTCCAAAAGATAACAAAGATAATTTTTCGTTTCTGCAAATTATTTCACAGACTTTTTTTAATTTTCAGCCCTAAATCTTAAAGAAAATCAAAAAGACACCTGAAATTAGGATGGAAAACTACTCTTTTGAAGAAAAGAATATCTTCACAACTTATTTCAGGTGTTCATTTTAATAATTTAATTATTTGTTACTACCAAAATATTATTGGTTTTCCAAAGCTGCTCCCACAAAAGCTTTAATTAATTGTTGTGGGCGCGTTGGACGAGAAATCAATTCAGGATGGAACTGACAACCAACAAAGAATTTTTTATCTGGTAATTCAACAATTTCAACTAAACGATTGTCTGGTGAAACACCGGAGAAGACTAAGCCTTCTGCTTCAAACATTTCACGATATTTGTTGTTAAATTCATAACGATGGCGATGACGTTCTTGCACTACTTCTTCATTTCCATAAGCAGCTGCTGTTTTAGTTCCTTTTTTCAACTTACATGGGTACAAACCTAAACGTAAAGTTCCGCCCATATTCTCAATATTTTCTTGATCTGCCATTAAATCGATAATATTGTTCGGTGTATCTGGATCTGTTTCTGCTGAATTAGCATCTTTTAAGCCAACTACATTACGTGCAAATTCTACACAAGCCATTTGCATACCTAAACAAATACCTAAAAATGGCACATCATTTTCTCGGGCATAACGAATTGCTTCAATTTTCCCTTCAACCCCGCGATCACCAAATCCACCGGGAACTAAGATACCATCTGCGTCTTTTAACACTTCAGCAACATTTTCTTTATTAACATCTGCCGATTGAATCCAATCAATAGCAATATCAGAATCAAAAGCAAAACCAGCATGTTTTAAGGCTTCTACAACAGAGATGTACGCATCTGGCAGTTCGACATATTTTCCGACTAAAGCAATGCGGGTAGTTTTCTTTAGATTTAGTACTTTTTCTTCTAAAGCTTGCCATTCTGTCATATCCGCTTCTGGTACATCTAATTTCAAGTGTTCACATACAATTTGATCCATTTTTTGTGCTTGTAAAGCTAAAGGAATTGAATATAAAGTTTCTACATCACGAGATTCAATCACAGCTTCTGGTGCCACATCACAAAATTGTGCTAATTTATTTTTGGTACTTTGAGAAACAGGTTGTTCTGTTCGCACAACTAAAATATTGGGTTGAATACCTAACCCACGCAATTCTTTGACACTATGTTGTGTTGGTTTAGTTTTCATTTCACCAGCAGCTTTTAAATACGGAATTAACGTGGTGTGAATATACATGACATTATCAGAACCAACATCTGCTTTCATTTGACGTAATGCTTCTAAAAATGGTAAAGATTCAATATCACCTACAGTACCACCGACTTCTGTAATGATTACATCAGAATCAGTAAGTTTAGCTGCACGCATAATTTTTTCTTTAATTTCATTAGTGATATGAGGAATAACTTGAACAGTTGCTCCTAAGTATTCACCTTTACGTTCTTTGCGTAAAACTTCAGAATAAATTTTACCTGTTGTAACATTTGAGTATTTGTTTAAGTTAATGTCAATAAAACGTTCATAGTGACCAAGGTCCAAATCCGTTTCAGCCCCGTCATCTGTTACAAAAACTTCTCCATGTTGATAAGGGCTCATTGTACCAGGATCGACATTGATGTAAGGATCAAATTTTTGAATCGTCACCTTTAAACCACGATTTTTCAATAGACGTCCTAACGAAGCGGCTACAATACCTTTACCAATCGACGACACAACGCCACCGGTTACAAAAATATATTTTGTCATTAATTAAAAACTCCTTCTATATTTTTTTACAGGAAAAGCTTCTGTAAAATAAAAGAAGCTCCCTATCCAAATTGAATAGGGAGCATATTTTCCAGAACTTTGACCCTAGTAATTAGGGTGCCCAAGTAGGATATTACAATCTCTACTATCTTTTGTCAACAACTCATTTTTATAAAAGGCTTTCATCTTAAGAAATAATTTAATCCCTTAGCGGTCATTCCAAAAGCACTTCTTATAAAGAGTAACTACACTTGCTTTTATCGCTTTAAGTAATAAAAAATTTCTTCAAACGAGTTAATTTGGGCTCTTTTTAAATCGTTTGAACATTTTTTGTAATTTAAACCAGTTGTAGTTTCCTATTTTTATAGCCAGTATAGTCTGCCACGTGTAGCAGCTCTTTAGCATTTTTAACCCGATCTTCAGCCGGTGGTTCAATTCCTTCTAAAGGATATTTTAATCCCATTTCCTGCCATTTGTATTTGCCCATCGTATGATACGGTAAGATTTCTACCTTATCGACATTTTGTAAAGTTTGAATAAAAGCATCTAAACGAATCAAATATTCGTCATAATCGCTTCGATGCGGGACTAACAC